>NZ_JCAQAW010000002.1:0-1226725 GCF_059617945.1 Janthinobacterium sp. BCJ23 | reverse complement strand
AATCAAGACGAACAACTCCCGTTTGGTTTCCTGACGTCCCATCATCGCAGCCTCCGTCTTTTCTTTGCTTAGACAGCGGCAAATCGTGAAGATCGCGTGCTCAACTGGAGTTTTTCAACGCAATAGGGCGGAAGCGGACGGTGCTACTGGGGCAAAACGCCACTGGTAGCTTAGGCTTTCCATATCCATGGTTCTTGCCGGATGAAAAACCGAAGGATCGTGTTGAGGGCCTGGCTGTGCTGCCAGGCTCCTGGTGTGAGATCTCGTAGCTGCCTGATCCAACAGAGAGACCGGGTCTGACTTGTCTATCCCCTACCCGGCAGAGACTTCTGCCGCGCTCAAGCAAAAGCTGGATTCCATTCGATAAGAACATTGCCAAGGTCGAATACGACGGTATCTATGGCGCGAACCGGCTCGGATTGGTTGTTTGAATTCATAAGCCTCTTTGTTGACCTTGGCATGTTACATCAAGGAGAAAAAGGTCGTGCCAAGGACCCGCGTCCTATCAGAAACGCGTTATGTGGAACCGGCAACCGGACTGTCCGACCGCGAAGCCGCCAAGGTCTTCAATATCACCCGTTCCACGGCTAAACTTCTCGCAACGTTAATCTCGGTTTCCACGGGCGCAGCGCAATTGATTCGGTTTTTCTTTCGCATCATTTCCACTCTGCAACGATGCATTTAAGTTAAAGTGTTGCGTTGATCGATTGAGTCCGCATCCAGGAGCAGAAGCACAGGAAATATCATGTCCATTGCAAGAAAAGGAAGCCGCCGAATTATTGTCGATTCTTTACCATATCGATGGTCGGTCAGCCTACCTGCCTATACACAGGCCATGGGGGAAACGAATCTGTCTTTCGCAGTTGAATCTGAAAGCGGTGGCCGAACCATCCTTCTGGTGAGAACAGATATCGCACGTCCGGATATTTGGCTGGGTAATTTTACGCGTGCTATTACGCCCTCAGTCGTGGAGCGCGCTATTCGACAGGCATTGATGAAGGGGTGGTATCCCAGCCAATGTGGAAGCTCCTTCGAAATTACAATTCGACTCGCTTGAGCCCACTGGCAATCCGCCAGTTGCGTTGTGCGCCTACGGTGGACGCTAAAGTCCGTTATCAACATTGACCATGCCCTTCGGCGCCGTCGGCCGCAACCGGACAGAAACAGCGCTTTCCAAATGTTTGTTCGCGCGGGGCTGACTGTATCGCCGCTGTAGCAGTCGTTCGACTGATACAGCATGTGCTTGTATGCAGCGCCTTGTGCCTTGTCCCTGCCGTGCCGCGCTTCTAGACTGGGGCCTTCTCCACGCTGCGACTGCCTGCCATGACCGAACTCCTGCCCCTGATGAGCTATTGCTTTGTGATGTCCGCCACGCCCGGGCCGAACAATGTCATGCTGGCCACCACCGGCGCCAATTTCGGCTATCGCGGTGCGCTGCCGGTGATCCTCGGCATCCAGGCCGGCATCTTCGTGCAGACCATGCTCATGTGCGTGGGCCTGGGCAGCGTGTTCGTCGCGTACCCGCTGGCGCAGCAGGTGTTGCGGATCGCGGGCGCGCTGTACCTGATGTTCTTGGCCTGGAAGCTTGCCGGCGCCTCGGTGGCCGGGGCCGGCGCACCGAAGGCCGTGTCGTTTGTGCAGGCGGCGCTGTTTCAGGCGCTGAACCCGAAGAGCTGGCTCAAGGCGGTCACCATGGCGTCGGTCTTCATGCCTGCGCAGGGCAATATGCTCGCCAGCGCGCTGCTCGTGTCCGTGATCGGCACCGTGGTGGGCATGCCGTGCAACGCCATGTGGGCGCTGTTCGGCGTCTCGATCCGCAGCGTGCTGAAAGCGCCCCGCAACCAGCGCATCTTCAATTTGGCGATGGGCGCCATCCTGCTGGTCCTCGCCGTGACGTTTTTACGCTAGACTGCCACCATGTTCGCCATCGACCGCTCCTCGCCCATCGCCCTGTTCAAGCAGATCGAGGCCGCATTGCGCCAGCAGATCGCGCAACGCGTCCTGCCTGGCGGGACGAGGCTGCCGTCGATCCGCCAGCTTGCCACGCAGCTCGCGGTGAGCACCAACACCGTGGTGGTGGCGTATGACAGGCTGGTGGCCGCAGGCGTCATCGATACGCACGGCACGACGGGTTTTTTCGTCTGCGCACCCGCTGACGCCGGCCGCGCCGTTCCCGACGAGGTGGCGCTGGAAGCGGGCCAGGAGCAGGAGCCAGTCTGGCTGAGCCAGCAAGTGAACGACCAGCGGCCGGGCGTGCTGCTGGCCAGCAGCGGCGCCTTGCCGCCCACGTGGCTGCAGGATGCGCTGCCGGCCGCCGCCGTGCAGCGTGGCCTGGCGCGCAGCGCGGCCGGCATGGCTTCGCGCTGTCCGCCGCAGGGGCTGGCCGAACTGCGCGAGCAGATCGCGCTGCTGTTGCGCGGCATCGGCATCGCCGCGGACGCCAGCCACATCCTCACCACTTTCGGCGGCACCCATGCCATCGATCTGATTTGCCGCACGTTTCTGCAGCCCGGCGATACGGTGCTGGTGGAAGACCCCGGATACTTCCTGATGTTCGGCAGGCTGCGCCAGGACGGCGTGCGCCTGGTGCCCATCAAGCGCCGCCCCGATGGCCTCGACCTGGACGAACTGGACGCGGCCTGCCGCGCGCACCGTCCGCGCCTGCTGTTCATGCAGACGGCTTTGCACAACCCCACCGGCTGGAGCAGCAGCGCCGCCAACCTGCACAAGGTGCTGATCATGGCGCAGCAGTACGGCTTCCTGATCGCCGAAGACGACGTGCACGGCCATTTCCAGCCGGGTCACAGCACGCGGCTGGCGTCGCTGTCCGGACTCGACGGCGTGATCTACTATTCGAGCCTGTGCAAGGCGCTGAGCCCGGCCCTGCGCATGGGCTACCTGGCCGCGGCGCCGGCGCTGCTCAAGCTGCTGATGCGTACCAAGATCCATTCCATCATGACCTTGCCTGCGCTGAACGAATACGTGCTGCTGGAAGTGCTCAAGGCCGGCAACCTGCGCAAGCACCTGGAGCGGCTGCAACGCAAGATCATGGTGGCGCGCAACGCCAGCACGCGGCAACTGAGCGCGGCCGGCGTGCTGTTCGAGCAGCCCGGTGACGCAGGCATTTTCCTGTGGGGCAGCATGCCCGAAGGGCTGGACGTGGACTTGCTGGTGCAGGACGCCTACCGCAACAAGATCCTGCTGATGCGCGGCGCCGCGTTCTCGGCCAATGACACGCCAGACCAGCATATCCGCTTTAACGTCGCCTTCAGCCAGCATCCGCGCGTGAGCGCCTACCTTGAAGAACGCCTGCGCGCGGTGGCAGGCGCGCGCTCCAGCCTTGCCCGCGCCTTCCTTTAGTTTTTATTGGTATTCTGGAGGGACGATTTTTTCGTCAACGTGTGAGCAAGGAAGCGCCATGCACAAACAGATCATTCTCAACCTGCCCGTGAAGGACCTGGATAAGTCCAAGGCCTTCTTTTCCGCCCTCGGCTTTACCTTCGATCCCCGCTTCAGCGGCGAGAACGCGGCATTCATGAATATCGTCGAAGGCAGCATCCAGGCCATGCTGACGACGGAACCGTTCTTCCAGTCGCTGATCGACAAGCCGCTGGCGAATGCCAGGGAAACCAATGAAGTAGTCATTTGCCTCAGTTGCGAAAGCCGGGAAGAGGTGGACAGCCTGATCGCCAAGGCCCACGCCGCCGGTGGCCGCATACCGCATCCGCCCGAGGACCATGGCTTCATGTATGACCAGGGCTTCGAGGATATCGATGGCCACCTGTGGAACCTGGTCTGGACGGCGCCGGAAGCCTGACGCGAACGGCTGGAATCAGTTCTTCGTGCGCACCTGGCGCACGTGGTTTTCCAGTTCGCTGAACGACGGGCGTTCCGTGGCGGAAATGACCTTGCGGCCGAATTCCACGGCCAGCGCCGGCGCATAGCCGTTCAGGCTGGCCAGTAACGTCACTTTCACGCACTGGTACATCTTCGCCGTTTCATGGTGCTTGCGGCGCAGCAAGCTGGCCAGGGGCGCGATAAAACCGTAGGCCAGCAAGATGCCGATGAAGGTGCCGACGAGCGCCTGTGCGATCAGCACGCCCAGCTCGGCCGGGGGCAAGCCGACGGAGGCCATCGTGTGCACGACGCCCATGACGGCGGCCACGATGCCGAAGGCGGGCATGGCGTCGGCCAGCTGCGAAATCGTCTGGATCGGCATTTCCGCATCTTCATGGTGCGTTTCGATCTCGTTATCCATCAGGTTTTCGATCTGGTACGCGTCCATATTGCCCGACACCATCAGGCGCAAATAATCGGTGATGAATTCCAGGATGTGCTCGTCGCCGAGCGTGTACGGGTATTTGATGAAAATGGGACTGCGGTACGGGTCGTCGATATCGTCCTCGACCGACATCAAGCCTTCCTTGCGGATCTTGCTGAGGATTTCATACATCAGCCCCATCAGTTCCATATAGCGCGCCTTCGTGTATTGCGAGCCGTGGAACAGGGTGGGCAGGGCGGCGAACGTGGCGCGGATGGCCTTGGCGTCATTGCCGACAAAGAAGGTGCCCAGCGCGGCGCCGCCGATCATCAGCAGTTCCAGCGGCTGGAACAGGGCGCCCAGGTGACCGCCCTGCATGGCGAAACCGCCGAAGACGGAAAACAGCACGACGAGAAATCCGAGTATGACTAGCAAAACCTACTCCTTCATATTATTGCCATATCGCAATATTGTAGTGTAACCCTATTTCCCCGTATTGGCCGAGTCCGGCTGCAACTGCTCGATGAGAAAATTGATAAAAGCGCGCACTTTGGCGGGCAGCTGGTGGCGGCTCGGGTAGTAGGCGTACAGGTCGGCCGGCGCCAGCGCATAGTCTTCCAGCACCACGCGCAGGCGGCCGCTGTCGAGGTAGCGGGCCAGGTCCCATTCCGAGCGCAGCAGGATGCCGTGCCCGTCCAGCGCCCAGCCCAGCACCACGTCGCCATCGTTGCTGGCCACCGTGCCGCGCACCTTGACCGTGTGGGTGGCGCGGCCACGGCTCAGGCGCCAGATGCCGTAGGCGTCGTCATTCTGCCGGTGCACGATGCAGCGGTGCCGCGCCAGGTCGTCCGGCGTTTGCGGCGTGCCGTGCGCCTGCAGGTAGGCGGGCGAAGCGCACAGGAAGCGCCGGTTCGACATGATGCGCCGTGCCGACAAACGCGTGTCGGGCAAGTCGCCGAAGCGGATGCCCAGGTCGTAGGCCTGCTCGACCAGGTTGATGGGGCTGTCCGTCAGCTGCAGCTGCACTTCCAGCTGCGGGTGGCGCAGCGCGAATTGCGACAGCAATGGCGCGATCACCGTGCGGCCGAAACCCAGGGTGGCATTTACGCGCAACAAGCCTTTCGGTTCCGCGCTGCCGCTGGCCAGGGATTCCTCCATGGCGCGGATATCGTCGAGAATCTGCCGCGCCTGCTGCAGATAGCTTTCGCCATCGCCCGTCAGGCTGATGCGCCGCGTGCTGCGGTTCAGCAGGCGCACGCCCAGGCGCTGTTCCATCAGCGCCAATCGCTTGCTGACGGCGGGTGGCGTGATGCCCAGCTCGCGCGCCGTGGCCGACAGGCTGCCCAGCTTGGCCAGCAGTACAAAGAAGGCCATTTCCGTCGTGGCGTCGCTTTTCATTATTAACTTCAAGTGAAGAATGGTTTAAATTAATATCGATTATACGACTGACTATCGCGGTTAAGCTGGCGTCATTGTTTTCACCCACAGGAGACCCGCATGAAAATCGTTGAAATCCGCGAAAAGACCATTCCCATCTCTTCCCCCATCCGCAACGCCTACATCGATTTCAGCAAGATGACCCTGAGCCTGGTAGCCGTCGTCACGGACGTGATGCGCGACGGCAAGCCCGTCGTCGGCTACGGCTTCAATTCGAACGGCCGCTACGGCCAGGGCATGCTGATGCGCGAGCGCTTCATTCCCCGCATCCTCGACGCCGATCCTGCCTCGCTCGTCACGGATGACGGCAGCAACCTCGATCCGCACAAGGTGTGGGATTGCATGTATACAAATGAAAAGCCGGGCGGCCATGGCGAGCGCTCGGTGGCCATCGGCACCATCGACATGGCCATCTGGGACGCCGTGGCGAAGATCGAGAACAAGCCCTTGTTCCAGCTGCTGGCCGAGCGCCACGGCATGGGCGTGCCCGATAAAAAAGTCTTCGTGTATGCGGCGGGCGGTTATTACTACCCGGGCCAGAGCTTGAGTGCCCTGCAGGATGAGATGCGCAGCTACATCGACCGTGGCTACACGGTGGTCAAGAAGAAGATCGGCGGCGCTTCGCTCGATGACGACTTGCGCCGCATCGACGCCATCATGGAGGTGCTGCAGGACGGGCAAAAGCTGTGCGTGGATGCGAACGGCCGCTTCGATCTGGATACGTCGATCGCCTACGCCAAGGCGCTGCGCCAGTACGATCTGTTCTGGTATGAAGAGGCGGGCGATCCGCTCGACTTCGAGTTGCAAGCGACCCTGCGCAGCTATTACGACAAGCCGATGGCGACGGGCGAAAACCTGTTTTCCATGCAGGATGCGCGCAACCTGATCCGCTACGGCGGCATGCGCGCCGACCGCGACTGGCTGCAGTTCGATTGCGCCCTCAGCTACGGCCTCGTGGAATACCTGCGCACGCTGGACATGCTGCACCAGCACGGCTGGTCGCGCAGCCGCTGCATCCCGCACGGCGGCCACCAGATGTCCCTGAATATCGCAGCCGGGCTGGGCCTGGGCGGCAACGAATCGTATCCCGATCTGTTCCAGCCGTTCGGCGGTTTTCCCGACGGCGTCAAGGTCGAAAACGGCCACATCACCATGCCGGACTTGGTTGGCATCGGCTTCGAGGGCAAGGCGAACCTGTATGCGGAAATGCGTGCGCTGAGCGGGCAGTAGGCTCAGGCCGGCGCCTGCCGTTTCACCTGCGCGGCGAAGCTGGTCTTCTCCCAGCGGAACAGCCACATGATGGCAAGCTTGGTCGTGGCGCTGACGCTGGCCAGCAGCAGCAAGGGCCAGCCCGTCGACAGGCCCATGACGCAGGCAAAGAAGATGGTGCTGGCATCCATCGCCAGGATGAACTGGCTCATTTTCAGGGACACGGCGCCTGTCCTGCCCGAGCGCCAGATCAGGCGGATCTGGTGCGCATAGCCCTGCGCCAGCAGCACGGTGACGGCGACGATCAGGCTTTGCGAGATCACGCGCTTTTCATCGGTGAAGGTGGGGCCGAACAGCAATCCCGCCACACCCGCGCCCAGCAGCAGCGCGCAGGCCAGCAGCGCGTTGCGCGATGCCCCGCTGCGGCGGTCGCGGTCAATTTCATACAGGATGCCCAGCGCGATCAGCGAGGCGATCAAACGGGGCCAGACGATGTAGTGGTTGAATGGCGTGATCGAATAGCCGTACACGAAGAAGGCGCAATACGCGAGGAAGCTGACGGTGAACTGGTTGATGGACAGGATGTCCGTCGTCTTGCCGGCGCCGATGCCGGCATCACGCTTGCGCCGCCAGATTTTTTGCAGCTGCGACCACAAGCCAAACAGGCTGACGACGATGAAGAGGGAATTGAGGCTGCCGGCGAGGGCGTACAGTGAACTCGATTGCAAGGTGTCTCCGTGGATGGCAATGCAGGGCGCCTTGTCTATACATTTCATTTGTGCAGAATGTTCTCATGAAGTAAATTGCCATGCAAGCAATATTATATGCTCGGATGACTTTGCCCATGCTTGCCTGAACTCACGTATTCCTGCGCTTGCCCCTATAATCACGGCATGACTTTATTATCACATCAAGCCCGCTCCGTGCTGGCCAGCATAGGCAAAATGGCCGTTTCCCTGATTATCCTGTTGACTGCATTGTGGGGCGCGCTGGCGCTGTGGTACCAGCTATCCGGCGGCACGGCGGCGCAAGGCATCGGCGCCTTGCTGTGGGTTGCGCTGGGCGTGGCCAGCATCGCGCTGTGGTGGATGCGCGGCGACATGCGCGTGCTGCTGCCGTATGCGGCCGGTTTTATCCTGCTGCTCGTGTGGTGGAGTTTCATCACGCCGAAGCAGGAAAGGGTGTGGGCCGACGACGTGGCGCGCAACGTCACGGGTACGGTCAAGGGCAATCTCGTCACCCTGGACAATGTGCGCAATTTCGACTGGCGCAGCGATGACGACTACACGGTCAAGTGGGAGCAGCGCAGCTACGACCTCGACGAACTGCGCACGGTGGATACGGCGCTGTCGTACTGGACGGGACCCTACATCGCGCATACGCTGATCTCGTTCGGCTTTGCGGACGGGCGCTTTTTGACGTTCTCCATCGAGATCCGCAAGGAGAAGGGCGAGAGCTTTTCCGCCATCGGCGGCTTTTTCAAGCATTTCGAGATGAGCCTGATCGCCGCCGACGAGCGCGACATCCTGCGCGTGCGCACGAATGCGCGCGGCGAGGACATGCATCTGTACCGCGTCATGATGCCCAAAACGGCCATGCGCTCGCTGTTCCTCGCCTACCTGGACGAGGCGCAATCGCTGAAGGCCAAGCCGCAGTTCTACAATACCCTGACGGCCAACTGCACCACCATCGTCTTCGAGATGGTGCGCCGCATCGTGCCGGGCCTGCCGCTCGACTACCGGCTGATGGCCTCGGGCTACCTGGACCGCTACTTGTTCGACGTGCAGGGCCTGGTGCCCGGCCTGAGTTTCCAGCAGCTGCGCGATGGGGGCCACGTCACGGCGCGCGCGCGGGCGGCCAACGACGATGCGGATTTTTCGCACACGATCCGCCGCGGCATGCCGGGCTACGATGAAGCGGGTTATCCGAAGCTGCAAATGCCCAAGCAATAGCTGTCTGCCTTATACTGTCGCCATATCCGACCGGCCGCCTTTCGCGGCCGGTCTCACTTTACGAATAAAGAAGGCCCGCTATGCCATTTTCCTCACTGGGTCTGATTCCCTCCCTGGTCCGCGCCGTTGACAAGGCCGGCTATGCCGCGCCGACGGCCATCCAGGCGGCCGCCATTCCCGCCATCCTGCGCGGCAGCGACGTGCTGGGCGCGGCCCAGACGGGTTCCGGCAAGACGGCCGCCTACGCGCTGCCGCTGCTGCAGGCGCTGATGGCGCCCGCATCCGGTCCGCGCCAGGTGCGCGCGCTGATCCTCGTGCCCACGCGCGAGCTGGCGGCGCAGGTGGGGCAGACCGTGCACGCGCTGGCCAAGCCGCTGCCGGTCAAACTGAAGATTTCCGTGCTGTTCGGCGGCGTGTCGATCAATCCGCAGATGATGGACTTGCGTGGCGGCGCCGATATCGTCGTCGCCACGCCGGGCCGTTTGCTCGATCTGGTGCGCCAGAACGCCGTGAAACTGGGCGGCGTGTCGCTGTGCGTGCTCGACGAGGCCGACCGTTTGCTTGACATGGGTTTCAGCGAGGAGATCAACGCCATCCTCGCGCTGCTGCCCAAGCAGCGGCAAAACCTGTTCTTCTCGGCCACCTTCCCCGACAGCGTGCAGGCGCTGGCCGACAGCCTGCTCAAGGAGCCCGTGCGCATCGAGGTGGCGTCCGAACCGCAGGACAAGCCCGACATCGTGCAGCGCGCCATCACGGTCGACGTGCCGCGCCGCACGCAGCTGCTGCGCTACCTGATCCTGCAGCAGCAGTGGGAGCGCGTGCTGGTGTTCGTCGCCACCAAGTACGCGGCCGAGCACGTGGCCGACAAGCTGCAGCGCGCGGGTCTGCACGTGGGCGCTTTCCACGGTGAATTCAGCCAGGGCACGCGCAGCCAGCTGCTGGCCGACTTCAAGGCCTGCCGCTTGCAGGTGCTGGTGGCCACCGACGTGGCGGCGCGCGGCATCGATATCGCCGGCTTGCCGGCCGTCGTCAACTACGACTTGCCCCGTTCGGCCGTCGACTACACGCACCGCATCGGCCGCACGGGCCGCGCCGGCGAAAGCGGCACGGCCATCAGCTTCGTGACGGCCGACACGGAAGCGCATTTCCGCCTGATCGAAAACCGCAACGACTTGCGCATCGTGCGCGAAGTGGTGGCCGGTTTTGAGCCGACGGAACTGCCCGCGCCCGTGAATCCCGTTACGGACACGGTGAACGGCGGCGTGAAGGGCGCGCGCAAGAGCAAGAAGGACAAATTGCGCGAAGCGGCTGCCAAGGCGGCCGAGGGCAATTAAATTCCCCTTATGTGCGCTAGCCGCTTGAACGGCTGGCCGTCCCGCTTTAAGATGATGTTTCTATAAAGCAAGGGGACGGCAATGCACATGATATTCATCACGCGCGCGGGCGCTCTGGCTTGCGCGCTGGCGCTGGCCGGTTGCGCCGGCTTGGGCGGAAACAATGGCACAGCCAGCATGCAGATGCCGGGCAAGACGCCTGCCGATGCCGCCGTGGCCGCCACCTGGTACAACCCGCCCAGCGAATTTCCCGGCATTTGCCTGACCCAGTTCAAGGATGGCAGCCTGCGTTTCGATGGCGGTTTCGCCTTTTTCAACCCGGGCCGCTGGGCGTACGATGGCGCCGCATCCGAACTGCGTTTGCAACTGGCGCCGACGCCATCGCTGGAACTGTCGCACGCGCAAATCGTCCAACATATGAACCTATTGCGCATTGAGGCGGACAAGAGCACGCTGGTGTATGGCGTGAACGCCGATACCAAGGCCATCGGCCTGGGCGGCTTTGTGTTTTACCGCGACACGCCTTGTCCGGCGCGGCGCGGATAAGTGCCGGATTAGTGTCATACGGGAATATTTAGTCGTATAATTTCAACGCAAGCTGGCTGCCGCGCAAGACTCGCAAGACTGTCACGTGCGGCAGATTCCCGCTCCAGGCAAGCTCCGATTTCGCCATGGCGATGAGAGGATGGTCCGATGGATGTGCACGACGAGCATGGCATGCCGGGTACTGCGGCGCTGGCGGCGGATGCCGGGCAGCAGGCCGTGGCCCCGCCGCGCACCTTGCTGCTGGTCGATGACGAGCCGAATATCCTCGCTTCCCTCAAGCGGCTGCTGCGGCGCGATGGCTACCATATCCTGACGGCCAACGGCGGCCAGGAAGGGCTGGACGTATTGGCCAGCCATACGGTCGACGTGATCGTGTCGGACCAGCGCATGCCCGGCATGCTGGGCGCCGACTTCCTGCGCAAGGCCAAGCTGCTGTGTCCGCAAACCATACGCATCATGCTGTCGGGCTATACCGAGCTGCAGGCCGTCACGGACGCTGTCAACGAGGGCGCCATCTTCAAGTTCCTCACCAAGCCCTGGGAAGACCATCAGCTGCGCGAGCATATCGCCGAAGCCTTCCGCCTGAAGGGTATCGACGACGACAATGTGCGCCTCAATGCGCAGCTGCGCGAGGCCAACCAGGCGCTGGCGGCGGCCAATGCCGCCATGCAGGCGCTGGTGCGCCAGCAGCAGCACCAGATCAGCCGCGACGAAGTCAGCCTCGGCATCGCGCGCGAATTGCTGCAATTTTTGCCGCTGCCCGTGATCGGCCTCGATGAAGACGGCATGATCGCCTTCATCAACGCGGCGGCGGCCAACCTGTTCGAACGGGGCGCGGCCCTGCTGGGCAACGAGGCGGCGATCGTCTTGCCGCAGCTGTTCGACGGGCAGGGCGCGCCCCGCCTGGCCGCCATCGATGGCCAGCCGTATGCCGTGGCCGTCCATCCGATGGGCCTGCATTCGCGCTCGCGCGGCAGCCTCGTCACCTTGAGCCGCCATGGGGAGGGCACATGAGTGAAGGCGGACGCGAGATTTCCATGGAACAGGCGCAGGAAGGCATGGTGCTGGCGCAAGCGCTGAGCGATGCCAGCGGCACCGTGCTGCTGGCCCAGGGCGCCACCCTGACGGCGGCGAACCTGACCGCCTTGCGCCGGCGCAATGTGGAGAGCTGCCGCGTCGTCATGGACGAGGCGGTCGACCCCGCCGCGCAGGCGCACGCCGAGCAGGAACGCTTGCGCCGCCTGGAACGGCTGGCCGTGCTGTTCCGCGCCACGCCGCCCGATTCCGCCGGGGCCGAACTGCTGGCACTGCTGCAGCGCTACCGGCAAGGGGGCGCCACATGACACGGCTCAGTTTCGAACATATCATCCGTCAGATACAGGAACTGCCTTCGCTGCCCGTGGTGGTGCTGGAACTGCTGTCGAGCATGGACCAGGACGACACGGACGTGCACGTGCTGGCGCAAAAGATCGAACTGGACCAAGGCCTGGCGGCGAAGACCCTGCGCATCGCCAATTCCTCGTTCTACGGCATGCAATCGAAGGTCACCAGCATCCCGCAAGCCGTTTCCGTGCTGGGCTTTCACAGCATCCGCACCGTCGTCACGGCCTGCGCCCTGACGGGCAGCTTCGCACCCGTCAGCGGCGGCTTCGATTTCCAGGCGTTCTGGCGCCACTCGCTGGCCACGGCCATCGCCGCGCGCCTGCTGGCGCCGCACTTGCGCGTCAATCCCGAAACGGCGTTCACGGCCGGCCTGCTGCACGACCTGGGCACCCTGGTGCTGGTGACGCGCTTCCCGGCCGAGCATGCGCTAGTGCGCAGCTACCGCCAGGCGCACGATTGCCAGATGGCCGATGCGGAACTGGCCGTCATCGGCATCGATCACGCACAGGTGGGCAGCGCCCTGGCCGCCTACTGGAAGTTTCCCGAGGCGATACAGCAGGCGGTGGCCGACCACCACAGCATCAACCGGCTGGAAGCGGGCGGCCTGCCGCTGGCCGTGCACCTGGCCAATGCCGTTGCCCTGGCGCTCGACTTGGCCGGCGTCGACGATGCGCTGGTGCCGCCCCTGTCGCCGGCGGGCTGGCGCAGCGTCGCGCTGGACGAGCAGGCCTGGCTGGCGCTGCTGGGGCAAACGGAACACACCTTCGATGAAATGTCGCGGATCATGCTGGCATGAACAAGAAAGAGGCCATGGAAACAGACGCAGGGCAGGCGCTGCCCGCCACGCCGGAACGCCGCCAGGGCGACACCATCGCGCTATCGGCCTTTTTCGACGGCCATCCCGTGGCCACTTTCGCCATCGACACGGAGCACGTGGTGACGCACTGGAACAGCGCCTGCGAACAGCTGCTGGGCTTTACGGCCGCCGAGATGGTCGGCACGCGCGACCACTGGAAGGCGTTTTATCGGCAGCCGCGCGCCTGCCTGGCCGACCTGCTGGTGGCCGACGACATCGCGCTCGGTGAAAATGACCGCTACCTTGGCAAGCTGAAGCGCTCTTCCGTGATCCCAGGCGCCTTTGAGGCCGAGGATTTCTTTCCCGATATCGGCCCCGACGGCCACTGGCTGCATTTCACGGCGGCGCCCCTGCGCGACCGCCAGGGCCGGCTGGTGGGCGCCATCGAAACCCTGCGCGACGTGAGCGAGCGGCGCCTGGCGGAACTGGCGCTGCGCAAGGCGCACGACAACCTGGAACACCTGGTGGCCGAGCGCACGGCCCAGCTGGCCGAAATGAACGAACGCCTGGCCGACGATATCCGCCAGCGCCAGATCGCCGATCTGGAATTGCGCGAGCGTAACCTGGCCCTGACGGAATTGAACAGCAAGTTGTCGCTGGCCCAGCAAAAGCTGCTGCAGTCGGAAAAACTGGCCTCGATCGGCCAGCTGGCCGCCGGCGTGGCGCACGAGATCAACAACCCCATCGGCTATGTGTTTTCCAATGTCGGCACCCTGGAAGGCTATCTGGATGACCTGTTCAGCATGCTCGACGCCTATGAGGAAGCCGAGCCGGCCGTCGCCGACGCCGTGGTGGCGGCGCGCCTGCGGGCGCTGCGCGAACAGATCGACCTGGACTTCCTGCGTACCGACATTCCCATGCTGATGGGCGAGTCGAAGGAAGGCATTTCGCGCGTGCGCCGCATCGTGCAGGACCTGAAGGATTTTTCGCGCACGGATGCGCACCAGGAGTGGGTCTGGGCCGACCTGCGCCAGGGCATCGATACCACGCTCAATATCGTGAATAACGAGGTCAAGTACAAGGCCGACGTGGTGCGCGAGTATGGCGACATTCCCGACATCGAATGCCAGCCTTCCGAGCTGAACCAGGTGATCATGAACCTGGTCGTCAACGCCGCTCACGCCATGAACGAGGAGCGCGGACGCATCACCCTGCGCACGGGCAGCGACAACGCGACGGAAGTGTGGATCGAGGTCGAGGACACGGGCGGCGGCATCGCGCCCGAACACCTGTCGCGCATCTTCGATCCGTTCTTCACCACCAAGGCCGTTGGCAAGGGCACGGGGCTGGGCCTGTCGCTGGCCTACACGACGGTACAAAAGCATCACGGCCGCATCGACGTGCGCAGCATCATCGGCAGCGGCACCACCTTCCGCATCACTTTGCCCGTGCGCCAGGCGCAGGCCGTCTCACCATGACCGAACAGGACAGCATGAGCAT
This sequence comes from Janthinobacterium sp. BCJ23, assembly GCF_059617945.1. Classification (NCBI taxonomy): domain Bacteria; kingdom Pseudomonadati; phylum Pseudomonadota; class Betaproteobacteria; order Burkholderiales; family Oxalobacteraceae; genus Janthinobacterium; species Janthinobacterium sp. BCJ23. Next base: position 1,212,307 of record NZ_JCAQAW010000002.1, on the reverse strand, counting down.
GAGCATCAGTACCAGCGCCAGCACTGCGGCCACGCCGCCCACCATCCTGTGCGTCGACGACGAACCGAATATCCTGTCGTCGCTGCGGCGGCTGTTCCGTCCGCACGGCTACCGCGTGCTGACGGCCGATGGCGGCGCGGCCGGCCTGGCCCTGCTCGAGAGCGAGACGGTGGACCTGGTCATCTCCGACATGCGCATGCCGCACATGGATGGCGCGCAATTCCTGGCCCAGGTGCGCCAGCGCTGGCCCGGCACCATACGCTTGCTGCTGACCGGCTATGCCGACATCCAGTCCATCCTCGACGCCATCAACCAGGGCGAGATCTACCGCTACGTGACCAAGCCCTGGGACGAGAACGATATCGTGCTGGTGGTGCGCCACGCGCTGGAACGGCGCGCGCTGGAGCAGGAAAAACTGCGCCTCGAAGCGCTGACGGCCAGCCAGAACGTGGAGCTGCAGGCGCTCAACGCCAGCCTGGAAGCGAAGGTGGCCACGCGCACGCAGCAGCTGAAACAGTCGCACGACGAGGTGCAGGCGGCCAACGAGCGCCTGAAGGCGACGTTCGTGACGACCATCAAGGTGTTTTCCAACCTGATCGAAATGCGCGGCGGCAAGCTGGCCGGCCATGCGCGGCGGGTGGCCGAGCTGTCGCGCAAGCTGGCGCTGGCGCTGGGTCTGGAAGGGCAGGAGGCGCGCGACGTGTTCATCGCGGCCCTGCTCAAGGATATCGGCAAGCTCAGCTTGAGCGACGACGTGCTGGAACTGCCGGCCAGCGCCTGGACGGGCGAGCAGCTGGCCGCCTTCCGCAAGCATCCGCTGCGCGCCGAGCAATTGCTGATGGCGCTCGACGAGCTGCGCGCCGTTTCCGTGATCCTGCGCTCGCAGCTCGAGCGCTTCGACGGCGGCGGCTTCCCCGATGGCCTGGTGGGCCTGGCCATTCCGATGGGCGCGCGCATCCTGGCGCTGGCGTCGGACTACGATGGCTTGCAGATCGGCGCCATGGTGCAGCGCAGCCTGCGCGCCGAGGAAGCGCGGACCCTGATCTACGACAGCGTCGGCAAGCGCTACGACCCGGCCGTCGTGGCCGCTTTCCGCAGCATCATGGATGAAACGGAGCCGCCGGCGCGCGACCTGACCGTGCTGTCGGGCCAGCTGGAGCCGGGCATGGTGCTGTCGCGCGACCTGATCAGCCGCGATGGCCTGATGCTGCTGGCGGCCGAACACGTGCTGACGGCCCGCGTGATTTCCCAGCTGCTCGATTTCGAAGGCAAGAATGGCGGGCGTCTGAGCATCCGCGTGTACGCGCCCGTCAAGGAAGGCTAGGGCGGGAAGGCTAGGGCGCTGGCGGGGCCGCCGGCGGCGTGACGGGCAGGTGCACGGTAAAGCGCGTGCCACGGCCCACTTCCGAGGCTACCTCGATACGTCCGCCGTGCTTGTTGACGATGCCGTACGACAGCGACAGGCCCAGGCCCGTGCCGCTGCCCACGGCCTTGGTGGTGAAGAACGGTTCGAAGATGCGGTTCAGGTGCTCGGGCGCGATGCCGGCGCCCGTGTCACCGATCTCCACCCACACCCAATCGCCGGCGTGGCCCGTGCGGATGCTGATCACGCCATCGCTGCTGATGGCCTGGCCCGCGTTGACAAGCAGGTTCATGAACACCTGGTTCAGCTGCGAGGCCAGGCACAGTATCTGCGGCAGCTCGCCGTAGTGCTTCTCGATGCGCGCCTTGTATTTCAATTCGTTGGCGACGATATTCAGTGTGCTGTCCAGGCCCGCGTGCAGGCTGGCCACTTGCCAGTCTGTCTCGCCCACATGGGAAAAATCCTTCAGCGCCTGCACGATGTCGCGCACGCGTTTGAGGCCATCCATCGATTCGCGCACCAGGTCCACCATGTCGTCCTGCAGGAAGGCGAGGTCGGCCTGGTCGCGCACCTGGGCCACGCGCGCGGCCAGGGCCGGGCCATCGGGCGTTTCGCGCATCGCCTCCTCGTACTGGCCGATCACGCCGAACAGGGTGCCGACATAGCCTTGCAGCGAACTCATGTTGGAGTTGACGAAGCCGATCGGGTTATTGATTTCATGCGCGATGCCGGCCGCCAGCTGGCCGATGGACGCCATCTTTTCCGATTGCAGCAGCTGGTCGTGCGCTTCCTGCAACTTGCTGATCAGTAGTTGCTGCTCTTCGCCGCGCGCCTGCAGCATCGCTTCCATGCGCTTGCGTTCCGTGATATCGGTCAGCGAGCCGATCACCTCGAACGGCACGCCGTGTTCGTCGCGCACGAGGCGCAGGCTGTCGTGCATCCACAGGTAGCTGCCGTCGTGCACGCGGAAGCGGTATTCATAGGCGCGCGCGCCTTCGACGAAGATCTGCGCCAGGCTGGAAAAAATGCCGGGCGCATCGTCGGGGTGGATGTGGTCGAACCAGAAGTTGGGGTCGGCCACCATCTCCTCGGGCTGGTAGCCCAGGACATTGAGGGCATTGTTGCTGACGAACGTCATCTTGAAGTCGCCGCTGGGCACGGTGCAATAGATGATGGAGGGTGTATTGTCGAGCAGGTATTGCAGGCGCACGGCCGTGGCGGCCGGCGTGTCGGCGTCAGGCGCCGCCCCGGCATGCCGCCCGGTATCGGGAGTGGAAAGGTCGAAATCCTCGAACTGCATTGTCACACCTCGCGGCCTGCACGGCATTGATGTCATCCTGGCTCGATTATGCCTGATTCTGCCTGCCTTGGGCCGTCATCGGCGCGCTCAAGGGGCCAGCGGCTGCTCGACGATCGCCATGCGCCGCGCGATCTGCTGCGCCGCTTGCGTATCGCCCGCCTGTTCGGCGCGCAGGCGCTGCACGCCCAGCCAGGCCAGCAGCGGACGGCGCCAGCCCTGGTCCGAGGCGGTGGCCACGGCCGTATCGAGCAGCTCCGGCGTGGCGCGGCCCGAGCGCAGCAGCACGCCGGCCGCCACCAGCTGCGACAGCGGGTCCTTGATGGCGGCCACGGCGCTGGCGGCGGCCGTATCCGAGCTGGCGCTGGCGGCCGCCCGCTGCGCTTCCGGCAGCAGGGCGGCGTCGGCCGCCTGCGCCTTGCCTGCGAGGTAGGCCGCATACGCGCGGTCGGCGTCTGTCGCGTCGGCCTGCAGGGCGTCAAAGCCGGCGCAGTCCTCGAAGGCCAGGCTGGCCACGCGCGCGGCGCAGCGCAGCAGTTCGATGCGCGCCACGAGTTCGAGCTTGCCCGTGCCGGCGACCTGGCTGCGGGCGCGCCGGAATTCCGTCTGCTCGACCAGGGCGTTGCCATTCAAATATGCCGCTTGAAACCGTTCGACGGAACTTTGCGCATTCATTTTCCAGTCCGGCACGGGCGGGCCGCTGGAGCAGGCGGCGAGCGTGGTCAGGGCCAGTGCGGACAAGGTGGCGTTGAGTTTTCTCATGGCAGTTTGATCTCCGGATTGCGCTTGAACGGCCATTTGCGGTTGATTTCATTGACCAGCTGCTCGACCTTGCGCAGATTGCTTTCCACGTCGGCGCGCAGCGGGCCCAGGTCGGCGGTGGCCGCCTTGGCGTTGGCGCCCACGGCTTGCGCTTCGACCAGCACGGCGTCGACTTTTTTCAGGCTGTTGCGCGTGTCGGCCAGCAGGGCGTTCAGCTGCACGATGGTCGCCTGCGCATCCGTCATCACGCCCTTGTCGCCGAAGACGCGCGTGTCGGCATTGGCCACCAGGCCATCCGTGCGGCGCGCCAGCTGGTCCGCCGTGATCAGCAGGGCATTGGCCCGTTCGATCAACAGGCGCGACTGCTTGTCGTCGCCCGTCAGCAAGCCCATGGCGCCGCCCGGACCGCTGAGCTTGCCGGTGACGGCCTGCACGTTGCGCATGGTGCCGTCGAGTGCGGAATCGGTGCCCGTCAGGTTGCCCAGGTTGTTCAGCAAGTCCTTGGCGGCGGCCAGCAGGCGGGGGATTTCCGCCGCCATGTCGCCCACCAGCAAGTCGCGCGTGGCGTCGTCGGGCAGCGGCGGGTCCGTCAGGATGCCGCTGTAGGCGCGCAGCTTGGCGCCGCCGACGATGCCCCGCTCCAGGGTGAAGATGGAGCTGGTGCGCAGCCAGTGCGCGTCTTTGCGCGGCACGTCGATGATGACGCGCGCGCGGCCGTCCGGCGCCAGCTCGATGCGCTGCACGCGGCCGATGGGAAAGCCGGAAAAGGTCAGGTCGGCGCCCACGCCGACGCCGTCCGAATCGTCGGCCGTCAGCACCAGGGTCTGGGTGGCTTCGAAGGCGCCGCGCGCATACATCAGGTAGACGACGGAGCCGACCACCAGCACGAACATGAAGACGAGCAGGATGGCCGCCTTCAGTTCGGCGTGGCGCACGGGCGGCGGAGCGGGCAGCACAGCGTCGGGCGCCGTGACGTCGGTCTGGTCGGGATTTTGAGGTTGGCTCATGGCTTCTGGCTCTGGTATGGGTGGTTCAAGGTTAGCTGGGCGGTGGCGGGCATCAGTAGTAATTGCCCATCAGCGAAGCCACTTCGACCAGCAGGATGACGGAAAACAGGCGCAGCATTTCGGACAGGCCGTGCGCGGCCCACAGGCGGTTGCGCCGGCCGTGCGGTTCTTCCGGATAGTACGACGAGGCCAGCGGGATCAGGGCGACGGCAAAGCTGAAAAAGATGACTTTGAGCATCAGGATCAGCGCCACGGCCGGATTGAATATCTGCCCCACGACGCGCGTGTAGCCCTGCAGCGCCCACGGCGTAAAGCCGTAGATGGTGATGTAGGCGAGGATCAGCGACGTGACGCAGCTGACGATGGCCAGCATCCACACGGCGAAGATGCCGGACATGACGCGCGGAAAGTATTCGCGGCGCAGCAGGTCGACGCCCTGGCGCTGCATTTTCTCAAGCATGCCGGACGAGCGCATTTGTGCGAACGCAATGCCGTCGGGCAGGGTCAGGCGCAGTGCGACGAACAGGGCGGCCGTCAGCGGTATCAATTCCAGCACCAGCACGCGCACGACCATTTCCAGCGCATAGCGCGACAGGCCGTAGCTTTGCGCGCTGACGACGACGATGCGTATCAGCACCAGGCTGACGAGCGCGCAGGCGACGCTGAACCACACGAGATTGGGCGCCGTGTTCGTCACGAGTCGGTGCGCGAGGATGGGGCGGTTGTCGCGGTTATAGCTCGATGGCGACAGGGCCAGCGAAAACACGAGGATGGCGAAATGCAGCATGCGCCACCAGCTGACCAGCCAGGCCATGGTGGCCCGGTGCAGGCGGCGCAGGCTGATGATGAGGGAGACGGATAGGGTCATCATGGCATCTTAACATTGGATGCGTTCGATACAAGCGATTGTGCAGCCGTGCACGGCAGGCCCTTTATTGACCGGCCACGCTGGCGACGCTGTGGATAATCGCCTCGGCCGCCGCCCGCACGCGGGCAGAACGGTTCAGGTCCGCATGCATGACCAGCCACACGTCATACGCTTCCGCCCGCTCGGGCCAGATGCGCACGAGCTGCGGGTCGATGTCGCCCAGGTGGGTGGCCAGCTCGGCCACGCCCAGGCCCGCGCGCGTGGCTTCCTGCAGCATCGCCGCCGAGTTCACTTCCATGGCGACCCGGGCGTTGGCGACGGATTCGCCGGCGATTTTCTCGCCATGGCGCGGCGTCACGGAATGGTGGTAGATGACGATGTCGTGGCCGGCCAGCGCCGTGCCGCGCACGGGCTCGCCCCGTTCGGCCAGGTAGCTTTTCGACGCATACAGGCCCAGGCTGCGCTTGACGAGGTGGCGCGAGATCAGGTCCGGATCGGTGGGGCGCACGCCGCGCACGGCCAGGTCCGCTTCGCGCCGCGTCAGGCTGGCCAGCGCCGGCGCCACATTGAGCACGATGCGGATGTCCGGGTGGGCCGCGTGCAGCTGCTGCATGGCGCGGATGACGAAATGGCTGGCCATGGTGTCCGTGGTGGCCACGCGCACCAGGCCGCTTAAACGGTTGTCGACGCCCTGCATCTCGCGCTGCAGCTTGTCGGCCGCCCGCTCCATCGCTTCGGCGGCCGTGAGCGCCAGCTCGCCGGCCGGCGTGGGCACGTAGCCCGACGGCGTGCGCAGGAACAGGGTGGCGCCCAGCGAGCTTTCCAGCGCGGCCAGGCGGCGCCCGCACGTGGCCTGGTCGATGCGCAGCAGGGCTGCCGCGCCGCGCAAGGTGCCGGCCCGGCCGATGGCGAGAAAGATGCGCGCGTTATCCCAGTCCATCCGTTTCCTTGTGATTGGTGATGCATTTTTGCATCAAGGTGCCGATTTTATGCCTGTTTACTGCATCACGCAACGCTCGCATAATGGCTGCCCCGCTGTCACTGCAAGGAATATTATGTCTGCCCCCATACCGCTCCTGCTGACCCTGGCCTTTGGCTTCGTCATGGCGATGATCGACGTCACGGCCGTCAACGTGGCCCTGTCCGATATCGCGCTGGACCTGGCCATACCGCTGACGGGCCTGGTCTGGGTGGTCGACGGCTATACCCTGACGTTTGCCGCGCTGCTGCTGGCCGGCGGCGCGCTGGCCGACCGCTACGGACCGAAAGCCGTGTACCAGGGCGGCCTCGGCGTTTTCCTGCTCGGCTCGATTTTGTGCGGCGCCGCGCCCGACGGGCATTTCTTGACGGCGGCGCGCCTGCTGCAGGGCGCGGGCGCGGCCCTGTTCATGCCCAGTTCGCTCAGCCTGCTGACGCACAGCTTTGACGACGAGCGCGAGCGCACGCGCATGTTGGGCGCCTGGTCGGCGCTGGTGGGTGTGGCCGGTGCGTCCGGTCCATTGATCGGCGGTATCCTCGTGCACCAGTTCGGCTGGCGCAGCGTGTTCTGGGTCAACGTGCCGCTGGGCGTGCTGGCCATCGTCATGGCGCAATTGCTGCTGGCGGCACCGGCGCGTCAGCCGCGCGATCTGTCGCTGTTCAGTCATGCGCTGGGCGTGGCGGCGCTGGCGGGCCTCAGTTTCGTGCTGATCGAAGGGCCCGTGCTGGGCTGGCTGTCGCCCGGCGTGCTGGCGGCGGTGGCATTGACGGTGCTGTCGGCCGGGCAATTGCTGCGGCGCGAGCGCAGCGGCAGCCATCCGCTGTTGCCACGCGCACTGTTTCATAGCAGCAGCTTTGGCGCGGCCAATGGCGTGGGTTTTTTGATCAATTTCTGTGTCTTCGGCCAGCTGTTCTTATTGAGCCTGTTCCTGCAGCAGTCGGGCGGCGCCGATGCCTTGCAGTCGGGCTTGTGCCTGCTGCCCATGATGGCGGCCTATACGGTAGGAAATTTCATGGCAGGAAGTATTGCGGCCCGCCATGGCACGCGCTTGTCCATGCTGGCCGGCTTGCTGGTGGGCGCCGTCATGGCCTTGTTGCTGATGAGCTTGCGTCCGGGCACGCCGTTTGCGCTGCTGGCGCTGGGCACGGCCGTCATGAACGTGGCCATTGGCATCGTCATTCCCGCCATGACGGCCACCGTGATGCGGGTGGCCGGCAAGCAGCATGCGAACAGCGCGGCGGCGGCCCTGAATGCGAACCGGCAAATCGGCGCGCTCGTGGGCGTGGCCCTGATCGGCAGCATCCTGCACATGGTGCAGGATTGGTCGCTGCGCTTGCCGCTGGCCTACGCGACGATTGCCGTCGCGTATGGGTTGGCGGCGGGCCTCGTCTACCGGCACGTGCATCTGCCGAAGGCCGTCGCCGTCTGACAGTTTATTGCTCGCGCGTGCTGCGCCACTCCACCAGTTCTTCGATGGTGAGGATCGGCATGCCATGCAGTTCGGCGAAGCGTTCGATATCGTCGCCGCGCATCATGGTGCCGTCCGGATTCATCAGCTCGCACAGCACGGCGGCCGGGTTCAGGCCCGCCATGCGCGACAGGTCGACGGAGCCTTCCGTGTGGCCACGGCGCTCGAGCACGCCACCGGGCGCGGCGCGCAAGGGGAAGACGTGGCCGGGGCGCACCAGGTCGGCGGGCTTGGCGTTCGGCGCGATGGCGGCGCGGATGGTGGTGACCCTGTCGGCGGCCGACACGCCCGTCGTGACGCCGTCGCGCGCCTCGATGGAGACGGTAAACGGCGTACCGTAGCGGCTGCCGTTGTCGGACGACATGGGGGGCAATTCCAGCGCGCTGACGACGTCCGTCGGCAGGCACAGGCAGACGATGCCGCTGCATTCGCGGATCAAGAGGGCCATGGTTTCGTGCGTGAGTTTTTCGGCAGACAGGATCAGGTCGGCTTCGTTTTCACGGTCGAAATCGTCGAGCAGGATGACGGGGATGCCGGCGCGCATGGCGGCCAGGGCGGACTGGATGCGACCTTCGAGGTCGTTGGAAAGCAGGGTATAGCTGTTGACTAACATGGTGAAACGCTCCTCGCATAGGCGAAAAACGCTGCAGGGCAAGCGAATAGACGCAGCCGGCCGCATCGACAGGTCGAGCGGACATCGCGTTTACTGCACATCTTCTTTCATCCGGACTATACCGTCGGCTCTGGAGTCACACCAGATCTGCTGACCCTGCCAAACGAAGTTTGACAGGCGCTCGCGGGCTTGACCGTTGCCGGTCTTACCGCCGGTGGGGAATCGCACCCCGCCCCGAAGACGTATTGTTGTGCCGGTCCACATGACCGGCGGCAATACTTTAGCACAATTGAAAAAAAGGGGCAGGGTACTGCTGAGTTTGTTATTCGGCAAAGTTGCCTGGGGAAAGCAGTTTTCCCTAAGCTGTTTTTAATGGCGGAAACAGGATTTCAGTGTAAGGTACGCTTACTGAATCTTACCGTTGAGAATACATGAAGCTGAGTAAATTACGCCTGATCTCGGGCGCTGTCTTGTTGGCCTGTGCCTGCATGGCCCAGGCGGAAATCCGTTTGAGCGATCCCCTGCCGCTGGCACCAGAAGTTACCGTTGGAAAACTGCCGAACGGCTTGACCTATTACATCAAGAAAAATGCCCGTCCCGCGCAGAAAGTGGAATTGCGCCTGGTGGTGAAAGCCGGTTCCATCCTGGAAGATGACGACCAGCAAGGCCTGGCCCACTTCACGGAACACATGGCCTTCAATGGTTCCACGCATTTCAAGCGCAATGAGCTGATTTCATATCTGCAATCGATCGGCGTGAAGTTCGGTGCCGACCTGAACGCCTACACGAGCTTTGATGAAACCGTGTACGTGCTGCCGATTCCCACGAACAAGAAGGAAAACCTGGAAAAGGGTTTTCTCGTGCTGGAAGACTGGGCGCATGGCTTGAAATTCAACCCGGCCGACATCAACAGCGAGCGCGGCATCGTGCTGGAAGAGGCGCGCCTGGGCAAGGGCGCCAGCGACCGCATGAACAAGGTGCTGTATCCGAAGCTGCTGAACGGTTCGCGCTACGCGGAACGCATGCCGATCGGCAAGGAATCCGTGCTGAAAACGTTCAAGCCGGAAGCCATCAAGCGTTTCTATAAAGACTGGTACCGTCCCGACCTGATGGCCGTGATGGTGGTCGGCGATGTGGAGCCGAAACAGGCTGAAAAGCTGATCCGCCAGCATTTCGGCAAGCTGAAAAATCCCGCAAAACCGCGTCCGCGCCTGTATGCGGAAGTGCCGCAACGCTCGCAGACGGAAGCGCTGGTGATCACGGACAAGGAAGCGCCGGACGACAGTGTTTTCATCCGCTACCCGATCCGCGCCGCGCAGGAGCCCGTCACCATCGCCGACTACCGCCGCCAGATGATCGAGAACCTGTACGGGCAAATGCTCAGCGCGCGCATGCAGGAATTGACGCAGCAGGCCAATCCCCCGTTCATCCAGGGCGGCAGCAGCATGGGCAAGCTGGTGCGCGGCTATGAATCGTTCAGCGCCTATGCATTGCTGGGCAAGGGCGGCGTGCAGCCGGCCGTCGATGCGCTGGTGCAGGAAGATGAGCGGGCGCGCCGCTTCGGTTTCAGCCAGGATGAACTGGACCGCGCGCGCAAGGACATGCTGCGCAATTACGAGCGCGCCTACAGCGAACGCGACAAATCCGATTCGGCCGGTTTCGTGGCCGAGTATTCGCGCAACTTCCTGGAACAGGAAGCCATCCCCGGCATCGCCAATGAATTGCTGTACGCGCAGGAGCTCTTGCCACAGGTAACCTTGCAGGAAATCAACGAGACGGTGGCCAAGGTGATTCCCGACCAGCAAAAGAAACTGGTCGTCTTCATGGGCGCCGAGCCGAAAGCGGGCGCCAGCGTCCCGACGCAGCAGCAATTGCTCGACGCCGTGGCGAAGGCCGAGCAGCAGAAGGTCGAGCCGCGCACGGAAAAAGTCCTTGCCAGCAAGCTGATGGATGGCCCACCGGCCGGCGGCAGCATCGTCTCGGAAAAGTTGAACAGCGCCATCGGCGTGACGGAATTGACCCTGGGCAATGGCGTGCGCGTGCTGCTGAAACCGACGGACTTCAAGAATGACCAGGTGCTGATGGGCTCGACGCGTTTCGGCGGCCAGTCGCTGTTTGGCGACGCCGACATCTACAACGCCCGCTATGCCAGCGCCGTGGTCGGCAGCATGGGCTTGAAAGATCTGGCGCCGCTGGACTTGCAAAAAGTGTTGGCCGGCAAGACGGTCAACGTGGGCGCGTCGCTGGGCGAGCTGAGCGAAGGCTTTGGCGGCTCGGCCAGCAGCGCCGACGTGGAAGCCATGCTGCAACTGGTGTATTTGTATTTCAACGACGTGCGCAAGGATGCTGGCCTGTACCAGTCCTTCATCGGCAAGCAGCAGGACCTGGCGAAAAACAGCATGGCGCAGCCGGAAGCCGTGTTTTACGACGCCATCCAGCACGCCATGTTTGGCGACAACCCGCGCGTCGACGGCGTGCCGCGCGCGGCCGACTTCGACAAGGTGGGCCTGGACCGTTCGCTGGACATCTTCCGCCAGCGCTTTTCCAGCGCGCGCGGCATGACCTTCATTTTCGCGGGCAGCTTCGAGCTTGACAAGATCAAGCCGCTGATCGCCAGCTACCTGGGCACCTTGCCCGTGGGCGACGTGCAGCATGCCTACCGCGACGTGGGCATGCGCCCGGTGACCGGGGTCGTCAAGAAGGATATTTACATGGGCAGCGAGCCCAAGAGCACGATTTCCATTACCTTCAATGGCGACGTGGCGTATTCGGACGAGCAAAAGCTGACCTTGCAGGCGCTGGGCGAAGTGCTGAACCTGAAAGTCATCGAAGTGCTGCGTGAAAAGATGAGCATGATCTACGGCGGCGGCTTTGAAACCTCGATGGGCCAGCATCCGTACGGCCATTATTCGGTGGCCTTGAACTTGCCGACGGGACCCGAAAACGTGGACAAGGTGATCGCCGCCGCCTTTGCCGAAATCAACAAGATGAAGACGGACGGGCCATCCGCGGCCGACCTGGAAAAGGTCAAGCTGAACTGGATCACGCGCCAGCAAAAGTCGCTGCGCGAAAACCGCTACTGGATGAGTCAGTTGACGGGTTCCGTGACCCAAGGGCGCGACCCCGCGCACATCCTGCGCTACGAGCAGCGCGTGCGCGCCATCACGCCGCAAGCCGTCAAGCTGGCGGCGCAACGCTACCTGGACATGCACAATTATGTGCAGGTGGTGCTGTATCCGGAACGCAAAAACGTTGCAGCCAAGTAACCCTCGTGTTTGATCTGCATGGGCGGCAGCGTGGCGAAGCTGTTAAACTGCCGCTTATTGATGTGATATCGCAATTTAACAAGCAAGGAAATACGATGGCTAAGAAAGAAGAGCTCGATCCGGAAACCCTGGAGTTGATCAACTGGTGTATTGAGGTCGAAGGCTTCCTCGTGGCTGGCGGCGCCACCGTGGCGCAGGCGCAGGACCACATCGAAGAGCAGGTCGAGTGGTTTACCGACCAGTTCTACGACGGTTTGACGCCGGAAGAGGCGGCCAAGGAAGCCTTGGCCTGACCTTCAACAGTAACTTACAGCGGGCGGTGCCTGCCGGGCACAGCCCGGTAGCGCCGCCCGTTTTGCTTTTCTGAAAAGATTTCCATTGGGCAATTAATTCTCCTATTTATTTCCAGGCACCCATGACACTCCGTTCGCGCATTCTCCTCCTGTGTTTCAGCACCTTGCTGGGCATCGTCCTCATCGCTTCATTCTCCCTGTATTCCCTGCGCCAGACCATGATGGCGGAAAGGGTCGAGCAATTGACGGTGCTGGTGGAGCTGGCCAACGCGTCCGTGGAAAAGGCCTATGCGCTGGAACAGTCGGGCAAGCTCACGCGTGAGCAGGCCCAGCAGCAGGCCAAGCTGGCCATCGGCAGCTTCGCCAAGGACGAGATGTATTATTTCGTACGCGATTTCAGCACCGACTTGCTGTACGTGCATCCGAATGCGTCGCGCATCGGCGTGCCGCAAAAGAACATGAAGCAGTCGGGCGACCGTTACCGCGTGGCCCTGGCTGCCAGCCGCATCGGCCTCGTGCAGGCGGACGGCACGCGTCCCGGCGTGCCCGACCCTGTGGCGAAGATGTATGCCGTGGTGAAATTTGCGCCGTGGGACTGGCTGATCGGCACGGGTACGTATATCGATGACATCAACCACAAATTCTGGGCCCAGGCGGGCGTGCTGCTGGCCATCGGCGGGGCGCTGATGCTGGTGGTGGGCGCCCTGGCGGCCCTGATGCTGCGCCGCATCCTGGCCCAGCTCGGCGGCGAACCCGACTATGCAGCGGCCATCGTGGCGCAAATCGCCCAGGGCGACCTGACCACGCACATCGATACGCGCCCCGGCGATACATCGAGTTTGCTGATGGCGATCAAGGCCATGCGCGACAACCTGGCCCATCTGGTGAGCCAGGTGCGCACCGATGCGGAATCCATTTCTACGGCGTCGGGCGAGATCGCCTCGGGCAACCACGACTTGTCGGCGCGCACGGAGCAGCAGGCGGGATCGCTGGAAGAAACGGCGTCGACCATGGAAGAAATGACCTCGACCGTGCGCCAGAATGCGGACAATGCGCGCCAGGCGAACCAGCTGGCCATTTCCGCCTCGCAAGTGGCGACGCAGGCGGGCGGCGTGGTAAGCCAGGTGGTCGACACCATGGGCGCCATCAATGCCTCGTCGAAAAAGATCGGCGACATCATCGCCGTCATTGACGGCATCGCCTTCCAGACGAACATCCTGGCCCTGAACGCAGCCGTGGAAGCGGCGCGCGCGGGCGAGCAGGGCCGTGGCTTCGCCGTCGTGGCCAGCGAGGTGCGCAACCTGGCGCAGCGTTCGGCCGCAGCCGCCAAGGAGATCAAGCAATTGATCGACAGTTCTGCCGAGCAAGTGGGTGCCGGTGAAAAACTGGTGGCGCTGGCCGGCGAGACGATGGAAAAAGTCGTTTCCAGTGTGCAGCACGTGACCGATATCGTGGCCGAGATTTCCTCGGCCAGCGCCGAGCAAAGTGCCGGCATCGAGCAGATCAACCAGGCCATCGTCGAGATGGATAACATGACGCAGCAAAACTCGGCCCTCGTCGAGCAGGCGTCGGCGGCGGCGCAGGCGATGAACGAGCAGGCGGCCGGGCTGGCGCAGATCGTCAGCGTGTTCAAGGTGGGCGCAGTGGCAGGGGCACCGCGCCCGGCGCCGGCGGCCCAGCGCCGGCTGGCCCGCTAAGTTTTCGTCAGAACGGGAACTTATCGCCTGACCATCTGTCAAATTCTTCTTGGTCCTTAGCGGACGCATAGTAGAGGTGAGCATGACAGATGGTTTTTCCTATCACGCGGCATTTGCCCGCAACCTGGGCTGGGTCACGCAGGCGGAGCAAAACAGCTTGCGCGGCAAGCGCGTGGCCATTGCCGGCATGGGTGGTGTCGGCGGCGTGCACTTGCTGACCCTGGCGCGGCTGGGCATCGGCGCTTTCCACATCGCCGATTTCGATACCTTCGATATCGCCAACTTCAACCGCCAGGCCGGCGCCATGGTGTCCACCCTGGGCCAGCCCAAGGTGGCCGTGCTGGCGCAGATGGCGCGCGACATCAATCCCGAACTCGACATCAAGCAGTTTCCCGACGGCATACACGACAGCAACCTGGCCGAGTTCTTTGCCGGTGTCGACCTGTACGTGGACGGCCTGGATTTCTTCGCCTTTCCCGCGCGCCAGGCCACTTTCGCCACGTGCGCCCGCCTGGGCATTCCCGCCATCACGGCCGCGCCGCTGGGCATGGGCACGGCCGTGCTCAGCTTCATGCCGGGCGGCATGACGTTCGAAGAGTATTTTGGCTGGGGCGACTTGCCCGAAGAAGAAAAAGCGCTGCGCTTTCTCGTCGGGCTGGCGCCGGCCGGCTTGCACGGCCCCTACCTGGTCGACCCGTCCGCCATCAACCTGAAGGAGCGGCGCGGGCCGTCGACCATCATGGGCTGCCAGCTGTGCGCGGGCGCGGCCGCCACGGAAGCCTTGAAAATTCTGTTGAAACGCGGCAAGGTGATGGCGGCGCCGCACGGCGTGCATTTCGACGCCTATCGCAACAAGCTCGTGCATACCTGGCGTCCCGGCGGCAACCGTCATCCGCTGCAGCGCCTGACGATGGCCATCATCAAGCGGCGTCGCGCCGCACAGGGGGCATAAATGGCGCAAGCACTGCTGAACGATCCCGTGCTGGAAAGCATCCTCGACCAGGCGCGCTGGGCGCCCAGCGGCGACAACACGCAGCCGTGGCGCTTTGAAGTCGTGGACCCGCGGCACGTGGTCGTGCATGGCTTCGATACGCGCAGCCACTGCGTGTACGACCTCGACGGCCATCCCAGCCAGCTATCGCTGGGCGCCTTGCTTGAAAGCATGGCGCTGGCGGCCAGCTGTCACGGCTTGCGCATGGAAGCGCGTCGGCGCCTGTCCATGCCCGATACCCTGCCCACCTTCGATGTGCACCTGATCGACAGCCCCGGCATGCTGCCCGATCCGCTGGCGGCCTTCCTGCCGCAGCGCAGCGTGCAGCGGCGGCGGCTCAGCACGCGCAGCCTGCGCGCCAGCGAAAAGGCGGCGCTGGCAGCCTGCTTGCCACCCGGCTATGGCGTGCAATGGTTCGAGGGCGGGCGCGCGCGGCTGGCCTGCGCGCGGCTGATGTTCGACAATGCAAAGCTGCGCCTGACCATGCCCGAAGCGCACAAGGTGCACCGCGACGTGATCGAATGGGGCGCGCGCTTCAGTAGCGACCGCATCCCGGAGCAGGCGCTCGGCGTCGATGCGATGACGGCGCGCCTGATGCGCTGGGTCATGCACAGCTGGCGCCGCGTGGATTTTTTCAATACCTGGCTGGGCGGCACCATTGCCCCGCGGCTGCAGATGGACTTGCTGCCGGGCCTGTATTGCGCCGCGCATTTCGCGCTGCTGGCCGATGCGCCGCCGCGCCATATCGACGATTACGTGGCGGCCGGCCGTGCCATGCAGCGCTTCTGGCTGACGGCCACGCAGCTGGGACTGCAATTGCAGCCGGAACTGACGCCGCTGATCTTTGCCCGCTATGTGCGCGAGCGGCGCACCTTTTCGCGCACCGATGGCATGCAGGAAATGGCGCAGGAGTTGGCCGTGCAATGCCAGGGCGTGCTGGGGGCGGCGGCGGTCGAACGGGCCGTGTTCCTCGGACGCATCGGTGCGGGGCCGGCGGCCAGTGCACGCTCCTTGCGCCGTCCGCTGCAAGACTTGCTGGTGGCGCCCACAACGGGGCAGTAGCGCGCGTGACGCCGTGCGCGCCACGGCGTCAGCATCAGTGCCGGTGCCGGCGCCGTGGCGCCAGGCACGCCAGCGCTGCCAGGCCCGCCGCCAGCAGCGGCAAGGTGCCGGGCAGCGCCACCGGGGTGACGCCTGGCACGTAGGCCAGTTCGGAACTGTTCAGCATGTTCAACACGAGGGTGTAGTTGCCCGCCACCAGGTTGTCCGTGATGGCGCCATATTGCCCGCCGCAGGTCTTGCCGGTGCCCGTGCCCGTGGGCGCGCCGCAGCCGCTGGGGTCGTACGTGAATACGCTGCCGCTGGTGAGCGGCGTTTGCGCGTAGCCCGTATTGAGGTTGGCGGCGTCGGCCAGTTCGGTGCCGCCCAGGATGCCGGAGCCCAGGCTGCCGTCGGGCGCCCAGTTGAAGACGATCTGGCCATTGTCATCGATGATGCTGAACGTCATCGCCATATTCGTCGTGGCCGCCGAGCCCGTGCCGGCCAGCGCGTCCAGGTACAGCTGCATGAAGGGCAGGGCCTGGAAGTCGAAGGCCAGGGTTGCGCCCGGCTGGCCGACGACGAAATTGATGGCCAGGGCCGTGCTGGAACCGTTGCGTCCCGAGGCGTCGGCGCTGCCGCCGCCCGTCAGGAAGGTTTCCGCCGCATTCACCGTATGCGTACTGGTCGAGCCCGGCGGGAACGGGGGAATTTGCGAAGTGATGATTTGCGCCTCGCCGCGCGCATACGCGGCGTTGCCCATGCCTTGCTGGGTAAAATCGTTTTGCCCTTTGGTGACGGCGCCGCGTGTCGCTTGCGGCGCGTCGATCTCATTGCTGCCACCGTTGATGACGCTGCTGCCGTTGAGCGTGGCGGTGGTGCGCGACAGGTCGATATTGCTGATCAAGGTGGTGGAACCGGTGGGATTGCTGATGACCAGGCCAAAGACGCTGGTGTAGGAATAGCCGTAGGCGGCGGCGCTGGCAGTGCCGCTGCCGGCCAGCAACAGCAAGGCCAGCAGGGCCGTTGAAAGTCGAATGCATAAAAATGTAGTCATGAAAATCCTCATCTCCTGGTCGGCTGCGTTGTAAGGAAAACCGACAGGCTTGCCGCATAAAAAAAAGGCGAGGAGACTCCCTCGCCTGTGAATCCCCCCTGTTGCCTGGTTCAGGCGGCAACTTTGCGGCGGCGGGCGTAGCCCAGGCCGGCCAGGCCCAGGCCCAGCAAGGCCAAGGTGCCCGGTTCGGGTGTCGCCGCCTGTTTCACCAAGTCCACGCTTTCTACCGCATTCAAGGTCAAGGTGTAGTTGCCGGCCGTCAAAGCATTGCTGACGGAGCTGAAGTTGCTGCCGCACGCTGTGCCCACACCGGTGCCCGTGGGCGTGCCGCAGCCGGAAGGGTCGTAGGTGAACAGGTTGCCGCGCGTGAGGAAATTGGTCGCCAGGCTGGTGTTCAGGTTGGCGCCATCGGCGTTTTCCGTGCCGCCGAAGATGCCCGAGCCGATCACGCCGTCTGGCGTCCAGTTGAATACCGTCGCGCCGGCCGCGTCCGTGATGGTGAAGGTGACGACCAAGTTGGCCGTGGCCGTGGACAGCTGCCCGACCGTGCTTTGCAGGAAGACCTGCATGAAGGGCGACGCCAGGAAGTCGAAGCTCAGGGTTGCCGTGGGCGAGCCGACGACGAAATCGACCGAGAAACCCGTGGTCGAGCCGTTGCGCCCGGACGCATCGGCCGTGCCGGCAGGCCCGTCAAGGTGGGCTTCGGCCACGTTCACTGCCTGGGTGGAGGTGGAGCCTGGCGGGAACGAAGGGAACTGCGTGCTGACGATTTGCGCATCGCCGCGTGAATAGTTGCCTGCCGGGCCTTGTTGCGTGAAGTCGTTTTCGCCCTTGATGACGGGGCCGACGTTGGCGCGTGGGGCATCGAGCGAGCCGGCGCCGCCATTGATGACGCTCACGCCATTCAGGGTGGCCGTGCTGCGCGAGATCGTGGTGCTGTTGGCTACCGTGATCTGGCCCGTCGGCACGGCGATCACCAGGCCGAAGATGTTGTTGTACGAATAGCCGTAGGCGCCCGCCTGTGCGCTACCGGCGGCGCACAGCATGGCCAATGCCGCTGCGGCCGGGAGCAGTTTCAGTTTCGAGAGTTTCATTGTATTCACCTCATGGTTGAGTGAGTCTGGAAGTCTTGCCTGAGACCTGTCGGCAGGTGCTCATGGCCAGTACCTAGCGACTTCCATGCCAACGCATGAGGTTCTTTTGAAATCAATGACTTGGCGTGCTTTTGTTGACGCGGTGCAGGCTTTGCCGGATGCGCTGTAAAAAAAACCGACGCCAGCCTTTCAAGGCTGTCCGCCTTGTGGCAACGAGCCCAGCAGGGCGTGCATATGGGGCAGCAAGCGTTGCCCTGGCACATAGTCGCGCATGGCCGTGGCCAGCTGGCGCGCCGCCAGCTTGGCCCGGCCATCGTCGAGCATGCGCGTGGCGGCATGGCGCAGAGCGGTTTCCTGGAAGCGGTCGGCGCGCAGCAGCAGGCCGGCGCCGGCACCCACGATGCCGTGCATGTTGAGAAATTGGTCGAGGTTGCCGGCGATGCCGATGACGGGCACGCCTGCCGTCAGCGCTTGCTGGCTGGTGGGGCTGCCGCCGTTGCAGATCACCAGGCTGGCGCGCCGGGCGGCCGCATCGCCCGGCAGAAAGGGCGCGACATAGGCGTTCGGCGGCACGGCATCGACGCGGATGGTGCCGGCCGTGGCCGCCAGTACGGTGACGGGCAAGGGCGCCAGCGCGCGCAGCACGCGCGGCAGCAATTGCCCCTGGCCTGAACTGCCCAGGGTGACATAGATGATGGGCCTTCCGCTGCTCAGTTCCGGGCGCTGCCACCAGTCCGGCAAGTCGAGCGGCGGCGCCCAGATGATGGGACCCAGGTAGTCGTGCGTGGACGGCATGCCGTGCGGCGGGAACAGTTGCGGAATATCCGCGTACAAGGTGCGGTCGGCATCCGTATAGATGCGCCGCAGGTCGCTGCCCAGCGATGGCAAGCCATGGCGGCGGCGCACGCGGTTCAGGGGCACGGCGTGCGAAGCGAAGGCCAGCGGGCGGATCAGGCGGAACAGGGGATCGGCCAGCCAGATGGGCAGCACGCCCGTCAGGGGCAGGTTGGGCACCGTGTAGTGCTGGCGCACCCAGGGACTCCAGTAGGCGTTGCTGACGGTAATGTAGGGAATGCGCTGCAGGCGCGCGCTGACCGACAGCGACAGGCGGAAGTCGCCGATCACGAGGTCGGGCTGGACGGCATTGAGCAGGCGCAAGTCGTCTTCCACATACGCGTGCAAGGTGCTTTCCGTATACACGGGCTTGCCGTGCGCGAGTGCCTGCAGAAATTGCAGCGATGAAATACTGTCGATGCGCCAGCGGCGGAAGGGGGCTTGCTTGAAACAAAAGTCATACCCATCGGCGCAGGCAAAATGCACCTCGTATTTTGCCTCGTCCAGGCCCTGGGCCAGGCTCAGGGGACGGCCAACATGGGCCAGGGTCACTGCCTCGGCCATAAAGAGGATTTTCTTGCGCGCCATAGGGGTCGCTTGCACTCGTGCTGGAGGGGATGCCTGCAAAGTTGGAGTGGCGCCACGCCGTTTAGTTCCCCGCCGCCTGTCAATGGCGGGCGCCAGGATTTGGCTGCATCGGCTACAGTGGGGCAAAGGAGGCCACCATGCTGCCACAATTCCATCTTGCCCCGCTGCGTGCGCACAGCACGCCCGAACCCGATATGCCGCCACCGCCGGAAGGCGATCCCCTCAAGCCGCCGCCAGAACCGCCGCCGCACATCGACCCCGTGCCGGTCGAGGAGCCAACGCCGCCACCACCGCCCGTGAAAATGCATTGAACGGTTCTCGGACCGTGGCGCCGCGTCACGGGTGGCGGCGGGCAGGCGCGCGCGATGTTTATTTCCAATCGGAAATGGAAGGCGCGGGCCTCGCCAGAGGCACGCCATTTAAACAACAAAAATGCGCATAAATGTTGCCGAGCGGATACAAATCAAGCTCCAACTGCTGAGTGTCATGCGGCCGTCACGATTCTGTTCTTATAATGAGACATCATAAAAATTCTTGTACAGGAGACCATCGTGGGCAATTCCTTGCATAACAAAATCTACCTGGGCCGGCGGCCTGTGATCACCAGCAAACACCTCGTGGCGCTGGCCCTGGCGGGCGCCGTGGCTGGTTGCGGCCTGGCATGGCTGCTGCTGCGCAGCTACAAATAACGGTCGTCACGCCCGTGTTTCCGTCGCCTGGCCGCATGGCGGGCGGCGGTAGATTCACGTTGCCTGTTGCCGATGCGCAGCGGGGCGCGTACCATGGGGGCCGAACACCTGGCCTTTTATGGAAAAGTAATGAAGAACGAGAAATTAACAACCGATGAATATGACGCGCTGGAGCAAGTTGCACGCGGCATCAAGACCGAGCGCCCCAGTGCTTGCGTTGCCCGCAATGCCAAGCGCCTGTCGGGTCTGAAGCTGCTCAGCTATGCGCGCGACGGCCGTCTGTCCATCACCGAGAAAGCACAACAACTGCTGTTCCTGCGCCGCTGCATCATGGGTTTGCGCGCTGTCGCCACCGATCCGCTGACCAAGCTCGATACGGACGTGGCGTATTTTCTGGGCAAGAAAGCCCACATCGTGGCGCGCGCCGAAGGCGAAGGCCACGACATTTCCGACAAGGGCCGCGAATCGCTGGCCGACATCGACACCCTGGGCCTCTAAGGCTCACAACCGGCCCCTGGGGCCGGTTTTCACATCTTCCCTCACTTTTAATTTCCCCCTTGGAGAACACTTTGGACAGCGCGATGAACTGGTCGGCCCACGAACTGACGATGACGGTCTTGATGACGCCCGATATGGCCAACTTTTCCGGCAACGTGCACGGCGGCACCATCCTGAAATACCTCGACAGCGTCGCCTACGCCTGCGCCAGCCGCTATTCGGGCAGCTATGTCGTGACCTTGTCGGTGGACCAGGTGATGTTCCTGCAGCCTATCCACGTGGGCGAGCTGGTGACGTTCCTTGCCTCGATCAATTACACGGGCACGACGTCGATGGAAGTGGGTATCCGCGTGGTGACGGAAAACATCCAGCAGCGCCTGGTTCGCCACGCCAACAGCTGCTATTTCACGATGGTGGCCGTGGACGCCAACCGCAAGCCGGTGGCCGTGCCGCCGCTGGTGCTCGAGACGCCAGAGCAGCACGCGCGCTTCGAGCAGGCAAAGCTGCGCAAGCTGTCGCGCCAGAAGGTGTCGAAGAAATAAAGGCAGCGGACATGAAAAAACGGCCACCAGAGCGATCTGGTGGCCGTTTTTTATTGCATGCCGCCGGCTGGCGGCATGGCGCCGTGATTAACGGTCGCCGTAGCTGCGGCGTGCGCCATCGGTGCTGCGCGGGTTGGAACCCTTGTAGCCGCCGCCGGTGCTCGGTGCGCCGTCTTTGCGTGGTGCGCCTGGCTTGCTGAACGTGCGTTGGCCTGGCTTCGCGCCGCCACGGTTGTCGCCTGGTTTCCAGCCGCCTGGACGGGCGCTCGAACGTGGTGCCGATGCCGTTTTCTTCGGTTCGAAACCTTCGATGACATTGACCGGGATCAATTGCTTGGTAAAGCGTTCGATGCGCTTGACGTTCATGCCTTCAGCGTGGTTCACCAGCGAGATGGCCAGGCCATTACGGCCAGCGCGGCCGGTACGGCCGATGCGGTGGACGTAGTCTTCCGGGAACTTCGGCAGATCGTAGTTAAACACGTGGGTGATCGTTGGCACGTCGATACCGCGGGCGGCAACGTCGGTGGCAACCAGCACTTTGACCTGGCCGCGGCGCATGCCGTCCAGGGTGCGGTTACGCGCGCCCTGATGCATGTCGCCGTGCAAGGCGGCAGCCGAGAAACCGGCGATGTTCAGACGGTCGGCGATGGTGTCGGCGTCACGCTTGGTGGCGGTGAACACAACAGCCTGGTCCAGCGATTCGTCGCGCAGCAGGTGGTCCAGCAGGCGATTCTTGTGCGACAGATCGTCGACGAAGTGGACGCGCTGGGTGATGTTTTCATGCTTGTTGCTCGAGCTTGCCACTTGGATGACCAGTGGGTTCTTCGTGATGCGACGGGCCATGTTGCCCACGACGCCGTCCAAGGTTGCCGAGAACAGCATGGTTTGACGGCCTTCTGGCGTCGCTTCCACGATTTTTTCGATGTCGTCGATGAAACCCATGTCCAGCATGCGGTCGGCTTCGTCCAGCACCAGGATTTCCAGTTGCGAGAAGTCGATCTTGCCCGAGTCCATGTGGTCGATCAGACGGCCAGGGGTCGCGACCAGAATCTCAGGATTCTTGGCCAGCAATTGCATCTGTTTAGGGTAAGGCATGCCGCCCAGGATCGACACAGCCTTGATGCGGCGGATGCCGGTGCTGTACTTGTCGGTGTTGGTGGTCACTTGCAGGGCCAGTTCGCGCGTTGGCGTCAGCACCAGCATTTTTGGCTGGGCAGCCTTGAAACGTGGACGCTCGCCGCGGGCGCGCGATGCTTGCATTTCCTGGTTCGGCGTCTTGCCGGCGGCGCTTTGTTCGGCGCTGGCCAGTTTGTGCAGCGACGGCAGCATGAAAGCTGCGGTCTTGCCCGAACCGGTCTGCGACGAGACCAGCAGGTCACGGCCTTCGATCGCGGCTGGAATCGCTTGCGACTGTACCGCGGTTGGCGCGGTGTAGCCCGATTCGGTCAGAGCGGCGATGATGGACGGATGCAGGCCTAAGGATTCAAATGTCATTCTTTTCTTTCGTAAAAATCAGCGTTCTTGCAAAAAGCAGAACGCAAAATAGCAACGCCAACCAAAACGAAATGACTCAACTAGAAAGAAATTTCGGCACAAAAGCTTTGCGCCGGGACGGTGTCAGGTGCGACACACAAGGCGGGAGGGCTTTATAAGCGGCATCCTGTGGATGCGCTAAGGCTTGCGAAGCTGCTAAGTTTGTAGTGCATGACTGCGGTGTTGCCATCGCTTCAAGGGAACATATTGCAGCGCACAACGACACTATACCGTATTTGACGCCGTTTTGCACGGGCTAAATGGGAAGAAACGAAAGTCCTACCACGTTTTGCGCATGTTTCCTATGTGAAATCAGTAGGAATACGTAGTTTTCGCCCGTTCAGTTGAGCATGGCCACGATGTCGGCGGGCAGCGGCGGCGCCTGTCGCGTTTCCCTGGCCAGATTGATTTGCCGGGTGACCTGCGCCAGTTCGACCAGGCTGCGTTCCAGCTGATACGTTCCCTTTGCGTGCAGCCACGCCAGTACGTCGTCCAGGTGCCAGATGGTGGCGCTGCCTTCATGCACGGGCACGGGGAAGCTGTGGCGGTATTTGCTCATCAGCTTGTGCAGGTTTTGCCGGGACAGGCCCAGCACCTGCGCCACGTCGGTCAGGCCCACGAAGTCGGGCGAAGCCTCGACCAGCACGGCCTCGGGCACGATGGCCTTGACGTCGGCCAGGGCGCTGAGCAAGGCTGCGTTGGCATTGCTGGCCTCGCGCGTGAATTCCAGCGCCAGGCGTCCCGCTTGCCCGATGCCGACCAGAGCGTCGTCGCAACCGCCGCTGCCCAGGCGCTCGGCCAGCGCGTCGAGGTCGTGTTCGTGGTCGGGCAGGCGGTACTTGAGAGTAAAGATGTAATCCATGATGGCTATCCTCTGGATTTGCGTTGCATGCAGTCGTGCATCAGTTTGTTGAAAGTGCAATTATCGACTACCCGGCGGATCGCCCGCGCGTGGTTGCCCGGGTTTTTCGGCGTGCTCCAGATGCAGGCGATACAGAATTCGCCACAGCGGCAGCCGTCGTCATTGTAGGGGCGAGATATTGCCCCAGGCATGGCTGCCGCCCACTTCCACTCGCCATCCCTGGCTTTCCGCGTGACGCAGCGCCGCTTCGATTTCTTTCCTGGGGTGCGAGGAGCGCGCCATGCGATGCCTCCAATGTAGGTCGCCGCATCACTCTACTTCGGGATTGACGGCCATCACTTGCGAAAAGCCGCCATCGACATAGGTAATCTCGCCCGTGATGCCCGAGGCCAGGTCGGACAGCAGAAAGGCGGCCGTGTTGCCGACCTCTTCGATGGTGACATTGCGGCGCAGCGGGGAGTGTTCGGCCACAAATCCCAGCAGTTTACTGAAATCCTTGATGCCGGAAGCGGCCAGGGTCTTGATGGGGCCGGCGGAAATGCCGTTGGCGCGGATGCCGCGCGGACCCAGCGATTCGGCCAGGTAGCGCACGGACGCTTCCAGCGACGCCTTGGCCAGGCCCATGGTGTTGTAGTAGGGCACGGCGCGCACGGCGCCCAGGTAGGTCAGGGTCAGGACTGACGCGCCCGGATGCAGCAGGGGCAGGGCGGCCTTGGCCATGGCGGGGAAACTGTAGGCGGAAATGTCGTGCGCGATGCGGAAGCTGTCGCGCGACAGGCCGTCGAGGAAGTCGCCGGCGATCGCCTCGCGCGGCGCGAAGCCGATGGCGTGCACCAGGCCGTCCAACTGATCCCAGTGGCGCGCCAGATCGCTGAAGACGGCGCTGATCTGTTCATCGCTGGACACGTCGCAGTCGAATACCAGTTCGCTGCCGAATTCCGCCGCAAATTCCGTGATGCGCTCCTTGAAGCGTTCGCCCACATACGTGAAGGCGAGGGCGGCGCCTTCGCGGTGGCAAGCCTTGGCGATGCCATAGGCGATGGAGCGGTTCGACAGCAAGCCCGTGATGAGGATTTTTTTGCCTTGCAAGAAAGCCATGACGACTCCTGTCTGGGTAGGTGGGCGGGTAAGCGGATGTGCAACCGGCCGCGACAGCAAAGCTGTGGCGGCCGGTGAGGTGGATCTATACGGATCAGGCGATCAGTGACGGGCCTTGGCTCGGCTGTTACCGCCGCCGCGCTGGATGCGTGGTTTCACCAGGGAAATTGGCGCCGCTTGCACCTTGCCGCCCTTGGTAACGCGGCGCACGGCCTTGGCGACCCGTTCAGGACGGTCCGCTTCCAGCAGCATGGTGGCGCTGTCGGCGATTTCCTGGGTGATGTCGCTGTTCATCGTGGCCGAGGTTTTCGGCACGAGGATGGTGGAGCCGGCGCGCAAACGCGTGCGCTGGGGAATATTGTTGGCCTGGCGCAGCACGTCGGCCGTGGTGCCGAATTTCGACGCCAGCGTTTCGATGCGTTCGCGCGCATTGGTGATCTTGTGCGTGGTCCAGCTCGACAAGGCATGGCCCCATTGCGCCAGGTTGGTGGTGAACTTGGCGGCGTTTTCCTGCGGCAGCAGAATTTTCGTCTTTTCGCCACCGATGATGACGGGGCGGTTAAATTGCGGATTCAAGGCCTTGAATTCATCCATCGACAGTTCGGCGAGCTGGGCGGCGACGGTGATGTCGATGTCGCTGGTTTTGTCGATGGCCGTGAAGTAGGGCTGGTTGTCGACCACGGGCAGGGTCAGGCCGAACTGGGCCGGATTGGCGATGATGTTTTTCACCGCTTGCAATTTCGGCACGTAGTTGCGTGTTTCGGCCGGCATCAGGTCGGCCAGGCTTTCGAAGTCGGTCGGCTTGCCCAGCGCCTGGTTTTTCTTGATGGCGCGCTGCACCGAGCCTTCGCCCCAGTTGTAGGCGGCCAGGGCCAGTTGCCAGTCGCCAAACATGTCATACAGGCGCTGCAGGTACGTGAGGGCCGCATCGGTCGAGGCCAGCACGCCGCGGCGCTCGTCCTTGAACATGTTTTGCTTGAGGTTGAAATCGCGTCCCGTGGCGGGCACGAATTGCCACATGCCGGCCGCATTGGCGCTCGAGAACGCTTGCGGGTTGAAGGCGGACTCGATGAACGGCAGTAATGCCAGTTCCGTCGGCATGCCGCGTTTTTCCAGTTCCTGCACCACGTGGAAAATGTAGCGCGAGGCGCGTGCCGTCGTGCGGGCGATGTAGTCGGGGCGGGTGGCGTACCAGTTGACGTGATTCGCTACCAGCTGGTTGTTGATGTCGGGAATCGCATAGCCGCTGCGGATGCGGCCCCAGACGTCGGCTTCGCGCAGCGGATCGGAATTGTCACTGAGGTTTTTCAGCAGACGATCGGTCTTTTGCAGGCGGTTGTCGAGGGTGGGGAGTTTCGCCGTGACCTGGGCGGTCATCGGGATCAGGGCGGGCGTGGTGGCGGCGACTGGCGCGTTATCGCTCTCAACACCGGCTTCGTACGCCTGGCTGAGGGCGGGCGCAAGCGCCAGGGCCAACGCCGCCAGGACGGTAGATTTAAAGGAGTTTTCGTGCATAGTGTTCCATTGTTGTCGTCGGAGAAACATCGGACAGACCCATGATTAAGCTGCGAGTGTACGTATATCCACATGCCGGAGTCAAGAATTATGTCAGCATGATGACAGCACATAGGCGTCAATAGCGATGTTTCCAGTCGCTAATAATGTAATTATTGCAAATTTAATTTGCTAGATGTGCGATTCGGCCGCTGTTATAGCATATATGGCCACGGTCATGGCGCAAGCCTGGCGGCCGTCCGGTATGAGGCTGCGCAAAAGTGCGTACAATTTGGCTTTGGCCGGCCATTCAGCCGCCGGCCGCTTTATTGATAGAGAGTCAAGTATATGAACACCCCGCCGCGCCACGACGACGACAACGCCGTCATCATCGCCAATACTGTTGCCTGGTTGGAAAAGGCCGTGATCGGCCTGAACCTGTGCCCGTTTGCCAAGGCCGTGCACGTCAAGAAGCAGATCCGCTATGTGGTGTGCGAATCGAGCAATCCCGAGGATCTGCTGGCGATGCTGATGGATGAGCTGCAAACCCTGGCCGACACGGATCCCGAGCAGATCGACACGACCCTGCTGATCCACCCGTACACTCTGAACGATTTCCTCGACTACAACGAGTTTCTCGACGTGGCCGATGCGGCCGTGGAAGACATGCACCTGGCCGGCGAGCTGCAAGTGGCCAGCTTCCACCCGAACTACCAGTTTGCCGAAACGTTCGAGGACGATATCAGCAACTACACGAACCGCTCGCCGTACCCGACCCTGCACCTGCTGCGCGAAGACAGCATCGAGCGCGCCGTCGAGGCGTTCCCGGAAGCGTCGGACATCTTCGACAAGAATATCGCCACCCTGGAAGCGCTGGGCACCGAAGGCTGGGAAAAGCTCGGCCTGCCGAAGGTATCCTGATGGCTGACAAGGAATTGCCGCCGCGTCCAGACACGCCCTGCGTGGCCGTGTGCTCGACGACTTTCGATGAAATCTGCCGCGGCTGCGGCCGCACCGTGGTGGAAGTGGCCCACTGGGTGTCGATGACGGATGAGGAGAAGGAAGTGGTGTGGGTGAGGATACTGGCGCAAGGGTATCCGCGCCGGAATACCTGATTTAACCCAACGGCAACTGCTGGGGTCAGACCCGGCGGGGGAATGCTTCCCAATGGGAAGCATTCCGATTCCGAAGGAACTGACCCCATTTTCACAGCTAAGGATCAATAGCTGCCGATGAAGTCTTTCTTGCCGACTTCGATACCGTTATGGCGCAGGATGTCGTACGCCGTCGTCGCGTGGAAGAAGAAGTGCGGCAGCGCGTAGTGGAACAGATAGGTCTGGCCCGTGAAGTGCTTGGTCTTTTCGCCGCTGCCGGTGGTGATGGCGCGCGTTTCGCTGCCGTCGATGTCCGCTTGCGGCAGGCTTTCCAGGAAGGCGATGGTTTTCACGATGCGCGCTTTCAGTTCAGCAAAGCTCTGTTCGCTGTCTTCATACGGCGGCACGGCCACGCCGGCCAGGCGCGCGCCGCAGCCCTTGGCGAAGTCGGTGGCGATCTGGATCTGGCGCACGAACGGCAGCATGTCCGGGAACAAGCGGAATTGCAGCAGGGCGTTCGGGTCGATTTTCTTGTCTTGCGCGTGCGTTTCCGCCTTGTCCAGGATAGCGGCCAGGCTGCCCAGGATCTGTTTGAAGACGGGGATCGAAGCGGAGTAGATGGAGAAGGTCATGGTGGTTCCTCTAGGTAAAGTGGCGCGATGATAGCAAGCTAAGCGTTTTTCTGCTGGCGCCGGCAGGGCGCGCCGGTCAGCGTGTGGTTTTTCAACCCTGTTTATATGACATGAGGTTGCCGCTGGCGCGTGTTTATTGGTGACTTACCCCGCTTTTTCCATGCATAATTGCTCCTGAAAAAAGTTTCTTCCCGCCTGACCACCCGACTTCCCCTGTAAAGTTCAATGATCGCCCGCCTGATCCCTGTTGCCCTGTTGCCGCATGTTTAATTCACCTTACCAGCGCCTGCGCGCCAGCCTGCGTGTGCTGTACGGTTCGTCGATCTATGGCGCCCTGCTGCTGGTGGTATTTGGCGGCCTTGTCGTGCCCGCCATCTTCGGCAGCTATGTGCTCGTCGGCGTGCATGAACGCCAATCGGCGCGCACCAGCCTGAACGAGGCCTTGCAGCGCAATGTCGATATCCTGGCGCTGGGCATGCAGGAGTCGCTGTGGAACATGAATGCGGAATCGGCTCACTCGCTGGTCGAGTCGGTGATGCGCGACCGTTCCGTGCTGCTGGTGAAAGTGCTGGGGCAGGGCGACACGGAATTCATCAGCCTGCAGGCGCCGCAGCGGCCCGTGGGCAATCTGTACCGCGCCGAGCGCGACATCCTCGTGCGCGGCGAACGCATCGGCCACGTCGTCGTCGAGATGGACGACGCGCGCAGCCAGCAGGAACTGCGCGAAAAGCAGATGTCGTATATTTTCGTGCTGGGCGCGCAGCTGGCCGTGTCGATGGCGCTGATCGTGCTGTTCCTGAACCGCCGCCTGTTGAAGCCGCTGCGCCGCCTGACGCGCTTTTCCGACCGCCTGTCGCACGGCGATTTCGACACGCCGCTGGCTTCGCACAGCAATGACGAACTGGGTCGCCTGACGGCCCAGCTCGAGCAAATGCGCGCGGCCATCGGCCAGCTGTTCGAGGATGTGGGCCAGCGCGAAGAGCGTTTCCGCACCATCGTCACGCAGGTGCCGGGCGCCGTCTTCCGCTACCGGCCCGATGGGCCCATCGATTTCGTCAGCGATGCCATCGAAGACATTTCCGGCTATTCGGCGCGTCAGTTCATGCGCGGCACCACGCATGCCTGGGCCGACCTGATCTGCCCGGAAGACCGCCGCGAGCACCGCCGCGCCGTCGGTCAGGCCGTGCTCGACGAACGGCCGTATGCGCTGGAATACCGCATCGTCGACGCTTTCGGCATCGAGCGCTGGGTGGCCGAGAATGGCCAGCCGCAGGTGGGCGAGCAGGGCGTCATCTGGATCGACGGCATCATCGCCGACATCAGCCAGCGCAAGCACCACGAGATGCGCATCGAAGCGCTGCTGACGGAGCAGAGCGCCATCCTCGACAACGTCATGTTCGGCGTGATGTTCGTGCGCCACCGCCGCATCATTTCCGTCAACCGCCGCTGCGAGGAACTGTTCGGCTATGGCCATGCCGAAATGACGGGCAGTTCCACCGCCATCGTGTTTATGAGTTCGTATGACTTCGAAGAGGCGGGCGAGCGCCAGTATCCGGCCCTGGCCGCGGGCGGCGATTTCAGCGAGGAGCGCCAGTACAAGCGCCGCGACGGCAGCCTGTTCTGGGCCCTGGTGAGCGGCTGCGCGCTCGATCCGCTGCGCCCCAACGAAGGCAGCATCTGGGTGTATGCTGATATCACGGCGCGCAAGGAAGCCGAGGAGAAATTGCGTTTGTCGGCCACCGTGCTCGAACACATCGCCGACGGCGTGATGGTGGTCGACGCCGATGGCATCATCGTTACCGTCAATCCCGCCTTCACGCAGATCACCGGTTATGCCGAAGCCGAGGCGCTGGGGCAGCATGCGTCGCTGACGCGTTCCGAGCGGCACGACGCCGCGTTTTACCAGTCCTTGTGGGATGAACTGGCCGTCTCGGGCTTCTGGCGCGGCGAGATCTGGAACCGGCGCAAGAACGGCGAGGTGTACCTGGAATGGCTGACCATCAGCGCCGTGCGCGACACGCGTGCCGTCACCACCCATTACGTGGGCGTGTTCAGCGACATCACCCTGATCAAGGAATCGCAGGAAAAGCTCGATCACATGGCTCACCACGATCCGCTGACGGCGCTGCCGAACCGGCTGCTGTTCCATGACCGCCTGCAGCACGCGCTGCTGCGCGCCGCGCGCGACCAGGAGCAGCTGGCCGTGCTGTTCATCGACCTGGACCGCTTCAAGAACGTCAACGACACCCTGGGCCACCATGTGGGCGACGAATTGCTGCAAAAGGTGGCCGGCCAGCTGGCGGCCCGCCTGCGCGAAGGCGATACCTTGGCGCGCCTGGGTGGCGACGAATTCATCGTCCTGCTCGAACGCATCGACGGCGAGTATGGCGCCACGCAGGTGGCGGAAAAACTGATGACCATGTTCGACCAGCCGTTCACGGTGGCCGGCCACGAACTGTTCGTCACCTGCAGCGTGGGCATCAGCCTGTATCCGGACGATGCGCTGGACTTGAACATGTTGATCCGCAATGCCGACGTGGCCATGTACCAGGCCAAGGCGCGCGGGCGCAATGGCTACCGCTTCTATGCGCCGTCGATGACGGGCGAGGGTGTCGAGCGGCTGCGCCTGGAAACCTTCCTGCGCCGCTCGATCGAAAAGAACGAGATGTTCCTCAATTACCAGCCGCAGGTGGAAATCGACACGGGCCGCCTGGTCGGCGTCGAGGCGCTGGTGCGCTGGAACCATCCGGAACTGGGCCTGGTGCCGCCGGCGCGCTTCATCCCGCTGGCCGAGGACAGCGGTTTCATCAACCAGCTGGGCAAATGGGTGCTCGACGAAGCGTGCCGCCAGATGATGCGCTGGCAGGCGCAGGGCTTGCACGTGCCGAAGATGGCCGTCAACCTGTCCGTAAAACAGTTCGAGCGGGGCAGCATCGCCGGCATGGTGGCCGCCATATTGAAGGAAACGGGCCTCGAGCCGCAGCGCCTGCAGCTGGAAGTGACGGAATCCGTCATCATGAACACGGGCGACGCCCTCGGTTTCATCAACGACCTGCACGCCATCGGCGTGGGCCTGGCCATCGACGATTTCGGCACCGGCTATTCCTCGCTTGCGTATCTGAAACAGCTGCCCGTGCAAACCTTGAAGATCGACCGCTCCTTCATCAAGGATATCTCGACGGACGTCAACGACGAGGCGATTGCGATTGCCATCATCCAGCTGGGCAAGAGCATGCATTTGTCCGTGATTGCCGAAGGCGTGGAGACGGAAGAGCAGGCCGCTTTCCTGCTGCGCCATGGCTGCAAGCTGGCGCAAGGTTATTTTTATAGCCGTCCGGTGCTGGCACAGGATATGCTGGAGCGCTGGATCGATCACTCACTACTATAAAGGACAGCCCATGGCCGCACACTCATCCCCGTCGCGCCGTCGTTTCCTGCTCGGCGGCCTTGGCCTCGGCGTGGCCGGCGTGGGTGCCCTGGTGCTGGGCTGGGGCGTGCTGCCGCCGCGCCAGCGCCTGCATGGCAGCGCGCCGCTGCCGCTTCAGGATGGCGCCGTGGCCTTGAACGGCTGGCTGGCCATCGGCACGGATGGCACGGTGACCCTGGCCATGCCGCGCAGCGAGATGGGGCAGGGCGTGCATACGGCCTTGCCGATGCTGGTGGCCGAGGAACTCGACGTGCCGCTGGCCAGTGTCAAACTGATCCAGGCGCCGAACGATAAAATCTTCGGCAATGTCGCCATGCTCAAGGACAGCCTGCCTTTCCATCCGGACGACCAGGGGCGCTTGAAGGCGCTGGCGCAGTGGACGGTGGTCAAGGCGGCGCGCGAACTGGGCGTGATCGTCACGGGCGGCTCGTCGAGCGTGAAAGATGGCTGGGGCCCCATGCGCGAGGCGGGTGCGTCGGCGCGTGCCATGCTGGTAGGCGCCGCCGCCGCGTTGTGGCAGGTGCCGGCCGCGCAGTGCCGCACGCAGGACGGTGAAGTGCTGCATCCGGACGGCCGGCGCGCCAGCTACGCCAGCCTGGCGCAGCGCGCCGCCGTTATCGATCCGGGTACGCCCGTGCTGAAACTGCCCAAGGATTTCAAACTGATCGGCCAGCCGGCGCCGCGCCGCGATACGCCATCGAAAGTCAATGGCAGCGCGCGTTTCGGCATCGATGCGCGTCCGCCCGGCATGCTGTACGCGGCCCTGCATCTGCCGCCGCGCCTGGGCGATAGCCTGTCCGCGTTCGACGCGGCGCCCATACTCGCCATGCCCGGCGTGAAAAAAGTGCTGGACCTGACGCCGCAGCTGGCGCAGCGCAGCGTCTCGTGCGCGGCCGTGGTGGCCGACACCTGGTGGCGCGCGAAGCAGGCGGCCGCCGCCTTGCCGACGCAGTGGAAGGCTGGCCCGCAAGCGAACTTGTCCAGCGCCGACGTCTACGCGGAATTTGCCCGCCTGTTGGATACCGAAGCCGGTTATGCCTATCACGCCAGCGGCGAGGTGGAAAGTAAAGCCGTGCAGGGCATGCGGCAGGTCAGCGCCGAGTACCGCGCACCGTTCCTCGCGCATGCCGCCATGGAGCCCGTCAACTGCACCGCGCAGGTGAAAAATGGCAAGGTGATGCTGTGGGCCTCGACGCAGGCGCCCGGCATCGCCGTCGACGTGGCGGCGAAAGTGGCCGGCGTCGACGCGAAGGATGTCAGCATCGAGGTGCTGCTGCTCGGTGGCGGTTTCGGCCGCCGCCTGGAAGTGGATATGGTGGCGCAAGCCGTGGCCATCGCGCTGCAGTGCGATGGCGCGCCCGTGCAGCTGGTGTGGACGCGCGAACAGGACACAAAGCACGATATGTACCGTCCCGCCGCGCTGGCCCGCTTTGCGGCTCGCCTCGACGAGCATGGCCGCATCGCTTCCTGGGACAATAAATCCGTCAGCGGCTCCATCACGCACCAGTACCTGCAGCGCAATTTCGGCTTGCCCGGCGCGGGGCCGGACAAGACGACGGCCGAAGGCGAATTCGACATGCCGTATGAAATCGCCAACCAGCGCATCGCCCACGTGATCGCCGACAGTGCCGTGCCGGTCGGCTACTGGCGCTCGGTCGGGCATTCGCACAACGCGTTCTTCAAGGAAAGCTTTATCGACGAGCTGGCGCATGCGGCAGGGCAGGACGGCATCGCCTTCCGCCGCGCCATGCTGGTGCGGCATCCGCGCCATTTGGCCGTACTCGATGCGGCCGTCGCCAGGGCGGGCAGCCCTCCGCCCGGCCATGCGCATGGCGTGGCCTTGCACCAGTCGTTCGGCAGCATCGTCGCGCAAGTGGCGCAGGTCTCGGTGGAAAACGGCGAAATCCGCGTGCAGCGCGTCGTGTGCGCCATCGATTGCGGCATCGCCGTCAATCCGAACATCATCGCCCAGCAGATGGAGTCGGCCGTGCTGTTCGGCCTGTCGGCGGCGCTGGGCGGCGAGATCACGTTCAAGGAGGGGAGAGTCGAGCAGGGCAACTTCCATGACTACCCCGTGTTGCGCATGGGGCAGACGCCCGAGGTGGAAACCATCATCATCGCCAGCGCCGAGCATCCGGAAGGCGTGGGCGAACCGGGCACGCCGCCGATTGCGCCGGCCGTGGCCAACGCCGTGTTCAGTCTGACGGGGAAAAGGCTGCGCAGCCTGCCGCTGCGCCTGGCTTGATGTGGATCAGGCCAGGGTGGCGGCCAGCATCTGGCGCAGATTGCAGTCGCGCTGCCAGTCGCGCCGTTCCTGCGTGCTGCCGGCCAGCGCGGCCAGTTCCTCGGCGCTGAGCGCCTGCTGCGCCTGCACCATGCGGTGCGCCAGGCCGCCGTCGGGCAGCACGGTGCCGAAGAAGGCCACGTTGTCTTCGCGCTGTATCAGCAGGGTGGGGAAGTTGTCGATGTCGAGGTCGCCCACCACGTCGGCCTGGTCTTCGATGTCGATCCAGACGAAGACGGTGTCCGGGTGGCGCGCGGCCAGTTCCTCGAACGTGGCGCGGTAGCTGCCGCAAGTGCCGCACCACAGCGCGCACAGGCAGGCCACCGTCCAGCGCGGGCCGGCCAGGGTTGCCGCGACGTCGGCGCGGTTATCGGTCGTGAGGGTCAGGCTGTGCATGGTCGTTTCTATTAGTAGGCGGATGGGCGCGGGCGCCCGATGCGCGTATTCTACCGCGCCCGGCGATGCCAGTCCCGGGAATGCATGGGCTTGTTTAGCCGTGTTTTTTGATGCAATCCACCTTTCTGGTGGATAATGCTGGTAATTGCGCGCTGATTACGCTGGTCCATGCTGTTTCCTGGCCCCGCAGCCTGACCCCTCCAGTCTGTTTTCATGCCCTGCCCGGTGTCAGCGCTCCCGCCTTTATTTATTTTTATTATGGAATTAGCCAGCTTATGTTGAGTTACCGCCACGCCTTTCACGCGGGTAATCACGCCGATGTGTTGAAGCATTATGTGCAGATTCAGTTGTTGCAATATCTGAATCAAAAAGATACCGCCTATAGTTATATCGATACCCACTCCGGCGCAGGCGTGTATGCGCTCGACGGCGGTTATGCCTCGAAAAATGCCGAGTACGAAACGGGCATCGCGCCCCTGTGGGACCGCACGGACCTGCCGGCCTCGCTGGCCGAGTACATGAAGCTGATCAAGGAAATGAATCCGAGCGGCAAGATGCGCTACTACCCGGGTTCGCCGTACTGCGCTGACAAGGTCAGCCGCGAGCAAGACCGTCTGCGCCTGTTCGAGCTGCATCCAGCCGATGCAAAGATTCTGGCCGACAACTTCCGCAAGGTCGAGGCGCATGCGCTGGCCCAGGGTGAGCGTCCGACCGTGCGCGGCAAGCGCGTGCTCATCACCAAGGCCGACGGCTTCCAGAGCCTGAAAGCCCTGCTGCCGCCGCCATCGCGCCGCGCGCTCGTGCTGATCGACCCGCCGTATGAAGACAAGATGGATTACCGCAAGGTCAAGGATACCCTGGCCGACGCCCTCGTGCGCTTCCCATCCGGCATGTATGCCGTCTGGTACCCGGTGCTGCAGCGCATGGAATCGCGCCAGTTCGCCGACAAGCTCAAGCAGCTTCCCAGCTCGGACTGGCTGCACGTGACCCTGACGGTCAACACCCCGTCGCCGG
Organism: Janthinobacterium sp. BCJ23; assembly: GCF_059617945.1. Classification (NCBI taxonomy): domain Bacteria; kingdom Pseudomonadati; phylum Pseudomonadota; class Betaproteobacteria; order Burkholderiales; family Oxalobacteraceae; genus Janthinobacterium; species Janthinobacterium sp. BCJ23. The sequence continues at coordinate 1,177,529 of NZ_JCAQAW010000002.1, read as the reverse complement.
ACGGTTTCGGCTTGCACAGCAGCGGTATGTTCATCCTGAACCCTCCGTATACCCTGGAGCCGATGTTGCGCGAAGTCATGCCGTACCTGGTCAAGGTGCTGGGCCGCGACGATGGCGCCAAGTTTGTATTGGAAACGGGCAAGGGCGGACAGAAGAACACGGGCACCCGCCGCGTCTGAAGACACCTGACCAAACCTACTGCGCGTCGGTATAGGCGGCCTGCGATGCTCACCGTACTAGAGTACGGTTGCGCTTCTTAGTCACCTCTCCCTTCCGCTCGCTACGGTTTTGTCAGTTGTCGTGACTATCGTAGTGAGGCAAAGCAAAGCAAACGCCACGGTAAATATTTCCGTGGCGTTTGTCGTTTACTGTCCCAGCAACAGGAACACGGTCGGTTTCTTGTGGAAGTCAGGCGCCTTGCCGGCGGCTAATTGTTTTTTCCACTGTCCGCCATTCCACGTCTGCACGCTTTCCGTGTCCAGGCTCAGGTCGGTGGCGACGCAGATCAGCGTCGATGGCGCGCATTGCGCCACGAGCGCTTCCAGCATGGCGGCGTTGCGGTACGGCGTTTCGATGAACAGCTGGGTCTGCTTTTCATTGCGCGAGCGGCTTTCCAGTTCCTTGATGCGCTTGGCGCGCAGGGTGGCGTCCGTCGGCAGGTAACCGTTGAAGGCAAAGCTCTGGCCGTTCAAGCCGCTGGCCATCACGGCCAGCAGGATCGACGACGGGCCCACCAGCGGGCGCACTTTAATGCCGTGCTGATGCGCCAGACGCACCAGGTCGGCACCCGGGTCGGCCACAGCGGGCACGCCTGCTTCCGACACGAGGCCCGCGTCGCGTCCCGCCAGGAGCGGCGCCAGCAAGCCGGCCAGCGCTTGCGCCGGGGTATTGACGTTCAGTTCGGAAATCATGATTTCCTGCAGCGGCTTGGCCAGCGGATGCTGATTGCCGATCAATTTCAAGAAGGCGCGCGCCGTCTTGGCGTTTTCCGCAACGAAATAATCGAGCTGCGAGGTGATCTGCCGCACCTGCTCTGGAATGATGTGGCCCAGCGGGTCGCTTGCGCCGTCGGACAGGCCGAGGTGGTTGGGAATCAGGTACAGGGTGCCGGTCATATTGTTAGCTTTGTATTGGCCGGGGTCAGTCCCTTCGGGATCGGAGTGCGCTCCACTGGAACGCACTCCCCCGTCGGGTCTGACCCCAGGGTGATTAAAATGTGAAAAACGCCACACCCGCCTTGCGCAGCATGCCCGTGAGGGCGATCAGCGGCAAGCCGGTCAGGGCGGTCGGGTCGGTGGTGGCTATGCGTTCGAGCAGGGCGATGCCCAGGCCTTCGTTTTTGGCGCTGCCGGCGCAATCGTACGGCTGCTCGATGCGCAGGTAGGCGTCCAGTTCCGCGTCGGGCAAGTCGCGTACCGTGACGAGGGTCTGGACGTCTTCCACTTGCGCTACAGGCGGACTCTGGCGGCCGTCGAGCAGGCACAGTGCCGTGTGGAACACGGTCTGGCGCCCACGCATGGTTTGCAGCTGCAGCAGGGCATTCGCATGGTTGCCGGGCTTGCCGATCTGGGCGCCATCGAGTGTGGCGACCTGGTCGGAGCCGATGACGAGGCTGCCAGGATAGCGGTCGAGCACGGCTTGCGCCTTGGCCTGGGCCAGGCGCAGGGCCGTGGTGCTGGGGCTTTCGCCTGGCAGGGGACTTTCGTCGAGATCGGGCGCGGCCACCTCGAAAGGCAGGCGCAGGCGTTGCAGCAATTCCTTGCGGTAGGTCGAACTCGATGCAAGAATCAAGCGCGATGGGGCGGAAGTTGGTATCATTCGGTAGTGGATGGCGGCCGGCATGCCCGCGCTGGTCGATGTCAGTGGAATTTCACGCAAATTCCAGGGCGCAGAGCCCACAACTGAGGCTCCATGCGGCATGACGGTGTTGATGAAATGTCATGTTGATGGCAATAATTGCGTCAAAAAAGATGCTTAGCCTTTGACTCCGTGCTAAAAACCCTGTTATTATCGCAGGTTTTCCGGGGAAATTTTCTACCAATGAATGCTTTTGTGATCGACACCTTTGATTTTTGTCGTATCAGCGGGAGCCGCGAGGGTGTAACTCCTGTCGCTGAAATGACCCGGTTGACCAAGGATTGTGCAGATAGTTCCGGCGAGATCGCCTGGAAAATCGTCGGCGGCACCAGCAAGCTGGGCTACCCACAACTGACCTTGTCGGTCAACGGCACCGTTCAGCTGGTTTGCCAGCGCTGCCTGACTCCGTATGCTTACGTAATTGATTCGACGACCACTCTGATGCTGGGCAAGGATGACGAGCACGCGGACGAGATCGAAGAAATCATCAACGATGAATCGATCGACGTGATCGTCGGCAGCCGCAACATGGATGCCGCGGCCCTGATCGAAGATGAAGCCTTGCTGGCCCTGCCGCAGGTACCCAAACACGACGTCTGCCCCGATACGGCGCAGCTCGATGCTCTCAAGACTGAAAAGAAGTCGCCGTTTGCGGCACTGAAAGACTTGAAGCCAGAATAAAGTAGTAAAGGGGTTTTCCCCATCAAAGAACGTGTCAAACGCGTGTTGTAATCGAGTATGGCAAGTGTAGTGAAATGTAATTGTAATAAACGATGTCGGTCCGGGCTATTTTCGGGTAGTCTTTGCCGCTGGGATACTCGATTCGCATGTATTTGCCAATCGATTGTGCTAAAATTTTAGAACTTATGTATTAGGAGTCATCATGGCAGTTCAACAGAACAAGAAAACCCCTTCCAAGCGCGGCATGCACCGTTCGCACGACTTCCTGGTCGCGCCGCAATTGAGCGTCGAGCCAGTTACCGGCGAAACACACATGCGTCACCATATCAGCCCTAACGGCTTCTATCGTGGCCGTAAAGTGTTGAAGACCAAAAACGACGAGTAATCGACGTTTTTGTTGGGTAAGATGAAAGCGGTGTTGCGTGGTTATTCGGCGTGGCGCCGCTTCTTCTTTTTTATCGGCTGCAATTCATCTTGCACACCCGTCATTTTGAATCACGCTGTCCAGGCCTGTGCATGACATGCTGCACCCTGCATATGCTCCAGTCCGATTCACATCTTGCCGCACGCCCGCAGCGGTATTGAATCAACACAAATGACAATCAAAATTTCTATCGACTGCATGGGCGGAGATCACGGTCCCTCAGTCACTATCCCCGCAGCAATTTCCTTCGTAAAACATGAGCCTGAAGCCGAACTGATCCTTGTTGGATTGGAAGACGTGATCCGTGCCGAACTGAAGAAACATAAAGCCGACACGCATCCGCGCCTGTCGGTATTGCATGCCTCCGAACAAGTTACCATGGACGATCCCCTGGAAGTGGCCCTGCGCCGCAAGAAGGATTCCTCCATGCGCGTGGCCATCGAACAGGTCAAGAATGGCGTGGCGCAAGCCTCCGTTTCCGCCGGTAATACGGCAGCCCTGATGGCCGTGTCGCGCTATGTATTGAAAACCATGTCCGGCGTCGATCGCCCGGCCATCTGCAGCATCTTGCCGAATCAAAAGAACGGCCCGACCTACATGCTGGACCTGGGCGCGAACGTCGATTGCGAACCGCATCATTTGCACCAGTTCGCCATCATGGGTTCCGTGCTCGTTTCCGCCATGGAAGGTATCGAGCGCCCGACGATTGGCTTGCTGAACGTGGGCACGGAAGATATCAAGGGCAATGAAGTGGTGAAACTCACCTCGAAGCTGCTGCAGGCCGACCATGAGCGTGGCGCGCTGAACTTCTACGGTAACGTGGAAGGCAATGATATCTTCAAGGGCACGACCGATATCGTCGTCTGCGACGGTTTTGTCGGTAATGTGACCCTGAAAGCCATCGAAGGTCTGGCGCGCTTCATGAAAGACGTGCTCACTTCCGAATTCAAGCGCAATCCGATTACCATGCTGGGCGCACTGATCGCCCGCGGGGCCCTGAAAGCCATCGGCAACCGCTTGAATCCTTCACGTTACAACGGCGCCAGCCTGCTGGGCTTGCGTGGCCTCGTCTTCAAGAGCCATGGCAGCGCCGATGCCTATTCCTTCGAATGGGCCTTGCGCCGCGCTTTTGATGCGGCAAAAAATGACGTGCAAGCGCACTTGGCCAGCATGATCGCCGAGCTGATGCCCCGCACGCCAGTTCCGGATGAACCTACATCAACAAGCTCTACCATTTAGTGGACGGGTACTTGCATGACTGTTTTTAGCAAAACTTACAGCAAAATTATCGGTACCGGCAGCTACTTGCCGGAGAAGCGCGTCACCAACCAGGACTTGACCGAACAGCTCGCCGCCAAGGGCATCGAGACGTCGGATGAATGGATCGTCTCGCGCAGCGGCATCTCGGCGCGCCATTACGCGGCGCCAACGCAAAATTCCTCAGACCTGGGCGTGGAAGCGGCCAAGAAGGCCCTGGAAATGGCTGGCCTGAACGGCAACGACCTCGACTTGATCATCGTCGCCAGCTCGACCCCCGATTTCTTCGGCAGCTTCCCCAGCACGGCCTGCATCGTGCAAAACAAGCTGGGCATCACGAACAACTGCGCCGCCGTCGACGTGCAAGCCGTCTGCAGCGGTTTCGTGTACGCGGTGGCCACGGCCGACAGCTTCATCCAGTCGGGCATGCATAAAAACGTGCTGGTGATCGGCGCCGAAGTGTTTTCGCGCATCCTCAATTTCGATGACCGCGGCACCTGCGTGCTGTTCGGTGACGGCGCCGGCGCCATTGTCATGACGGCGTCAAAAGAGCCGGGCATCCTGGCCACCAAGCTGCACGCGGACGGCCGCCACTCGAACATCCTCAGCGTGCCGGGCAGCCTGGCTGGTGGCGCGCTCGACGGTAGCGCCTTCCTGTACATGGATGGCCCGGCCGTCTTCAAGCTGGCCGTGTCCGTGCTGGAAAAAGTCGCGCATGAAGCCCTGGAACACGCCAACATGACGTCGGACCAGATCGACTGGCTGATCCCGCACCAGGCGAACATCCGCATCATGAACAGCACGGCCAAGAAACTAGGCTTGCCTCTGGAAAAGATGGTGGTCACCGTCGACCAGCATGGCAACACCTCGGCCGCTTCAATCCCGCTGGCGCTCGATATCGCCGTGCGCGATGGCCGTGTCAAGAAGGGCGACAACGTCATGATGGAAGGCGTGGGCGGCGGCTTTACCTGGGGCGCCGTGCTGGCAAAGATGTGATGGCCGAAGGCTGATTTCGGGGTCCGACCCGTTGGGTCGTACCCCAGCAGTTGCATTTGGTTCTCTGAGTAAATAGTAAAAAAAACGGAGTCGACATGACACAATTTGCATTTGTTTTCCCAGGCCAAGGCTCGCAAGCGATTGCGATGCTCGACGGTTTCGCCGGCAACCCCGTGGTTGCGCAAACCGTGGCCGAAGCGTCGGATGCCCTGCAATTCGACCTGGGCAAGCTGATCGCCGAAGGTCCGAAGGAAGAGCTGGACCTGACTACCAATACGCAACCGGTAATGCTGACGGCGGCCGTGGCCTTCTACCGCGCCTGGCTGGCGGCCGGCGGCCCCGTGCCGACGGTCGTGGCCGGTCATAGTCTCGGTGAATACTCGGCGCTGGTCGCCGCCGGCGTCATCTCGTTCAAGGATGCCGTGCCGCTCGTGCGTTTCCGCGCGCAAGCCATGCAGGAAGCCGTGCCCGTCGGGCAGGGCACGATGGCTGTCGTGCTGGGCCTGTCGGATGACGACGTGCGCGCCGCCTGTGCGGAAGCGGCGGCGGAAAACCCGGCCCTGGTGGTCGAGCCCGTCAATTTCAATGCGCCAGCACAAGTCGTCATCGCCGGCCATACGGCGGCAGTCGAGCGCGCCTGCGAACTGGCCAAGGCCAAGGGCGCCAAGCGCGCCATGAAGCTGCCCGTCTCCGCGCCATTCCACTCGTCGCTGCTGAAACCCGCATCGGACCGCTTGCGCGAATACATGGCCGGCTTGACGTTCTCGGCGCCGCAGATCGCGCTGATCAACAACGTCGACGTGGCCATCGTCAACGACGTTGCCGGCATCAAGGATGCGCTCGTGCGCCAGGCAGCCAGCCCCGTGCGCTGGGTGGAAACTATGCAAAAAGTGGCGGCCGACGGCATCACGCAAGTGATCGAATGCGGTCCGGGCAAGGTCCTGATGGGCCTGGCCAAGCGCATCGATCCCGTGCTCGTGGGCGACGCCATCGTCGACCAGGCATCGCTGGAACGCATTTTGACGCAGCTCAAATAAACATCAGATCGCGGCAGCTTGCCTGCCGCGCTTGCTTTTAAGGATACTCATGAATTTAGCAAATCAAGTCGTGCTGGTCACGGGCGCCTCGCGCGGCATCGGCCGCGCCATCGCCACCGAACTGGGCAAACAGGGCGCCACCGTGGTCGGCACCGCCACCTCGGAAAGCGGCGCGCAAGCGATCACCGATTACCTGGCCGCCGAGGGCGTGACGGGCAAGGGCCTGGTCCTGAACGTGACCGACGCGGTGCGCTGCGCGGCCGTCGTCGATGAAGTGCAGAAAACCTACGGCAGCCTGTCGATCCTGGTCAACAATGCGGGCATCACGCAAGACCAGCTGGCCATGCGCATGAAGGATGAAGAGTGGGACAGCGTCATTTCCACCAACCTGTCGGCCGTCGGCCGCCTGTCGCGCGCCGTACTGCGTGGCATGATGAAAGCCAAAACTGGGCGTATCATTAATATCACGTCGGTGGTGGCTTCGTCGGGCAATCCGGGGCAAATGAATTACGCGGCGGCCAAGGCCGGCGTGGAAGGCATGAGCCGCGCCCTGGCGCGCGAAATCGGCAGCCGCAACATTACCGTGAACTGCATCGCGCCGGGCTTCATCGATACCGACATGACCAAGGCGCTGAGCGAAGAGCAGCACGCTGCCCTGTTGACGCAAATTCCGCTGTCCCGCCTGGGCAAACCGGAGGACGTGGCAGCGGCGGTAGCCTTTTTGGCCTCGCCGCAAGCGGCCTATATCACGGGCACGACCCTGCACGTGAACGGTGGAATGTACATGAATTGATGTGAAAGCTAGACGGGGCGGGCGTTTGTGGCATGATTCAACGGCCGTTTTTGTCTATAATCGCATCTTTTAGCAGCAGCTTCGGTCGAATTAGCAGCAGACACCGAAATTAGTATTCGGACGCGCAAACCTGATAAAATGCGCGCACTTTCCGTAACACACACTTTGGAGCCATAACATGTCGGATATCGAACAACGCGTTAAGAAAATCGTCGCTGAGCAACTGGGCGTTGCAGAAGCAGACATCAAAATCGAATCCTCCTTCGTCGACGATCTCGGCGCCGATTCCCTGGACACCGTGGAACTGGTCATGGCCCTGGAAGACGAATTCGAAATGGAAATCCCTGACGAACAAGCTGAAAAAATCACCACCGTGCAACAGGCGATCGACTACGCCACTGCACACGTCAAGGCCTAAGCCTGTCTGACCGACTTCAGGAGAATCGCTTGAGCCGTTCTAAAAACCGTCGTGTTGTTGTCACCGGCCTGGGCTGCGTTTCACCTGTCGGCAATACTATTGCCGAGGCGTGGGGCGCAATCATTGAAGGTAAATCCGGCATTGCCACGATTACCAAGTTTGATGCACAGCCATTCACCACGCATTTTGCTGGTGAAGTCAAAGGCTTCAATATCGAAGAGTACATCTCCGGTAAGGAAGCCCGCCACATGGATACCTTTATCCATTACGGCATGGCTGCGGGCATCCAGGCGATGCAGGACTCCGGCCTGGAAGTAACCGAAGAAAACGCCGAGCGCATCGGCGTGATCATCGGTTCCGGTATCGGCGGCTTGCCGCTGATCGAGGAAACCAAGTCCGAGTACGAAAAGCGCGGTCCGCGCCGTATCTCGCCATTTTTCGTGCCTGCCTCGATCATTAACATGATCTCTGGCAACCTTTCGATCAAATATGGTCTGAAGGGCCCGAACCTGGCGATCGTTACAGCGTGTACCACCGGTTTGCACAGCATCGGTGCCGCAGCGCGCATGATCGAGTACGGCGATGCCGACGTCATGATCGCCGGCGGTGCTGAATCGACCGTGTCGCCACTGGGCCTGGGCGGTTTCGCTTCGGCGCGTGCTTTGTCGACCCGCAACGACGATCCGGCAACGGCATCGCGTCCGTGGGATACCGACCGCGACGGCTTCGTGCTGGGCGAGGGCGCTGGCGTCATGGTGCTGGAAGAGTACGAGCACGCGGTGGCCCGTGGTGCCAAGATCTATGCCGAAGTGCATGGTTTCGGGATGAGCGCAGATGCTTATCACATGACCTCGCCGCTGGAAGATGGTAGCGGCGGCAGCAAATCGGTGATCGCGGCCCTCAACAACGCTGGCTTGAACGCGGATCAGATTCAGTACCTGAACGCGCACGGCACGTCGACCCCGCAAGGCGACGTGGCGGAAGTGATGGGCATCAAACGCACCTTCGGCGAGCACGCCAAGAATCTGGTTGTCAACTCGACCAAGTCGATGACGGGCCATTTGCTGGGCGGCGCGGGCGGTCTGGAAGCGGTGTTTACGGTCCTGGCATTGCACCATCAGGTGTCGCCACCGACCATCAACATCTTCAACCAGGATCCGGCTTGCGATCTCGATTTCTGTGCCAACACGGCGCGGGATATGAAGATCGATTATGCAGTGAAGAATTCGTTCGGCTTCGGCGGAACGAATGGCACGCTGATTTTCGGTAAAGCGAAATAAGCAGGAACTTTCAAGCGCTCGCTACGGTCAAACTGTAGTGAGCGCTGATTCGGCGCCAACGTTCGTTGGCGCCTGAATTTGCCCGGCATGTTGCCGGCGCGCCTTTTTTTCCCATGAAGTATGTCAATCGCGGTAGTGGCTGTCATTCGCACGCCTGTCTGTTTGCGCCTGTTGCAAGCGGCGCTGGGACTGTGTGCCTTGCTGGCTGCCTGGCCCTTGAGCGGTGCGTGGCGCGTTGCGGCCGTGCCCGGCTCTGGCCCCGGCCAGTTGGTGGGCGCTTATGCGCTGGGCTGGAGCGGTGCACTGCTGAGTGCGGCTGGCGGCGTGTTGTTGCTCGCTTTGCTGCGCAGGCGCAGAAAGCCGCGGACGCTTGATATTTCGCCGGTTGGCCAGTTGCGGCTGGCGGTATATCTGGAGCATGGCGGGGTGCCAATGATGGATGCCAGCGCGGTGATGGAGTCGGCCGGCGCGGGGCCGTTGGTGCCGCCGGGGCTGCGCCTGTTACCGGGCTCGACCCTGTGGCCGTCGCTGCTGGTGCTGTGCCTGGCAGATGCTGCCGGGCGGCGTACGGATGTGCTGGTGCAGCGCGGCGGCAGCTGCGCCGCCTTCCGCCCGCTGGCCGTGGCGTGCCGGGCCATCGCGGCGCGGAATGGGGAAGAATAAAAGTGGGGCGAACACTGAACTTCTTGCAGCGGGCCAACTCTATATCCATACAGGCGCCCACGCTGCATGACTACAGGGACATTGGGCGTGAGGACAGAGCGCGAGTATGATCAGTTACTGGTCGAGCGGGTGCAGGCCGGCGACAAACGGGCATTTGATGTGCTGGTATCGAAATACCAGCGCCGCTTGATGCGCCTCGTGTCGCGCCTTGTGCATGACCCGGCGGAGGCCGAAGATGTGGTGCAGGAAACCTTTATCAAGGCATACCGGGCGCTGCGCCATTTTCGCGGTGAGGCCGCCTTTTATACCTGGCTGTACCGCATCGGCATCAATACGGCCAAGAATTATCTTGTCACACAGGGGCGCCGCGCCGCCACGTCCAGCGATACCGACGCCGAGCAGGCGGAGTCCTTCGATGATGGCAATAAATTGCGCGACAACAATACACCCGAATCGGTGCTGGCCAGCAAGCAGATTGCGGCCACCGTCAATGCGGCCATGGATGTACTGCCCATCGAATTGCGCACGGCCATCGTGCTGCGCGAGATCGAGGGCCTGAGCTATGAAGAAATATCGGAGATCATGGCGTGCCCCATCGGCACCGTGCGCAGCCGGATTTTTCGCGCGCGCGAAGTGATTGCGGAGAAATTGAAACCGTTGCTGGACATGCCAATTGACAAGCGCTGGTAATCTGGGAGTATGAGGTTGGCATGGCTGTGTCCGGTTTCCGCACCGATCCCTTTGAAATGGCAGGACCCATCATGGATACGCATACAAGATTGCACGAGACTATTTCCGCCCTGGCCGATGGCGAGCTGGCGGCGAGCGAACTCGAACTGGCTTTTGCCGCCCTTGACACGGATGAGGGGCGGCAGATCTGGGATGCCTATCGCCATATCGGTGACGTGCTGCGCTCGGAGCAGTGCGGCCATGCACTGAGCGCCCAGTTCGATGCGCGCCTGGCCAGCCGCCTGGCCGCCGAGGCGGCGCCTGAGGGGCCGGCTACCCATGCCGAGCCGCTGCTGCCGCTGTCCGCCGCCATCGTGCCGCCGGGCACTGCCGAGCCGCTGGAGGCGGGGCCGCTGGCGCAACGCTAAGAACTGTTTGCCATCTTATGCCAGGCTTAACGTTCCTGTCGCCCTCTTGACACTGGAGTTCGGTACGATTGACACTGTGCGCAGGCAATATCTTGCTTTTGCGATATATTGTTGCTGCCATGCGCGCTGCCGGGTGTGTTTGCCCCCCGGGATTCCGTCGTGACGGCCAATCATGCACGCAGGCAATAGTCTGATCCGCGGTTTGATCCGTTTCTATATTCGAGAAGATCTTTTCCATGAAAAAAAACATGTGTGCTGCCAGCAAGTCGTTTTCAGTGAAGACGCTTTCCGCCTTATTGTTCGGTACGGCTGGCGTCTTTTTTGCCCCCTCCATGCTGGACCTGGCGCCACAGGCGCAGGCCGCCGTGCCGGCCGTGAAATTGCCTGATTTCTCGGACCTGGTCGATGCCGTCGGCCCGGCCGTCGTGAATATCCGCACCACCGAGCGCCTGAAAATGAACGGCGCCGGCGTCGGCAGCCAGGATGAACAGGAAATGCAGGAATTCCTGCGCCGCTTCTTTGGCGGCGCCATGCCGACGCCGCGCCAGCAGGCGCCACGCGGCGGCGGCCGCCGTGCCGTGCCGCAGGAACAGGAAGTGCAGCGCGGTGTCGGTTCCGGCTTCATCATCTCGGCCGATGGCTACGTGCTGAGCAATGCCCACGTGGTCGACGGCGCCGATGAAGTCTACGTGACCCTGACGGACAAGCGCGAATTCAAGGCCAAGGTGATCGGCGCCGATGCGCGGACCGACGTGGCCCTGCTGAAAATCGAGGGCGGCAACTTGCCGCGCCTGACCATCGGCGACTCCAACAAGATACGTGTGGGCGAGTGGGTCATCGCCATCGGTTCGCCGTTCAACCTGGAAAACTCGGTGACGGCTGGCATCATTTCCGCCAAATCACGCGACACGGGCGACTATTTGCCGCTGATTCAAAGCGACGTTGCCGTCAATCCCGGCAACTCGGGCGGTCCGCTGATCAATATGCGCGGCGAAGTGATCGGCATCAATTCGCAGATCGCCACCTTGTCCGGCGCCTACAATGGCATTTCGTTTGCCGTGCCCATCGATGAAGCCATGCGCGTGGGCGAGCAGCTGAAAAAGACGGGTAAAGTCGTGCGCGGCCGCATCGGCGTGCAGATCGGTGAAGTGAGCAAGGACGTGGCGGAATCGCTGGGCTTGCCGAATGCCAAGGGCGCGCAAGTATCGATGGTGGAGCCGGGCGGTCCCGCCGACAAGGCGGGTATCAAGCCGGGCGACATCATCCTGAAATTCAACGGCGCTCAGATCGAGCGCTCCTCCGACCTGCCGCGCCTGGTGGGTGGCGCCGCCGTCAACGGCAAGTCCACGCTCACCGTGTGGCGCAAGGGGGCGCAGCAGGACATCCCCGTCACCGTCGTCGAGCTGGAAAGCGAGAAAACGGCGAAGAAGAGCGCCAAGGAGCCGGAAGCGCAAGCTGTCAATGCCCTGGGGCTGAAGGTCAGCGACGTGCCGGCCGCGAAGAAGCAGGAACTGAAGATCGACGCGGGCGTGCAGGTCGACGAGGCCGATGGCGTGGCGGCCCTGGCCGGCCTGCAGCCTGGCGATGTGATCTTGCAACTGAATAACGTTGCAGTGAAAGACGCCAGGCAGTTCAATGCCCTGGTCGCCAAGCTCGATCCGAAGAAGACGTCGGCCTTGCTGGTGCGCCGTGGCGACGTGGCGCAATTCGTTTCGCTGCGCCCGTCGGCGAAGTAACTATGTGATCATCCCGCATTCCGGCCGCAGCCGGGATGCGGTATCCTGCCCGCCATGCACTTCACCCTCTATTCCCGCAGTTATTGCCACCTTTGTCAGGACATGCTCGACGCCTTGCTCCTGCTGCAGCCGCCCGGAAAACCGTTCACGGTGGACGTGATCGACATCGATGCATCGCCCGACGCCTCGCTGCTGGCCCGTTTCGATGAGCTGGTGCCGGTGCTGTTCGGCGACCTGGCGCAGCCCGAGCTCTGCCATTATTTCCTTGACGAGGCGGCCGTGCGCCGCTGCCTGGTGTAGCTTGATTGTCAATATTGACACTGCATTGCACCATTCTGGTGCTGAAAACAGCCGAAAATGTCGGCTTGCCCCGGTGTCGGCCTCATAAGACGGGCTTTCTACTCTGAAATCCGGTAAAATGGGGAGGTCGAAAAAGCTACTGTCCGAGGCAGCAGCTTCTGTCGCTTCAAAAGCGCTCGCCTGGGCATGCAGATGTCCTGCTCGGAGCGCTTTTTTCATCATGAGTGGGGTGCCCGGTTTTGGCCCGGCTTGGCCCGAGCATGATCCCCATGATTCCTGTTAAAGCAGTGTCGTCAACTTCGCACTTATATTAGTTAATGAACAACATACGCAATTTCTCCATCATCGCCCATATTGACCACGGTAAATCGACCCTGGCTGACCGCATCATTCAATTGTGCGGCGGCTTGTCCGACCGCGAGATGGAGGCGCAGGTGCTCGATTCGATGGATCTGGAGCGCGAGCGCGGCATTACCATCAAGGCGCAAACGGCGGCCCTGCATTACAAGGCGCGCGATGGCCAGATCTATAATCTGAACCTGATCGATACGCCGGGCCACGTCGACTTCAGCTATGAAGTGTCGCGCTCGCTGTCGGCGTGCGAAGGCGCGCTGCTGGTCGTGGACGCGTCGCAAGGCGTGGAAGCGCAAACGGTCGCCAACTGCTACACGGCGCTGGACCTGGGCGTGGAAGTGGTACCCGTGCTGAACAAGATCGACTTGCCGAACGCGGACCCGCCGAGCGCCATTGCCGAGATCGAAGACGTGATCGGCATCGATGCGGGCGACGCCGTGCATTGCTCGGCCAAGACGGGCTTTGGCGTGCTGGACGTGCTCGAGCAACTGATCGTCAAGGTGCCGCCACCGAAGGGCGACCCCGATGCGCCGCTGCAGGCGCTGATCGTCGACTCCTGGTATGACGCCTATGTGGGCGTGGTCATGCTGGTGCGCGTCATCAACGGTACCCTGAAACCGAAAGACAAGATTCGCCTGATGGCCACTGATTCGGTGCAGCTGGTGGAAGACATTGGCGTGTTTTCGCCACGTTCGCAATCCTTGCCGCAATTGTCGGCAGGCCAGGTGGGCTTCATCATCGCCGGCATCAAGGAATTGAAAGCGGCGAAAGTGGGTGACACCGTCACCCTGGCCAACCGTCCTGCCGCCGCGCCATTGCCTGGCTTCAAGGAAGTGCAGCCGCAAGTGTTCGCCGGCCTGTTCCCCGTGGAAGCGAACCAGTACGACGCGCTGCGCGACTCGCTGGAAAAGCTGAAACTGAACGACGCGGCCCTGATGTACGAGCCGGAAGTGTCGCAGGCGCTGGGCTTCGGCTTCCGCTGCGGCTTCCTGGGCTTGCTGCACATGGAAATCGTGCAGGAGCGCCTCGAGCGCGAATTCGACATGGACCTGATCACCACGGCGCCAACCGTGGTATACGAAGTGATCCAGCGCGACGGCACCATGATCAACGTCGACAATCCATCGAAGATGCCCGATCCGTCGCGCATCGAGGAAGTGCGCGAGCCTATCGTCACGGTCAATCTGTACATGCCGCAGGAATATGTGGGCTCCGTGATTACCTTGTGTATCGGCAAGCGCGGTATCCAGATGGACATGAGCTACCACGGCCGCCAGGTCAAGCTCGTGTATGAAATGCCGATGGCCGAGATCGTGCTGGACTTCTTCGACCGCCTGAAATCGACGTCGCGCGGCTATGCCTCGATGGATTACGAGTTCAAGGAATACCGCGCGGCCGACGTGGTCAAGGTCGACATGCTGATCAACAGCGAAAAAGTCGATGCGCTGGCCATCATCGTCCACCGTTCGAACAGCCAGTACCGTGGCCGCCAGGTGGCTGCCAAGATGCGTGAACTGATCCCGCGCCAGATGTTCGACGTGGCGATTCAAGCGACCATCGGCGCGAACATCATTTCGCGCGAGAACGTAAAAGCCTTGCGCAAGAACGTCTTGGCCAAGTGCTATGGCGGCGACATCAGCCGCAAGAAAAAATTGCTGGAAAAACAAAAAGCGGGTAAGAAACGCATGAAGCAAGTGGGTTCCGTGGAGATCCCGCAAGAAGCATTCCTGGCAATTTTACAAGTGGATGGTTAATCAATGAACCTGCAAGTGATTTTAGGAAATTTCGCTTTAATCCTGTTCGTGCTGATGGTGTTGACGGGCCTGGTCTGGTGCCTCGATGTGTTTTATCTGTCCAAGCAGCGCCGCAAGGCGGCCGACCGCGCCTTGGCTGAATTCGATGCGCGCCAGTCCAAGCTGGCCGCCGAGGGCATCAAGTCCGATGCCGGCGGCAGCCGCGCGAGCATCGAGGCGGCCCTGTTGCGCCAGCCGACCTGGGTCGAGTATTCGGGCAGCTTCTTCCCCGTCATCGCGCTCGTGTTCTGCCTGCGCTCGTTCCTGTACGAGCCGTTCAAGATCCCGTCGAGCTCGATGGTGCCGACCTTGCTGGTGGGCGATCTGATTCTGGTGAACAAGTTCACCTATGGCATTCGTTTGCCGATCGTCAACAAGCGCATCATTGAAGTCAACGATCCGCAGCGCGGCGACGTGATGGTGTTTAAGTACCCGAAAGACATGTCGCAAGACTATATCAAGCGCGTGATCGGTGTACCCGGTGATAAAATCACCTATGAAAACAAGCGCTTGACTGTCAACGGCAAGGAAGTGGCGTACACGCCGCTGGACGACTATCTGGACGATGAAAGCACGGTCTACCACAAGCAGCTGGAAGAAAACCTGACGGGTGTGAGCCACCGCATCCTCAACGACGAGCCTGCTCCAACGTTGAACTTGCGCGAAGTGAAGGATTTCCCGCACAAGGATGCGTGCAACTACAACGAAGACGGTTTTACGTGTGTAGTGCCACAAGGCAATTACTTCATGATGGGCGATAACCGCGACAATAGCGCGGACAGCCGCTACTGGGGCTTCGTGCCGAACGAGAACATCGTCGGCAAGGCTTTCCTGGTGTGGATGAACTTCAGCAATCCGAAACGAGTGGGCGGCATACACTAGGCCGTCCCTATGGCTGCCGCGCCGATTCCCCGCGCGGCGGCCAGCCGAATTACTCAGATGACACAGAAACAACAATGAATCTTCAGCTATTGCAAACCCGTTTAGGCTATACGTTCCAGGATGCTGGCCTGTTGCAGCAAGCCTTGACGCATCGTAGCCACAGCAGTTTGCATAACGAGCGGCTGGAATTCCTCGGCGACTCCATCCTCAACTGCGTGGTCGCTTCCATCCTGTACGAACGCTTCAAGTCCATCGACGAGGGCGATTTGTCGCGCCTGCGCGCCAACCTGGTGAAACAGCAGTCGCTGTATGAAATCGCGCAAAAGCTGGAATTGTCGCAATTTTTGCGCCTGGGCGAAGGCGAACTGAAATCGGGCGGCTTCCGCCGTCCATCGATCCTCGCCGACACCCTGGAAGCCTTGCTGGGCGCCATCTTCCTCGACACGGGCTTCGATGCGGCCAGCACGGTGATCCGCGCCTTCTACATCCCCATCCTCGACTCGGTCGATCCGCAAACCCTGGGCAAGGATGCCAAGACCCTGCTGCAGGAGTTTTTGCAAAGCAAGAAAATTTCGCTGCCACAGTACAACGTGGTGGCTACCCACGGCGCCGCCCACAGCCAGGAATTCGAGATCGAATGCCTGGTGCCGAAATTGAACATCCAGGTTTACGGCCGTGGCGGAAGCCGCCGCGCCGGTGAGCAAGCCGCCGCCAAACTGGCGCTGGACGTGGCCGAGCAGGCGCTGCTGAAGTCGCCTGCCGCCAGCCGCAAGCCCAAACCGCGCGCCGCCCAGCTCAAGCTGGCCGGCATTGCCACCATCCAGAGCGACGACGCGCAAGCCCCGGCTGCACCGGCGATCGCCGCTCACACTAAACAGAATCGACACTAGCATGACAGCCACCAAAATGCCCGACAACTTCCGCTGCGGCTATATCGCCATCGTGGGCCGCCCGAACGTGGGCAAATCGACCCTGATGAACGTGCTGATCGGCGCGAAGGTCAGCATCACTTCGCGCAAGGCGCAAACCACGCGCCACCGTATCACGGGCATCCAGACGGTGCCGGACGCGCAGTTCATCTACGTCGACACGCCTGGCTTCCAGACGCGCCACTCGAATGCGCTGAACAAGACGCTGAACAAGACCGTCACCAACACCCTGATTTCCTCGGACGTGATTTTGTACGTGATCGAGGCGGGCACGTTTGGCCCGGCCGACCAGCAAGTGATGGACCTGCTGCCGAAGGAAGTGCCATGCATCCTCGTCATCAATAAATCGGACCGCGTGAAAGACAAGGCCGTGCTGCTGCCGTTCGCGCAAAAGGTCGCCGCCATGCGCGACTTCGCCGCCATCGTGCCCGTCTCGGCCAAGCTGCACTTCCAGCTGGAAGGCTTGCAGAACGAAATCAAGCGCTTCCTGCCCGAAAACCAGCCGATCTTTGGCCCGGACGACATCACGGACCGCAGCGAGAAATTCCTCGCTTCGGAAATCGTGCGCGAAAAACTGTTCCGCTTCGTCGGCGACGAACTGCCGTACACGAGCACCGTCTTGATCGAGAAATTCGAGCAGGAAGGCGATCTGCGCCGCGTGTTCGCCGCCATCCTGGTCGAACGCGATACGCACAAGTCCATGATTATCGGCAACAAGGGTGCGCGCCTGAAGGAAGTCTCCACCCAGGCCCGCCTGGATATGGAAAAGCTGTTCGGCGGCCCCGTGTACCTGGAAATCTGGGTCAAGGTCAAGTCGGGCTGGGCCGACAACGAGGCGGGCTTGCGCGCCTACGGCTACGAGTAATCCGCAACCCGGGGGCGACGCCACACGCATGAGCACCACCACGCCAGCGCTGCACGATCCTGCGCCAGCCTCCATCGTTGTCCCCGCACCGGCGGCCATTGCGCCGCCGGCCGCAACTCCCGCATCCGCCGCGCCCCGGCGCAGCCGTCCGCCCGCGCGCGACGGCAAGGTCACGGGCCAGCCCGCCTTCGTGCTGCACAGCTATCCGCATAAAGAAACCAGCCTCATCGTCGACGTGTTTACGCGCGAGTACGGCCGCATCGCGCTCGTCGCCAAGGGCGCCAAGCGGCCCCATTCGCAGTTGCGCGGTGTGCTGCAGACGTTCCAGCCGCTGCAGGCGGGCTGGACGGGCAAGTCCGAACTGCGCATTCTCACGGGCGCCGAGTGGGTGGGTGGCATGCTGCCGCTGGAAAAGACCGCCTTGCTGTGCGGCTTTTATCTGAACGAATTGCTGGTGAAACTGCTGGCGCGCGACGACCCGCATCCCGTCCTGTTCGACCACTACGTTGCGACCTTGAATCAACTGGCGCACAATGAGCCGCCGCCCATCGTGCTGCGCAAGTTCGAGCGCGCCCTGCTCAAGGAAACGGGCGTGGCGGCCGACCTGACGCGCTGCACGGGCACGCGCCAGGCCGTCGATGCGGGGCAGGTGTACGTGGTCGACCCGGAACGGGGGCCGCGTCCGGCGCGCGCCGCCGACGCCTGGCCCAAGATCACAGGCAAGACCCTGCTCGACATGGAGCGCGAAGATTATCTTGACGTGGCCACGCAGGCGCAAAGCAAGCTGCTGATGCGCTTTTTGCTGGCCCATCAACTGGGTGGCGCCACCTTGAATACGCGCCAGATACTGATCGATTTAATGCAGCTGTAATAGATTTCAGCACTTTACGGACACCATCATATGAGCTTTTTGCAGCCTTCCGGCCCCGTCATCGACCTGGGCGTCAATATCGACCACGTGGCTACCTTGCGCAATGCGCGCGGCACCGCGTATCCGGACCCGATCCGCGCGGCCCTGCTGGCCGAACAGGCGGGCGCCGACGCCATCACCCTGCATTTGCGTGAAGACCGCCGCCACATCAAGGATGCGGACGTCATCGCCATCGCGCCGCAGCTGCTTACGCGCATGAATCTGGAAGCGGCCGTGACGCAGGAGATGATCGATTTCGCCTGTCGCATCCGCCCGGCGGACGTCTGCCTGGTACCGGAAAAGCGTACGGAAGTGACGACCGAAGGGGGCCTGGACGTGGTGCGCTACTTCAAGGAAGTGCAGGCGGCCGTGAAACAATTGCAGGACGAGGGCATCCGCGTGAGCCTGTTCATCGATGCGGACGAGCAGCAGATCGCCGCCGCAGCTGAATTGGGCGCACCCGTGATCGAGTTGCACACGGGCCGCTATGCGGATACGCAAGGCGCCGAGCAGCTGGCCGAGCTGGAGCGCATCAAGGCGGGCGTGCTGTTCGGCGTGGGCCGCGGCTTGAAAGTCAATGCGGGCCACGGCTTGCATTACACCAATGTGCAGGCGATTGCCGCCATTCCCGATATTGCGGAACTGAACATCGGCCACGCCATCGTCGCGCATGCCGTGTTTGTCGGCTGGGAAAACGCCGTGCGCGAAATGAAGGCCATCATGGTGGCCACGCGCATCGCCAGCAAAGCATAAGCGCGCACAAAGGAGGCAGCATGATCTACGGCATCGGTACCGATATCTGCAAGATCCCCCGCATCGAGGCGGCCCTGGCGCGCCACGGCGAGCGTTTCGCGAAAAAGATACTGGGGCCGCAGGAGCTGGAAAAATTCCGCGCCCGCAGCGCCAAGAACGCCGTGCGCGGCGTGCGCTTTCTCGCCACGCGCTTCGCGGCCAAGGAGGCGTTTTCCAAGGCCATCGGCCTGGGCTTGCGCATGCCGATGACCTGGCCCGCCGCGCAGATGCTGAACCACCCGAGCGGCAAACCGATGATCGTCTGCAGCGGCGTGCTGGCGGACTTCATGGAAAAACACCGGCTGAGCGCGCAAGTGACGATCAGCGATGAAGAAGAGTATGCGGTCGCGTTCGTGATCGTGGAGCAAGCAGATGCCGGGGTCAGACCCGGCGGGTCTGACCCCAAACCGAGCCAGCAATGACCGAAGCAAGCCCAGAATCTACCTTGGCGGAGACGCCGCCCGACCCACGTGCGCAGGTGCTGGCCACCGTCGCCAAGCTGCCGAACCTGCCCGGCGTGTACCGCTATTTCGACGCGGCCGACAAGGTGCTGTACGTCGGCAAGGCGCGCGACTTGAAAAAGCGCGTCTCGAGTTACTTCCAGAAAAACCTGGCCAGCCCCCGCATCGCCATGATGGTCGAGCGCATCGCGCGCCTGGAAACGACCGTCACGCACAGCGAGGCGGAAGCCCTGATCCTGGAAAACAACCTGATCAAGGCGCTGCAGCCGCGCTACAACATCCTGTTCCGCGATGATAAATCGTATCCGTATCTGAAAATCACGAATGGCGATGCGCCGCGCATGGTGTATTACCGGGGAGCGGTGGACAAGAAAAACCAGTATTTCGGGCCGTTCCCCAGTTCGTGGGCCGTTAAGGAATCGATGCAGATCCTGCAAAAGGTGTTCCTCATCCGCACCTGCGAGGACAGCGTCTACGCGAACCGCACGCGGCCCTGCCTGCTGCACCAGATCGGCCGCTGCAGCGCGCCGTGCGTGGACCTGATCAGCAAGGAAGACTACAAGAACGACGTGGAAAACGCGGCGCGCTTCCTGCGCGGGCGCCAGAGCGAAGTGCTGGCCGACCTGGAAAAGAAGATGCATGCGTTTGCCGCCGAGCTGAAATTCGAGCAGGCCGTGGTGGTGCGCAACCAGATCGCTTCGCTGTCGCGCGTGCTGCACCAGCAAAGCATGGAAACGACGGGCGACGCCGACGTCGACATCATCGCCGTGCTGGTGCAGGGCGGGCGCGCCTGCGTCAACCTGGCCATGGTGCGCGGTGGGCGCCACCTGGGCGACCGTGCGTATTTCCCCAGCCAGCTCAGCGATGCGGCGGCGATTGCCGAGGAAGCCATCGAGGTGGAAGTGCTGGCCGCCTTCCTGGCCCAGCACTACACGGAAAAATTCATTCCCGGCACCCTGATCCTGAATATTGAATTCGACCAGCCGGCCCTGATGGTGGCGCTGATGGAGCAGTGCGGCCACCGCATCAACCTGATTTTCCAGCCGCAGGGGCAGCGCCGCCAATGGCTGGAGATGGCGCAGAAGGGCGCCGAGATTTCGCTGGCGCGCTTGTTGTCCGAGCAGGGTTCGCAGCAGTCGCGCACGCGCGCGCTGGCCGAAGCGTTGCGCCTGGAAACAGAAGATCTCGACAGCCTGCGCGTCGAGTGCTTCGACATCAGCCACACGCAGGGCGAGGCGACGCAGGCCTCGTGCGTCGTGTTCCATCACCACGCCATGCAGAACGGCGAGTACCGGCGCTACAACATCAACGACATCACGCCCGGCGACGATTACGCGGCCATGCGCCAGGTCCTCATGCGCCGTTATGAAAAGGTGGCGAATGGCGACGGCATCATGCCCGACGTGGTCTTGATCGACGGCGGCAAGGGACAGATCGAGATGGCGCGCCAGGTGTTTGCCGAGCTGGGACTCGATATCAGCTTGATTGTCGGCGTGGCCAAAGGGGAGGGGCGCAAGGTGGGCCTGGAAACCCTGCTGTTCGTCGATGGCCGCGCGGCGCAGGAACTGGGCAAGGAATCGGCGGCCCTGATGCTGATCGCGCAAATCCGCGACGAGGCGCACCGCTTTGCCATTACCGGCATGCGCGCCAAGCGGGCGAAGACGCGCCAGACCTCGCGCCTGGAAGAGATCGAAGGCATCGGCGCCAAGCGCCGCCAGAAACTGCTGTCGCGCTTTGGCGGCTTGCGCGGCGTGGTCGACGCCAGCGTCGAGGACCTGATGTCAGTGGAGGGGATTTCCACGCAACTCGCGGAAGAGATCTACAAGCAATTACATTGATGGATCAATGGCCTGGTCCGGTGTTGCGGCAACCGGACTAGGCTAATACCCCTGGGCCATGTAGACTAGTGGCGCTTTCTTCATACTTTCTTCATATTCAATTTACCCGTCGGCCGATTGCTCTCTTATGCCTTTTAATATTCCCATCCTTCTGACCTGGCTGCGCGTGGCCCTGATTCCGCTTGTCGTCGGCGTTTTTTACCTGCCGCCGTCGATGCTGCTGCATGGCGACCAGAACCTGGTTGCCACCCTGGTCTTCATCGTTGCGGCCGTGACCGACTGGTTCGACGGCTTCCTCGCGCGCCGCTGGAACCAGACGTCGGCCTTCGGCGCCTTCCTCGACCCGGTCGCAGACAAGCTGATGGTGGCAGGCGCCTTGCTGGTGCTGGTGCAGCTGGACCGTGTCAATGCCGTGCTGGCCTTCATCATCATCGGCCGCGAAATCACGATTTCCGCGCTGCGCGAATGGATGGCGCAGATCGGCGCATCGAAATCGGTGGCCGTCAGCTCGATCGGCAAGATCAAGACGGCCGCGCAAATGACGGCCATTCCCTTGCTGCTGTACCACGAAGTGATCTTTGGCGCGATCGACACCCACGTGTGGGGCGAAAAGCTGCTGTGGATCGCCTGCGTGCTGACGGTGTGGTCGATGTTCTATTACTTGCGCCTGGCATGGCCGCTCATCAAGGAAAAGGCCGGCAATCTGCATTAAGGCCGCTCCGCCTAGCTACTGCGCAGCGCACTCTCGCGTCTCCGTTGCTCGCTGTACCTTCGTACAGCTCCGCTACTCAACACGATATTGCGCTTGCTCGCTACGCTATTCGGAGGACCTTAAGACGGTATTGGCTACTTTCTGCGGAATATTTTGCAAAAGACCAGATATTGCCCGTTGACAGCCCCTGTAATCCCTCTATAATGCTGGCCTGTTGTTGATGACGCGGGAGTAGCTCAGTTGGTAGAGCGCAACCTTGCCAAGGTTGAGGTCGAGAGTTCGAGACTCTTCTCCCGCTCCAGTTTTCTGGATCGTGTCATAGGTAAAAACAGCGAATGCAGTAAAAAGTAGCACTGGCGATGTAGTAGAGCTTCTGATACAATGTTGTCCACTGCGGGAGTAGCTCAGTTGGTAGAGCGCAACCTTGCCAAGGTTGAGGTCGAGAGTTCGAGACTCTTCTCCCGCTCCAGTGAACACTGGATCAGCAGTAAAGCAGCGCTGGTAAACGGTAGTAAAAAGCAGTAAAATAGCGGTTCGTATGCGGGAGTAGCTCAGTTGGTAGAGCGCAACCTTGCCAAGGTTGAGGTCGAGAGTTCGAGACTCTTCTCCCGCTCCAGCGATAGCTGAAGCAGTACAGCAAGATGGCAGTAGCAGAAAATAGAAGCTCCAATGCGGGAGTAGCTCAGTTGGTAGAGCGCAACCTTGCCAAGGTTGAGGTCGAGAGTTCGAGACTCTTCTCCCGCTCCAGAATTCTAAAGGGAAGCTAAGCTGGCTTCCTTTTTTTATCCGCCGCGGTACGCGGCGCGATTAGGCGGTAACCAAGCTCCAATGCGGGAGTAGCTCAGTTGGTAGAGCGCAACCTTGCCAAGGTTGAGGTCGAGAGTTCGAGACTCTTCTCCCGCTCCAGTTTTCAAGGTGGGCCGCGAGGCGCATCCAAGCAGTTCCTCTGGCGAGGTAGCAAAGAGGTTATGCAGCGGCCTGCAAAGCCGTTTAGACGGGTTCGATTCCCGTCCTCGCCTCCAAATAAGTGCATGTGATACATGTGCAAATAAAAAAGCCCACTTCGGTGGGCTTTTTTTCGTCTGTGGCGACGTCGCGGTGTATCTCTGCGCCGGCTGCAGTCGGCGGTAATCAAATAAATGGTTTATATTTATTTGGTTTCCGGGAAATGACTAACCGACAGTAATCTGTGGATCCCAATAAAAATAACCATACAGGCTTTGCGTCTGGCCATCGTCATTCAGGCTATATACGGCAATATAGACGTAGAAATTTTCCGTGCCCGATTTGGATACCTGCGCCGTGAAATTGGAGAAATTGCGCGATTGCTGTACGGCCGGCAAACCATTCGAGGAATCCGTATTCGGCACGGCCGCATTTCTCCGTGTAATGGTATTGGAAACAAAGGTATTGAAGACCTTGTCGCCATTCCAGTAATTGATGCCGTAGACAATGACGGCCGAATCGGCATTGTCATAGATGGAAGCGCCGGTGAACGAGACGAAGTCGCCCACATTGGCCTTGAAGCTCAGGTCGGCGGTACCTTGCCCGCTATTGATGCCGCGCAGGTCGGTGGCAATCATGTACTGGCTGGTATGCACCAGACCCACAGGCTTGGTTTGGTCGGGACTCGTCTGACGTGGATGCTGGGCCATGATCAGATCGGTGTCTATTACAACGAGAATGTTGATTGTAATATTACTGGCATATAATTGCGCGTCGGTCATGATTCCTCCTGAGTTTCCCTACTCGTCTGGCTTTTCGGATACGCCCCGTTTTTTAATGTGGTCAACAGTCTCCACCACTGCTGAGTAGAATAGTGGAGAAAATTGAATAGATACTCTCCAATTGAAACGGCGGCGGTTATTTAAAATATTCCCCTTAAATTGTTTTTATTTTAAAAATAAAACTATTGGAAACATTATTTGCTTGCCAGTGTCCGCTCCCGCTGCGCGCCGCCGCGCCGTCCATCGGGCCCGGCTGCATCTTGTATAATGTGTGCAGGCTCGGCAGCGCCGCATGGCGCTGCTGAATCTTCCTCTGTCCGCCAATCCCATGTAGTCACCGACGATTTTCCTCTGCGTGCGACCTCGGCATGGCTTCGTTTTGACGACCGCTGGCATGGCTGCGCCCGATGACTGTGCATCGTGCGCGCATTTCTCTGTTCCGACCCTGGATGTGTATCAATGATCAACGCAACTTTTCGGGATGAGTGGTTCTCGAACATACAAAAAAACGTCCTGGCGGGGCTGACCACCTCATTCGCGCTGGTGCCCGAATGCATCGCCTTTGCCCTCGTGGCGCAACTGAATCCCCTGATGGGCCTGTATGGCGCCTTCATCATTTGCGCATTCACTGCCATCTTTGGCGGGCGCCCCGGCATGATTTCGGGCGCCGCCGGTTCCATGGCCGTCGTCATCGTGGCGCTCGTGGCCCAGCATGGCGTGCAATATCTGCTGGCCACCGTGGTGCTAAGCGGCATCATCATGGCGCTGTTCGGCATCTTGCGCCTTGGAAAACTGATCCGTATGGTGCCGTACCCGGTGATGCTGGGCTTCGTGAATGGCCTGGCCATCGTCATCGCCATGGCCCAGCTAGAACATTTTCGTCAGGCCACGCCGCAAGGCGAAACCTGGCTGCAAGGCAGCCCTTTGTATGTGATGAGCGCGCTGGTGCTGCTCACCATGGCCATCGTCTACGTGCTGCCGCGCATCACGAAGGCCGTGCCGCCCGCGCTGGTGGCCATCCTCGGCGTGGGTGTGCTCAGCCATTTCTTGCAGCTGCCCACGCGCACCCTGGGCGATCTTGCGCATATCGCCGGCGGCTTGCCGACATTCCACTGGCCCACGGTGCCGCTGGACATGGCGACCTTGCACATCATCTTCCCGTACGCGGCCCTGATGGCCATGGTGGGCTTGCTGGAAACCTTGCTCACTTTTAATCTTACCGATGAGATGACTGAAACGCGGGGCCAGCCGAACCGCGAATGCATCGCCCTCGGCGCATCGAACGTCGTTTCGGGCCTGTTTGGCGGCATGGGCGGCTGCGCCATGATCGGGCAGACGATGATCAACCTGAGCTCGGGCGGCCGCTCGCGCCTGTCGGGCGTGACGGCCGGCGTGATGATCCTGCTATTCATCCTGTTCCTGTCGCCGCTGATCGAGCGCATCCCGCTGGCCGCTTTGGTCGGCGTGATGTTCGTCGTGGCGCAGCAGACGTTTGCCTGGGGCTCGCTGCGCGTGCTGGGCAAGGTGCCGTTGCAGGATGCGCTGGTGATCGTCGCCGTGACGGTGATCACCGTGTTCACGGACCTGGCGCTGGCCGTGCTGTGCGGCATCGTGATTGCCGCCTTGAATTTCGCCTGGCAACATGCGCGCGACATGCGTGCCGACATCGATGACACTGGCGCGGGCGTGCGCGTGTACCTGCCGTACGGCACCTTGTTTTTCGCCTCCACCACGCACTTCCTGGAACTGTTCCAGGCGGCGACCGACCCGGCCCGTGTCATCCTCGATTGCCGGCACCTGCACATGGCCGATCACTCGGCCATCGCCGCCATCGAAGCCTTGTATGAGCGTTATGAAAAGGCGGGCAAGCATTTGCAGGTGACGCATTTGTCTCCCCGCAACCAGGCCTTGCTGCAGCGGGCTGGTGTCGATGTGAGCGTGGCGTAAAATAGGCGATTGTTGAATGTCTGTGGAGTGTGAATGCTGTCGTACGAACAAGAGCAATTATTGCAGCAAAGCCAAACGGCTTTTGATGCCTACTATGACGCGCTGGGCGCGTCGCTGGTGAACTTTGTCGAGCGCCTGGGCATCCAGCCCGCGCACGAAGTGCTGACCAATGCGGCCGAATACCTGCCGTACATCGACGCGGCCATGCGCACCATCGTCATCCGCGACGAAAGCTGGCAGTGGGTGAAAACCATGCTCGGCTACTTTATCGGCGAATACTTCGTGCAAGGCCATGCGGGTTGCTGGTATGTGGAAACGCGGGCGGAATCGCCGCATTTTTGCCGCACCATGGTGGGCGGCTTCGAGCATGGCTTGCCAGCGGACGCCGCCATCGATCCGGAAGCGCTGGCGCTGGAATTCCTGGGACAATCCGTGCCGCGCGAACTGGCGGCACTGATCGCCCAAGCGCAAGCCCGCGCGGCTTGATGCCGCAGGGCTTGCTGAAGAAAATTTAGAACTCTTCCCACTCGCCTTCGGCCGGTGCCGTTGCCTTGCTGCTGGTGCGTGTCACGGGCAGGCGCAGGGCAGGGGCCGATGCCTTGCGGGCCGGTGCGGCCGCAGTTGTCGGAGTGGCCGGCGCGCTGCGTTGTGCCGCTTTCACGCTGAAACGGTCGGTCGCCGCCGCATTGGCATCGAGGCGGAAGACGCTGACCACCTGCGCCAGTTCGCTCGCCTGTTCCTGCATCGCTTCGGCCGCTGCCGACGCTTCTTCCACCAGCGCCGCATTTTGCTGTGTCACTTGATCCATTTCGGAAATGGCCTGGTTGACTTGCTCGATGCCCGCGCTCTGCTCTTCGCTAGCGTTGCTGATCTCGCTCATGATCGACGTGACGAAGCCGATGCTTTGCACGATTTCTTCCATCGTCTTGCCGGCCTTGTCGACCAGGTCCGTGCCCACGTCGACTTTTTGCACGGAGTCGTCGATCAAGCCCTTGATTTCTTTTGCCGCCGCTGCCGAGCGTTGCGCCAGGTTGCGCACCTCGGTTGCCACGACGGCGAAGCCGCGGCCCTGTTCGCCGGCGCGCGCCGCTTCCACGGCTGCGTTCAGTGCCAGGATGTTGGTCTGGAAGGCGATGCCGTCGATGACGGAAATGATGTCGACGATTTTCTTCGACGAGGTATTGATCTCGCCCATGGTGGCGACCACTTCGGCCACCACGGCGCCGCCACGGCTGGCGATGCCGGCCGCGTCGCCGGCCAGTTTATTCGCCTGGCGCGCGTTGTCCGCGTTTTGCTTGACGGTCGAGGTCAGTTCTTCCATCGATGACGCTGTTTCTTCCAGCGAACTGGCTTGCTGCTCCGTGCGCGACGACAGGTCCTGGTTGCCGGCGGCGATTTCC
The DNA here is from genome assembly GCF_059617945.1 of Janthinobacterium sp. BCJ23. Lineage (NCBI taxonomy): Bacteria > Pseudomonadati > Pseudomonadota > Betaproteobacteria > Burkholderiales > Oxalobacteraceae > Janthinobacterium > Janthinobacterium sp. BCJ23. The sequence goes on along the minus strand of NZ_JCAQAW010000002.1, from coordinate 1,150,380 downwards.
GCCGATGCCGTGGCGATGGTGTCGGTGCCGCTGCGCACTTGTCCCACGATGCCGACGAGGCTGTCGTTCATGGTTTTCAGGGCATGCATCAGCTGGCCCGTTTCATCGCGGCCTTGCGCTGTGATGGTGCTGGTGAGGTCGCCCGCTGCCACGGTTTCCGCCACTTTCACGGCAGCGCGGATGGGGCCGGTGATCGAGCGCGTGATCCACCACGCGAAGCCGATGCCCATCAGCACGGCCAGCACGCCCATGGTGATCAGGAAGACACGGGTGCCGCTGTAGGCTTCGATGATGCTGTTGCCGACGCCGTCGGCAGCCTTGATCTGCATGGTGGCAAAGCGTTTGACTTCGGCCAGATAGGCCACGGTGATCGGCGCGACTTCCTTGTCGAACACGACCTTGGCGCCCGCCATGTCGCCGTCGGCCTTCATCTTGAAGGCGCGTGCGCGCGTCGTCACGTAGTCGGTGCGCACCTTGCGCACGACCTTGAATTGCTCGATCACGGCCGGGTTGAGCAGGGAGGCGACGATGTCGTCCTGCAGCTTGCTGGAACGCTCCGCATCGACTTTCAAGTCTTCCTCGATCTTCGCGCGCACGACAGGATCGGTAATCTCGAACGAGGCGACGCCGCGTACGCTGTTGAGTTCAATGATCTTCGACCATTCGGCCACCATGCGCTGGTTCTTGATGCTGGTATTGATGAGGCGGTAAGTCAGGTCGCTGGCCGTTTGCATGCGCACGAGGGCGGTGATGGTCAAGGCGGCAAGCAACAGCAATACGACAGCAAAGCCGACGCCAAGGCGGCTGCCGATGTTCAGGTTTTTCATGTAATTCCTAACAGTTTAATAGTCATGATCGCCGCCGCCAGCAGGGGCGGACAGGCGCCGCAAGGCGCAGGGGATCGGGGTCTTCGGGTGCCGCGTGATGGCTGTGCGGCGCGCCGCGCTGAGCGTGGCGTTGGAGGTGAAGCAAGGGGCATGTCGGTCAGGCTGACCGCTGCCCAGCAAGGCGCAAGTATAGCATTGACGCAGAGAAATAGTTTTTCAAAGCAATTTTAATTATTTTTTGATATTGATTTCCTGTTGTGTTTTTACATCAAGTACCTAGTCCATAAGTACTATCACTTACAGAAGTGCTTACTTTACGCAGGCTTGCCTGATAAAATACTAATGATAATCATTCGTATTAAAACATCGACCAGGGAATTGTATGCAGCAACGTCGCAAGCCAGGATTCAAACCGATCACCATCGCCGTACTGGGCGCCTTGACCTTGGGAGCCACGCCATTGGCGGCTTGGGCGCAGGAAAGTTTGCCCGCCGTCACCGTGACGGCATCGAAGGACAAGGATGGCTATGTCGCCGCCACCTCCGCCAGCGGCACCAAGACGGAAATGGCCCTGCGCGACGTGCCGCAGACGATCAACGTGGTGCCGGCCGCCGTCATCCGCGACCAGAACGCCATGTCGATCCAGGACATCATGAAGAACATCCCCGGCGTGGGCTTGTCCACGGGCGACGGCCAGCGCGACCAGATATTCATCCGCGGCTTCACGGCCATCGGCGACCAGTTCGTCGACGGCTTCCGCGATGACGCCTTGTATTTCCGCGACCTGTCGAATGTGGAGCGCCTGGAAGTGATCAAGGGACCGGCCGCCGTGCTGTACGGCCGCGGTTCCTCGGGTGGCCTGGTGAACCGCATCACCAAGAAGCCAGGTATCGATATCACGGACGTGGCCGTGAGCCTGACCAACACGGCAGGGCGCCGCGGCGAAGTCGACGTGGGCCGTGTCGGCGAGACGGTGGACTGGCGCTTCACTGGCGCGCGCGAATTGTCGGACAGCTACCGCGACCAGCAATTCATCAACCGCACGGCGCTGTCGCCTTCCGTCGCCATCCGCCTCTCCGGCGCCACCAAATTGCTGCTGCAGGGCGATTACCTGGAAGACCGCCGCCTGACGGACTTCGGCATCCCGTCCTACCAGGGCCGTCCCGTCGCCGTCGATGCGCGCACCTATTTTGGCGCCGCGAATGCCCGCGATGCGGACTTCAGCCAGTCGCGCGTCGTGTCCACGGCCGCCACCCTGACGCACAAGTTCAGCGATAGCTTGTCGCTGCGCAATGCCTTCCGCTACTACGATTACCACCTGGATCGCAATAACACGAATATTTCCGGCAACGTCAACGAAGTCAAGGGCACGATGAGCCTCGGTCACGCCAAGCTGAACCGCGACGAGAGCGGCTGGTTCAACCAGACGGAACTGACGCAAAAGCTGGTCACGGGCACCTTGCGCCATGAAGTGCTGTACGGCGCCGAGTTCGGCAAGCAAAACAAGGATGCGTCGAGCTGGGCGTCGACCGTCGTGGCGACGAATGTGTCGATCTTCCATCCCGTCCTGCCGCAGGTCAACCGCAGCAAGCTGGGCGCGCGCAGCGATACCTTCGGTACCTATGACACGGCCGCCGCCTACGTGCAGGACGCCATCAGCATCAGCGACGAGTGGAAGGCGCTGGCCGGCCTGCGCTACGACCGCTACAAGCAGCAGTCGCGCCTGGCCAATGCGCTTGGTGTGACGACGGCCAATCTGTCGCGCACGGATTCGGCTTACAGCCCCCGCGCCGGCCTCGTCTGGCAACCGGGCGCGACGCAGTCGTACTACGCGTCGTGGAGCCGCTCGTTCCAGCCTAGCGGCGAGAATTTCGCCCTGGCCGCGAATAATGCCGACCTGGCGCCGGAAACCACGCGCAACACGGAAGTGGGCGCCAAGTACGACCTGTGGGGCGGCCGCGCCAACGCCACCGTGTCGCTGTTCCGCCTGGAACGCGACAATATCAAGACCAGCGACCCGATCACGAACCGCATCGTGCCGGTCGGCACGCAGCGCACGGATGGCCTGGAGCTGACCTTCAACGCGGACTTGCACGATGGCTGGAAAATGATGGCCGGCTACGCCTACCTGGACGCCACCATCACCGACTCCATCGCCGTCGACCGCAGCGTGAATGCGCCGGGCACGACGACGCCGAGCGCCGTCGCCATCAAGGGCAAGCGCGCTACTTTGACGGCGCGCAACATGGCCAACTTGTGGGTGACGAAAGACCTGGGCCACGGCTTCACGGTGGGCGGTGGCGCGAATGCCGTCGGCAGCCGCTTCGCCAATCAGGGCAACACGGTGGTGCTGCCAGGCTACGTGACGGCCGACGTCATGGCCGCGTACCGCACGGGCCGCTATGAAGTGCAGCTGAACGTCAACAATATCGGCGACACGCGCTACATCGTGTCGGGTCACGGTTCCAGCCCGAACCTGAGCTTGCCGGGCGCGCCGCGCAATGTGGCGCTGACCTTGCGCTATAGCCTGTAACTTTTTCTGCCCCCGAAAACCCGCTTGCGAGCGGGTTTTTTGCATGGGTGAGTAGCGATGTGCAAGCGCGCGGGGCAGGCTGGCATTGTTTAGAGGGAACGTTCGGTATCGCCAAATTAACGTTGACTAAAGGAAACCTTCTCCGGCGAACTGAGCCTTGATCGGGATTGAGGGGTAAAATGATGTCATACGGCACAGGCATGGTGCTTATATCTTGGTGATATGACACGACTACGGCGCCGTATGACTTTTATTTACTCACATCATAGAGGCCTGAATATGGTTCAGATGTCCAGGCGCCAGTTCCTTCGGGTAACTGGCGCGACCATTGCTGGTTCCAGCCTCGCCCTGCTCGGTTTCGCACCGGGCCAGGCGATGGCGGAAGTGCGGCAATACAAGCTGTCTCGCACGACCGAGACACGCAATACCTGTCCCTACTGTTCGGTAGGATGCGGCGTCCTGCTGTATGGACTGGGCGACGGCGCGAAAAATGCCGTCTCCAGCATCATCCACGTGGAAGGCGATGCCGATCACCCGGTGAACCGCGGCACCCTGTGCCCGAAAGGCGCCAGCCTGGTCGACTTCATCCACAGCCCGAACCGCCTGAAAGTGCCCGAATACCGCGCACCGGGCGGCACGGAATGGCAACCGATCTCCTGGGATGTGGCGCTCGACAAGATCGCGCGCCTGATGAAGGATGACCGCGACGCCAATCTGATCGAAAAGAATGCCGACGGCAAGACCGTCAACCGCTGGCTCTCCACCGGCATGCTTGCCGCGTCCGCCGGCAGCAATGAGGTCGGGTATTTGACCCACAAGACAGTGCGCAGCATGGGGATGCTGACCTTTGATAATCAGGCGCGTGTATGACACGGACCGACGGTGGCAGGTCTTGCCCCGACGTTTGGCCGTGGCGCGATGACGAATCATTGGGTCGATATCAAGAATGCCGACGTGATCCTGGTCATGGGCGGCAATGCAGCAGAAGCACATCCTTGCGGATTCAAATGGGTAACGGAAGCGAAGGCGCATAACAAGGCCAAGCTGATCGTTGTCGATCCGCGTTTTACCCGTACCGCATCCGTGGCAGATTACTACTGCGCCACGCGTACCGGCACGGACATCGTCTTCCTCGGCGCGATCATCAATTATCTGCTGACGAACGACAAGATCCAGCATGAGTACGTGCGCAACTACACGGACATGCCCTTCATCGTGCGCGAAGACTATGCGTTCGAGGACGGCCTGTTCTCGGGTTTCGACAAGGAAAAAGGCAAGTACACCGACAAGGCCACCTGGGATTACGAGATCGGCGAAGACGGCTATGCCAAGGTCGACCCGACCCTGGAACACCCGCGCTGCGTCTACCAGATGATGAAGAAGCACTACGCACGCTACACGACCGAGATGGTCGAACGTACGTGCGGCGTGTCGGCCGACAAGTTCCACAAGGTGGCGGAAGCCCTGGCTTCGACCGCCGTGCCGGGACGCGCCGGTACCATCCTGTACGCGCTGGGCTGGACGCACCACTCGACCGGTGCGCAAACCATCCGCACGGGCGCCATGGTGCAGCTGTTGCTGGGCAATATGGGCATCGCCGGCGGCGGCATGAACGCCTTGCGCGGCCACTCGAATATCCAGGGCTTGACCGATCTGGGCCTGATGTCGAACCTGTTGCCGGGTTACATGACCTTGCCGAACGAGTCCGAGCAGGATTTCGATGGCTATATCGCCGCGCGCGCCACCAAGCCGCTGCGGCCTAACCAGCTCAGCTACTGGAGCAATTACCGCAAATTCCACGTCAGCTTCATGAAGACGTGGTGGGGCGACTTTGCCACGGCGGACAATAACTACGCCTTCGACTACCTGCCAAAGCTCGACAAGCCGTATGACTTGATGCAAGCGATCGAGAACATGCATCAAGGCAAGATGACGGGCTATATCTGCCAGGGCTTCAACGTGCTGGCGTCCGCGCCGAACAAGCAGAAGGTCACGGAAGCGCTGTCGAAGCTGAAGTTCCTCGTCATCATGGATCCGCTGGCCGTGGAAACGGGCGAATTCTGGAAGGCGCACGGGCAGTACCACGAAGTCGATCCGACCAAGATCATGACGGAAGTGTTCCGCCTGCCGACCAGCTGCTTCGCCGAAGAACGCGGTTCGCTCGTGAGTTCTTCGCGTGTCTTGCAGTGGCACTGGCAGGCGGCTGAACCGCCGGGCCAGGCGCGCAGCGACCTCGAGATCATGTCGGGCCTGTTCCTGCGCATGCGCAGCATGTACCAGAAAGAGGGCGGCAAGTTCCCCGATCCTATCGTCAACCTGACGTGGAATTATGCGCAGCCGCATAACCCGCAGCCCGAAGAAATCGCCCGCGAATTCAACGGCAAGGCGCTGGCCGACCTGTACGATCCCAAGGATCCGACCAAGCTGCTGGTGAAGAAGGGCGAGCAGCTGGCCTCGTTTGCGCAATTGCGCGACGATGGCACGACCACCAGCGGTTGCTGGATCTTCGCCGGCAGCTGGACGCAGGCGGGCAACCAGATGGGACGGCGCGACAATAGCGACCCGACCGGCATCGGCCAGACCTTGGGCTGGGCCTGGGCATGGCCGGCGAACCGCCGCGTGCTGTACAACCGCGCTTCGTGCGACTTGAAGGGCAAGCCTTTCGACCCGACCCGCAAGCTGATCGAGTGGAATGGCACGAACTGGAGCGGGGCCGATATTCCCGACTTCAAGGTCGATGAACCGCCGGAAAACGGCATGGGCCCGTTCATCATGCTGGGCGAGGGCGTGGCGCGCTTCTTTGCGCGTGGCGCCATGGCCGAAGGTCCGTTCCCCGAGCATTACGAGCCGTTCGAAAATCCGCTCGGCTACAACCCCATGCATCCGAAAAACCCGCAAGCGACCAGCAATCCGGCCGCGCGCGTGTTCGCCGATGACCGGAAAATGTTCGGCACGCATGAGGAATATCCGCATGTGGCCACCAGCTACCGCCTGACCGAGCATTTCCATTATTGGACCAAGCATGCACGCCTGAATGCCATCATCCAGCCGCAGCAATTCGTTGAAATCGGCGAAGAGCTGGCGAAAAGCATCGGTGTCGTTGCCGGCGGTGAAGTGCGCGTCAGTTCCAAACGGGGCCACATCATCGCCAAGGCCGTCGTCACCAAGCGCATCAAGGCTTTGATGATCGAGGGCAAGCCGGTGCATACCGTGGGCCTGCCGCTGCACTGGGGCTTTACGGGCGTGGCCAAGCCGGGGTATCTGATCAATACCCTGACGCCGGGCGTGGGGGATGCGAATTCGCAAACGCCGGAATTCAAGTCCTTCCTCGTGAAGGTGGAAAAAGCATGATGGGAGCTCAATAATGGCACTGCAATCCTTAGATATCCGGCGCCTGTCGGCTACCACGGTGACCCCGCCGCAAGCGCGCAGCCCGGTGACGGGCACCGTGGCCAAGCTGATCGATGTGTCGAAATGCATCGGCTGCAAGGCTTGCCAGACGGCGTGCATGGAATGGAACGACTTGCGTGACGAAGTCGGCGAAAACCATGGCACCTATGACAATCCGACGGACCTGACGCCGCAATCGTGGACGGTGATGCGTTTTGCCGAACACGAAAACAATGACGGCAACCTCGAGTGGCTGATCCGCAAGGACGGCTGCATGCACTGCGAGGACCCGGGCTGCCTGAAGGCCTGTCCGGCGCCGGGCGCCATCGTGCAGTACACGAACGGCATCGTGGACTTCCACCAGGAAAACTGCATCGGCTGCGGCTACTGCGTGGCCGGCTGTCCTTTCGACGTGCCCCGCATTTCGAAGAAGGACGACCGCGCCTACAAGTGCACCTTGTGCTCGGACCGCGTGGCCGTGGGCCAGGAACCGGCCTGCGTGAAAACATGTCCGACGGGCGCCATCGTGTTCGGCACCAAGGAAGACATGAAGGTGCATGCGGAAGAACGCATCGTCGACCTGAAGTCGCGCGGTTTCGAAAACGCGGGCCTGTACGATCCGCTGGGCGTGGGCGGCACGCACGTGATGTACGTGCTGCACCATGCCGACAAGCCGAAGCTGTATTCGAACTTGCCGGAACGCCCGCGCATCAGCCCGATGGTGGGCTTCTGGAAGGGCTGGTCCAAGCCGCTGGCGGTGGCCGGTATGGCCGCCACGGCCCTGGCAGGCCTGTTCCATTACACGCGTGTCGGTCCGAACGAAGTGAGCAAGGACGAAGAGCACGAAGCGCTGGAAGAGGCCAGGCGCATCCGGGAGGAACAGCATGAAGCATAGTGAACTTCACGATGGCAAGCTGCGCGACAAGGATGGCAATCCCTTGATCGAACGCTACAACCCGAACGAGCGCACGAATCACTGGGTGACCGCCATCACCTTCGTCATGCTGGCCCTGTCCGGGCTGGCCATGTTCCATCCGTCGATGGCGTGGCTGGCGAATCTGTTCGGCGGCGGGCAATGGACGCGCATCCTGCATCCGTTTGCCGGCCTGGTGATGTTCGTCTCGTTCGCGATCCTCGTGGTGCGCTTCTGGCACCACAACAAGTTCGAGGACGGCGACAAGCAGTGGCTGAAACAGATGGACGACGTGCTCAATAACCGCGAAGAAAAGCTTCCGAAGATCGGCAAATACAATGCCGGCCAGAAGATCCTGTTCTTCGTGCTGCTGGCCAGCATGGTCGGCTTGCTGTTGTCGGGCATCGTGATCTGGCGCGCGTATTTCGCGTTCTATTTCCCGATCGACGTGGTGCGCTTTGCCGCCTTGCTGCATGCCGGTTGCGCCTTCGCCATCATCTGCGCCATCATCGTGCACATCTACGCGGCCCTGTGGGTCAAGGGCTCGATCGGCGCCATGGTGCGCGGCACCGTCACCTACGGCTGGGCGCGCAAGCACCATCCGAAGTGGTTTGAGTCGGTGATCCGCAATACGAGAAAGTAGGCAGTTAGGGTACGTTTTGCCGCAAGTGCAAAAGCTGGGGTCAGACCCGTCGGGTCTGACCCCTGTTTTACTTTGAGGCTTGCGATGACTGTATCGATTAAAATACTTTTTACAGCACAGCCAACTCCGCTGGCCATGCTGTGCTTTTTTGATGGGAAAACTCCATTGGTACAACGCATTCTTCAGCCAGGCGAAATCGAAGGCCTGGACCACAACGCGATTCCGCGCCTGCTGCTGCCGCAGCCTGGCAGCCTGTTTACGGCGCGCGCCTTGCGCCTGCGCGAACTGGCGCAAGGTAACATCAAGGGCATCCCCGTCGACGCGGGCATGCAGGGCTACCTGGTGCTGATGGCCGCGCTGGCCGATGCGCAAGCGGCCGTGGTGGGAAAACTGGCGCCCGGCGCCGTGCCTGCCGCCGACCCCGACGCGCTGCGCCGCGCCATCCAGCACCGCATGCCGGTGCTGCCCGTCAGCGGCGCCCGCCCACCCGTCTGGCGCGACATTTTCGCCAGCCTGCTCGATGAACTGGCCGCCACGGCGGCAAGCCAGCCAGCCTTGTCCGGCGGCCTGACGCAGGTGCTGGCCCAGCTGCGCGCGCTCGATGCGCCAGCGCTGGACGCCTGCGCCGATGCCGTGCTCGATGAAAATGGCGACAACCTCAATCCCATGCATGCGCCGTTCGTCGCGGCCGCCCTGCAAATCCTGTGGTCGGTGTCGGCCAGCGAATTGCGCGCTGCGCGCGTGCCGGATCTGGAAACGGGCACTTTGTGCCCCGTCTGCGGTTCGCACCCGGTCGCCAGCGTGATCCGCATCGGCGGCCAGTCGCAGGGCTACCGTTATCTGCACTGCGGCATTTGCGAAAGCGAATGGCATATGGTGCGCGTCAAGTGCTCGACGTGCGAACAGAATGGCAAGATCGCCTACCAGGGCCTGGACGCGGCCGATGCAAAGCCGTTCGACCCCGTGACGGCCAAGGACGACAAGCTGCCCAACAAGGCGAACGACCCGAAGAAGGTGGCGCGCGCGGAAACCTGCGACGACTGCCACACCTACCGCAAGGTCTTCAACCAGGAACACGATTACAACGTCGAGCCGCTGGCCGACGACCTGGCCAGCCTGATGCTCGACCTGCTGGTGGGCGAAGCGGGCTACCAGCGCGCCAGCGGCAATCCGCTGCTGTGGCTGGGTAAAAGCTCGGATCAGCCGTCATGACGACGGGGCAAACCGTGCGCCTGCCGTCGGTCGACCGCATCCTGGGCGACGCGGCTTGCCTGGACCTGATCGCGCGCTATGGCCGCGTGCAGACCCTGGCCTGCGCGCGCGCCGTGCTGGCCGAACTGCGCACGGCCATGCTGGCGGGCGCAGTGTGCGAAGAGGGCGCATCGATTGCCGCCATCGCCGCGCAAATGGATGAGCGGCTGCTAGCGCAAGCGCGCCCGCAGCTGCGCGCCGTCTTCAACCTGACGGGCACCGTGCTGCACACGAACCTGGGCCGCGCACTGCTGCCCGATACGGCCGTGCAAGCCGTGGTGGAAGCGTTGCAGTGGCCGATGAACCTGGAATTCGACCTGGAGACGGGCAAGCGCGGCGACCGCGACGACCTGGTCGAGGAATTGCTGCGCGAACTGACGGGCGCCGAAGCGGCCACCATCGTCAACAACAACGCGGCCGCCGTGCTGCTGATGCTCAATACCCTGGCGCAGAACAAGGAGGTCGTCGTCTCGCGCGGCGAGCTGGTGGAAATCGGCGGCGCCTTCCGCATCCCCGACGTCATGACGCGCGCGGGCGCCGTGCTGCGCGAAGTGGGCAGCACCAATCGCACGCACCTGGCCGATTACGCGCATGGCGTGAACGAGAACACGGCCTTGCTGATGAAGGTCCATTGCAGCAATTACGCGATTACAGGTTTCACGAAAAGCGTGGAGCTCGATGAACTCGTGCCGCTGGCCGTAAAACACGGCGTGCCGACGGCCGTGGACCTGGGCAGCGGCACCCTGGTTGACCTGGCGCAGTATGGCTTGCCGCATGAAACGACGGTGCGCGAAACGATAGCAGCGGGCGCCGACCTGGTGACCTTCAGCGGCGACAAATTGCTGGGCGGCCCGCAGTGCGGCGTCATCGTCGGGCGGGCAGACTTGATCGCGAAGATCAAGCGCAACCCATTGAAAAGGGCACTGCGGGTCGGCAAGCTGACCCTGGCCGCACTGGCCCCCGTGCTGCAGCTGTACCGCGCGCCGGACTTGCTGGCCGAACGGCTGACCACCTTGCGTTTGCTGACGCGTCCCGCCGCCGCCATGCGCGCGCAGGCGGAAACCGTGCTGCCGCTGCTGCAAGGCGTACTCGGTGCCGACTATGTGGTCACCGCCGAAGCCATGAAAAGCCAGATCGGCAGCGGCGCCTTGCCCGTCGACCAGCTGCCCAGCTTTGGCTTGTGCATCCGCAGCGCGCCCGGTTCGCGCCTGAGCAATCCCCTGGGCGTGCTGGAACAGCGTTTGCGCGCCTTGCCCTGCCCCGTGATCGGGCGCATCGGCCAGGACACTCTGTGGCTGGACCTGCGCTGCCTGGAAGCGGCGCACGAGACGGCCTTCACCGCGCAACTCGCCGAGTTGTCCGCATGATCGTCGGCACCGCAGGCCATATCGACCATGGCAAGACCACCCTCACGCGCGCGCTGACGGGCGTGCACACGGACCGCCTGAAGGAAGAGCAGGCGCGCGGCATTTCGATTGAACTGGGCTACGCCTACCTGCCGCTGGCGGACGGCACGGTGCTGGGCGTGATCGACGTGCCGGGCCACGAAAAATTCATCCGCACCATGGCTTCCGGCGTGACGGGCATCGACTTCGCCCTGCTCGTGGTGGCGGCCGACGACGGCATCATGCCGCAGACGCACGAGCACCTGGCCATCTTGCAGCTGCTCGGTGTGACGCGTGGCGCCGTGGCGCTGACCAAGATCGACCGCGCCGACAGCGCCCGCGTGGCGCAGGTGGAGCTTGACATCGAAGCGCTGCTGGCCGGCACGCCGCTGGCGGGCAGCCCCATCTTCCTCACGGCCGCCCATCGTGATACCGATCCCGGCGTGGCCGCCTTGCTGGCGCATCTGACGCAAGTGGCGCGCAGCTTGCCGCAGCGCGACGAGCGGCGCTTGTTCCGCCTGGGCGTGGACCGCGTGTTCACCTTGTCGGGGCAGGGCACCATCGTTACGGGCACGGCGCTGGCGGGACGCGCCCAGGTGGGCGACATGCTGCAGCTGGCGCCCGGCGGCGCGCCGGCGCGCGTGCGCAGCATTCATGCGCAGAACCGCGCGGCCGAGACGGGCATGGCGGGCCAGCGCCTGGCGCTGAACCTGGCCGGCATTGACCGCGAGCGCATCGAGCGGGGCAACTGGATCGTCGCGCCTGAACTGGCGCAGTGCTCCGAGCGCCTCGACGTGGAACTGACGCTCTTGCCCGACGCGGGCGTGCAGCTGAAAGCCTGGTCGCCGCTGCACGTGCACTTGGGCGCGGCGCACCAGCTGGCGCGCGCCGTGATGCTCGATGGCGAGACCCTGTCGCCGGGGCAGACGGGAAGAGTACAGCTGGTGTTCGAGTCGCCCATGCACGGCGTGCCGGGCGACCGCTTCGTCATGCGCAACGCGCAAGCCACGCAGACGGTGGGCGGTGGCATGGTGCTCGACCCGTTCGGCCCCGCGCGCAAGCGGCGCAGCCCGGCCAGGCTGGCATGGCTCGATGCCCTGGCCGCCTTCATCGCGCACGGCGACTATGCGGCCCTGCTGGCGCAAAGCCCGTTGGGTCTGCGCGAGTCGCTGCTGGTGCGCCTGTCCCTGCTGCCGGCGGGGGCTCTGGCGCTGCCGCCCGACACGCGGCGTATCGCCCTGCGCGGCGGCGACGCCTTGCTGGTGGCGCCGCCGGCGTTGCTGGTGCTGCAGGAGCGGGTGCTGGCCGCACTGGAAAACTTCCACGCGCGCGCGCCCGACGAGGCGGGGCCGGAATTGTGGCGGCTGAAACGCATCGTCGACGCGGAGATGGAAGACGCCTTGTGGAGCCATCTGGTCGAAGGCTTGCTGGCGCGCGGCGAGATCCTCGCGCGCGGCGCCAGCCTGCACTTGCCGACGCACAGCGTGGAATTGACGCCGCAGGAGCAATCGGTGGCCGAACCCTTGCTGGCCGCGCTGGAGCAGGGGCGAGCCGATCCGCCATGGACGCGCGACCTGGCGCGCAGCTTTGGCCTGGCCGAGGACGAGACGCGCAGGCTGTTGCGCAAACTTGCCAAGGCAGGCCAGATCAGCCAGGTCGTGCACGACCTGTTCTATCACCAGGCGGCGTTGGCCGAGCTGGCGCAACTGGTACGCACCCTGACCGAAAAAGCGGAGACCGACGAGAGCCTGTCGCCCGGTGCCGGCGCCGTGGGCGCGGCCACCTTCCGCGACGCCAGCGGCCTGGGCCGCAAGCGGGCGATCCAGGTCTTGGAATTCTTTGACCGCGTCGGTTATACTCGCCGTGTTGGCAATGGGCATCTATTGCGCCCGCAAGCGCTGTGGTCCTATACGGCAGCCTCGCCCAACAGCTAGCTCAGGCACCGCGGAAAGCACACTCATCCGGTGATGTGGCCGGGCTTCAAACCCGGTGGAGGGCGTCAGACGTTCTCCCGTAGGTTCGACTCCTACTGTTTTCCGCCAGTTACTTTCTTCCCATCCCCTCCCGCATGGCGTTCTGCTGGCGTTGGCTTGTTGCCACGCTGCCGAAAATAGTTGATTGAATTGCCCATATGCGGCGATGCCGCTGCGGGCCGATGGTAACATCGGCTTGAATCCCCTGTAGCAGAAGAAAGCAAGCATGAAACAAGCAAGCATGGCACGGCTGCTGGCAGCGGCGCTGCTGATGCCGGCGCTGGCCGCCGCGGCCGGCCTGCGCATCGTCGGCGAGCATTTGCCGCCATCGAGCATGATGGAAGGCAATGTCGTCGTGGGGCGTGAAACGCTCAAGGTGCGCGGCATCATGGCGCGCGCCGGTATCGCCTACAGCATCGAATTGCTGCCGTGGAAGCGCGCGTATGCGCAGGCGTTGCGCGAAGCCGACACCTGCATCTTTTCCACCAGCCGCACGCAGGAACGCGAAGCGCAATTTCGCTGGATCGGCCCCCTCAACGAAGCGGAATGGATACTGTATGGCCTGGCCGAGCGGCACCTCACCTTGCGCACGCTGGCCGATGCGCGCGGCCTGGTGATCGGCACGGTGCTCGGCGACGCGCGCGACGATTACCTGCGCCAGCGCGGCATGAACGTGGCGCCCGTGACGCAGGAGTGGCTCAATCCGCAAAAGCTGCTGCTGGGGCGTATCGACCTGTGGGCCGTCGGCATGGCGGTGGGCAGCAAGCCTTTCGTCGGCAAGGAGTGGGAGGGCAAGGTGGTGCCGCTGCTGACCTTCAACCGCGTGCAGACTTACCTCGCCTGCAACAAGCAATTGCCCGAGGCGCAGGTGGCGGCCATGCAGCGCGCGGCGGCCGCCATGCGCCGCGACGGCAGCATGGCGCGCGAACAGCTGCGCTAATTCAGTGCACTGATTCAGCTCTCCAGCCACTGGCGCACGCAGTTGCGTCCTTCGCGCTTGGCCTGGTACAAGGCCTGGTCCGCATGGCTGTAGGCCGTCTCGAACGGCGTGCCGGCGCGGTTCCAGCTCAGGCCCACGCTGACGGTGATGGCGCGCGTGATGGGGGCCGCATGGCGCTGGCGGCCGACCGTCTCGCAGATGCGCTGCGCCACTTGCGCCGCGTCGTCGCGCGAAGAGGTGGGCCAGACAACGGAAAACTCTTCTCCGCCGACCCGGCCGATGGCCGTTTCCTGTCCCAATAGCCCCTTCAGGCAGTCGACCACGGCCTGGATCACGCCGTCGCCGGCCGGGTGGCCGAAGTCGTCGTTGACCTGCTTGAACAGGTCGATATCGAGCACGATCAGCGCCATGTCGCCCTGCGCCAGGCAGCGCGACGCGTGGTCGATGACGGCGCCGCGGTTCAGGGCGCCCGTCAGCGGGTCGTGCGTGGCACGGTATTCTAGCTGGCCGGCCAGGGTTTGCAATTGACGGTTCAGCAGATGCATGTCGCGCTCGGCGCGGTCGCTGCGGCCGATCAGGCGCCGCGTCTCGCGCATCAGCCGCTCGTAGTGGACGATCAGTTCACCGAGCACGCGCCGCTGTTCCGCGCCCGAGGCATTGGCGTCGGCGTGCATGCGGCGCGCGGCAGCCAGCGCCGCCGCTTCCACGGTGAACAGGTCGGGCTCCAGGCCGGACTCGGAGAGGGCGGCGCGCATGTCCTAGCTGCCCTGCACGGGATGGTCGTGGAAGTCCAGCGCCGTGAAGTCCTGCTGCAGCTCCTCGCCGAATTCCAGGATGGTGTCGTCGTCTTCGTCGTGGTACCAGTTCAGGCGTACCTGGTTGCCATCGACGGCTGCCTGGTTCAGGGTGTCGAACAGGGTAAACAGCATCTTCGTGCTCGAGCTGTTGAAGTAGGCCAGCGAGACGTTGACGGTGATGGCCGCTTCGCGGCAGCCTTCCAGATAGGCGCGCACGGCGGCGATCAGCGGGCCATAGAAGGCGGCCGCATTTTCCGGATACGACTCGCCCTTGATCGACAGGGTGTGCTGCTCGAAACGGAAGTCGATTTCGGGCGAACTCGGGGTCGCGGCGATGAACAGTGGTGACGGTAATTGCATATGCTTTCCTGAGTCGGCTCTTTCAAATGATGGCTTTGATGCAGAAGATGGTGTGGCCAGGTTCCTGGGGATCCTGGACGAATTCGAATTCCAGCGGCTCGCTGGCGTCGCGCGCCATGGTGAGAAAACCCAGGCCCGCGCCCTTGCTGTCGGCCGGCGCTTCCTCGCGCAGGGCCTTTTTATAGGCCAGGCGGATTTCCTCCATCGTCATGGTGTGCAGCGGCTCCAGGCGGGCGCGGATCTGCGCCACGTTGTCCGTCGAGACGGGGTTGGCGCACAGCAGAAAAAAGCTGTCGCCGCGCGTGCCGATGCAAAACGAGCCGCGTCGCATCTGCTGGTCCAGCTGCGCATCGGGCGTCAGGCTGTCCGCGGAATAGTGCATGATGTTTTGCGACATCTCGATGAACGAGGAAAAGATGCGCCGCCGCGTGGGCCCTGCCGCGCCGGCCGTGTCGAGGCGCGCCTTGATGGTTTCGGAAATGGCGTTCACCACGTGCTGCGAGAAATAGCCCACGTAAAAAAAGATGATGTTGCGCTTGCGTGCCACATCCCAAAACTCGTTGAATTCTTCGTACAGCACGTCCGTGCTCCTGGCTAGCCGGTGTCCCGGTTTCTTGTTGATAAGGTGGCTCGATGGCGCCAAAACTACAGGCGGAAACAGAAAAAAGTCAGGTCGTCGCGGCGCGGCTGCGCTCCCTGCCACGCGGCGCTATCCTGCAGCAGGGCCGCCGCCACGTCGCCGGCGGGAGCGTGGCGCCGCGCCAGCAGCTGCTCGCGCATGCGGCGCTTGCCGTAGGCGATGTCGCGCGCGCCGCCGATCTGGTCGAGCAAGCCGTCGGTGGTGAGAAACAGCAGGCTGCCGGCGGGTATGGCCAGCGTCTCGTTGTGCCAGCAGTAGCCGGCCGGCGTGTCGACATAGCCCACGCCCATGCGCGCGCCGTCGATGGCGCGCACGCTGTCCTCGCCGGGCGCGACCACGTGCAGCGCCAGTTTCGCCCCCGCGAAACGCAGGCTGGCGCTGGCCGTGTCGTAGCACAGGAAGGCGCAATCCATGCCGTCATTCGAGCCGGCATGGTGGCCGGTGCTGGCGCCATCCTGGCCCAGCAAGGTCTTGATGGCGCGGCTGACGGCGCCGATCAGGGCGGCCGGATCGTGCGGCCCCAGTTCGCGCAGGGCCTGGCTCAGGGCCGACGAGGCGATCAGGGTCATGAAGGCACCCGGTACGCCGTGGCCCGTGCAGTCGGCGATGGCGGCGAACCAGCCGCCCGCGTGGCGTTCGAAAAAGTAGAAATCGCCGCCGACGACGTCGCGCGGCTGCCATTCCAGGTGCGCGTCGGGCAGGGTGGCGCGCAATTCCGCATCGGAGGTGCGCAGCAGGGCGCGCTGGATCACGCTGGCGTAATCGATGCTGTGCATGATCTGCCGGTTCTTTTCCGCCTGCATGGTGGCGACCACGTTCATCAGCTGCAAGCCGAAGCCCACGCCGGCCAGCGCGCCATCTTCGGTGATGATGAAGCCGTCGGCCAGCGCCTTCTCGCCCGCTTCCACGGCGCGGAAGGTGAGGTCTTCGATGCTCATGGCGCCGTCGACGATCAGCGGTTCCTTGTCCATGAAGGCGATGCAGCTCTTCTTGCCGTACACCTCGTGATAAAAGGGCTTGGACATCTGCGACATGAAGATGTTACGGCTGATCAAGCCGATGGGCTTGTGCTGTTCCGTGACGGGCAGGCTCATCATGTCGCGCCGTTCCGTGAACAGTTCCAGCACGGCGAAATTGCTGGCGTCGGCCTGCACGGATTCCGTGGCGATGCACAGGTCGGACGCCACGGACGTGCGATAACGGGGAAGATGCAATCGAGAAGCGTTGAACTCCACAGCGGCTACCTTTAGATGACGGTCGGACCCTTGTTGTCGCGAGAGCAAGGCGACTGACAAACAGGCAATATCATCATGGTAGCCTTTGAATATGACGGCTTGATTACCAGCTTGTCAAAACCGTATGCAAGATGGCTGCATGGCAAGCAACTTACAGGCGCCGGGCCAGCGCCTGCGCCTGTTCCAGCCAGCGCGCGCGCTGCGGCTCGGTGGAGTTCAAAATGGGACCGAAGCTGGCCACCTTGACGGGCTTGATGCCGCAAAATTCCAGCGTCGTCTTGCGCAGCTGGTGGATGCCGGGCATGCGGTAGACCCAGCGGAAATACCAGGGCGGCGTATCCATCGTCACCAGCAGCTGGGCCGTGCGGCCCAGCAGCAGCTGCGCCGGGAATGCCTTGCCCGGGCGATATTTGAAGGCGTAGCCGGGCAGGAAGACGCGGTCGACAAAGCCCTTCAGCAGGGCCGGCGCGCCGCCCCACCAGATCGGGTAGGCGAACACCAGATGCTCGGCCCAGCTGATGGCTTCCTGCGCCGCCAGCAAGTCCGCTTCCAGCGGCTGCACCTGGCGGTAGCCTTCGTGCAGGATGGGATCGAAGTCGAGCTGGCCCAGGCGCAGCTCGCGCACGGTGTGGCCTTCGCTGCGGGCCGTGGCGGCGTAGGCATCGGCCAGGGCGGCGCAAAAGCTGTCGCTGGACGGGTGGCCGAGGAGTATCAAAATGCGCTTGGGTGTCGTCTTGGTCATGATGCAAGCTGTCCGTTAAAGAAGAGCTTGCATGCTAAAGCCTGCCCCTAGTGGCAGAGTCAAGCGGCCTCTTGCAGACGCTGGCGTGCCAGGCAGTCGCCGATTTCCGTGTCGATGTCGGCCAATTGCGCGTCGAGCTGGCGCAGGCGGGCGATATCCTGCCGCACCTGCGCGCGCTTGGCGGCGATGTGCTGCGACAGGGCGGCCCAGTCCGTGTCGTCGCCGGCCAGGACGGGCAGCAGTTCGGCCAGGCGGAAGCCCAGGACCTGCGCCTGGCGTATCAGCTTCACTTGCGCCAGGTCTTGCTGCGTGTAGACGCGATAGACGCCCGAGCGGCGCACGTCCCCCAGCAAGCCCAGCGCTTCATAGTGGCGCAAGGCCTTGGGCGAGGTGCCCGCCAGGCGGGCGATTTCTCCGATGTACATGCTTGTCCTTGTCCTTTTATCGAGCTGCGGCGTACGCAGTGTAGCGCAGCTGGCTTGCCAGGCGCTAGCTTGCGCGCTGCCTCAGGACGCTTTGCGCGGCGGGACTTTCTTCGCCGTGCACTCGGCGCAGGTGCCGTACAGCGACAGCGCGTGCTCGTGCAGCACGAAGCCCCGCTCGGCGGCGATTTCGTTCTGGCGCAGCTCGATGCCTTCATCGACGAATTCATCGACCTTGCCGCAACCGGTGCAGACCAGGTGGTCGTGGTGCTGGCCTTCGTTCAGTTCGAAGACGGCGTGGCCCGATTCGAAGTGGCGGCGAAACAGGATGCCCGCTTCGGCAAACTGCATCAGCACGCGGTAGATGGTGGCCAGGCCCACGTCGATCTTTTCGGCCAGCAAGAGTTTGTAGACATCGTCCGCACTCAGGTGCTTGATCGTGCCTTCTTGAAACAGCTGCAGAATCCGCAAGCGGGGGATGGTCACTTTCAAGCCCGATTCACGCAGTTCCCTCAATATATCCATGTCTCCCATTCCTTTTTTGTAGTCGCCTAGCGAGGTCATTCATTATATCGCAAATGATAATCATTACTATTCTCATTTGTATCGTGTGAACTGGATAGTATGCTGCGCGGGCAGGCGGCAATCCAGTGACATCGGCGCAAGTGGCGATTGCGTGGCGGGCAACTTGTGCCGCCAGTTATCATGAAGAATCGGAAAATACGCGTTGAACCGCTACACTGTGCAACAGGGAGTAACAATGGAGCACGGCATGGACCGATTTGATGCGATGCGGATCTTTACGCGCATCGTCGAGTTACGCAGTTTCACGCAGGCGGCGCATGACCTCGGCTACCCGAAAGCGACCGTCACGCATGCGATCAAGCAGCTCGAAGCGCGGCTGCGCGTGCGCCTGCTGCAGCGAACCACGCGGCAAGTCACGCCCACGCCCGATGGCGAAGCGTATTACCAGCGCTGCGTGCGCTTGCTGGCGGACCTGGAAGAAACGGAAGCCGTGTTTTCCTCGGCGGCGCAGCAGCCGGCCGGCAAGCTGCGCATCGACTTGCACGCGACCCTGGCCATGCATTTCGTCATGCCCGTGCTGGACCAGTTCTGCGCCCGCTATCCCTTGATCGAACTGGAAATCGGCATGGGCGACCGCCTCGTCGACCTGGTGCGCGAAGGGGTCGATTGCGTGCTGCGCGTGGGCGAACTGGGCGACTCGTCGATGGTGGCGCGCAGGGTGGCGTTGCTCGAACAGCTTACCTGCGCCAGTCCCGCCTACCTGGCCGCACACGGCACGCCGGAAAATCTGGCGCAACTGGCGGGCCACCGCGCCGTCAATTTCTTTTCCGCCCAAACGGGCAAGGTCTGGCCCTTCGATTTCAAGGTGGATGGGCAGCGGCACAGCGTGGCCTTGCCGGGCACGGTGTCCGTCAACAATGCGGACGCGTACCACGCCTGCTGCCGCGCGGGCATGGGCCTGATCCAGGCGCCCCGGTATCACCTTGAATCGGCGCTGGCCGCTGGCGAGCTGGTGGAAGTGCTGCGGGACTTGCGTCCCGACCCGCTGCCCGTGTCCGTGCTGTATCCCCATCACCGGCAATTGTCGCCACGCGTGCGCGTGTTCGCCGACTGGGTCGCCAGCGTGTTTGCCGAGGCGAATTGACGCGCTGCGGCATTTTCTTGACCTGGGTAAAGGAAAAAATCCCTCTAGTGATGCCATCTAGCACTATTTGATGTGGATCAAAGTTTTTGTTGCACTGCAATCTTAGACTTCGCAGCGTTACTTAACGACAAAAAGAGGGAACTAGAATGAAAAAGTCCGCAACTGCAGCAGCAATCGTCCTGGCCGCCATCGGCGCATTCGCCAGCAACGCAATGGCACAGGAAGGCCCATGGCTGGTCCGTGCGCGCGCCGTGCACCTCGATCCGGCCGATAAATCTGCTCCTGTTGGTGGCGTCGGCGCATCCGACCGTTTGACGGTCAGCAGCAAGACGATTCCTGAAATCGATATTTCGTACTTCTTTACCCCGAATATCGCTGCCGAGCTGATCCTGACTTACCCGCAAAAGCATGACGTCAAGCTCGATGGCAACAATATCGGTACCTTCAAGCATTTGCCGCCGACCCTGTCGCTGCAATACCACTTCATGCCTGAAAAACAGTTCAGCCCTTACGTGGGTGCCGGCATCAACTACACGAATATCTCCGACGTGAAATTGCTGAACGGCGCCGGCCGCCTGGAGCACGACAGCTGGGGCTACTCGCTGCAAGCCGGTGTCGACTACAAACTGGATAAAAACTGGTCCCTGAACTTCGACATCAAGAAAGTGCAGATTCGCAGCGACGTCTTCATCGGTGGCGCCAAGGCCAGCGAAGTCAAGGTCGATCCTCTCCTGATCGGTGTCGGTGTCGGCTACCGCTTCTAAGCAGTGACCGGCTGCGCCCATGCGGCGCGGACAATAAAAAAGACGGCCAGGTGTGAACCTGGCCGTCTTTTTGCATGGCATGTGCCGCTTTATTTTTTCAGCGTTTTTTCCAGCGCCAGCTGGTAGTCCGTTTTTTCGTAGCCGGCCAAATACTTGTTCGTTGCGTCGAGGAAGGCGCGCGAGCGGTAGGCCGCTTCCAGGTCCTTGACCCATGGCTTGGCCTTGTCGGCCGTGCGGATGGCCACCAGGTTGATGTAGCTGTCCGAGATCTTTTCCACGGCGAGGGCCGACGTCAGCTTCATGCCGGCGGCCAGGGCGAAGTTACCGTTGACGAAAGCGTAGTCGGCGTCCGCCAGCGAGCGTGGCAGCTGCGCCGCTTCCAGCGGCACCAGTTTCAGCTTCTTCGGGTTCTCCAGCACGTCGCGCTCGGACGCGCGCAGCGGGTCGACGTTCGGTTTGAGCTTGATCCAGCCCATCTTGGCCAGCATGACCAGCGCGCGCGCCTGGTTGGTCGGGTCGTTCGGCATGGTGATGGTGGCGCCGTTCTTCACGTCGGCCAGGGACTTCTGCTTGCCGCCGTACAGGCCGATCGGCATGGTCGGCACAGTGATCAAGGGGCTCAATGGCAGCTTGTTATCGGTGGCGAACTTGGTCAGATACACGATGTGCTGGAACACGTTGGCGTCGAGCGAACCTTCGGCCAGCGCGTAGTTCGGCTGCACGTAGTCGTTGAATTCCACGATCTTGACCTTGTAGCCCTGTTTTTCCAGGATAGGCTTGATGCCCAGTTTCAGCTGGTCCGAGTAGGGGCCGGAACTGGTGCCGATGACGAGTTCTTTCGGGTCCTTGGCGTGGGCGGCGGTGGCGAAGGCCAGGCTGGTGGCGGCGACGAGCAGGGTGCGGCGAATGTGGTTCATGCTTTTCCTTGTACTGAAATACTGAATATGAATTAACGTTTGTCGAGGCGCTTGGCGATGCGCGTACCGGCGAACTGGATGGTTTGCACCAGCACGATCAGGATGGCCACGGTGGCGACCATGATGTCCGTCTCGAAGCGGTAGTAGCCGTAGCGGATGGCCAGGTCGCCGATGCCGCCGCCGCCCACCACGCCGGCCACGGCCGAATACGACAGGAAGCTGATCGACAGCACGGTCAGCGCCAGCACGAGGCCGGAACGCGCTTCGACCAGCAGTACGCGGAAGATGATCTGCATTTCCGACGCGCCCATGGCGTGCGCCGCTTCGATCACGCCGCGCGGCACTTCGCGCAGGTTCTGTTCCACCAGGCGCGCCAGGTAGGGGATGGCGGCAAACGACAGCGGCACGGCAGCTGCCAGCGGGCCGATCGAGGTGCCCGCGATGATGCGCGTAAACGGCGTCAGGGCGACCAGCAGGATGATGAAGGGGAAGCTGCGCACGGTATTCACCAGCCAGCCCAAGATCATCGACAGCGGGCGGTTTTCCAGCGACTGGCCTTCCGACACGAGGAACAGCAGGATGCCCAGCGGGCCGCCGACCAGGATGGCGGCCGTCAGGCCAATGCCCAGCATGGTCATGGTCTGGCCCAGCGCCACCCAGATTTCCGGCAGCAGGTTGATGATGTTATTGATCGATTCTTCAAACATGTGTTGCATCCTTCCATGCGGTGGCTTCAAACGCCTCGGTGCCGTAATAAGCGAGCTCGCGTCCCAGCGCCGTCTTGCGCGGGGTGGCCGTGTCGCTCAGATCGAATTGTTCGGCGATGGCGCCTTTTTCCACGACGGCGACGCGGTTGCAGATGGCGCCCAGCACCGACAGCTCATGGCTGACGATGACGATGGTCACGCCCAGGCGCGCATTGATGTCGCGCAGGGTGTCGAGCAGGGCGCGCGTCGTTTCCGCGTCCAGCGCGGACGTCGGCTCGTCGCACAGCAGCACGTCGGGGTGGCTGGCCAGCGCGCGGGCGATGGCCACGCGCTGCTTCTGCCCGCCGGACAATTGCGCCGGATAGCTGTGCAGCTTGTCGGACAGGCCGACGAGCGCCAGGCATTCCTCGACCCTGGCGGCGATCTGCTCGCCCTTGGTCGTGCCATGGATTTTCAGGGGGAAGGCGACGTTGTCGAAGACGCTGGCGTTTTGCAGCAGATTGAACTGCTGGAAAATCATGCCGATATTCTGGCGCGCGTCGCGCAAGTCGCTCTTGCCCAAGCGTGTCAGTTCGCGCCCGGCCACGGTAATGGTGCCGCTGTCAGGGCGCTCGAGCAGGTTAATCAGGCGCAGCAGGGTCGATTTGCCGGCGCCGCTCTTGCCGATCAGGCCGAAAATATCACCGGGATAGACTTCCAGCGTGACCGATTTGACCGCGTGGAATTGTTCGCCTTTGGGCAGCGCGAAGGTCTTGTTCGCGCCATCGATGCGAATCACCGGCGTACGGTGTGGTGTGGTCATGCAGTGTTTCCTTTTTTATTGGACCATGACAGGCGCGCTTGCAGGGGCCAAATCGCCCAGCCTGTTACGTCGGTTGCGTAGTATACCTCCGATCGTGTTATTACTCCTACGACAGAATCTTGCTTTGAATATGCAAATAATGTCTATGTGCGTGTTTGTTGGTTGAAAAAGCGGGAAAGCGGCGTTCTTGCCGAATTTAATCACGTGGAGGGGTGCGAAGGCACCGCATCTTGGTGAAAAGTTCGCCGCGCCCTGCGGATGCATCGCAGTGCTTTTATGTGCAGTTCGGCTCACTTGCCGTTTTTTGGATGCGGGCAGGGCGGTTTACTGCCCGCCATTGCCCTCTTCGCGGGCAGATTCTGCCCCGCTGGCGGCAGGGCCTTCGGGACGCCGCAGCAGGTAGATGAGGACGGCGATTTCCATGGCGCCCACCATGGCGATGACCCACCACGGCGGGTGGCCCAGGCACATGGCGACAAAGCCGATGGCCATGCCCAAGCAAGCCATGGCCTTGCCGCGCCGCGAAACGGCGCGGTGTTCGCGCCACTGGCGCAGCGGCGGACCGAAGCGGGGATGCTGCAGCAGCCAGTGCTCGAGGCGCGGCGAGGCGCGGCTGAAGCAGGCCAGGGCGAGGATGAGGAAAATCGTCGTCGGCATGACGGGCAGCATGGCGCCGATGATCCCCAGCAGCACCATCAGGGCGCCGGCGGCGGTCCAGGCCCAGCGGCGCAGGCGTACGCCGTGCGCTTCGCGCAGTGGCGGCTGGGCGTGCGGCTCGCGCATCAGGCGAGGGCGCCGGCGGTCAGGCCCTGGCTGCAGGGCGGGGAGGCGGTGGGAAGTGCGTTCAAGGTGCGCGTATCTTGGCGGGTGGCCGTCATGTTTTTTCTGTGCTGTGTTCTGCTCTATTATGGATGAATCAAGGCGCCGTTGCATACGCGCCAGGGCCGTGATGATAACCATTGCACAGAATAATAACAAGAATCATTCTCATCTATGAATTTGATAACGCTGGATATTTTTGGCAATGCAGACAATAATCGGCAGCAGAAGACGCTGTCATGGACATCATTGCTCTTATTATCGATTTTTTCGATGCTAACTAGGTATATTTTCCGTTTTACATCGATCTTCATGCCATGCATAATCTGTTGCAACTGAAGCCAGACAATCAGCCGCAGCGTTTCCCGCCTGCAGCTGCTTGCGGTTTTGACATCCTCCACTCCTATCAGGAATCCATTATGAAAAAACTGCTCGCTTTTATCGCCGCCGCCGGCTTCTCGCTGTCCGCTTTTGCCGCTCCAGAAGTCTATGTCATCGATGGCAGCCACACTTTCCCCCGTTTCGAGTACACCCACATGGGCTTCTCGACGCAGCAAAGCCGTTTCAATAACACCACTGGCAAGGTCACGCTGGACCGCGCAGCCAAGACGGGCGCCGTCGAAGTGCTGATCGACACCAAGTCCGTCGACACGGGCTCGACCCTGTTCAACTCGCACATCCAGGGCGAAGACTTCCTCGACACGGCCAAGTATCCTGTCGCCACCTACAAATCGACCAAGTTCAATTTCGACGGCGACAAGCTGGCCTCCGTTGAAGGCAACCTGACCCTGAAAGGCGTGACCAAGCCAGTCACCCTGACCGTCACCTCGTTCGCCTGCGCACCGCACCCGATGCTGAAAAAAGACGCCTGCGGCGCCAACGCCACGGCCAAGATCAAGCGCTCGGAATTCAACGCCGGCAAATATGCGCCAGCTGTCAGCGATGATGTCACCCTGACTTTCGCCATCGAAGCCATCAAACAGTAATCGTTGGCTGCATGACGTAAAAATGGCGGCGGACTTCGGTCCGCCGCCATTTTTTCGTGTGTAATCCGGTATGCGCCAACATTGTGTCGGATTACGCGCTTGCGCGCTAATCCGACCTACGTGGTTTTGCAGGTGCCGCAAGAAGCGGCGGGCCAAAATCCACCGCTTTTTCGACAGTAGGTCGGATTAGCGCGGCAAAGCCGCACGTAATCCGACATAAGCCGACATGCGCCAGGGAGGCAAGACAATCACGACAAGTGATGCACCTCCTGCTGCCCATACACGGGCGTGTTCAACCCTTCCATGCGCGCCTTCAGCTGCAGCGACAGGTACTGGGAATAGTGGCGCGACTGGTGCAGGTTACCGCCGTGGAACCACAGCGCTTGCTGCTGCGTGGGTTTCCACATATTGCGCTGTTCGCCTTCCCACGGGCCAGGGTCCTTCGTCGTGGCGGAACCGAGGCCCCATACCTTGCCTACCTTGTTCGCCACCTCGGGCGAGATCAGGTCCGCCGCCCAGCCATTCATGGAGCCGTAGCCGGTGGCGTACACCACCAGGTCGGCCGGCAGTTCCGTGCCGTCCGACAGCACGATGGAATGGGCTTTCAGCTCCTGCACGCCGACGCCGCTTTTCAGCTTGATCTTGCCGTCGGCGACCAGCTCCGAGGCGCCCACGTCGATGTAGTAGCCGGAACCGCGGCGCAGGTATTTCATGAACAGGCCGGAATCGTCGTCGCCAAAGTCCAGCATGAAGCCCCGTTCTTCCAGGCGCTGGTAAAAATCCGCGTCGCGTTCGCGGATGGCCTTGAAGACGGGCTTCTGGAAGTCGGCCAGGATCTTGTACGGAATCGAGGCGAACGTCAGGTCGGCCTTGGCCGTCGTCATGCCGGCCGCCAGCGCCCGTTCCGAGTACAGGTCGCCCAAGGCCAGGTCCATCAGGGAATCGGACTTGACGATGTGCGTCGACGAGCGCTGCACCATCGTCACGTCCACGCCCGCTTCCCACAGGGCGGCGCAGATATCGTGCGCGGAATTGTTCGCGCCGATGACGACCACTTTCTTGCCCACATAGGCGTCCGGCCCCGGATGCTGCGACGAGTGCTGCTGCTCGCCCTGGAACACGTCCATGCCCTTGAACTTCGGCATGTTCGCCTTGCCCGACATGCCCGTGGCCAGCACCAGCTGCTTCGGTTTCAGGGTAACGGGCTGGCCGTCGCGCAGTACCTGCACTGTCCATTCGCCCGTGGCTTCGTCAAAGCTGGCCGATTCGCAGGAAGTCGAACCCCAGTAATTGAGTTCCATCACCTTGGTGTACATTTCCAGCCAGTCGCCGACCTTGTCCTTCGGCGTGAAGACGGGCCAGTTGTCAGGAAACGGGATGTAGGGCATGTGGTCGTACCAGACGGGGTCATGCAGGCACAGAGACTTGTAGCGCTTGCGCCAGCTGTCGCCGGGACGCGCGTTTTTCTCGATGATGATGGTGGGGACGTTCAGCTGGCGCAGCCGCGCACCGAGCGCGATGCCGCCCTGGCCGCCGCCGATGATGACGCAATAGGGCTGGCGCGTATAGCCCAGTTCCTTTGCATCCTGCTCGCGGTTTTCCAGCCAGCTGCTGCGGTTGGTGCGCGCGCCGTGTTCGGCGCCCATGGGCCGCCGGCCGCCCTTGGCTTCTTCAAAACCCTTCAATTCGCTCATGGTGGTGAGCAGGGTCCAGATCTTGCCGTCGCGGATGCGGATGAAACCCACGCCGCGCGCCACGTTCGTTTCCACCGTGATCCAGCTTTGCAGCACGCCGCCGGCTTCCACCGCATGCTCGCCATCGGCGATGCGGATGGAGACTGGCTGCACGGCGCCCAATTGGGCGGCCAGCATGGCGGCGATCTGTTCGCGGCCCTCCAGGGTTTTCAGGTTCCAGGTAAACAGTACCAGGTCACGCCAGTAGCCGTCCTGTTCGAACAGTTGCGCGGCGCCCGTGCTGTCGCCGGCGCGCAGCGCGCCTTCGAGCTGCTCCAGGATGCCGGCCACGGCCAGGTCGTGCGGGTTGATATCGGTTTGCATCGTGTCTCCTCCAAGTCTGCTGACTTTATGATGGGATGCGGCTGTGTTGCCGCTGACGATGTTGTAACACTGGCGTTCCGGCGCCGCATTGCGCAGCGCAGCATGGCGGCGATTGAGACGGAAGTCTCAGCGCGTTTGCCGCATCATTGCCGGTGCGGCGCCACGATGTGCAGCTGCTTGAGGCGCCGGTACAGGGTGGCGCGCGAGATGCCCAGCATGGCGGCCGCCTGCAGCGGGCGCCATTTGGCGGCGTTCATGGCGTGGACGATGCGCGTGCGTTCGGCCAGTTCCGGCGCCGTGTAGGCCACCACGTCTTGCGCGACGGTCGCCTCGCGCATGGCGCGCGGACGCGCCTTGGCCGGTCGCAGCGGCACGCGGACGCGCGCATGCAGCCAGGTGCTGCCGCTAGCCAGGCGCAAGGACAGCAGACTGCGTCCCGCGCGCGCATCGAACAGCCGTTCGGCGCGCACTTCCAGCACCTCGGCGACGGGACGCGGCAGGCTGCCGAGGCCCGCGATGACGTCGCGCGCGCAGCGGTTGGCGGCGACGATGTCGCCATGTTCGTCGATGGCGAGCAGCATTTCCGGCTGCACTTCCACGAAGTGGCGGTTGCGGTGCGCCAGCAGGATGCAGCAATGGCTGTAGGACTTCAGAAAAAAGCCGTCCTCGATCAGGGTCGCGCCTTGCCGCACCAGCTGCTTGACGAGGCGCTGGCTGTCGCGCGCGTCGGGAGAACGCAGGGCCGATGCATCGAGCACGCCGATCAAGTCGCCGTGCGGCGAAAAGATCGGCGCGGCGCTGCAGGTCAGGCCCGTGAACGCGGCGCGAAAATGGTCGGTCTTGTGCACGGTGATGGCTTCGTGGTCGAGCAGCACGGAGGCGATGCCGCACGTGCCTTCCTCTTCTTCCGACCAGCACGAACCCGGGTACAGGCCCGCCTTCTTGAAGTCCTTGCGCTGGTCCGTGTCGACCACATAGTCGATCGTCACGCCGCGCGCATTGGCGAGGATGACGCAGTAACCCGCTTCGCGCACCATGGCGTGCAGGCGCGGCAGGCACTGGCCCGTGGAGCGCAGAAAATCTTCTTCCGACTGCTGGATGGCGCGCAGTTCGGCGCCCGTCAGTATGCGCGGCCCCGTGGTGGATGCGGGATCGAGCCGGTAGTCGTCGAGCGAGCGCCGGTACGACGACGCCAGCCTGGCCGTATCGGCGCCTGGATTGACGATGCGGCCGGCGATCAGGTCGCGCACGCGGTCGATATGGCTGGTCTGGCGGACGTAGGGCATGGCGCTCTCCAGTGTCTCGTGTCTGTTTTTTTATGGTGTTTTCGTTTTTAGCACGAAGCGCGGGGCCGCGCATCCTGCGCTGCAGCATGGCGCACGCGTGAGACGTTCGTCTCAGCGCGTGGCCCGCACAATAGGATGCCGCAGGACAAGATAAAAAGTTTCTCTGTTAGCATGCATCGCATGAAGCGAGCGCCGCCGCGGGCGCCAGCCATGACAGGAGAAATGCATGACGACACTGCCACCAATCCGCCGCCTGGCTATGGCCGCAGCCTGCCTGGCGCTGGCCGCCGGCGCCCATGCGGCAGAGACGACGGCGCCGCTGTCGGCCGCCGCCAGCGATCCGGCTGCATTGCAATGGATGGTGGGCGCGCCGCCGCCGGCCGATAAAATCATCCGCTTCGACGATGGCAGCTATTTCAATTTCCCGCAGCTGCGCTGGAGCGTATCGCACTTCCGCCAGCTGATGCCGACGGTGGCAGTGGCGCGCGGCTTGAGGGCGCCCGTGCCCTTGCCGCGCGCGCTGCGCAACGATATCGACAGCTTGCGCTTCACGCCCCTGGGCGCGAAGGACACGATGACGTGGGAGCAGTCGCTGGGCGCCAATTACACGGACGGCATCGTCGTGCTGCACCGGGGCCGCATCGTGTATGAGCGCTATTTCGGCGTATTGAAGGAGGGCGGCCAGCATGGCGCCATGTCGGTGACGAAGTCCGTGATGGGCACCATCGGCGCGGCCCTGGTGGCCGAAGGCAAGCTCGATCCGGCCAGGAAAGTGGCCGAGTACGTGCCGGAACTGGCCAAATCCGCTTTTGGCGACGCCACCGTGCGCCAGGTGCTCGACATGACCACGGGCCTGAAATTCAGCGAAGATTACGCCGACCCGAACGCGGAAGTGTGGCAGCACGCGGCGGCCGGCAACCCGCTGCCTAAGCCCAAGGATTACACGGGGCCGCGCAGCTATTTCGAGTACCTGCAAACGGTGCGGCATGAGGGAAAACATGGCGAGGGCTTCGGCTACCGCACGGTCAATTCCGACGTGCTGGGCTGGATCATCGCCAGGGTCACGGGGCGGAACGTCAACGACTACCTGTCCGAGCATGTCTGGCAAAAGCTGGGCGCCGAGCAGGATGGCTACATGTCGGTCGATTCGACGGGCACGCCGTTTGCCGGCGGCGGCTTGAGCGCGGGCTTGCGCGACCTGGCCCGATTCGGCGAGATGCTGCGCAACGATGGCCGCTACAACGGCCAGCAAATCATTCCGAAGGCGGCCGTCGACGATATCCGCCGTGGCGGCGACAAGCAGCTGTTCGCCAAGGGCGGCTACGATTTGCTCAAGGGCTGGAGCTACCGCGACATGTGGTGGGTCACGCATAACGACCATGGCGCCTACATGGCGCGCGGCGTGTACGGCCAGCGCATCTACATCGATCCGAAGGCGGAAATGGTGATCGTGCGTTTCGCCTCCACGCCGACGGCGGCCAATGCGGCCAACGATCCGACCACCACGCCGGCCTTCGAAGCGCTGGGCAAGCTGCTGCTGGCCAGGCCGAAGTAGGCTGCCAGGCGGGCCCATGCCAGCCGTGCGGCGAAACGGGCACAACTGCAATACACTATCCTTTCGTCATCATTTATTGCCTGAATGGCAATTCAGGCATCGCACGCAAGGGAGGAGCGCACCGTGGAAACCAGCCAGCCGGATCAACCGCGCCCGCCACTTTGGCGGCGCCTGCTGTGGCCGGCCGTCCAGCTGGGCTCCGCCTTCAAGCTGACGGGCACGCATCTGCTGCACCACGTGATCGGCGCCAGCCTGATCGCCGCGCTGATGCTGGCACTCGAAGGTTTTCACGTGCTCGAATGGCTCGATGCGGCCATGCTGCGCGCCAGCGCGGCGCAGGAACAGTTGCTGGACCGGGGCAAGGACCCGGGCGCCGCCTACCGGCCCGGCATCATCGAAATCGACCAGCCCGCGTTCGAACAGGTCTTCGAAGAGCGCGAACCGCTGGAGCGCTCGCGCCTGGAGCAATTGATCGCCAGCGCCGCCGCGCGCGGCAGCAAGGTGCTGGCCATCGACCTGGACCTGGCGCCGGCCGTGTACGAACAGCACAAGGCGGGCGAGCGGCCGCTGGACGGCCTGCTCGACCGGCTGGCCGCCGATGGCCGGCAGCTGGTGCTGATCCTGCCCGAACAGTCGGACCGCAACGCCAACCTGCCGTGGATACGCGCGCGCTGCGCGGCAGGCATCCACTTTGCTAGCCCGCGCATCCGCGAACGCATGGGCGCCGTCACGCGCATCGAGCTGAAAAGCCCCGTGCTGGCGGCCGTGGCCTTCGAGCTGGCGCATGGCGCCGACGAGCAGGAGCAGAAGCAGCCCATGCCGGCCGCCTTGTCCGAGCAAAAGGAAGTGGTGGCGCTGGCCGGCCGCGTGTGCCAGCTGGCGCGGCGCACGGGCAGCGAGAAGACATTGGCGCGCCGGGCGTTCGAACCCGTCATCCGCGGCGACGCCAAGGCGGCGGCCGAACAGAACGCCGTCACCGCGCCGTTTCACCCGGCCGCCGTGGCGCCGCAATTCCTCAACCCCACGCGCACGCGCGTCAAGCTGATCGATGGCCAGGCCGGCGTGGACGCCGGAGCGCCGCGCAAGGACGTCGTGTATATCGGCAGCACGTATGACGTGCGCGACCGCTATACGACGGCCGAAGGCGAGCAGGCCGGCCTGCACCTGCATGCGGCCGCCCACACGTCGCTGGGCATCGGCACGGCCGACGTCAACAAATATGCGGTATTCGTGGCCGACATCGTCATCGGCGTGCTGCTGGGCTGCCTGTTCGGCGGCCTGTGGACCCTGTACGGCCGCGCCGAGCTGGCCATCGACCGGCGCATGGAAGACCACGATGTCAGCCGCCTGCACCGCGTGGGCACCCTGGCGGAATTCTATGGCATCCGTTTGATGCTGGCGCTCGTGTGGGCCTCGCCGTTTGCCATCGGCGCGCTGGCCATCTATTTGTCGCGCGGCTTGCTCGAGCAGGGCTGGTGGGTCAATCCCGGCCCCCTGATCGCCGGCATGTTCCTGCACGCGATGTCGCTGCGCGACGAAGCCCACCATCCGCATGAGGAAGTGCCGGGCCTGTCCGTGTGGGCCCAGCTGCGCCGCACGCATCCGGGTATCGTGCTGGTGCAGGCGCCGCTGGCGGTGCTGCTGTTGATCATCGCCGTGATCTAGCGCAAACCGTGGCGCCGCAGCGGCGCTACACTGGGCGCCTTTTCAATTGCAGGAGGATGCCATGCTGAGCGGAGGATGTTTATGCGGCGACGTGCGCTACGAAGCGGGCACGGGCGCCTTCCATGAAACGGCCTGCCATTGTTCTATGTGCCGCCGCGCGTCGGGCGCGCCGTTTGTCGCCTGGTTCAGCGTGCCGAGGGCGCATTTTCGCTGGCTGCAGGGGCAGGCCACACCGTATGCGTCCAGCGAACACTGCACGCGCAGTTTTTGCCCCCGCTGCGGCACGCAGCTGACGTTCGAGGATGAGCGCGACCCGGACGAGGTCGGCCTGACCACTGGCAGTCTCGATGAGCCAGGGCGCTTGCCGCCGCACAGCCATATCTATACGGACACGCAAGTGGAATGGGTAAAGCTGGCAGATGGTTTGCCACGGTATCGCGGGGCGCGTAGCGAGTAGGTCGGATTAGCGGCGGCACGCCGCGTAATCCGACAGGTGCTGCCGGCGATGTTGTCGGATTACGCCCTTCGGGCTAATCCGACCTACGTGATCAATGATGTCAGCCTATCAGCTTCAACCCCGGCGGCAGCGCCTCGCCCAGCATGCGCTTGGTGTTCGCTTCGTCGAGTTGCGTCACTTCGCTGACCATCGCCTGCCACAGCGGTGGGGCGCCCACGGCTTTCAGGCGGGCGAGGATGGTGGCGCGCAGCTCGTCGCCGATGTCGCGCGAGCGGTCGCCTGTCATGCGCGCCAGGTGAGTGGCGGCAAACGCCGCCGGTTCCGTCTTTTTCCAGTCCAGCGCCAGCAGTACGTGCAGCCATTCGGCCACAGTGGCGCTGTCGACCACTTCATGCGCGCTGCCGTGGAAGGGCTGGCGCGCGCCGACCCTGGCCAGCGCCCACAGGGTGTTCGTGTCCGCCGCTTCGCCCTTCTTGTTGGCCTTGTCCAGGCGTTTCAACAGCCAGGCGCCCACTTCGGCCTTGTAGGCGCCGGGGATGCGCTCCAAGGAGGCGCCCAGGCGCAGCATGTCGTCGTCGCTGCCGTTGACGAGGGTGACGGGGCGGCTGCCCCGCTGGGCCGCATCGGCTTGCAGGTTGAAGGCGAAGTCGTCGAGCAGGCGTAATTGCTGCTCCGTGCTCAAGCCGCCGGCCACCCGACGCCACAGGGTCCACCATTCGGCGCACACCTGGTTATCCTTGTGATGCTGGACGCCCGTGTCGAACAGGGCCCACAGCTGCTCGATGCGCCATGGATCGAGCGTATCGCCATAGCCGGGGCGCAAACAGTAGCCAGTCAGGTTCAGCCACACCCGCTCATGCTCGGCGGAGCGGCGCCGGCCGCGCGCGCGCAGCATCAGGGCGTCGAACAGCTGGCGCAGCAGCGGCGTATCCCAGCTTTCGCGTCCGCCCAGCCCCCGTTCCAGGTGCTGGCGCAGCTGGCGCACTTCCTTGGTGTCGACCTTTTGCGCCTTGCCGCCGAAGATGCGCTCGATCTTCTCGATGGCTTCCTTGATGCGTGGCGAAACGGCTTGAGCCTCGCCATCGCCTTGCTCTTCCTTACCAGCGCGCAACTGGAATTCCAGCAGCCAGCGCTGGCCGGCGTCGGCTTCGGCCACGCAGTGCACTTCCAACGTCCCCACTTCCGTCATGACGGTTGCCAGCTGCACGGTGATGTCGCGCTTGTCGCCGCTTTCCGCTTGCAGCACGCTGGCCAGCGGTGGCAGGCGCAAGTATTCTCCGGCGTCCAGATCGACGATCTCGCCCAGTTGCGGTGGCGTGCTCGCCTCAAAGAGGGACGTGGCCAGGTGGAAGCGTACGGGCCGGCCCAGGCGCAGCGCGAACAGGCGCTCTGTCAGGCGGATTTCTTCGCCGCTGGCGCTGCCACGGGGCAGGATGCACACGGCGCGGTGGTCCTTGCCCGCGTCGCCCAGCACGAGGAAATAGCTGCGCGGCGAGCCGCCGCCGATGCGCGGTGCCTGGCCGCGCCGGGCCAGCGCGTAGGCGACGGCACCACGGGCCACGGCCACGTCGGGATTATCGTTATGCAGGATGGTCAGGGGCTGGCCCCGCCAGTGCGCCATGGTTTCTGCCAGGCGGCGCGCCAGCGCGTCGGCGCGGAACACGCCGCCGTTCAGCAGCAGCGTGTCGGGCAATGCCCCTTGATGCTGTTGCAAAAAGCTGGCCAGGTGGCGCGTGATGGCCGCGTCCTGCGCATACGGCAGGCCGAATTCGACGATGCCGGCGCGGCCCTTTTTCGCCGTCTCGGTGAGTTCCACTTTCGGGAAGAAGCCGTCGACCACCATGGCCGCCACTTCCTCGCGCGTGACGTCGGCGGAACGGCTGCCGCCGATCAAACGCGATCCGCCGCCCAGCAACGTGACGGTGGCCTTGTCCGGCGCGTCCTGCGACAGCAGCAGTTCCTTGGCAGCGCGGCAGCGTTCCATCAGCTGCGACAAGCGCGCGGCAGACAGCTTCATGCCGCCTTCGACGCCTGCGGCCATGCGCGTTTCCACGAGGTGGGCCAGCGCCAGGTCCATATTGTCGCCGCCCAGTATCAAATGGTTGCCCACGCTGCTGCGCGTGAGCTGCGGTTCGCCATCGTCATCGAAGGCCACGTCGATCAGGCTGAAATCCGTGGTGCCGCCGCCCACGTCGCAGACCAAAATGCGGCGCGTGTCGGCCAGGTCGTCGCGCAGCGTGGCGCGCCGGCGCTGCAGGTAATCATAAAAGGCCGCCTGCGGTTCTTCCACCAGCCGCAGGGTAGGCAAGCCCGCCATGCGCGCCGATGCCAATGTGAGTGCGCGCGCACCCTCGTCGAACGAGGCGGGGATGGTCAGTACCAGTTCCTGAGCTTCCAGCGGAGAATCCGGGAAGCGGTGATTCCACGCGGCGCGCACGTAGGCCAGGTAGCTGGCGCTGGCCGCCACGGGCGACACCTTGGCCACGTCGGCATCGGCGCCCCATGGCAGGATGGGCGCCTGGCGGTCCACGTTCGCGTGCGACAGCCAGCTCTTTGCACTGGAAACGAGGCGGCCCGGCACCTGGGCGCCCAGCTGGCGCGCCAGGGCGCCCAGCACGGCATGTTCCAGGTCTTGCTGTGGCCACGGCAGCTGCAAGTCGCCCGCCGCCAGTTCGCCGGCGGCGGGATGGTAGCGCAAGGAGGGCAGCAGCGGGCGTGCACCCACTTCGCCGGGAGCGAGCAGCTGCTCGATGGCGAACAGGTTTATTTCAGCCTGCGCATCATTGGCCTTGGCATAGGCCACCACCGTGTTGGTGGTGCCCAGGTCGATGCCGACCAGGAAGGCCGGCTTGCCCGCAGCGCCGCGCATGCTTATTGCTGCGGCGTGCCGCGCACGTCGAATTCCACTTTCCAGCGCTCGGCGCCGTCAGGGGAAACGGCCAGCAGTTCCAGAGTGCCCGCTTCCGTCACGCGCGCATGCAGTTTCACCTGCACCACGTCGCCAGCCTGACGGCTTTCGGCGGACAAGGTGGCCTGGATTTCGCTCAGTTCCTGCAATTCATCGGGACCCCAGAAGTCGAGCAAGTCGCCGATCTGGTCGTTGCGGCGTGTGGACGAGGCAAAGAAGCGGAAGTGCACGGGTTCGCCCACGACGAGGCCGAATTGCTGGCCTGGCAGTTCCAGTTCGCTGCCTTCTTCCATGCCGAATGGCGCCACGCACAGGGCCTGGATCGGCGGTTCCATGCCGGGAATGGCCGGCATGGCCGATTCGATGGCGACATAAAAGGAACTGGCCGTGCCACCGCGGATGCGCACGCCATGGCCGCGCCGCACGTAGCTGTAGTAGGCGGCACCGCGCGCGACGGCCAGGTCCAGGTCGGCCCCGGCCAGCATGCGCGCCGGTTCCGCGCCTTCCATGTACAGCCAGTCGTTGACGGTGGCCATGATGCGCTGGACCAGCAAGTCGGACTTGAAGACGCCGCCGTTGAACAGCACGGCCGTCGGGTGCAAAAAGCTGGCGCCGTCCGCCTGGCGGCCCGCAAAGCCTTCCAGTTCGGCAGTCGCCGCCACTTGCCGGCCCAG
Source organism: Janthinobacterium sp. BCJ23 (assembly GCF_059617945.1). Classification (NCBI taxonomy): domain Bacteria; kingdom Pseudomonadati; phylum Pseudomonadota; class Betaproteobacteria; order Burkholderiales; family Oxalobacteraceae; genus Janthinobacterium; species Janthinobacterium sp. BCJ23. The sequence continues at coordinate 1,115,063 of NZ_JCAQAW010000002.1, read as the reverse complement.
GAAGGCGGCCAGGTGGCGCGTGATGGCCGCGTCCTGCGCATACGGCAAGCCCAGTTGCGTCAGGCCGGCGCGCGTGCGCACGGCAGGGCGGCTCGACGCTTCCACCTGCGGGAAGAAGCCGTCGAGGATGAAGGTGGACACTTCGGCGCGCGTCAGTTCCGTGCGGATGGAGCCGCCGATCAGTTTCGAGCCGCGGCTCGGCACGACGATCGGCGCCGTTTCCATGCCGCTGTCGGCCAGCAGGTTTTCCTTGGCGCTGCGGCAGCCATACGTAAGCGCGCGCATTTGCCAGGCGTCGAGCTGGGTGCCGTTGGCGGCCAGCTTGCGCGCCACCAGGTGGGCCAGCGCCAGGTCCATATTGTCGCCGCCGAGCAGGATGTGTTCACCGACGGCGACCCTGTGCGGTTCCAGCACGCCGTCGCGTTCGAGCACGGCGATCAGCGAAAAGTCGCTGGTGCCGCCGCCCACGTCGACCACTAAAATGATGTCGCCCGGCTTGACTTCCTTGCGCCAGCGGCCTTCGCTCGTCTGGATCCAGCTGTACAGGGCCGCTTGCGGCTCTTCCAGCAAGGTCAATGAGGTGTAGCCGGCTGCCTGCGCCGCTTCCATCGTCAGCTCGCGCGCGGCCGGGTCGAACGAGGCGGGAATCGTGACGGTGATTTCCTGCTCGGCGAACGGCGCTTGCGGGTGGGCGTTGTCCCAGGCCTGGCGCAAGTGCGTCAGGTAGCGCGTAGCGGCCGTGATCGGCGAGATGCGCGCGACTTCCGCCGGTGCGTCGTTCGGCAGGATGGCCGCGCGGCGGTCCACGCCCGGGTGGCACAGCCAGCTTTTCGCGCTCGACACCAGACGGATCGGCGTGGTGGCGCCGCGGCTGCGGGCCATTTCGCCGACGACGAATGGCGCTTGCGCTTCCTCGGTCACCCAGGGCAGGGCCAGGTCGCCGGCCGCGACTTCATCGGCGTGCGGCAGGTAGACGAACGATGGCAGCAGCGAAAGCTCTTCGACGGTGCCCGGCGCCGACAGTTGTGGCACTTTCAGCACGCCGTGGCTCGATTGCTCGCCGTCGCTCTCGACCAGGTTCACATATGACAGGGCGCTGTGGGTGGTGCCCAGGTCGATGCCGATGGCGTAGTGCGGGGTGTTCGGGGTGTTCGGGGTGGCGTTCGTGGTGTCGTTCACAGTTCCACCTCGGCCGGTGCGAGGATGGCGGCGTCGTGCTGCTCGCTCAGTTTTGGCAGGCGCACGCTGGACGCACGCCAGCCGCGGTGGCTCAAGGTACCCGTGAATGGCGCCGAGCCGACCACGTTGCCCGTCAGGCGTACCTGGGCAGAATCAAAACCTTCCTGCAGGACGATGCGGCTGCCCTCCGCTTCCTGGCGCACGGCGTCGATGGTGAAGTATTCGCGCATGACCTTGGCGCAGCCTTCATGCACGACGCGGGCGGCCGCGCCGATGTCGGCGTCGGCATGGCTGCCCAGATTTTCCTGGGTGAAGTCGATCAGGCGCGCTTCGCGTTGCAGCAGGGCCAGCAACTGCAAGGCGGCGTCCGGCGTCGCTTCTTTCAAAATGACGGGCGCGGCGGCAGGTGTCGGCACGGGGGCTGGCGCCGGGGCCGCTGGCGCGACGGGAGCAGCCTCGGGCAGGGACAGCTTTTCCACGCGGGCCGCATAGGCTGCGTCCGACAGGGTGCTGAAGAAGGCGCCGAAAGCCAGCGGGACACGGCGCCAGAACGATGGGTGGGACGATGAAGTGCTCATAGGGAACTCGTTTCTCTGATCTGTAGGGTGGCGTCGGCGGCGCGCCCGGTGGCGGGGCCGCTTCGCAGGGTAGTGCTTGTGCCGGGCCTGTAGGGTCGGCTGTGTTTGCCCGCATGATACCAGCTACCGGGCCGCCGCCAAAGTCACCGTCCCCGGCGCAGCTGGCCCGGCGCGTGGATTTTCTTTGTTCCTGCGCAAAGAAACGGTGAATGTTGCGAAGCTTCGACTAAAATCGCGCATTATCTTTTCGCATTGCCTTTATGCCATGTCTACCGACTTTCCCCCCGACTTTTCCATATATCTAGCCAGCAGCACCTACATCGACATCGACCATCCGGCCGTGCGCGCCAAGGCGGCCGCACTGGCGGCCGGCGCCGTGGGCGACGCCGCCATCACGGCCCGCTGCTTTGCCTTCGTGCGCGACGAGGTGGCCCACAGCTGGGATTACCGGCGCAATCCCGTCACTTGCCGCGCTTCCGACGTCTTGCAGCATGGCACGGGCTACTGTTATGCGAAGAGCCATCTGCTGGCCGCGCTGCTGCGCGCCAACGGCATTCCTGCCGGCCTGTGCTACCAGCGCTTGGCCGTCGGCGAAGTGGGGCCGCCGTTTTGCCTGCATGGCTTGAACGCCGTGTATCTGCAGGACTTTGGCTGGTACCGTATCGATGCGCGCGGCAACAAACCCGGCGTCGATGCCGCCTTTGTGCCGCCACGCGAGCAACTGGCCTTTCCCGTGCTGGCGCCCGAGGAACGCGACTTGCCGGAAATCTGGGCGGAACCGCTGCCGCAGGTGGTGGCGTCGCTGACGCAATACGCCACCGTGCAGGACGTGGCGGCGCACCTGCCCGATATCACATTGCTGCCGCTGCAAAAATAATCCAGGAAAGAAATCATGAAAAAAGTGTATGTAGGTCTGATCGGCCTGATGTTGCTGGCCGGCTGCGGTGGCAAGGGCGAGAGCGGCGGGCAGTCGAGCGCCGCGCGTCTCGATGGCAAGGAAAAGGGCAGCGAGTTTCTTGCCTATGAACATAATGTCAGCGTCGATACGCACGAGGCGCAAGTGCGGCCCCTGTATGAAAAAGTGCTTGCCGCCTGCAAGGCCGATATGGAAAACGGCTGCCTGCTGCTCGATTCCAGCCTCGACAGCGGGCGCTATGTGCATGCGCGCATCAGCATGCGCGCCAAGCCGGCCGGCATCAGGAAGCTTGTCGCGCTGGTCGCGGCCGAAGGCGACGTCACCAGCCAGGGCACCAAGGTGGAAGACCTGGGCCGCCCCGTGCTCGACAGCAAGAAACGCCTGGAGATGCTCAAGCAATACCAGGCGCAATTGCAAGACCTGGAAAAGCGCTCGGGCGCGAATGTCGATGCCCTCATCAAGGTGACCAAGGAACTGGCCACTGTGCAAGTGGAGCTGGAGCAGGCGACGGCGGCCGACGCGCTGTTGATGCAGCGCATCGATACGGACTTGCTGAACGTGGCCATCAGCGCGGAAGGCAAGCAATCGTTCTGGACGCCCGTCAAGCGCTCGCTGGGCAATTTCACGGACAACCTGTCGGAAGGCGTGGCCAACGCCATCACGGCCATGGCCTACATCCTGCCGTGGCTGATCGCTTTCGTGTTGCTGTTCCCGCTGGGACGCAAGGGTTGGCGCCGCTTGAGAGGCGTACCGCGCAAGGATTGATGCCGGGATTGTTGCGTCCGGCGCACCGTTTTACGGCAATTTGAAACCTGGCTGCACAGTCCTTGTGCAGCCAGGTTTTTTTTCGTGCGGCGAGAGCCGCGTGCACCATGGCGGACACCTGCTGGCGCTGGCATGCATTCTGCTTTAACAACATCGTATGCCCAGCTCGACCCCCACGAACCCATCACAGGAGTCCCCATGTCACGACGCATCATCCTGAAAGCGGCCGCCGCCGGCGCACTGGCCCTTGCCACCTCCACTTACATGCAGGCAGCCCTGGCCGCCGATACGATCAAGGTAGGCATTTTGCACTCGCTGTCGGGCACCATGGCCATTTCCGAAACGTCGCTGAAAGACGTGGCCTTGATGACGATCGCCGAGATCAATGCCAAGGGCGGTGTGCTGGGCAAGAAACTGGAAGCCGTCGTCGTCGACCCGGCGTCGAACTGGCCTTTGTTCGCGGAAAAAGCGCGCCAGCTGGTGGCGCAGGATAAAGTGGCTGTCGTGTTTGGCTGCTGGACGTCCGTGTCGCGCAAGTCGGTTTTACCCGTGTTCAAGGAACTCAACAGCCTGCTGTTTTACCCGGTGCAATACGAGGGCGAGGAGCTGGAAAAGAATGTGTTTTACACGGGTGCCGCGCCGAACCAGCAAGCGATCCCGGCAGTGGAGTACCTGATGAGCAAGGATGGCGGCGGCGCCAAGCGCTTCGTGCTGCTAGGCACGGATTACGTGTATCCGCGCACCACCAACAAGATCCTGCGTGCCTTCCTGAAAAGCAAGGGCGTCAAGGATAGCGATATCAGCGAGGTCTACACGCCGTTCGGCCACGCCGACTATCAAACCATCGTCGCCAACATCAAGAAGTTTTCCACGGGTGGCAAGACGGCCGTCATTTCCACCATCAATGGCGATTCGAACGTGCCGTTCTACAAGGAGCTGGGCAATGCAGGCTTGAAAGCCACGGACGTGCCCGTCGTCGCGTTTTCCGTCGGCGAGGAAGAGCTGCGCGGCATCGATACCAAGCCGCTGCTCGGCCACCTGGCGGCATGGAATTATTTCGAGTCCGTCAAGAACCCCGTGAATACGGCCTTCATCAAGCAGTGGAAGGCGTATGCCGTGGCGCAAAAGCTGCCGAACGCGGGTTCGGTCGTGACGAACGACCCGATGGAAGCGACCTATGTCGGCATCCACATGTGGGCGCAAGCCGTGGAAAAAGCCAAGTCGACGGACACGGACAAGGTGATCGCCGCCATGGCCGGCCAAAGCGTCAAGGCGCCATCGGGCTTCACCCTGACCATGGATGCCACGAACCACCACCTGCACAAGCCCGTGATGATCGGCGAGATCAAGGCCGATGGGCAATTCAATGTCGTGTGGAAAACCAAGGAACCGATACGCGCGCAGCCTTGGAGCCCGTTTATCAAGGGGAATGAGGGTAAGCAGAAGTTATGAGTTAGCAGCAGAAAGGCCGGGGTCAGACCCGACGGGTCTGACCCCAGATTTCGCTTGGGCTGAAGTAACGATGAGAGGTCTTTCCGCATGCGTCTGCTACGTCGTATTTTGTTATTACTTTGCCTGTTGCCGCTGTCTGCGCAGGCAGCCATTTCCCCCAACCTGCTCAAACCGCTATCCGGCGACGACCCCGATACCAGGGTCGCCGCCGTCGCCCAGATCGCCGCCCTGGCCACGCCCGAGGCTGCCAAGGTGCTGCAAGCGTTGCAAGACGACAGCCTGTATGCAGCGCCCGACGGCAAGGTCTACATCGTCGACGGCGAGCAGGCATATGACCCGGCAAGCGGCAAGAGCGTGCCGCTGCCGGACGGCATCGACGGCGTCATGGTCAACAACCGCTTGCGCTCGGCCGTGGCGGGCGCCTTGTCCGGGTTGAAACTGCTGGCGCCCGAGCGGGCAACGCGCCTGGCCGCTGCGCAGGCATTGCAGCAATCCGTCGATCCCGCGCAGCTGCCCCTGATCCACAAGGCGCTGGCGCAAGAGAGCGATGCCGAGATCCAGCAGATATTGCAAGTGCTGATCGCCAGCGCCAATCTGCATGCGCCAGACGCCGCCACGCGCAAGCAGGCTGTGCAGGACCTGGCGGGCAGTAGCGATGCCCGGCTGCTGCCCGTGCTGCAAGCCATGCTGGACAAGGGCGGCGAGCCGGACGAAGCCGTGCAGCTGGCCGCCATCGACACCATGGGCCAGATCAAGGGACGAGTGGCGCGCATGGAATTCGCCGGCAATGTGTTCTACGGCATTTCGCTGGGCAGCGTGCTGCTGTTAGCCGCCTTGGGGCTGGCCATCACCTTCGGCTTGATGGGCATCATCAATATGGCGCATGGCGAATTGCTGATGATAGGCGCTTACACGACGTATCTGTGCCAGCTGTTCTTCCGCACCTATCTGCCAGGCCTGCAGGATGCCTACCTGCTGGCCGCCTTGCCGGCCGCCTTTCTCGTCGCGGGACTGGTGGGCGTGACGCTCGAGCGCACGGTCATCCGCTGGCTGTATGGGCGGCCGCTGGAAACCCTGCTGGCCACCTGGGGCATCAGCCTGATCCTCATGCAGACGGTGCGCACGATCTTCGGCGCGCAAAACGTGGAAGTGGCCAATCCCGCCTGGATGTCGGGCGGCGTGACGGTGCTGGGCGGCCTCGTGCTGCCGTACAACCGGCTGGCCATCATCGTCTTCGCCGTCCTTGTCGTGATGGCCGTGTGGCTGATCCTCAACAAGACACGGCTGGGCCTGTTCGTGCGGGCCGTGACGCAAAACCGCCGGATGGCCGATTGCGTGGGCGTGGCCACGGGCAAGGTCGACATGCTGACTTTCGGCCTCGGTTCCGGCATCGCCGGGCTCGGCGGCGTGGCCCTGTCGCAGCTGGGCAATGTGGGGCCGGACCTGGGCCAAAGCTACATCGTCGATTCCTTCATGGTGGTGGTGCTCGGCGGCGTGGGCCAGCTGGCCGGCACCGTCATCGCTGCGCTGGGGCTGGGCGAAGTGAACAAATTCCTCGAACCGGTGGCGGGCGCCGTGCTGGCGAAGATCGCCATTCTCGTGTTCATCATCATTTTCATCCAGCGCCGGCCGCAGGGCCTGTTTGCCATGAAGGGACGCAGCGTCGAATGACTACCTCCTATCAATCCAAGCAGGGCCTGTTCACGCGGCCCGTCTGGCTGGCGATTGCCGCATGCACGTTGCTGGCGGCGCTGTTGCCGACTTTTAACCTGGCGTTTGCCGAAGGCCATGCCTTGCATGTGTCCGCCTATACGGTGGCGCTGGTGGGCAAGTTCATGTGCTACGCGCTGGCCGCGCTGGCGCTGGACCTCGTATGGGGCTACACGGGCATCCTGTCGCTGGGCCACGGCGTATTCTTTGCCTTGGGCGCGTATGCGCACGGCATGTATCTGATGCGCGCTATCGGCGACCAGGGCCAGTACCAGAGCAGCTTGCCCGATTTCATGGTCTTTCTCGACTGGAAAACCTACCCGTGGTACTGGGCCTTCACGGAACATTTCTGGTACTGCATGGCCCTCGTCGTGCTGGTGCCGGGCGTGCTGGCGTTTGTCTTCGGTTATTTTGCCTTCCGCTCGCGCATCAAGGGTGTGTATTTTTCCATCATCACGCAGGCAATGACGTATGCCTTCATGCTCTTGTTCTTCCGTAATGACACCGGCTTTGGCGGCAACAACGGTTTCACGGACTTCAAGACCATCCTTGGCCATGACATCACGGCGCCCGCCACCCGGGCCGTGCTGTTCCTGCTGACACTGGCCTTCCTGCTGGTGGCCTTGATCGGCGCGCGCGCCATCGTCCGCTCGAAACTGGGCAGGGTGCTGCAAGGCGTGCGCGACAGCGAGGCGCGCTTGATGTTCCTTGGCTACAATCCGCTGTGGTTCAAGCTGTTCGTCTGGACCTTGTCGGCGGTGCTGTGCGGCATCGCTGGCGCTCTGTACGTGCCGCAAGTGGGCATCATCAATCCGTCCGAAATGTCACCGGCGAACTCCATCGAAATGGTCGTGTGGGTGGCCGTCGGCGGACGCGGTACTTTGATCGGTCCCATCCTGGGCGCCTTCACCGTCAACGGCTTGAAAAGCTGGTTCACGGCCGCCTTGCCGGAACTGTGGCTGTTCGCGCTGGGCTTGCTGTTCATCGTCGTCACCCTGTTCATGCAGCAAGGCATGCTCGGCGTGTTGAACAAGCTCAAACGCAAGAAAACGGCCGTCGTGGCAGAGGAGGCCGCATGAGTATCCGCATGTTGCCCGGCATGGCCGGCACAGAGACGGGCGCCAGCTATTCGCGCGTGAAAGGCGAGGGCGTCGATACGACGCATGGCGCCATTCTGTATCTGGAAGAGATCAGCGTGTCGTTCGACGGCTTCAAGGCCATCAACAAGCTCAGTCTCGACATTTCCGTGGGCGAATTGCGCTGCATCATCGGCCCTAACGGCGCGGGCAAGACGACGATGATGGATGTAATCACCGGCAAGACGCGACCCACGTCCGGCACGGCCTGGTTCGGCCAGACCATGAATCTGGCCACGATGACGGAAGCGCAGATTGCCCACGCGGGTATCGGTCGCAAGTTCCAGCGCCCCACCGTGTTCGAGCAGCACACGGTGTTCGACAACCTGGAACTGGCGATGAAGATGGACAAGCGCGTGGCGCCCACCCTGTTTGCCCGTTTGACATCCGAGCAGGCGGGCAAGATCGAAGCCATCTTGCGCCTGATTCGCCTCAACGGCCAGGAAGCGCGGCCGGCCGGCTTGCTGTCGCACGGGCAAAAGCAGTGGCTGGAAATTGGCATGCTGCTGATGCAGGAGCCGCAGCTGATTCTATTGGATGAACCGGTGGCCGGCATGTCCGATGCGGAAACGGCGCGCACGGCGGAATTGCTCAATGAATTGCGCGGCAAGCATTCGATCATGGTGGTCGAGCACGACATGGGTTTTGTGGCGGAAATTGCCCAGCAAGGCATCGTTACCGTGCTGCATGAGGGTGCCGTGCTGGCGCAGGGCCGCATGGACGAAGTGCAAGCCGACGAGCGCGTCATCGAAGTCTATCTGGGAAGGTGAACACATATGCTGGAAGTTGAGCAATTGAATCAATACTATGGCTCCTCGCACACCTTGCGCGGCATCAATCTGTCGGCGCGCAAGGGCGAATGCCTGGCCTTGCTGGGGCGCAATGGCGTGGGCAAGACGACCTTGCTCAAATGCCTGATGGGCGTGCTGCCCGTGGCGCAGGGCAAGGTGGTCTTCCAGAGGCGCGACATCACGAAACTGACGCCGCATGCGCGGGCCAAGCTGGGCATTGCCTACGTGCCGCAGGGGCGCGACATCTTTGCGCGCCTGACGGTCGAGGAAAACTTGCTGATGGGCATGGCGGTGAAGCGGGGCAAACAAGCGTCGCGCATCGATCCCCACGTGTATGAGCTGTTTCCAGTGCTCAAAGAGATGCTGCAGCGGCGCGGCGGAGATTTGTCCGGCGGGCAACAGCAGCAACTGGCCATCGCCCGCGCCCTGCTGGCCGAGCCGCAGCTGATCATCTTTGACGAGCCGACGGAAGGCATACAGCCCTCCGTCATCAAGGATATCGGCAGGGTCATTTCCTTGCTGAAACAACGTGGCGACATGGCCATCGTGCTGTGCGAACAGTATTTCGATTTTGCCCGCGAGCTGGCCAATGAATTCATCGTCCTGTCGCGCGGCAGTGTCGTCGCCAGCGGACTGGCTGCGCAGATGGATGGCGACGACGTGAAGCGCCATTTGGCCGTGTAGGCTTAATAACTGGCTTAACAACGCCTAACAAAACCGTAGCGAGCGGAAGGAAGTTGTGGTCGAGAAGCGCAACTGTACGAATGTACAGTGAGCATCGCAGGCCGCAAATTACGACGCGCAGTAGGTTTTGATAGGCGTACTAAACCAGCTGGAACCAGCCTAGCACGGCGCCGGCCGCCAGTAGCCACAGCAAATGGATCTTCGTGCGCCAGATGATGAGGCCGGTCACGATGGATAGGCTCCACAAGGGCCAATCCGTGCGGATGTCATGGTTGGCGCCGCCCAGAATCATGCCCGTGGAAATCAGCAGGGCGACGACGATGGGCGCCATGCCTTGCTTGAACGCGCGCACGGGGCGCAGGTCGCGGTTGCGGTAGCCCCATTGGGCCGCCACGTAGGTGAGGGTCGTGCTGGGCAGCATGATGCCCACCATGGTGATGAACACGCCCAGGTAGGCGGCCGTGTAGCTGCCCGCGTTCATGCCCACGTTCCAGCCCATCAGGGCGACGAACAGCACGTTCGGGCCGGGCGCGGCCTGGGCGATGGCGATCGACTCGTTGAATTGCGCCTGGGTCAGCCAGCCATGCTGTTCGACGAGAAAACGGTGCATTTCGGAGGTGGTCGAAATGGCGCCGCCGATCGACATCAGCGACAGCATCAGGTAGTGGCCGAACAGGTTCAGCCAGTCGCCCGCGCTCAATACCAGTTGCAAGGGCGGATTCATGGGGACAGCTTTCGATAGGTGAGCAGGCAGCCGATGCCGCCCAGGCCCAGCAGGATGTACAGCAGGGGCCAGCGCAAGATCGCCACCATCAGCACACCGAGCACGGTGATGGACAAGGTCAGCCACAGGGGCAGCGGATGCTTGGTCAGCGCGGTCGCCAGTTTCACGCCCGTGGCGGCGATCATGCCGGCCGAGACGGCCGCCATGCCGCGCAAGGCGCCCGCCATCTGCGGATTGTCGCCAAAGCGCGTGTACAGCACGCCCAGCACGAGCACGATGACGAGGGGCGCGGCCAGCATGCCGGCCAGCGCCGTCAGCGCGCCTTTCAAGCCGAAATAGCGCCCGCCCACCATCAGGGACAGGTTGACGACATTCGGCCCGGGCATGATTTGCGCCACGGCCCAGTCTTCGAGGAATTCCTCCTGCGTCAGCCAGCGCTTGCGCTCGACCATCTCGCGCTGGATCACGGCCAGCACGCCGCCAAAGCCTTGCAGGGCCAGCCAGGTGAACGAGAAGAACAGGTCGGCAAGCGAAGCTGGTTGCGGACGGGGCAGGTCGGGCGGAAGCGTGGAAGGTGCGGGCATGGCTGATTATCGCCGTGCCTGCTTCGCCTTGTCCATGCTTATGTCCATACATAGTTGCTGGCGTGGCTTATAACACCTAACAAAACCGTAGCGAGCGGAAGTAAGTTGCGGTTGAGAAGCGCAACTGTACGAAGTACGGGGCCGCCGAGGCAGTGAGCATCGCAGACCGCAAATTACGACGCGCAGTAGGTTTTGATAGGTGTTCTCAGCCCCCGCCGATGCCGGCGATAACCACGCCCGTGCCGCCGCACATGGGGCAGGGCTGGCCATCGGCCTTGGCGCCCCGGCCCTGGCAATGCGTGCAGACGTTTTCACCGGTTCCGGGAGTGCCGGGAGGGGCGATGTCGCCGGGATTTTTGGCTGGTTCGGGTGTTGTATTCATGTCGTGTCTCCTCGTCCATGCAGCGCGAACGCCGCGTGATGGCAGCCAGTCCATACTAGGCTGGCGACAGGCGCTGCGTTTGATCTGCCTTAGACGTGCGGCCTTGTGTATCAGAAAAAAACTGCATGGGAATAACTGGCTGGCATTGACATCGCGCGTTTTTCGGCAATACTTTCGCTGTCACTCTTCCTCGCTGCCATCCCGGCGCCGTTCTCCGCCGCCATGTCCCGCCATGTCTACCTTCCGCAGGAGTCATTCATCATGCTGAGTTCCCAAGAAACCTTGCACATGCCCGTCAAACCCGTGGCGCTGCATGCCCGCGTCGACCAGAAGATGTGCGATATCGTCAACCTGGGCATCGCCGTGCAGGCAGCCTTCAGCACCTTGTGCGCGCTGGAATACCTGAAGTCATACAATATCGCCCCCGAGCTGATCGAGCGCGTGCTGCTGCATCCGGAGCAGCGCCGCCAGACCGTGCATTGAGTATCCGCATTGCAACTGTGTTGCCGGCAGCGTTAGCTCGGTGTTGTCGGATTGATCATTACGGCTCAGTTATGCACAAATGATGGGTTAACGAAATTGCTGAAATAATTTTCCTGTGATTATGTGTGAGTTTCCAAGTGCTTGATTTTAATGGATTTTATTTTTGCTGTTTGATTGAGCAGTTTATTGAAAGCCGCACGGGCTGTGGCTTTGAGGGCTGTCAATAGGGCCTTATCCACAAAGATATCCACAGTCCGTGTGGATATCTGAAAAAGCGCTTAACAATCCGCCACTTAGGAAATGGGGGCCGCCCGGCACATGCGATGGGCCGGCAGGATGGGCCAAAATGGGGCATGCCACAAGCCTGTATGCCTATCCAGTGCTCTGGTTTTATGACTGAAAGTAGCGGCCGTGTTCAGGGCGTGCCGCCGGCCGGCGCCGCTGGCGTGTTGCCGCACTGGGCCAGGGCTGCGGCGAGCTCGGCGACTTGTTGCTCCGCTTCGCGCAAGGTGGCGTAGGTGCGCAGCGAGGCGATCACGGTGGTGAACAACTTGCGCGTGGTCAGGTCGGTCTTGCACCAGAAATCGTTGATGTCGTAGTCGATGATGATGCGGTGCTCGAGCGCCTGGCCGGGCTGGCCCGTGCGCAGGATGATGCGCACGGCGCTGTTGTGCAGATCTTCGCGGATCTGGCGCGCCACTTGCAGCCCGGCATCCTGGGTTTCCATGATCACATCGAGCAGCACCACGGCGATATCGGATGTGCTGCGCAGCAAGGCCAGCGCCTCGGCGCCCGAATACGCGTGCAAAAAGCTCAGCCTGCGTCCCTGGAAGCTGGCCTGGCTGAGGGCGAATTTGGTCACCACGTGCACGTCGACATCGTCATCGACGATCAGCACGCGCCATGGCGCCGCGGTGGCAGGCTCTGCCGCCGCGTCTGCCCGTTCCAGCGGTTCGTCGACCAGCCAGTCCGGTTCGTCCGCCCCCTTGGCGGCACTATCGCTATCCATGTTCATGCGTTTATCCACCGTTGATCGTGCTCGCTACTCCACACTATGCCAGTCTACGGGGTTTGTCAAAACAATGCTGTTCAAGCAAGACGGCCTGGCGCCAGGATTGCTTATGCACAGCAAAATATATTTTCATGGTGGTGAAGTAACTTTGCTCCAGCGCAAAATCGTGATTGCAAGTCATTGATTTCATTGGGGTAAAAAATTGCCTGTGAAATCAGCAAATTGTTGAAACCCGCATCAATACTGGTGTTGCGGCTTGTCAAGAGGGGCTTATCAACAACTTTATCCACAGTTGCTGTGGATATCTAAAAAAGCCGTGCAAAAACCGGGGCTTAGCGCCCGTTCGTGAGGCAGGGTCGTAGCATTCATGCGGCAAGTCCAAGCCCGCTCAGTTGGGCGAAAGCATGCAGGAAGCGCTGCTTCGCTTCGGCCGGACCCATGGCTTCGATTATACCGGGCAAGGGGGCGATGCCGTCAAGGTAAGCCCAGCGCTCGGCGGAGTGTGGCATCAGGTCGCGCTTTTCCGTGGCCAGCGCGATCAGGTCGGCCCGCTTGATGGGCGCGTAATCGGAGAAATCCAGCCCATACGTGGCGGCGATGATGGCGCTGACCTTGTCTTCCAGCACGGCAAACTCCGGCAGCAATACTTTCAAGGGCTTCACCATGTCGCCCAGATAGGCTTCGGCCGCGTCGTGCAGCAGGGCGGCCAGGCGCAGGGGTGGCGGCACCAGTTCGGCGACGATCAGGCTGTGCTGGGCGACCGAGTAAAACACCTGCGTCTGTCCATTGAAGCGGCACTGGTAGGCGAGGCCGTGGGCGATGTCCTCGATGGCGACCTTGTCGATATGCGGGCGCAAGGGATAAAAACGGTTGCCGGAATAAGTGGAAACGTAGTCGGTGGTAATCATTGCCATGGCATGGTGCTCGGAACGCTCAAGAGGCTTTATCGTACACCCGATGGCATGGGCTTGCCCCGGCTGCCGTGCGCAAGTCCAAGCTATGCATCTTGGCAAATCCTTTAATTTATTTCATATCATGCAATGCTCTTTCTGAAATACACTGTAGCAATCTTGTTTTTCTGAAACTTCACAGGGGCAGGGCAATGACGGCGCAACCTTCGGCAAGACCTTCGTATATCTATCAGGGCGGTTCGGTGATGATGCACTCGCCGCTGCAATTGAAACAGTCGGAAATGTATGGCTATTTCGTCAAGGGCGACCTGGCCAAGCTGCAGGCCACCGTGAATACCACCTTGAACCAGGTGGCGGGCAGCAAGATGACCCTGAAAGCCCTGTCGCCGTATGTGATGCTGACGTTTACGCGCGTCAACCATGCGGATTCCGCCAACCCCGTCGACCAGGCCAAGGGCTGGATCACGGAAGTCGATATCGTCACCTGGATCATGGTCGGCCAGATGGATGCGGCAGGCAAGCTTGCGCATATCTATTGGTACCCGTGCCATATTTTCGTCGATGATGCGATGGCCCTGATCAACGGGCGCGAACTGTTCGGCTATCCGAAATATCTGTGCGAATACGAGATTCCCGCCGCCGGCAGCGAGCCGCTGCGCTGTTCCGTCGCCGCCAAGGGCTTCCAGCATTTCTCACCGGAAACGAAACTGGCGCTGCACCCGTTGCTGGAAGTCAACGCAACCGTGCAGACGGGGCCGCACAAGCCCGTCAACAGTTTCCTGGAACTCATCGAGCAGGCGTTCCAGATTTTCCTCTCCATTCCCGATTTCTTCGACATGGATCGGGCCGGCTGGGCCGATATTCTGTCCTTGCTGCGCAATCCGCGCATCGACCAGATTTTCCTCAAGCAATTCCCCGACAGCGCGGGGGTGAAAGCCGTGTACCAGGCCCTCGTGGCCGCGCCGGCCGAGATCAACCGCCTGCACAGCGCGCGCCTGCTCGGTTATGAATACGAATGCACCTTGCATGCGTTCGACAGCTTCCCTCTGGACCAGACCCTGGGCTTGCAGCTGGGACCGCAAACGGCGATTTTGCCCTTCAATGTGAACTTCGATTTCACGGCCATGCCGGGCGAGGAGCTGGTCGACAATTCCCGCATCGCGCCGGAAAAGATCGCCATCCTCGGCGGCGGCGTGGCGGCCATGACCACCGCGTATTACTTGACGAACCAGCCGGGCTGGCAAAACCGGCACACGATCACCGTCTACCAGCTGGGCTGGCGCCTGGGCGGCAAGGGCGCCAGCGGGCGCAATGCGCAAGCGGGCCAGCGCATCGAGGAACACGGCCTGCATATCTGGTTCGGCTTCTACGCGAACGCTTTCAAGATGATCAAGGAAGCGTATGCGAGCCTGGAGCGTCCGCCCGGCGCGCCGCTGGCCACCTGGCGCGACGCCTTTAAACAGCACGATTACGTGGCACTGTCGGAAGACGTCAAGGGGCAGTGGCGCAACTGGTCCATCGTCTTTCCCACCTTGCCGGGCGAGCCGGGCGAGGGCGGTGAAGACATCACGCTGTGGCAGATGGCCATCGCCATGGTGGGCTGGATCGAGCAGTGGATACGCCAGATCCGGCAAGTGGCCGATGCCGACGCGCGCATCGTGCGCGCCAGCGCATCGCAAGGCGAAGGCGTGTGGCCGGGCTGGCTGCGCCGCCTGGCCGATGAAGTGGTGGGGCAGGCTGATGAACTGGGCCTCGACGTGGGCTTGTCCGTCGGCGCGCTGGTGGCGCTGGTGGCCGACTTGGCGCCCGATTCCACGCGCCACGACCAGGCCCGTCACCAACTGCTGGCCAGCACCCTGAACGGCATCCGCGCGTGGCTGCGCCTGCGCTACCGCGCCCTGATCGATGGCGACGATGAATTGCGCCGGTTGTTCACTTGCCTGGACCTGGGCATCACGGTCATGAAAGGCATGTTCGAGGATGGCGTGTTCAAGAACGGCTTTGACGTCATCAACGACATCGATTTCCGTGCCTGGCTGCGCAAGCATGGCGGCGACGAGCAGTTCAGCATCAATTCGGCGCCCGTGCGCGGCTTTTACGATCTGGTGTTTGCCTACGAGGGCGGCGACTTTTCCAAGCCGAACATCGAGGCGGGGACGCTCTTGCGCTCGATGGCGCGCATCGGCCTGGCCTACAAGGGCGGCATCATGTTCAAGATGCAGGCCGGCATGGGCGACACCATCTTTACGCCGATGTACGAGGTGCTGAAGAAAAGGGGCGTGGAATTTAAATTCTTCCAGCGCGTGGAAGAACTGGTACCGGGCGCGGGCGACATCGACAGCATCCGCATCACGCAGCAGGTGCAATTGAAGGACCCGGCCGCCGGCTACGCGCCGCTGGTAGACGTCAAGGGCCTCGCCTGCTGGCCCAGCGCGCCCGATTACGCGCAGATCGAACCGGCCCAGGCGGCGCTGCTGCAGGCGCAGGAAGTCAACCTGGAGTCGTACTGGAGCGCCTGGCCGCAGCAGTACCAGCAAGCGTTCGGCCGCGCGCTGCCCGCCACGGTATTGAAGAAGGGCGTCGATTTCGACAAGGTGGTGTTCGGCATTTCCATCGGTTCGCTGCAGGCCCTGTGCCCGCAGTTGCTGGCGCAAAGCCCGGCCTTGCAGCTGGCGGCCGACAAGGTGAAAACCGTGGCCACGCAGGCTTACCAGGTGTGGCTCAACAAGAATCTGGCGCAGATGGGCTGGACCACGCAGCCGAAAGACCAGCAGCCGGTGCTGTCGGCTTTTACGGAGCCGTACGACACGTGGGCGCCGATGGACCAACTCTTGGCGCACGAAGACTGGCCGGTCGGGCTGGAGCCGAAAAACGTCTCGTATTTTTGCAGCGCCTTCCCCGTCGACAGCTACCCGCCCGTCACCGACACGGATTTTCCCGCCCGCTGCGCGGCCAGGGCGAAGCAGGGCGCGCTGCACCAGCTCGAGAGCGAGATCGGCGCGCTGTGGTCCGAGGCGGGCGCGCCGGGCGCGTTCCCGTGGCAATGGCTGGTCGATGCGAAGGAGAGTATGGGACCGGCGCGCTTCGACAGCCAGTACTGGCGTGCCAACGTCGACCCGTCCGAGCGCTACGTGATGTCGGTGGTGGGCAGCACGCAGTACCGGCTGGCCACCGACCAGTCAGGCTTCAGCAACCTGTTCCTCACGGGCGACTGGATCAAGACGGGCCTCAACGCTGGCTGCGTCGAGGCGGCCGTGATGGCCGGCATGCAGACCTCGCGTGCCATGACGGGCTATCCGGCCGTGATCCAGGGCGAGAAGGATTTCTAGGCATGCGGCGCCTGATGCTGTCGTGTCTGGTTCTGTTCCACCTGCACGTGGGCGCCGCGCCGCCCGGTGCCATTGTGCTGTGGCCCGGCGCCCCGCCTGGTGGCGCGGCGCCGGGGCCGCAGCGCGACAGCGCCAAGGGCTCCATCACGCAGGTCGAGCAACCGTATCTGATCGCGCACCGCCCGGCGCAGCCGAACGGTATCGCCATTCTCCTGGTCAGTGGCGGCGGTTATGCGCATATCGAGGCGGGCAAGGAGAGCGGCCCCGCCGCCAGCTGGCTGCAAACGCAGGGTGTCATGGCGTTTGAACTCGTGTACCGCCTGCCGCAGGAAGGCGGCGGGGTAGCCGCGCCATTCCAGGATGGCCAGCGCGCCATGCGCGTGATCCGGGCGCACGCGGCCGAGTGGGGCATCGACCCGGCGCGCATCGGCATGCTGGGGTTTTCCGCCGGCGCGCACCTGGCCGGCATGACGGCCGTGCAGCCCGATGCCGCCCGCTATGCGCCTGTCGATGCGATGGATGGCGTCTCCGCGCGGCCCGACTTTGCCGTGCTGCTGTACCCGGTGCTGACCATGCAGCGGCCATTCGACACGACGCATGCGAAGAAACAGCTGCTGGGCGCCCATCCCACGCGGGCGGCGCGCGACGCGCTATCGGTGGAATTGCACGTCGATGCGCGCACGCCGCCCACCTTCATCGCGCAGGCGCTCGATGACCCGATTTCACCGTCCGATAACAGTACATTGATGGCCGCCGCCCTGCGCCGCGCGGGCGTGTCCGTCGAACTGCATCAGTTCCAGAGCGGAGGGCATGGCTGGGGATTGGGCAAGCCGGGCAGCGAGCCGGCCGCGTGGCCGCAGCTGTTGCTGGCGTGGCTGCGGGCGCATGGCTGGATGCCTCAAGCGCCCGGCTGATTTTCCAGGTCCCGCCGCGCCACGTCCAGCGCCGTCCGCAGCTGCGGCAAAAACTGTTCCACGTTATCGAGCTGGCCGTTCGAGGCCAGGGTTTCCATCTGGTGGCACAGGCCGTGCAGGGTGGGCCGGCTCAGGTAGCCGGCGCTGCCTTTCAGGGCGTGGAAGGCGGCAGCGGCCGCGCTGGCGTTACCATCGCGCACGGCGTGGCAAGCGAGGTCCAGGCGCCGAGGCGCTTCCGTCAGGAACGCTTGCGCGATGCGCTGCAGGTGCTGTTGCGACAGGCCTGCCAGCGGCAGGATGTGTACGGGTGCCGTCATGGGATCGGCCGGCGCGGGTGACTGGTCGTCGGCGCCGTCCAGGCCGAACTGGCGCGCCAGGGTATCGTCTTCGGTGGGTACGGCAGGCGGCAGCGCGTGGCCGCGCGCCAGCAGCAGGTCGATGATGGCGTCGATTTTTTCGAACAGCAGCGCTTCGTCGACGGGTTTGCTGAGGAAGTCGTCCATGCCGGACGCCAGGTAGCGCTGCCGGTCATGTTCGCTGGCGTTGGCCGTCAGCGCCAGGATGGGAATCTGCGCGTCGGCAATGGGGAATTGCGCGTTGCCGCCGGCGCGGATCAGGCGCGCGGCCTGTTCGCCATCCATCTCCGGCATGCGGCCATCCATCAGCACGCAATCGTAGGTGCCGGATCCCAGCGCGCGCAGCGCCTGCTCGCCGTTTTCCACGATGGTCACCTCATGCCCCATGCTTTCGAGCAGGGTGCCGATGATGATCTGGTTGGTGCGCACGTCTTCGGCGCACAGGATGCGCAGGCGGCAGGCGTGGCGCGCGTGGCGTGCCGGCCGGCGCGCGTCGGCCGCCGGCGCGCTGCCGTCTTCCAGCGGCAAGGTGAAATGGAAGCGCGAACCGATGCCGACCCGGCTTTCCACGCCGATCGTGCCTTTCATCAGTTCGACCAGTTCCTTGCAGATGGCCAGGCCCAGGCCCGTGCCGCCGTAGCGGCGCGTGGTGGAATGGTCGGCCTGCTCGAATTTCTGGAACAAACGCGGCAAGGTGTCCGCGTCGATGCCGGGACCCGTATCGCTGATGATGAATTCAATGGCGTTGCGGCCGTCCTGGCGTGGCGGCGTACGGGCGCGCCGCACTTCCAGCAGCACTTCGCCATTGGCCGTGAATTTCAGCGCGTTCCCCAGCAGGTTGATGAGGATTTGCCGCAGCCGCGTGGGGTCGGCGCGTACGTAGCGCGGCAGGTCCAGCGCCAGTTCGCGGCGCAGCAGCAGGCTTTTGGCGTCGGCCTGGCCCTGCACGATGCCGGCCGCGTCGCCGATCAGCGCCAGCAAGTCGAAGTCCACGGTTTCCAGGGTCAGCTTGCCCGCGTCGATCTTCGAGAAATCGAGGATATCGTTGAGGATGGTCAATAGCGACACGCCGTTGTGCAAGCCGATGCGCAGGTATTCCTGCGTGCGCCCGCGCACGGACTGGTCGCGCAGCGCGAATTTCAGCATGCCGATCACGCCGGCCAGCGGCGTGCGGATGTCGTGGCTCATGGCCGACAGAAAATCGATGCGGTGGCGGCTGACCACTTCCGCGTGCTCCTTGGCCTTCAGCAGGGCGTCGTTGCTGAGGGTGAGCGCCAGGGTGCGTTCCTGCACGCGCTGTTCCAGGTTATTGCGCAGCAATCGGATCTGGTCGGCCAGGGCAAAGGCCAGCAGCAAACCGTCGAGCGTGCCGCCGAGCAGGGTCACCAGCTGGGCGTTGGCCACCATGGCCGGCATCAGGCCCAGGTTGGCCGGCAGGATCAGAAAGCCGGGCAGCATCAGGGCGACGAAGGCCAGCACGAAGAAGCGCGCCGGCTGGTAGCCGCGCCGCCAGACGACGATGCCGCAGATGAGCGCCAGCAGCATCCAGATGCTGATGGCGATGGTGGCCAGGGTATGCGCATACGACAGGGCGAAGAAGCAGCTCGGCAGCAGCAGCAAGGGCAGCACCAGGTTGATCTTGCTGATGCTGTGCAGCCGGGGCGAGTAGTCGCGCAGGCGCAGGAAATGCATGTAGAACAGCGTGCTGAAGACGGGCAGCAGGAAAAACGGCACGTAATGGAGCTGCAACTGATGCCAGTCGAACAGGTCGGCAAACACGTGGAAAGTCATGGCCCAGGCCAGGCCGTACGTCAGCACGTACAGCGTGTAATAGGCCGAGGCTTTTTCCAGGGTGATGGAAAAAATGAAGAAATTGAACAGGCCCAGCGCCAGCAGGGCGCCGATGGATGCCACCATCAGGAAGTTTTCCTTGCCCACCAGCTTGCGGTAATCGCGCTGCGTCTTCACGCCGAACATGGGCGCGCGCGCGTAATACGGGCTGGAAAAGCGGATCAGGATGTCATACGTGGCACCGGGCGCCAGCTGCACGTTCCCGCCGTAGTGCAATAAATACTCGTGCGGCCGCTGGTAGCCCGTCAGCAAGGTCTGCGGCGCCATGTGCTGCCCGGGGCCATACACGTGCACGTCCACCAGGTCGATCAGGGTGTCGTTCGGGTCGATGACCCAGGCGGTTTCAGCGCTGTCGTTGCGCACCTGCGCATGCAGCCAGTAGGCGCCGCCGAACAGGTCGACCTGGCCGGCCGGACGCTGGCGCGCCAGCCAGGCGGGCAGGGCGGCCGCATCGGCCGGTGCGGCTTCGTTGTCGGCGAGAAATAGTTGCCCACCTATGCCCAAATGGTGGATGCCTTGCTTGCCCAGGGGAATGGGAGTCGCCTGCGCCGCGCCCGCCATGCCCAGCAGGCTGAACAGCAGGCTGAGCAGGAGCGGCCAGCCGCATAGCCAGGCGCAGACGCGGTAGCTGGAAGCGCGGTGGCAGGGAGGGGGCGGGTGGGCTGGCATCGATGGGCTTGGTGATGGTCGCGCGGAAATGGCGGCAACGCCGTTTGCATTGGAGTGCCCATTTTAATCGACTCTCGGTGACACACGGGCAATTTCATGTCCTGTCTGCCTGGCGCCCGCTCCGGTATCATGGCGCCTTTGCCCGCGAGATATTCATGCTCAGTCCCGACCAGTTCCTGGCCTTCCTGGCCGCCGCCGTCTTGATCACCGCCAGCCCCGGCCCCGACAACCTGATGGTGCTGGGCGTGGGCATGTCGCGCGGACGCCGCCAGGGCATGGCGTTCGGCCTCGGTTGCGCCCTTGGCTGCCTCACGCACACGGTGCTGGCGACCATCGGCGTGTCGGCCCTGCTGGCCGCCTCGCCCATGGCATTTACGGCGCTCAAAGTGGCCGGCGGGCTGTATCTCGTGTGGCTGGGCATCGGCGCCTTGCGCAGCCGTGGCGGCGCCAGAGTCGATGGTGCGGCGGCCTTGCCCGACGAATCCTTGCTGCGCCTGTTCGGCAAGGGACTGTTTGCCAACAGTATCAATCCGAAAGTCGTGCTGTTTTTCCTGTCGTTCCTGCCGCAGTTCATCGTCGCTGGCCAAGGCAACGCCAGCTGGCAGACGGCGCAGCTGGGCCTGGTCTTCACGGCGCAGGCGTGCGTGCTGTTCGGCCTGCTCGGCTATTTTTCCGGCGCCGTCGGCCTGTGGCTGAACCGCCGCCCGCGCGCCGGCCTGTGGCTGGACCGGGTGGCCGGCACCATCTTCATCGGCCTGGGCTTGCGATTGATCCTGGCCCGCTGACGTCTTGCCGGGCGGTAATGCGGAACGCCAATTCCATCTGATCCTGCACGGCCATGGCGCCGCCCAGGACGGCGAACGGCACGATGCCGAAGTCGCTCTGTTTCAGCAGCAGGCTGCCGCTGGCCTGCAGGCGGCGTCCATCGGCCGCTTGCTCGACCCGCACCGGCAGCTGCACCGTGCGCGTCACGCCATGCAGGGTGATGTCGGCATCGAACACCTGCTTGTCGTCCGTGCGCCGGACGGCGATGCTGACCCACGGATAGCGTTCCGCCTCGAGCACGCGCACCAGCATATTGTGGCGCGTGCCGGCGATGGCGTCGGCCGACGGCGTCGTCGTCAAACCGGCCGCCTGGCGCAGGCTTTCTTCATCCACGCTCATTTCGTCGAGCCGGAAGCGGAACTGCGCGCGCCCCAGCGCGGGCGCTACGACGCCCTGCAGGCTGCGGCTGGCCACCACGTGGTCATGCCCGAGCCGCGCCAGCGCACCGCCACGGCGCACGGTGATGGTCAGCAGGGAATCGTCGGGCGCGATGTGCAGCAGCTGCACGCCCTGCCGCTGCCACGCGGGCGCGGGCATGGCGGCAGGAGTAGCCGGCGCGGAAGCCGGGGCAGGCGCGGGCGGCAGGGGCGTGCAGGACGCCAGCAAGGCGCAGGCAAGCAGGAAAACGGTGCGAAGATTCTGGCTGGGCATGGGGCAGATGGAATAGATGGAACAAGGGCGATGGGCGATGGGGGAATAGTACGCGATCCGCGTGGCGGCGCGCGTGCAATGTTAGAGCTAGGTCATATGGCGGTCATATGACGCTGTTATGATGCTTTTGTTGGCACACAGCATGCGATGCGCAGATCACTACGCTCCGGGAGCGATAGGATGCAGGCATGACTCAACAGCTTAGCCGGTGAGCTCAACCATCGGCACCAGACATGTAAAACTTGTTTTATAGTAATGATTGCAGGGCGGGGCAGGGGAAATGCGGGAAACGGGCGGGGATTTAATGAAGTCCTAAGCCTGTTTCAACGAAGGGCTGGCATAGTGGATACATGGCGCACGGAAACCCCAAGCGCAAGGTTGCCGGACACCTCAATGACCGGCACGATTTCCACTTTTTCATGTGTTTTCCCGTTTTATCCCTGCGCTCTGAAACAGCGTTTCAACCGGCTACCGCACTTTGCGAAGCCGGTTTTTTTTGCCTGCGTTTTCATCAGTTCCCGGCACCAGGGTCGGGATGCCAATTACTTAGCCCGCCTGTTTCGCCAGCCACGCATCGACTGCCGGCAGGCGCTCGGCGCGCACCTTGATGCGGTACTTGATACCGGCCACCGAGCTGTCGGCGTCGCCGCGCGCGCTGGCCGGCAGGTTCGCTTGCGCGTACGCTTCCAGCTTGGCGATCATGTCCGGCTGAGCCGAACCGGCGGCCAGACGCGGGAAATAGCGGCTGCGCGAGCTGGCGTCGATGCGCGCATTGACTTGCTCCAGGTGCGCCAGCGCGAAGTCGAAGGCCAGTTCCGGATGCGAGCGCGACACGCGCGAGATCATGGCAGGGCTGTTCGTCACGCCCGGTTCATCCGTCAGTGCCAGCGCCAATGCGCGCTGCGCCAGTGCGGGATCGTCGCTCGATGCCAGCAAGTCGTACAGCTGATTCTTGACCAGCGGCGTCTTTTCCTGCCGCGCCTTGGCGTGCAGCTGCTCCCAGGTGGCGGCGTCCGCATGCTGCGCCACCACGCCCAGGATGGTACGGCGCAATGGCGCGGGCATGGCGGCGGGATCTTGTTCGTTGGCCGCGTAACGGCGGCGCGCTTCCGCGATCACGCCCGGTTCGCCCATGTCGCCGAGGATGGCGATCAGGTGTCCGCGCAAGGTCGCCACGCTCGATGCTTCACCCGCGCGCGCTTCCCAGCCCGTCTGCGCCATCATCGGCGCCAGGCGCGCCACGGCGAAGCGGCCGAAAGCCTGCTGGCGAACGGCATCACCGGCATACTGTTCGTACAGGCTGCCCAGGGAAGCGGCTACCTTGCCCAGCACCTGCGGATCGGCCGACAGCGGCGTCGCCTTCACCAGTTCCAGGAAGTCGGCCAGGTTTTGCGCACCGGCCAGGCCCAGCGACTGGCTGTCCGCCAGCAAGCCCAGCTGGTCGATCGGCGCCAGGCGCGCAAAGCTGCCCGCCAGCGCGCGCGTGTTGGCCGGCGCGTACACGGTACGGTAGTAGCCGCTCTGGCCCGCGTTCACGAGCAGGGCGCCGCAGCCGGGCACGTTCAGGGTGGCCTTGCCATCCTTGAGCACCACCTTGGCCAGCTTGCCGTTGCCGACCGTCGACGCGATCACGGGCACTTTCCACGACAGCGGTCTCTTATTCGGCTGGTCCTTGGAAAATTCCGTCTGCGTCAAGCGCACGCGCGTATTGCCGTTTTTGCATAAGGCCTCGCCCACCGTGATCATTGGCACGCCCGGCTGCAGGGTGAAATCATGGGCGATGGCGCTGACAGGCTTGCCCGCGGCCGCATCGACTTCGCGCCACAGGTCGTCGGATACGGTATTGCCATACGCATGCTTGCGCATGTAGTTGCGCACGGCCGTGCGCCACGTATCGGCGCCCACATACGCTTCGAGCATGCGGATCACGGCTTCGCCTTTTTGATAGGTGATGCCGTCGAACGCCTGGCTGGCCTGCTCCACGGTGGCGATGCGCTGCACCACGGGGTGCGTGGTGCGCAGCGCATCCTGGCTCATGGCCGACTCGCGCCCGCCGACGCTGGACAGGGCCGTGTTCCATTCAGGGTGCAAACGCTCCGTGGTGCGGCCTTCCATCCACGAGGCGAAACCTTCGTTGAGCCACAGGTCGTCCCACCAGCGCATGGTGACGAGGTCGCCGAACCACTGGTGCGCCATTTCATGCGACAGGGTGGTGTAGATGTTTTCCTTGTCGGCCTGGGTCGAGATGGCCGGGTCGAGCAGCAGGCCATACTCAAAAGTGAACACGGCGCCCCAGTTTTCCATGGCGCCGAAGAACTGGCTGCGGCCCGGCGCGGCGATGTTGTCGAGCTTGGGCAGCGGGTAGCGCACGCCGAAATAATCGTTGTATTCGCGCAGCAGGGCGGCCGACTCGTCGAGCGCGAAGCGGCTTTGCGCCAGCGCGCCCTTCTTCGTGATGACGCCTATTTCCGTGCCGTCGCTCATGGCCGTGGCCCGCTCGAAGTCGCCCAGGCCGAAGAACAGCAGGTAGGTCGACATGCGCGGTGTGGTAGCGAAGCGCACGTGCTTGGTGCCATTGCCCAGGTCCTCGCTGCTGGCGACCGGCATGTTACCGACGGCCATCTGGCTGCTCGGGACGATCACGTCCAGCGCGAAGGTGGCCTTGTAGTCCGGTTCATCCCATGACGGCAGCATGCTGCGCGCGTCGGAATTTTCGAACTGCGTGTACAGCGCGCGCTGGCGGCCCTGCGGCGTGTCGTAGTCGAGCGAGAACAGGCCCGTGGCCTGCGTGCCGATCTTGCCGCTGTAGTCGATGCGCAACAGGTACTCGCCCTTGGCCAGCGGCTGGGCGAAATGCACGGTGGCCGTCTGCTTGTCCGCATCGAAATCGATCTTGCGCGTCACCTGCTTGCCGCCGCCCGCGCCTTCGATGGCGGCAGCGGCAAACTCCAGGTTCAAGGCGTTGAAGGTGATGCTGGCGGTCGGCGCGTCGACGGCGACCTTGATGGCGGCTGCGCCCTTGAAGGTGGAGGCGGCGGCGTCCGGCGTGATCGACAGCGCATAGTGCAAAGGCGTGACGCCGCGCGGCAACTGCGTGGTGGTCGTAGCGGCGTGGCTGGCCGAGGCGTATCTGCTGGCGGGTGCGGCGTGGCCCGCATGGGCGGCGGTGATGGAAGCCAGTGCCAGGACGGCGGCGGCCAGTTGGCTGCGGCGGAAGCGCGGAGTCGGTGTGCGATGCATGGTATGCCCTAGTTTCATGGATAAAACGCCCGCCAGCCGGATGGGCTGCGGGCGTTGATGACGTGTGGGGGACATCGCTGGAACTGGCGGCCAGCGTTCCCGTACAGCAATCTAAGGCGAAACGGGGGCAAAGTCAACGCGCCAGGGGCGCCGCACCATGGCGGTGCGCTGGTATGATGGACGCCTGACCATGCAGCCGCAGACCTGTCCCGCAGCCGCGTCCACCAACATAACAAGACGAGACCCAAGCACATGAAACTGACTATCAGCCCCCGCACGCCCAATCCGCGCCGCGTCACCATGTTCATCGCCGAGAAGGGCATCACCGGTATCGAGGAAGTGGCGCTCGACCTGATGGCGGGCCATCATCGCGATCCCGCCTTCCTGGCGAAAAACCCGCTGGGCCGCGTGCCCGTGCTGGAATTGGCGGACGGGCGCGTGCTGACCGAGACGCGCGCCATCTGCACTTACTTGGAAGGCTTGCAGCCGCAGCCGAACCTGATGGGCGAAGGTTACGAGGAGCGCGCGTTCATTGAAATGGCAGACCGCCGCGTGGAACTGCATTTGTTCAGCGCAGCCGCCAACTGGGTGCGCCACGGCCATCCGGCCCTGGTGGCGCTGGAAAACCCGCAGTTTCCCGATTTCGCCACGGCGCAGGCGGGCAAGCTGCGCGAGACGGCGCAATGGCTGGATCAGGTGCTGGCTCACCAGCCCTACATCGCCGGCGACCGGTTTACGGTTGCCGACATCACGGCCTTCTGCGCGCTGGAATTTGTGCGCGGCCTGATGAAGTACCGGCCCGGCGCGGAAGGCTTGGCCAACCTGCAGGCCTACCGCGACCGCATCGCGGAACGCCCCAGCGCGCAGGCGAAGTAAGGATATTTTGCCACCGGCCCATGTCAACAATGTTTGTCGGGTTACGCCCGCTGGGCTAACCCGACCTACGGCCTTGGGGACCGACATGCCGGGTAGGTCGGATTAGCGGGGCCGCCGAGGCGCGTGAGCGCGTAATCCGACACCACCACATTACTTCAGCTGCTCCCACAGGAAGGTGTAGGTCAACGCCCACATCAGCGCCTGCTGGTCGTTATTGGCGGCGCCCGCATGGCCGCCCTCCGTGTTTTCCCAGTACATCACGTCGTGGCCTTGCTCTTCCATCTTCGCCACCATCTTGCGTGCATGGCCAGGGTGGACCCGGTCGTCGCGCGTCGAAGTGGTAAACAGCACGCGCGGATATTTCTTGTCCTTGAAGACGTTCTGGTACGGCGAGTACTTGCTGATGTACGCCCATTGTTCCGGCACGTCCGGGTCGCCGTACTCTCCCATCCACGAGGCGCCCGCCAGCATCTTGTTATAGCGGCGCATGTCGAGCAGCGGCACCTGGCTGACGACGGCGTTGAACAGGTCGGGACGCTGCACCAGCACGGCGCCCGTCAGCAGGCCGCCATTGCTGCCGCCCATGATGCCCAGGTGGCGCGGGCTGGTGACCTTGCGCTTGATCAGGTCCTGCGCCACCGAGATGAAGTCGTCATACGCGCGCTGGCGGTTTTCCTTCAGCGCCGCCTGGTGCCAGCGGGGACCGAACTCGCCGCCGCCGCGGATGTTCGCCAGCACATACACGCCACCCTTTTCCAGCCACGCCACGCCCGTGGTGCCGCTGTAGCTTGGTTTGAGCGACACTTCAAAGCCGCCATAGCCATACAGCACGGTGGGGTTGCTGCCGTCGAACTTCGTCTTCTTGCCCATGATGGCGAAATATGGCACCTTGGTGCCATCCTTCGACGTCGATTCGAACTGCTCCACCTTGTATGGCGTGGCGTCGTAGTAGGCGGGCAGCGACTTGATTTTCGTGCGCTTGTCGCTTTGCGCCGTGGCCAGATACAGGGTGGTCGGGTTGAGGAAGTCGGTCACCGTCAGGAAGTACTGGTCCGAGTCGACGGAGTCGAGCGCGCTGACGGCCAGGGTGCCCAGCTTGGGCGCATCGACTGCGCGGCGCTGCCACTTGCCGTTCACGTGGCGCAGTTCCGTCAGGCGGTTCTTGACCTTGTCCAGGGTGGTGACGAGGATGGCGGACTTGGTCGCCGTCACATTGTCCAGCGACGACGTGGCCGTGGGCGCATACAGCACTTCCAGCTCCTGCTTGCCCTGCATGAAGGCCTTGAAATCGGTGGCCAGCAAGGAGCCTTGCAGGTAGGTCTTGCCGTTGACTTTCCAGTCCGAGCGCAAGGTGATGACCAGCTGGTCGCGCACGGTGAAGGCCGTAGCGTCGTCCGGCTTCGGCACTTTCTTCAACTCGGCGCCGTCGCGCAGGAACATCTCGCCGCTGTAGAAATCGATTTGCCGCTCGATAAATTGATGTTCGTGGCCTGGCGTGAAATCCTTGTAGGCGCTGGCGCTCAGGTCGTCGGGCTTGGCTTCATACAGCGTTTTCGCCTGCGCCAGCGGCGTGCCGCGCTGCCACTGCTTGATGATGCGCGGGTAGCCCGAGCTGGTCATCGAGCCGGGGCCGAAATCGGTGGACACGAACAGGGTATCCTGGTCGATCCAGCTGGTGCTGCCCTTCGCTTCGGGCAAGGTGAAGCCGCCCTCGACGAAGGCGCGCTTGGCCACGTCGTATTCGCGCACCACCTTGGCGTCGCCGCCGCCGCGCGACAGGGAAATGAGGCAGCGTTCGCCCTTCGGATACAGGCAGGAAGCGCCGCCCCAGACCCAGTTTTCACTCTCGCCGGCCGCTAGCTGGTCGAGATCGATCACGGTTTCCCAGACAGGTTCGGCCAGCTGGTATTGCGCCAGGGTGGTGCGGCGCCAGATGCCGCGCACGTGCTGGGCGTCGCGCCAGAAATTATAGTAAAACTCGCCTTCCTTGCTGACGTAGGGAATGCGCTCCTTCGAGTTGAGGATGGTTTTCAGGCGCGCCTGCAGGGCGGGGAAGCCGGGCTGGGCTTCCAGTTCCCTGGTGCTGACGGCATTGTGCTGCTTGACCCAGGCCAGCGGCTTGTCGCCGAGGACTTCTTCCAGCCACAAATGGGGATCGGTGTTGGCGGCGGCAGGCGCGGGTGCTTGCGCATGGGCGATGCCCGCTGCGGCCAGGCCGAGCAGCATGCTGCCGGCGAAGGTACGATATGACGACATATAGGGTTCCTGGTTGGTCCGATGGAGGCCGCGTTGCGGGCAAAACGGCGCAGCCATGGTGCCATGGATTGCTGCGAGGAACCAGTGTCTATGGACGGCTACTTAAAAAATAATTACTTTTCCAATATTGTTTGCTGGATTGGAAGCTGGCCGCAGAATCTGCGGCGTACTGCCCCCTTCAGGATACGCCAGGCCCCATCAGCGAAGTTACGGTGAGCCGCGTCTGTTCGACATCGCCGCCGTCGCAGTGATAAATCCATAAGACATCGTTGTCGCGGCTGTCGATGAACAGGATGCGCGTGTTTTCCTCGCCGATGGCCAGGCACTCCGCCAGCTCGGCAGGACTGAACGGTGCAGCCTGCTTCGACCCCGTTCCCGCCGCTTCTGCCAGCGCCTGCGCAAAGCCAGCCAGTTGCCTGACTGCCAGATAGCTTGTTCCATCCACCTCGACGTCTTTGCACAGCGCGTCCAGGCTGTACAGCGTGAAGGGTTCTTCATCGGTGAAAATCGCCACGTCGGGACGTGGCTTTGCGCTGCGGAGGTGAGCGAGATAGGCCTGGGGCAGGGCCACTTTTTCCCTGGCCAGCAATTTTTCCAGCTGCTTGCCGCTTTTCTTCGCTACGCGGACGGCCTTGGGCGCGACGGCTTCGCACGCCTGCGCTGTCCAGGCGACTGGATTGAACTGGAACATCCTTGCACATGCGGGGCAGTGCAGGAACATGAACGTCATTTTTTTACCGATGGCCGTTTTCAAGAACGCGCCATCCGAGGCATCCATTGCGCTGCTGTCGAAGTGGCGCCCGCAGTCGCCATCGTAGGGGCACGTGATGTCAAGCATAGGCGTATTTCTCCATCCGCAAAGCGATCTCTTCTTTTTCTTCCGGAAAAGAGGCTGCGGGATTTTTCTGCCAATAGGCAATGCCTTCGTTCAAGGCCCACAAGGCTTTTTCCTGCTTGCCCGCCATCAGATAAAAATCGCAGGCCTTCGCATGCGATTCTTGCGCTTCGACGAGAGCCAGGGCCGCATTTTCCCAATTGGAAAGGCGCTCAAGCCAGGGGACGGCCAACTCCAGCAGATTGTCCCGCAGGCAGGCCATGACCGTTGCCCGATGGGACGGATCGACGAGCTGGTGTTCTTTGTCCTGCTTGCCATCGAGGATAGGGAATTGCCAGTTTCTGATACTCCAGTCCGCCACGCCGCCAACGATATTGTTGACAGGTTCATGGTCGTAGCGCGCCGTGTGCCATGTTGCATAGGATCTGGACGAGACTTGATAGTGGCTCCAGAATGCTGCGCAGACATCCTCTTCGTTATGGCGGTTGGCCTGGAAATGGATGGCCTGGACGAATTCGTTCTGCGTGCGCTTGAAGGTCAGCTGGCTAGGCGAGAACTTGAAGCCCGCTGCGCTCAGCGGCTCCAGCAAGTACGCTTCAATATTGGCGATGATCAGCGCTTTTGGTTTCATTGCGTTTCCTGGCATGCGTCGGTTGCGCAATGTTGCCATAGATCAGTGCCAGCGCACCTTGCGGCGGGCAATCGTGCGAGGGAAAGCCTGCTGCCATTTCCCTGCACGCTGGCGGACGCCGTGTTCTAGCCCGGCAGCTTGGCCACCACCTTGATCTCGAACTGGAAACCATACAGCCACGTCACACCAACGGCCGTGACCGTCGGGTGCGGTGCCTGGCCCCAATACTCTGTCTGTACGATATCCCAGATGCGCTGGAAGTGCGATTGTGGATCGACGATAAAAATAGTCACGTCCTGCACATCGTCGAAGGTGCAGCCGGCGGCGTGCAAGATGGCGTTCAGGTTGTCGAAGGCGCGCCGGACCTGGGCGTCGAGTCCGGGTTCGGGCGAGCCGTCTTCGCGGCTGCCAACCTGTCCCGACACAAACAGCAGGCCGTTGGCGCGTACGGCAGGGGAATAGCGGTTCTGTTCATACAGGGCTTGGCGGCCCGGAGGGAATACGACGTCGCGTTTCATCAGCTTTCCTTGTTGATGCAGCGAAGTTGCTGCCTGGAGAACACTTTATCTGCTACCAACCTGCGGATAAAGCGGCCAGATCGGACTGGACTATTTGTATAATCCAAACAATCAAATGGCGGAGGCGTGGATGGACAGGTTTGATGCGATGAAGGCGTTCGTGCGGGTGGTCGAGACGGGCAGTTTTACGCGCGCAGCCGCGACCTTGCACATGAGCCGCACCACGGTGACGCAACTGGTGCAGCAGCTCGAGGCGCGCCTGCGCCTGAAACTGCTGAACCGCACCACGCGCAAGGTCAATGTGACGGCCGATGGCGCGGCTTATTACGAGCGCATCGTGCAAGTGCTTGATACCCTGGAAGAAATCGAAACGAGCTTGCCGCATGCCGCCGCCTTGCCGCGGGGCCAGTTGCGGGTAGACGTGCCCAGTCCGCTCGCCGCTTTGCTGCTGGTGCCGGCGCTGCCCACGTTTCATGCGCTGTATCCCGATATCGTGCTCGACATGGGCGCCAGCGACCGCATGGTCGACGTGATCGCCGACAATGTCGATTGCGTGATACGCGGCGGTGACATCACCGACCAGTCGCTGATGGCGCGCAAGCTCGCCGACTTGCCACTGGGCGTGTATGCGGCGCCGGCCTATCTGCAACGGGTGGGCACGCCCTTGCATCCGCTGGACTTGCAGGACAGCGCGCACCGCATCGTGCGCTTTCGCTGGGGACGCAGCGGCAACGGCTTTCCCTACGTGATGCACCGCGAGGGCAAGAGCGTGAAGATCCATGGCCAGTATGTGCTGTCGATCGACGATGGCAACGCCTATCTGGCGGCCGGGGTGGCGGGGCTGGGCGTGCTGTGGCTGCCCGATTATATGGCGCGCCCGCACGTGGCCAGGGGCGAGCTGCTGCCGCTGTTCGAAGCATGGACGGTCGATCCCATGCCGCTCTATCTCGCCTATCCGCCAAACCGCCATGTCAGCAAAAAACTGCGCGTCTTTATCGACTGGGTGGCTGAATTGATGGCCCGGCATTCCGCCCGCGCTGCCGCCATCACGGCAACTGATTGACCCACACGGGCGCCGACCAGACGATGTTACCGTCGTCCTGCGTCAGCCGCGCGTAATAGAAATGGGGGCCGGGCGCGGGCGTGATGGTGAGCTCGGCCTGGTCCGATATGGGGATGACGGAACCGTTGCCGCCCGGCACGCCGTGGAAGATGGCGATGGCGGCCACTTGGCGCCCGGCGCTGTTGCTGAAACTGGTGGCCAGGCGCAAGGGACCGTGGTTGTCGAAGCGCTCGCCCATCAGCTTGCCGTTGGCCGTGAACAGCAGTTGCGCATGCTTGTCCATGGTGGCGTAGACGCGGCGCGCGCGCAGCGCGTCGAGGAAGCTGTCGCGTGAAATGGGCGTGCCGGCGGCCGGGCCGGCCACCAGCACGGCCGTGCGGTTGCCGTACGAGGCGCCCCAGTTGGCGCAGTGGTTATCCTGGTTGCTGCTGAAGGCCACGTGGTAGCCGGCCGCCAGGGCCCGGTTGCAGGCCGCCTCGTAATTGCTGCGCCGGGTTTCCGTTTCCGCGTCGTTCGTGGAAAACGCGGACGTATTCATGACTTCGCACAGCACCATGGCCGCGTCGCCGTCCGGCGTGTAGCCGAGCGGCTGCTCATTGACGAGAAACTGGCCCGTTTGGGCAGGATGATTGAACTGCCCGATCCAGCCCCGTTCGCGCATCAGCTTGTAGAGGCCCGCGTAATCGCCCTTCGGCGTTTCCACGTCGGCCAGCAATTCCCCGCGGGCATTTTTTTCCCAGCCCAGCAATTGCCTGCTGTTGATGATATTCAGGTGGCCACCCTTGTTGATGACGCCCCATTCCATGCCGTACAGGGCCAGGAAACCGGGATGGGCGGCAGTGTAAGCGGCCGCTTCAGCCAGCCCCGTCTGGTACAGCGCGATCGCTTCGGCAGGGGCGGCAGTGCTATTCGTGCCGTCCGAACCGTCGTACATATGGTTGTGCTCGGATGTCAGCAGGACGTCGAGCCCGTGTTCTTGCGCATACTTGTAGGCATCGATGGGGCCGTAGGGCGCCGTTTGCGGGTCTTGCGCGCCATGGCAGGCGTCGAGCGCCGCGCCGCCATCGCTGTGGCGCGTCTGGCTGTGCAGGTTGGCGTAGACGATGCGGTAGCCGGGCTGGCCTTCCAGGCCGGGCAGTTGTTGCAGGCCAGCCTGGAAGGCGGGTACCCTGGGCGCCGTGCTTGCGTCCCGTTGCACCTGGATGTGCCACTGCTGTTCCACCTGCGCTTTATGCGGCGTGCCCGCGTCCGCCACCGCAAGCAGGCGTAACTGATACAAGCCGTCCTGTGCCAGCATGCGCCGCTCGCGCGTATCGGCGTCGGCGCGGCCATCCCAGGGCAGGTTCACGCTCTTGCCGTTGGCCCCCACCTGTTCCGTGCCCGACCAGCGCCGCAGCACGGCGCCTTGCGGGCCGGGGCCCGATAGTGTCAAGGTCCAGCGCACGGCATGGCTGCGGCCTTCGTCGGGATAGGTGAGCCGCACGACAAATGTACGCGCCTGCGTGACACGCTCACCGCGCGCGGCGTGAAAGGGCGCGACAACGGTGGCATCGAGCTCGCTGTGTTCCTTGGTCTCTTGCGCGGCCGCAGTGTTGCTCCATGACATCAGCAACAGTCCGGCGCACGCACATGTCAGCCATGGCGGTCGAAGTGGCCTTAGGCGTCGTCGTCGCAGTGTCTTGACCATCGTGGCCTCCCGCTACTGCTTCAGATGTGGTTTAGACAAGAAATGCCACGTACTGGTTCCCGCATGCACCAGCAAGTGGCGTACTTGCACCGTGATTGGCCATGATCTGGCGCAAAGCCAGTGCGAATGGTGCCGCTTGCCCGTCAGACAAGCTGGCACGGCGCTTGCTAAACAGAAGGTACGGATCAACGGCGATCCCCTGAATAAACGAACAACGGTCCAACGACGGACCACATGGACAACGGCGTCCGCCCAGGCTGATTTTTCATCGGCGGGGCGGGCGCCGTTTTGTTTTATCAACGGGATATTTCGGGAACCTATCATGGCCAGCCAAAAAGCAACGCGCATCGCGCTCTTCTCCCTCGCCACGCCACCCATGCGCGCATTCCACCTGACGTGGATGGCATTTTTCGTGTGTTTCTTCGCCTGGTTCGCTTGCGCTCCCCTGATGCCTGTCATCAAGGGCGAGTTCGGCCTTTCCTTGGCGCAAGTGGCCAACATCAATATCGCGGCCGTCGCCATCACCATCCTCGTGCGCCTGATCGTCGGGCCATTGTGCGACCGCTACGGCCCGCGCAAGACCTACACGGGCTTGCTGCTGCTGGGCGCCATTCCCGTGCTGGGCGTGGCCGCGTCGCAAAGCTATGAAAGCTTTCTGTTCTTCCGTCTGGGCATCGGCGCCGTCGGCGCCAGCTTTGTCATCACGCAATATCACACCTCCGTGATGTTCGCTCCGCGCGTTGTCGGTACGGCGAATGCCGCCGCCGCCGGCTGGGGCAATGCGGGCGGCGGCGCGGCGCAGGCGCTGATGCCGCTGCTGCTCGGTGCCGTGCTGATGCTGGGCGTGTCCGAATCGCTGGGCTGGCGCGTGGCCCTGCTGGTGCCGGGCGTGCTGATGCTGGTGATGGCCGTTCTCTACTGGCGCTATACGCAGGATTGCCCTGAAGGCAATTATTCGGATTTGCGCGCCGCCGGCATCGCCATTGAGGGTGGCAAGAAGGGTGGCTGGGACAGCTTCAAGGCGGCCAGCTCCAACTACCGCGTGTGGCTGCTGTTCGTCACCTACGGCGCCTGCTTCGGCATCGAGATTTTCATCCACAACATCGCCGCCGTGTACTACGTCGACCATTTTGGCCTATCCTTGAAATCGGCCGGCCTGGCCGCCGGCAGCTTCGGCTTGCTGGCCCTGTTTGCCCGCGCCCTGGGTGGCTGGATGTCCGACAAACTGGCCCTGCGCGGCAACTTGAACAGCCGCGTGACCCTGCTGTTCATGCTGATGATCGGCGAAGGCGTGGGCCTGCTGTGGTTTGCCAAGGTCGACAGCGTCACCTGGGCCGTCATCGCCATGCTGGTCTTCGGCCTGTTCACCCACATGGCGTGCGGCGCCACCTACGCGCTGGTGCCTTTCATCGACAGCAAGGCGCTGGGCGGCGTGGCCGGCATCATCGGCGCGGGCGGCAACGTGGGCGCCGTGGCGGCCGGCTTCCTGATGAAGGGCACGGGCGACATCCGCCAGACATTGATCATCCTGAGCGCGCTGGTGGTGATCTCGGCCCTGTGCGCCATCGCCGTGCGTTTTACCCGTGCAGCGGCCGAACCGAACATGGCCGCGGCCTGAGGAGACAGTAATGACTCACCCTTTGAACATCGTCGTCCTTGGCCATGGCATGGTCGGGCATAAATTCCTCGAACGCCTGGCATTGGAAAACGCGCCGCACCTGTCAGTGACGGTCTTGTGCGAAGAGCCGCGACCCGCCTACGACAGGGTGCACCTGTCCGAATTTTTCAGCGGCAAATCGGCCGACGACCTGTCCCTGGTGGCACCCGGCTTTTTCGACAAGGGCAACGTTGTCCTGAAACTCAATGCGCGCGCCGTCTCGATCGACCGCGCGGCGAAAACCGTCACGGCCAGCACCGGTGAAGTGCTGGCCTACGACAAGCTGGTGTTCGCCACCGGCTCGACGCCGTTCGTGCCGCCGCTGCCGGGCAAGGATAGAGAAGGCTGCTTCGTCTACCGCACCATCGAAGACCTGGAAGCCATGCTGGCCTGGGGTGGCAAATCCAAAACTGGCGTGGTGATCGGTGGCGGGCTGCTGGGTCTCGAATGCGCGAAAGCCTTGCGCGATTTGAAACTCGATACCCACGTGGTGGAATTCGCGCCGCGCCTGATGGCCGTGCAGGTCGATGAAGGCGGCGCGCGCGTCCTGCGCCGCAAGATCGAAGAGCTGGGCGTGACCGTGCACACGCAAAAAAATACGCTGGCCATCGTCGACGGCGAAGAAGCCACGCACCGCATGCAGTTCGCCGACGGCAGCCACCTGGAAGCGGACATGATCGTCTTCTCGGCCGGCATCCGCCCGCGCGATGAACTGGCGCGCGCCTGCGGCCTGGACGTGGGCCCGCGCGGCGGCATCGCCATCGATGACAGCTGCGTCACCTCCGACCCTGACATCTATGCGATCGGCGAATGCGCGCTGTGGGGCGGCCTGGTCTTCGGCCTGGTGGCGCCCGGCTACGAGATGGCCCGCATCGCGGCGCGCCACCTGTTGCAGGAAGAGGGCGAAGCATCGTTCAAGGGCGCCGACATGAGCACCAAGCTCAAACTGATGGGCGTGGATGTGGCCAGTCTGGGCGACCCGCACGGCAATGCGCCGGGCAGCCGCTCCTACCAGTTCATGGATGAACGCAAGCAGATCTACAAGAAAATCGTCGTTTCCGATTGCGGCAAATACCTGCTCGGCGGCGTGATGGTGGGCGACGCCAGCGAGTACGGCACCTTGCTGCAGATGATGCTCAACAAGATCGAGCTACCGGCATCCCCCGAATTCCTGATCCTGCCGCAGGCCGATGGCCAGCAAAAGGTGGGCCTGGGCGTGGACGCCTTGCCCGAGTCGGCGCAAATCTGCTCGTGCAACGACGTGTCGAAAGGCGCGCTGTGCGCGGCCGTCGCCGAGGGCGCCACCACCATCGGCGCCCTGAAAAGCTGCACCACGGCGGGCACCGCGTGCGGCGGCTGCGTACCGCTGGTCACGCAGATCATGAAGGCGGAAATGCAGAAGCAGGGCCTGGCCGTCAACAACCACGTGTGCGAGCACTTTGCGTACTCGCGCCAGGAATTGCACCATCTGGTGCGCGTGGGCAAAATCCGCAGCTTCGGCGAACTCTTGGGCGCGCATGGCCAGGGGCTCGGTTGCGACGTGTGCAAGCCCGTGGCGGCGAATATCCTCGCTTCGTGCTGGAACGATTTCGTCCTGTCTCCCGTGCACGCCAGCCTGCAGGACAGTAACGATTACTTCCTCGGCAATATCCAGAAGGATGGCACGTATTCCGTCGTGCCGCGCATGCCGGGCGGTGAAGTGACGGCCGACGGCTTGATCGCCGTGGGCATGGTGGCGAAAAAGTACGGCTTATATACGAAGATCACGGGCGGCCAGCGGGTCGACCTGTTCGGCGCGCGCGTCGACCAGTTGCCGGCCATATGGGAAGAACTGATCGCGGCCGGATTCGAATCGGGCCACGCCTACGGCAAATCCTTGCGCACGGTGAAATCGTGCGTCGGCTCCACCTGGTGCCGCTATGGCGTGGCCGACAGCGTGGGCTTTGCGATCGAGCTGGAAAACCGCTACAAGGGCTTGCGCACGCCGCACAAGATCAAGTTCGGCGTCTCCGGCTGCACGCGCGAATGCGCCGAGGCGCAGGGCAAGGACATCGGCCTGATCGCCACGGAAAAGGGCTGGAACCTGTACGTGTGCGGCAATGGCGGCATGAAGCCGCGCCACGCGGAACTGATCGCTTCCGATCTCGATGAAGCCACCTTGGTGCGCTATGTCGACCGCTTCCTGATGTTTTACGTGCGCACGGCCGACCGCCTGCAGCGCACCAGCGTGTGGCGCGACAACCTGGAAGGGGGCCTCGATTACCTGAAGCGCGTCATCATCGACGACAGCCTGGGCATCGCCCACGAGCTGGAAGCGGACATGCAGCACGTGGTCGACACCTATGCCTGCGAGTGGAAGGAAGCCGTTTCCAACCCCGCCGTGCGCCAGCGCTTCCGCCATTTCGTCAACAGCGAGAAGAGCGATGAAAACGTGGTGTTCGTCGAAGAGCGGGGCCAGATCCGGCCCGCCACCGAAACTGAACGCCGCAGCACCGTGATCCCCATCCTTGCCGTGGAGGCGTGAGCCATGAATGCGATGAATGAACTTTCCGGCGCCACCGCCGACAACTGGGTAGCCATCTGTCCCTTGGCCGACATCGTGCCCGACACGGGCGTGTGCGCGTTGCTGGGTGGCCGCCACGTGGCCGTGTTCCGCGTCGGCGATGCGGCGCCGCGCGTGTACGCCATCGACAATATCGACCCGAATGCGGGCGCTTCCGTGCTGTCTCGGGGTCTCGTCGGCAGCATCGGCGAGCGCGTCGTCGTCGCCTCGCCCATCTACAAACAGCATTTCGACCTGGCCAGCGGCGAGTGCATCGAAGCGCCCGAGCATTCGGTCGCCGCCTGGCCGGCGCGCGTGTTTGCCGACATGGTGTGGGTGGCCCTGTGAATCCGCCAGTCAAGGCCACTGCGCGTCCCTCGCTCGTGGTCGTCGGCAACGGCATGGCCGGCATGCGCACGGTCGAGGAACTCTTGAAACTGGCGCCGGACCTGTACGACATCACCGTGTTCGGCGCCGAACCGCACGGCAATTACAACCGCATCCTGCTGTCGCCCGTGCTGGCCGGCGAGAAGTCGGTGGACGACATCATGCTGCACACGCGCGACTGGTATGCGCAGCATGGCATTACCCTGCACGCGGGCGACCCCGTCGTACGCATCGACCGCAAGGTGCGCACCGTGCAATCGCTGTCCGGCATCACGGTTGCCTATGACCGCCTGCTGCTGGCCACCGGTTCCACGCCGTTCATCGTGCCCGTGCCCGGGCATGATCTGCCTGGTGTGATCGGTTTTCGCGATATCAGCGACGTCGACACCATGCTGCGTGCGGCGCGCACGCACCGCCACGCGGTGGTCATCGGCGGCGGCTTGCTGGGACTGGAAGCGGCCAACGGCTTGCAGCGCCAGGGCATGGACGTCACCGTCGTGCACATGAGCGGCGCCCTGATGAACCAGCAGCTGGACGCACCCGCGTCGATGCTGTTGAAATCGGCGCTGGAAGCGCGCGGCCTGCGGTTTTTGATGCATGCGCAAACGGCGGAAATCCTCGGCACCGACCGCGTGCAGGGAGTTCGCTTTGCCGATGGCACGTCGATCCCCGCCGACCTGGTGGTGATGACGGCCGGCGTGCGCCCGAACATCGCGCTGGCGCAAGCGGCCGGCCTGCACTGCGAACGGGCCATCGTCGTTGACGATTGCCTGCAAAGCTACGACCCGCGCGTGTACGCCGTGGGCGAATGCGTGCAGCACCGGCGCGCCACGTTTGGCCTGGTCGCGCCCATCTGGGAACAGGCGCGCGTGTGCGGCGCCCACCTGGCCGGCGCAGGGCACCGCCGCTACGTGCAGCAGGCCAGCGCCACCAAATTGAAAGTGACGGGCATCGACCTGTACTCGGCCGGCGACATCATCGGCGGCGAGGGCAGCGAAGACCTGGTGCTGCGCGATCCGCGCCGCGGCGTCTACAAGCGCCTGGTGGTGCAGGGCAGCCGCCTGGCCGGCGCCGTGCTGTATGGCGACGTGCAGGACGGCCCCTGGTATTTCGACCTGATCCAGCAGCGCCGCGACATCAGCAAGCTGCGCGCCCATTTATTGTTTGGCCAGGCGCTGTGCGCCCAGGCCGCCTGACAGCGACCAACAGGACCCCCATGACCACTTGCACGCCCGTGAAAACCACTTGCCCGTATTGCGGCGTCGGCTGCGGCGTGGAAGCGACACGCCTGCCCGACGGCGCCATCCGCATCGCCGGTGATGCCAATCACCCGGCCAACCTGGGCAAGCTGTGCGTGAAAGGCTCGGCCCTCGGCGACACCCTGGACCTGGAGAACCGTTTGCTGCAACCGCAGGTACGCGTCGATGGCGTCCTGCAGCCGTCCTCCTGGGATGCCGCGCTGGACCAGGTGGCCGGCGGCCTGCGCGCCATCATCGACAAGCATGGTCCCGACGCCGTCGCCCTGTACGTCTCGGGCCAGCTGCTGACGGAAGACTATTACATCGCCAATAAATTCATGAAGGGCTATGTGGGCAGCGCGAATATCGACACCAATTCGCGCCTGTGCATGTCGTCGGCCGTGGCCGGCCACAAGCGCGCGTTTGGCGAGGATATCGTGCCGGGCTGCTATGAAGACCTGGAACTGGCCGACATGGTGGTGCTGGTGGGCTCGAACACGGCCTGGTGCCACCCGATCCTGTTCCAGCGCATCGCCCGCATCCGCGAAACCCGGCCGGAGATGAAACTGGTGGTGATCGACCCGCGCCGCACGGCCACCTGCGAGCTGGCCGACCTGCACCTGCCCGTGAAACCGGGCACCGACGTGTGGCTGTTCAACGGCTTGCTGTGCTATCTGGCGAAGGAAGGCGTGATCGCCGATGATTTCGTCACGCGGCACAGCAGCGGCCTCGATGAGGCGCTGGCCGCCGCCCATGTCGACTGTTCCGATCCTTTGCGTGTGGCGAAAATCTGCAAGGTTGACCCGCAAGTCTTGCTGGCGTTCTACCAGGCGTTTGCCGCCACGCGCAAGGTCGTCACGGCCTTTTCGCAGGGCGTCAACCAGTCGTCTTCCGGCACGGACAAGGTCAACAGCATCATCAACTGCCACCTGGCGACGGGGCGCATCGGCCAGCCCGGCATGGGGCCGTTTTCCCTCACGGGCCAGCCGAACGCCATGGGCGGGCGCGAAGTGGGCGGCCTGGCCAATATGCTGGCGGCGCACCTGGATCTCGACAAGCCGGCGCACCGCGAAGCCGTGCAAACCTTCTGGGACTCTCCGCGCATCGCCGACAAGCCTGGCCTGAAGGCGGTGGAGCTGTTCCACGCCATCGAGGCGGACAAGGTCAAGGCCGTGTGGATCATCGCCACCAACCCGCTGGTCAGCATGCCGGACGCCGACCAGGTGCGCCGGGCGCTGGCCAAATGCGAGCTGGTGGTGGTGTCCGACATCAGCGCCGGGTCGGACACGAACGCCCACGCCGACGTGCTGCTGCCGGCCCTGGGCTGGGGTGAAAAGGATGGCACGGTGACCAATTCCGAGCGCCGCATCTCGCGCCAGCGCGCCTTCTTGCCGGCGCCCGGCGAAGCGCGCGCCGACTGGGACGTGCTGTGCGACGTGGCGCGCCGCATGGGGTATGCCGGCTTCGATTTCACGGCGCCGCAAGCCATCTTCGATGAACACGCGCGCCTGTCCGCCTTCCGCAATGACGGGGCCACAAAGCGTTTGTTCAACCTGGGCCACCTGGCGGGCCTGGATGCGGCGCGCTACGACGCCCTTGCGCCGCAGCAGTGGCCGCAGGGCCAGGCGCGCCTGTTCGGCGATGGCCGCTTCGCGCATGCGGACGGCCGCGCGCGCTTCGTACCGACGGCGCCGCGCGCGCCGCGCAATATACCCGACGAAGACTATCCACTCATCCTGAATACGGGCCGGGTGCGCGACCAGTGGCATACGATGACGCGCACGGGAAAGGCGGCGAAACTGTCGGGCCATATCGCCGAAGCGTTCATCGATATCCACCCGCAGGATGCGCTGCTGTACAGCGTGCGCGAAGGCGAGCTGGCGCGCGTGTCCAGCGCCTGGGGCGCGATGGTGGCCAGGGTCGTGCATGGCGGCGGCATCGCGCGCGGCCAGGTCTTCGTGCCGATCCACTGGAGCGACGCGAATGCCTCCGACGCGCGCGTGGGCGCCGTCGTCAATCCCGTTGTCGACCCCGTCTCGGGCGAACCCGAATTCAAGCACACGCCCGTGCGCATCGAGCAGTTCCGCGTGCACTGGCATGCGTTCGTGTTGAGCCGCACGCCCTTGGGCCTGGACGGCGTGGCGCACTGGACGCGCATCCAGGGCGAGCAGTTCCTGCGCTACGAGCTGGCCGGCCGCCAGCGCATCGACGACCTGGGCGCCTGGGCGCGCGCGCTGCTCGGCGTCACGGACGACAACGCCGACTGGCTCGATTACGCGGATGCCAGCGCCGGCGTGTACCGCGCCGTGCACCTGGACGAGGGACGCATCGCGCAATGCGTGTATGTCTCGCCCCGTCCCGACCTGCCGTCGCGCAGCTGGCTGGCGGGCCTGTTTGCGCACGCGCAGATGGATGCGGCCGACCGCGCCGGCGTGCTGCTGGGCCAGCCCATCGGCAAGGGCGTGGACGCCGGCCCCACCGTGTGCTCGTGCTTTGGCGTGGGGCGCAACACCATTTGCGCGGCCATCGTGGAGCAAAAACTGACGACGACGGCGCAGGTGACGGCCTGCGTCAAGGCGGGCGGCAATTGCGGCTCCTGCGTGCCGGAGATACGACAGTTGCTGCTTGAGGCACGCAGCGCTGCCTGATAGTCTGTCCTTTCCTGCGCGGCTTTGTTATATTGCCAGCTCTACAGGAGAGAGGCAGTGTGATGACAGCAGGACAACACGACACGGTCTGGCTGACGGGCTTGAGCGGCGCCGGCAAGTCCAGCATCGCCGGCGCGCTGGCGCGCCAGCTCAAGGCGCAGGGCCGCGCCGTGGCGGTGCTCGACGGGGACCAGCTGCGCCATGGCTTGAACCGCGATCTCGGTTTTACGCCCGAAGACCGGCATGAAAACATCCGCCGCGCGGCCGAAGTGGCGCGCCTGATGAACGGGGCGGGCCTGACCGTCATCGCCGCCTTCATTTCCCCGTACCGCGCCGACCGGGCCACGGCCGCCGCCATCATCGGCGCTGCGCATTTCATCGAAGTCCACGTCAGCACGCCGCTGGCCGTGTGCGAGGCGCGCGATCCCAAGGGCCTGTATGAAAAGGCGCGCGCGGGGCAGCTCGCGCAATTCACGGGCATTTCCGCGCCGTACGAGGCGCCGCTGGCGGCCGCGCTGACCCTGGACACGGGCACCCTGGCGCTGGACGAATCGGTCGAGCGCCTGTGCCACTACCTTCAGCGACGTACGTGACGAACTGGCGAAAACAGCTGCGCCGGCGCCTGCCCGCCAGCCTGAAGGCGCGCATGAGCATGGTCGTCTTCCTGCTCGTGCTGGGCGCGGTCGCCTCGCTGGCGCTGGCCACCCTGGCCGTGGCCGAGCGCGGCATGCGCGACGTGATGGGGCGCCAGCAGTACGTATCGCTGGCCAGCGCCGCCGTCTTCATCGACGAGGAACTCGACGCGAAGCGCAATGTGCTGCGCGCGATCGCGGACAGCCTGGCGGCCAGCGGTGCGCACGACGGCGTCAGCCTGCAGCGCTTCCTGGCCGCGCAAACGGTGCTGGGCAAGGAGTTCTATTCGGCCGGCGTGGTCGGTGCCGACGGCATCGTCCTGGCCAGCGTGAGTCCCTTCAAGCCGCAGGCGGGGCTGAACGTGAAGGGCCGCC
The DNA here is from genome assembly GCF_059617945.1 of Janthinobacterium sp. BCJ23. Lineage (NCBI taxonomy): Bacteria > Pseudomonadati > Pseudomonadota > Betaproteobacteria > Burkholderiales > Oxalobacteraceae > Janthinobacterium > Janthinobacterium sp. BCJ23. The sequence goes on along the minus strand of NZ_JCAQAW010000002.1, from coordinate 1,072,576 downwards.
CTTACTTTGAACAGACGCTGGCGACCCGGCGTTCGGTGATTTCCTCGCCGCTTAACGGCAGCATTTCCGGCATGCCCATCGTGGTGGTGACGCAGCCCGTGTTCGACGCGCACGGCGGCGTGCGCTATGTACTGGCGGCCAGCGTCAACCTGCGCCAGCCCGATTTCCTCGGCCGTCTGGGCGCCCTCAAGCCGGGCCCTGGCGGCTACCTGTACATCATGACCAGCGAAGGCGTCATCGTCGAGCATCCGGACAAGTCGCGCATCATGCAGCATATCGAAGCCCATGGCCCCGTCAGCGTGCCCACGCGGAGCGCCATGCAGGGCTACGAAGGCTGGATGACGGGGACCACTACGCAGGGCGTCGATGCCCTGTTCGCCTACCACCGCATCGCCTCGACGGGCTGGATACTGGCGTCCGTGTATCCGATGAGCGAGGCCTTTGCGCCGCTGCACGCCATCCGCAGCAAGATCCTGCTGGCCGCCGTGCTGCTGGCGGCGCTGGCTGGCCTGGCCGGCTGGCGCATCGTGCTGCGCCTGTTGCAGCCTTTGGAGCGCTTGCGCCGCCAGGTGCACCAGATCCGCCGCCAGCGCCTGGGCATCGAGGCGCTGCAAATCGAGCGGCGCGACGAGATCGGCGACTTGAGCCGTGATTTTTACTCGCTGGTGGCCGAGCGTGAAATCGCCGAGGCGCAAACGCGCGACAGCGAGCGGCGCTTGAAACTGCTGACGGACCATGTGCCCGTGGTGATCGTGTATATCGACCGCGAACACCGCTACCAGTTCATCAATGCGACGTTTGAGCGATGGTTCGGCGTCTCGGCCAGGGAGAGCCTGATGCATTCCATGCGCGAGGTGCTGGGCGAGGAAGCCTACCAGCTGCGCGAGCAGCACCTGCTGCGCGCCTTCGCGGGCGAGGAGGTTGACTATGAGTTCACGGTCGACAACGAGGCGGGGGAGCGCACCTTCCATACCAGCTACGTGCCCGATGTGGGCGAGAGCGGCGCGGTGGAAGGCGTGTATGGCCTGATTCACGAAATCACCAAGACCAAGGCGATGCACACGGCACTGCAGTTCGCCGCCGCCACCGATACCCTGACGGGCATCGCCAACCGGCGCCGCTTTGACGAGCAGCTGGCGCAAAGCATGCAGCGCACGCGGGCCGCGCGCGCGCCGATGGCGCTCGCCTATCTCGATATCGACCGTTTCAAGGCCATCAACGACAGCCTGGGACACAAGGCGGGCGACGAGGTGTTGAAGGAATTCGCTTCGCGCCTGGTGCGCAGCGTGCGCGCCAGCGACCTGGTGGCGCGCCTGGCAGGCGATGAATTCGTGATCATTCTCCAAGGCGTGAACGGCGCGGCCGAAGTGCGCCAGGTCGGCGCCAAGATCGTCGACGCCATCCGCCAGCCCTTCGAGCTGGCCAGCGGCCCGCTGCCGGTGACGACCAGCATCGGCATCGCCATCTTCCGCGAAGGCGCCCTGACGCCGGCGCAGCTGCTGGACCTGGCCGACCAGGCCCTGTACGCGGCCAAGGGGCAGGGCCGCGATGGCGTGGCGCTGCTCGAGGCGGCGCCGTAGCGGCTACAGGGTGGCGCTCCAGTGGTCGAGCTGCTGCGTGGTGGCCGTCACGCCGCCGCACACGATGACGAGCACATTGCGGTAGGGCGCCAGTTCCGGTACTTTGCCGTAGACGGCCGCCAGCGCCGCGCCGCAGGCCGGTTCCACCACCAGGCGCTGGTCGGTGATAAACCGCTGGCAGGCATCGACGGCGGCCCGGTCGGACACCACCACGCTGTGGAGCAGGCGCGTCTGGCTGATGGCGAACGCCTGCGCGCATACCTGGCGCGCGGCCAGCGAGGTGGCGATGCTGTTGACCGCCGGCAGGGCCACGTGTTCGCGCGCGGCCACGGCCGCCGACAGCGAGGCGGCGCCTTGCGTTTCCACGGCCACGATGGCCACGTCATCCCAGTCGTTGCGCTGCAAGCCTTCGGCCACGCCGGCCAGCAGGCCGCCGCCACCGACCGACAGCACCACGGCGTCCGGTTTCAGGCCCGCGCTGGCCACTTCATCGATCATGCCGGCATGGCCCTGCCACAGAAGCGGGTCGTCGAACGGGTGCAAAAAGGCGTCTTGCGGCGTGAGCATCGATTGCGCCAGCGCATTGGCTTCCTGCCAGGCGGCGCCGTGCACGATGACTTCGGCGCCTTCCTGCGCGATCAGGGCCTTGGCCCGTTCGCTCGTCGTTTCCGGCACGACGACGATGACGGGAATGCCCAGCTGGCGTCCCGCATAGGCGACGGCGATGCCGGCATTGCCACCGGAAGAGGAGATGAAACGGCTGGCGCCGCGCCGCGCGTATTCTTCGCAGGCGAGGCCGATGCCGCGGATCTTGAAGGAGCCGGGCGGCTGCAAGGCTTCGAGCTTGAGCCAGATGGCGCGCTCGCTGTGCAGGCTCAGGGCGCGCGAGTTGAGCAAGGGAGTTTCGATGTGCAGGGCCATGCGTGTTCCTGGTAAACAGTCAGGCCAGCATCATAGCCGAAGCGCGCGCGCCGCCGCGTCACCCTTGCCGGTATTGACTTAGTTCAGCGGGGCGCTCTTGAGCTGGTGCGTGCGCGCCACTTCCTTCATCGCTTCGAGCAGGTCGTCGCGCAGCTGGCGCGGCAGCTTGCCGAAGAATTCCTCGTCGTTCTGGTCGGCCATCTCGGCCAGCACGGGCACCAGCGCCTCGCCTTCCGTCGTCAGCTCGATCGAGTGCTGGCGGCGGTCGGCCAGCAGGATGGACTTGCTGACCATGCCCTTGCTTTCCAGGCGGTCGATCAGTTTCGAGACGGCGCCCTTGCTCATGCCGGACACTTGCGCCAGCACCGTGGGCGAGGTGCAGCCGAGACGGAACATTTCGCGCAGCACCACCCATTCGGACACGGTCACGCCATTGGCTTCGGCTTTTTTCTGGAAGCTGTGGGATACGTGGTTGGAAACGAAACGCAGCCAGTAACCGAGGTGGGCTTCCAGCTCGCTGACGGGGACGCTGTTGGGATGGGCGGCTTGCGGCATGGCGGCCGATTCAAAATTATGGCTCATTTCTCTTCCTTCACTGGGCGGCGTTGCCGGCATGGTTAAGGCCTTCACGCTTGCTGTCGAGTGGTTTGTTTGGGAACAATCATCGTGCTTGAGGTATTTTTAACACTGTTTTCACAGGAAATCACTCAGCGGCAAAGAGTTTTTTCCTTTTTCCTTACTCTAGATAAATAAAAAGCAATATCAAGCAAATAATCGTATTGCGAGAGAGGAAGATTAAAAAAATAACTCATGTTGCATCAATGGTAACAGCATTTTTGCCGAATTGATAAATATTTCATATCATTCTGTATGCTGGCCCACACAAGACGTATTACCCACGCGACAGCGCGCAGTTTTACTGCGGAAATGCGGCCGGCTCAGGCCAGCACCACCTTCACGCCCGCTTCGCGCAGCACTTCGGCAAAGCGGGGCGGCGGTGGCGCATCCGTAAACAAGATGTCGATTTGCGCCAGGTCGGCCAGGCGCACGAGCGCCTTGCGGCCGAATTTGTGCTGGTCGGCCACCAGCCACACTTCGCGCGACTGCTCGATGATCGCTTGCGCCACCTTCACTTCGCGCGCGTCGAAGTCGCGCAGGCTGCCGTCCTCGTCGATGCTGGAAATGCCGATGATGCCGATGTCGACCTTGAACTGGCGGATGAAGTCGATGGTCGCTTCGCCCACGATGCCGCGGTCGCGCCCGCGCACCACGCCGCCGGCCACGATGACTTCGCAGGCCGCGTTGTCGGCCAGGATGGCGGCCACATTGAGGTTGTTCGTCACCACGTGCAAGCCCGTGTGCCGGCCCAGCGCGCGCGCCACTTCCTCGGTCGTCGTGCCGATATTGATCAGCAGCGAACAGCCGTGCGGCACTTGCGCGGCGACGGCGGCCGCGATGCGCCGCTTGGCGTCGCTGTTGAACACCTGCCGCTGGCTGTAGTCGATGTTTTCCACGGACGAGGGCAAGCCCACGCCGCCGTGGTAGCGGGCCAGCAGGCGCGCTTCTTCCATCTGCTTGACGTCGCGGCGCACGGTTTGCGGCGTCACGTCCAGCTGCTGGGCCAGCTCTTCGACGGACATGGTGACCTTCTGGCGCACCACTTCGAGCAGGCGGCGCTGGCGGGGATTCAAGATCATGGTGCTCTCTTTAAAAATCACAAAACGAACAGAAACGAACAAATAGTACTAAAAATATGTTGCTATGGGTTCGTATTCTGGCGTAACCTTATTCATATTGCATGCGTATTACGAAATGGTGATCTTAACGACAGTCGCCGGCGATGCCTAGTCTTTCCTCGCCGGCGTGTCCACGACAGACATGGAGTCCCGATGGCCGCAGCACAGCAGGGTGTGGAGACAGCGATCAAATGCGACGTGCTGGTGGTCGGCGGCGGCATCAATGGCGCCGGCATCGCGCGCGACGCGGCGGGACGGGGCTTGTCCGTGGTGCTGTGCGAAAAGGACGACCTGGCTTCCCACACCTCGTCCGCTTCCACCAAGCTGATACATGGCGGCCTGCGCTACCTCGAATACTATGAATTTGGCCTCGTGCGCAAGGCGCTGATCGAGCGCGAAGTGCTGCTGCGCTCGGCGCCGCACATCATGTGGCCGCTGCGCTTCGTCATGCCGCACGCCAAGGGCCAGCGCCCGGCCTGGCTGATACGCGCCGGCCTGTTCCTCTACGACATGCTAGCGAAGCGGGAAATCTTGCCGGCCTCCCGCGGCATCGACCTGACGCGTCATGCGGCCGGCACACCATTAAAACCCCAGTTCAAGCGCGGCTTCGTGTATTCCGACGGCTGGGTCGACGATGCGCGCCTCGTGGTGCTGAACGCCGTCGACGCGGCCGACAACGGCGCGCACGTGCTGACGCGCACGCGCTGCACGATGCTGGCGCGCGAAGGCGACGCTTGGCTGGCCACCTTGCAGCACGCCAGCGGCACGCAGACGACTGTGTGCGCGCGCAGCGTCGTCAATGCGGCCGGGCCGTGGACGGCCGAGTTCCTGCAGCAGGCGGCACCGGGCGGGCAGGGCCGGCATTTGCGCCTGATCAAGGGCAGCCATATCGTCGTCAAGCGTCTGTTCGAGCATGATCACGCGTATATCTTCCAGCATCCGGATGGGCGCATCGTGTTTGCCATTCCATATGAGCACGATTTCACCCTGATCGGCACCACCGACCTCGACTACCAAGGCGACCGTGGCAAGGTGGAAATCGATGATGAGGAAATTCGTTACTTGTGCGAGCTTTCCAGTTACTATTTCAGCAAGCCCATTGTGCCGGCCGACGTGGTCTGGACGTATGCGGGCGTGCGCCCGCTGGTGGAAGACGCGGCGGCCGACGCCAAGGCCGTCACGCGCGATTACCGTTTCGAGCTGGACCGGGAAGGTGCGCCGCTGCTCAGTATTTTCGGCGGCAAGATCACCACCTTCCGCAAGCTGGCCGAGGAAGCGATGGACATGCTGGCGCCCTTGCTGGGCAACGCGCGTCCTGCCTGGACGGAGCAGGCTTGCCTGCCCGGCGGCGACGTGTATGGCGCCGTGCCGCAGAACCGGGCCGTGCGCGAGTTCGGCCAGTTCGTGCAAGGCTTGCAGCGCGAGTATGCGTGGCTGCCGGCGGCGCTGGTGGCGCGCTATGCACGCGCCTACGGCACGCGCATCCACGTGCTGCTCGAAGGGCGGGCGGACGTGGCGGCCATGGGCGAGGAAATCGCCGCCGGCCTGTACGCGGCGGAAGTTGATTATGTGCGGCGCCATGAATGGGCCGTCAGCGCGGCCGATATCCTGTGGCGGCGCTCCAAGCTGGGCTTGCACCTGCCGCGCGAGACGGCGGACACGCTCGACGCCTGGCTGTTGCAGCACCCGTTGTCGCAGTAAGACGGACACGTTGGCGACCGCGCCCCGCAGAGGGTGCGGCGAAGAATAAGATACATCACTGGAGGAGAAGCGCGTGCAACTGGTACTGGACAAGATCAGCAGGAAGCAGGGGGCTGACGACTTTTTATATCCGATGTCGCTGGCCCTGGTGCCGGGCGCCATCAACGTCTTGCTGGGCACCACGCGTGCCGGCAAGACGACCTTGATGCGCGTGATGGCGGGCCTGGACAAGCCCAGCGGGGGTACGGTCACGGCCGATGGCGTCGACGTGACGGGCGTGCCCGTCAGCAAACGCAACCTGGCCATGGTGTACCAGCAATTCATCAACTATCCGGCCTTCACCGTCTACGATAATATCGCCTCGCCCTTGCGCCTGCGCAAGGTACCCGAGGAGCAGATCCGCACGAAGGTACTGGCGCTGGCCGAGCGCCTGCACATCACGCCCTACCTGCAGCGCACACCCGGAGAATTGTCGGGCGGCCAGCAGCAGCGCACGGCGCTGGGGCGCGCGCTGATCAAGGATGCGTCCCTGCTGCTGCTCGACGAGCCCCTGGTGAACCTCGACTACAAGCTGCGCGAGGAATTGCGCCGCGAATTGACGGAACTGTTTTCCAGCGGCAGTACGACGGTCGTGTACGCGACCACGGAACCGCTGGAAGCGCTGCAGCTGGGCGGCCACGTGGCCGTGCTGCACGAGGGACGTTTGCTGCAGCAGGGGCCGACCCTGGACGTCTTCAACGCCCCCAATTCCATCGACGTGGCGCGCACCTTCAGCGACCCGCCCATCAACCTGATCCCCGCCCGCGTGGATGCGAGCGGCGTGGCGCAGGCGGCCGATGGCCTGTCGATCCATTTGAGCGGCGCACAGCGCGCCCGCCTGGGCGGCAGCACGCAGGTGATCCTCGGCGTGCGCGCGCACAGCCTGCATTTGTCACCGCAGTCCGATGGCGACGTGGCTATCGCAGCTACGGTGGACCTGGCGGAAATCAGCGGCTCGGAAACCTATGTGCATGCGCGCCGCGGCGACCTGGCCCTGGTGGCGCAGCTGGGCGGCGTGCACAACCTGGAGATCGGCAGCGCCTGCACCGTGTATTGCCAGCCGCATGCCTTGCTGATTTTTGCCAGTGATGGCGGCCTGCTGTTCGCTCCTGCGCAAGGAGGGGTTTGACATGGCGCGCATCGAACTGGTCGACCTGGCCCACGCCTACAAACCGAACCCGACGGCCCCCGCCGACTATGCGCTGCGGCCCATGAGCATGGCGTGGCATGACGGCGGCGCCTATGCCTTGCTGGGGCCGTCCGGCTGCGGCAAGACGACTCTGCTCAACATTATCTCCGGCCTGGTCAAGCCGTCGCATGGCAAGGTGCTGTTCGATGGCAAGGACGTCACGCAACTGCCGACCGAGGCGCGCAATATCGCGCAAGTGTTCCAGTTTCCCGTCATCTACGACACCATGACCGTGCACGACAACCTGGCGTTTCCGCTGCGTAATCGCGGCTGGAAAGAGATCGAGGTGAAAAAGCGCGTGCAGCAGGTGGCGCAGATGCTGGAATTGACGGGCGACTTGAAATTGCGCGCCAGCGGCTTGTCCGTGGATGCCAAGCAAAAGATTTCGCTGGGACGCGGTCTCGTGCGCCCCGATGTGGCGGCCGTGCTGTTCGACGAACCGCTGACGGTGATCGACCCGCATCTGAAATGGCTGTTGCGCCGCAAACTCAAGGAAATCCACCACGAACTGAAATTGTCCCTGATCTATGTCACGCACGACCAGGTGGAAGCGCTGACCTTTGCCGACCAGGTGGTCGTCATGACGCAGGGCGAAGTGGTGCAGACGGGCAGCGCGCAAGCGCTGTTCGAGGAGCCCGAGCACACGTTTGTCGGCTATTTCATCGGCAACCCGGGCATGAACTTGCTCGATTGCACCCTGGACGACGGCGGTGTGCGCGTGGCGGGACAACTGCTGGCCGTGTCCGCTGCCGCCCGTGCGGCGCTGTCTGGCGCGCAAGGGAAAATCACGGTGGGCGTGCGGCCGGAATTTGTCGAATGCGTGAAAGCGGGCGAGGGTGGCGACCATTGCCTGGACGCCACGGTCACGGCCGTGCGCAATATGGGCACGCATTACCTGGCGGAATTTCAGCTGGGCGGCGCGACGGTGGCGGCCAAGCTGCGCGCCATCGATGCCGTCGCCGGGAATGCTGTGCGGCTGCGCTTTCCGCCGCAACGCACCCTTTACTATGTCAACGATAAGCGGGTGGCCTGATGATACATAACGGTAAAACCGATAACAACCGCCGCGCCTGGCTATTGATCTTGCCCGTGCTGCTGTGCGTGGCCTTTTCCGCCATCCTGCCCCTGATGACGGTGGTCAATTATTCCGTGCAGGATATCCTGAGCCCCACGCAAAAGGTGTTCGTGGGTACGGAGTGGTTTCGCATGGTCATGCTGGACGGCGACTTGCACAGCGCCTTGCTGCGCCAGTTGCTGTTTTCCGGCTCCGTGCTGGCCATCCAGATTCCGCTGGGCATCTTGATCGCCCTGTGCATGCCGGCCGATGGCTGGAAGGCGTCCCTCGCCTTGGTGCTGATCGCGCTGCCCCTCTTGATACCGTGGAACGTGGTGGGCACCATCTGGCAAATCTTTGGCCGCGGCGACATCGGCCTGATGGGCTATACCCTGAATCAATTGGGATTTGACTACAACTACAACGGCAATTCGCTCGACGCGTGGCTGACGGTGATGGTGATGGATATCTGGCACTGGACGCCGCTCGTCGTGCTGCTGTGCTATGCGGGCTTGCGCGCCATTCCCGACGCGTATTACCAGGCGGCGCGCATCGACGGCGCCTCGCGCCTGGCCGTGTTCCGCTACATCCAGCTGCCGAAACTGCGCAATGTGCTGATGATCGCCGTCTTGCTGCGCTTCATGGACAGTTTCATGATCTACACGGAACCGTTCGTGCTGACGGGCGGCGGACCGGGCAATGCCACCACGTTCCTGTCGCAGTACCTGACGCAAAAGGCCGTGGGCCAGTTCGACCTGGGGCCGGCGTCCGCGTTTTCCCTGATCTATTTCCTCATCATCCTGCTGTTCTGCTTTGTGCTGTACACGTGGATGCAGCGCGTTGGCACGGGAGACCAGAAATGATGCACAAGAAAATGAGCAGCACCATCCTCGTCGTCTTCCTGCTCGCGTCCCTGTTGCCCATCTACTGGATGCTCAACATGTCGCTCAAGACCAACGAGGAAATCGTCGGCGTGCTGAGCCTGTGGCCCCAGCAATTGACGTTCGCCAACTACCACACGATTTTTACCGACCGGTCCTGGTACAGCGGCTACATCAATTCCATGATCTACGTGGCCTTGAACATGGTGATGTCGGTCACGGTCGCCCTGCCGGCCGCGTATGCTTTCTCGCGCTACAACTTTGTCGGCGATAAGCACCTGTTCTTCTGGCTGCTGACCAACCGCATGACGCCGCCCGCCGTCTTCCTCGTGCCGTTCTTCCAGCTGTATTCGACGGTCGGCCTGATGGATACGCACCTGGCCGTGGCGCTGGCGCACATGGTCTTCAACGTGCCGCTGGCCGTGTGGATACTGGAAGGCTTCATGTCCGGCGTGCCGAAGGAAATCGACGAAACGGCGTATATCGACGGCTACAGCTTCCCGCGCTTCTTCATCCGCATCTTCTTGCCGATGATCAAGTCGGGCGTGGGCGTGACGGCCTTCTTCTGCTTCATGTTCAGCTGGGTGGAACTGTTGCTGGCGCGCACCCTGACGTCCGTCAATGCCAAGCCGATTGCCGCCACCATGACGCGCACCGTGTCGGCGGCCGGCATGGACTGGGGCGTGCTGGCGGCGGCCGGTGTGCTGACCATCGTGCCCGGCGCGCTGGTGATCTGGTTCGTGCGGCATTACATTGCCAAGGGTTTCGCGATGGGGAGGGTGTGACATGGAAAATACCGATAGCACGGCCAGCCTGTTCGGCTGGATGGCGTGGACGCCGGAAGTGGCCATCTTCTTTATTTGCATCGGCTTGATGCTGGCCGGCATGACGGTGTGGCAAATCCGCTCGCCCAGCATCGAGCGCAAGGGTTTCCTGCCCATGCCGACCACGCGCGGCGACCGTTTGTTCATCGGCTTGCTCACGGCGGCCTATGTGAATCTGGCGTGGGCGGGGTTTACGGAAATGCAGCAGGCGATTGGTGCTGCCATCAGTTTTGTGTTGTTGTTGATTGTCATGCGTTGGGGATAACCGGCTTGCCGGTGTTGATGGATGCCGTACCGCCAGCAGGCGGCCGGTAAAAACTATAAAAGGAGATTCACGATGAAATTGAAGTTCACGGTCTTCGCGGCTGCGGCCATGCTCGTGTCGAATGCGGCCCTGGCCGACGCCAAGCAGGCGCAAACCTGGATCGACAAGGAATTCCAGCCATCCAGCCTGAGCAAGGAGCAGCAGCTTGCTGAAATGAAATGGTTCATCGATGCGGCGGCCAAGCTGAAAGCCAAGGGCATCAAGGAAATTTCCGTGGTCTCGGAAACCATCGACACCCACGTCTACGAATCGAAGACCCTGGCCAAGGCCTTCGAGGAAATCACGGGCATCAAGGTGCGCCACGACATCATCCAGGAAGGCGACGTGGTGGAAAAGCTGCAAACGTCGATGCAGTCCGGCAAGAGCATCTATGACGGCTGGATTTCCGATTCCGACCTGATCGGCACCCACTACCGCTATGGCGCCGTCGAGCCGCTGTCCGACTACATGGCCGCCAAGGGCAAGGAATTCACCAATCCCGGCCTGGATCTGAAAGATTTCATCGGCATCAGCTTTACCACGGCGCCGGACGGCAAGGTGTATCAGCTGCCTGATCAGCAGTTCGCCAACCTGTACTGGTTCCGCGCCGACTGGTTCGCGCGCAAGGATTTGCAAGCCAAGTTCAAGGCCAAGTATGGTTACGAGCTGGGCGTGCCGCAAAACTGGTCCGCCTATGAAGACATCGCCGATTTCTTCACGAATGATGTGAAGGAACTGGACGGCAAGAAAGTCTATGGCCACATGGATTATGGCAAGAAAGATCCGTCGCTGGGCTGGCGCTTCACCGATGCGTGGCTGTCGATGGCTGGCGCGGCCGACAAGGGCATTCCGAACGGCATGCCTGTCGATGAGTGGGGCATCAAGGTCGCGGCTGACAAGTGCACGCCCGTTGGCGCGTCCATGTCGCGCGGCGGCGCCACCAATTCGCCGGCGGCCGTCTTTGCGCTGACGAAATACATCGACTGGATGAAGAAATACGCGCCGCCGCAGGCGAACGGCATGAATTTCTCGGAATCGGGCCCCGTGCCGGCGCAGGGCGAAATCGCCCAGCAAATCTTCTGGTACACGGCGTTTACGGCCGGCATGACGAAACCGGGCTTGCCAGTGGTCAACAAGGATGGCACGCCGAAATGGCGCATGGCGCCGTCGCCGCACGGCCCGTACTGGAAAGAGGGCATGCAGAACGGCTACCAGGACGTGGGTTCCTGGTTCCTGTTCAAGTCCACGCCGGATGACCGCAAGGCCGCCGCCTGGCTGTACGCGCAATTCGTCACGTCGAAAACCGTGTCGCTGAAGAAATCGATCGTCGGCCTGACGTTTATCCGCGATTCCGACATCCGCCACGATTACTTCACGAAACACGCGAACGAATACGGCGGCTTGATCGAGTTCTACCGCAGCCCCGCTCGCGTGGCGTGGACGCCGACCGGCAACAACGTGCCCGACTATCCGAAGCTGGCGCAGCTGTGGTGGAAGAACGTGGCCACGGCGATCACAGCGGAAAAAACGCCGCAAGCGGCCATGGATAACCTGGCCGAGGAAATGGACCAGGTCATGGCGCGTTTGCAGCGTGCCGGCATGAAGGCCTGCGCGCCCAAGCTTAATCCCAAGGTCGATCCGAACCAGTATCTGTCGGACCAGCACGCTCCATGGAAAAAGCTGGCGAATGAAAAGCCGAAGGGTGAAACGATAGCCTACGACAAGCTGCTGCAAGCCTGGAAAGAAGGCAAGGTAAGGTAAACTGCCGCCGCAGTGCTGAGGGCACGGAGCTTGATGGCTCCGTGCCTGTTTTTACCCGTTTTTCGCACCACCAGACAATGACCAAATACATACTTGCTTTAGATCAGGGCACCACCAGTTCGCGCGCCATCCTGTTCGACCATGCGGGACGGCCGCACGCCAGCGCGCAGCGCGAGTTTCGCCAGATTTTCCCCCAGCCGGGCTGGGTCGAGCATGACGCGAACGAAATCTGGGCCTCGCAAGAGGGCGTGCTGCACCAAGTGCTGCGCGACAGCGGCGTGGCCGCGTCCGACGTGGCCGCCATCGGCGTCACCAACCAGCGCGAAACGACGGTGCTGTGGGACCGCGCCACGGGTGAACCCGTCGCCAACGCCATCGTCTGGCAAGACCGCAGAAACGCGGCCTATTGCGAGCAACTGGTCGAGCAGGGCAAGGCGGACGTGATCCAGCAAAAGACGGGGCTCGTGCTGGACGCCTATTTTTCCGCCACCAAACTTAAATGGCTGCTCGACAACGTTCCCGGCGCCCGTGCGCGCGCCGAACGGGGCGAGTTGGCCTTCGGCACCATCGACAGCTGGCTGATCTACAAGATGAGCGGCGCCCATTTGACGGACACGAGCAACGCGTCGCGCACCATGCTGTTCAACATTCATACTTTGCAATGGGACACGGATTTGCTGGCGCTGCTGGACATTCCCGCCTCCCTGCTGCCCGACGTCGCGCCCTCGAGCGGCGTGGCCGCGCACACGCATGCGGCACTGCTGGGCATCTCCGTACCGATCGCCGGCATCGCGGGGGACCAGCAGGCGGCGACGTTCGGCCAGGCGTGCCTGAAGCCGGGCATGGCCAAGAATACCTACGGCACGGGCTGCTTCATGCTGATGAACGTGGGCAAGCGCCCCTTGCCATCGAAAAACCGTCTGTTGACCACGGTGGGCTGGAGCCTGGGCGCGGGCAGCGACAAGACAGATTATTTGCTCGAAGGCAGCGCCTTCATCGCGGGCGCGGCCGTGCAATGGATGCGCGACGGCATCGGCATCATCCGCGACTCGTCCGAAGTGGAAGCGCTGGCCACCAGCGTGCCCGATTCGGGCGGCCTCGTCTTCGTGCCCGCATTCGCTGGCCTCGGCGCGCCATACTGGGACCCGTATGCGCGCGGCACCCTGATCGGCATCACGCGCGGCACGGGCAAGGCCCACATCGCGCGCGCGGCATTGGAGGGCGTGGCGTACCAGAACGTCGACGTCCTGTCCGCCATGCAGGACGACGCGGGCATCGCGCTTTCCGAATTGCGCGTCGACGGCGGCGCGGCCCGCAACGACATGCTGATGCAGTTCCAGGCCGACATATTAAATGTGCCCGTGGTGCGCCCCGTGGTAACGGAAACGACAGCCTTGGGCGCCGCCTACCTGGCGGGCCTGGCCGTGGGTTTCTGGGAATCGCAGGAAGAAATCGCCGCCCAGTGGCAGGTGGGACGCCGTTTCGAGCCGAAGATGGCGGCCGATGAACGCTTGAGCCGGCTGTACAAGTGGCAGCGCGCCGTGGAAAGGTCGCGCGACTGGAGCGAGTAAATGTATTGGCTCAGTGCAGCGCAAAATACACGGCGTAACCTACCGTTTCGCGCGGCACCGAGTACACGTCGCGCAGCTCGAAATAGGGCGCGTGCACGTTGCCGCTGACGGTGATGCCGCTGCGCTCCAGCGCCAGCCGGAAGCGGGGCACGTGAAAGTATTGCGTGGCCACCATGGCCGTGTGCCAGCCGTGCTGGCGCATCAGGGCCGCCGCGTTGCGGGCCGTGGCGTCCGTCGTCCAGCCTTGATTATCTTCGATGATGGCGCTGGCCGGCACGCCGCGCGATTGCAGGTAGCGGGCCATAGCTGCGGCCTCGTCAAAACCTTCCTTGCCCGTCGCCCCGCTGACGAGGATGCGCGGCGCCCTGTGTTCCTGAAATTGCTTGAGCGCGACGTCGAGTCGCGCCTGCAGCCGGGGGCTGGGCGTGCCGTCTGACAGGATCGTATTGCCCGGCACGACGATCACGTCGGCAGGGGCCAGTTTGTCGTTGAGTCCCGCCAGCACCAGGGCGGCGGTGGCCAGGAGGAAAACAGCAAGAGCACTCAAGCTCAGGAGTATGATTTTTCGCATCGTTGATGGTGAAACTTGTCGTGGACGCATCATACGCGCCCACTCCTGCATGTGTCAGTTCTGCAGGCGCGGTGAACGGCCAAGTAAAGTTGCAACTTAGTTCAGCGGGACAATCCTGGCATGCACATCGGCGTGCTCGCGCAACAGGTACAGTAAGGCTGATCCGTCTATCAGTTCGATCGGCTTATCAGATGAAAAAACATAGGCATCGGGTCCATAGCGGCTGGTCGTAACCAATATGCCTTTGTTCGCACCTTCATTCAGCATGGTTCCGTACAAATCGCGAACGGCGCTCACGCCAACCGCATCCTTATATCGTTTGGCCTGGATGACCACCTTGCCACCCAACACAGGACGGATATCAAATGCCACGGCGTCTACACCACCGTCGCGCGAACCGCGGGTGAGCTTGGTTTCGAGTCCCATTTTGCTGAACAAATTGGCGACCAGGTCTTCAAATTGCGATGGGCTTAGTTCGAGCAAGTTGGAGCGGTTTTCCAACTCGTTCAAGGAATTGCCCTGCACAATGAAGCGCTTGTCGACCATGTTGAATTCGATGATAGGTTTGACCGCGAGCAGTTCCTCGGGACGGGGTGAAACATGGGCGCCCAAGGTGCGCAAGCATGCAACGGGATCCGCCCGCTGCAAATTTATGGCAAGAAACGTGTCACGCGCCGTACGCACTGAAATAACGGGCACGCGGATGTCATGGCCCGTTGCGGGGTCATGGGTATTAATGATTCCCGTAAAGGCGAGTACTTTGATTGCCGATGCCTGATCCGCCTCAAACAGTTCATGCATGGTGCGCAGGGCGATTTCAGCGATCAGCTGCCGGTAAATATCCTGAATTTCCGATGGCTTGCGGATCTTTGATTCGATGCTGTCCTTACTTTTGACGTAGCGAAATTCGCTTGTCGTCGGCACGATGGAAATCAAGGGCAACTCATATTCGACAGCCAGTGTGCCATTCAAACCGTCATAGGCGACGCGAAATTCCTGGGGAAAGTCGTTCAGTGGGTATTCTGATCTGGATAGCACCATGTCGCAATAGGTGACCACGGCATCGCAGTCGTGCGAGAAATATTCCGCCTTGAACTGATCAATTGCACTGTTCCTTTCGGCTTGGCCAGCATGGAAGGCCGCTTTTCGCGCATCGTATTCGCGACGTTCTTGATCTTTGAAAAATTGTTTGGCGATTTCCTGGATACTGAAAGCGATTAACTGCCGGTGATAGTTTTCTGTTGAATTTTTTATTTTAAGTTCATGACGTTTTGCTACATGGGGCATGAATGCTGACCATGAAGGAGGCGGGTGGTGCAGAACTTCCTCCGGAGCGGAGGTGCTGAATAAACGGGGGGATATTTCAAACGGGGCGAATTTTTCTGTTGGCCGAAGACTGTCGAAACTGATCGTATCGTCGACATCAAGGGTGTGGGCCAGCACGCCGCGCAAACCAGCGAGGCAATCCTCAATCTCTTCATTCTTGTCTGCGACCTCCTGTTGCCTCAAATCCAGATAGTCGATCTTTGCCTGCTTTTCTGCCGCCTTTGTATCGCGCATCGATTGCGCAGCAGCCATGCGTTCGTTGCGTTCATGAACCCGCCGTATCGTGGCTGCGCCTCGTGCTTGTCTTGCTTGCTCTCTCTCGGCAGCTGCGATAGCTCTGCTCGTGGCACGGATGAAACCTTCCAATCCAGAGCGTCGGCCCATGTCATATCCCTAGTTCATTGTGGTAATAATAGAATACCGCAAGAAAGTTTTTATCTGGACAATAAATTGATATTCCCAAGTGATCATTGCATTTTTACCATATGCCCAGGAGCCCGCGAGGTTAACTAGGTGTATCTGCATTCAAAATGGATGAAGCGATTGCACCCAAAGATCTTGGCCTGCGATCAGGAATGACCTCCGGATGGATATCCTCATCGGCCGCGATGACATCCGTGGCCCGTTCCAGCTCAATAGCCTGAACCGTCCCACCGTGGTGATCAACCGCCGCAGCGGCGTGATCACGGTCGACGGCGTGATCAAGTTCAGCGGGCGCTGCGACGCCGATGACGGGCACCGGCGCTTTTAGTTACCGCGTCAGACGGACGCAGCCTTGCGCGCGCGCTGGTTCGACAGATAAATATTGTCGATTTCCAGCGGCTTGCCTTCGCTTACGGCCTTGAGCCAGTCCTGCGTGCTGGCGACGGCGGCGAAATTCGAGTGGAACACGGCGCTGAAGACGCGGTGGATTTCCTCGGCGCTGGCCGTGCCGCCCGCATTGGCGTAGGGCAGGGTACCGGTGGCGTCCTGCAGGAATTCCACCTGCAAGCCATCGTGCGCGGCCTGGTAGATGGTGGCCGCGTCGCAGTTGTGCGTCATGTAGCCGATGACGCTCAGGGTGTCGATGCCGTGACTATCGAGCCAGGCGCGCAAGTCCGTGCCCGCAAAGGCGCTGCCCATGGTCTTGTTGATGCGGTGGTCTGCGGCAAAGGCGGCCACTTGCGGATGCAGCTGCCAGCCGTCGCTGCCCTTGGCGAAAATGGGCGAGGCTTCCGGCGCGTCGTGCTGGACGACGATCACGGGTACGCCGGCGGCGCGCGCGGCGGCCATGGCCTGGACGATGTTGGGCAGGGAAATGTCGACGGACGGATATTCGATGGGCATGTCGCCCGTGAAGTATTCATTTTGTACGTCGATGACGAGCAGGGCGCGGCGTGGGGTGCTGGACATGGGTTCTCCTTGAGCGGTTGAAAGAGGAGACAGTTCCTCGATACAGCCATTTTCAAGCTGCGGGGCGTAAATAAAAAGTGGCCCGAAGGCCTATCTAAGATAAAATCGGGCCATGACTACTTCTCTTGCCTTTGCCGCTCCGTTGACGGTGGCCGTGATCGCCTTCGACGGCATGACGCCGTTTCACCTGTCCGTGCCTTGCCTCGTGTTTGGCGCCCAGACCGACGAGGCCGATCTGCCGCCTTTCCACGTGCGCGTGTGCGCCGCCGATCCCACACCGTTGCGCACGGCGGCCGGTTTCGGCATCACGCCCGAGTTCGGCCTGGAAGGACTGGACGGGGCTGATATCGTCATCATGCCGGCCTGGCACGACGATTGCCGCGATGCGGCCGCGCCCCTGGTCGCGGCGCTGCAGGCGGCCAGCCGGCGCGGCGCGCGCATGGTGGGCCTGTGCCTGGGCGCGTTTCCCCTGGCGCAGGCGGGCTTGTTGGACGGAAAGAGCGCGGCCACGCACTGGGGCATGGCGGACCGGCTGGCGGCCCGCTATCCCAAGGTCAAGGTGGACCGGGAAGTGCTGTACGTGGACGATGGCGCCGTGCTGACGTCGGCCGGCGTGGCGGCCGGCCTCGATTGCTGCCTGTATTTGCTGCGCCAGCTGGCGGGCGCCGAAGTGGCGAACCGGGTGGCGCGCCGCCTGCTCGTGGCGCCGCACCGCCAGGGCGGGCAGGCGCAATTCATCGAGCGTCCGCTGCCCGTGTCCGGCAGCGAAGGGCGCTTTGCCGACGTGCTCGCTGGCGTGACGGCGAGCCTGGGCCAGGCGCACAGCATCGATGCGCTGGCCGAACAGGCTGCCATGAGCCGGCGCAATTTCACGCGCCATTTCCGCCAGGCCATGGGCACATCGTTCAAGCAGTGGCTGCTGAACCAGCGCCTGGCGCATGCGCAAGGCTTGCTGGAAAAGAGCGCGGCCTCGATCGACATCGTCGCGCAAGAGGCCGGCTTCGGCACGGCCCTGTCGCTGCGCCAGCATTTCCGCGCGAACTTGCAGACGTCGCCTTCGGCGTATCGCAAGCTGTTCCGGCAGCAGCTAGGCCAGGTCGCCTGACCATAGCATGGCGGGGTCCCGGCTGCCGTGCGGCAGCATCGCGCTGACGGCGATTTGCCGCGCGATGAAGGCGGCTGGATCGAAGGCGTAGCGTTCCTGGAACGAGACGGTTTCCGCGCTCATCAGTTCGGCATACGTTTGCATCAATGTCGAGGCGCGTATCGGGTCGCCCTGGGCCAGGTAGTCGTCGATGGCGGCCAGCAGCACGCGATAATCCCCATTTTCCTTGCTGCCGCCAAAGTGGAACGACAACTGCCCGCAGGCGCGCCAGATGGGGTCAAGCTCCCCCTCCGGCACCGGCTGCGTGCGCAGCCATTGCAAGGCTTTCAGGGGCGGGCCGCCGAATGACGGGGGCGAGATGATGGCCTGGATGGCCACTTTGACGGCATCAGCGGTTCTTCCCGCGCGCACGTACTGGCCGTGCAGCAGTATCAGGGCGTCCGTATATTCGGGAACGATGGCCAGCGCCGCTTCCAGCAAGGCGATGGCCGCCTCCGGCTTGCGCTGCGCGATCTGTTCCTTGGCTTCCAGGAAAACGGCGCGCGGCGAAGCGGGGTCGTCGGCCAGTGATGGCGTGCCGACATACTCATCCTCCGCTGCTGCGTAGGCTTGCAGAAACGCCGTCAGGCTGGAAAAGTGCGGCTGGATGCGCCACTCGTCGTGCCACGTTTCGACGACGATGGGTTCGCTCGCTTCGCGGCCGATGGGCCAGTACAGGCCGAACGTGTCGCCATTGCCCAGTGCACTTTCTGCAAACGGGGTGAAACCGAGCGGTGGATACGCAGTCGTGTGTTGCCAGTCTTGTTCCGCCGAGATGTGGGCGAGGCTTGCGGGTAATTGCATGGAAGCACCGGAGGAGAAAACGCCAGTGTAGGGCAAGAGGACGCGGCGGGCGCGCGCATCTGCGCATCAGCAAGCGATCACTGAGCTGATAAAATGGAGACTTCTTCGCCCAGGCGGTCTCGCCATGTCCAGTCCATCACATTCTGCCATCGGCCTCAGCTTTCGCAGCTATGCGCACATCGGCGCTCCGGACCGCCACGATTTCGTGCAGCTGGTGCTGCCCATCAGCGGACAGCTATTGCTGGAAATTGATGGCAGGCAGGGGAAAGTCGATACGCAGCAGGGCGTCGTAATTCCGGCGCACGCCTGGCATGTCCAGCATAGCCAGGTGGCCAATCATTCCATCATTGTCGACGTGGACGCGGCCGCCGTGGCGCACAGCGGCTGGCAACGCCTGCTGGACGGTCCCTACACGGCGATCGGGCCGGGCGCCCGCAAGCTGATGGATTACCTGGGCGTCATGGCGCAGCAGCGGGCGCTGACGCCGGCCATCGTCACGGGCTGGACGCCGCTGTTGCTCGATACCTTGTTGCTGGGAGAGCCGCAGCCCCGTTCGCGCCTGGGCGCACTGCTTGCCCGTGTGCAAGCCGAGCCGGGCTTGCCGTGGTCGACGGCGTCGATGGCGCACTTTGCGAATCTCAGCGTCAGCCGCCTGCACGCGCTGTTTCGTGAAGAAATGGATGCCAGCCCGCATGCCTGGCTGTTGCAGCAGCGCTTAGGACGCGCCTGCGACTTGCTTGCCGCCGGCGATGCCAGCCTCGCCGAGATCGCGCTGGCGGCCGGCTTTTCCGAACAGAGCGCATTGACGCGCGCCATGCGCGACAGCATGGATGTCACGCCAGCGGCCTATCGGCGCGCATGTCGCGATAAATGGGAGAAACGGTCAACAAGGCAGTAGCTGGCGCCAAGAATCGACGCGGCAGACTTGCCACAATCTCCTTTTCAGGAGATTGACCATGCATCAAGAAAACAAGAGCCGGCTGGGCATGCTGGCTGGCATCGCCGCAGGCGCGCTATGGGGGCTGGTATTCCTGGCGCCGGCGCTGATCCCCGCTTTCCAGCCGCTGGAACTGTCCGTGGGCCGCTACCTGGCGTATGGCCTGATCGCGGCCGTGCTCGTTGCACCGTCGTGGCGGCGCCTGCTGCGCGCCTTGAGCTGGCGTGAATGGCGCGGGCTCGTCTGGCTCAGCCTGACAGGCAATATCGTGTATTACGTGCTGCTGGCCAGCGCCGTGCAGACTGGCGGCGTGGCGATGACGTCGATGGTGATCGGCTTGCTGCCGCTGGTCGTCACGCTCGTGGGCAGCCGCGACCGGCATGCCGTGCCGCTGCGGCGCCTGATCCCTTCCTTGCTGCTGAGCGCGGGCGGGCTGGTCTGCATCAGCTGGCAGTCGCTGGCCAGCCCCCGTCATGCGTCCCTGCTGGGGCTGCTGTGTGCGCTGGCGGCGCTGCTGTCGTGGACGGTGTATGCGGTCGGCAACAGCCGCTGGCTGGGGCGGCTGCACTCGGTTTCGGCGCAGGAGTGGAATTTGCTCACGGGCGTGGTGACGGGCGCTGCCGCGCTGCTGCTGGCCATTCCCGTCGCGCTTGCCGCACCTGCCGCGCATGGCGGCACGGCCTGGCTGCAGTTTGCGGGTGTCGTCATGGGTGTCGCGCTGCTGTGTTCCGTCGTCGGCAATGGCTTGTGGAACCATGCCAGCCGCGTGCTGCCGCTCACCCTGATGGGACAGATGATCGTCTTTGAATTCCTGTTTGCCTTGCTGTACGGCTACTTGTGGGAGCAGCGCTGGCCTACGCTGGCCGAGGCAGCTGCCACCATGCTGTTGCTGGCAGGCGTGGCGGCATGCGCCGCGGCGCACAGGCCGCCTACTTGCGCGGCTCGTGTATCCGGAATTTCCTGACGATACCTGCTTGGTCGAACATGACGGCCACTTCGCGCGTGCCTTTTTCGCCGAGCAGTGGGATCAGCCGCGTCACCTTGGGCGCTTGCAGCTGGTTCTTGTAGACCCAGACTTCATAGCCGGGATCGAAGCTGACGACGGTGGCGTTGCCCAGGGCCGCGTCGAGGTCGAGGCGGGTGGTCTTGCCGACCTTGATGTTTTGATAGATGGCGCCATTGTCCGGCGCGCGGTTGACCTTGTATTCACTGGCGGTGCACATGGCCACGGCCAGGCCCGCGAGGCAGGAAGCTGCCAGTTTGATCAATGTGTTCATAGGGACTCCCAGTGTGCATCACTGCTTCCAATCTCAGAGGGGACGGGCGTGATGTCAGGAGAGGAGTGTGCTTGCGAACCAGGTAAAGTGCTACAAAATTATACAAAGGTGCAAAAAACGATGCCTTTGGTTCCGGCAGACGGTACTTTTATCGGCTCTGCAATACGTCGGTCGACAGCGCCAGGGTTTCCTTGATTTCTTCCATCACCACATAGCTTTTCGATTGCGCGGCGCCGGGCAGCTGCAGCAGCATGTCGCCCAGCAGCTTGCGGTATTCGGCCATTTCATGGATGCGCGCCTTGATCAGGTAATCGAAGTCGCCCGACACCAGGTGGCATTCCTGCACCTCGGGAATTTGCAGCACTTCGCGGCGGAATTGCTCGAAGGCGGACGCGGATTTTTGATTGAGCGTAATCTCTACAAAGACGAGCAGCTTGGCGCCCAGCGCGGCCGGGTTCACCTTGGCATGGTAGCCCGTGATGACGCCGTCGCGCTCCATGCGCTTGACCCGCTCGATGCAGGGCGTGATGGACAGTCCCACCTGTTCACCGAGGTCTTTCATCGAGATGCGGCCATCCTGTTGCAGGATGCGCAGGATGTGGCGGTCCAGCTTGTCGAGGCCACGTGCCGATTCTTTAAGGATTCTCATGATTTATTGCTGAATATCTCGATTTATACGTGAACAAATACTGGCTCTTTCCCAATATGATAGCGGTTAATCTGGCGTCAGCCTAAAAAAATATAATGAGGAAACTATGCGTATCGTGATTCTGGGTAGCGGCGTCATCGGCGTCACCAGTGCTTACTATCTGGCCAAGGCAGGACATGAGGTGACCGTCATCGACCGCCAGCCGGGCCCGGCACTGGAAACCAGCTTCGCGAATGCGGGGCAAATCTCGCCCGGCTACGCTTCGCCATGGGCTGCGCCCGGCATTCCCCTGAAAGCCGTGAAGTGGATGATGCAGCGCCACGCGCCCCTGGCCATCTCGCTCGACGGCAGCGCCGCTCAGCTGAAATGGATGTGGCAGATGTTGCGTAATTGCACACCGGAAGCGTATGCCGTGAACAAGGAACGCATGGTGCGCCTGGCCGAATACAGCCGCGACTGCTTCAAGGTGCTGCGCGCCGAGGCGGGCATCACCTATGAAGGCCGCCAGCAAGGCACGATGCAATTGTTCCGCACCGAAAAGCAATACAACGATGCGGCCAAGGATATCGAAGTGTTGAAAGACGCTGGCGTGCCGTACGAAGTACTGCAGCGCAACGAACTGTCGCGCGCCGAACCGGCCCTGGAAGCCGTCAAGGATAAGCTGTTCGGCGGCTTGCGCCTGCCCAACGATGAAACGGGCGATTGCCAGCTGTTTACCACGCGCCTGTCCGAGATGGCTGTGGCACTGGGCGTGAAGTTCCGCTATGGCGTATCGATCGACGCGCTGCTGACGCAGGGTGATGAAATCGCCGGCGTGCAGTGCGGCGCGGAAATCGTCAAGGCCGATTCCTATGTGGTGGCCCTCGGTTCCTATTCGACGGGCTTCATGAAGCCGCTGCTCGATATTCCCGTGTATCCATTGAAAGGCTATTCGATCACCGTGCCGATCGTCAACGCGGCCAAGGCGCCCGTGTCGACCATCCTCGATGAAACCTACAAGATTGCCGTGACCCGTTTCGATGACCGCATCCGCGTGGGCGGCATGGCGGAAATCGCCGGCTACAACCTGAACCTGAACCCGCGCCGCCGCGAAACCCTGGAAATGGTCGTCAACGACCTGTTCCCTGGCGGCGGCAACACGGCGGAAGCCACGTTCTGGACGGGCTTGCGTCCGATGACGCCGGACGGCACGCCGATCGTCGGCCGTACGCCGCTGCGCAACCTGTTCCTCAACACGGGCCACGGCACCTTGGGCTGGACCATGTCCTGCGGTTCGGCACAGTTGCTGGCCGACCTGATGTCGTCGAAGAAGCCGGCCATCCTGGCCGACGACCTGTCCGTCAGCCGCTACAGCGGCGCGCAGGGACATGGCAAACTGCAGCACGCGGCGGCCTGAGATGGGGGCCAGCATGCCTCCGAAGGAACGTAGCGGCGCCATCCTGACGGTGGACCTGGACGCCGTGCGCGCCAACTACCGCTTGCTGCGCGACAAGGCGCACCCGGCCGCCTGCTCGGCCGTCGTCAAGTCCGACGCGTATGGCCTGGGCGCCGCGCAAGTGGGCGCGGCCCTGTATGAAGAAGGCTGCCGCCATTTCTTCGTGGCGCACCTGGAAGAGGGCATCAGCCTGCGCCCGCACGTGGCGCCCGACGCGGACATCTTCGTGCTGCACGGTCCGCCCGTCGGCACGGAAGGCGAATTCACGGCCCATGGCCTGATTCCCGTGCTCAACAGCGAGCCGCAGGTGGCTGGCTGGCGCGCGCATGCGAAGGCGCTGGGCAAAACCTTGGAAGCGAATGTGCAGGTCGACACGGGCATGTCGCGCATGGGTTTGTCGCCGCAGGAAATCGACGCCTGGCTGCTGGACCCGCACTTTCTCGACGGCATCAAAGTGCGCTACCTCATGAGTCACCTGGCTTGCGCCGACGAGCGCAGCAACCCGATGAATGGCGAGCAGCTGGCACGTTTCACGGCCATCCGCGCCCGTTTGCCGCAATACCGCGCCAGCCTGGCCAATTCCTCGGGCATCTTTTTGTCGCCCGACTATCACTTCGACCTGGTGCGCCCCGGTGCCGCCCTGTACGGCATCGGGCCGCAGGGCGGCGAGCCGAATCCCCTGCGCTCCGTGGTGCGCCTGCAAGGCAAGGTTTTGCAGACGCGCACGATTGCCGCCGGCGACCACGTGGGCTATAGCCGCCGCTATACGGCCAGCGAGCCGCGCCAGGTGGCCACTGTTTCCGTCGGTTACGCCGATGGCTGGCTGCGCAGCATGAGCAACCAGGGCCTGGCCATCGTCGACGGGGTGAAAGTGCCGCAAATCGGCGCCATCTCGATGGATTCCATCACCTTGGACGTGAGCGCCATCGCCGAAGAACGCGTCGCGCCGGGCAGCCTGGTCGACCTGATCTGCGCCGAACACCCGGTTGACGCCGTGGCGGCCATGGCCAATACCATCGGCTACGAGGTATTGACGAACCTGGGCGGGCGCTATTACCGCGAATACCAGGGATTGGCTGGCGCACGCTAAACAGCGCGAAACCCATGATTGTGTGGCAAGATAGCCCCGGTGTGAACTCCACTCCGGGGCTTCTTTTTAACCATCATCGGGGATATATATGAGCCAATATAACGTTGCTATCATCGTCGGCAGCCTGCGCAAGGATTCCTTCAATCGCAAGCTGGCCGACGCCATCGTCAAGCTGGCGCCGCCCGAATTTTCCTTCAAGCACATCGAAATTGGCGACTTGCCGCTGTATAACCAGGATGACGATGGTGCGCAGGCCGAGCAGGTGCTGCGCCTCAAATCCGACATTTCCGCCTCGCAAGCCTTGCTCTTCCTCACTCCCGAATACAACCGCTCGATTCCCGGCGTGCTGAAAAATGCGCTCGACCACGGTTCGCGTCCGTATGGCCAGAGCGTGTGGGGCGGCAAGCCGGGTGCCGTGCTCGGCGTGTCCGTCGGTGCCACCGGCACGGCCCTGGCGCAGCAGCATTTGCGCAATGTGCTGTCCTACCTGGACGTGCCGCTGCTGGGACAGCCCGAGATGTTTATCCAGGCCAAGGATGGCCTGTTTGACGAGCATGGCGGCATCGGTCCGGCCAGCCTCGGTTTCTTCCAGGGCTGGATGCAGCGCTACGTGGACTGGGTCCGCAAGCACGCTATCCACGCTTGATGCAGATCAAAGCGGCAGCGTTCTGCGTTGCCGCTTGTACATTTTCTTTGACCATGGATGCCAACATTTCAATATTGGCACGGGCGTCTCGGTATAATGCGCTCTTTCTTTAGCGCAATACTTTCCAATTTCTTGCCGACCCCATGTGGACTAAACCTGTTCTGCGCATGAATCTGCGCCGTTTGATCGTGCTCGTGGCCTTTATCAGCGCCCTGGTGTCCCTGGCCAATACGTTTTATGCCAGCTACAGCGTGCAGCGCCAGCTGCTGATCGATACGACCCTGGAAGCGAACCACGCGTATGCGAGCAAGCTGGCCAGCACGGCCGAGGATTTCCTGCAGTCGGCGCGCCAGCAACTGGCCTACAGCGCCGGCAGCCTGCCATCGCGCATGGGCGACGATGCCTGGCTGACGGACGAGGCGCAGCGCCTGCGTTTGCAAACGAACAGCTTCAATTCCGTGCTCATCGTCAATGCGGACGGCAAGGTGCTGGGCGTGTCGCCGGAAACGCTGGCCCTGAAAAACCGCACGCTCGACTCCGTCGGCGCCGTGCAGGCGCTGCGCGAACGGCGCCCGCTGGTAACGCAGCCCTACGTCTCCTCGGCCGGCAACCTGGTGGTCTTCATTTCGCATCCCATCATTGGCAAGGATGGCCGCTACCTCGGTTATGTGGGCGGCAGCATCTACCTGAAACAGAAAAACATCCTGTACACCATGCTGGGCCAGCATTACTACCGCGACGGTTCCTACCTGTACGTGGTCGATCAGAACCGGCGCCTGCTGTACCACCCGGACCCCGAGCGCCTGGGCGACCTGGCCGGCAAGAATGACGTCATCGACACCATCGTCGCGCAGCAGGGCGGCGGCAACCGGCGCATGAGCAACAGCCTGGGCGTGGACATGCTGGCCGGCTACGCCGTCATGCCGTCGACGGGCTGGGGCATCGTGGCGCAGCGTCCCACGGCCATGACCCTGGCCCCGCTGAACCAGCTGATGGCCAACACGATATGGCATTCGCTGCCGATCGCCTTGCTGAGCCTGCCATTCATCTGGTGGCTGGCCAGCCTGATTTCACGCCCCCTGATGCAGCTGGCCGACGGCGCGCGGCGCATGGATGCGCCCGGCACGGCCGAGCACATCGCCGGCATCCGTGCCTGGTATGTGGAGGCGGCGCAAATCAAGAAAGCCCTGCTGAAGGGCTTGGCGTTGTTGCAGAACAAGATCGGCAAGTTGAAGACCGACGTGCAGACAGACCCGCTGACGGGCCTGTCGAACCGGCGCGGCATGGCGGCGGCGCTCGACGTCTGGCAGGCGCAGGCGCGGCCGTTTTCCGTCATCGCCATCGACATCGACCATTTCAAGCAAGTCAACGACCAGTGGGGCCATGCCGTGGGCGACGACGTCATCCTGCGCCTGGCGCAGCTGATGCGCGCCTGTTCGCGCGATGCCGACGTGCTGTGCCGTACTGGCGGCGATGAATTCATCATGCTGCTGCCCGACGCCGACCTCGACGCGGCCCTGCAGGTGGCCGAGCGTTTGCGCGCCAGGGTGGCCGCCGCCGTGATTCCCGGCGCGGGCGCCATCACGGTCTCGCTGGGCGTCGTGTCGTCGGAACAGGAAGCGGGCAAGGTGGGCGGTGCGGACGCCGTGCTGCTGGCTGCCGATGCCGCGCTGTACGTGGCCAAGGAAAACGGACGCAATTGCGTGGGCATCACGGAGCCTGCCTGATAAACTGATCCGCTATTTTCTGTTGCATCTGAGCCTGTCCGCTTTGCCCGCCAGCGCTTACCATGTGACCCTGATCAGCTACAACGAGGACAACGGGCATGGCAGGGATGGATATTGATGACGTTTGAGCAAGCACTTGGCATCCGCTGCGAAGTCGCTGGACAGCCGCACCCGCTGGCCTATCTGGGCTGCCGCGGACTCAACTATGGCCAGCACAGTGTGCTGCCGCTGCACCCGTTCCGCCTGAGCGTGCCGGAAGCGGCGCTGGCGGATTTGCTCGACGAGCCGTTCAACAGTTTTATCCAGACTTGCCGCGAGGATGACCTGCAGGACGAGGAAAGCGACTTGCCCGCGCTCAAGGAAGCGGGCTATCCCGACATCACGGCCATGCTGGCAGGCCACCGGCAGCTGCTGGCCGAAATGCTGTACGACTTCATGATCAGCGATTTAATGGACGCGATCGGGCGAGCCAGCGGCTACCGGAGCCAGGTTCCACGCTACTGGGGCGATGTGGAGGCGGCGGACAACCGCGCGTATTTCATCGTCAATGAAGTGGAGACAGTCTCTTTTGCCGATGGTCAGGTCATATTCGAAGGGCAGGGCTACTACGGTGTGTACGTGATCTGGCTGACGCACGGCTACGTCCGTAAATAGGGGCTTGACCTTCCTCATGTGGGAAGGTTTATAGTTGTGCCATGAACCGTGCCTTTTTCCGCTTTCTCGCCCGCTCGCTGCTCTGGTTGCTGGCCGTCACGCTGCCCTTGCAGGGCTTTGCGTCGGCCATGCGCAGCTGCTGCGTGGATGAGCTGGCGGTCGCTGTCACGGTCACTGCTGCCGCAATGGAGGCGCCCCCGTGCCACGACATGGCGGATATGCAGATGCAGGACCAGCCGATGAAAATGGCCATGGACGCTGGCGGCGCCACGCACCACGGTCACGATTGCAGCAACCATGGCGCTTGTACCGTGGGCGCCACGGCGCCGCCCGGCATGCCTGCCTTGCACGCCTTGACCCTGCGCGCGCCGACTCCGGCGCTGGCGCCCGATTCCCTGTTCGCCGGGCATATTCCGCCTGGTCCCGAACGCCCCCCGAGAAGCACGCGCTCCGCCTGACCGCCCGTTGAACCTGGCGGTGCCGCCGTCGCACGTCCCAGCATCCTGAGCCTTGCACCGGCCGCGCCAGCGTTCCAGTCGCGCGCCCGCCGCGCCATACCCTGTCATTCAAGGAATACCATGAAACACCTGTTCAGCTTCGCGCTGGCTGTGCTGCCGCTGGCTGCCGCAGCGCAGTCCCAGCCCGCCCCGCAAGAGGCGCAAGCATCCGTGCCGGCCACCACCTACCGCTCCGCCTTCGCCGGCTACCGTTCCGCCGCCGAGGACGAGGCCACGCCCGACCAGACCTGGCGCGCCGTCAACGACAAAGTCGGCAAGGCCGGCGGCCATATGGGCATGATGAAAATGGATGGCCACAAGATGGATGGCCACAAAATGGAAGGGCACAAGATGGAAGGGCACAAGATGCCGATGGCCCAGCCCAACCCCAACCCCAGCTCCAAGCCGGATGCCAAGCCCGCCCCGCAACATCAGCACCACCAGCATGAAGGACACTGACATGACGCGTTTCAAGAACCCGTATGGCCTCACGCCGCTGGCCCTGGCGGCCGTCCTGCTGCTCAGCGGCTGCGCCAGCTTCAGCCAGGATGGCGGCATGCAGACGGTCTCCGCGCTGGCCGACGCCCGCACGGGCGCCCCGGCGGCGCTGGCGGACAAGGGCGGCGAGGACAAGCTGACGCAATTGCTGGCCCAGCCCCTGGACGCCGACAGCGCCGTGCGCATCGCCCTGATGAACAACCACGGCATGAAGGTGGCGCTGGCCGAGCTGGGCGCGTCCGAATCGGACCTCGTGCAAGCGGGGCGCTTGCGCAATCCCGGCCTGTCGTTCGGCCGCTCGCACGGCAGCCACGGCAATGAAATCGACCGCGGCGTCAGCTTCGACCTGGCCGGCCTGCTGACGATGCCGATGCGCGTGAACATCGAGCGGGGGCGTTTCGAGCAAGCCAAGCTGCAGGCCGCCAGCAGCGCCGTGCAACTGGCATCCGACACGCGCCGCGCCTACTTCAACGCCGTGGCCGCCGTACAGACGGAAGCGTTCATGCAGCGCGCGCTGCTGTCGGCCGAGGCTGGCGCCGAACTGGCCACGCGCTTGCAGCAGGCGGGCAACTGGAGCCGCCTCGACCAGGCGCGCCAGCAAGTGTTTTACGCGGACGCCGCCGGCGACCTGGCCCGCGCCCGCCACCAGGCATTGGTGACGCGCGAGCACCTGACGCGCTTGCTGGGCCTGTGGGGCAAGCAGACCAGCTTTACTTTACCGTCGCGCTTGCCCGACTTGCCGGCCCAGGCGGCGGACGCGGGCAATATCGAGGCGCAGGCGATGGAGCAGCGCCTCGACGTGCAAAGAGCGAAACTCGACGCGCATGCGACGGCCGATGCGCTGGGCTTGTCCAAGGTGACGGGCTTCATCAATGTGCTCGACGTGGGCTACACCAACAAGAGCAGCAGCGAGGCGCCGCGCGAAAACGGCTATGAAGTGTCGCTGGAATTGCCGCTGTTCGACTGGGGTTCGGCGCGCAATGCGAAGGCGCAAGCGCTGTACGAGCAGTCGCTGCAGCGCACGGCGGGCACGGCTGTCAAAGCCCGCTCGGAAGTGCGCGAAGCGTATTCGAGCTACCGCACGGCCTACGACCTGGCGCGCCATTACCGCGATGAAGTCGTGCCGCTGCGCAAGACGATCTCGCACGAAGTGCTGCTGCGCTACAACGGCATGCTGGCCAGCGTCTTCGAGCTGCTGGCCGACGCGCGTGAGCAGGTCGCCAGCGTGAACAGCGCCATCGAGACCCAGCGCGATTTCTGGATCGCGCAAACCGAATTGCAGTCAGCCATCAATGGCAGCGGCCCAGCCAACAAGGAATAATGATGATTACACGTAGAAACTTTTTCATGAATGCGGGCGCCGTCGCCCTCAGTGCCGCGGCCGTCAGCAGAGTCGGTGCGGCATCGTTGCCGGAAGCCGTCAGCATGGCCGGCGCGGATACCAAGGCGCCGCCACCGCCGCCGAACGGGCGTCCGTACAACCCCGTCGTCACCCTCAACGGCTGGTCCTTGCCCTGGCGCATGAACAACAACGTCAAGGAATTCCATCTGGTGGCCGAACCCGTCGTGCGCGAACTGGCGCCCGGCATGCAAGCGAACCTGTGGGGCTATAACGGCCAGTCGCCAGGGCCGACGATTGAAGTGGTGGAGGGCGACCGCGTGCGCATCTTTGTCACGAATAAATTGCCGGAACACACGAGCGTGCACTGGCATGGCCAGCGTTTGCCGAACGGCATGGATGGCGTCACGGGCCTGACCCAGCCGGGCATCGCCCCCGGCAAAACCTTCGTCTATGAATTCGTTGCCAAGCGGCCCGGCACCTTTATGTATCACCCGCATGCCGATGAAATGACGCAGATGGCCATGGGCATGATGGGTTTCTGGGTGACGCATCCGAAAGACCCGAACTTCATGAAGGTGGACCGCGATTTCGTCTTCTTGCTCAGCAACTACGACATCGATCCCGGCAGCTACACGCCGAAGATCATGACCATGACGGATTTCAATTTGTTCACCTTCAACAGCCGCGTCTTCCCCGGCATTGACCCGATGGTCGTGCGCCAGGGCGACAAGGTGCGCGTGCGCGTGGGCAATCTCACCATGACGAACCACCCGATCCACATGCATGGCCACGAATTCGAGGTGACGGGCACGGATGGCGGCTGGACGCGCCCCGAATCGCGCTGGCCCGAAGTGACGACCGATATTGCCGTGGGCCAGATGCGGGCCGTGGAGTTTACCGCCACGGACCTCGGCGACTGGGCTTTCCACTGCCACAAATCGCACCACACGATGAATGCCATGGGACATGACGTGCCCACCATGATCGGCGTCGACCACCAGGGCGTGGCGGCGAAGATCAGCCAGCTCGTGCCCGGCTACATGGTGATGGGCGAACGGGGCATGGCCGACATGGGTGAAATGCAGATGCCGATTCCCGACAATACCCTGCCGATGATGGCCGGAGACGGCCCCTTCGGCGCCATCGGCATGGGCGGCATGTTTACCACGGTCAAGGTGCGCAAGGACCAGAAACCGGGCGACTACCGCGACCCGGGCTGGTACAAGCATCCGGCCGGCAGCGTGGCCCATGAATGGACGGGCGCCTTGCCGGCACCGGTGCGCGGCCAGGGCGCGGGCAAGCCGGTGACAAAAAGCGGCGTGGAGATGACGGTCCGCAAACCGGGTGGGCACAGCGGGCATTGACGCGCCCCTTCCCGGGGACTTGCTAACACGGCAAGCCCCTGGGTGTGTTGCTTCAAATCAATGAATTGTTGCTTAGTGACAATCCGAGCATTTTAGTGACTGTTTTTTCCTTATATTCAAGTCATACGCTTGAATTATTGGCTATCGTCTTGCCTAGGAGGAAACATGTTGAATCAAATGAAAGTGGGGACGCGCCTGCTCGCGGCCTTCTTTTGCGTCGCGCTGATGGGGGCCATCGTGGCCGGCATCGGCATTTTCAACATGGGCAAGATCGACACCATGGCGGGGCAGATGTACAACCATGAGTTGCTGGGGCTGTCGTACATCAAGGAAGCCAATATCGCCCTGATCAAGGTGGGCCGCGCGCGCAGCAATTTCCTGCTGGCTACCACCAGCGAAGAGCGCGCCGGGCGCCAGGCCGATATCGCCAAATACCTGGAAGAGAACAGGAACAACTTGGCCAAGGCCCAGCCGCTGTTCGTCACGCCGGCCGCCAAGGAGCTGTTTGCCCGCTTCGTCACCGTTGAGGCCGAGTATGTGAGCACCTTGCAGCAGTCGCTGGCGCTGGCGGCGGCCGAGCCGCTGGCGCAGCGCAGCGCGCAGCTGACGGCGCTGCTGGCCAAGACGCGCCAGCACGCCGATGAGCTGGACGGCGTGCTCGATAAATTGTCATTGCAGAAGGAAGCGCGGGCCAAGGCGGCTGCCGAGCAGGCATCGGGCGTGTACCAGGCCAGCCGCAGCTTCATGATCGCGCTCGTGCTGGGCAGCGTGGCGGCCGGTCTGGCGCTCGGGGCGCTGATCACGCGCGGACTGACGCGCCAGCTCGGTGGCGAACCGGCGTATGCCGTCAAGATCGCTGGCGCCATCGCCGAGGGCGACCTCACCGTCGAGATCCGCACGGCAAGCCACGACAGTGCCAGCCTGCTGTTTGCCATGAAAACCATGCGCGACAAGCTCGTGGGCATCGTCAGCCAGGTGCGCTCGGGCACGGACACCATCAATACGGCCTCGGGCGAAATCGCCCAGGGCAACCTCGACTTGTCGTCCCGTACGGAAGAGCAGGCCAGTTCGCTGGAAGAAACGGCGTCGTCGATGGAGCAGCTGACGTCGGCCGTGCGGCAGAACGCGGACAATGCGCGCCAGGCCAATGCGCTGGCCGGCGCCGCGTCCGACGTGGCCGGCAAGGGCGGCGCCGTGGTGGGGCGGGTGGTGCAGACGATGGAATCGATCAATGCGTCCTCGCGCAAGATCGTCGACATCATCAGCGTCATCGACAGCATCGCCTTCCAGACGAATATCCTGGCCTTGAACGCGGCCGTGGAAGCGGCCAGGGCGGGCGAGGAGGGACGTGGTTTCGCCGTCGTCGCAGCGGAAGTGCGCAACCTGGCGCAACGCTCTGCCAGTGCCGCCAAGGAAATCAAGACCCTGATCGGCGACTCCGTCGAGCAGGTGGAAATCGGTTCCAGACTCGTGCATGACGCGGGCAAGACGATGGATGAGGTGGTCACCAGCGTGCGCCAGGTGGCCGACATCATGCAGGAAATCACGGCCGCCAGCGCCGAGCAAAGCGCCGGCATCGAGCAAGTCAACCAGGCCGTGCTGCAGATGGACCAGGTGACGCAGCAGAACGCGGCCCTCGTGGAAGAGGCGGCTGCCGCCGCCGAATCGCTGCAAGACCAGGCGCAGACCTTGACGGAACTGGTGGGCGTATTCCGCCTGCATGCCCAAGCGCAACAGATGGCCGTGCCGGCGGCCAGCAACGTCACGCCGCTGCGCCGCTCAGCGCCGGCCGCCAGGCAGGACGTGCGGCGCCTGGCCTGACAACGGCGGGCCCGGGCGCAATCGGCGCGGCGGTGGTAGGCTGTCGCTATTGCGCGTTTGCCACTTCCGGATCTTTCATGCCGTCTCCCCGCTTGCTTTGCTTATCTCTGCTGCTGTCCCTGGCGCCGCTGGCGCAGGCGCAGCAGGGTGATCCCGTCCTGCCTTACCGGCCTTCCGTGGCCAGTCCCGCCCAGCTGCCCGTGCCGGGCCAGCTGGAATTCGAGGCCGGCGGACTGCTGTCGAAAACGGACGACACGCGCCGCGCCAGCCTGCCTTACGCTTTCAAACTGGCGTTCACGCCCGAATGGGGCGTGCTGCTCGAAGGCGAGGGTGTTGTGCGCGCGCGCGATGACACGGGGCGGCGCGAGACGGGCGTGGGCGACACGACGGTCGTGCTCAAGCGCGCCTTTTTGCTCGACAGCGCCACGGCGCTGGGCCTGGAGCTGGGCTGGAAGTTGCCGACGGCCAAGGACAGCATCGGCAGCGGCAAGAGCGATGTGTCGCTGAACGGCATCGTCAGCCGCGACTTGGGCGCCGTGCACGTGGACGCCAACCTGAACGCCACGCGCCTGGGGGCGTCCGACCCGGATACGTGCAGGGTGCAAACGGGCTGGGCGACCTCTTTTTCCACGCCCGTCAGCGGCCGCTGGGGCGCCACGGCCGAAGTGTCGGGCACGCGCCTGCGCGGTGCGCCGTCCACGGCGCAGCTGCTGCTGGCCGCCACCTACAGTCCCACGCCACGGCTGGCCATCGATATCGGCATGGCGCGCGGCTTGACGGCGGCGTCGCCGGACTGGTCGCTGTTCAGCGGTGTGGTCGTGCCCTTGGGCAAACTGTGGTGAGATTGCGACGGAGTTCCTTATGTGTCCTTGCGAACAAACAGTTAGTCACACAAGGTCTACAATGACGGCATAACTAAAAGGAGTGTCACCATGAAAACCCTGATTCTTGCTGCCGCCTTGCTGTCGGCAGCTACCGCTGCCGTCGCCCAGGTCGGCGTCTCCGTTACCGTCGGCCAGCCAGGCTTTTACGGACGCCTCGATATCGGCGACTATCCCGCGCCGCAACTGATCTATGCCCAGCCCGTCATCGTACAGCGCCCGCAATACTATTCGGCCCGTCCGATCTATCTGCGCGTGCCGCCCGGCCATGCCAAACACTGGTCCAAGCACTGCCGCAAGTATAATGCCTGTAACCAAGAGGTATATTTCGTCCAAGATAGTTGGTATAACAACCAATATGTGCCCCGTTACCGCCAGCAGCATGGCGACCATGGCCGTCCCGATTACGGCGACCGCGGCCGTCACGACTACAAGCATGATGACAAGCGCGACAAGCATGAAGGCAAGCGCGACAAGCATGATGACCATCCGGGCAAGGGCCATGGCAACGGCAATGGCCGCGGCAACGGCAACGGGCACAAGGATTAACAGGCAGGAGGATATTTGCATAGTAAAATCGTTATCGTAGGAGGAGGTGCGGGCGGCCTGGAGCTGGCCTGCAAACTCAGCCGCAAGCTCGGCCCCGGCCAGGTCACCCTGGTCGACAGCCGCCTGTACCACATCTGGAAACCGTCGCTGCATGAAGTGGCGGCCGGCACCCTGGACATTCATCAAGAGGGCCTGTCGTACCAGATGCTGGCGCATGACAATGGTTTTACCTATGTCTATGGTCCCTTGATCGCGCTCGACGCCGGCTCGAACAGCCTCACCGTGGGCGCCATCGCCACGGACAAGGACGAGCAGCTCTTGCCGCAGCGCACTGTCAGCTATGACCAGCTGGTGCTGGCCGTGGGCAGCACGTCGAATTACTTCGGCGTGCCCGGCGCCAAGGAAAACACGATTTCCCTCAATGCCACGGAAGACGCGGAACGTTTCCGTCTGACCCTGCTGAAACTGCTGGCCATGGCCGAGCAGCGCCAGGGCGACGCGGGCCATCCCGGTGTCGACATCGTCATCATCGGCGGCGGCGCCACGGGCGTCGAGTTGGCGGCCGAATTGCGCGAAGCGAGCGGCGTGTATGCCGCGTATGGTTTTCAGAATCTCAACGCCATCAAGGATGTACGCATCACCCTGCTCGAAGGGGCGCCGCGTATCTTGGCACCGCTGCCCGAGCGCGTCTCCATTGCCGCCTCGAAACTGCTGCACCAGCATGGCATCACCGTGGTGACCGATACGCGCGTCACCACGATCGAAGCGGACAAGGTGACGGTGGCCAGCGGCACCAGCTATGCGGCCGACATCTGCGTGTGGGCCGCCGGCATCCGCGCGCCGGAATTCCTCGCCACTTTGGGCTTGCCGACCAACCGTTCCGGCCAGCTGGAAGTGACGGGCATGCTCAACGTGCAGGGCCATGCGAATATTTTCGCGCTGGGCGACTGCGCTGCCTGTATGGGGCCGGACGGCAAGCTGGTGCCGCCGCGCGCCCAGGCTGCCCACCAGCAAGCCGATTACCTGCTGAAAACATTCCTGCTGCAAGCGAAGGGCAAGCCGCCGCAAACGAAGCCATACGAATACCTGGACTACGGTTCGCTCGTGTCGTTTGGCCGCACCACCTCCGTCGGCACCCTGATGGGATCGCTGAAGGGCCTGAGCTGGTTCGTCGAAGGCTTTGTCGCGCGCATGATGTATGTGAGCCTGCACCTGATGCACCACAATGCCGTGCTGGGCAGCGTGCGCACGGCCGTCATGGCCATGGGCCGTTTCCTGATCAAGCGCAGCACGCCGCAGGTCAAGCTGCATTGATGTGCGGTAAGTAGGGAAATCCAACGGGGCCGCAGGGCCCCGTTTTTTATGGGAGCGTACGCATTGCGCGAGTGGCGTTGGCCGGGAACCGCAGCGCCGTCCCGCGGTCATAACAAGGGCAAGCACACGCGCCATGAGCGGACAGCTTGATGAGGGGAGGCAGGCATGCCATCACGCTTACTGCAAGTCATTGCCCTGACCTTGACGGCCCTGGGGCTCGCGCCGGGTGCCGCCCATCTGCTGGAACTGCCCGTCAAGCTGGCGTATCCGCCAGCGCTGTATGCGCAGATGACAAGCACGCTGTATGCCCTGTTTGGCCCGGTAGGGGGCGCCGTCCAAATGGCCGCCATGGTGACCGTGGCCGTGCTGGCTTTTCGCTCCAGGCGCCTGCCCCAGGGGAGCCTGCTGGCTGCCTCGGCAGCCGCACTGCTTGCCTCCTTGCTGCTGTGGGCTTTCCTTGTCGCCCCCGTCAATGGGGAGTGGGGGAGTAGCGCCGACGTGAGCCAGGCGGAGTTCGCCGCAGCCTATGCGCGCCTGCGTGCACGCTGGGAGTATGGCCACGTGGCGGCCTTCATTGCCTGGTTCGCTGGCTGGCTGGGCATGGCCGCCGCCTTCACCATGCCGCCTCCTGTGGGTGCGGGCGTTCGCTTGCAGCCTTGACGCAAGAAGGGCCGCAAGATGCAGCCCTGGTTCCTGCCTTGACGCCGGTTGTTATTTGCTGCGCGGAATTGGCGCCGCTTCGCAGCGGCCCCGTGTCATGGGGAAGTCGATAGTGGTGAGCTTGCCCTTCAAGGTGCCGGTAATGCTGGCGTGCAAGATGCGCTCGCTGTCGTGGCGGTAGATGATGCGGCTCGGGAAGTCATTGTCCAGGTTGGCGAAGATGAATTCATTCGGCTTGTCCTGGCGCAGCAGGTTGAAGATCACGGGCGGCTGGCCCGACGGCTGCACGATGTAGGCCAGCTGGCCCGGCTCGGTGAGGCGGATCTGCACGAATTCAAACGCCGTCGTCTTGCCGCCCTTGACGGTGCGGCTGGTGCCGAGGATGGTGCCGCCGGCAGCCGTGCTCCATTGTTCTCCGGAACCGGGTTCGGCGCCGTCGACGTTCCAGCAGCCAGCCAGCCAGGCCAGCTTGTCCACGGTTTCCGGCGGCGGCACGGTATTGTCGGCGGCCTGGGCGGTACTCATGGCCAGCAGCGCTGCCAGCAGGGTGGGGATCAGTCCTTGCATGCGGTCTCCTGTCGTCGAATCGTTCTGCGGTCCGGGGTGCCCCGGCAGTGTTCTGGCTTGATGTGGCCTGGCAAAGACTATTCTTTCGGAGCCACACGCGGCAAGACGACGGTCAGGGCCGTGCCGCCTTGCGGATTGGCCGCCAGGCTCAGGCTGCCACCGAGGTAATGCACGCGCTCGCGCACGGAGCGCAGGCCGTGCTTGCTCATTTCGACGGGCTCGCTGGCGGGCAAGCCCACGCCGTCATCCTTGACGGTCATCATCAGCGCTTCGTCATTGTCGTCGATGATGATGTCCACTTGCGTGGCATTGGCGTGCGCGGCGATGTTGCCGAGCGCTTCTTCCAGGGTGCGCAGCAGGGCCACGCCCACGTTGCGCGGGCAAATCAGTTCATCTTCGGGCAGGCTGCAGCGCACGGTGATGTTGTGCTGTTCGGCAAATTGCGTGGCCAGCTCGCCCAGCGCGACATTCACGCCGAGAAACTCGAGCTTGTCGTTCCACAGCTTCATCTGCATCTGGCGGTTGGTCTCGATCACATTGAGCAGCAATTGCTTCATGGTCGCCGCGCGGTCGAGCAAGGCTGCTTCCTGCGGCATCTTTTGCGTCAGCAGCGACAGGTGCATGGTCAGTGCCGTCAGCGACGAGCCGAGACTGTCGTGCAGCTGGCGCGACAGGGCGCGCCGTTCATTGTCCCAGCTGGTGTTGACATGGCCGAGCAACTCGCTGAGATCGGCGGCGCGTTCCGCATCGGCCTGGGCCGTTTCCTTGTTCGGATCTATTTGTGCGGACATAGCGCCCCGTGAATGGTGAAAGGTGGACCAAATTCAAGTTGTGGATCATACATGATGATTTCATCGCGGGGCGCATGGATGGAAAATTTCTGTCTTTTCGGCAATTTTGATCTCCTTCCATCACTTTTATATTGTAGGCAATATTATCGTTTGCGCCAGCAGCTGCCGTTCCTGCCGTTACGTACGGCTGCGCACATACCGGGGCGCCGCACACTGCCATAGTGGTGTCATGCATTTTCTCCATGCAGCACAGGCCCGCTTACCGAAACGAAAGGACATGCCATGAATATCGATACCATCGTCGACCAGGAATACGCCGACAAAAGCTTCCGCGACATCGTCAATGCGCCCATCAGCGCCCTGCGCGGCGTCAGCCCGAAAGATGCCAAGGCCTTGCAGCAAGCGTTTGGCGTGCACACCGTGCGCGAACTGGCCAACCTCAATTTCGTCAAATGGGCCAGCGCATTGGCCATCCTGGCCGATGAAGAGGGCATGAGCGGCGAAGAGCGGGCCAAGGAAGAGCTGCTCGACGACGCCGTGGAAATGACCTTCCCCGCCAGCGATCCGATTTCCGTCGATGCCGGTATCACGCGCATCGAAGTGCCGCCGGAAACGGTCGATGCGCAAACGGACCACCAGCATGCGGGCCAGCATGAGGCAGCCGCTGGCAAGAAATAACGCATCCTGCGCATAAAAAAACCGGCTGGCCGTGAAGGCTTGCCGGTTTTTTTGCGTGCTGTGCGGTAAGAAAAACTCAGGCGATCGACGGGATGTTGTTTTTTTGCATGTTTACTTGCGACTGCGCGGCGATCACCTCGTGCGGGATGCAGCAAAAGCGGTTCTTGCCGGCACGCTTGGCTTCGTACAGGGCCGTGTCCGCCGCTCCCAGCAGCGAGTCGACGGTACTGGCGTCGTCCGGGTAGATGGCGATGCCGATGCTGGTCGACAGGCGCAGGGTCAGGTCGTTGATGAAATACGGCTCGGAAATGACTTCGATCAGCTTGGCGGCCGGTTCGCGCGCGTCGCCCTTGCCGGCCAGGTTGCCCAGCACGATGACGAACTCGTCGCCACCGATACGCGCCACCGTATCTTCCTTGCGTGAGGCGCCCACCAGGCGGGCCGCCACCATTTTCAGGATTTCATCGCCATAGCCGTGGCCGTAACTGTCGTTGATGGCCTTGAAGCCGTCCAGGTCCAGGTACAGGATGGCCGACTTGCCGCGGCTGCGGGCCGATTGCTGCAAGGTATGCTCGATGCGGTCTTCGAGCAGGCGCCGGTTCGGCAAGCCCGTCAGCGGGTCGTGCAGCGCCAATTCCTGCTGCTGCTTGCTGTATTGCGCCAGTTCCTTGTACAGCAGGCGCACTTCCAGCATGTTGTGGATGCGCTTGTGCACTTCCATCAGGTCGAAGGGTTTGCTGATGAAGTCGCGCGCGCCCGCTTCCAGGGCGGCGATCTTGAAACTCGGTTGGGCCGTCAGGGCCAGCACGGGCAGGTAGCCGCCATGCTCGATTTCCTTCAAGCCTTTCATGACCTGGAAACCATTGAGTTCCGGCATTTGCAGATCCAGCAAGATCAGGTCGTAGCAATGCTCCCGGTGCAGGGGGCAAACCTGGGCCGGACGCATGGTGGCCGTCACATTGGTATAGCCGGCATCGCGCAGGATTTCCAGCATCAGGTCAACATTGTCGGGTGAATCATCGACGACCAAAATTTTGGCTTTCAAAATCTCATCTTGGCTGGGCATGTAAGGTCTCGGTTATACGGTCTATGCAACGCTGGCTTCTACCGCAGATGATAGGCTGACGGCTGTGGAAAGATAGTAGCGCCTTGCAACAAGATAGGGCGCACAACAGCGCATGAGTTCGCTTCTGCCGTTCTCGCCGGCCAGGGCCGCCGTCTCCGGCCTGCCGTGCAGGTGTGCTTCTGCATTTCAGTGTAGCAAACTTTCGCTTAGTTGCTTGTAGGACAGTGCCGCGTCTGAAAGTAGGAAGGCTAACCCATGAAAATAGTCATTTTGTACTGCACTATGTATTTCTTTGCATCATCTTTTTAGGGTGGTGTATTGCGGCCCTGTTCAGGGCGGGGGGGCGTTCCGCGCTGCGCGGCCAGCTGCGCCACGGCCGCCAGCAGTTCTGCCGGGTCTATCGGTTTCGAGATCCAGGCCTGGAAACCGCTGGCCAGCGCCCGCTGGCGGTCCTGCGGTTGCGCGAACGCCGTCAGCGCCAGTGCCGGCAGACTGGCGGCATCGGGGGAGGCATGCGCACGGATTTGCGCCAGCAAGTCGAAACCGTCGGCGTCGGGCATGCCGATGTCGCTGACCAGCACATGCGGGCGCACCTGGTCCAGCAGTTGCAGCGCTTGCGCCACGCTGCCCGCGCCATGCACGTCGGCGTGGCTGTCGCGCAGGATGCGCGCCGTCAGTTCGCGCGCATCGGCCTCGTCATCGACCAGCAGCACCGTAACGCCGCGCAAGTCGTGGCTGGCGGACAGCTCGCCGCCCTTCGGGCGCGCCGGTGCGGCCCGCGTCCCCAGTGGCAGGCGCACGGTAAAGCTGGCGCCCTGCATGTCGCCGGCGCTGCTGACCGTGACCGTGCCGCCATGCTGCTCCACCAGGTGCTTGACGATCGCCAGCCCCAGCCCCAGGCCGCCATGGCGGCGCGTGGTGGAGGCGTCGGCCTGGCGGAAGCGGTCGAACACGTGGGGCAGGAAGTCTTTCTTGATGCCGACGCCGTTGTCGGCCACCGTGATGGCCAGGCGGCTCGCCTCGCGGCGCACGCCGATCTCGACCCGCCCCCCTTGCGGCGTGAACTTCAGGGCATTCGACAGCAGGTTCCAGATCACTTGCTGGATACGGCTGGGGTCGCCCGTGATGGTGCCCGCATCGCTGGCGATGTTGCTGTGGATGGCGATGTGCTTGGCGTCGGCCGCCGGGCGCAGGGTTT
Source organism: Janthinobacterium sp. BCJ23 (assembly GCF_059617945.1). Classification (NCBI taxonomy): domain Bacteria; kingdom Pseudomonadati; phylum Pseudomonadota; class Betaproteobacteria; order Burkholderiales; family Oxalobacteraceae; genus Janthinobacterium; species Janthinobacterium sp. BCJ23. The sequence goes on along the minus strand of NZ_JCAQAW010000002.1, from coordinate 1,032,137 downwards.
CGATGGCCGAGGCGATGATGCTGGCGGGCACGATGGTTTGCAGGTCCAGCAGCACCTTGTCTGAGGTGATGCGGCTCATGTCGAGCAAGTCTTCGATCAGTTGCGCCTGCGCGCGCGCATTGCGTTCGATGCTTTGCAGGCCCCGGTGCAGGTCGGCCTGGTCGCGCGTGCCGCGCCGCAGCACCTGGGCCCAGCCCAGGATGGCCGACAGCGGCGTGCGCAGTTCGTGCGACAAGGTGGTGAGGAAATCGTCTTTCAGCTGGTTCGTGCGCTCGGCGTCGGCGCGCGCCTCGCGTTCGCTGTCGAGCAGCACCTTGCGCTCTTCGGCGGCGCGCGTGGCGGCCGCGTACAGGCGCGTATTGTCGAGCGCGACGGCGGCCTGGGCCGCGATGGCCGACACGATGCGTTCGCTGCGCGCGCTGAACATGCCCGCTTGCGGATGGCCGAGCAGCAAGCGCCCCAGCAACAGGCCCGAGCGCGAACTGACGGGCAGGCTCAGGCAGCTGCGCAGCGGCGGCGCGGCGCCGGCGCTGGCGTCGGGCGCGGCCAGCAAGTCGTTCTGGCGCATGGCCGCTCCCTGGCGCAGTTCCGTGGCGATGGCATCGGCCTCGCGCAGGCTGATGCCGTTGACGGCGCGTGCCGATGGCAGGGGAGCGACGCTGTCGTGGACCTCGCCCGCATCGTCATAATAAAAGGCGCCGAAGCGCGCGCCGCTGATGCGCGTGGCCGCATCGACGGTTTCCTGCAGCAGGGCCGGCAAATCGAGGGTGCTGGCCAGGGCCGCGCCCGTATTGTTGAGCAACTCGAGCACGCGCGTTTCATCGCGCAAGGCTTCCTGCGCGCGCTTGACCTGGTCGACGTCGGTGCTCGTGCCAAACCAGCGCAGCAGCTGGCCGCCCTGGTCGCGTACGGGATTGGCGCGCGTCAGGAACCAGCGGTACTGGCCGTCGGCGCCACGGATGGGGAACTCCATTTCGAAGGGCGTGCCATCGCGCAAGGCGGCCTTCCACGCTTGCAGCATGGGCGGCAGGTGCTGCGCCTCATAGGCGATGCTCCAGCCGTCGCCCGCCATCTGCTCGGCAGTGGTGCCCGTGTAGTCGTGCCAGCGCTGGTTGTACCAGGCAATGGTGCCGTCGAAGCTGGCGATCCAGGCCAGTTGCGGGATGGAATTGGCCAGCGCGCGCAAGTCTTCCTCGCTGTGGCGCAAGGTTTCCTCGGTCGCCTTGCGCTGGCTGATGTCCTGGATATACGTGGTCAGTCCGTCGCTGGAAGGGAAGATGCGCACGTCCAGCCAGCGTCCCAGCGGCGGATACAGCAGTTCGAAACTGCTGCTGTGCTGCTGCGCCATGGCGCGCCGGTACTGCGTTTCCAGTTCCGTACCCAGCAGGTCGGGGCAGGCTTGCCACAGGTTCTTGCCCGTCAGGCTCGCGCCAGGCGCGTGCTGCGGCGCCAGCATGGCGGCGCCGCGCGTATTGAGGTAGCGGATGGTCCAGTCGCGGTCGAGCAGGCAAAAGCCGTCGGTAATACTTTCTAGTAAGTTGGACAGGCGCTCGTCGGAGAGGCTCAGCGGCGCTGATGGGGGAAGCAGGTCTTGCTCGCGGTCATGCTTGGCCATCGGAAATCCTGCAACAGTGAGTCTGCCGCACGGGCACTTGCCCCGCCGGGCCGCCGCTAAGCTCAGTTAAATAGGTCATGATGCTCAATGCCCGCCGTCATGCATTAGGGGAGGCACAAACGCCCCTGTCTGGCTGGTATTGTAGCCCCAAGCGGCGCGCCGCCACCGCACGCTTGCGCGCCGCCTGCAGATAGCACTGGACAGGCTGGAAAGCAGTCCCTATAATCCCGCTTCTTTCGAGACAGCAACTTCTCGATTCGCTGGGCGCCACTGTGAAAGCAGAAGTGTCCACCGATAAAAAGGCGTGCGCTTTTTGGCAGTGAAAAGGTAGTCGATGGAGCGGGGCGGTATTCTGCAAAATCAGCTAAGCGATTGAAAAATCGAACTTTTCAAAGCGAAATGAATACGCTATAATGTTTGCCTGCGCGGCTGTAGCTCAGCTGGATAGAGTACTTGGCTACGAACCAAGGGGTCGTGGGTTCAATTCCTGCCAGCCGCACCAGAATACTGAAAATCAGACTTTGCCTGGTTTTGTTGTAACAAGTTTCACCTCCATGTTGTTAATGGAATGTTGTAGAAGTTTTGCGGCTGTAGCTCAGCTGGATAGAGTACTTGGCTACGAACCAAGGGGTCGTGGGTTCAATTCCTGCCAGCCGCACCAGTATTGCCAAGATGAAGTTTGCTTCGTCTTGATGAAAGTTTCAAGCTTCGCGCCGTCCGGCGAAGTGTGTCAGAGTTTGCGGCTGTAGCTCAGCTGGATAGAGTACTTGGCTACGAACCAAGGGGTCGTGGGTTCAATTCCTGCCAGCCGCACCAGTATCAGCAGTAGTGAAAAAACCCGGAAAGTTCGCTTTCCGGGTTTTTTTTCGTCCTGACGGTGCCTTGGCAGCGACCACGCTGGCAGCCTGGGCAATTGTGAAATATCCGCACGACGCCCTTTGCCATTCTGCAAAGCCCTGCTATAATCTTGTCTTAGGCGGCTGTAGCTCAGCTGGATAGAGTACTTGGCTACGAACCAAGGGGTCGTGGGTTCAATTCCTGCCAGCCGCACCAGAATATTGGGGGTCAGATTGTAAAATCTGATCCCCTTTTTCGTTTCCGAACGGATTTACGCCAAGTCTTTGGCGCCGTGCCGGTATTGCAGGCGAAACGCGCGCGGCGTGACGTGCTTGGCGGCGCGGAACTGGCGGTTGAAATGCGCGAGGTTGCGGTAGCCCGCCTCTTGCGCGATGACGGCAATGGCGAGATTGCTTTCGATCAGCTGTTGGCAGGCGCGCCCGATGCGCAGCCGCGCCAGATACTCGCCCGGCGTGCAATGCGCGTGGCGCTTGAAGCAGCGGTGAAACGCGCCCAGCGACAGGGCGGCCCGCTGTGCCAAGGTTTCCAGTGCGATCTCTTCCCGGAAATGCGCGTGCATGAAGTCAAACACGATGGCCATGCGCTTTTGCTGCCCATCGGCATGCATCGGCGCCTGTGCTGTCGAGGCCAGCGGCCGCGCGGTGCCATCGGCCGCCAGGTCCAGCAGCACGTCGAGCAGCAGCGGCAGGCGCTGCGGCACGGGCAGGGCATTCAGTTGCAGCAGTTGATGGGCGCAGCGCGTGCTCGCGTCCGCTGAAAAATGCAGGGCCGGGCCGGCACGGGCCGCCAGCTGCCGCACGCCGTGCAACTCCGGAAAACAGGCCACCAGCTGCTCCACCCACTCGAGCGAAAACCACACGACGAGGGCCAGCATCGGTTGCGCGCTGTCGATGCGCTCGCTGGCCGACCACGTGTGCGGCAAATTCGGCCCAAGCAGCACCAGGTCGCCCGGTTCGAAGTCGCCCAGATGGTCGCCGATGTAGCGCTGCCCCCGCGCATTCACGGTCAGGGTCAGCTCGAATTGCGGGTGGTAATGCCAGATGAAGGGAATGGCATCGAGTTCGCGCCACAGCAAGCCCCAGGAGTGGCCCGTCGGGATCGTGACTTGTTCGAATAAAGGCGTCATCGTGACGTTTATTAGCTATGGATGATCAGGATAGTATCAGTATTGGTCGCTCCGCACGCATTTCCCTCTAATCTTCCGTCGCACAATCTGTCTCACACCAATACAGGAGACAGCGATGCAAGACCAGGTTCAGTATGTAAACCCGCAGTACGGCGAAGACCGGCCCGGCAACCCGTCCGTGGCCTACACGGAACAAACCCAGTTGCGCGACATCCGGAAACAGCTGCCGCTGCGCGTGCTGTCCGACAGCGACTTCTTGCACTGGCAAACCTACGGCTACGTCATCGTCAAGGATGCCGTATCGCCCGAGCAGGTGCGCCGCACAACGGACTTTCTGTGGGAATTCCAGGGACTCGATGAGAACGACCCGGCCACCTGGAACCGGGACCAGTTGCGCGACCACGCGATGAAGGAACTCAACGGTTCCGGCATGGTCGAGGCGTATCACAACCAGACCCTGTGGGACAACCGCCAGACCCAGCGCGTCTATGACGCCTTTGTCGACATCTGGGACCGCGAAGACCTGTGGGTGACGATCGACCGCGCCAACCTGAACACGCCGAACAATGGCAAGCGCAAGTTTGGCGGCTTCATCCACTGGGATGCCGACACCACGCTCGACCCGCTGCCCGTCAACGTGCAAGGCGTGCTGGCCCTGTCCGATACGTCGCCCGAGAGCGGCGGTTTTCAATGCTATCCGGAACTGTTCAACAACTTGCTGGCGTGGCGCAAGACCGTGCCGGCGGATCGCAATCCATGGCAGCCGGACCTGGCGACCGTGCCGTACCCGATGGAATTCATCGCCATGAAGAAAGGCGAGTTACTTATCTTCAACAGCCTGCTGGCGCACGGCATCCGCCCGAATACGTCGACGGACCAGGTGCGCCTGGCCCAATACATTTCCTTTACGCCGGCCCAGGAAGACAATCAGTCCCTGCGCGACTGGAGGGTGCAAAGCTGGCGCGAGCGCAGCGCGCCGCAGGGCTATGCGTTTCCCGGCGACCCCGAGGAAAAGGAAAAGCTGCGTTATCCGCAAGCGCGCCTGACGGAGTTGGGCGGGAAAATTCTCGGCGCGCGCGCTTGGTAAGTATGGCGGCATTGCCTGCCGGATAGACAATTGCAGGCAAATGCACGATCATGGCTTGACTTGCCATCGACCGAGGAAACGCATGAGTATCATCACCAGCATCGAAGACTTGCGCGTGCTGGCCCAGAAACGGGTGCCGCGCATGTTTTACGACTACGCCGATTCCGGCTCCTGGACGGAGTCGACGTACCGCGCCAACAACAGCGATTTCGCCAAGATCAAATTCCGCCAGCGCGTGGCCGTCAACCTGGAAAACCGCAGCCTGGCTTCGACCATGGTGGGCCAGCACGTATCGATGCCGGTAGCCCTGTCGCCCACAGGCCTGACGGGCATGCAGCATGCGGATGGAGAAATCCTTGCGGCCCAGGCGGCCGAGCGCTTCGGCGTGCCGTTCACCCTGTCGACCATGAGCATCTGTTCGATCGAGGACGTGGCGGCGAACACGACAAAGCCGTTCTGGTTCCAGCTATACGTGATGAAGGACCGTGAATTCATCAACCGCCTGATCGACCGCGCCAAGGCGGCCAAGTGCGGCGCGCTCGTATTGACCCTGGACTTGCAGGTGCTGGGCCAGCGCCACAAGGACTTGCGCAACGGCCTGTCGGCGCCGCCGAAGCTGACGATTCCGAACATCCTCAACATGGCCACCAAGCCGCGCTGGGTGGCGGGCATGCTGGGCACGAAGCGGCGCGGTTTTGGCAACATCGTCGGCCACGCCACGTCCGTGTCCGACATGTCGTCGCTGTCGGCATGGACGCAGCAGCAGTTCGACCTGAGCCTGTCGTGGGCGGACGTGGAATGGATCAAGCAGCGCTGGGGCGGCAAACTGATCATCAAGGGCATCATGGACCCCGAAGACGCGCGCCTGGCCGTCGAAAGCGGCGCCGACGCGCTGATCGTCTCGAACCACGGCGGTCGCCAGCTCGATGGCGCGCAATCGTCGATCGAAGCCTTGCCCGCCATCGTCGACGCCGTCGGCAGCCAGATCGAAGTGCACATGGACGGCGGCATCCGCTCGGGCCAGGACGTGATCAAGGCCGTGGCCCTGGGCGCGAAAGGCGTGTACATCGGCCGCCCGTTTTTATACGGCCTGGGCGCCATGGGCGGGCCGGGCGTGACCAAATGCCTGGACATCATCCGCAACGAGCTGGACCTGACGATGGCCTTTTGCGGCTTGCGCGACTTGCAGCAGGTGGATAAAAAGATCCTGCTGCCGGGCACGTTTTAAGGCCAGTGGGGCGGCAATTGCCTGGCCGTGCTGTCGCGTATCAGCGCCGGATGGAGGCCAGTCTGCCATTTGTGAAAAGCAAGGAACGCCTGCTTTCGTATAGCCACTCTTCGTGCGCGCCGGCCGCATCGGATTTTTTGTGAATGCTGACAGGTTTTCCCCAGCCGGAGGCGCGTACCTGCTTCGCGCTCATGCCAATGTTGACGTCGCCTTTTGCTCGCAGGGCGGTCTCGAAGATAATTTCCAGGATGCCTTCTTTGGCCTCTGCTATCTCGATATCTTTGGGCGGCGAGGTGAAAAGATACTCGACAAAATCCAACCGCGAGCGTTTGGCCGGATCGTAGACATTGCGAAATAGCGTCAGCGGTCCCGGCCTGGACTCGAATAGATAGAAGGAGAGTTCCAGCGCCGCGTCCTTGTCATCTTCGAAGACGATCCGCGCATAGTGCCGGAAGTCTTTATCTACATAGCTATGCACGGTGAAACTCGTCGTTTCCGTGACGACAAACTTTTTTCCAGCGGGATTCCCGTCCTCGTCCAATTCCTGGAACTCATAGCGCGAGATGGCTTGTGGATTGGGAACGATCCAATACCTGGTCTGTTTCAAGGACTCAAGCATCAATTTGGCCGCTGCCTCGTTCTTTGTCCGCGCGGCATCGACCGGCGCATATTGCCCCTGTGCGGATCCAGCCAGCAAGGCAAGCAGAATGGCCAGGCCGCTGCCGGCGAACTTCATTATTTTCACGGAGTGCTGTCCTGTTTCTTATTGTGAGACATGCAGAGTATCAGCCGAAACGAAGACATGTCAAAAAAAGCATCCTGGTCGAAAGTACACAAGCTCTTGCCGACAGCCAGCCAGGAAACATTAACGGCTTGTTTGAACGATGTAAAAACCTTCCGAAGCATCTGGCGGCACGAAGTGGCGCGTGATGGCGTCAAAATCAGCGTCGCTGGTGGAAAACGGGTGCAACCCGCTTTCATTGCGCTGGCGCAAGCGCGCCTTGCATTCTTCGTCCGGCACGTCCAGATAGTGCAGCACGTGCGCCACGTCCGCCTGCTGGAACAGCTCGCGCATCCAGGCGCGGCTGGCCGGCGTATTGGCGGGGAAATCGAGCACGACGGACACGTCCGCCTGCAGCATCTGCAGGGCCAAAGGAGCGATGGCCGCACGCAGCCGCGTAGCGCACGCCACGTAATCGGCCAAGCTGGCGATCTGGCCCGGATACAGCTGCGCCAGCAGGCTGTCTTCGCTGATGCGCACGGTCTGTGGCGCGCTGGCCAGCCGGGTTGTCAGAGTGGATTTTCCGGACGCGATCTTGCCGCAGACGAGGTGCAGGGTGGGGGAAGCGGGGGTGCTGGAAGTTGGGGGCATGGTCGCTCGCTAAAAAAGAAATGAAACCTGCGAGACGGTTTGACCAGTGACTGCACATCAAAGCCGCCTCTCAGGCGGCTTTGGCAATCACACTGCTGCTAAGCCACCATCGTTGGAATGGCGGCAATAATCGATGGCAGGGGAGGGAGTGGCGATTGCATGGGGCAACGATGCCATGCGATGGGCCGCGCTGTCAAGCCTCCCTTATGCGCGGCCATTTTCTTGGTCCATGGATGGAAAGCTTGTCGCGACATTATGGCTGCGGTTGCGATATGGCCGCGCGCTGGCTGGGCCGCAGCAGGTAGACGCCATACAGGCACAAGGGCAGCACGGCCAGCAGGGCGATATACGGCAGGATGGACGCGCCGTCTTCGGCCGGGTTCGGCAAGGTGGCCGTCACCAGTGCGTAATCCCATATCCCATGCACGAGTACCATCGGCCATATCGAACGGGTGCGCAGGCGGATGGCCGCATAGCCGACACCCTGCAAGGTGGCGGCCACAGCTTGCCACAAGGCGCCGCTGACGTCGCCCGTGGCCAGGCCGTTGGCCGTATGGGCCAGGCCGAACAGCGCCGAAGAAATCAGGACGGCCGGCCAGACGGCGTAGCGGTCCAGCATGCCCTGCAGCAAGATGGCGCGGAACATCAGTTCTTCCGAGATGGCCACCAGCGCCGCATTGCACGCGACGATCAGCAGCACGCGCGGCTGCGGCCAGCCGCCGGCCCAGGCCAGCAACAGCATCAGCAGCGCATACAGCAGGGGTGGCCAGACGAGCCACAGCGTTTTCCACGGCTGCGGCGCGCACAAGCCCGCTTCGCGGAGCTGTCGCGACGCCAGCAGCAGCGCCAGCGCGAACAGTGCGGCCAGCGCCCACGACAGGCCGATACGGCCGGTGACGGCTGCGCCCGGCAAGGCGTAGCCGGCGGCTTCCAGCCAGCGGCCGCCCATGCTCAAGCCCAGCCAGACGGCCAGTGCGATGAGGGACAGCGGCATGGTGAGAGCGATTCTTTTCCCGGACATAAGCGGCCTCATGCTGCTGCTACGCCGCCGCTGACGCGGTTGCGGCCCGTGTTTTTCGACTGGTACAGCAAGGCATCGGCCTCGCGTATCAGCTCGCTGCTATCTGTGGGGCGGTCTTGGCCAGGCTGGAGCGTGGCCGCGCCCAGGCTGACGGTCACGACTGCGTTCGCGCTGGCCGCGTGGGGAATCTGCAAGCCTTCCACGGCCGCCCGGATCGCTTGCGCGACTTCCAGGGCGCCCGCCGCGCCGGTGCCGGGCATGATGACGGCGAACTCTTCGCCGCCGTAACGGGCCGCCAGGTCTTCGGCCCGGCCGACGCTGCGCGCCACGGCGCCGGAAACCGCCTGCAGGCACTCGTCGCCCGCCACGTGGCCATACTGATCGTTGAATTTCTTGAAGAAATCCACGTCCAGCATGATCAGCGACACTTCGTGCCCGCTGCGCTGGGCGCGCTTCAATTCATGCGCCAAGGTCTCGTCGAAACAGCGGCGGTTGGCCAGCCCCGTCAAGCCGTCCTGCGAGGCCCGCGCCGCCAGGTCCGCATTGGCGTGCCGCAGCTCCGTCGTGGCCACGCGCAGGCTGGCTTCGATATGGTCGCGTACGGCAATCTGCCGCATCAGCTTGCGGAACAGGTAGATCAGCGCCGCGCCTGCCGCCAGCGACGCCAGCACGATTTGCATGCTCAAGCGCTGCCATTCGGCGAAAATATCTTCCTCCGATAGTCCCGCCGCCACGATGACGGGAAAGCGCTGCAGGTGGCGATAGCTGTACAGCCGTTCGATTGCGTCCACCTTCGCCGTCATCATGGCCGTGCCGACAGGCCCTTTTTCTCGGTAGGCGCGCAGGACTGCACCCGACGAAATATCCATGCCGATGACGCCGGGCTGGAATGGCCGGCGGTAGATCAAGGTGCCGTCGTCGAGGGCAAAAAAGGCCGTGCCCGTATTGCCAAGGTTGAGGCTATCGTAGATGCGTTCGAAGGAGGCGAGCCCGAGGGTGACCAGCACCACGCCCGCAAAGGAGCCGTCCGCCAATTCCACCCGGCGCGACACGGGCAAGACCCATTGCCCGCTGGATTTGCTGCGTACGGGCGCGCTGATGCGGCTGCCCAGCTGCGCATGCGTCTTGTGATAAGTAAAGTAGTCGCGGTCCGCATTGTTGCCGTCCTGCCCGGCGCCGGACGAGCTGGCCAGCCAGTCTCCGCGGCTGTCAAAAATGAAGACGCCGGCAATTTCCACGATATTCTTCGACAGCTGCTGCAGATGCGATTGCAGCCGCTCGCCGGTCGCGTCATTATTGCCTTCGTTGCGGATGTGCTCGACGATATCTTCCAGCATCACATCGGCGACTTCCAGCTCCATGTACGCTTGGGTCGCCAGGGTGCGCGCCATGTGTTCCGTCGTCGCCCTCGCTTCGTGCAAGCGCACTTCGCGCGAAGACCAGACGATCCAGATGGTCATGCCAAGCAGCATGGCGCACATGCAAAAGAAGGCGATGCTGGCCCAGACGATCACTGGCCGCTTGTGCTTGCTCAAGACCTCGGGCTGCGCCGGGATGGCATCGGTATCTGCTGCTTCTTTTGTTGCGTGCATAAGCGGATCATGAAGTTGCATCAATGATATGGTGGAAATATTGCCATACTACATTAAAAGCACCGTCACAAAATTGCCACTTCGTTATAGTTGCATGGAATAATAAGCATTGCCCCTTTGAACCTTTGATTGGAGTCGCATGGCCTACACGAAAACCATCACCACTGAACGCCTGATCCTGCGCAAGCCGCAACCATCAGATGAAGCGGACTTCTTCGCCATGCATGCCGATCCCGAAGTGATGCGCTATTTCAGCGAGCCGCCATGGCAGGATGCCAGCATCGCCGCGCGCAAGCTTGCCGAGGACATCGCCGCTTTCGAGAGCGAGGAATTCTTCCGCTTCGCCGTCACGCTGAAGGCGACGGGCGAATATATGGGTAGCTGCAGCCTGTTTTCCGAACACCGCCAGAACCGCCGTGCCGAAATCGGCTATGCGCTGGCGCGCCCGCATTGGGGCAAGGGCTATATGCAGGAAGCCTTGTCGGCGCTGCTGGAATACGCGTTCATCGAGCGCGACCTGAACCGCCTGGAAGCCGATATCGATCCGCTCAATACGGCTTCGGCCAGCGCCCTGGAACGCCAGGGTTTCAGCAAGGAAGGTTTCTTGCCCGAACGCTGGATCGTCGGCGGCCACGTCAGCGATACGGCCCTGTACGGCTTGCTGCGGCGTACGTGGGAGGCACGGCGCAAAGGCGCCGCGTGAGCCAGCAGGAAACCGAAGCGCTCGAGAGCTGGCTGGGCCGCGCCTTGCCGGCGTACTACCTGCGCTTTCTCCAGGACTGGCAGGAAGGTCTCCGTGGCGAACAGGTATTGCTGTATGGCGCAGAAAGTTTGGTGGAGCGTAACGAAACATATGACACGCAGCAATCCTGCCCAGGCTACATCACCATCGGCGACGACAGCGGCGGGCGCGCCGTCATGCTGGCCCTCGATGATGGCGACCGCGCCGTGTACCTGGTCGGGCATGGATCGATGCAGCGCGACGATTTCGAACTTGCTGCCGATGATTTCATGTCCTGGCTGGCCGCTGATTGCCCGCTGGATTGAGGAGGATGCCAAGCAATGAAAGCTGCCGATTTACCCGTTTCAGCCCATCCACTGGTGACGTTGCGCCAGCTGGAACGTAGCGACGCGCCCGCCTGGTATGTGTATCTGGCCGATCCTGTTGTCGTGGAACACACGAGCTGGGACTTGCGTTGCGCCGACGATCTGCAGGCCAATTTCGATGATTACGCCTCGGCCCAGCCAGCGTCGTCCATCCGCCTGGCCATCGTGCTGCGCGAGGGCGGCCAGCTGGTGGGCACGATCGGCTTCAATGCGATTTCCCCGCAGCACCGCACGGCCGAAATCGCCTACGATCTGTCTCCTGCCGTATGGGGGCAGGGCGTGGCCACGTCCATCGCCGCGTCGGTCATGGACTGGGGCTTCCAGCGCCTGGGCTTCCTGCGCATCCAGGCAACTGTGCTGGAGAGCAATGAACGTTCGATCCGCGTACTCGAGCGCTGCGGTTTCGAGCGCGAAGGCTATCTGCGCTGCTACCGGCAAATTCGCGGTAGGTCCGGCAATTTCTGGCTGTATGCGCGCATTGCCCACACTCCATGAATCGCTTGCCCCTGAGCATACTGCTGGTGGAAGACCACCTGGCCATCGCGCGCCAGGTGCTCGACTTCCTCGACGGCCTGGGCTGGCAGACCGACCATGCGGGCACGGGTGCGCTGGCCGTGCAATTGGCCACGCGCAACAACTATGACGTGGTGCTGCTGGACCTGAACCTGCCCGACATCGATGGCTTGCAAGTGTGCCGCGCCATCAAGGCGGGGGCACCCAGCAATGTGCCGATCTTGATGCTGACGGCGCGCGATGCGTATGAAGACAAAGCACGCGGCTTTCGCGACGGCGCCGACGATTACCTGAGCAAACCGTTCGACTTGCGCGAAGTGGCCTTGCGCTGCGAAGCGCTGGCGCGCCGGCACCAGCTGCATGTGCACCAGGAAATGCGCGTGGGCCCCTTTACCTTGCAGACGCGCGAAGGGCGCGCCCGGCTCGGTGACGTGGCGCTGCCGCTGACGCAGACGGGTTTTAAAATCCTGCTGCTGCTGTGCCGCGAGCATCCGCACGCCGTGTCACGTTCGGCCTTGCTGCAGCATCTGTGGGGCAGCCAGCCGCCCGATAGCGACGCGCTCAAATCGCACATCTACGCGTTGCGCAAGCAGCTTGAGCTTGCTGGCGCGGCGGGCTTGCTGGTGACCATACCGCAGCTGGGCTACCGCCTTGCCTTCGGTTCCGCGGCGTCATCATGAGCAAATCGATCCGGCAGCGCCTGTTCGCGGCCCTGGCCGGTTTCACCGTGTTGCTGTGCCTGTGCTACACGGGCCTGGCGCTGGTGATCGCCTACGTGACGGAAGACATGCTGGTGCAGCGCCTGCTCGAGCGCGAAGCGGTGGTGGTCAGCCAGCATTTGCGCCAGCACGGTGAGCTTACGCCGTCTGGTAGCGACCTCATCAAGACATACGCCAGCTACCATGATTTGCCTCAAGTGGTGCGCGAGCAAGTGCTGCCGTCAGCCCCGCGCGGGGAAGTGTTTACCACGACGGGCCAGCATTACCACGTGCTGGCGCTGGACCTCGTCGCCGCTGGCCAGCCGCAGCGCAGCTATCTGCTGGCCGACGTGGCGCCCGTGCTGGTGGTGCAGCGCCTGGCGCGGGAGGTGGGGGGTGTCGTGCTGGGCGTGGCGCTGGCGCTGATCGCCCTGGCCTTGCTGCTGGCGTACTGGCTGGCGCGGCGCCTCGTGCTGCCCCTGCAGCGCCTGGCCCAGGAAGCGCGCCAGCTGGCGCCCGGCAGCACCGTCCATTTCAGCGAGCGCGATCGCCCCGACGAGATCGGTTTCCTGGCGCACCGCCTGGAAACCACGTTTGCCGAACTGCAGGCGGTGTTGCAGCGCGAACAGGCCTTCGCCCGCGACGTCAGCCATGAACTGCGCACGCCGCTGACCTTGATGCACAACACGCTGGCGCTGGCCGAGGCGCGGCCCCTGGGCAGGCAAGAGCAGGCGCAGCTGCGGCAATCCTCGGACGAGATGCGCGCTACCATCGACGTGCTGTTCGCGCTGGCACGGGCAGAGCAACTGCCCGGCGACGTGGTGGAGTTGCGCGGCTGCATGGAGCAATGCCTGCTGCGCCTGCTCGACGAACATCCGTGGGACGCCAGCCTGCTGACCCTGGACTTGCCCGAGCGGCTGGACGTGGCCGGCAACGGGCAGCTGGTCATGTTGCTCATCAATAATTGCCTGGCGAATGCGCTGTTTCATGGCGGCCCCGATTGCCGCATCAGCATTGCGTTTGCGCAAGGCCACCTGAACATTGTCAATACCGTGCAGGCGGGGCAGCCACGGCGCGTCCACGGTTTCGCGCATGGACAGAACCTGCTGCTGCGCCTGGCGCAAGCGATGCGCTGGGACATTGCTTTCCACCCCGGCGCGACGCAGTACCGTGTCGCGATCGTTCCCACCCAGTCTTAATAAAGTCAGCGGATTTCACCGCGATTTCACCTGCCTCTGCTTATGCTGGCTGCTCTTTGACTTTAAGGGAAGCCCATGAAAATCGCCATCAGCCTGTTGATCCTGTCCTGTGTGTGCACATCCGCGCCGGCCCAGGTGAGCAGCCTCGTCTACAAGGAAGACAAGCGCCGCTACATCGTCTACACGCCGCCGTCTTACCAAAGCGCGCCGCAGCAAGCCTTTCCCGTCGTCTTCAATTTCCATGGCGGCGGCATGAGCATGGCGGAACAAATGCTGTACACGCAAATGAACAAGACTGCGGATCGGCACCAATTCATCGTTGTGTATCCGCAAGGCATCAAGCAGGACTGGAACGTGGGCTTCGGCATGGATTACCTGGCGGGCACGGATGACGTCGGTTTCACGCAAGCCATGTTGAGCAAACTCAAGCAGGATTACCGCATCGATGACAAACGGATCTATGCGACGGGTCTGTCACGCGGCGGTTTCTTTGCCCTGCGCCTGGCGGCCGAGCTGCCGCAGCAGTTTGCCGCAGTCGCCTCGGTGGGCGCGCCCATGCCGGAACCCGTGGTGCGGCACCATCAACAGCGCGGAAAGGTCGGCATGCTGTTGATACAGGGGACGGCTGACAAGGTCGTGCTGTACGAAGGCAAGGCCGCCGGCTACCTGTCGGCGCAGGGCACCTTTGATTACTGGCGCAAGCACAACGGCATCGATGGCGCCCCGCCGCAGCCGCGCCTGATTCCTGGCCCGGCTGGCGATACGACGCAAGTAAGCTGGCTGGAGCAGGGTGGCGATGACGGCGGCGCCAGCGTTGCCTTGCTCACCGTCAAGGATGGCGGCCACACGTGGCCTGGCGCCGATGCCTTCAATGTCGGGCTGCCCATCGGCAAGACCACGCGCGCCGTCGATGCGAATGACGTCATCTGGGAATTTTTCAGCAAGCACCGGCGTTAAGGTGACGGGGACGCGGTTGCCTGTGGCACACTCTTGTCATATTGAATCTTGCACAAGGAAATGATGAACAGCCACCCCGTCACCATATTCTGCCGCTCCTTGGCGCAGCTTTCCGCCATGCTCGACAAGACCGGCACCGCGCCGCAGATGCTGGCGGCGCGCTTGCATCCGGACATGTTGCCATTTGCCCAGCAGGTGCGCGCGGCCGTGAGCTTTTCCCTGCGCGGCTGCTGCCCGCTGGCGGGGCTGGACGTGGCCGATTTCAGCGCCGCCGCCAGCCTGCAGGAGCAGATCGCACAGACCACGCGCTACCTCAAGGACATTCCTACGGAACGTTTTGACGGGCCGCCCGAACGCATCTGCCGCGACCGCGCCGGCTTTGCCGACATCGCGCTGCCGGCCGGCGAATATTTGAACTTGTATATCCTGCCGAATTTCTATTTCCACTTCAGCATGGCGTATGCGATTGCCCGCAGCCAGGGAGCCAGCATCGGCAAGGGCGATTTCGATGGCTATCACGCGTATGCGCCGGGATTTTCCTTCGAGACGCCAGTCGCATCGTAAGAACTACAGTCCCGCTTCCTTCCAGGCGGAAAACCCCAGCCGTTTCAGCAGCCGGCCCGACAGTCCGCAACTCCAGCAGCTGATCTGGATTTGCCGGTGCCGTGCCGGGTTCGCATGCCAGGCTTGCTCGGCGTAATCGAGCAGGGCGTCGCTGAGCGGGGAGGCGTCGGCTGTCGCAGGCAGGCGGTTCATCAGTTCGAACACGCCGTGTGGGGCCTCCTTGACCTGCAGCAAACCGGCCAGCAGGGCGCGCAGCACGGCGCCGTCGATGGAGCCGCTCGCTTGCGTGTAGCGTTGCTGCCAGCACAGGCTGCGCGCTTGCCACAGGGCCAGCAGTGCGGGCACGTCGGCCACCCGCAGTTGCCCGATCAGCTCGTCCGCTTCGTGAAACAGGTCGAGGCGGTCGTATTCCTCGTCGTCGCCGCACAGCAGTTCATCGAGTTCGTGCAATACGCTCATGCCACCACGTTCGTGGGCGTGCCCCGTTCGAACGCTTCCACGTTGCCGATCAGGATGTCCGCCAGCTTTTGCATGGCTTCGCCACTGGCCCAGGCCGTGTGCGGCGTGAGGATGAAGTTGGGCAGGCGTAAATTCAACAGCGGATTGTCGGGCAGCGGCGGCTCCTTCGATAACACGTCGAAGCCGGCGCCGGCGATCACGCCGTTTTTCAATGCTTCAGCCAGCGCCGCTTCATCGACAAGGCCGCCACGCGCCGTGTTGATCAACAGCGACGTCGGCTGCATGCGCGCCAGTTCTTGCGCGCCGATGATGTTGCGCGTCTTGTCCGTCAGCGGCAGGTGCAGGCTGAGCACGTCGGACGTGGCCAGCAGCTCGTCGAACGTCACTTGCGTCACGCCGTCCTCATCGATGGGAGAGCGGTTGTGGACTTGCACCTGCATGCCGAAGGCGCGCCCCAGCTGCGCGACGGACTTGCCCAGCGCACCGTAGCCGAGCAAACCCAAACGGCTGCCGGCCAGGTCGCGGATCGGGTGGCCGAACAGGCAGAAGCGGTCCGATGCCTGCCACAGGCCCGCTTCCACGTCGGCGCGGTAGGCAAGCAGCTGGCGGCGCAGGGCCAGCATCAGGGCCAAGGTGTGTTCGGGCACGGTGGCGCGCGCATAGTCGCGGATATTCGCCACGACGATGCCCCGCTCGCGGCAGGTGGCCAGGTCGACAATATCCGTGCCGGTGGCGGCCACGGCGATCATCTGGAGCTTGGGCAGCTGCGCCAGCTCGGCCGCGTGCAGCGGCACTTTGTTCGTGATGGCGATGGTGGCGCCTTGCAGGCGGGACACCGTCTGTTCGCTGCCCCTGGTGTGCGCATGTTCTTCCCAGCTGTGCGCGAAGGCGGGTGGGCGCACGGTGGCGATCAGGCTGTCGCGGTCGAGAAAGACGATGCGGTGGGGCGATGTGCTTGCTGCGGTCATGGCTGGGCCTCGGTCAGGGTGGCGCGCGGGCTCGGGCTGGCGTTCTTGCCCTTGAGCTGCGTAGCCGGGTGGTTGGTAAACATGTCGGCGACCCATTCGACAAACACGCGCACCTTGGCGGACAGATGGCGGTTGGGCGGATAGATCACGTGGATGGGCAGCGGGTCGGATTCCCATTCACTGAGCAATTCCACCATTTTGCCCTGTTCTATCAGCGGCGCAAGCATGAAATGCGTCATTTGCACGATGCCCAGGCCCGCCAGGCCCGCGGCCGAGTAGGCATTCGAATCGTTCAGGGCGATATGGCTGGGCATGGCGATCTGGATGCGTTCGCCGGCGCGCGTGAAATCCCAGTCAAACGTTTTACCCGTCTTGGCGGAGAAAAAATTCACGCCGCGGTGGCGCGGCAAGTCGTTCGGATGCAGCGGCGTGCCGTGGTGCGCCAGGTAGCCGGGCGAGGCGCACGTCATGAAGTGCAGCACGCCGACCCTGCGCGCGATCAGGTTCAGGTCGCCCAGTTCTCCGCCGCGCACGGCGCAGTCGACGCCTTCCTCGATCAGGTCGACGGGGCGGTCGCTGCAACCGAGCTCCAGCGAGATGTCCGGGTAGCGGGCAAAGAAATCGGGCAGGGCGGGGATGATCAGTTCGCTGGCCAGGGCCGTGGGCGCATCCACGCGCAGCCGCCCGCTGGGGCTCAATCGCGTGCGCGACAGCGATTCCTCGGCCTCGCGTACGTCCGACAGGATGCGCACGCAGCGTTCGTAATAGGCGGCCCCGTCGGACGTGATGCTGACGTGGCGCGTGGTGCGGTTAAGCAATTTAACCGACAGGCTCGCTTCCAGCGACTGGATCAGGGTCGACACGGTGGCTTTCGGCAGCTGCATGTTTTCCGCCGCGCGCGTAAAGCCGCCCGCATCGACGACTTGGATGAAAACTTCCATTGCTTGCAGCTTGTTCACTTGAATTCCTGTCACTTTATCCGTGATTATTCAGAATCCTGAACAATCAATTCGTCATTGCACTCTTTATCAGATTGTAGATCAAGTCTATAGTTGTTGTACTGCAGCATAAATGTGATGCCGCAGGCAGGACAACAGGAGAAACATCATGGCTTATCGGAATGGAATCTTTGCAGTGCTCGCTCTCGCTATGAGCTCGCTCGCTCTGGCCGCGATGGTATCGACGGATGCGTATTCACTGGCGGCGCAAAGCGAAGCCAGTGCTTACAGCGCCCTGACCCATGAAGTGGGCGGCATCGCCCTGTTGTGCCTGAACGACACGGTACTCGATGCTGCGGTGCAGCCGGTGGTGGCGCAATGAGCGTTGCCGGCACCGTGGCTGAACTGGCTCCTGGCCAGGCGCTGAAGATACGCGATATCCAGGTGCAGGGCGCGCAGGATGCGCTCGCCGCGCGCGTCTACACGGCCGGCGTGCCGGGCGCCAAGCAGTCGAGCCTGATCGTCTTCTTCCATGGCGGCGGCTTTGTTGACGGCGACCTGGACGACGCGGACGACTTCCTGCGCTGCCTCGTGCTGAGCAACCCCGACCACGTGGTGCTGGCCGCGAACTACACCTTGGCGAAGGTGCGGCCATTCCCCGCCGCCGTGGAAGACGCGCATGCCGTGCTGCTGTGGGCAAAAAAGAACAAGTCCAAGCTGGGCTGGACGGGCAAGCAGATGGTGGTGTCGGGCATCGAAGCGGGCGCCAACCTGGCTGCCGTGTGCGCCATGATGTCGCGCGACCGGGGCGGACCGCCCCTCGCGGGCCAGGTGCTGATCATGCCGATGCTCGACCCCGGCCTGTCGACCTGTTCGATGCGCAACTTGCCGACGTGCCCAGACCTGGCGGAAGTGGCTGATCAATGCGCCGCCGCCTACCGTGGCTACCTGCCAAATGCCGCTGACCGTACCCATCCGTACGCGTCGCCATTGCAGTCGAGCCGCCTGAAGAACCTGCCGCCGGCGCTCATCCTGTCCGGAGAAGACGACCCATTGCGCGACGAGGCCGAACAATACGGCAGCAAGCTGATCGCCTGCGGCATCAAGACCACCGTGCGGCGCATGCCCGCCGCGCCGCTGCAGGATGCGGGCGCGCGTAATGAGTGCGCTTGCAAGGTGCATGCCTTGAACGAGATTGCCAGCTTTGTCGCCGGACTGGGGCAGGAGCCCGAGTCATGACGCCGCCATCCGCGGCACCGCAAAAAACTTACACTAATCAGTTTACTTTTTGAGTTTTGGTTGTTACACTACGGAGTGTAGTTCCCATCTTGCCTGAGTTGTGCGATCGCACAGCCAGCTTTGTCGTCCCCGTCCGCTTTTAAATAGCTGGCGGCCTGTTTACCTTTGATCGAGCGCCGTCGGGCGCCATGGCACCACCATTCACTTTTTCAGTTGGGTTGCTTCCTGCCGCCCATACCATTAGAAATTTTCATAAAACAGGGAAATAAAATGAAAAACGTTCAACAATTTTCCACTCTGCTGAAGCCCCTGGCTGCCTCGCTCGCGCTGGCGGGACTGGTGGCCGTGAGCCTGGCCGGCTGCGATTCGGCCAATAGCAAGGTGCCCGACGCGCCAGCGGCCGGCGGCCCGCCCATCTCGGCCGCCGCCGTCGTTGAAAAACAGATCACGGAAACGCAGGAATTCTCGGGCCGCCTGGAAGCGATCGAGCGCGTGGAAATCCGCTCGAGAGTCGGCGGTTTCATCACGGCCGTCAATTTCAAGCCGGGCAGCGAAGTGAAAAAGGGCGATGTGCTGTTCGTCATCGATCCGCGCCCATTCCAGGCCGAAGTGTCGCGCGCCGAAGGCACTGCCGCCTCGGCCCGCGCCAAGGCGGAACTGGCCAAGCTGGAACTGTCGCGCGCTGAAAAGCTGCTGGCCGAAAAAGCCATCGCCCAGCGCGAATTCGATGAAAAGGCGTCGGGCCTGAAAGAGCTGGACGCGAATGTCCGTTCGGCGCAGGCCGCGTATGAAGCGGCGAAACTGAACCTGTCGTACACGCAGGTGCAGGCGCCGATCAGCGGCCGCGTCAGCAAGGCGGAAATCACCGTCGGCAACCTGATCGACGCTTCCGCCATCCTCACCTCGGTGGTGTCGACGGACCGCATCTACGCCAGCTTCGACGGCGATGAAGATACCTATCTGCGCGTGGCCGGCACGGCGCAAAAGGGCACGCCCGTCACCGTCAAGGTCGGCCTGGCCAACGAAACGGGCTTCCCGCATGAAGGCAAGCTGGAATTCGTCGACAACCAGCTCGACCCGGCCACGGGCAGCGTGCGCATGCGCGCCACCTTCGCCAACGCCGAGCGCCAGTTGGTGCCTGGCCTGTTCGCGCGCATCCAGCTCGACGGCGGCAACGGCCCGCAGGCGCAAAGCACGGCGCTGTTGATCAGCGACCGCGCCGTCGGCACGGATCAAAGCCGCAAATACGTCTACGTGGTGGGCGCCGACAACAAGGCCGAATACCGCGCCGTCAAGCTGGGCCCGACTTCGGACGGCTTGCGCGTGGTGCGCGAAGGCTTGAAGGCGGGCGAGAAAATCGTCGTCAACGGCTTGCAGCGCGTGCGCCCGGGCGCCCCGGTGACGCCGCAGATAGTGGCCATGGATTTCGATCCGACCGCGCCTGCCGCTCCTGCAAAACCTGAAGCAAAAGATGCCAAGATCGCCGCGAAAGCAGCATCGACTTCCAAGGAATAAACATGAACTTTTCCCGCTTTTTCATCGACAAGCCGATTTTCGCGGCGGTGCTGTCGATCGTCATATTCGTGGCCGGGCTGCTGTCGATTTTCGGCCTGCCCATCTCCGAATATCCCGACGTCGTGCCGCCATCCGTGGTGGTACGCGCGCAGTACCCGGGCGCCAACCCGAAAGTGATCGCCGAAACCGTGGCCGCGCCGCTCGAAGAGCAGATCAACGGCGTCGAGAACATGCTCTACATGTCCTCGCAAAACACGTCCGATGGCGCGATGATGCTGACCGTGACCTTCAAGATCGGCACCAACGTCGAGCAGGCCGAAACGCAGGTGCAGAACCGCGTGCAGCGCGCCTTGCCGCGCCTGCCCGAGGAAGTGCGCCAGATCGGCGTGACGACCGTCAAGTCCTCGCCCAACCTGACCATGGTGGTGCATCTGGTCTCGCCGAACAAGCGCTATGACGATATGTATTTGCGTAACTACGCGGTGCTGAACGTCAAGGATCAACTGGCCCGTTTGCCCGGCATGGGCGACATCCAGATCTTCGGCGCCGGCGACTACGCCATGCGCATCTGGCTCGACCCGCAAAAGGTGGCGGCGCGCGGCATGACGGCCAATGACGTCGTCGACGCGATCCGCGAGCAGAACGTGCAGGTGGCCGCCGGTGTGATCGGCGCCTCGCCAGCGAAGAACTCGGACTTCCAGCTGACCGTCAATACCCAAGGTCGTCTGCAGACGCCCGAGGAATTTGGCGCCATCATCGTGCGCACGAATGCCGATGGCGCCGTGACGCACCTGAAGGACGTGGCGCGCGTGGAAATGGGCGCCAACAGCTACTCGCTGCGTTCGCTGCTGAACAATAATCCGGCCGTCGGCATGGGTATTTTCGAAGCGCCGAACGCCAACGCGCTGCAACTGTCTTCCGACGTGCGCTCCAAGATGGACGAACTGAAAAAAGACTTCCCGCAAGGCGTGGAATACCGGATCGAGTACGACCCGACGCAGTTCGTGCGTTCGTCCATCGAAGCCGTGATCCATACCCTGCTCGAAGCGATTGCCCTGGTGGTGCTGGTGGTGATCATCTTCCTGCAAACCTGGCGCGCATCGATCATTCCGCTGCTGGCCGTTCCCGTCTCCATCGTCGGCACCTTTGCCGTGATGCTGGGCTTTGGCTTCTCGATCAACACCCTGTCGCTGTTCGGCCTCGTGCTGGCCATCGGTATCGTCGTCGATGACGCCATCGTGGTGGTGGAAAACGTCGAGCGCAATATCGAAGAGGGCTTGTCGCCGCGCGACGCCACCATCCAGGCCATGAAAGAGGTCAGCGGTCCTATCGTTGCCATCGCCCTGGTGCTGTGCGCCGTGTTCGTGCCGATCGCCTTCGTGCCTGGTCTGTCGGGCGAGTTCTACCGCCAGTTCGCGCTGACCATCGCCATTTCGACCGTGATCTCCGCTTTCAGCTCGCTGACCCTGGCGCCAGCCCTGTCGGCCGCGCTGCTCAAACCGCACGATGCGCCGAAAGACGCGCTGACGCGCGGCATGGACATGGTCTTCGGCCGCTTCTTCGCCTGGTTCAACCGCTTCTTCGGCCGCGCTTCGCACCGCTATGAAGCTGGCGTAAAAGGCGTGTTGGGCCGCAAGAGCGCTTCGCTGGGTGTGTATGCGCTGCTGGTCGTTGCCGCCATCTTCACCTTCAAGTCCGTGCCGGCCGGCTTCGTGCCAGCGCAGGACAAGCAATACCTGGTGGGCTTTGCGCAATTGCCTGACGCCGCGTCGCTGGACCGCACCGAAGATGTCGTGCGCCGCATGTCCGACGTCATCAAGTCGGTGCCTGGCGTCGAATCGACCATCGCCTTCCCCGGCCTGTCGATCAACGATTTCACCAATGCGCCGAACGCCGGTATCGTCTTCGCCACCCTGAAACCGTTCGACGAGCGTACCAGCAAGGAATTGTCGGGCGGCGCCATCGCGGCCGAGATCAACAAGCGTCTGGGCGGTATCCAGGACGCCTTCATCATGGTCTTCCCGCCACCGCCGGTCAACGGCCTCGGCACCATCGGCGGCTTCAAGATGATGATCGAAGACCGCGGCAATCTCGGCTACGACGCGCTGTACAACGCCACCCAGGCGCTGGCCGCGAAAGCGTACCAGACGCCGGAACTGGCGGGCGTGTTCTCGGGCTACCAGATCAACGTGCCGCAGCTGTTCGCCGACGTCGACCGCGTGAAAGCCAAGCAGATGGGCGTGCAGCTGCAAACGATTTACCAGACCTTGCAGATCAATCTCGGTTCGCTGTACGTGAATGACTTCAACCAGTTTGGCCGCACCTACCAGGTGCGCGTGCAGGCCGATGCGGCGTTCCGTTCGCATGCGCAGGATATCGCGCAGCTGAAGGTACGCAACGACAAGGGCGAGATGATCCCGCTGTCGTCGCTGATGCGCGTCAAGGACAGCTATGGCCCGGACCGCGTGCAGCGCTACAACGCGTATGCCGCAGCCGACTTCAATGGCGGCGCAGCACCTGGCGTATCGAGCGGCCAGGCGCAAGCCGCGCTGGAACGCATCGCCAAGGAAGTGCTGCCGCAGGGGATTTCGTATGAATGGACGGAGCTGACCTACCAGGACATCTTGTCCGGCAATACGATGATCTATGTGTTCCCGCTGTGCGTGCTGCTGGTGTTCCTCGTGCTGGCCGCCCAGTACGAAAGCTGGACCCTGCCGCTGGCCGTGATCCTGATCGTGCCGATGTCGATCCTCTGCGCACTGCTGGGCGTGAAACTGACCGGCGGCGACAACAACGTGTTTACCCAGATCGCGCTGTTCGTGCTGGTGGGGCTGGCGTCGAAGAATGCGATTCTGATCGTGGAATTTGCCCGCGAACTGGAAGAGCATGGCCGTACCGTCGTGCAAGCGGCGCTGGAAGCGTGCCGTCTGCGTCTGCGTCCGATCCTGATGACGTCGATCGCCTTCATCATGGGTGTGGTGCCCTTGGTGTTCTCGAACGGCGCCGGTTCGGAAATGCGCCATGCCATGGGTGTGGCGGTCTTCGCCGGCATGCTGGGCGTGACCTTCTTCGGCCTGTTCCTGACGCCCGTGTTCTACGTACTGCTGCGCACCCTGGCGCAGCGTTTTGAGAAAAAACCAGCCGCCGTTGCCGCCAAGCCTGTCGCCGCGCCAGCGCTGGATCTGGAAGGAGATATATATTGAAAACCAAGGAAATCATCTGGCGCGTCAAGCCCGTGCTGACCGCCATGGCTGCCGCAGTCCTGCTGGCCGCTTGCGCGGCGCCGGAGTTCAAGCAGCCGCAGATCGAGACGCCGGCCGCGTTCAAGGAAGCGCAAACCTTGCCCGCCGTGCAGACGGCGGCCGACGGCACGCGCTGGAAGCAGGGCGTGCCGGCCGAGCGCCAGGCGCGCGGCGAGTGGTGGCTGGCGTTCAATGATCCTGCTTTGACTGGTCTGATCAACGAAGCCACGCAAGCGAATGCCAACCTGGCCATCGCCGCCGCCCGCGTCAAGCAGGCGAGGGCGATTGCCGGCATCGCCGAAGCGGACCGCATCCCGCAAGTAGGCGTGAACGTGGGCGGCCAGCGCAACCGCGCTTCCGCCGTGTCGCTCGGCTTGCCGAACGGCGCGCCGGTGGCGGCCACGAATGTCTACCAGGCCAACCTGACGGCCAGCTACGAAGTCGATCTGTTCGGCCGCGTGGCGTCCAACGTCAGCGCCTCGCGCAGCGATGCGCTGGCCGTGGAAGCGACTTACCGCTCGGTGCTGCTGTCCTTGCAGGCCGACGTGGCGCAAACGTACTTCCAGCTGCGTGCCACGGACGCCGAACTGGCGACCCTGGAGCAGACGGTGCGCCTGCGTGAAGAAAGCGTGCATGTGAACCAGCGCCGCTATGACCTGGGCGACATCGGCGAATTCGATCTGTCGCGTGCCCGCACGGAGCTGTCGACCGTGCGCGCCGAAGCCATCGGCCTGCAGCGCCAGCGCGCCACCAGCGAACATGCGCTGGCCGTCCTGCTGGGCAAACCGGCCGCCAGCTTCACGGCGACCGTCAACCCGCTGCGGGATAGCGGCTTCCTGCCCGTGATCCCGGCCGGCATGCCGTCGTCCCTGCTGGAGCGCCGTCCCGACATCGCGTCGGCGCAGCGCACCATGGAAGCGTCGAATGCGCGCATCGGCGTGGCGAAATCGGCCATGTTCCCGGCCTTGACCCTGAACGCCTCCGGCGGCGGTGCGTCCGATACCTTCTCGGACATCTTCAAGTGGAGCAGCCGCTCCTGGCTGCTGGGCGCCCTGATGTCGATGCCGATCATCGACGGTGGCCGTAATAAAGCTGCCGTAAGCCGCAGCGAAGCGCAGCTGGAAGAGTCGGTGGCGACGTATCGCCAGAGCGTGCTGGTGGCCTTCGCCGAGGTGGAAGACAACCTGGCCGGCCTGCGCATCCTGTCGGGCCAGACGCAGCAGATCGACGAAGCCGTCGTCTCGGCGCGCCGTTCGGCCGACCTGGCGCAAAAGCTGTACGACGCGGGCCGTTCCAGTTACCTGGACCTGCTCGACGCGCAGCGCAACCTGGCGGCCATCGAGCGCAACGCCGTGCAATTGCGCGGCAACCGCGCCGTCACCACGGTGGCGCTGATCCGCTCCCTGGGCGGCGGCTGGGGCGAGACGGAGCCGCAGGTCGCGGCCAACTAGTTTCCGGTCCGCGGCGATAAGCCTGCCGAAAACGGCGTCGTGCTTTGCACGGCGCCGTTTTTTTATGGCTTGCGCAGGCCGGCTTGGCACGCAGCGCGGTAGGTCGGCTTAGCGCATCGCGCGTAAGCCGACACCACCCGCGTCCTCAATCAAGGCCAGACCAAAAAAATAAATTGAATCCAATCCCCGACCCACCACGTAAATACTCCTGCAATCATGCAAACGCCGTCATCCAGGAGATACCATCATGCGCACCTTCGTTCCCGCAGCACTGTTCATTACTTCCATGCTGGCCGCCAGCGCCACGTTTGCCGCCGACATGACGACCATGGTCGGTGGCCAGAGCATGTATCCGTCCAAGGACATCGTCGACAACGCTGTCAATTCGGCCGACCACACGACGCTGGTCGCCGCCGTCAAGGCGGCCGGCCTGGTCGATACCCTGAAAGGCAAGGGCCCATTCACCGTGTTCGCGCCGACGAATGCGGCCTTCGCCAAGCTGCCGGCCGGCACCGTCGAGACCCTGGTGAAACCGGAAAACAAGGCGACCCTGACGAAAATCCTGACCTATCACGTGGTGCCCGGCAAATACGACTTCAAGGCGCTGGCCAAGGAAATCAAGATGCACGACGGTAAAGCCACCTTGCCCACGGCCAGCGGCGGCAAGCTGATGTTCGCCATGAACGGCATGCACAACATCGTGGTGATGGACGAGGGCGGCAACAGCGCCAGCATCAGCACCTACGACGTGTACCAGTCGAATGGCGTGATCAATGTGATCGACTCGGTGCTGATGCCTAAATAAGCGGGCGAAAAACGGACGAAAAAAAAGACAGGGAAAACCCTGTCTTTTTCATTCGTGCCGCCGCGATTACTTGGCTGGCGCTGCTGGCGTTGCCGGCACCGCTGGTTCCGCAGGTGCTGCCTTGTCGGCTGGCGCGGCTTTCTTCGCCTTGTGATGCTTGGCTTTCTTGTGCGCCGCTGGCTTGACGGCGGCTGCCGGCGCTTCTGCCTTGACTGCTGGCGTGGCTGCGACGGCAGGCGTCGCTGGCGTGGCGGCAGGAGCGGCTGGCGCCTGGGCGAAAGCAGCGGTGGCGAACAGGCTGGCGATCAGGGTGGCGATAACTTTTTTCATGATGAAATCCTTGGTATGTGTGGTCAGTAAAGAGTGTCGGAATTACTTGGCTGCTGCTGGTGCCGCTTCGGCGGTGGCCGATGCCAGCTTTTCGTCAGCCTTGGCCTTGGTTTTCTTGGCCTTGTGATGTGCCTTGGCTTTCGTGGTAGCCGCTTCCGCTTTGGCGCTGGCCACTTCCGTTTTTGCGGCGACGACTGCTTTCGCTTCTTTGGCATCCGCTTTGACGACGGCTTGCGCTTCCTTGGCGTCCGCTTTCACGACAGCCTTGGTATGGGCCGCTTCCACTTTGGCAGGAACCGAGGCTGCAGGAGCGGCTGCAGGTGCTGCCGGGGTTTGGGCGAAGGCTGCGGTTGCGAACAGGCCGGCGATCAGGGTAGCAATTACTTTTTTCATGGTGCAGTCCTCAGTGGTGGTTTGTCTGGTATGTCTGTTGGTGCCGGGATGATTCCCGTGTCACTGAGCATAAAACGCGCCCGGGATCGCTGCCGTTGACGGTCATTACAAACGCTTACATCTGCGTGGCACCCGCCTTCAGGATGGCCTTCAGGATGTCTTCCGAACGGCGCTGTCCATAGGGCTTGCCATACGCGTCGGACGCGATGCTGACCACCATGCGGCGCGCAGGTATCACGTAGATCTTGTTGCCGCCATTGCCCGAGGCGAAATGCACGGCGATCTTTTGGCCTCCGATGTCCTGCGTCTTCGCGTACCAGAAATAGCCGTAGCTGTCGGCATAGCGGTCGCCGGCGCCGATGGCCACGCGCGGCGCCAGCGCTGCGTGCAGCCAGGCCGTATCGATCACCCTCTTGCCGTCAACTACGCCGTCGTCGAGCACCATCTGGCCGATTTTTGCCGTGTCGCGTGCGCGCAGCGACAGATTGCCCTGGCCCTTCGGATGGTTGGCCACGTCGCGGCCCCAGCGCCAGCGCGTGATGCCCAGCGGCGCGAACAGCGCCTTGGCGGCGACATCTTCCAGGTCGGCGCCGCTGGCGCTTTCCACCACTCTGCCCGCGATATACGCGCCCAGCGAGTTGTAGCGGTACGTGCTGCCCGGCGCCGTTGCAGACGGCACGCCGCGCACGAAGGCGGCAGGGTCGGGCGCCGCATCGAGCTTGTCTTCATTGCCTGGCGACTGCTCGTCTTCATCGAAGGCGGCCAGGCCCGAACGCATGGTCAGCAGGTCGTCGATGAGCACCTTGCCTGCCGGGCTGCCAGCCACTTCATGCCAGTAATCTCCCACCGTCTTTGTCGTCACCAGCTGGCCGCGCGCCACGGCCGCACCCACCAGCAGTGCGGTGATGCTCTTGCCTGTCGAGCGGATGTCGTGCAGGGTGTCGGCCGTCTCGCCGTTGTAATAGCGTTCGGCGACGATGGCGCCATTGCGCAGCACGACGACGGCCCGCAAGTCGCCATGGCTGTCATGGTCCTGGGCGAGCAGGACTTGCTCGAGGGCGGTGGGGGCGTTTTGCGCATTGGCGGCGCAAGGCAGGGACAGGGCGGTAATCAGCAGCAGGTGGCGCATGGAATAGGCTTCGCGGCGATGGTTGGAGTGCCAGTGTCCACCATCTGCGCCGCTTTGTCGTGCACAAGCTGCTTTGTTCGCTGAAGTTTGCATGAAGGCGCGCCATGCAAAAAGGACAGCCGAAGCTGTCCCTGGGAATGCGGGCGAAGTGGCCACGCAAGCGCAGACCCGGCGGATGCGCTTGCGTGGCGTCGTTCGCGCTTACTTCGCTGGCGCTGCCGGTGCTGCCGGAACGGTTTCCGCCGCTTTCGCCGCATCCGCTTTTACTTTGGCTTTGTTCGCCTTGTGATGGGCCTTGGCCTTGGTGACTTTGGCGTCGGCCTTGGCGCTGGCCACGTCTGCTTTTGCATCGGCGACGACGGCCGCTTCTTTTGCATCGGCTTTCACGACGGCCTTGGTTTCCTTGGCTTCAGCCTTGACCACGGCTTTCGTGTGGGCAGCTTCCGCCTTGGCCGGAGCCGAGGCTGCCGGAGCGGCAGGGGTTTGAGCGAAGGCTGCGGTAGCGAACAGGCCGGCGATGAGGGTGGCGATAACTTTTTTCATTGTATTTTCCTGGCGAGTGATAAGCGATTGTGTGGGGAATTACTTGGCTGATGCAGGTGCGGCTGGTGCTGCTTCGGCGGTGGCCGATGCCAGCTTTTCGTCAGCCTTGGCCTTGGTTTTCTTGGCCTTGTGGTGTGCCTTGGCTTTCGTGGTAGCCGCTTCCGCTTTGGCGCTGGACACGTCCGTTTTTGCGGCGACGACTGCTTTCGCTTCTTTGGCATCCGCTTTGACGACGGCTTGCGCTTCCTTGGCGTCCGCTTTCACGACAGCCTTGGTATGGGCCGCTTCCACTTTGGCAGGAACCGAGGCTGCAGGAGCGGCTGCAGGAGCTGCCGGGGTTTGGGCGAAGGCTGCGGTTGCGAACAGGCCGGCGATCAGGGTAGCGCTCAGGTTGAAAATGCGTTTTTTCATGGTGCAGTCCTCAGTGGTGGTTTGTCTGGTATGTCTGTTGGTGCAGGGATGATTCCCGTGTCACTGAGCATAAAACGCGGCCCGGAAGCTTACCGTTGACCTTGTTTACACTTTCTTACAATCGGCTGATTTAAGCGACGTTAATTGAAGAAGGCGGTGTAAAAATGCAAAAAGACAGCCGAAGCTGTCTTTTTACATGGCGCATGAAACGCGCTGTATGGATTATTTGGCTGCTGCTGCGGTCGCTTCAGTTTTGGCTTCGTCAGCCTTGGCCTTGGCTTTTTTCGCTTTGTGATGGGCTTTTTCCTTGGTGACTTTGGCGTCGGCCTTGGCGCTGGCAACATCGGCTTTCGCATCGGCGACGACGGCCGCTTCCTTGGCATCGGCTTTGACTACGGCCTTGGTTTCCTTGGCTTCCGCTTTTGCCACTTCCTTGGTGTGCTTGGCTTCGGCCTTGGCAGGCGCGGCTGGCGTTTGAGCAAAGGCTGCGGTAGCGAACAAGCCGGCGATCAGAGTAGCGGTCAAGTTGAAAATGCGTTTTTTCATGATGCAGTTCCTCAAGAAGTGGGGTTGTAGTTCAGGAGATCAGTCCCCTGTCACTGAGGCAAAAACGCGCCGTGCGGCAATACCGTTGACACGTTTTTTTCTAATTACAAACACTTACATTTGCCGCGGCAGGCACTCTGTTAGCTGGCGTACCGCGCCATGACCTGCAGCGGACTAGACTCGAAGCCATCATCACCGCATGGGGCCGCCATGAAAGCCGCCTTGAAAACGTATCAAGCCAAACGCAATTTCGCCGTCACGCCCGAGCCTGCAGGTGGCGACGAGGATGCAAACGACGTGCTCACCTTCGTCATCCAGAAGCACTGGGCCAGCCGTTTGCACTATGACTTTCGGCTGGAACTCGACGGCACGATGAAAAGCTGGGCCGTGCCGAAAGGCCCCAGCTACGACCCGCGCGACAAGCGTATGGCCGTGCAGGTGGAAGACCATCCGATTGCGTATGCCAGCTTTGAAGGCACGATCCCCGAAAAACAGTATGGCGCGGGCAAGGTCATCATCTGGGATAAAGGGACGTGGCAGCCCCAGCCAGCCACGCCCGATGCGCGCAAGGCGCTGGCGGCCGGCGAACTGAAATTCACCTTGCATGGCCACAAGATGCATGGCAAGTGGGTGCTGGTGCGCATGAAGGGCCGGGGAGACAAACGCAGCGAAAAGCAGCCTGCCTGGCTGCTGATCAAGGAAAAAGACGACTATGCGCGGCCAGCACAGGAATTTTCTGTCGTGGACGAGTTCCCCGACAGCGTCAGGAACAAGGCCATGCCCAAGCGCAAGGTGGCTGCCGCGCCGCCGGCTGCCGAGTTGCCCGCCACCCTGTCGCCCCAGCTAGCCACCCTCGTCGATGCACCGCCGCCGGATGCGCAAGACTGGATTTTCGAGGTGAAATTCGACGGCTACCGCATCCTCGCGCGTTGCGATGGCGATCATATTGCGTTAATCACGCGCAATGGCAATGACTGGACGGCAAAACTGCCGAAGTTGCGGCAGGCGCTGGAACAGTTGAGCTTGCCGCCCGGCTGGTATGACGGTGAAATCGTCGTCAACGATACCAGCGGGCACCCGGATTTTGGCGCCTTGCAGCGCGCGTTCGACGCGGAAACGACCAGCGAGATCGTGTATTACCTGTTCGACGTGCCGTACTTCGATGGCCACGATCTGCGGGGCCAGCCCGTCGAGGCGCGCAGGGCGCTGCTGCAAGGGCTGCTGCAGAGCTTGCCCGCGTCGCCCCTGGTGCGCTTCAGCGACGCGCTCGATGCCGCCCCGCAGCGGCTGCTGGACCACGCCTGCCGCCTGGGACTGGAAGGGGTGATCGGCAAGCGGCGCGGCGCGCCCTACGTCATGCGCCGCTCGGGCGACTGGATCAAGCTCAAATGCGGGCTGCGCCAGGAATTCGTCATCGGCGGCTATACGGCGCCGCAGGGCGCGCGCGAAGGGATCGGTTCGCTGTTGCTGGGCGTGCATGATGAGCAGGGCAAGCTGCGCTATGCAGGCAATGTGGGCAGCGGCTTTGACGATGCCAGCCTGCGCGACTTGCGGCGCCGGCTCGATGCGCTGGCCATCGAGACGAGTCCGTTTGAAGGCAAGGCGGGCGGCGTGCGCCAGCCCATCTGGGTCCGGCCGCAATTGGTGGCCGAAGTGAGTTTTGCGCAATGGACCAGTGGCGGCGCCGTGCGCCATGCCGTGTTTCACGGCATGCGTGAAGATAAAAAGCCGGCCGTCATCGTGCGCGAGCGGGCGCGGCGAATCGAGAAGGAGAAGACAATGGAGAGCAAATCCATGCCGGACTGTGCCTTGCCGGCCAGTTTCAAGGTCAGTCATGCGGATCGCGTGATCGACAGCGACAGCGGCGCCAGGAAGATCGACCTGGTGTGCTATTACGCGCTGGTGGGCAAGCTGATGCTTGTACACCTGCGCGGGCGTCCCGTGTCGCTGGTGCGTGCACCCGCTGGCGTCGGAGGCGAGCTATTTTTTCAGAAACATGTTGACACTTCGACAATGCCTGGCATCAAACAGCTCGATGCACGGCTGGACCCGGAGCACCCGCCCATGCTGGAAGTGGCCAGCCTGCAAGGGCTGTTGTCCGCGGCGCAGTGGAATGTGGTGGAATTTCACACGCAAAACGCGCTGGCCAGCGCCTATGACACGCCGAACCGCCTGGTGTTCGACCTGGACCCGGGCAAGGGCGTGGCCTGGCCCGCCATTCGCGAAGCGGCCATGCTGCTGCGCGCCTTCTTGACGGAACTGGGCTTGCCCGCCTGGCTGAAAACCAGCGGCGGCAAGGGCTTGCACGTGGTCGTGCCGATCCGGCCCAAGCACGACTGGGACACGGTAAAAGCGTTTTCGCAAGCCATCGTGGCGCACATGGCGCGGCACATCCCGGAGCGGTTTGTCGTCAAGAGCGGTCCCGCAAATCGCGTCGGCAAGATTTTCATCGATTATTTGCGCAACGGCCGGGGCGCCACCACCGTGTGCGCGTGGTCGGCCCGCACCCGCTCGGGGCTGGGCATTTCCGTGCCGCTGGCCTGGGAGGAACTCGACGAGCTGGAGGCGGGCGACCAGTGGAACGTGGGCAATGTGCACAGCCGTCTCGGCGTGGGCAATACCCCGTGGGACGGCTATGCGCGCAGCGCGAAAGGCCTCGACGCGGCCATGAAAAAGCTGGCTTTTACGCCTCCGGCTTGAGCGGCAGGGTGGCGCGCGCCAGTTGCAGGGCTTCCTCGATGGCAGCGTTGAGCTGGGGAATCTCGACGGGTTTGGTCAGGTAGCGGAAAAAGCCCGAGGCCAGGCCATGCCGGATGTCGCCCTTCATGGCGTTGGCCGTCAGGGCGATGACGGGGATGTGCGCCGTGCGCGCATCGTTGCGCAGGATGCGCTGCGCCTGGTTGCCATTCATGCCGGGCAGATTGATATCCATCAGGATGACGTCGGGATGGCGTTCCAGCGCCAGCGCGATGCCCTGGCGCGCGTCGGTGGCCGAGATCATGCGCAGGTGGGGCAGGAAGCTGACGATGTCTTCCACCAGGCGCAGACTGGCCGGATTGTCTTCCACGTACAGCAGCAGCGCCTGGCCACCGTCATCGTCCCCGCTGTCGCCGGCGGGCTCGGGCAGATATTCCGTGTCCGGCTGCCGGCTGGCGGGCGGCGCGGCCGTGGTGCCCAGTTCGATCCAGAACACGCTGCCCACGCCAATGCAGCTGTGCACGCCCATGTTGCCGCCCATCAGTTCGACCAGGCGCTTGGTGACGACCAGGCCGATACCCGTGCCTTCCTCGCTGCCCGCCTCCTGTCCCAGGCGGTTAAATGGCTGGAACAGTTCCGCCACCTGCGCCTCGTCCAGGCCTTTGCCCGTGTCGCGGATGGCGATGCGCACGTGCTGCGCATCGGGCTGCGAAATTTCCAGCTCCACCTTGCCGTCCGGGCGGTTGTACTTGATGGCGTTCGACAGCAGATTCAGCAGCACTTGCTTGAGGCGCGTATGGTCGGCCCGGACCGTGAGCGGCTCGCAAGCGGGAAAAACCAGGTGGATATGACGCTGCTGCGCCTGCTCTTCCACCATCACGCGCACTTCCTCGATCAGCGCGGGCAGCGTCACCGCTTCCATCGACAGGCTCAGGCTGCCTGATTCGATCTTAGCCAGGTCGAGGATTTCATTGATCAGGGTGAGCAGGTGGCGCCCCGAGGTGACGATGTTCTGCACGAAGGCGCGCTTTTGCGGCACGGTGGCGGGCAAGGATTCGTTGGCCAGCAGCTGGGCAAAGCCGAGGATGGCGTTCAGCGGCGTGCGCAGTTCATGCGACATGCTGGTGAGAAAGCGGTCTTTCGCCTGGCTGGCCCGCTCGAGTTCTATTTTTTGTTCGTTGAGCGTGCGTTCGATACGCTTGCGCTCGGTGATGTCGCGGATGGCCGACGAGACCAGCACGCCTTCGTCCGTTTCCAGCGGCGACAGGCTGATTTCGACGGGAAACTCGGTGCCATCGCGGCGCAAGCCGTACAGTTCCAGGCCCGCGCCCATGGAGCGGGCGCGCGGCGCCGTGGAAAACGACTGGCGGTGGCGCGGGTGATCGTGTGCATAGCGGGCCGGAATCAGTACTTCCACGTTGCGCCCCAGCAGCTCCGCGCGCGAATAGCCGAACAGGCGTTCCGTCTGCGAATTGACGAGCACGATTTCGCCATCGCCGTTGACGATGACGATGGCGTCCGGCGCCGATTCGAGCAAGCCGCGGAACTTCTGCTCGGCACGGCGGCGGTCGCTGACGTCGCGGATGGCGCTGATGACGAAGGTGCCGATCTCCGTCTGGATCGGCGACAGGCTGATTTCGACGGGGAACTCGATGTTGTCCTTGCGCAAGCCCAGCAATTCCAGGTCGGCGCCCATGGTGCGCGTGCGCGGCTGGTCGAAATAGCGCGAGCGGTGCGCCACGTGCGAATGGCGCAGGCGTTGCGGCAGCAGGCTATCGATTT
The DNA here is from genome assembly GCF_059617945.1 of Janthinobacterium sp. BCJ23. Lineage (NCBI taxonomy): Bacteria > Pseudomonadati > Pseudomonadota > Betaproteobacteria > Burkholderiales > Oxalobacteraceae > Janthinobacterium > Janthinobacterium sp. BCJ23. The sequence continues at coordinate 998,752 of NZ_JCAQAW010000002.1, read as the reverse complement.
GCCTGCCGTTCAATTCGCCTTCCGCGTAGCCGAACAGGCGTTGCGCCTGCTGGTTGGCCAGCACGATGGCGCCCGTGGCATTGACCATGATGACGCTGTCCGGCGTCGATTCGAACAGCACGCGGTAGCGCACGTCGACGAACTGGGCGTCGCGCGCCGCCTTCAGCAAGGTCGTGTCCTTCATGGTGGAAATCAGGTAGCGGGGGGCGTCCACCCCGGCCTGTGCCGTCTGGCACGCGACATCGACGTAGATGAGCTCGCCATCCTTGCGCCGCCGCAGCGATTCGCGGTCGTAGCTGCCGTGCACGGTCAGCTGCTCGTTGATCAGCAGGGACGCTTCCGCCTGTCCGGGCAAGGAAATCAGTTCCCACAGCGTGCGGCCCAGCGCTTCGTCGCTGGCATAGCCGAAAATGCGCTGCGCCCCGGCCGTCCAGCGCACGACGGCATGCTCTTCGTTCGTGATGACAACGCCGCCAGGGGCGCCGTTGAGGATAAGCTGATCTAACTCGGCATCCATTTTTTCCCGCACGCATGACAGGGCTTGCCGGGTGGCAGGCCTGTGCATAACGTAGCGAGAAGCTTGATCAAAGTCAATGCATTTATATTATTGAGGACTCTCCCGGGCCGCATGGGTGGTTCAGGCTGCCTTGCGCCTCGATGGTGCCGGTTTGCGGGCAGTGGACGAGGCCGCGCGCTTGCGGGCCGGTGCGGCGGGCGTTTTCTTGCCCAGGCTTTGCTGCAGCAGGGCGACCAGGTCGATGACGTTGCTGCCTTGCTCTTCTTCCCGCTCGGGCGCGGGCGGCGTGATGGTCTTGGTCTGTCTGGCCTTGATTTTCTTCTTCACCAGCGCCAGCACGTCTTCGCGGTAGCTGTCGTGGTATTGCCGGGGTTCCCACTGCTCGCTCATGCCTTCGACCAGCGACAGTGCCATTTTGAGTTCCTTGTCGGAAATACCTGCCGCCCTCATGGTGTTGGGCGGCAAGTCCAGGTCATCCGTGGGGCGGATTTCATCGGCGTAGCGCAGGGTGTTGAGCACGATGGTGTCGCCCACGCACACGAGCGCGCACAAATGCTGCTTGGTGCGCATGACCACGCTGGCGATGGCTACCTTGTTGGCCTTGCGCAAGGTTTCGCGCAGCAGCGCATAGACTTTCTCGCCGCCCTTGGCGGGCAGCAAATAATACGGGTGTTCGTAAAAGGTCAGCGGCACCTCGGCCGCATCGACAAAGGTGTCTATGTCGATGGTTTGCGTGGCCTTCACATTGGCTTGTCGTAAATCTTCCTCGGACAGCACCACGTACTCATCCGTCTTGTATTCATAGCCCTTGATGATGTCGTCCCACTCGACTTCCTTGCCCGTCTTCTTGTTGTAGCGCTTGTAGCCGATGGGGGCGAAGTCGCGCCGGTCCAGCATGGACAAGTCCAGTTCATGGTCGAGACTGGCGGAAATCAGCTCGACGGGGATGTGCACGAGGCCGAAACTGATGGCGCCTTTCCACAGTGCGCGCGCCATCGCTTATTCCCCCACGCTGCCGGTGATGGGCAGGACGATGCCGCTGATGTAGCTGGAACAGGCGGGCGAGGCCAGGAAGACGTAGGCGGGCGACAGTTCTTCCGGCTGGGCCGGGCGGCGCATGTCCGTATCCTGGCCGAATTTCTGGATGTCCTCGGGCGACTTGTCGGCCGGATTGAGCGGCGTCCAGACGGGGCCGGGCGCGATGGCGTTAACGCGGATGCCCTTGTCGAGCAAGTTGCCTGCCAGCGCCATGGTAAACGCATGGATGGCGCCCTTGGTGGTGGAATAGTCGAGCAAGTGCTTCGAGCCTTGCAAGCCCGTCACCGAGCCCGTGTTGATGATGGACGCGCCCCGCTGCAAATGGGGCAGCACGGCCTTGGCCATGTGAAAATAACCGTAGACATTGGTTTTCATGGTGAGGTCGAAGCGTTCCTCGCTCAGGTCGAGCAGCGACTCGGCATGTTCCTGGAAGGCGGCGTTGTTCACCAGCACGTCGATATGCGTGAACTTGGCCAACACCTGGCTGACGGCTTCCTGGCAAAAGCCCTGGTCGCGCACGTCGCCGGGAATCAGGAGGCAGCTCTGGCCTTCCGCTTCCACGTAGCGCTTCGTTTCGTGGGCATCCGCGTGTTCGTTCAGGTAAATGATGGCCACGTCGGCACCTTCGCGCGCATACAGCACGGCCACGGCGCGGCCGATGCCCGAATCGCCGCCCGTGATGACGGCCACCATGCCGGCCAGCTTGCCGCTGCCGCAGTAATCGGGCGCCAGGAAGCGCGGTTGCAACTGCATCTCGCCTTCGATGCCAGGCTTGTCCAGGTGCTGGGCGGGCAGGGGAGGAGCAGGCTGGCTGCGGTGGCCCGTCTGCACGGGCGGCTTGCTTTCCTGGCCGGATTTGGCGGCATCGTGCTGCTGATCGTGCTGATCCTGCTCCTGTTGGATGCTGCGCTGCAAATTGCCGGCGGACTGGTCCTTGTTCTCGTTCATGCTGGCCTCCTTGTAAACGAAGATCCAGTATCGGCGCGGCACCCGCATCAAACGGTGCGCTCGCTAACAGAGTGGCGAAAACGGGCGTAAAGTTATATGATGATTGACATAAATATGGGAGGGCAGCATGAAAGTGAGCAGGGAACAGGCGGCGCTGAACCGCGAGCGCATCGTGGAGGTGGCGGCCAGATTGTTCCGCGAAAAGGGTTATGACGGCATCGGCGTGGCCGACCTGATGAAGAACGCGGGCCTCACGCATGGCGGCTTCTACGGCCATTTCGCGTCCAAGGAAGACTTGATGATCGAGGCGTGCCAGCATGCCCTGGAGAAATCGCTGGAAGGCTGGCGGGCGAAGGCCGCCAGCGACCCGGAGCGGGCGCTGCCGGCGATTATCGACAACTACCTGACCACTCGGCACCGCGACCAGCCCGGCGGCGGCTGCCCGGCGGCCGCCATGGGCGTCGATGCGGCGCGCATGTCGCCCGGCGCGCGTCCCGTGTTTACGAAGGCGACGCAGCAGCAGTTCGCGCTGCTGGAAGGCTTGCTGCCCGACGGCGCACCGGAAGAGCGGCGCCAGCAGGCGATCGCCACGTTCGCCGCCATGGTGGGTGCCATGGTGCTGGCGCGCTGCGTCGATGACGAGGTGTTATCGGCGGAAATCCTCGACGCCGTGAAGGCGCAATTGCTGCAAGAGTAAGTACGTCCCCCTGTCAGCCGGCCTCGTCGCATGATAGGCTTCGGTTTTCAGATTTTGGGATCATCCATGCTGCTCTGGCTCAGGCAATACCGGCGTCCTCTGTTGGCCGGAGACATCACTGCCGGTATCGTCGTCGCCATGATGATGGTGCCACAAGGCATGGCTTACGCGCTGGTGGCGGGTTTGCCGCCCGTGGTGGGCATCTACGCCAGCATCCTGCCGCCCGTGCTGTACGCCTTGTTCGGCAGCAGCATGACGCAATCAGTGGGCCCGATGGCCATCGTTTCCCTGATGACGGCCGCCGCCCTGGCGCCGCTGGCCGATCCCGGCTCCTCCCTGTATATCGTGCTGGCCGCCCAGCTGGCTTTCATCAGCGGCCTCGTCCTGCTGCTGTGCGGCGTGCTGCGCCTGGGCTTCATGGCCAGTTTTTTATCACGCCCCGTGATCAGCGGTTTCAGCAATGGCGCCGCGATCCTGATCATCTGGGGCCAGATCACGCCGCTCCTGGGCGCCACCTGGCCCCACTGGCACACGCCCAGCCTCGTGCTCGGGCTGTCCGGCCTGCTGTTCCTGTGGCTGGCCAAGCGCTATCTGTCGCGGCTGTTGCAACGCTGCGGCCTGAACAAGGTGGCGGCCGACGTGGGCGCGCGCCTGGCGCCGATGGCGCTGGTGCTGGCCGGCATCGCGCTGGTCGCCTATGGCGGCCTGGAAGCGATGGGCGTGCAGACGACGGGCCACGTGCCCAGCGGTTTGCCGGGCCTGAACCTGGCCACCTCGAGCGCCCATTGGCGCACCTTGCTGTCGCCGGCGCTGCTGATCGCCTTCATCATCTTCCTGATGAGCATGTCCGCCGCCCAGACCCTGGCGCAAAAACGCGGTGAAAAGCTGCATACGAACCGCGAACTGCTGGGCCTGGGCGCGGCCAACGTGGCCAGCGCGCTGTCGGGCGGCTTCCCCGTCACGGGCTCGATTTCGCGCTCGGCCGTCAATTTCCAGGCGGGCGCCAACACGCCGCTGGCCAGCATCATCACGGCGGGATTGCTCGCGCTGGCGCTGGTGGCGCCCACGGGCTGGCTGGCCCTGCTGCCGCTGCCCGTGCTGGCAGCCACCATCATCTTTGCCGTCAGCAGCCTGCTGGACTGGGACACCTTGAAACTGTCGTGGCGCTACGACCGCAGCGATGCGCTGGCCCTGCTGGCGACGACGGCCGGCGTGCTGGTGCTGGGCGTGGAAGCGGGCGTGGTGATTGGCGTGCTGCTGTCGATGGGCACCCTGATCTGGCGCGCCAGCCGCCCGCACATCGCCGTGCTGGGCCGTATCCCGAATAGCGAGCACTTCCGCAACGTGGAGCGCTATGAAGCGCAAACCCTGCCCGACGTCTTGCTGCTGCGCATCGATGCTGGTCTGTTCTTCGGCAACGTCGAAGCCGTGACGGAGCGCGTGGAAGACGAGCTGCGGGGACACCCGACGGCGCGCCACCTGGTGCTGGTGCTGTCGGCCGTCAACCAGATCGACAGCACGGCCTTGCTGGGCTTGATCGAACTCAACAGCACGCTGATCAAGCGCGGCATCAGCCTGAACCTGGCCGAAGTAAAGGGGCCCGTGATGGACCGCCTGCGCCAGAGCAGCCTGCTGCACGACCTGAGCGGCAAGCTGTACCTGAGCACGGCACTGGCCATGGATGACCTGAGGGGGGAAAAAGCATGACGATGGAACTGAATCTGCATGGCGAGCCGCGTGTGGTCGATAGCATCCCTATGCTGGAACAGGCGCTGCTGGAAGCGCGCACCTTGGCCCAGTGCGAGCTGTGGCTGACCATGGCCGAAGTTGCGGAGCAGGGCCCGGCCCTGTGCATGCTGCGCAATGGCGGCAATGCCTGGCTGATGTATCTGTCGGGACAGGACGACCTGAGTTTTCACTCCTTGGGAGACGAAGAGGAAACGGGCGAATGCAGCTATCTGCTGGCCAATGGCCAGGTGGATGTGTATCCGGAAACATGGTGCGTGGATGTGGAACAATGCCAGCGGGCTATCGTCGCGTTTTTCAAGACGGGCGGCGCGCGACCGGCTGGCATTGCGTGGGAAGCGGATTGAAATGCTAACCCGCTGGACCTGGACGACGAGCAAGTGCGCCCTGATCGCGAAGCTGCAGCAATGCCTGGCCGAGTCCGAAGCTGCTGCCAGCAAAGACTGACGTCTCAGGCCGCCACCAGCTGCTTTTCCATTGCCACGCTCGCCAGGCTGATGCCGCTCGGATGCGCATACGCTTCCTCGCGCAAGGAGATAAATCCTGCGGCCTGGTAAAACGGCACGGCATTGAGCGACGCGGACAGGTGCAGGCGCGCAATGCCTCGTCCGCGCGCCAGTTGCTCCAGCGCCGCCAGCAGCCGCTTGCCGATACCGAGCCCCGCGCGCGCGGGATCGACAAACACGGCATCGACTTCGTGTTTGTCTACGTCCAGCATGGCATAGCCGGCAATGGCCTCGCCCTGCATCGCCACGATGCCGCCACCGGCAGCCAGCATGGCCGCATAAGCTGGCGGCACGAGCGAAGCCGTCCACACAGTAATTTGCTCCGGCGCATAATGCGTCGCGCAACTGACGCGCACGGCCACCGTGCGCAGGGCCCACAGGGCGTCGATATCAAGGGGCAGGGCGGGGCGCAGGGTGATGGGCATGGAAGCTTCCGGGGCAAAAGAAACATGCTAGCGCAATGGCTTGCATCACGCCAGCATGAGCTTATTCAGCTGTCACTGCGCTGGCTTGTCCGGATCGATGTAGTACGAACCCGGCGGCGCACCCGGCACTTTCACCCGGAACTTCAGGCCGGACAACAGCTTGTCCCACAATGCAATCGCCTCCTCATCGGTCAGCGACGATGCTTCGGCGGCGCCGACCATGTTGTGGGCGACTTTGGTGTACATGGATGCTTCCAGCACCGATGGATAGGCGATATCGCGCGGCGTACCCACCAGTGTCCATTCAAAATCATGCACGCCATCGGTACGCCGTATCAACGATTCCTCACCATGCCAGTGCTGCACGTCACGCTTGCCTTCGCGTAGCAGCGTGCGAGCAGGATAATTCTTGCCTTGTTGATCTTTCGCCTGCTGGATGCGGGCAAGTAATGATAATTCCCCACGTACTTTTGCATCATATTCAGCCGGAGGGTAGTCACCGTATGCATTTTTATTCGATGTAATGGAAAAAGTCACGTCTGGAAAGCTGGGGAAATACAGGCCTGCATCCGCCATCTCCTGACTTTCATACTTGTTGTCGCTCATGAAGCCATGTTCGATGCAATAGCCGGGTTCCTTGGGAACTTCATTTTCATCGTGCAGACGTAAGTTATTAGCGCGGACCATTTGATTTCCTATGGAATCTGCTATTGTTTCACCTTTTCTCGTTGATCCATCAAGAATAAATATATGATTTCCTTTTATAATATATGTCTTGAAAATTAAATGACCATCTTCCTTGGCGAATTCTCCATCATAGTATTGAAGTTGCCAGCTATTTTCTATTGGACCTTTTCCATTATATGTAATTTCAGAGGTTGGGTCATTTTTTTTTATTTTTTCAATTTCTTCTGCAATGCGTTCGTTTTTTTCTGTCACTCCGCCTGGTATGGTTTTAATTTCTGAAAGAATTGTTGTTCCTCCTGATATGAGTTGTGCTTCTTGCGGAACCTCTAGGGCATAGCGCCCGAAACATACAATTTTTGTTTTTAAAAATAGTGTTTCCAGGCGTTTGCTGAGTTTGAAATTTTCAGGCATTATGATCTCCTTGGCTGAATTTTTTTTCGCGTAGGCGGATAGGAATCCCATCGCAATAACTGTGATCGTGAGAAAAATTGTTTTCTTTATCTTATTATTCATGGATTAATCCCATTTTGCCGTCTTGGCAATTTGTACGATGGAATACAGCATGGATGCCATAACATTTGTATCGGCATAGCTGTTCTGGTGGTCATAACCATTCGCTTCCGTCATGCCATGTACGAAAAGTGTGCCTGTGATGTGCCGTGCAGAACGGTCTGACGGTACCGTCCCATCACCGCGCGCACTGGCTGGCTGTAGCTTTAATTTTAAGTTTTTTCCTCCGGCCTGAACCAGGAGTTGGCCCTTGCTATCATCTTCAAGTAATTTCCATTTTTCAGGTAGCGGCTCAAATTTATTCCACGGATCGTTAGAGCCGCTGTAAAGACCGTCAATTAATTTAAATACGACATCGCCGTAACTTAAAAAATTTCTGGAATCGCAATAGCTTGCATAAGTGTTTGGATGGAATTTTTTCTCTATGGACGATAGAAATTTTGAAGCATATTTTATTCGCTCCATTGTTCTTTCTATACCCCCGCCTTTTTCATAAGGGAGGTCCGCAGGGTTTACCCAGTTTGGATTGATTAGCCTCCACCATGCATTGGCTGGCTGAAGATAAATGCTTTCCAATGCAGTGGCCTTATCGCGAGGCCAGCTCCATAGAATTTTATCCTGTGCATCTACGATTTTCAGCCAATTCTGGCCATATGCCGCACCAGGCATCATTTCCAGTGGCGCCGGTGCATTTGCTAGAATGGCGGTGGCATGCATACCGTTGATGCCTAGAACGCTGGCCTCTATTTCGGCTATGGAGCCTTCCCTTTCCTGAAAGCCAAAACGCATGCGTTTATACGCCCCTGCGGCACCAATGGTTGGCATCACGTTGTGATAAATGCCCAGAATTTTCACATCTTTATCATCAAGCATCTTCCCATAGCTGGGGTGTATCAATGCACGGGCCAGCAAGCCCCCCATGCTATGCGTGACGATGATGACTTCGTTACATTTGAATCCGCGTTCCTGGTAGCCTTTGACCAGGCCGCGTAGTCGCTCTGCAATAGTGACTGCGGATACCCCATTGCTCTTGATAAAGTTGTAGCCCATCGCATGCACGGGGTACCAGCAAGGAGAAATTTTCTTTAAATCGCTTACGGTAATGGCTTTGCCAGATGACGCGCCAAAATTTGTTGGATCTTGCAAAAGCAGTGTGCCAAGACCATTTGTTTGACGCCAGACCGGATGTGGCTTACCGTCGGAAATCATGTTATTGAGATGTAATTCAGCGGCCCGCAACATTGTTCCGTATGCACCAGCAAATAACACTTCACTCCATCCTCGCCAACGGGCTATTTGTGCTGGGCTTTGATATGAACAAGCTTTACCTTGATTCGGGCTTGTTGTTGTCGCGACCCTGTTAGTTCCCATCAAAGGAGGAATGGGTGTAAAGCTGTCTGGCACATTTTGATGCCGTGCGTCTGCAGCTTTGGTTTCCGCGCCATCCGGATCGAAGCGGCTGTTGCTCTCCGTATAGTGGTAGTACTCGACTTCTGTTTCAGTGGGGTCAAACACCAATTGACGCTGCCGTGGCGACGCATCTTTGAACCAGCCACCCAAGCCATTGCCTGTGAGGACTGCCGTCTTGCCTCCCGCACCCATCATATCGTCTGGTCGCCAGGCCCGATTGTCTGAACGGCGCAATTCTTCCTGGCGAAGCTTGCTCATCCTTAGATTGCTGCCCATCACGCCTGGTAAGAAAATGACAGGAATTACTTTGCCTGGTGGTAGGGTGACGTCATGTCGCGCGGTATCTTTTGTTTCCGTCATCAAGACGGTGAGTTCCGCCCAGCCTCCCACGCCTTGACTAAACTTCGCAGGATGATTGCCGCGGTTATTCAAGTCATCACATTTGCTCATGGCAGTTCTCCCTTATAGCGAATAATGTAACTATCCATGCCGGTGGATTTTTGTAGTTGCGTGGAACCGTCTTCCGCGCTTTTGCCGGCCATGTTGCCGTCATCGCGCAGGATTTCAAAAGCAATGCCAACGGCCGGCGTATCGTCGGCATTCACTAGCAAGACCTCCTGATCAAAACTGCTGTGTGGCCGCTCATTAAATTCCTGCGACACGCTCTTCGGCGCCAAGGTTTCCAGGTTGCCGTTGAAGAGCACGGGGGAAGAGGTGAAGAACTGCACCTTGTCGCTGATTTCCAGCATGTGGTTGGCGCCGTGCAGGCGTACGCCTTTCTTGCCCTTGATGTTGACCCAGTCCGCTTCGCTGATCAGCGACAGGACTTTCTGGGCGAGGATTTCCACCTCGTCGCTATGGGCCTGGATGGACACCTTGCCGCTGGCGGCAATCAGTTTCATGCCGGCCTTGTGCACGAACAGGCTGAAGGTCTTGGCGATGCTGGCAAACATGCTGTCACCGCTGGCAAGTGAAATATGCTTGCTGCTGGTGAGCGCCACATGCTCGCTGGCGGCCAGGTGCATGGACTGGGCCGTGCTCAGCTCGATGCCGGCCGGACTGGCTAGCAGCAAATGCGGTTCGGACAGCTCCGGGAAATCGCCGCCGGCACCCTTGATGGCGGCGTTTTGCCGCTGGATGGATTCAGCGACGGCGCCCTGTTGTGCTGCGCTGTCTTGCGCACCCGCGTCGATGGCCATGCCGGCCAAGCCCTGCTGCAGTTGGCGTGCCTGCGCCAGGCGGGCCTGTGTTTCGTCGAGCTGTTTGACTGATCCCGTTCCTGTTGATGTTTCTGTGGTGATCAGCATGCCTTTGGCTGCGCGCAGGGCGCCCCAGGCGCTGCTGGCCAATTCAAAGCCCACACCGCGCGCTTCCCTGCGGCCGGCGTTGTCGTCGATGCGGGTGATGTTGCCCAGTGAAAGGCGGCTATCCTGGTGCTCGCTGCGCAACTGCGCCTGGATCGCGCCCTTGGTATCGTCGAGTACAAGGTGGTTGGCGCTGCGGGCGCCCAGTTCGCGGCTGCGCAAGCCGGACAGGGCGCGTTGCTGCGGCAGTTGCCAAGGCGGTAGATTGGCGCTATTGTAGACCACGCCAATGACAATCGGATGGTCGATATTGCCGTCCTGGAATTGCACGACGACTTCCTGGCCCACGCGCGGCAGGGCGATTTGTCCCATCTGCGGACCCGCCATCGGCATCATGACCCGTATCCAAGGCGAGCTGCGCTCATCGAATTCACCGAGGCGGTCCCAGTGAAATTGCAGGCGGATACGCCCCAGTGCATCGGTATGGATTTCCTCCCCGGCCGGTCCGACGACCAGCGCCGTCTGTACACCGGCAACGATGCATGGCGTGCTGTTGTAGCCGCGTCCCGGGCGCCAGCGGATGTCCCGGCGCACGCACAGCATATTGTTGACATAGTGGGAGGGTGCGTTCGGGCCGACCTGATAATTATTGCTGGCGCTATGCTCGACTGACAGGATCAGGTACTCGCGTTCGGCAATACTGTCCGGGCGTTCCTCGCCAGGCTGATAGCGCTTTTCCTCGGCGCTGAAATGTCCATTGAGCCGGAAGCAAAGACCGGGCTGCGCGCCACGGTGATTGCCGGCCGCCTCGAAATACTGGCGCAAATGGTCGCTTTCTTCCATGCGGCGCTGTGCCAGAGCTTCCCCGGCATCGACATCCTTATAGCCATAGGCGCCCGTGTTTTCATACAGTTCGTGGGCAAATACATCACCCTGGCGATTCAGCGAGTAGCCGCTGGCAAGGCGCGGTTGCGGATTTTTATAGTCGAAACTGGCCAAGGTCAGTTGCCCGGAGCCGATCCGGCGCACGGCTTGCCACTGTTGCAAGCCATCGTCTTCCATGGAACCCGACTCGGAGTGAAAACGCATGGCGCCGTCGCCGGACGCCGTGGCGATCATGTCAGCCAGGGTGCTGTTGTCTGCGAGCCATAGCGTATGGCCATCGGCGCGGTGCTCGTACCAGTAGTGCCAGCCCAGCGCTTCCCAGCGCCGGTGCAGGTGGTTGTAGTCGGTTTCATTGTGCTGGTTGGCGCAGGTGATCTGCGGATCGTCGCCATGGATGCTGGTTTTCCAGTCGCGCTGCTCGTAGTGGGCAAACGTCGTTTCGGTCAGCTGCATTACGCTTTGGCCATGAAAGGACACATTGTCCTGGCGCAGCCTGGCGAAGGCCAGCCATGGTTGCAGCACCATCCGGTACCACGCAAAGCCGCCATCGGCGCGCAGCAGGCAAAACTCGCCCACATAGCCGTTAAAGTAGCGCAGCGTACCATCGTCGCGCACCATGGAAATGGTCACCATGCGGCCCATCATGGCCTTGAGCGCAATATGCGCATCATCGGACAGTAATTCGGCCTCGAAACGGAAGTCGCGCGACACTTCCTCCCTGGCGGTCAGCGAATTGACCAGCAGGATGGCGCCGGCAGGTCCATCTTCATGGGGAAAGTCGATCTTCAGCAGGCGCCGTTCTTGCGCGGCGAGGTCGAAGGCCGACAGTGCCGCCTGGATGTTTGCATGCATGGCCTGCCTCCGTTACAGGGATGTGATCAGGTGGGCGCCACAGGCGGTGACGTCGCCGTCATAGGCGTACGGCTTGCCCATGTGTTTTGCGCCGGCGCCATCGGGCTTGATCGGGAAGTTGCCCTTGCACTTGGGGCAGAAGGTGGTGTCATCGGCCAGCGCCGCCGTCTTCCCCATCACGGTGCTGCCTGATGAGGCGCTGGTGACCTTGCCGCCGTGATCGGTTGCGTCTCCGAGCCGGATGACGCCGCGTCCCGTATGTTTCATGCTTGCCTCGCTTTCCAGTGATGGGCTGCTCAGGTCAGTTGCAGCAGATAACGCACTTCGGCGCCGCGTACCTTGCCTTGTGTTGTCTGCAAGAACGTCGTCCAGCCAAGACGTCGTCTTTCTGACGGGTTGGAACTCAGGAGCAGGGGGGTAATGCATGGCGGACTCAATATCAGCCGCACTTCATATTGCAGGTCTGGTACGCCAAACAGCGCCAGTATCTTTGCCAGCGCCGCCGCGCCGGTACTGCGCGGCAGGAAACGCTGCAGGCCGGCGGGATCCAGCGGGCCGAGATGCAGGCAGACACGCATGTCCTGACGCCAAAGCCGCAGGCCAAGCGTTGCGCCACGCGCCAGGGTAAAGTTGACACTGCCCAGCAGGCTGCGCCGGTTTTTTTCCAGATAGTCCCAGCCACCGAGAAATTGTTGCACGGTGACGGGTACGCCGCAGTACTCGGCCAGCACGGGGCCAATCGCCTGCGCGGAGACAGGGCGGCAGCGCAGCAGACCCGCGTACCAGGCCGCGACATCCTGCGTCACGGCGTCAGCTTCGCCGTTCGACGGCAGCGCACCGCGCCGCACGCCGGCCAGTGCCGTCAGCAAAGGCAGTTGTACATCCCTTGCCTGGGTCTGGAGCGTGGATTCCAGCCGATACTTTTCCCATGCCTGGTAATACAGCGTGAGCATGCGGTGTGAAAAGATATCGAGAAAGGCCGAGACGCCAGCATCTTTGCTCGAAAAACGGTAGGCGGCGATGCGTTCAGAGTGGTGCAAGGGCAGGGTGCCGCCGACGCCGAGAAAACGCATGAACGTCGGCGTCAGGGTCAGCTGTTCATTGCCGTCGAGCGATAGCTGTTCGATTTCACTGGCGGGAAAACTCAAGGACAAGCTGTTCTTGAAGCGCAACACCTGGCCGAAGGCTTGCGCATGGGACACGTTCTGCTCGCGTAGCCAGCACAGCAGAATTCGCACCGCCTGCACAAACTGGTAGCGGTACGGTTCGGCCAGCAGGTGTTGTACTACACCAGATTCTGCAGTCCGCTTCTTGGTTTGCATCGGATCAGCTCCTCTCCGCTTTGCCCTGACAGCACCACCAGTTCGATGAAACTGTTGATTTGCACATACAGCCCAAGAAAGAGATCGATCACCTGCACAAACAGGTGCATGCTGCTGCCGACGAACGCTTCTTCGTCCAGCGTGATGCGCACCTCCACGCCATGCGCCAGCGAGGTACCGCGCTTGTGCCGCAGCCATGTCGTGGCCGGCGAGTGCGCGAGTGCGACGATGCCGCCGATCTGGCGTTGCGAGCTTGCCGATTGAGACAGGTCATACAGTGTCAGCATTTCACGCAGTGCTGGCAGACCTTCCTGAACCAGCGCGTGATGATTCAGCGTCAGGTGCGAAATCAGCCGCCAGTGCAGGCCCGCGCCGGGTGAAAAGCATCGCGGCTGGCTGGGGCGTCGCAGCATGTGCAGTGCAGGTCCGCCGCCGCACGGTTGCAAGTCTCCTTGCGGCTGGCCGTATTTGAGCGACAGCGGAAGGTCGCGGTTACTGCAGGTCAGCGACAGCGACAAGCTGGCTTTTTCGTTGATCAAGGGATTGAAGTCGCTATCGACCAGCGTGATTTTCTTTTCGTGGCCAGGACTTTTCATGGCCAAAGCCATGTCGTGGCGCACGATCCAGTAATGGCCTTGTTGCCCCGCGCCCTCGCCATGGCGCAGGCTGTACAGCGGGCGAAATTCGGTCAGCGTGCTTTCGCCTCCCCGTTGGCGCAGCAAACGCACGGCATCGACAGTGACGACTTCGTAACCATGGGCATGGGTAGCATGGGCCAGCACGGAATAGTCGATTTTTTGCCGGGTGATGGCGATCGGCACGCCTTCCTGGCGGAAGAGGTTGACCGCCGGACTGCAGCCCAGCCTTAAGTTGTCGCTGGAAATACTGGACAACATGCGCGCCGCAGCGCAATCGGAGCGCAAACCGGCCATGCACAGATGCAGGGTAAAGCGCTGGCAACCAAGCGGCAGGGCAGCGCTCAGCGCCGCGATATCGATGTCGAAGAAATTGAATTTTTCCGGATACGCAAAATACTCGCTCAGGATGCGGTAGGCCGGTTGCGAACGGGCACCGAAAGGTATCAAGGCATCCGTGTCGGCGAAGCCGACGGGCGCCAAGGGGACGGCGGGCAGGGCCATCCACTGCGCCGCGTCGATCGACACAAAAGCGCAGACTGCATGCATGAACAGGGCATCGCGCAAGGCGGCGGAAAAAGAAGCTTCGCCATCGATGAAGATGCGCAGTGATGCGGGCGCCGCATCGAGATGCCGGATGCCGATGTTCAGCGAGGAACTGGCTGATGCTGGCAGGCGTACGCCTGGCGGCGGCTTGATCATCGCATCGAAAACCGCGCTTTCCAGTACCGATGCTCCGATCGTCATGTCGTAGACCGTCTTGAAGCGGCAGCGTACGCCACGTACCGGCGTGGCGTCCATTTCACTGCCGGCCGGCAGGTGCATTACACCCGCTCCAGCCGCTGGGACAGACTGATGGACGATGGTGCACGATGGAAAGGGGCGCAGATAATGTGGAAACAGGGCTTCGAACAGGGCTTCGGTAAATTGCGGGTAGTCGTCATCGAGCCGTTTCGAGATGCGTGCCGCCAGCATGGCCACCGATTCGATCAAGTGTTCGACGTGCGGATCCTCGCAAGACTCGCCGGACATGTGCAATTTTCCGGCGATTCTCGGATAGCGCTCGGAGAACTCACGGCAATGCCGCCTCAGCATCACCAGCTCGCGTTCGAAATACGGCAGCAAGTCCTCCATCTCTCTTTTCCTGTGTCTTTGCGGCGGAATGGCCAGTATCCGAGCGTTTGCTCCAAGGTAAATTGCGTTTGCGCAATAATTGAACAGGGTTGCTGCGCAACATCAAGGACTTTCAAGCTGGCAACATCAGACTGGCAAGGCAGCATGATTCCAACGGTCAACATGGAGAACGTCATGACATTGCCATCCAAATTACTGTGGTCCGAGGGGCTGGCCATCGGCCCCCAGCAATTCCAGCAGCTGGACCGCTACCATGAAGCGCGCTTGCAGCGTCTGGCTTCACTCATCAATCCACATCTATGGGGTGTGCACGGCGTCAGCTGGAATGCGGATGCACTGGCCAACAATAGCCTGCGGGCGGACGCCATGTCGCTCGTCTTTCAGGATGGAGAATTCTTTGAGGCGCCTCTCGGCGATGTATTGCCCAGTGCAGTTGACCTGTCCAAGCTGCCTTCCAGCGAACATAGTTTTACTTTTTACGCCGCGTTGCCGACGCTGCAGGCACACGGCGGCAATGTGAGCTCCGTAGGCGCGCGCTATGTTCAGGCGGATATCGAAACCCCGGATCTGTACAGCGAGGCAGTCAGCATCGATGTGGCTTACCTGAAGAAGCGCGTGTATCTGCTGTCGCAACTGGATCCGCTCCATGATTATCTTGCCATCCCGGTGATCCGTTTGTACCGCGCTGGCAATGGCAGCTTTGAAATCGATGCCTCCTTCATTCCGCCTGGTCTGACCATCTGCGCCGAGTCTTCGCTGCAGAAAATGCTCGATTCGCTGATCGACCGCATGGGCGCGAAAATCGAGGCGCTGTACAGCCGCCACCGTCAACCCGGTAACAATACGGTTGAATTTCATGGCGGGGATGTGTCCTCATTCTGGATGCTCAATACATTGAGCACGGCCAGCGCCACGCTCAGTCATTGCGCCAGTTACCGGCGCCACCATCCCGTGTATTTGTTTGAAAAATTGATGGCATTGGCCGGCGGCTTGATGACGTTCTCGAAAAAGTACACGCTGAGCGACTTGCCGGCGTATTGTCACGATGACGCGGCTCCCGGTTTCGGCAAGCTCGATGGCATCATTCGCGACTTGATCGATACGGTGCTCCTGTCGCGTTACTTCCCGATTCCACTGTCCAACGACACGCAACAAAACACCCACTATCACGGTTTGCTCGATGCCAAGCGGATTGACCGTCAGACTGAACTCTGCCTTGCGGTCAACGCCGATATGCCGGCGCTGGAACTGGTTGCCACGGTGCCGTTGCAGTTCAAAATATCGTCTCCGGATAATATCGAACTATTGCTTGGCAGGGCACTTCCGGGTGCCGACTTGCGTCATATGGCCCAGGTTCCTGCTGAAGTGCCAGTGCGGCCTAATACCTATTACTTTTCGATCGATAACAAGGGCAGCATTTATGACAGCATGATCAAGGCCCAGGCGATTGCGATTTATGTGCCGTCTGGCATAAAAGGGCTGAAGCTGGAATTGTTCGGCATCAGCGGTACCGCCGCGTAACGATGGTTGTTTTGGCAAAAGATTGCCCTAAGCAATAGACTTGCCCCAGCAGTTGACGTTATCATGTTTTTGTAAGTGTCGGTCGCTGAGCAGTCAGCGCAATGGTGAAACATGGTGACAGCGAGAGTGAGCATGGGCATGGCGAATGATGCGTGATGTGCCTGGTGGCGGGATGGGCAGGGCAGCGGTGCGCCGCTGTGGCCGCGCATTGCTGTTGATGCTATGCGTCGCCGCGGCCGCGCCGGCCCTGGCTGCAGGCGCGGCACCGCCGCACCAGGGGCAGCGCGTGCTGGTCCTCAACGCCTACGATTACGGCCGCGCCGGCGTGGAATCGTACACGCGCACTTACGTGGCCGCCATGGCCGCAGCGGGCCTGGCCAGCGAAGACATCATGGTCGAGCACCTGAACCTCAATACCCAGGGCGACCCGGCGCTGCGCAACGAGATGCGTGATTTGTTGCTTTTAAGATACACCCAGATGATGGGGCGCAAGGCTGACCTGATCGTTGCCATGCAGCAGCCGGCGCTCGATTTTTTGCTGTCGGACCTGGCGCCGCTGGCGCGCGGCGTGCCCGTGCTGGCGATTAACACCTCGGGCAAGGCTTTACCGGTAGGCAGCCCGCTGGCCATCTGGCAGCAAAAGGCGAACGTCGATTTTCCCGGCACCCTGGCGCAAGCGATGGCGCTGTTCCCTGAAACCAAGACCATCGTCATGGCCGTCGGTGCCAGCGAGGCCGACCAGGCCTTGAAGCGCAGCATGCAGCAGGCGGCGCAGGCGTGGCAGGGTATCGTTTTCATGGAGTATCTCGACGGCCTGACCCTGGCGCAGATGCGCGCGAAGGTGGCGCGCCTGCCCGCCGATACGCTGCTGGTGACGGGCAATGTCAACCGCGACGTGGACGGTGCCATCGCCACCCCCGTGCAGTTTGCCGGTGAACTGGCGCGGCTGGCGAACGTGCCCGCCTTCGGCATGTACAACACGAACGTGGGCAAGGGCATCCTCGGCGGCTCCATCCTGCACATCGAAGGGGCCGCGCAGCAGGTGGCGCGGATGTCGCTGGCCGTGTTGGCCGGCAAGGCGCCAGCCGCACCGGGCGCCTTGCTGCCGCCGGTCCGTCCCGTGCCCATGTATGACTGGGAGCAGCTGCAGCGCTGGGATGCCGACATCAGCCGGCTGCCGCCGAACACCCTGTTCTTCAACCGTCCGCCGCAGCTGTGGCACGAGCACCGCGCGGCCGTGCTGTCGGCTGGCGCCGTGTTTCTCGCCATGGCGTGCATGCTGAGCGCCTTGCTGCTGCAGCGCCGCCGTTTGCGCCGCGCCGAGGGCGAGGCGCGTGAAAGCGAGCAGCGCTTCCGCATCCTCGTCGAGCATGCGCCCGAAGCCATCGTCGTGTATGACCTGGATCTGGACCGTTTTATCGACGCCAACAGCAGTGCGCAGCGCATGCTGGGCATGTCGCGCGAAGCGCTGCTGGCGCGCGGGCCGTTCGACCTGTACACGGGCGAGCAGCCCGATGGTCTGCCGCTGGGACTGATGATGGAAGAGCATCTGCGCCGCGCCATGCTCGGTGAACCCATCCTTGTCGAGCGCAATGTGCGGCGCGCCGACGGCAGCATCTTCCCTTGCGAAGTGCGGCTGGTGCGCTTGCCGATGGAAGGGCGGCGCCTGGTGCGCAGCGGTATCGTCGACATTTCCGAGCGCAAGCAAAGCGAGCAGGAACTGCTCGGCTACCGCGACCACCTGGAGGAACTGGTGCAGCAGCGTACGGCCGCCCTGTCGGTGGCCGTCACCGAGGCCGAATCGGCGAACCGCGCGAAAAGCGTCTTCCTCGCCAACATGAGCCACGAGTTGCGCACGCCCTTGAATTCCGTGATCGGCTTTTCGCAGATGATGGCCGATTCGAGCAGCATGTTCGAGGAAGAAAAGCATAACCTGGCCATTATCAACCGCGCCGGCCACCATTTGCTCACCTTGATCAACGATATCCTGGAATTGTCGAAAATCGAGGCGGGCCGCATGCAGCTGCAAGCGGGGCCCGTGGACTTGAACGGTTTGCTCGACGAAGTGCTCGAGATGGTGCGCATGCGGTCGAGCGACCAGGGCATCGCGCTGCGGCTCGAGCGTGCTGGCGTGCCGCCGCTGGTGCGCCTCGATGGCGCCAAGCTGCGCCAGGTGCTGCTCAATTTGCTGTCGAACGCGCTCAAGTTCATTAAGCAGGGTAGCGTGACCCTGTCGCTGGCCTGCCAGGCGCAGGACGATGGGCAAGTGGCGCTGGCCTTTGCCGTGCGCGATACGGGCAGCGGCATCGCGGAAGAGGACCTGGAGCGCATCTTTGAACCGTTTGTGCAGGCCGACAGCGCCGTGGCGCAGGCCGGCACGGGACTGGGGCTGACCATTTCGCGCGAATTCGTGCGCCTGATGGGCGGCGAGCTGCGCGTCGAATCGACCTTGGGGACCGGCTCCATGTTTCATTTCGACTTGCGCGCGCCCTGCGTACAGTGCCCGGCCGTCGCGCCGCTGGCGCCGGGCCGCGTGGCGCGCCTGCCGGCGGCGCAGCGCGGGCGCACGGTGCTGCTGGTCGACGATGACGACAACTGCCGCAAGCTGCTGACCGGCTTGCTGGAGCCGCTGGGCTTCCAGCTGCAGGAGGCGGCGGGCGGCGTGCAGGCGCAAGCCATGCTGGCGGCGCAGCGCTACGACATCGTGCTCAGCGACTGGCGCATGCCGGACATGGATGGCCTGGCGCTGACGCGCTGGCTGCGCGCGCAGCCGGCGCTGGTGCAGCCGCGCCTGGTGATCATGACCGCCTCCGCCTTCGAGGAAGAAAAGCAGGAAGCGCTGGCGGCCGGCGCCGACGGCTTCCTGCGCAAGCCGATCGAGCAGGAACACCTGTTCGCCATGCTGGAGCAGCAGCTGGGCGTGCGCTTCCAGCGCACCGGCGCCGTGCCGCCGCGCGTGCCGGTCGCGCCATTTGACCTGCAGCAGTCGCTGGGCCAGTTGGGCGCGGACGAGCGCCAGGCGCTGCTCGCATCCGTGCAAGCCCTCGATTTGCGGCGCAGTGCCATCGTGCTGGCCGGCGTGGCGACCAGCCTGCCGCAGCTGGCCGCGCACATCGCCGCCATGCTGGAACAGCATCAATACCAGCCGCTGTGCGCCTTGCTGGCGCAGCTGGCCAGCGAGCCTCAGGGCGAAGACGCATGACGCTTCACCCATCCAAGGGCGCGCGCCTGGGCGGCGTGTCCATCGTGCTGGCCGTCAGCGTGGCGCTGACCTTTGTCGTCACCGCGCTGCTGCTGGTGTTTGCCGTGCTGTTTTACCAGTCCGAACGCGAGCAGCGCTGGCAGCAGCTGCAGCGCAGCCTGTCCGTCAGCGCGGACCAGCTGGCCGTGGCCATCGAACTGCCCTTGTGGAATCTCGATGAAAAGCAGATGCAGGCCATCATGCGCAGCATGCTGGGCAAGCGCGACCTGATGGCCAGCTCGCTGACGCCGGGCATCGGCAAGGAAGCGCTGGTCCTGCGCCGCACCGCGGAAGGCGCCATCGGCAGTTTTTCCTCGCTGTCCGCGGAGCCGGACTGGCTGGTGCAGCGGCGCCCCGTGACGATGGGCGGACAAGTCATCGGCAGCGTGGCCGTGTACGCGACGCCTGCCCTGCTGCACGCGCAGCTGCGGCAGCGCGCGCTGGGCATCGGCGCCATGATCGTGGCGCTCGACGTGATCCTCGTGGCCAGCATATGGCTGCTCATGTGGTGTCTGATGCTCAAGCCCCTGAAGGCGATCGGCCAGTATGCGGCCGGCATCCAGGCAGGGCAGGGTGAAGCGTTCGGCACGCCGCCGAAAGCGTGGTTCCTGGGCGAGCTGCGCACGCTGTACCGTTCCATCCGCGACATGGTGGCGCTGCTCGACAGCCGCTACCGCGCCTTGCAGCGCAGCGAGGAACGCGTGCAGATGGCCACCGGCGCGGCCAGCATCGGCATCTGGGACTGGAACGTGATCAACGGCGCCTTGCAGTGGGACGAGCAGATGTACGCGCAGTTCAGGGCAGATGCGGACAGCGGCACGGCGCCGGCGGCGATCTGGCGCGCGGCGTTGATGCCCGACGACGTGCCGGCCGCCAAGGAGGCCCTGCGCGCCGCGCTGGGCGCCGGCCAGGCGTTCACGCACGAATACCGCATCCTGTGGCCCGATGGCGCCATCCGCTACATTAAGGTCGACGCCGTGATCTTCCGTGACGGGCAGGGCCAGCCCATGCGCCTGGTGGGGTCGAACTACGACATCACGGCGCACCGCGAGGCCGAACTGGAACTGCTGCGCCACCGCCATCACCTGGAAGAACTGGTGGCCGAGCGCACGAGCGCCCTGTCGGTGGCCGTCAGCCAGGCGCAGGCGGCGAACCGCGCCAAGAGCACCTTCCTGGCGAACATGAGCCATGAACTGCGCACGCCCTTGAATTCCGTGATCGGCTTTTCGCGCCTGATGGCCGCCTCGCCCAATATGCACGACGATGAAAAGCGCAACCTGGCCATCATCCACCGCTCCGGCAATCATTTGCTCACCCTGATCAATGAAATCCTCGAACTGTCGAAGGGCGAGGCGGGGCGCCTGCAGGCGCAGACGGCCGTGGTGGCGCTGGCGCCCCTGTTGCAGGAAGTGATGGACATGCTGGGCATGCGCGCCGAGCAGCAGGGGCTGGCTTTGCGCCTCGATTGCGCGGGCCTGCCGGAGGCCGTGCTGCTCGACGCGACGCGCTTGCGCCAGGTGCTGCTGAACCTGATGTCGAACGCCGTCAAGTTTGCCGGCGGCGGCGAAGTCACCCTGCGCGTGCGCGGCGAGCGGCGCGATGGCGATCAATGGATGCTGTCGTTCGCCGTCAGCGACACGGGTATCGGCATCGCCCCGGAAGACCAGCAGCGCATTTTCGAGCCCTTCGTGCAGGCCGACAGCGCGGGACCCAAGGATGGCACGGGCCTGGGCCTGGCCATCTCGCGCGAATTCGTGCAGCTGATGGAAGGCGAACTGACGGTGGAATCGACGCCGGGGCAGGGCGCCGTCTTCAGCTTCAGCATTCCCGCGCAGGCGGCCGAGGCGCCGCTGCAGGTGCCCGTGCCGCAGCCCGTGTCGCCGGCGCCCGAGGCGCGGCCGGCACTGCGGGCGCAAGATTTGCTGCTGTTGACCGGGGAAGAGCGCGCCGCCTTGCTGGTGGCGCTGCGCGAATTGAACCTGGCCAGGGTGGCGCAGCTGCTGGCGGCCCTGCCCGCAGTGGCGGCGCCGTTGCTGGCGCCGCTGCAAGCCATGCTTGACCAGCATCAGTACCGCCAGCTATGCGACTTGCTGGAGATTGAGGGGGCGCTGGCGCACGCTTGAAAGTGTGGGCTGACAACATCGGATTCGCTGAAAAGAACGACTAAGTACCGTCGATGGATGGTGCTAAATTGCAATAAAGATTATGATGATAGTACGTAGTTCATCGCAAAGAAATGTCTTGTCCAGCGTGGCAACCGACCGCCGCGCCTCATCCAAAGCTGAGAGAACTGCTACATGCACCGCGATTTTTCGGAAGTGAACTCGAAGGGCGAAGTACTGATCGTTGAAGATACGCCGGCTTCGCTGAAGCTGTTGAGCGATTTGCTGGGCGGCGCCGGCTATGCCGTGCGCCAGGCGCCGAACGGTGAACTGGCCCTGTGGACGGCCCAGGCGCGCCCGCCTGAGCTGATCCTGCTCGACGTGCGCATGCCCGGCCTCGACGGCTTTGAAGTGTGCCGCCGCCTGAAGGAGATACCGTCCCTGCGCCAGGTGCCGGTGATCTTCCTGTCGGCCCAGTACGATACGGACGACAAGGTGCGCGGCTTTGCGCTGGGCGCCGTCGACTTCATCGCCAAGCCCTTCCAGGCCGAGGAAATCCTCGCCCGCACCGACGCCCACGTGCGCCTGGCGCGGGCGCAGCTGCAGCTGGCGCAGGAGCGCGCCAACCTGGAGCGGAGGGTGGCCGAACGCACGGCCGAACTGGAGCAAGTGGCCAGCACACTGGCGCGCGAAGTGCAGATCCGCCGCGCGAATGAAGAATTGCTGCGCCTGTCGGGCCAGGTCTTCGAAGCGACCCAGGACGCCATCCTGATCACCGATGCGGCCGGCGTCATCGTCACGGCCAATCCCGCCTTTACGCGCATCACCGGCTACGCGGCGCAGGAAGTGGTGGGTACGGACATCATGCGCCTGCACGCCGAATACACGGGCGAAGCGGTGCTGCTGGCCCTGCGCCAGGGCTTGCGCAGCAGCGGCTGCTGGTCGGGCGAGGTGCAGACGCGGCGCAAGAGCGGCGATACCTATCCCTGCCTGCTCAGCGTCTCCACCGTGCACGGACCCGATGGCGCCGTCGTCAACTATATCGGCGTATTCCTCGACATCAGCGAACGCAAGGCCGAGCAGCATCTGATCGATTTCCTTTCCTACCACGATGCGCTGACCGGTTTGCCGAACCGCGTGCTGCTGCGCGAGCGCTTCGAGCAGGCGCGTGCGAACGCCGTGCGCGACGGCCAGCAGGTGGTGCTGATGTGCCTCGACCTGGACCGTTTCAAGAATATCAACGATTCGCACGGCCAGGCCGTCGGCGACAAGGCGCTGCAAGTGGTGGCGCGTTTCCTGTCCGGCTGCGTGCGCGAAGGCGACACGGTGGTGCGCCAGGGCGGCGACGAATTCCAGATCCTGCTGCAGGACGATGCCCTGCTGGGGCGTACCCTGGGGCTGGCGCAAACCATCCTGGCCGGCCTGCGCGAGGAACTCAGCGTCGATGGCGAACGCCTGGCGCTGACGACCAGCATCGGCATCGCCATGTGCCCGGCCGACGGCGACAGCCTCGACGACGTGCTGCGCCACGCCGACACGGCCCTCG
The DNA here is from genome assembly GCF_059617945.1 of Janthinobacterium sp. BCJ23. NCBI lineage: Bacteria > Pseudomonadati > Pseudomonadota > Betaproteobacteria > Burkholderiales > Oxalobacteraceae > Janthinobacterium > Janthinobacterium sp. BCJ23. Next base: position 975,726 of record NZ_JCAQAW010000002.1, on the reverse strand, counting down.
TGCGCGCCAAGGAAATGGGGCGCGACCATTACGCCTTCTTCACGGAGCGCATGGGCAGCGATATCCGCGCCCGCCTGGCGATGCAGCAGCAGCTGCGCGGCGCCATCTGCCGCGATGAATTCGAAGTGCACTACCAGCCGCAGATGTGCTTGCGCACGGGTGCCTTGCTGGGCGCGGAAGCCCTGCTGCGCTGGGATAACCCGGTGCTGGGCAAGGTGCCACCCGGCCTGTTCATCGCGCTGGCCGAGGAATACGGCTCGATCACGGCCATCGGCGAATGGGTGCTCGAAAGCGTGTGTGCGCAAATCCGCGCCTGGCACGACGCTGGCCTGGGCAGCATCAAGGTGGCCGTCAATCTGTCCGGCAAACAGTTCGCACAGGACCGCACGGTGCCGTTCGTCGAGGCGGCCTTGCGCAAATACGGCATCGCGCCCGCCTGCCTCGGCATCGAGATCACGGAAAGCACGGTGATGGGCGACCCTGACAAGGCCGTGGCAGCCCTCACGCGCCTGAAGGATATCGGCGTGGGCATTTCGCTCGACGATTTTGGCACCGGCTATTCCAGCCTCGGCTACCTGAAACGTTTTCCCATCGACGTGCTGAAGATCGACAAATCCTTCGTCGATGACGTGACCACCAGCAGCAGCGACGCGGCCATCGCCCGTTCCGTCATCTCGCTGGCGCACAACCTCGACATGCGCGTCATCGCCGAAGGCGTGGAAACGCGCGAACAGGTCGACTTCCTGACGGAACACGGCTGCGATGAAATGCAGGGCTATTTTTTCAGCCGCCCCCTGGCCGCGGAAGCCTTCACGGCCTTGCTGCGCGAACGGCGCACCCTGGCCGTGACAGTGACAGTGGCCGTGGCCTAAGCGCCGCGGTGCGGCAGATGCACCATGCCGGTGCGCCCGCCGCAGCGCGGTGCACGATTCTCACTTTTCCTTCCCCTGACGCTGGCACATATCCTGCTTAGGTAATCGCTTATTTACGCGATTGCCCCGCATGCCAGACAGCACCCGACCAGTCACGCCTTTACCAGCCAGCGCGCACGGCGCCTGGCAGGCGCACCTGCGCCTGGGCTTTGCCTTGCACGATGGCGTCAGCCGCCTCGTCGAGCGCACGCACAGCGGCCCCCTGCGCGTGCAAAAGCCCCTGTATCCGGAAGGGGGTGCCGTCTGCCACGCCATCATCATCCATCCGCCCGGCGGCGTCGTGGGCGGCGACCAGCTGGCCGTCGACGCCACGGTGGGCGAGGGCGCGCACGCCTTGCTCACGTCGCCGGGCGCCGCCAAGTGGTACCGCGCGAATGGCCACGTCTCGGGCCAGCACATCGTGCTGCGCGCCGGTAGCGGCGCGGCCATCGAGTGGCTGCCGCAGGAAAGCATTTTCTTCGACCAGGCGTGCGTGCGCCTGCGCCACGAAGTGGAACTGGCGCCGGACGCCAGCTACATCGGCTGCGACATCGTCTGCCTGGGCCGCAGCGCCTCGGGCGAAGTTTTCAATACGGGCAGCATCAGCCAGCAGGTGCAGATCCGCCGTGGCGGCAAGCTGCTGTGGTGGGAGCAGGGCGTGCTGGCCGCCGGCGGCGCGCTGATGGCCAGCCCACTGGGATTGGCGGGGCACACCGTGTGCGCCACCCTGATCGCCGTCGGCGCCCCCGTTCCTGCCGCCGTGCTGGCGGCCGTGCGCGGGATCGCCGTGCCGGCCGGCGCCGCGTTTGGCGCCTCGCACATGAAATCGCTGGTGGTGGTGCGCCTGCTGTGCGGTGACAGCGAAGCGGCGCGCCGCGTCATGCTGGCCGCCTGGCAGCTGCTGCGCCCCGCCATGCTGGGACGCGACGCCGTCGTGCCCCGCATCTGGAATACTTGAAGAAGGAAGAACATGGACCTGACTCCCCGCGAAAAAGACAAGCTGCTCATTTTTACGGCCGCGCTGCTGGCCGAACGGCGCCTGGCGCGCGGCTTGAAATTGAATTATCCGGAAGCGGTGGCCCTGATCAGCGCCGCCATCATGGAAGGCGCGCGCGATGGCAAGTCGGTGGCGCAGCTGATGTCGGATGGTACCAAGATCCTCTCGCGCGCCGACGTCATGGACGGCATCGCCGAGATGATCCCCGACATCCAGGTGGAAGCGACCTTCCCCGATGGCAGCAAGCTGGTGACCGTGCACCACCCGATACCGTAGTTTTTTTTGAGAAGGAGTCCGTCATGACCCCAGGCGAATACCAATTGGAAGAAGGCGAAATCAGCTTGAATGCCGGGCGCGCCACGGCCACCGTGGTGGTGGCCAACCGGGGCGACCGGCCAATACAGGTCGGTTCGCACTTCCACTTTTTTGAAGTCAACCCGGCGCTGGCTTTCGAGCGCTGGCGCGCCTACGGCATGCGCCTCAATATCACGGCCGGCACGGCCGTGCGTTTCGAGCCGGGCCAGCAGCGCACCGTGGAACTGGTGGCGCTGGCGGGCGAGCGCAAGGTCTACGGCTTCAATGGCGAAGTGATGGGCGAACTGCAAGACACTCCACCGGGAAAGGATTGAGATGGCCAGCATTCCCCGCAGCGCGTATGCCGAAATGTTCGGCCCCACCAAGGGCGACCGCATCCGCCTGGCCGACACGGAACTGTTCATCGAGATCGAGCATGACTATGCGATCTACGGCGAGGAGGTGAAATTCGGCGGCGGCAAGGTGATCCGCGACGGCATGGGCCAGTCGCAGCGCTGCGCGGCCGAGGTGATGGATACCGTCATCACGAATGCCGTCATCCTCGACCACTGGGGCATCGTCAAAGCCGATATCGGCTTGAAGAATGGCCTGATCTTCGGCATCGGCAAGGCGGGCAATCCCGACATCCAGCCCGGCGTCACTTTGGCCATCGGCGGCGCCACCGAGATCATCGCCGGCGAAGGCATGATCGTCACGGCCGGCGGCGTCGACACGCACATCCACTTCATCTGCCCGCAGCAGATCGAGGAAGCGCTGATGAGCGGCGTAACCACCATGCTGGGCGGCGGCACGGGACCGGCCGTGGGTACGGCCGCCACCACCTGCACGCCGGGACCGTGGCATTTGCACGCGATGCTGGCGGCCGCCGACGCCTTCCCGATGAATTTGGGCTTCATGGGCAAAGGTAACGTCAGCTTGCCGCTGCCGCTGGAAGAACAGGTGCGCGCGGGCGCCATCGGCCTGAAACTGCACGAAGACTGGGGCAGCACGCCGGCCGCCATCGACAACTGCCTGTCGGTGGCCGACCGCATGGATATCCAGGTGGCGCTGCACAGCGATACCCTCAACGAGGGCGGTTTTCTCGAGCACACGCTGGCCGCCTTCAAGGACCGCACCATCCACACGTTTCACACGGAAGGGGCGGGCGGCGGCCATGCGCCCGACATCATCGCCGCCGTGGGGCAAGCCAACGTGCTGCCCTCGTCGACCAACCCGACGCGACCATTCACCGTCAACACGCTCGACGAGCACCTGGACATGCTGATGGTGTGCCACCACCTGGACCCGGCCATTGCCGAAGACGTGGCGTTTGCCGAGTCGCGCATCCGCCGCGAAACCATCGCCGCGGAAGATATCCTGCACGACATCGGCGCCATCTCGATGATGTCGTCCGACTCGCAAGCGATGGGGAGAGTGGGCGAGGTGATCATGCGCACCTGGCAGACGGCGCACAAGATGAAGGTGCAGCGGGGTGCGCTGGCGCCCGATACGGCGCGCAGCGACAATTTCCGCGCCAAGCGCTACATCGCCAAGTACACGATCAATCCGGCCATCACGCACGGGATTGCGCATGTGGTGGGCTCGATCGAGGCGGGTAAGATCGCCGACATCGTGCTGTGGAAGCCGGCGTTTTTCGGCGTCAAGCCGTCGATGATACTGAAGGGCGGCATGATCGCGGCCGCGCAGATGGGCGACCCGAACGCGTCGATTCCCACGCCGCAGCCCGTGCACTACCGCATGATGTTCGGCGCCTTCGGCGGCGGCCTGAAAAAGTCGTTTACGTTTGTCTCGCAGGCGGCCTACGACCTCGATATCGGGCATCAGCTGAAACTGAACAAATCCGTCATCGCCGTGAAGAACATGCGCGGCTTGCGCAAGCACGACATGATCCACAACAGCGCCACGCCGCACATGGAAGTGGACCCCGAAACCTACGCCGTGCGCGCCGACGGCCAGCTGGTCGTGTGCGAAGCGGCCGCCGTGCTGCCGATGGCGCAGCGCTATTTTCTATTTTAAGCAGGAGACAAGCATGCTGACTTTGCATACCAAACTGGGACCTGGCGATGAACGTACGCCGTTTGCCCAACTTGTGCTGCCCTACGATCAGCGCGAAAAATGCCGGCTGCGCGCCGTACTGTCGAATGGCGACGACGTGGCCGTGTTCACCGTGCGCGGCACGGTGCTGCGCGACGGCGAGCGCATGACGGGGCCGGAAGGGCAGGTGGTGCGGATCGTTGCCGCGCGCGAGCCGACCTATCTGGTGCGGTGCGCCGATGCGCACACCCTGCTGCGCTGTGCTTTCCACCTGGGCAACCGCCACACGCAGGCGCAGGTGGGCGACGGCTTTTTGCGCATCCGCAAGGACGTCGTGCTGAAGGAGATGCTCGAAGGCTTGCAGGCGATGGTGACGGAAGAAAGCGCGCCGTTCGAGCCCGAGGCGGGTGCGTACGGCGGCGGCCATGGCCACCACGACGGCCACGGCCAGCACTTGCTGGCGCCCGTGCCGCTGCGGCAGAAGATCCACCGTCCCGGCGATGTGCCAGGCGCTGCGTGATGCAGGCCTCGGCCCTGCTGCATTTGCTGCAGTTCGCCAGTCCGGCCTTGCCGATCGGCGCCTACAGCTATTCGCAGGGGCTGGAAGCGGCGCTGGAATCCGGCCTGGTGCACGACGCGGCCACGGCGCGCGAATGGATCGCCGAGCATCTGGCGCAGGTGGTGGCGCGCTGGGAAGCGCCCCTGTGCTGGCGGCTGATGCAGGCGTTTGAGGCGCAGGATTTGCGCGCCGTGCAGCGCTGGAGTGAGCGTTTCATCGCGTCGCGCGACACGGCGGAATTTCGCGCCGAAACCATCCAGATGGGCTATTCCCTGACCAAATTGCTGGCCGAACTGGGCGTGGCCGACGGCGTCCTGATCGACATGCTGCAGGGCCAGCCGGAAGTGGCCTTGCCGACAGCGTATGCCTGCGCCGTGGCGGCACTGGCGATTCCCCCCGAAGAGGCGCTGCTGGCCATGCTGTTCGCCTGGGCGGAAAACCAGGTGCTCGTCTGCGTGAAATCCGTGCCGCTGGGGCAGGTGGCCGGGCAGCGATTGCTGCTGTCGCTGCGGCCCGACCTGGAAGCGGCGGCGCTCACTGCGCAAACCTTGCAAGACGACGAGATGGGCAACTGGGCGCCCGGCCTGTCGCTGCTGTCGATGCGCCACGAAGTGCAGTACAGCCGCCTGTACCGTTCCTGAACACTATAACGAGAGACCATACTATGACATCGATCACCTCCAATCCGCTGCGCGTGGGCATCGGCGGGCCCGTCGGCTCGGGCAAGACGGCCCTGTGCGAAATGCTGTGCAAGGGCATGCGCGAGCGCTACGACATGGCCGTTATCACGAACGACATCTACACCAAGGAAGACATGGAAATCCTGCTGCGCGCCGATGCCTTGCCGGCCGAGCGCCTGATGGGCGTGGAGACGGGCGGCTGCCCGCACACGGCCATCCGCGAGGATGCGTCCATCAACCTGGAAGCGATCGCGCGCATGCAGGCGGATTTTCCCAACCTCGATTTGATCCTGGTCGAATCGGGCGGAGACAATTTGGCTGCCACTTTCAGCCCGGAATTGTCGGACCTGACGATTTACGTGATTGACGTGGCGGGCGGCGAAAAAATCCCGCGCAAGGGCGGGCCCGGCATCACGCGTTCCGATTTGCTGATCATCAACAAGACGGACCTGGCGCCATACGTGGGCGCGAATCTCGACATCATGGCGCAGGACGCCCAGCGCATGCGCGGCGCGCGCCCCTTCGTATTTACCAACCTGCGCAGCGGCGACGGCGTGCAGGTGGTCATCGATTTTATCCGCGAGCAAGGTTTGCTCGATCAACCAGGCAAGGAGCTGCAATGACTGCAAGACTGATGAAGAAAACGGCTGCCGTGTTTACCCTGTGCCTGCTGGCCATGCCCGCCATGGCCCATCCCGGCCATGGCGAGAGCGTGGGATTCCTGGCCGGGTTCGCCCATCCGTTCACGGGCATCGACCATTTGCTGGCCATGCTGGGCGTGGGCATCTGGGGCGGCCAGCAGCGCCGCGGCCTGGCGCAGCCCGCCACGTTCCTCGGCATGATGCTGCTTGGCGCGCTGGCCGGCATGGCGGGCTTGAGCATTCCCGGGCTGGAAACGGGCATCGCCGCCACGGTGGCGCTGGTAGGCCTGGCTATCGCGCTGGCGCTGGCCTTGCCGAACTGGCTGGGCATGGGACTGGTGGGCGTGTTTGCGCTGGCGCATGGCAATGCCCACGGCCAGGAATTGCCGGCCGCCTCGGCCGCCTGCGGCTTCATGCTGGCCTCGGCCATCCTGCTGTGGGCCGGACGTTTCACCGGCCAGGTGCTGGCCGAGCGCATGCTGCGGGTGGCCGGCGTGGCCTTGACGGCTGCCGGCGTGGTGCTGATGGGAGTTGCTTAGGCGCCGGGGCGGCGTTCCGACAGCACGATGGGCGCCGCCTTTTCAGGGTGCAAGCCTTGGTGGCCCGCATACACGGCGGCAATCGCCGCCATGTCGGCGTCCTTGTCGCCCGTCAGATATAAATGGTCGACGACGCCCAGCACCTTGTTCGGGTAGTCGATGTAGACCAGCAGCAAGGGCACCTTGGCCGCCACGGCCAGGTGATAAAAGCCGCTTTTCCAGTTCGGGCGGTAGCTGCGCGTCGCTTCCGGCGTGATGGCCAGCCAGTACCAGTCGGCCGCCAGCATGCGTTCGGCCTGGCGCTGTATCGTGCCGCTGGTGGTGCTGCGGTCGACGGGTTCGCCGCCCAGGTAGCGCAGCACCTTGCCCATCGGACCGCGGAACAGCGAATCCTTGGCCAGCCAGCGGAACGGCAGCGACAGCGCCCATTTGCCGAACAGGCCGACGATGAAATCCCAGTTGGACGTGTGCGGGTAGACGACGGCAATGCCGCGCGGCCCTGGCAAGGGGCGAAAGCGCATGCGCCAGCCAAACAGGTGAAGTACGCGCAGCGCGCAGCGCTGGTGCCAGGTCGGCAAGTCGCCCGCTTGTACAAATAAATCGTCCATTGATACCCTTCAGTGACACTGTTCTTAATGGGATGGCGCTGGTGGCCATTTTCCTTGAAGCAAAAATTCTGCGCAGGCATTCTATACGGGGCTGGCGGTGGCGACAAGCAGCCGAAGCCGCTATTCATGCGGTGCCGCGGCCGTTGCTGCCCCTATTTTAACGATGCTTTGCCACGGTGTCGGGCACTAAATGCGCACAATGTGGTCAAAACTTGATGCAAGGTTGATCCACCCGATAGGGAGCCATGGCATGAAAAACAATATCGATGATGGACATGGGCAGCAAGTCCGAACGGACAAAGTGATGGCCGAGCTCGTAGAGCGTGGCGTGGCGTTTCATCATGCGCTGGGGCGAACGGTGGCGACGGCCTACCTGCGTGAGCACGCGGTGCCGGCCGAGGTGATACGCCGTGTCTTCAGCAGCGTGCAGGCGCGCCGTCCGGCAAGGCCAGCTCGGCGCCGATGGCGCTGAAGGGCAGAAAAAACGGCGGGCGCCGCGATCGTCACGCAGTCCTTTGCGTTGGTATCGTTGCGCCCGCCGCTGGGGGGAGCCGCTAGTTGCTGCTCAGGGTGCCGCTCAGGGCGCCGTTCAGCCGTGGGCCGCCAGCGCCGGGTAGTCCGTGTAGCCGGCTGCGTCCGGCGCGTACAGGGTGGCCGGGTTCAGCGGGTTCAACGGCGCGTCGCTGTGCAGGCGGATGGGCAGGTCGGGGTTGGCGATGAACCACAGGCCAAAGGCGACGGCATCGGCTTCACCCTTGGCCAGCAGGGCTTCGGCCGCCGCCTTGTCCATTTTTTCGTTGGCGATGTACACGCCGCCGAATTCCTGTTTCAGGTACGGACCCAGGCGGTCGTCGCCGAGCGCTTCGCGCGCGCAGATGAAGGCGATGCCGCGCTTGCCCAGTTCGCGTGCCACATAGCCAAAGGTGGCGCGCGGGTCGGAATCGCCCATGTCGTGCGCATCGCGGCGCGGCGCCAGATGCATGCCGACCTTGTCCGCGCCCCATACTTCGATACATGCGTCCGTCACTTCCAGCATCAACCGGGCGCGGTTTTCAATTGAGCCGCCATAGTTGTCGGTGCGCAGGTTGGTGCTGTCTTGCAGGAACTGGTCGAGCAGATAACCGTTAGCGCCGTGGATTTCCACGCCGTCGAAGCCCGCTTTTTTCGCATTTTCCGCGCCAAGGCGGTAGGCCGCGACGATACCGGGAATCTCTTCCGCATCGAGCGCGCGCGGCGTGACGAATTCCTGTTGCGGGCGCACCAGGCTTACATGGCCTGCAGGCTTGACGGCGCTGGGCGCCACGGGCAGGTCGCCGTCGAGGAAGAGTGGTGCGGAAATGCGGCCCACGTGCCACAGTTGCAGCACGATCAGGCCGCCCGCGTCATGCACGGCCTTGGTGATGTGTTTCCAGCCTTCCACCTGTTCCTCGGACCAGATGCCCGGGGTGTCGGCATAGCCCACGCCCTGCGGCGTGACGGCCGTCGCTTCCGAGATGATCATGCCGGCCGAAGCGCGCTGCGTGTAGTACTCGGCCATCAGGGCGTTGGGCACGCGGCCCGGATTGCCGGCGCGCGAACGCGTCAGCGGCGCCATGATGATGCGGTTTTTCAGTTGCAGGCTGCCAATGGTGATGGGATCGAATAAAGTTGCCATGATGGTTGTCTTTCCTGTCGAGAGTGCCGCGTGCGGCGATGTGGATGGGGTTGCTGTTACAAACCTTGCTGCATGTGATCGAGAAAGGCCTGGATGGTCGCTTCATTGCGGCTGAAGAAACTCCATTGGCCCACCTTGGTGGCCGAAATCAGGCCCGCCTTCTGCAAGCTGGCCAGGTGTGCCGACACCGTCGATTGCGACAGGTTCAGGCGCCGGTCGATCAGGCCGGCGCACACGCCCAGGTGCAGCGGGTGATCCTGCTCCTGGAAATACTGTTCCGGCTCCTTCAGCCATTGCAGGATCTGCCGTCGCACGGGATTGGCCAGCGCCTTGTGGATGGCGTCGATATCCATATTGTTTCTCCTGAATATACGATTCGCTTTTCAGCGATGTATATATCGTGACTGTTCAATTTTAATATCGCTTTTTTACGATATGGCTATCTTACGATATAAATGAAAAGCGTGCTGGCGGCACGCATTTTTGAAGGGTTCAGGCGGGAAGGGGATTGCGCTGCAGCACGGCCGGACCTGTCAGCACGATGCGCACCAGGTCCACCTGGCGCTGGGCGCCGGCCTTGGCGGTGGCGCTCTTGATCTGCGTGCGCGCCGTGTGGATGGAGATGCGCTGGCGCTCGGCGTATTCCTGCAAGGAATAGCCGTTGACGAGCGCTTCCGTCAGGCGCGCCTCGGCCACCGTCATGCCATAGAAATTGCGCAAGGTGGCGGCCAGGGAGGTGATCAAGTCGCTGCTGTCGCTGAGGAAAACGGCGATGGCGCTGGCCGAGCCGAATGGGCTGTGCCAGGAGGGCAGGGGCGTGACGCGCAGGCGCAGCTGCTCGCCCGTCAGTCCGTTCAGATTGAGCACGCCGCCGGGGCCGCCTGCCGCCGTCGTGCCCGTTTGCGCGGCCTCGTGCAGCAGGCGCCGCAGCGCGCCGTTGTCCGCTTCGCGCGGGCAATACAGGGGCGCGCCTTCGCGCAGCTGCAGCAGCCGCGTCGAAGCCGTCATGGCCAGCGCCCGCTCATTGGCGTACAGCAATTGCGACGTGGCGTCGAGCAGCAGCACGCCAAACGGCAGCAATTCCAGTACCTGGGTGGAACTCTGGGACAGCACTTCCAGCCGGCGCAGCTTGCGCTGCAGGGCAAACGCCGTTTGCAGATGCGGCATCAGCTTGCGCATCAGCGCCAGCTCGCCCGCATCGTAGGCGCCCGCCCGTTCGCGGCGCACCACGGTGACGTTGGTGGAGCGTTCTGCGCGCAATTCGACGATGGCCGCCGCCGTATAAAAGATGTCTTGCGGGCGCAGCCAGTCCGTCCAGTATTCGGTTTTCTTCAGGCAATGGTCGGGAAACAGCATGGAGCCGGTGACGACGGCGCCTTCACGGTGCAGGGAGGCGTCTTCCAGCCAGACGTTGCGCGCACCGTAATAGCTGGCAAAGCTGGCCATGGCATCCGATTCGAAGCCATACGTGGCGGCCAGGCCGCTGCCCGGCAGCTGGACATCGACTGAGCGGTTGCTGAAATCATTGGCCCAGATCAAGCCTGCGTGCGACTGCAACTGTTGCGCCAGGGCGGCCAGGAATTTCGACCAGGCACCATGTTGTGTGGCCGCTTCGTAGATCAGGGTAATCAGTGCCTGGCTGGCGACGGCGAGCGATGGCGTCATTGGCGACCCTCATGGCGGCAAGCGGTGGGCAAGACAAACAAGGGCGGCCTTTGCTTCGGCCGCCCGGCTTTCTTAACGCGATTCCAGCCAGCTTTTGCCGCCGGACGTGCACGTGCTGAGGCTGGCGTACTGGCTCACATAGTTATAGCCGCTGCCGCAGCCGCCTTCGCCCGATTTGACGGGGCCGTAGCAAGCGCCTTCATAGCTGAGCTTACCATTGACGGTGGTACTTTTGACACAGAAATTGTAGTTGCTTGCCGTGGTGTTGTTGGGCAAGGTGGTGCCATTGTTTTGCCCGCAGCCCAGTTCCTTGCTCACGTTGCGCGCGTAGTCGACCATTTTCTGGTACGTGCCGCTGTAGTAGGCATCGGCCTTGGCTTTTTCTCCCAGCTTGCAGGCGGCGATCACGCTGTCATAGCCGGAATCGGCCTGCGCATAGTTGCCTGACACCTGGATGCCGCAGGCGCTGGCCTGCTTGCGTTCCGCGTCGCTGATCAGATTGCTGTACTGGCAGTTTGCCGAGGTGCCGCTGGTGCCGCCGGCGCTGGTGGAACCGCTGCCTGAGCTGGTGTCGTCGCTGCCGCCGCCACCGCAGGCGGACAGCATGAGACAGCCGAGTAAAGTGACGGCAAAGGTGGTTGGATGTGCTTGCATGATTTCCCCTGTGGACTGTGACGTGCCACCATGTATCTGGTGGTATCTTTTTTATTGCTACAAGGAATTGTATCGGGCATGTTTTTTGGAAACATCACCCATATGGGGTATGCGCAGGCAGCACGGAGCGGGGAAGGGCGGCCGGCTGGCCGCCCCGGCAGGCATCAGGCGAAGTGGAACAGCAGCAAGGCGATGACGGCAGGCACCGTTTGCAGGTAGAGGATGCGCGTCATGACGGTGGCCGCGCCCCACACACCGGCCACGGCGATGCAGGCCAGGCCGAACACGGTGAATGCATAAGCGATGGCCGCGTCCGGGTGAAAAAAGCCCAGTGCCAGCGCTGCGACGAGAAAACCGTTGTAACAGCCCTGGTTCGACATGGCGGGACGCACGATCTCCGCCTTTTCCTTGGACAGACCAAACACCTTGCGTCCGCGCGCATCGAACAGCACGGTTTCCAGCAGCACGATATACACGTGCAGCAACAGGATGAGGGCGGTAAGGATTTGGGCCAGTAGCAGCATTGTTGTTCCCGAAAGTGAATGGATGCGGCAATTATGCTGCCAAGTGCATGTTTTTTGGCAACTTTCGACTAGAGCGATGGTACTAGCGCAAAGTGTGCTTGGGGCAAGATTTTTCACCCAATGGTATACTTTTCCCTTTGCTCCTGTGGGGACGACCCCGCTCGATGTGGGGGCTGTATGGCGGGGACGACCCTGCCGCCTCGGGAGAAAAGTATGGCATGGATCATTCTGGTATTGGCGGGTTTGCTGGAAATCGGCTGGGCCATCGGCCTCAAGTACAGTGCCGGCTTTACGCGGCTCGTGCCCTCCGTGCTGACGGCGGTTTCCATGGTGGGCAGCGTGGTGATGCTGGGCCTGGCCTTGCGCACCTTGCCGCTGGGCACGGCCTACGCCATCTGGACGGGCATCGGCACCGTTGGCACGGCCATCTTCGGCATCATGGTGCTGGGCGAGCCGGCCAGCGCCGCGCGCATCGCCTGCATCGCCCTGATCGTGTCCGGCATCCTGGGCTTGAAACTGCTCAGCCCACAATAAGGAGGCCAGCATGAGTCTCGCCATGACCTATTTCTACCTGGCCATCGCCATCATCGCCGAAGTGATCGCCACCAGCGCCTTGAAGGCGTCCGAGGGCTTCAGCCGCTTGTGGCCCAGCGTCATCACCGTGGTTGGCTACAGCATCGCCTTCTGGTGCCTATCCCTGACCTTGAAGGTCATTCCTACCGGCATCGTGTATGCGATCTGGTCGGGCGTGGGCATCGTGCTCATTTCCGCCGTCGGCTGGTTTTGGTTCAAGCAAAGCCTCGATACGCCGGCCTTGATCGGCCTGGGGCTGATCATTGCCGGCGTGCTCGTGATTAACTTGTTTTCCAAGTCCGTCGGGCACTAGGAGCCTATCCCAGTAGATGAATACATCCCCTGCTGGCGCCCCTCAGAAGCGGGGACTGCGTTGATCGTCGTCGCGTGGCTCGCCACGCGTCCTCCTCACGCCTTGTCCGCGCTCCTGATGAACTACCAGCAGATGACGCTCCCTACTGGAATAGGCTCTAATCAGAAACTGCTGGCAACCCGCGCCAGGTAATACCACTCGGCATTGGCTTGCGCGTTGACGTCCGGGAACAGGATGTAGGCGTCGAACTCGGCCGTCACGGGCGTGCCGTCCGCGCGCACGCCGATCTGCTCGCCCTGTTGCACCTTGTCAAAGCTGGACCAGGTCTTGATGAAGCGGTCGCCCGCATCGCGCTTGTCGTGCACGACGACCATGTTCAGCGCTTCCATGTCGGCATCGGCGATCGGTTCGGGCTGCGGCGCGTCGATGAAGCCGAGGAAGGCGAGCGTGTTCATGATGGCGCGGTAGGCAACGTCCGGCGCGGCCGGGTCCGCGTGCTGGCCGCATTCCAGGGTCAGCGCATAACCGCCCGTCGAGCGCATGTATTCCGTCGTGCCCACGCCGTAGCGCAAGACCATGCCCACCTGGTCGCTGGTGCCCAGGCGGCGCTGTACGCCGGCGCCATACGTTTGCAGCCAGCCATCGACGAAGCGGCGCACGCCCAGGCGGCGTGCCAGCGCGCGTTCCTTGTCTTCGTGCTTGAACGGTTGCAGCGGGCCATCGTTGTTGCGCGGTCCCACCATGACGAAGGGCTGGCTGTCGGCATTGAACGAGTGCAAGTCCAGCAGCACGTCGTGCTGGCCCAGCAGCGGGCATAGCCAGTTGGCGATGCGGTCTTCGAAATCCTGTGGATTGTCGTTGGGGAACAGGTTGCGGTTCAGGTTGCGGTCGCCGCTGCGCACGCCCTTGGCGTAAGCGAGCGGGTTGGTGATGGGCACGAACGTGACGCTGCCGGCCACGATGGAGAGGGCGCCGCTGTCGAGTTCAGCCATCACGCGGTGGATGCCCTTGGTGCCGCAGGTTTCATTGCCGTGTACGGCGCCGGTGACGATCAGGCGCGGGCCGCTGCCCTGGCCCGTGTAGTTGATGGACTTGAAGTGGAGTGCGCTGCTCATGCTGGACATATCCTATTGTGTATCAGGGAAGGGAAAGCGGGGTCGGCATATTTTAGCGGGATTCGCCACAGCCTCTCGTAAAAATGTGCGCATCGTCGGGCCCGGCATGGCATGATCGGCGCCACCGTTGTTTTCCCTTGCCGATTCCATGCCCAGCACTTCCCATCCTTCCCGCCTTTACGGCCTCGATACCCTGCGTGCGCTGGCCATCGTACTCGTCTTCATGAACCATTATTTGCTGTTCGTCAGCGAGGGCGGGGCGTTCGGTTTCTGGGGCGAAATCGGCTGGACGGGCGTGGACCTGTTCTTTGCCCTCAGCGGCTACCTGATCGGCAACCAGATCTTTGCGGCCTTGCGCAGCGAGCACGGCTTTTCCTTGCCGCGTTTCTATGCGCGGCGCTTCCTGCGCACCTTGCCCAGTTTCTACGCCGTGCTGGCCCTGTATTACTTGTGGCCCGCGTTTCGCGGCGATAGCGCGTTATTGCCGCTGTGGAAATTCCTGACCTTTACGCAGAATATCAATCTGACGCCGGGTACGGCGTTTTCGCATGCGTGGTCGCTGTGCGTGGAAGAACAGTTCTACGTGCTGCTGCCGGCCGTGGCGCTGTTGATCGCCGCCTGCCGCAAGTCCCTGCTGTGGGCCTGGCTGGCCGTGGCCGCCAGCTTTATCGTCGGCATGCTGGTGCGCGCCTATTTGTGGGATGAGTATGTGCAAGTGCCGCGCGGCGGCCTTGGCTATTACAAGTATATTTATTACGCGTCGTGGTGTCGTTTCGACGAGCTGGTGGCGGGCGTGGCGCTGGCGCTGCTGAAGAATTACCATCCGGCCGCCTGGACGCGCCTGACATCCCATGGCAACCGCAGCTTGCTGGCCGGAATTGTCGGCACGGCGCTGATGTTTTATGTGTTCCTGAACGATCACTATGGCTACTGGGTGACGGTGTTCGGTTATCCGGCCCTGGCCGCCAGTTTTACCCTGCTGCTGATCGCGGCGCTCAGTCCAGCCAGCGCACTCTATCGACTGCGCGTGCCGGGCGCGGCCAGCCTGGCCCTGTGGTCGTATGCGATTTACTTGCTGCACAAGCAGCTGTGCATTTTATTGCGGCCCTATTTGCAAGACGTTGGCCATGGCGCCGATAGCCTCACAGCGATACTGGCCAGTATTGCTGCCAGCATCGCCACAGGCTGGCTTTTATATGCTTTGGTGGAAACGCCGTTCATGCGCTTGCGGGCGCGCTACGTTCCCGCCACCCACGCCTGATTTACATATCGATGACGTCGAGCCCGCGCGGCGTGCCCACCAGCAATTCCAGGATCGCATGCACGCGCAGATTCGTGTCCTCGTGTTCCGTGTTGAAGATCAGGTTGCGCAGGCCGGGCACGGCTTCCGTGATGTGGTCGCTGGCGTAGGCGTTGATCAATAACAAGACCAGGTCCGTGGCGCCTGCGCCGGGCTGACGCCGCAACCGGCCGTGGATCACGTTCAGCAGCGCACGCTGCATGCGCGGCGTGGGATTGGTGATGTAAGCGAAGACGCTCGGCGTGTTGGCGATGGCCGCGCAGATGCGCCGCTCGATCTCGTCGGGCTTCACGTCGGAGGCGATATCGAAATACGCGGCGTCCCAGCGCGTACGCGCGTACGGATGATGGGGCGGGAAGGAGTCGGCCGTTTCAAAACCGCAAATGCGGCTCAGGGTTTTCAGCCAAGTTAGTATGGTGGAATTCATGCCCCGATTCTAGCGGCATTCCGCATGCGCCGGGCCCTCTCCATATAAAGGAGGCTGACGCCCGGAGAATGATTAAAGTTTCCTGTAAAACAGCCCTTGTCATTCTGGGAAAGCCTCTCTATAATGCTGGTCTTCGGGGCGGTTAGTTCAGCTGGTTAGAATACTTGGTCGACATCCAAGGGGTCGGGGATTCGAATTCCTCACCGCCCACCAGAATTTGGCAGTAGATGGTTTTAAAGACGATTGCTGATGCAGTGATCGATAAAAAAGTTTTACGGGCGGTTAGTTCAGCTGGTTAGAATACTTGGTCGACATCCAAGGGGTCGGGGATTCGAATTCCTCACCGCCCACCAGAATGCAGTTAGAGAGAAAGGGTAAACCGGTTATGACACCGCGAACTACTACCAAGCTTTGGGAGTGACGCTAGTCGAACGGGTTTCCTTTGTCTCAAGAAAGTGAAAAACGCGGCTAGTCCGCGTTTTTTTGCGTCCGCGTTTTCCTTTCAGTTTTTCAGTCCACACCACATTGCAGTTTTACCTGGCGCCAGCGCCGATATGGAGATCAATATGCTTACAATCCGACTTCCCGATGGTTCCGCCCGTCAATTCGACGGTCCGGTCACCGTGGCCCAGGTTGCGGCCAATATTGGTACCGGCCTGGCCAAGGCTGCCTTGGCCGGCAAGGTCGATGGCAAGCTGGTCGATACTTCCTATCTGATCGAGCAAGACGCGGAACTGGCGATCGTGACGGACAAGGACGCCGATGGCCTGGAAGTGATCCGCCACTCGACGGCCCACTTGCTGGCGTATGCCGTCAAGGAATTGTTCCCCGACGCGCAAGTGACCATCGGTCCCGTGATCGACAACGGTTTTTACTATGACTTCGCCTACAAGCGTCCGTTCACGCCCGAAGATCTGATCGCGATCGAAAAGAAAATGGCGGAACTGGCCAAGAAGGATGAGCAAGTCACGCGCAAGGTTGTCGCGCGCGACGAAGCCATCGAGTACTTCAAAGGCATCGGCGAAGCGTACAAGGCTGAACTGATCGGTTCGATCCCGGCCGACCAGGAAGTGTCGCTGTATTCCGAAGGCAAGTTCACGGATTTGTGCCGCGGCCCGCACGTGCCATCGACGGGCAAGCTGAAAGTGTTCAAGCTGATGAAGCTGGCCGGCGCCTACTGGCGCGGCGACTCGAAAAACGAGATGCTGCAGCGTATCTATGGCACGGCCTGGGCCAAGAAGGAAGATCAGGAACTGTATTTGCACAACCTGGAAGAGGCGGAAAAGCGCGATCACCGCAAATTGGGCAAGCAGCTCGATTTCTTCCATTTCCAGGAAGAAGCGCCAGGCTTGATCTTCTGGCATCCGAAAGGCTGGTCGATCTGGCAGCAAGTCGAGCAATACATGCGCAATGTGTACCAGGTCAACGGCTATCAGGAAGTCAAGGCGCCGCAAATTCTCGACCGTGGCCTGTGGGAAAAAACGGGCCACTGGGACAATTACCGTGAAAACATGTTCATCACGGAATCGGAAAACCGCGCCTATGCGCTGAAGCCGATGAATTGCCCTGGCCATATCCAGATTTTCAACAATGGCATGCGCAGCTACCGCGACCTGCCATTGCGCTACGGCGAATTCGGTCAATGCCACCGCAACGAACCGTCGGGCGCCTTGCACGGCATGATGCGCGTGCGCGGCTTTACGCAGGATGACGGCCACATCTTCTGCCTGGAAGAGCAGATCGCCGGCGAAGTGACGGCGTTCCACCAGCAGGCGATGGATGTGTACACGGCTTTCGGCTTCACGAATATCGATGTGAAACTGGCTTTGCGTCCTGATAACCGCATCGGCACGGAAGAGTCGTGGGATTTCGCCGAGGAATCCCTGCGTTCGGCCCTGCGCGCCTGCGGCGTGGAATGGACGGAATTGCCGGGCGAGGGCGCGTTCTACGGTCCGAAGATCGAATACCACCTGAAGGATAGCCTGGGCCGCGCATGGCAAGTGGGCACCGTGCAGATCGATCCGTCGATGCCGGGCCGCCTGGGTGCCGAATATGTGGCCGTGGACAATACGCGCCAGGTGCCGATCATGCTGCACCGCGCGATCGTCGGTTCGCTGGAACGTTTCATCGGCATCCTGATCGAACACTATGCGGGCGCCATGCCGTTGTGGCTGTCGCCGGTGCAAGTGTCGGTGTTGAATATTTCCGACGCTCAAGCCGACTATGTACAGGAAGTTACAACAAAACTGCGCAAAGCAGGGCTGCGCGTACAGGCTGATTTGCGTAACGAGAAGATTACCTATAAAATACGTGAACATTCCGTACAAAAATTGCCTTACATCTTAGTGATTGGCGACAAAGAGCGGGATGCGAATACAGTGGCCGTGCGGGCGCGGGGCAATGTCGATCTGGGCGTGATGTCCGTCGATGCCCTGATAGAGCGACTCAAACATGAAGTCGACACCAAGGCCTGACGAGGAAACTCGCTGCACGACCGTCTTACAAGATTTTTAAAGGAAATTACAATAGCTACTGACAAGTCACATCGCATCAATGGCGAAATCACTGCCCCTGAAATGCGTTTAAGCGGGGTCGATAACGAGCCACTCGGTATCGTAAGTTTGGCTGAAGCCTTCCGCCTGGCGGAAGAGGCAAACGTCGATCTGGTGGAAATTGCGCCTACCGCGCAGCCACCGGTGTGCCGTTTGATGGACTACGGCAAATTTAAGTATTCGGAGCAAAAGAAAGCTCACGAAGCCAAATTGAAGCAAAAGATCATCCTCGTGAAGGAAGTCAAATTCCGTCCGGGGACTGATGATGGTGACTACAATATCAAGTTGCGTAATCTCATCAAGTTCCTTGAAGATGGCGATAAAACCAAGATCACCTTGCGTTTCCGCGGTCGGGAGATGGCGCATCAGGATATTGGCTTCCGCATGCTGGAACGTCTGAAAGCCGATCTGGAGCCGTATGGCCAGGTTGAGCAGTTCCCGAAGATGGAAGGCCGCCAAATGATCATGGTTCTTTCGCCTAAGAAGAAGAAGTAAGATACAATAGCGTTTTACTGTGGATCGACGTGGTTTGTGCCTGCATGGGTGCGACACCAGATTCCAGGCAGAATTTGCGCGGCCCGGTCAGCAATGCCCGGGCCGCGTGAACTGTAGTGGACTCGCATCCGCTGCACAACATGTGAAAGCAGGCATCTAAGCGCAGCGTCGTGTTGCCACCTGCAATCCTGTTATAAATGGAGCTGTCCGTAAGAGGACAGATTGCTATGCCTAAAATGAAGACCAAAAGCTCCGCGAAAAAACGTTTTCGCGTGCGTCCAGGTGGAACAGTCAAGTCGGGTCACGCGTTCAAACGCCACATCCTGACCAAGAAAACCACCAAAAACAAACGTCAGTTGCGCGGTACCCGTAACATCAACGCATCGGATGTCACATCCGTCATGCGCATGATGCCGACTGCTTAATCTCACACTCAATTTAAGGAGTTACTATGCCTAGAGTAAAACGTGGGGTTACAGCTCGTGCCCGTCATAAGAAGATTCTTGTTCAAGCTAAAGGCTACCGTGGTCGCCGCAGCCGTGTATACCGTGTTGCCAAGCAAGCAGTTATGCGCGCTGGCCAATACGCTTACCGCGATCGCCGCAACAAGAAGCGCGTTTTCCGCCGCCTGTGGATCGCCCGTATCAACGCCGCTTCCCGTGAGCATGGCGTAACGTACAGCGTATTCATGAACGGCTTGAAAAAAGCAAATATCGAACTGGACCGTAAAGTCCTGGCCGATATGGCTGTGATGGACAAGCCAGCATTCGCTGCGATTGTCAACGCAGTTAAAGCAAAAATCGCTGCGTAAGCATCGGTCATTGCACAACGTCATCCGTAGGGTGACGTCATAAAGAGCGGGGCAGGGGTGTGAACCTTATGCCCCGTTTCCGTTTTTGATTGTTGGACTTTTGCTAATCGAGTCCAGAATTGATGTCCAAAACAGGAAATGCCGCATGAACTCCCTAGAAGAACTCGTCGTCTCGGCCCAGGCTGACTTTATCGCCGCCGCAGACGCTGCCGCACTTGAAAACGCCAAAGCCCGCTACCTGGGCAAGACTGGCCAGATTACCGAAATGATGAAGGGCCTGGGCAAGCTGGACCCGGACGCGCGCAAGGCGCAGGGCGCCCTGATCAACGCCGTCAAAGTGCAGATCGAAGACGCGCTGACGGCGCGCCGTGATGCGCTGGCCGATGCCCAGATGCAAGGCCGTCTGAACGCCGAGGCGATCGACGTGACCCTGCCAGGCCGTGGCCGCATGCCAGGCGGCATCCATCCCGTGATGCGCACGTGGGAGCGGGTCGAGGAAATCTTCCGCTCCATCGGTTTCGACGTGGCCGACGGCCCTGAAATCGAAAACGACTGGACCAACTTCACGGCGCTCAACAGCCCGGAAAACCACCCAGCCCGTTCCATGCAAGACACGTTCTACATCGATGGCAACGACACCGATGGCAAGCCCTTGCTGCTGCGCACCCACACGAGCCCGATGCAGGTGCGCTATGCGCGCACGCATACGCCGCCGATCAAGGTCATCGCGCCGGGCCGCACCTACCGCGTCGACAGCGACGCCACCCATTCGCCCATGTTCCACCAGGTCGAAGGCCTGTGGATCGCCGAAGACATCAGCTTTGCCGACCTGAAGGGCGTGTACCTGAATTTCGTCAAGGCCTTCTTCGAGACAGATGACCTGCAGGTGCGCTTCCGTCCATCGTACTTCCCGTTCACGGAACCGTCGGCCGAGATCGACATCGCCTTTGGCTCCGGCCCGTTGAAGGGCCGCTGGCTGGAAGTGTCGGGCGCCGGCCAGGTGCATCCGACCGTGGTGAAGAACTTCGGCCTCGATCCCGAGAAATTCATCGGTTTCGCTTTCGGCTCCGGCCTGGAACGCTTGACGATGCTGCGTTACGGCATCAACGACCTGCGCCTGTTCTATGAAGGCGACTTGCGTTTCTTGAAGCAATTCAACTAAGCGTTGTTCCGTTTGATTCATGGCGCTTGAGCGCCTGTGCGCTCGCGCTGTGAGCTTTGACCCTTTGAAGGCTTGATTATGCAATTTTCCGAAAACTGGCTCCGTACCATGGTCGATCCGAAGATGACTTCGGACGAACTGGCCCATCTGCTGACCATGTCCGGTCTCGAAGTCGAAGACGTCGATCCTGTCGCGCCCCCGTTCTCGAACGTGGTGGTGGGTCTGGTCCTTGAGATGGAAAAACATCCGAACGCGGACCGCCTGAATGTATGCCAGGTCGACGTCGGCACGGGCACCATGCTCAACATCGTCTGCGGCGCGCCGAACGTGCGCCCGGGCTTGAAAGTCGTCTGCGCGATGGCCGGCGCCGTGCTGCCGCCTGGCGCCGATGGCAAGCCGTTTGAAATCAAGGTGGGCCAGCTGCGCGGCGTCGAGTCGCAAGGCATGCTGTGCTCCGCGCGCGAATTGAAATTGTCGGAAGAAAACGCCGGCTTGATGGAATTGCCGGACGACGCGCCGATCGGCCAGAACTTCCGCGATTACTTTGCGCTCAACGACTTGAAATTCACCATCAAGTTGACGCCAAACAAGGCGGACTGCCTGTCCGTGCTGGGCGTGGCGCGCGAAGTGTCGGCACTCACGGGCGTGCCCCTGAATGCGCCGCAGTTCCGCACCGTGCCTGTTTCCAGCGACGAAATCCTGCCCGTGAAAGTCAGCGCGCCGGACCTGTGCGGCCGTTTCACCGGCCGCGTCATCCGCGGCTTGAATGCCAAGGCAGCCACGCCGGACTGGATGAGGCAGCGCCTCGAGCGCAGCGGCCAGCGTCCGCTGTCGGCCCTGGTCGATATCTCGAACTATGTCATGCTGGAACTGGGCCGTCCCAGCCACGTGTTTGACCTGGCCAAGATCCACGGCAGCCTCGACGTGCGTTGGGGCAAGGCGGGCGAATCCGTCAAGCTGTTGAACGGCAATACCATCGCCGTCGACGAGTGGATCGGCGTCATTGCTGACGATAAAGAAATCGAATCCTTGGCCGGCATCATGGGCGGCGACGCCAGTTCCGTGTCGGATGATACGGACAGCATTTATCTGGAAGCGGCATTCTGGTGGCCGAACGCCATTCAAGGCCGCGCGCGCCGTTTGAATTTCTCGACCGATGCGGCGCACCGCTTCGAGCGCGGCGTCGATTTCGCCACCACCGTCGAGCACATCGAGCGCATCACGGCGCTGATCGTGGAAATCTGCGGCACGCCAGCGACCACCGTCGGCCCCGTCGACGACCACGTGGTGAACTTGCCGCAACGCCAGCCCGTATCGATGCGCACGGCGCGCGCGCAAAAAGTCATCGGCGTGCCGCTCAACGATGAGCTGATTGCCGATATCTTTACGCGCCTGGCCCTGCCATACACCTTGGCGGACGGCGTGTTTTCCGTGACCTCGCCCAGCTACCGTTTCGACATCGAGATCGAGGAAGACCTGATCGAGGAAGTGGCGCGCGTGTACGGTTTTGAAAACATCCCGACCTTGCCGCCCGTGGCCGCGAACGTGATGCAGATTGCACCGGAAAATACCCGCTCCTTGTTTGCGGTACGTCATGAACTGGCCGACCTGGGCTTCCAGGAAGTGGTTAACATGAGCTTTGTCGATACGGCATGGGAGCGCGATTTCTCGGGCAACACGAATCCGATCAAATTGCAGAACCCGATCGCCAGCCAGATGAGCGTGATGCGCTCCTCGCTGATCGGCAGCCTGATCGCCAATGTGCGCTACAACCTGAACCGCAAGACGAACCGCGTGCGCATCTTCGAAGTGGGCGCCATCTACCAGCGCGACGACAGCGTGGAAAACGGCCCGTTGTCGGTGGCTGGCTACGCCCAGCCGAAGCGCGTGGCTGCCATGGCCTACGGCGCGGTTGCCGACGAGCAGTGGGGCCAGGCCGCACGCACGGTCGACTTCTTCGACGTGAAGGCGGACCTGGAAGCGCTGTTCGCGCCGCTGGTCTTGCGTTTCACCAAGGCGGAGCATCCGGCACTGCATCCGGGCCGTTCGGCCAACGTGGAGCTCGATGGCAAGGTCATCGGTTTCATCGGCGAATTGCACCCGCGCTGGATGCAAAAGTATGACTTGCCGCTGGCACCCGTGCTGTTCGAAGTCGACGCCGCTGCCTTGACGCAAAGAGTCGTGCCCGCATACCAGGAAATCTCGAAATTCCCTGGCGCCAGCCGCGACCTGGCCGTGGTCGTCAAGCAATCGGTGGCCGTGCAGGATCTGCTCGACAGCTTCCACGCGGCAGCGAAGGCGAGCCCGGCAGCGCGTATCGTGCAAGCCATTGTTTTATTTGATGAATATCGTGGAAAAGGTCTGGAAGCGGATGAAAAAAGCCTTGCTTTCCGGATTAGCTTGCAAGATACTCAAAACACCCTGCAAGACGATGTCGTCGATGGCCTGATGGCTGTCCTGATCGATGCTGCCAAGCAGGGCCACGACGCGAAACTGCGTTCGTAATTATCGGACTGGCCGTCGCCTTGCGTGACGGTCTTTCCGTCGTCAATCGTAGACGAGCTTGCCATGTGGCGAGCTCGGGCGCACAGAAAAGGCAGGGCAGGAAAATTAATAACAGCGACGTTGATTCCGCCGTACTGCAATCCGCACTGGCCGCCGATTTGCATCGGGCCATGCTGGTTGCCAAAGTGCGCCAGGAAGCGGAAAAAGATTTACCGACCTTGACCAAGGCGGAACTGGCCGAACTGTTGTTCGAGCAAGTGGGCCTGAACAAGCGCGAAGCGAAGGATATGGTCGAGACCTTTTTCGACGAAATCCGCAACGCGCTCGAGCGTGGCGAGGCCGTCAAGTTGTCCGGTTTCGGCAATTTCCAGTTGCGCGACAAGCCGCAGCGGCCGGGCCGCAATCCGAAGACGGGCGAAGAGATCCCCATCACGGCGCGCCGTGTCGTGACCTTCCATGCGAGCCAGAAGCTGAAAAGCATGGTCGAAGAGACCAGTCCGCTGGCACGTGCTGCCTGAGTGAGTGGCGATGAACGAGCGCATCAGTAAAACCGAGTTGATCGCCTTGCCGCCCATTCCGGCGAAACGCTATTTCACGATCGGCGAGGTGAGCGAGTTGTGCGGCGTCAAACCGCACGTACTGCGCTACTGGGAGCAGGAGTTTTCCCAGCTCAAACCGGTCAAGCGACGTGGCAACCGCCGTTATTATCAGCACCATGAGGTGCTGCTGATACGCCGCATCCGCGAATTGCTGTACGAGCAGGGCTTTACCATCAGCGGCGCGCGCAACAAGCTCGACAGCCGCGGCGCCTCGCATGGCATCGCCGACGAGCTGCCAGTGCTGCCGGCCATGCCTGCCGTGCCGCAGGAAGCGCCGCTGGACCGCGTGTGGATACGCAATGAATTAATGGCGATTTTAAACTTGCTAAAATAAGATTTGTACCAATATAGGTGGGGTTGTCCGTTAGCGGTTGGCCAAGTTGACTATACTGCATGGATGCTCCGCCTTGGCGTTGACGCTACCGTACGGCGCGCCATATTTTGAATATAATGTTAATGTTGCGTTTTTGTTAGTGACGCTGAACCGGAGCAGCGTTCAGGTTCCGGTAGTCTTTCCCAGGCCAGGAAAATTTAAGGGGAAACAATGATACGCGTTGCCATTTGTGATGATCACCAAATAGTACGAGCTGGATTCAAACAGATTTTTTCGTCTTCTGACGATTTCAGTGTGGTGGCGGAAGCCGGTACGGGGCGCGAAGCGCTCGATATCGCCCGCCGCGAAATTTGCGATGTATTGCTGCTCGATATAGCCATGCCCGATCAAAGCGGCATCGATACCTTGCGCACGATCCGCCAGGGCCAGCCGGAATTGCCCGTGCTGATACTCAGCGGCTATCCCGCGCAGCAGTACGCGCTGAACCTGTTCAAGATGGGCGCGAACGGCTATCTGAACAAGGAATGCGAAGCCGACGAGCTGATGACGGCCGTGCGCACCGTATTCCAGGGACGCCGCTATGTCAGCTCGACCGTGGGCGAATTGCTGGCGCAGTCGTTTGACCGCGACACGAATGCCGCGCTGCATACGGAATTGTCGGACCGCGAGTTCCAGGTCTTCCTGCGCCTGGCGCGTGGTGCCACCGTGTCCGATATCGGCGTGGCCTTATCGCTGAGCATCAAGACGGTCAGTACCTACCGTACGCGCATCATGGAAAAAATGGGCTTGCAATCTAACAGCGACTTGACCTATTACGCAATGAAAAACAATTTGCTTGACTAGCGCTGCGGTGCGATCATTGAAACATGATCGCTCAGCCAGCTAGCCAGCACGACTTGTGCAGTGCAGCAGTTTGTGGCGAGGACTATAATTGGCCGGCGCCGGCGCTCTCTCCCGCGCCGAACCTTGCTAAGGATGCACATCAGGATGTATTTCACCGCTGAACCGGCCCCGAATCACCGCCTGCCCCTGTACAAGACGATTCTGTGCGTGACGTGCGCCTTGTTGCTTGTACTTAATGGCTTCAGTCTTTATCACAACCTGCAGTCGCTGAAGGGCACGAATGCCTTGCTCAGCCAGAGCGCCCGTGTGGCCGACCGCCTGCAGTATTTGAATGTGCTCGTGCTCGATGCGGAAAGCAGCTTGCGCGGCTATTTCATTTCCGGCTCCGAAACCTATCTGGGGCCGTCGAAGACCGCCACCACCGAAATCGAAAACGAATTCAACGAGCTGCAAACCTTGCTCGCGGGCAGTCCCACCCAGCTGAAAAACCTGGGTCAGCTGAAAAGCTTGATCCGGCGCAAGATGTCGATGTTGCAACAGTCAATCGACGTCTACAAGCAGGGCGGGCTGGCCGAGATCGTCAACATTTCCCGTGTCACCGATGACCGCGCCACGATGGACGAGATCCGCCTGCAGGTGGTGATCATGACGCGCGAGCAGAATGAAGCGCTGTCGACCGGCAGCGCCGCCTTTTATCATGAGTATCAGAAAGCCGTGCTGCTCGGCATCGGCATCAATGCCCTGGCCATTCTCGTGTTGATCATGTTTTACCAGCTGGTGCGGCGCAGCTTCCAGAACCGCGCGGCCGTCGAGTATGCATTGCAAAATGCTAACGACACCCTGGAATCGACGGTCAGCAAGCGTACCGAGCAGTTATCCGTGCTGTCGCGTCATTTGATCAGCGTCAATGAAGTGGAAAAAGCGCGGCTGGCGCGTGAGCTGCACGATGAGCTGGGCGCCAACTTGACGTCGATCAGCATGGACTTGGGCGCCGTCACGCAGCAACTGGCGCACACGCAGCCGGAACTGGCGACGCAATTGCGCCGTGCCAAGGCGACCTTGCTGGAAACGGTGGAACTCAAGCGCCGCATCGTCGAGGATTTACGCCCGAGTCTGTTGGACAACCTGGGCCTGTGCGCCGCCATCGAAAGCTATTGCGAGGATTTTGCGCGCATGAGCTCGGTTCGTTGCGAAACGGACGTGGCCATCAATATCGACAACCGCGAGGCTACCCTGACGATTGCCCTGTTCCGTATCGTGCAAGAATCGCTGACGAATATCATGAAATATGCGCGTGCCGGCATGGTCAGCGTGACCTTGAAACGCAATGAACACGGCCTGGTGCTGCGCGTGATCGACGACGGCATCGGCATCACGGAAGCTGCGCTGCAAAAACCGATGTCGCACGGCTTGCTCGGTATGCGCGAACGGGCTTTGCTGCTGGGAGGTACTCTCACCGTGCGCCAGGGACCGGATGGCAAGGGGACATGCGTGGAAGCCGTGATTCCGCTGCCGCTGACGCCGGAGCCGGAAGACATCGACGCGGATATCGAAGCGTAATTTTCTTTGAGATAAAAAAATGGCCGGGCATGCAGCCCGGCCATTTTTTATTTATCTTGCATGATCAGCAGCGCATCAGCAGCGTGATACGTCGCGCAGCAAGCGGTCGTATTCCGTCTTGGCCACTTTGTAGCACTCACCCGCATAGCATTCCAGGCCGGCGCGGTCCAGCACCGTGATATTGCCGCGGCGATAGTGGATCAAGCCTTCTTCCTGCAGCTTGCCGGCAGCGGCCGTGATGCTTTCGCGGCGCACGCCCAGCATGATCGAGATCAGCTCTTGCGTGACTTTCAATTCATTCGATGGCGAACGGTCCAGGCGGTCCAGCAGCCAGCGGCACAGCTTTTGTTCGATCGAGCTGTGGCGGCCGCCGACGGCGTTCTGCGCCATTTGCGCAAACAGGGCGTTGGTGTAGCGCATCAGCAACTGGGGCAGGGCGCCGCCTTGATTGAACGCGTCGCGCAGGCTTTGCGTTTTCAGGCGGTAGCCGTAACCGGCGCTTTGCACGACAGCCGTGCACATGGCGCGCTCGCCTGCCAGCAGCGAGGCACCGGCCACGCCTTCATGGCCGACGACGGCGATTTCCGTCGTGGCGCCATCTTCCATCACATACAGCAGCGAAATGATGGCGGTGGTGGGGAAGTAGCTGTATTCCAGGTTGTTGCCGTAGGCATACAATTCCTTGCCGAACGGCAGTTCCACCAGTTCCAGATCTTCGAACAGCGATTCGAGCGCGGCGCGCGGCAGGGCGGCCAGCAATTCATTCTGTTGGGCACTGCTGAGGCTAACCCGCGACGCAAGCTTGATTTCCCGTCCGGCCGCCGGCATGGCGCGCGGCAGCAACTGGTTCTTCTGGACCGGGGTGCTAAGTTGAGTTTGGTTCATAGTATTCCTCACAGGCTTTTTACATCGGAGTGCGACTGCCGCGTTGCTGGTCAAAGAAGCTACCGTGCTCATGTGATAACGGCGTTTTGTTCGACCGCGCGGTGCAGATCGCGATGTAGCTACTTTAAAAGCTTATGTAAGTGGCGAACATAAGATTAGCAGTCGCCACTTTGTAGTCTCATTTGAGGTGGAATTGTAGTCCTTGTCCTACGTTCACACTTTTGACTAGCTAGCCTTGCGCCGTTCTGCGCGATTTTGTGATATGACGCGCGGTTTATTGGCGCTCCACAGGCCGGCCGGACGCACGCTGGGCAAGCCGTCGCGCACGGCTGCGGCCGGCGCCTGGCGCGGGTTTGGCGCCTCGTGCTCGCCCAGGCGGAAGCGGCTGACGGCCTGCGTCAGCGCTTCGCCTTCCTGGTGCAGGCGCTGCGAACCGGCGCGCGCCTCGTCGACCAGGCCCGCGTTCTGGCGCGTCATGTCGTCGATTTGCGCCAGCGCCTGGTTGATGCGGGCGATCTCGCCATTCTGCTCGGCGCCGGCGCTGCTGATGCGTCCGATGACCACGGCCACCTGCTGCACCGCATCGACCACTTGCCGCATGGTGTCGCCGGCCGCATTGACGAGGTCGCCGCCCGCATCCACGGTGGCGACGGAATCGCCGATCAGGCGCTTGATTTCCAGCGCCGCCTCGTTCGAGCGCTGCGCCAGGCTGCGCACTTCGGAGGCGACGACGGCAAAGCCGCGTCCCTGCTCGCCGGCTCTAGCCGCTTCCACGGCCGCGTTCAGGGCCAGGATATTCGTCTGGAAGGCGATGCCGTTGATGACGCCGATGATGTCGACGATCTTGTGCGAGCTGGCCTTGATCGAGGCCATGGTGTCGACCACGGCGCCCACGGTCTGGCCGCCACGCAGGGCCACGTCGGCCGCCGTCGCCACCAAGGTGCGCCCCTGTCCTACGTGCGCCTCGTTGCGGCCCACAGTGGCCGTCAGCTCGCGCATCGAGTCCACGGTGGCGCCCAGCGCATCGGCCTGCGTGGCCGTGTGGCCGGACAGGGCGGCGTTGCCCTGGGCGATATCGGCGCCGGCCGCCGCGATGACGGCCGCACCGCCGCGGATTTCTTGCACCAGGGTGGCCAGGCCGTGCGTCATGGCGCCGAAGTCGCGCACCAGGTCGCCGATCTCGTCGTGCGCCTGCGAGGTGATGCGCTGCGACAGGTCGCCCGCCGCCGCCGCGCCGACGGCCACGCGCAATTGCGTCACGTCGCGCGCGAACGCGGCATAAAAGCCCGCGCACAGGTAGGCGGCGGCCAGCAGCACCAGCAGCATGGCAGCCAGGATCAGGGCGCGTCGCGCCTCGTCGCGGGCGATGCGTTGCGCCAGCAAATCGTCCAGGGCGCCGGCGGAAGTGCCGGAGAGCGCCTGCAGGGCGTCGATCGCCTGCATGCCGGCCGCATGGAATTGCGCGCCCGACGTCTGGTCGTAGGAATTCGTCACTTCGTTTTTCGTGCGTTCGAGGAAGGCCAGCGCGGCTGGCACGGCTTTCAGGGCCGGCTGCACGCTGGCGCGCAGTTCCGGCCGGCTGGTGAGGATTTCGTCGAAGCGGGCCGGCAGGCGCTCCAGTTCGTGGCGTGCGATCAGCGCGTTGGCGTTGACGAGCTGATCTTCATTCGCCTCGAACAGGCCCGTGTCGATGTAGGCGGCGCCGCGCCCGGCGATGTCGGACAGGCTTTCGGCCAGGTCGGGCAGGGTGGCGGTGAAGACGGCGCTCAGGTGGTTGGCGCCCGCGTCCGGGTCCAGGCTCAGGTGCGAACGGTCGGCCACCAGCTGGCCCAGTTTTGCCGCCTGGCGCAGCAGCGCCGTATGCGCCGCGTAGCTGTCGCGCGCCGCGAGACCGGCCTGGCGGCCCAGCAGGGCTTGCCACTGTTTCGTCAGCTCGGCCGCCTGCGGCAGCCCGGCGCCGGCAGGCAGGCGTGCCAGGGCCGCCAGCGCGGCCGTGATGCGTGTGTTCAGGGCCGTGTTGTCCATGCCCGCCTTGCCGCTCAGGCGCAAATGTTCGAGGCCGCGCCGCTGCTGCAGCAGGCGTGTGCCTTCCTGCAGCTGGCGCACATAGGCCACGCCCCGCTGCGCATCCTGCGCCTGGGCCAGCGATTTGCCCAGCTCCGAGATCAGCAGGGTGGTCGCCAGCGCCAACGGCAGCAGGAAGACCAGGCAGACAAGCATGAATTTGGGCAGCAGGCGCAAGCGCTGCATGAGTCGGATGGCGGGGGTGAGGAAGATTTTCATCGGGTTTCCAGGGTAGGGTGACAACATTTCTGCAGTGCAATGTTGCCTGCGGATTGTGACCCCTTGATGAAGTGCGCCCTGATGCGGTCATTTTTGCCGTTCGCCAGAGTGAAGCAGTTCACACGGAAGGCCGATCCTTCTGTAAAATCGAGGGTTTTTTGCGAGGGCCATATTATGGTCACCAATATGGCCAACGAGAACGACATCAACACCCCCGATTCCAGCGACAACGCGGACAGCGCAGCAGCGCCAGCGAGCAGCAAGGCGCCGGCCGTGATCGCGCGCGAAGTGCAGCGCCGCCGTACCTTCGGCATCATTTCCCACCCCGATGCGGGTAAGACCACGCTGACGGAAAAACTGCTGCTGTTCTCGGGCGCGATCCAGATGGCCGGTACCGTCAAGGCGCGTAAATCGGGCCGCCACGCGACGTCGGACTGGATGGAGATCGAAAAGCAGCGCGGCATTTCCGTCGCGTCCTCGGTGATGCAGTTCGAATTCCGCGACCACGTCGTCAACCTGCTCGACACCCCCGGCCACCAGGACTTCTCGGAAGATACCTACCGCGTGCTGACGGCGGTCGACTCGGCGCTGATGGTGATCGATGCGGCCAAGGGCGTGGAAGCGCAGACGATCAAGCTGCTGGCTGTGTGCCGCATGCGCAATACGCCGATCGTCACCTTCATGAACAAGATGGACCGCGAGACGCGCGATCCGCTGGACCTGCTCGACGAACTCGAATCCGTGCTGAAGATCCAGTGCGCGCCCGTCACCTGGCCTATCGGCATGGGCAAGAACTTCCGCGGCGTGTACCACCTGCTGAACGACGAGATCATGCTGTTCAAGGCCGGCGAAGAAAAGGCCGACGGCGCCTTCGAAATCATCAAGGGCATCGACAACCCGCGCCTGCAGGAGATGTTCCCGCTCGAGATGGACCAGTTGCGCATGGAAGTGGAACTGGTCCATGGCGCATCGAACCCGTTCAACCTGGAGGAATTCCTCTCTGGCGTGCAGACGCCCGTGTTCTTCGGTTCGGCCATCAACAACTTCGGCGTGCGCGAGATCCTGTCCGCGCTGGTCGACTGGGCGCCGGCGCCGCGCGAGCGCGATGCGACCGTGCGTTCGGTGGCCCCGTCCGAGCAGCCATTTACCGGTTTCGTCTTCAAGATCCAGGCGAACATGGACCCGGCCCACCGCGACCGCATCGCCTTCTTGCGCGTGTGCTCGGGACGTTTCGAGCGCGGCATGAAGGTCAAGCATTTGCGCCTGGGGCGCGAGATCAAGGTGTCGAACGTGGTGACCTTCATGGCTTCCTCGCGCGAACAGGTGGAAGAGGCGTACGCGGGCGACATCATCGGCTTGCCGAACCACGGCAACATGCAGATCGGCGATAGTTTTTCCGAAGGCGAGATGCTGACCTTTACGGGCATCCCGTATTTCGCGCCGGACTTCTTCCGCTCCGTGCGCATCCGTAATCCGCTGAAGATCAAGCAGCTGCACAAGGGCTTGCAGCAGCTGGGCGAAGAGGGCGCGGTGCAAGTCTTCAAACCGGTGCAGGGCGGCGAACTGGTACTGGGCGCCGTCGGCGTGCTGCAGTTCGAAGTGGTGGCCAGCCGTCTGCTCAACGAGTATGGCGTCGATGCCGTGTTCGAAGGCACGAGCATCAGCAGCGCGCGCTGGGTCAGCTGCGACGACAAGCGCATCCTGCAGGATTTCGAAAACGCGCTGGGCCACAACGTGGCCTACGATGCGGCCGGCAACATGGCCTACCTGGCCACGTCGGGCGTCAACCTGCGCTTGACGGAAGAGCGCTGGCCGAAGCTGAAATTCCACGCGACGCGCGAGCATTCGGCGAAATTGGCTTGATGTAGCGTGGTGATGTCGGGTTACGCGCTTTGCGCTAACCCGACCTACGCCGACCTACCTGTTCATGGCGTAGGTCGGATTAGGCCAACGGCCGTAATCCGACAACCATCGTTGGCGGTAACTCAAGCCGGCAAGATCGTGCGCGTGCTCCAGTCGCGCCGCTCCAGCAGCAATGCCGTCAGCTGCGCCGCCGTCATCGGGCGCGCGAAGAAGAAGCCCTGCACGTTGTCGCAGCCCGCTGTCCGCAAAAACTCCACCTGCCGCAAGGTCTCTACCCCTTCGGCCACCACTTTCAGATGCAGGCTGTGCGCCATGGCGATGATGGCCGTGACGATGGCTTCGCCCTCGCCGGGCAGGTCGTGCACGAAGCTGCGGTCGATCTTCAATTGGTCGATCGGCAGGCGTTTCAGGTAGGACATCGACGAATAGCCGGTGCCGAAATCGTCGATCGACAGGTGGATGCCCGTCTCCTGCAGGCGCCGCATCAATTCCACGTTGGCGTGGATATTGTCCATCAAGACCCCTTCCGTGATTTCCAGCTCCAGCAAGCCATGCGGCAGCTGCGTTTCGTGCAGGATGGCGCGGATGTCGTCCATCAGTCCCGGATCGCGCGCCTGGCAGGCCGACAGGTTGACGGCCACGTGCTCGAGCGAATCGAGCAGGCCCGCCTTGCACCAGAGGGCCGCCTGGCGGCAGGCGCTTTGCAGCACCCAGCGTCCCAGGTCGACGATGATGCCGCTTTCCTCGGCCACGGGGATGAATTCGGCGGGGCTCAGCTGGCCCATCTCGCGGCAATTCCAGCGTATCAGCGCTTCCACGCCGACGATGCGCCCGCTGCGCAAGTCGATCTGCGGCTGGTAATGCAGATACAGTTCCTCGTTTTGCAGCGCGCGGCGCAGGTTCGCTTCCATGCGCAGGCGGCGCTGGGCGCGCATTTCCATTTCGGCCTTGAACACGGCGTAGCGGTTCTTGCCCTGGTGCTTGGCGTGGTACATGGCCGTATCGGCATTGCGCGTCAGGGTGGCCACGTCCTGCGCGTCGAACGGATACAGGCTCACGCCGATGCTGGCGCTGACATACAGCTGGTGGCCTTCGAGGTCGAACGGCGCGGCCAGCACGGCGAGGATCTTGCGCGCCACGCTGGCCATTTCCGAGGCGTCGTCGGCCGGTTCGACGATGACGACGAATTCATCGCCGCCGATGCGGCAGATGATGTCGGTGCCGCGCAGGATGGCCACCAGGCGCTCGGCGACGAGCTTGAGCAGCTGGTCGCCGCAATGGTGGCCCAGCGTATCGTTGACTACCTTGAAGTTGTCCAGGTCCAGCAGCAGCAGGCCCACGCTGCTGTCCTGGCGGTCGGCGCGCGCCAGCGCGTAGGCCAGGGCGTCGTTGAATTCATGGCGGTTCGGCAGCTGCGTGACGGAGTCCACGTGGGCCAGGTAGTGCAAATGGTTTTCCGCATGCTGGGCGGCGGTGCGCGTGCGGCGCACCATCAGGAACGTCAGGCCGAACGCGCACAGGCAGACAAACACGGTGAAGGCGGCAAATTGCGCCAGGCTCGTATACAGCGGCGCCAGGCTGGCGCGCAGGTAGAGCGCGCCGCCGCCGGGCAGGGCCTTCAATATCGCGGCGCTGCCGTCCAGGTAATCGAGGTGCAGGCCGTTGCGCGGCGCCGCCGGCACGGCGTCGTTGCCGCTGCGCGCGTAGCGGGCAAACGGTGTGCCATAGGGGCTGTAGAGCAGGGCTTGCCGGACATGCGGGGCGGCGGCGAGGGGAGCGAGCAGTTGTTGCGCTGCAAGACGATTGTCCTCGCGCATGGCCTGGGCGGCGGCGGGTGCCAGCATGTCTGCCTGGATGTGCAGGTTGCGCTGGAAGGATGCCTGAAGGGAAAACAATTGAAAGAGGGTCAACAGCAGGCTGGCCGTGGCCAGCATGGCCGCCGCGGCCAGCAAGTTCAGCCGGGCTATCCGGTCGCCGCGCAATTGCACGGACGGCAGTATCAATGGCGTCATCATGACGCTTCTTCCTGCCGGCCCCGCTTGCCGCCGCCCCGTGTGATCGCGCCTCGCCCTGCCATACTTTACGTTCCAGTCTGATGAAAACCGAAGTGAGCCGGAACTCTCAACGTGTTGCCAAGTGTTGCTAAGGCCGACATATTGTCATTTTGCAGCGTGAAAGTACAGGGCGTGCGGCAATTTATATCCATGCGGCACACCGGTGGCAGCAGGCAAGGCGACAAGACAGGCGGAAAAGGAGGACGTGTCTTTCTAATAATAATTCATGCTGAATTTTAAACCTTTTTTTGCCCGCCGTTTTTTTCTCTTAAAACAATGCTGATGGTAAACAAAATACCAGCAAGAATAACTTCAATGCACCCGGCCATCGCGGCACGGATAAACTTTTTGACTATATCAGCCATTGCAAGTCATTGATTTTTATAAATTTTAATGAAGAATGCGCGAACGCTATGGCCTTGCTCCGCGAGTTCGTCCATAATCCGCTGATGATGGACGTCCTGATGCTGTTTGTTTTGTCTGCCGCGGCCAAGTCAGCAGCCGCCAGTAAAGCCGGACGTCGCCCTGATGATCAATAGTGAGGATATCTTGGAAAAAAAACCAAAAATTATTTTGTCGTCACAAGACCTGGAACGACTGGAAGCGTTGTTGTATGCCTTGGGTAATAACTTATCGCCGGACAAGGCCGCCTTGCTCGATGAGCTGGGCCGCGCCGAGGTGCTCGAGCCGCAAGAAATTCCCCCGACCGTCGTGACGATGAATTCCACCGTGCGCTTCACGGTGGAAAACAAGGAGGAATTCTGCCTGACGCTCGTGTATCCGAAGGACGTGGAAGGCCAGGCCGACCGTATTTCCGTACTGGCGCCCGTCGGCAGCGCGCTGCTGGGCCTGTCCGTGGGCGACAGCATCGCCTGGCCCATGCCGGGCGGCGTAGTCAAAGTCAAGATCGAGGAAATCGTTTACCAGCCTGAACGGGCCGGCGAATACCACCGATAAGCAGTGACGGCGGACGGCGCCTGCCGTTCGCCTGCCAGGCCGTGCCGGGACTTAACTGTTTCGCTGCACGCGCACCACCAGCCATCCCGCCACGACCGTAAACGTGACGATGATGGCGACGATGATCCAGAAGCCCTGCGGATGCTGGGCCAGCGGAATACCCCCCACATTCATGCCCAGCATGCCGGCGATGATATTGATCGGCAAGGCCAGCACGGTGACGATGGTCAGCACGAACAGGCTGCGGCTGTTTTCCTCGTTGACGCTGGCGGCGATCTCTTCCTGCAGCAGCTTGATGCGTTCTTGTAAGGACGACATATCGCTGAGCACCACCGAAAACTCCTCCGTCGACTGGCGCAGTTCCAGGCTGTCGAGCTCCGACACCCACGATGGCGGGCGTTGCAGCAGGCGGAACAGGGCGGCCGGTTCCGGCGCCAGCAGGCGCTGCAGCCGCACCAGCACGCGCCGCATGGCGCCAAGGTCTTCGCGTTTCGGCACCAGGCGCCCCGCCAGCAAGTGATCCTCGATATCGTCGACCCGCGCCACGGCGTCGCGTACGATGTTGACCAGTACGTCCGCCTGGTCGCGCAGCAGATGGATCAGCAATTCCACCGACGAGCGTATCGGCTCGTGATTCTTGATGACGGCCTGGCGCAGGCGCTCGATCGACTGCAGCGGTGCGCGGCGCGCCGTGATGACGAGGTTTTGCGCCACGCTGGCCCACATGGTGGAAATGTCGGACGCCTCGAACGAGAAGTTGTGCACCACATCGTTGACCACGGCGATCAGGGTGTTTTCCGCCTGTTCGATGCGCGTGGAACGGGAACCCTGGTGCAGGGTTTCATAGAATTCGTCGGCCAGCTGCGTATGCGTCATCAGCCATTTTTCGCTGGCCGCATGCGACAAATTGAAATGCAGCCAGACGAATTCCTGCGCCGGGCGCGCCGCGCCATCGGCCAGCCAGGCCAGTGCCGCCGTCGAGTCGAGCGCCAGTGGCTGCCCGTCGCGGCCAAACAAGAAGCCCCAGACCAGGCCCGAGGTGTCCGAGCCGTAGGTAAAACCGGCAGTTTCCATCGCCATCGTGAATCTTTCTCGTGCAGTGTGATTGATCGTCGCGCGATGTTAATACACGGATGTGTCGGGAAAATGACAAGGCCACCGCGATGGGTGGCCTTGGTAGGTAACTTTCGCAGTAACGCTTGATAGAACCGTCGCGAGCGGCGGTGATTTGTGGCCGAGAAGCGCAACCGTGCTAAAGCACGGTGAGCATCGCAGGCCGCAAAGCGCGACGCGCAGCAGGTTATATCAGGTGTTACTAGTTGCGATGCGGATTATCGGGGCGGCGGTCGTCGCGGTTTGGGACCCCGTCGCCATCGCGGTCGTGGCGGTTGCCATTGTCGCGGTCATAGCGGTTGGGGATGCCATCGCGGTCGCGGTCGCCGTTCGGACCGCGCGACCAGCGGCCTTGCTCCATCTGCCAGCGGCCGTCGCGCTGGTTCCAGGCGGGCGGCGCATACACGTAGCCGCGGCGTTCGGCGATCCATACACCTGGCGTCCAGGCGTAGCGCTGGCCGCGCCATTCCCAGTGGCCGGGCGCCCAGACGTAGCCGTGGCGCGCGCGCGGGATGGCTTCGCGGCGCGGTGGCGGCGGTGCGATGCGGATATCGTCATAGCGCACGGGCTGCACTTGCGCGGCGACCCAGCCGCCACGGTCCAGGCGCCAGCGGTTGTTCTCCTGTATCCAGGCGGCGCGGCGGTACTGGTTGCCGCCCCGTTCGCGCAGCCATTCGCCGCCGGTCCAGACGTGGCGCTGGCCATCCCAGTTCCAGTAGCCTGGCGCCCAGACATAGCCGGCGCGCGGCGCTGGCGCGCTTTCAAACCGTGGCGGAGGCGGGGCGTCACCGATGACAATGCTGACGCCGAGCTGATTTTGTGCCATCGCTTGCGCAGGCAGGAAGGCCGCGGTGCTGATGGCAAGCATGGCTGCTGCGTAGAGTGTGATGGGTTTCATGATGTGCTCCATTTCGGTGATTGCTTGAAATGGACTATAGGCGCTTGCAGGCGGGCAGATCGCCTTTGATTCAACTTATTACAATTGACACAATGCTGGGTGTCCGTGTATCCGTGGCAGATACAAATGGCGGCCTGGCGCGGCGGTATTCAAACTGGCGCCAGGCGGCGTGGTGTCAGCATAGTTGGCTCACAGGGTGCTGGCGGTGGCGTTGCCCAGCAAGGCTTGCCGTTCTTCGATCAGCGAGATTTTCTTTTCCTGTTCCGTCAGGCGCTTGGCGCTGACCACCACGACGGGGATGGCGTTCGCTTGCGCAGCAGCGGCGGTTTGTGCGGCCTGTGGCTGGTTGAAGCTGGCATAGCTGGCGCCGCAGGCGATGGCGACGGCGACGGTAAAGATGGCTTCCATGTTTTTCAGGGTTTTCATGATCGTTCCTTTCGGGTGGCGGGTGGGTATGCATGCACTGTAGCCATGCGCGGGCCGGCGCGCCATGCGCATGCGACCAGCCGTGGTTTTGGCGGGATGGCCTGCAAAAAAACGGCGCTGAAATGCCTGCGCGCGGCGCGGGCAGGCGACGGCTTGAATTGAGGCCTAATTAGCCCTGTATCCGCGCATATGAATGCAATTGCCCTATGGCATTATCTGATGCTGCGCACGGCCGTGCCCATGCTGTGCCCATGCCGTGCGCGGCAAGTGAGGCCCGGCTATCCTGCTAGAATCGGCATGGCAGCCGTGTTGCGCACACCATTATTCTCATCAGGAGTCACACATGTTCCAATTGTTTGGTTTTGGCGGCGCCCGTTGCCCGCGCTGCGAGCACAAGAACGGCGCCGCCGCCGGCTATTGCGCGCAATGCGGCTTGTCGCTGGGCGCCCCCGACAGCGACGCGGTGCTGCATGCCAATCAATGGCATCTTGCTGATGGGCAACTGGCCCTGTTCTTTGGCGTGCGCGAACTGTCCTCGCTGTTCGGCAGCGCCGCGCGCCGCCTGCAGGTGCCGGCCGAGTCGCGCGCCTGGATCGTGCAATCGGACGCTTTCACCTTGATACCGGCTGGCGATTACGACAGCGCCGCCTTCTTTGCGCGCCTGCCCGCGCTGCTGCCGGCGCGCCCGGCAGAAGTGCTGATCGCGCGCGCCGACGCCGTCAGCCTGGAATTCGACTTGCCGGCCCTGGCCAGCACGGAACTGCTGAACGTCGCCGCGTCCTTGCGTGTCGACATCGCGCTGGGCCAGCCCGATGCTTTCGCGCGCCAGTTCATGCGCGCACCGGGCGCCGTCACGCGCGCCCATTTGCACGCCTTGCTGCTGCCGTCCGTGCGCCAGATCGCGCTGGAATTCATCGGTAGCCGCGCGCTGCGCGAGATGGACGCGAACGCCGACTTGCGGCCCGAATTGAACGAGCGCCTGCAATCGGCGCTGACGCAGCGCCTGGCGCCCAGCGGCCTGGCCGTGGCGCGCGTGGAAACGCTGAGCCTGCGGCACGACAAGCGCGAGGGCGGCGGCGATGCGGCCATCGGCACCTTGTGGCTGGGCGGCGTGCCGGCGCAGGAACTGGAGCAGCATAGCCTGGAGCGCATGAAACAGCTCGACCAGTTGTATGACGAGGAAGAGTGGCAGCGCATCCGCCGCGAGGAACTGGCGGCGCGCCATACGCACCGCCGCGCCGAACTGCGGCAGGATGCGGCGGTGGAAAAGGCGGAGCTGAACCATCAGGAAGCGGAGCGCCTGCAAGCGTTGCGCGGGCGCCAGATCGACCTGTATGGCCGCATCCTGGAAGCGAAATCGCGGCGCCAGGCGCTCGACCATGGCGCCGCGCTGGCGCTGGGCGAGCTGGAACAGGAACTGGCGCAGAAGGGTGCGCAGCGGGCCGATGAAGCGGCCAACTGGGAACACGTGCGGGCGCTGGCCGCCATCAAGATGCGCAGCGAGTTGGAACTGTCGCAGCTGCACGGGCGCGAGCAGATCCAGCTGGCGCAGCAGCGCTTTACGCATCAAGTCCATTTGCAGTCGATCGCGCAGCAAGTGGAAAGCGCGCTGCTGATCGACGATGAGACGGGCCGCCGCACGCAGCTGGCGCGCCTGCGCCAGGCGGAAGCGGATGCGGCCCAGCGCGAGGCGCAGCTGGAGGCGGAGCAGCACCAGGCCGCGTGGCAGGGGCTGATGCTGGCGAATGCGGCGCGCAAGCGCGAAGCGGAGCGGGTGCAGGAGTGGGAAGACCAGATGCAGCTGGCGCGCCAGCGCGAATTGCTGCGCGCCGAAGCGCACAAGGATGAAGCGGCCCAGGTGCAGGCGGCGGAAATCGCGGAAAAAGTGGCGGCGCTGCGGCGCGGCGGCGCGCGCGAAGACGCCATCGCGCAGCAGGAAAAGCTGCTGCGCACCATCGAGGCCGACGGCGTGCACGCGCGCCAGTTGCAGCAGCAAACGCAGCTGGCGCAGCTCGACGCGCTGGCCATCGAGGAACAGCGCCAGCAGCTGCGCCAGCTGGAACAGGAAGCACAATGGCAGCGCGACTTGCTGGCCATGGCGCAGCAGCGCGAAAGCGATTACGCGCGCTGGAAAGGCGAATATGAAGCCCTGCTGGCGCAACAGGCGCATGCGGCCGAACTGGCGCGCATCGACATCGACCGCATCGAGAAAATCGGTTCGCTGAGCGACACGGGCAAGGTGGCCATGGCCGCCGGGCAGAACGCGGCCGTGCTGGCGCAAGTGCTGAAAACGCAGCTGCAAGCGGGCATGAGCGCCGAGCAGATCCACGCGCTGGCGGCGCTGGCGGCGGCCGAGAACAGCGTCGCGCCGCTGGACGCCATGCGCATGGCGCAGGACAGCGTGGCGCAGGAGCGCAGCTATCTGGAAGGCCAGGCGGAACGCGAACGGCGCCAGCAGCTCGACCTGATCAACCTGCAGAACGCGGCGCACGCGCATGGCCTGTCGGCGCAGGCGCAGCTGGGCGTGGCCGTGGCGCAGGCGCTGCAGCCGGGCGCCGCCGCAGCAGCAGCGCCGGTCCGCTGCAAGAACGGCCACGCGCAGCGCGCGGGCCATCCGGAAGATAAATTCTGCGCCGTCTGCGGCGTCGCCTTGCAGCCTTGATGGAAGCGTTTCACCTCAGATGATGCAAAAAGCACGAGACAAACTGCGGGAACTGCGCGCCCTCCACGACGACGGGCTGCTCAGCGAGCAGGAATTTGAACGCCGCAAGAACGCCATCCTCGACGCCGAATACGCGCCGCCCGGCGCCGCGCCTGTGTCGGCGCCGCTGCCCGTACGCCAGGGCACGGAGCTGGGCTTCATGACGGGCCAGGAAATCGGCCCGCAAAACCGCCGCTACCGGCTCGAGCGGCTGATCGGCACGGGCGGCATGGGACAGGTGTGGCAAGCGACCGACCTGGCCACGCACGCAGAGCTGGGCAGCAGCGAAATGGTGGCGCTGAAGATCTTGCCGCCGCAGCTGACGCAAAGCGCCACACACGCCAAGCTGCTGATCGAGGAAGCGACCCAGGCGCGCAAACTCGCGCATGAAAACATCGTCCGCGTCTACGAGTGGGCGCAGGACCCGGCCACGGCCAGCTATTTCATCATCATGGAATGCCTCGATGGCGAAGACCTCGAGCACTATCTGGCGCGCGAGGGCGCGCTGCCCCTGTCCACCGTGCAGGAATTGCTGCAGCCGGTGGCCGACGCCCTGTCGTATGCGTGGGAAAAGCACAAGCTCGTGCACCGCGACATCAAGCCGGGCAATGTCTTCCTGACGGCGAAGGGCGACGTCAAGCTGCTCGACTACGGCATCGCATCGCGCGTGCGCAATGCGGACAGCAGCCTGGCGGTGGACATGCCGAATGCGGGCACGCACGGCTACCGGGCGCCCGAGGCCGGCGCCAACCAGCGCCAGCCCAGCCCGCGCCTGGACGTGTATGCCGTGGCCGTGATGATCTATCAGATGCTCGAAGGGCGCATGCCGTTCGATGACACGCGCAGCGCCAGCCATTTGCCGTCCGCGCCGCAAGCGCTCAACGCGCAGCAGTGGCAAGTGCTGCAGAACGGTTTTTCGCTGACGCCGGAATTGCGGCCCCAATCCGTGCAAGCCTTGCTGGAAAACCTGGAGCGCGCTGCCGGACCGTCGGCCGAAGAACTGGCGGAACAGGCGCGCCAGCAGCAGGTGCGCGCGGCGCAGCAACAACGGGAAGCGGCGCTGGCCGCCGAACAGGCCCGCGAGGCAGCGCTCAAGGAGGCGCGCGTGCGCCAGGAAGAACTGGACCAGCGCCGCAAGGCCGAGATCCAGGCCGCCGCGCTGGAAAAGCAGCGGCAGGACAAGCTGCGCCGCGAGCAGGAGGCGCAGCGCCATTTCGAAGCGGAAGAGGCGCGCAAGCTGCGCAAGGAAGCGCTGCGCGGCCAGTTGCGCGCGCGCCGCGAAGCCGATGCGGCCACCGCCTTGCAGGAGCACCAGGAATTGCAGCGCAAGGCCATCGTCGCCAAGGCGGAGGCGGCCTATCGCGCCGAGCAGGAACGCGCGCGCAAGGAACAGGCCAGCCGTGCCGCGGCAGCAGCTGTCCCTGCGCCGCCATCCGCGCCGGCGCCGGAAGCCGAGCACGTGGAACCGGTGCCCAATGCGGAAGGCGTCTTGCGCGACGATTTCCTCGACGGTTCGGGACAGGGGCCGGAACTGGTACTGATTCCCAGCGGCCGCTTCCAGATGGGCGCGCACGAGACGGAACACAAGGCCGCCATCCAGGCCGGCTCGCAGCAGACGTGGCTTGAGCGCGAAATGCCGCAGCACTGGGTCGGCATCGAGCGCCCGTTCGCGCTGGCGCGGCACCCCGTCAGCGTGGGCGAATGGCGCGCCTTCGTCAAGGCGACCGGCTGGGCGGGCGGATCGGAAACGGATTGGGACAATCCCGGCTTCGTGCAGAACGACCAGCACCCGGTGGTGGGCGTGAGCTGGAATGACGCGCAGCTGTACCTGGCGTGGATGAGCGAGCGCACGGGCCGCCACTACCGCCTGCCCAGCGAAGCGGAATGGGAATACGCATGCCGCGCCGGCACGCGCACGGCCTTCAACGTGGGCGACACGATCAGCACCGAGCAAGCCAACTACGACGGCCTGTATGTCTACAACGGCGGCCCGCGCGGCGTGTACCGGGGCGGCACGACGCCGCTGGGCACTTTCGCGCCGAATTCCTGGGGCCTGTTCGACATGCATGGCAATGTGTGGGAATGGGTGCAGGACGTCGTGCACGACAATTATGAAGGCGCGCCAGTCGATGGCAGCGCGTGGGAAGAGGGCAGCGACAGCAGCCGGCGCATCCTGCGCGGCGGTTCGTGGCTGTACCACCCGCGCTATTTGCGTTCTGCCCTGCGCAACGGCTTTTCCACCGTGCTGTCGAACGATATCGTGGGCTTCCGCGTGGCGCGCACGCTCGACTAATCCATTGTTATATTGCTCATCTTGACGGATACTTCATGCACCTTAACCGTGCTGGAGTGTCCGTGTTCAAACGCCGCCTGCTGTCCATCGTGTTCGCCTGCCTGCCCATCTCCGCCCTGGCCGGCGATTTGCCTTCCTACCCCTTCATCCACGCGACGGGCACGGCCTACAGCTTCGTCACGCCGGACCTGGGCGAGATCGACTTCGACGTCAGTGCCTTCGACCCGGCGCCGGACATGGCCACGGCGCTGGTGAAGACGCGCATCACGGAAATCAGGGCGCTGCTGGTGGAGCAGGGTTTGCCGGAAGCGGCCGCCGGCATCGAGGTGCGCGACGTGCGCAAGGAAATCCGCAAGGGCGCGGAACAGGACCCGGCCAATCCGCAGTACCAGATCAAGGCGAGCGTGCATATCAACGTGGCCGATTTGTCGAAATGGCCCGCCGTCATGGGCCCGCTGCTGGCCATGCCCAACCTCGATGCGTTTGCCGTCACCTTCGGCGCCACGCAGCGCATCCGCCTGGAAGAGGAACTGATGGGCGAAGCCGTCAAGGATGCGCAGCGCAAGGCCGACGCCATGGCGCGCGGCTTCGGCAAGCGCGTGGGCGCCGTGGCCGGCATCTCGTCGGACCAGCTGAAAAACCTGGGCAATGCGGTGGGCCTGGTGCCGTCCGACCGCTACCAGCGCGCCAACAGCCGCCAGCGGCAAAATCCCGACGACATGCTGATGGTCACCGTCCTCAAGATGGGGCAGACGGTCGATGCCGTGTTCCGTATCAAATGACCAGGTAGCAGGGCAGCGGGCTGCGCCAAGCGGCCAAACGGTGTAAATTGTGGCTTTCCAAACGCACCAAGGAACGCCATGACCATCAAAGCCATCCGCGACCAGTCGCAAGCCATGCGCCACATCGTGCACGTGCGCGATCACATCATTTCCGCCGACGCCTCGGTGGAGGAGGGTGGCGGTGACGCCGGCCCTTCGCCGCACGACCTGTACGACGCGGCCCTGTCGGCCTGCAAGGCGCTCACCGTCGTCTGGTACGCCCGGCACAAGGGCATCCCGCTCGAGCACGTGGAAGTGTCGACCGAGCGCGATGCCAGCGAAGAGCGCAAGGGCGTGTACCGCCTGGCGGCCACCCTGCACCTGACGGGCGAGCTGACGGATGCGCAGCGCCAGGAATTGCTGGCCGTGGCCGGCAAATGCCCGATCCACAAGCTGATGACGGCCGTCACCACGGAAATCACGACGGTGCTGGCATGAGCGCGGCCATCCTGAAAAGCCACGAAAAGGACCTGGGCGGCGGCTTCGTCGTGCGGCGTCTGTTGCCGTCCGCGGCCAAGCAGGCCGTCGGCCCTTTCATTTTCTTCGACCATTTCGGCCCCATCGACGTGGCCCCCGACGCCAATCACGACGTGCGCCCCCATCCGCATATCGGCCTGGCCACCGTCACCTATCTGTTCGAAGGCGCGATCGACCACCGCGACAGCATCGGCTCGTACCAGCGCATCGA
This sequence comes from Janthinobacterium sp. BCJ23, assembly GCF_059617945.1. Classification (NCBI taxonomy): domain Bacteria; kingdom Pseudomonadati; phylum Pseudomonadota; class Betaproteobacteria; order Burkholderiales; family Oxalobacteraceae; genus Janthinobacterium; species Janthinobacterium sp. BCJ23. The sequence goes on along the minus strand of NZ_JCAQAW010000002.1, from coordinate 932,374 downwards.
ACCGGGCGCCATCAACTGGATGACGGCCGGGCGCGGCATCGTGCATTCGGAACGCACGCCGCACGACCTGGCCGGCCAGCCGCACCGCACGCACGGCTTGCAGCTGTGGGCCGCGCTGCCCAAGGCGCACGAAGAGGACGAACCGAGTTTCATGCACACGCCGCAAGCCGACATTCCCATCGTGCCGCTCGATGGCGCCGTGGTGAAGGTGTTGATCGGCACGGCCTTTGGCCAGACCTCGCCCGTGCGCACCTATATGCAAACGGTGTACCTGGACGTGGCGCTGCAGGCGGGGCGCGAGTTGCGCCTGGAAGGCTTGCCGCCGGAGGCGGCGATTTATCCGGTCAGCGGGGACGTGCTGGTCGATGGCGTGGCGCTCGTGCCGCACACCATGGCCTTGCTGGAAGCGGGCGCCGTGCAAGCGGGCACGGTGCCTGTCGTAACGGCAGGCGGCGGTCCGGTGCAGTTTGTCGTCATCGGCGGCGAACCGCTGGACGGCCACCGCTTCCTGTTCTGGAATTTCGTCTCGTCGAGCAAGGAGCGATTGTCGCAGGCGGCCGACGACTGGACCGCCCAGCGCATGGGACAAGTGCCGGGCGAGACGGAATTCATTCCGTTGCCGAAGGCGCCATTGCGTCCTCCGGCATAAGCGTTTCGTCTAGAACCGCGCGCGCAAGGTCAGTTGCGCCTTGCGCGGCTCGCCATAGAAATTGCCCCATGCAGGCGCGCCCACCGTCTGGTAGTAGCGCTTGTCGAGCAAGTTCGTCACGGACAGCGACGCCGTCCAGTTGCGGTCGATCTGGTAGGCGCCGCGCGCGCTGAACAAGGCATACGCGCCTTGCGCCACCGTGACGTTCTGCGTCACGCGCGAGCTCTCCGTCTGGAAGTTCACGCCGCCGCCCACGCTCCACTTCTGCAAGGCGCCGGGCAGGCGGTAGTCGCTCCACGCGCGCAGCATGTGGCGCGGCGAGTAGGTGCTGGCGAACATCACGCCCGCATTCGACGTCTGTTCCAGGTACTTGAAGTTATTCAGGGTGTAGCCGGCGAACAGCTGCCAGCCCGGCGCCACTTCGCCGCTGATTTCCGCGTCGAGGCCTTCGCTGCGCACCTTGCCCGCCGAGAAATAGCATTCGGTGCCGCTGGAGCAGGTGTTGACCAGGTCCAGCTCCGCGCGGTTGCGCTGCTCGATGCGGAACAGCGCCAGCGAGGTGTTCACCTTGCCGTCGAACAGTTCACCCTTGACGCCCACTTCCAGGTTGCGCCCCTTGAGCGGGTCGAGCAGGGCGCCTTCGGCCGTGCGCTGGTTTTGCGGCTGGAAGATGTCGGACACGCTGGCGTAGCCGGACCAGCGCTTGTCGAACGCGTAGATCACGCCGCCATACGGCGTGACGACGCCGTTTTCGCGGTACGGGTCGATGTATACCTCGCCCGTGTCGCGGTACACGCTGCTCCATTTGTAATTCGATACGCGCGCGCCGGCCACCACGGTGAGCGGATCGCTGACGCTGAAGCGGGCCACGCCATAGGCGCCCGTCTGCGTCATTTTCGTCAAGCTGGGATCGCCGCGGTAGCTGTTCTCGCGGAACCAGGCGTCGCTCGGTTCGGCCACGCCGTGATTGGGCCGCAGCGGGTTGTTCGGCTGCTGCAGCAAGGCCAGGCTGAAATCGCTGTCGCTTTCCAGGCGGTTCGTGTTGATGCCGGCGCTGAAGCCGTGGCGGCGGCCGAAAGCGTTGAATTTGCCGTCGAGCGACAGGTCGAGTCCCTTGTTGGTGCTGCCGTAGTCGAACACGCCGCCATACATCATCATGCCGGCCATGGTGGCGGGATTGATCGCGCCCTGGCTGAACATGTATTTCACGTCATGCCGCTCGCGCGTGTAGTTGGCGCTGGCCTTGAGCGACCAGTCGGCGTCGAAGCGGTGCTCGAATTCGGCGAAGACGGCCGTCTGCTTGCTATTCCAGCGGTTCCAGTCGGCGCCGAGGAAGGTTTCGCGCGGCAGTTTCGGGTCGCTGCCATCGCGGTAGCGGGCCATGCCGGAAAAGAACGGCGTCGAATGCAGTTTCTCGTAGCTGGCGCCCGTCGTCAGCTTGCTGCCCGGGGCCAGGTCGAATTCCAGCACGCCGTACAGCACGTCGGTGCGGCTGTCGGCCACGTCATAGAAATAATCGCGCTGCTCGTGCGCGGCCACGGCGCGGCCGCGGATGCTGCCCGATGCGTTCAGCGGACCGGTGACGTCGACCTCGCCGCGCACGTCGTTCCAGCGGCCTGCGCTCAGCGCCAGCTGCACCTGCTTTTCCGCCAGCGGGCGCTTGCGCACCATGTTGATGGCGGCGCCCGGCGAGCCCGTGCCCTGCAGCAAGCCGGTGGCGCCGCGCACGATTTCCACGCGGTCCAGCACGGCCGTGTTGCTGGTAAAGCTGTTCGCCTGCGGGTAGTACATGGCGCGGTTCACGCCATCAAACTGGTAAGTGTCGACCATGAAGCCGCGCGAATACACATAGCGCCCGCCCATGGGGCTGTCGTACATGGTGATGCCGGTGGTGTTGGCCAGCACGGCGTCGATGGTGTTGAGGTTCTGGTCGTCCATTTTCTGGCGCGTGACGACGCTGACGGATTGCGGAATTTCGCGCAGGGTTTGCACGCCCTTGCCGACAGTGACGGCGCGCGCCGCATACGAGTTGCTGTGTTCACTGACGGGGTCGCGCTCCATGCTGGCGCTGACCGTCACGGGCGCCATGGTCTTTTCCACGCCGGCCGCCGCTGCGGACGATGGCGCCCCCTGGCGCAGCACGTAGGCGCCGTTTGGCAGTTGCATGGCTTCCAGGCCGCTGCCGGCCAGCACCTGGGCAAAGCCCTGGGCTACGCCAAAGCTGCCGCGCACGCCGGGCGAGCGCAGGCCCCGCGTCTGCGCCGGGTCGGTCGACAGGCTGACGCCGGCGGCCACGGCAAAATCGTTAAGGGCGGTGGCCAGCGGGCCGGCTGGTACGGCAAACGCTTGGGCGGTGGCGGCCTGGCCTTGCGCCAGCGCGGGTGCGGCGATAAAGGCGGCGGCGGGGGCGGCGCAAGCCATGGCGAGGACGGCCAGGCGGATGGCGCGCGCGGCGGGATGGAGGACGGGGGTGGTCAGCTGCATGCTCGGTCTTTCTGCTCTAAGGGATAAGAATTGGCGTGTGAATCGGCTACGTGAATTGGCTACTTATCTAGGAAGCCGAAGCAGCGCAGCGAAACACCAACCCCTGGCGCAAAAAAACTGAAAATAATTATGTGGCCCGGGCCGACACCGTGGCCCAGTAGCGCGTGAAATACGTCACTTGCAGTCCGTGCGAGGCGCACAGGCTTTCCAGCACGGCGTCGATATCGTCGAGCCGGTAAGTGCCCGTGACGGGACGCCGCGCCACGGACGCGTCGCACGCGAGGCGCCCGCGCCGGTAGCGCGCCAGCTCCTGCACCAGTTGCTGCAGGGGCCAGTCGGCGGCCACCAGCATGCCGCGCAGCCAGCTGTCCTGGTGCGCGGGCATGGCCAGTACGTCCTCCGAGCCGCTTGCGCTGAAACGCAGCTGCTGGCCCGCTTCCAGGCGGCGCACGGCGTCCGGGCGCGCCGCGCAGCGCACTTCCACGGCGTGTTCGTAGACGCTGACCGTGCTGCCCTGCGCATCGCAGCGCACGCCGAAGCGCGTACCGAGCGCGCGGATCACGCCGTGCGGCGTGTCGACGAGGAAGGGACGGGCATCGGAGGCCGTCGTGATCATGATTTCGCCATGGTGCAGGCGGATGCGGCGGTGCGTGGCGCCGTAAGCGACATCGAGCGCGCTATCAGTGTTCATTTCCATGCGCCCGCCATCGGCCAGGGTCACGTGGCGGCGCTGGCCCGGCGCCGTGCGCAAAGACGCCGTCAGGGCTTGCCATGGGGCGGATTGCAGGCCCGCCTGGCCCAGCGCGATGCCGCCGCCGGCCGCCACCAGCATGGCCAGCACTTTCGCGGCGGCGCGCCGGCGCTGCTGCGCCGCCTGCAGGGCAGGCATCGCCAGCGCCGCCGGTATCGCGCCCAGCTGGCCGTCCATGCGCCGCAGCAGATCCCAGGCCCGTTCATGCTCGGCACTGGCGTCGCGCCATGCCTGCAGCGCGGCCGGGTCGGCGCCGCCGCACTGGAGTTCCACATGCCAGTGGGCGGCGGCGGCCAGCACCTTGCGGGCGATGGGAGTGGACGAGGATGCGCCGAACATCAGTTAGCCGCCAGCATCAGGCATTCCGTGTAGGCGCGCACCAGGTGCTTTTTCACGGTGGGCAGGGACACGCCGAGCCGCCGGCTGATGTCGACATAGCTGAGCTCCTCGATTTGCGCCAGCAGGAAGATGTCCCGCGTGCGCGCACCCAGGCGGTCGAGCAGGCGGTCGATGGCGAGCAGGGTTTCGATGATGATGGCATGCGTTTCGGCGCTGATCGATATCGGCTCGGTTTGCTGCGCCAGCGCTTCCAGGTAGGCCTGTTCCAGCGCCTGGCGCCGGTAGCGGTCGATCAGCAAGCCGCGCGCGATGGTGGCCAGGTAGCCGCGCGGTTCGCGCAGCGGTGCCAGCGGTGTCACCTCGCGCTTGCCCAGCAGGCGCAAGAACGTGTCCTGTGCCAGGTCGGCCGCCTCGGCGCGGTTGCCCAGCTTGCCGCGCAGCCAGCCATACAGCCAGCCGTGATGCTCGCTGTACAGGGTCCTCAGGTGATTGGCATGGGTGGGACTGACGGTACTCACTGCGTTCTCCAGGCAAGGGAAGAGCTGGGCTGACGGAACGCGGGGTGCCGGCTGGCTGGGCTGTTTGAGAATGATACTCATTATCACATTGCCATGCGGCCCCCGTCAATCGGCGTCAGCCACCGAGACGCCAGCGCTCCTGCCACTGTTGCAGATCCGCCCAGGCTTGCTGCAGGGCAGCGCCGGACCAGTGCAGCAGGCTGTCCAGCGCCAGCACGCTGCGCTGCCAGTGGATGCCGTCAAAAAACACGTGGTCGGCCACGATGGTGGCGGCTAGCCAGGCGGCGATGATGACGATAATGTCGTGGCGTCCGCTTTTCCACCAGCGCAGCGAGTGGCGGCGGAAAATCCACGGCACGCCCAGCGGATTGGGCCAGTCCGCCAGCAGATGCATGATGCCGCCGGCCGCAAAGCCGAACAGGGGCGGCGCCCACAGGTGGTACGGCAATTGCAGATACGTGTAGACGAGCAGGGCGATCCAGGCCAGGCCCCAGTGCGTCCAGGTGCGGTGCGTGATCCACAGCTTGTGCGTGCGCGCCCACCAGGCCACTTCCAGCCAGTCCGGCGCCGTGCCGCCCAGCGCTCCCATGACAAAGGCGAGCACGCTCAGCACTTGATAGGGACCACCGGCGCCAGCGTGCGCGACCAGGGCCGCAGCGATCACGCCGGCAGCCCAACCGGTCGCATGATGCGCTTTGTTGGAAGCCATAGAAAATGTAAAACGCCATGCGCGGCGTTGTATGAAATGCAGGGGATATTAACTGGATGAATATACAGTATGCAAGGGCGTGGAGGGGTGTTATTTGCAGAATATCTGCTGATAATTTGTTAAATTGTGTGTCGGGATGGCTTGGTCAGCGGACTCGGCAAGCCATGCCGTCCCGTCAATTGTGTTGTGCGGCTGATAATGTAATTGGCGCAGGGCGCGCTATGCTGAAAGCAGTTTGACGTTTTGAGGAGGTGTCGCCATGAAAATCCCGCGCGAATTGCAGATTCCCGCCCTCGTGTTTTCGCTGGAAGCGGTGTTCATTATTGGCTTGTCGCTGATTTTCCTGGTGCTGGTACCGCGCTAGCGGTCAGGTGTCAGGAGGTGCTGTATCAGGCCGTTTGCATGGTTGTGCTGTCGCACAGCGCCGCGCCTTCGGTGCGGATGATCCAGCATTCCGGATACGGTTCGCTGGCGAAGCGGTTGTGCCGCGCGAAGCCGCTGAGCTTGTCGAGCGCGGTGGCGGGGGCCAGCGCCGTTTCCTTGCCGCTGGCCGTGTCCAAGTGCCAGAAACCGCCGTTGCGGTGGAAGAGCACGGGCAGGCAGCTTGCTTGCGGCGTGGCAAGGTGGCTTGCCGGCGTGGGCTGGGTGTCGGGCAGCAGCAGGTAAAAACACTCGGCGCGGGCGCCGTGGTCGATGCGGTGCAGGATCACGCCGTGCGCGAGCAGGGCCGTGACGCTGAGCACGACGATGCCCTTGATGCTGGCAGACAGTTCGATGCGCATGCCCAGGCGTAGCGGCACGGGCTTGTGCTTGCCGGGCCAGACGCCGTCGAGCAGCAGGCCGTAGCGCGACACGTCCTCGATTTCAAAGCCTTGCTGGTGCTGGCTGCGCCGGATGATGGCGTGGCGGCCCGACAGGCGGCGCGTCAAGCCATTGTTGTCCTGGCCGTCGGGGCTGAAATGGCTGAGCAGCACATCGGCTTCCGGGTCCACCAGCTCGAAACGCCCCAGCATGCATTCTTCCAGCGCGAACAGGCGGATTTGGCGCTGTTCGCCCGCTTCCGGCGCAGCATTGACGAGGCAAGCGGCCTGGCTCGGGTGCGGATGGCAGTGGCTGGCGGCGGGCAGGTCGACTTCGATCAACTCCTCGTCCCAGGCAATCGTGGTAAAACCCATGTCGATCTTGCCTTGCGGCGCGGACAGATCCACGTGGGCGATGCCGGCATTGCGCGCCGTCACGTCGAGATTGCAGCCGTCGCCGCCCGTCACGCGGGCGATCGAGGCGTCGTCGGCCATCACGCGCACGTTCTTGTGCGTGCTGAGGAAGATCTGGTGGATTTCCGTCAGGGTGGCGTCGCGGCGCGGCACGAGGATGACAAACGTGCACACCCACTTCTGCGCCACGGCGCCGTCGACATGGCTGTGGACTTCCACTTCGATCTGGTATTGCCCGTGTTCCTTGTTGCGTGAGGAAAACTCGACAAACACGGGACGCCAGTCGCCGCGCGTGGTGCGTACGAAATCATGCTGCACGTGGCCGCGCGGGATCAGGTCCGAGCGCAGGCGCAAGGTCAGCTGCGGTGCGCAGGCGGCGCTCATGCCGCGCAATTCCATTTTTAATGTTTGCCGTCCGCCTGCCGCGCGCGGATCGAAGCCGCTGATGTGCAGGTGGGCTTGCACGGGCTGGTAAGCTGATGGCGCCGTTGGCGGCGCAACGGGCGCTGGCGTGAACGCCGGGGTGGCGGCAGAGGCCCCCACGGAGCGGCTTACCGTTTGAATGGCCGCATCGCGGATAACGGCATCGCGAATAACAGCATCGCGAATATCAGAATCATCTGCAGGGGCGTGCGGAAGCGCCGTTGCCGATGGCTCGGAACGGGCGCTGCGCAGTGCGGTCAACAGGTCGTAGCTGCTGGGGGCAGTCGTCGCTTGCGGGTGGTTGCCCGCGCAGACTGTTTCCCCAGGCAAGACCCAGAACGTACAGTGCGGGTGCTCCGGGTTGCTGCATTTTTTCATGACATTCTGACTCGAATCGAGCGGGGACATTTTGCCCTCTGTTATACATGAGAGCTTACGCGCTTTTGCGCCTGCTTGGCAACTTTCGCGACACCGGAATGCGCTCTTTTTGCCCAAATTCATGCCCCTGGTCACACCTTGTCATACATGTCATGGAAACTATTGCCTAAAAACACATTTTATATCTTTCTGGATATGTTATTTTGCCAAGAGTGTCTTAGCCGCACCGTTTGCTGACGATGACTTCCAAGTACTCGCCCGGCACCACCAGCGAGTGGGCGCCGGCCGTATTCAGGCGTTCAAGCATGGCGAGCAGTTCCTGTTCCAGCGCTCCGGCGCCAGTCGCGTCGAGCGCGGCAAACGCCTTGTGGACGGGGCCGTAATAATCGCGGAAGATTTGCAGCCAGTGTTGGGCGGAAGCGTAGCGGAAATTGAAGACCTTGCTTTGGCCGTGCACCTGCTCCGCCCCCTGGCCGAACAGGTCGCGCACATACGCCTCTTCGCCCCAGCGGGCCGGCGACACCATGCCTGCCGGGGGCGGCACATATTTGCCTATGGTCTTGAACAGTTGCCCGACAAAGCCGTCCGGCGTCCAGTTGGCCATGCCGATGCGTCCGCCGGGGCGCAGCACGCGCAGCATTTCGCTGGCCGCGCGCTGGTGGTCGGGCGCGAACATCACGCCAAAGGTCGACAGGGCCGCGTCGAAACTGGCATCGGCGAAGGGCAGGGCTTCGGCGTCAGCCACGCGGAAGGTCACGGCCAGCCCTTCCGCCTCGGCGCGTGCGCGGCCCTTGTCCAGCAGGGCCGGCACATAATCGGTGGACACGACACGGGCAAAGCGGCGCGCGGCCGCCAGGGTGGCGTTGCCATTGCCGGCGGCGATGTCGATGACGTCTTCGTGGGCGCGGATATCGGCGGCCTCGGCCAGCAATTCGCCAACCGGCTGCAGGGTCACGCCGATGATGGCGAAGTCGCCGCTGGCCCAGCTCGCTTGCTGGCGCTGCTTGATGGCGGCGTAGTCGGGCGCGCTTGCGGCGGCCTGCGGTGTCGGGATAGTGTTGCTCATGGCGTGCTCCTGACGTTGGAGAGGTCTATCCTTCAGACCGCGCGCCATGGGCATGGTTCAATTCATACAGGCCGTCGTGAGCGTGGCGGCGTTTTGCATTATGCTGGCGCAACTGTTTCCCCACGCTGCCTGACGCCGAGAGATGACCATGCCTGCCCAACGCCCGCTCCAGCTTGCCATTGCCTATGGCGCCACCCTGTGCGTATTTCTCGCCATCGATGCCCTGTGGCTGGCGGTACTGATGAAGCCCGTGTACGCCGCGGCGCTGGGGCCGCTGCTGGCGGACACACCGCGCTGGGCCCCGGCCGTGCTGTTTTATCTGCTGTACGTGGCGGGGCTGGTGGTGTTTGCCATCTTGCCCGGCTTGCGGGCGCGCCGCGGACGCACGGCGGCGGCGCTGGGCGCGCTGCTCGGGCTGCTTGCCTATGGCACCTATGATTTGAGCAACTATGCGACCTTGCGCGATTGGCCGCTGGCCTTGACGGCGATCGATATGGCCTGGGGCAGTGTGCTGTCGGCCGTGTCGGCAACGGCCGGCTACCTGGTCGCTAGCCGGTCGGGGCGCTGAACTCCGCATCGAAGCGCAGCGCCAGCATGGTAATGTTGTCGCTATGCAAGCCTTTTGGCGGATGCAAGAGGAAGTCGTCGAACACGGCGCTGACGGCCTGCGCCGCAGTCCTGCCGGCGCACAGGGCGGGCCAGCGGGCTGTGAGGGCGAGCGGATCCTCGCAGGCCCAGAAACCGTCGCTGGCCAGCAGATAGTGGGCGCCGGGGCGCACGCGCAGCACGCGGCGGTCGCCCAGGTGCGCGAGGAAGGGCGGCAAGGTGGCCGCGTCGAGGCCCATTAAAGGCTTGGCGAGCTGCAAGCTGTCGCTGATGGCGTTGCCTAAAATAAAGGCCTGCGAGATTTGCGGATGGTGTTCGCCATGCACGGCGGCCCGCCAGCGGGTCTCGTCGAGCGAGCCGCGCATGGCGTACACGGTGGCCGGCACGTGGTCGACGGTGAGGATGCTGGCCACCCCGTCGGCAATTTCATACAGGCGCGAATCGCCCACGTGATACAGCAGCGGCGCTTCGCCGGGCGGCACTTCCAGCAAGGTCAGGGTGGTGCCGGGCGGACGCGCCTGGGCTGGCGCCGTCCTGGCGAAGGTGTCCTGTAAGCGCGTGTGCAGCTGGTCGAGCCAGGCCGCCAGGCTGGCCGTGTCGAGGCAGGCGGGCATGGCCAGCAAGCCTTGCACGGCCGCTTCCGCCGCTTCGCGTCCATGTCCGTGGCCGCCCATGCCATCGAGCACGGCGGCGCGCACATGGCCGCGCGGCCAGCCCGGCACCTGGCAGTGGAATGGCGCCTGCTGCGACAGGCAGACGGCGTGGCCGCTGGCATCGATCAGCAGGAAATTGTCCTGGTTCTCGCGGCGCGGCATGGGGCCGGCGCCCACGCTGGTGCCGGCGGCGGCGTCGAGCCAGGGGCCGAAGTCGAGCCCGTCTTTGATTAAATGCATCGGTTGTTGCGGTCCACGCGGCCAGCAATGTTGATCATAGGACACAGCTTAGCCGAAATCATGCGGGAGCGATACCTTGCCTATTTCGCAAAAAAACCTGCGGCAGCAGGCTGGCGCAGGTTTTTCATGGTGCAGTGCAGGGCGGTGCTTAACGGCGATGGCCCCAGCCGTGACCGTGGCCGTGACCGTGGCCACGGTCATAGTAGTCGCGGCGGTCATAATCACGGTAGTAGCCGCGGCCCGGTTGCACGTAGACGACAGCCGGCGGGCCATAGTAGCGCGGTGGCGGCGCGTAGTACACGGGCTGCGGCGCCGGGGCGTAGTACACCGGTTGCGGCGCAGGCGCGTAATAGGTTTCGCGGTAGCCGCCGCGATAGCCGCCACGGTCGTAATAGCGGTCATTCGTGCTGATGCTGTTGCCGACGGCGGCGCCCAGCACGCCACCGACGATCGCGCCATTGCGCCCGCCGGTGCTGTTGCCAATGGCCGCTCCGACAACAGCGCCTGCAACGGTATTGAAGTCGCGGTCACCGGCGACTGCGGCCGAAGACACAGCCACTGCCGCTACCATTACCGCACCCAGGAGTTTCTTGTTCAACATGGCATTTCCTTCCATTCCGGCGAGATCACAATGATCTGCATGAAGTGGACTATATCTGCTGCCGCAAGCTTGTTCCACGTCTAATACAACTTATTACAATCCTACCCCGGCCGTAACAAGTCAGCGCCGGCGCGCCTGCCATTCGGGACGCAGCAGGCTGTACATTTTGACATCGCGCATCACGCCATTGATAAAGAAGGCCTGGCGTAGCAAGCCTTCCTGGGTAAAGCCGTTCTTTTGCGCGATGCGCTCGGAGCCGATGTTCAGCGGGTCCATCAGCAGCTCCAGCCGGTGATACGGATAGGCGCTGAACAGGTAATCGACCACCAGGCGAGTCGCTTCGCTCATGTAGCCTTGTCCGTCGCGCTGCCGGTCGAACAGGCGGTAGCCAATCTCGCGCGAGGACGGTGTCCGGCTCTTGAAGTGCGTGATCGTGCCGATGATGTGCTGTGAGTGATCTTCGATGAGGAACAATTCGCTGTCCTCGGTGACAAAGCCCGATTGCAGGAAGTCGCGCCGCATGGCCTCGGGCGACTTGAATTGCATGGAGAAAAACTCGCCGCGCGAGGGCAGGTCGTTGACGAGGGAAATATAGGTATTCAGGTCGGCGGCCTGCAAATGCCGGATGGTGCAGAGGGTTCCCTTGAGCATGTCGGTTTCCGGTAGCGATCACGAATCCTGATGGTAATCGACTCTGGGGGAAACAGGCAATCGATCCCGTAAAAGTTGCTGCAATGACAGAACAAATACGCTATCGTAGAAAGCCGCGCCTTGCCCATGACCAAGGCGTACCCGCTTCGACCTCGTTGACTGGAACTGACATCACATGCCTACCATCCTGACTGGCGCGCCACTGCGCCGTTCCGTTTTATCCATCGCCCTTGGCTGCATCGTCAGCGCCGGGGCCTTTGCCGCAGCGCCAGGCAATACCCCGCAAGCGCTGGCGCAGGTGCGCGACACGGCGCTGCAAAGCGACTGGGCGTATGCCCGCCTGGCCGACATGACGGATCTGATCGGCCCGCGCCTGTCCGGTTCCGCCGGCGCGGCCGCCGCCGTGCAGCAAGTGGCGAACACCATGCGCCAACTGGGCGCCACCGTCACCCTGCAGCCCGTGAAAGTGCCGCACTGGGTACGCGGCGTGGAAACGGCGGAAATCGTCGACTATGCGGGCCGTCCGCAGGGCGTGTCGCAGCGCGTGGTGCTCACGGCCCTGGGCGGCTCGGGCGCGACGCCGGCCGCCGGCCTGACGGCTCCCCTCATCATCGTCAAGAGCCTGGAAGAACTCAAGGCACGCGCGCCGGAAGTGAAGGGCGCCATCGTGCTGATCGACACGCCGTTCGACCAGGAGATGGCCGAGCGGGGCCTGGCCGGCGTCACCTATGGCCAGGGTTCGCGCTCGCGCTTCCTCGGACCGAAGGCGGCGGCCAACCTGGGCGCGGCGGCTGCGCTCGTGCGCTCGGTCGGCGGCGCGAACTTCCGCATCCCGCACGCGGGTGCCACGGGACTGGACGGCAATAAGCGCATTCCGGCCGCCGCCGTCACCGTGGAAGACGCCTTGCTGATCGGCCGCCTGGCCGCGCGCGGCCCCATGAAAATGCACCTGACCCTGACGCCGCAAAACCTGCCGGAAGCGGACAGCTATAACGTCATCGCCGACTGGCCGGGCACGGACAAGGCTGACGAAGTGGTGGTGGTGTCGGGCCACCTCGATTCCTGGGACCTGGCGACGGGCGCGCATGACGACGGCGCCGGCGTGGTGGCGGCCATGGGTGTGGTGGAAACCCTGAAAAAGCTCGACTACCGCCCGCGCCGCACCATCCGCGTGATCGCCTGGATGAACGAGGAGAACGGCGGGCGTGGCGGCCAGGCCTACTTCGAAGCCCACAAGCAGGCGCTCGGCAAACAATATGCGGCCATCGAGATGGACAGCGGCGCCGGCCGCCCGTTCGGCATCAAGGCCAGCGTGGGACCGAAAGCGGAAAAACTGTTGACGCCTTTGCTGGCGGCCCTGCAGCCGATGGGCGCGCACGCGTTCACGCGCCGCGACGCGCTGGGCACGGGCGACCTGCACCGCCTGGAAACGGGCGGCGTGCCCAGCTTCGAGCCGCTGGTCGACAGCCACAGCTACTTCCACTACCACCATACGCCGGCCGACACCCTGGACAAGGTCGACCCGGATAACCTCAAGCGCAACGTGGCGCTGATGTCGTCGCTGGCCTGGTTCCTGGCCAATATCGACGGCGAGATCGGCCGCGCGCCGGAGCAGGGCGAGTAAGCGCCAATGTCGCTACCCGACCTGAACCTGTTGATTACCCTCGATGTCCTGTTGGCCGAGGGTAGTGTCACGCGCGCGGCGCGGCGCTTGCGCCTGAGTCCATCGGCCATGAGCCGCGCCCTGGCGCGCCTGCGCGAGACGACGGGCGATCCGCTGCTGGTGCGCGCCGGCCGTGAACTGGTGCCCACGCCGCGCGCGCTGGAGCTGCGCGCAAGGGTGGGGCCCCTGTTGGGCGAGGTGCTGGCCGTGCTGGGACCGGCGGAGCAGCTGGACCCGCGCCAGCTGGCGCAAACATTCACGCTGCGTTCGAGCGACGGTTTCGTGGAAAATTTCGGCCCGGCGCTGCTCGCGCATATCGGCGCGCAGGCGCCTGGCGTGCGCCTGCGCTTCGTGCAAAAGCTCGACCGCGAAAGCGCGCAGCTGCGCGAGGGCAGCATCGACCTGGAAACGGGCGTGATCGGCAGTCTCACCAGCCCGGAAGTGCGCACGCGCAGGCTGTTCGGCGACCGTTTCGTGGGGGTGGTGCGCAGCGGACATCCGCTGGCGCAGGGCGAGATCAGCGCCGAACGCTATGCGGCCGGCCAGCACGTGCTGGTGGCGCGGCGCGACCAGGATACGGGACCGATGGACGACGCGCTGGCCGCCCTGGGACTGCAGCGCACGATCGCCAGCATCGTCGGCGGCTTTACGGCGGCGCTGGCACTGGCGGCCGGCTCCGACCTGATTGCCACCGTGCCGGAGCGGCATACGGGCAATCTGCGCGCCGGCATGTTTACCTTTGTGCTGCCGCTGCGCATGCCGGAGCTGACCGTGTCATTGATGTGGCATCCGCGCATGGATGCGGACCCGGCCCACCGCTGGCTGCGCGGCTGCGTGGTCGACGCCTGCGCGGCCCGGATCAACGCGGGCTGATGCCGCCGCGCGCATCATGCGGGCTTTCCAGCCTTGCTCATGGCGCGCCCGAGCACGAAAATGGCCAGCGCGGCGAGTATCAGTACGCTGGCCACGCCAAAGGTGGCGTGCATGCCGGCTATCATGGCGGCCGGCCTGGCGCTGGCGATATCGCTGGCGCCGGCAGCGAAGACGGCGCCCATCACGGAGGCGCCCGTGACAAGCCCCAGATTGCGCGACAGATTGAGCATGCCGGAAATGACGCCGCGCTGCTCGGGAACGATATCGACCATCACGGCCGTATTGTTGGCTGCCTGGAACAGCGCGTAGCTGGCCGTCAGCAGGATGATCGGTGCGACGTAGCCGGGAATGCCGAGGCTGGCGGGCAAGAGGGCCAGCGCCAGGCAGGCGCCGGTGGCGCCGCACAGGCCCGCGCCGCCCATGCGCTGCGCGCCGTAGCGGTCCACCAGCCAGCCGGACGGCACGCCGCAGAACGCCGCCACCAGCGGTCCGGCCGCCAGCACCATGCCGGTGGCGGCCGTACCCAGGCCCAGGCCGCGCGCCAGGTAGAAGGGGCCGACCACCAGGGTGGACATCATGACCGTCGACACCAGCATGCTCGTTGCCAGGCCGGCGCTGAGCACGGGCGCGCGCAGCATGGCCAGGCGTATCAGCGGCGCCGGCGCTTTCAGTTCAACGCGGACGAACACGATGGCGCCCACGCAGGCGGCCAGCAGCAGCGCCACGTTGCGCATGCCGAAATGGCCGTGGCCCAGGGTCATGGCCAGCGCATATGCGGCCAGGGTCAGCGCCAGCAGCATGGTGCCGCGGTGGTCGAACACGGGACGTTTGGCGTTGGCGCCGCGCTGGTCGGCCGGCAGGTAGCGCCAGGCCAGCAATAGCGCCACGCCGGCCAGCGGCACGTTGACGAGGAAAATGGCTTGCCAGCCGAAGCGCGCGATCAGCAGCCCGCCCAGCGCGGGGCCGAGCGTGGTGCCGACGGCCGACATGGTGCCGAGCAGGCCCATGGCGATGCCCGTTTTGGCCTTGGGCACGGTGCTGCCGACAAAGGCCATGGTCAGTGCCATCATGACGGAGGCGCCCAGTCCCTGCAGGGCGCGCGCGGCGACCAGCAGCCACAAGGTGGGGGCCAGCGCGCACAGGATGGAGGCGGCGGCAAACAGGGCGATGCCGGCCAGCAGCAGGCGGCGCCTGCCGACCATGTCGCCCAGACGGCCCACGCTGACGATCAGCGCGGTGATGGCCAGCAGGTAGGACAGCACGATCCATTGTACATCCTGGAACGGCGCATGCAGGGCCGTGGCCATGTCGGGCAAGCCCACGTTGGCAATGCTGGTGCCCAGCGCCGGCAGCAGCATGGCCAGCGACAGGCTGGCAAGCGCGCCGCGCACGGGTAGCGTGATGGCCTGCTGCTCGT
Source organism: Janthinobacterium sp. BCJ23 (assembly GCF_059617945.1). NCBI lineage: Bacteria > Pseudomonadati > Pseudomonadota > Betaproteobacteria > Burkholderiales > Oxalobacteraceae > Janthinobacterium > Janthinobacterium sp. BCJ23. The sequence goes on along the minus strand of NZ_JCAQAW010000002.1, from coordinate 917,139 downwards.
GTGGTGCGGATTTTGACGGTGGTTGCATGGCGTGGCGGATCCTCGGATAGGGTCACCACATGGTACTGAGGGATCTGGCATGGCGGAAGACGCAGCATGTGCATTGTGTTGTTGCGTCTGACGCCATGTGAGGGAACTACATCACCAGGCTAGATCGCATTGAGCGGTATCTTCAGGTAGCGCACGCCGTTGTCTTCCGGTTCGGGCAGCTTGCCTGCATTGATGTTGACCTGGATGGCGGGCAGGATCAAGGTCGGCATGTCGAGAGTGGCGTCGCGGCTGGTGCGCATGGCCACGAACTGTTCTTCCGTGATGCCGTCGCGCAAGTGGATATTGCTGGCCCGCTGTTCGGCCACCGTCACTTCCCAGCGCGCCTCTCGGCCGTTGGGCGGGTAGTCGTGGCACATGAACAGCCGCGTCTGCGGCGGCAGCGCCAGCAAGCGCTGCGCGGAGCGGTACAGCAGGGAAGCGGAGCCGCCGGGAAAATCGCAGCGGGCCGAGCCCACGTCCGGCATGAACAGGGTGTCGCCGACAAACACGGCGTCGCCGATCTGGTAGGCCAGGTCGGCCGGCGTGTGGCCGGGCACGTGCAGGGCGCGCACTTCCAGCAGGCCGATATGAAATACCTGGTCCGGCGCGAACAGCTGGTCGAACTGCGAGCCGTCGGCCCTGGCGCCATCCTGGTGGTAGACGGCCGCGAACGCCTGCTGCACCGTCTGGATGGCGGCGCCGATGGCCACGTCGCCGCCCAGTTGCTGCTGCAAATAGGGTGCGGCGGAAAGATGGTCGGCGTGCGCGTGGGTTTCCAGCAGCCAGCGGCATTGCAGGCCGTGTTCGCGCACGAAGGCGATCACCTTGTCGGCCGAGGCGGTCGAGGTGCGGCCCGCCTTCGGGTCGTAGTCGAGCACGGAGTCGATGATGGCGCAGTCCCGCCCATCGGCCTCGTAGACAACATAGGTGACGGTGGCGGTGGCGGAGTCGAAAAAAGCTTGGATTTGTGGAGTCATCACGGCGGCAGGGGACAGGCAGGGAATAACATTATATCGCCAGAGTTCGTTCAAAAAATGTTGAAAATTAACATTTAACATGCGAAAAACAGATAAGGGGGCGGGCGCCGCGCGCGACTACCGTGCGCACCCTGTGTCTTGCCGCGTGCTAACCTCATTCTTCCAAGGAGGAATTCATGAACGATATCACTGCACGCAGCGAACAATACCGCGGTTTTACGATTTCCGTGACCCCGCAAAAGGATAACGACGACTTATGGGATTTTACCTACCGCCTGCAGCGCGAAGGTGAACCCGAGGCGCAGGCGATCACGCGCAGCCGCACCCTGGGCGGCTATGCGGCGCCCGAGACGGCTTGCACGGCGGGCCTGGAAGTGGCCAGGACGGAAGTGGATAATCTGCTGCGCCCTTGAGCCAGCGTAAATCGTTTAGCCCGAAAGTGCGCCTGGCTATGGCCGGCGCGTGAAACACGTCGCTGCCAGTCGCGCTTCATGCTACGATTTCCAGTATTGAGTCAGTCACCAAGGAGGCACCCCATGAATAGCAGTTCTAAAATTCACTATAAAGGCTGGGAAATCGTTCCCTTGGCCGTGCCCACCACCGACGGCAAATGGTCGGCCAGTTGCGACATCGAACGCGCCACGGCGGAAGGCCTGGAAGTGTTCGAAGGCTCGACCATGCAGTTCGTGCGCGACGACGAGGAGGGCGCCATTGCCGCCGCCTGCGAAGAAGCCGTGCGCCAGATCGACAATATCATCGCCAATCCGCTGGTGCGGCTGGCCTAGTTTGCCCTTGCAGTATCAGTTGTATCAGTTGCATAACTCAGCTCAGCCGGCGCTCGCCGGCTGTTTTTATTGCGCGTCTTGCCAGCCTGGGCTTTCATCGCCTTGTCTACCCGTCTGTTTCGCGTTTCAATAAATGTTCCAAAATAAGTTTCATGAAACAATATTGAAACATTTTTGACGCCAAACGTGACATCGCTGTTCCGCTGCGTCACAGCGCACCGTGCGTGGCCTCGTGGCCGTTTGCCTGCCTTTTCACTCTGCATTCGGCGTTTTCCGCCCAGCCTGAAGGGGCCTGGCACGGCATTTGCAATACTGATGCTCATAGCCACTCCGTGAAACATTCGGGACCATCCGAAACCCATAAGGTGAACACATGACTCAATACTCCGCAGGTGCCGCATTCCGCAAGGCCGTCCAGGAAGAATCCCCGTTGCAAGTGGTCGGCGCCATCAACGCCAACCACGCCTTGCTGGCCAAGCGCGCCGGTTACAAGGCCATCTACCTGTCCGGCGGCGGCGTCGCGGCTGGCTCGCTGGGCTTGCCCGACCTGGGCATTTCCAGCCTGGACGACGTGCTGACCGACATCCGCCGCATCACCGACGTGTGCGACCTGCCGCTGCTGGTCGACGCCGACACGGGTTTCGGTTCGTCCGCCTTCAACGTGGCGCGCACGGTGAAATCGATGATCAAGTTCGGCGCGGCCGCCCTGCACATCGAAGACCAGGTGGGCGCCAAGCGTTGCGGCCACCGTCCGGGCAAGGAAATCGTGAGCAAGGAAGAAATGGTCGACCGTATCAAGGCGGCCGTCGATGCGCGCACGGACCCGAACTTCGTCATCATGGCGCGCACCGATGCGCTGGCCGTCGATGGCCTGGAAGCGGCGCTCGAGCGCGCCGTCGCCTGCGTCGAGGCGGGCGCCGACATGATCTTCCCGGAAGCGATCACGGACCTGGACATGTACGCCACCTTCGCCAAGGCCGTCAACGTGCCGATCCTGGCCAACATCACGGAATTCGGTTCCACGCCGCTGTTCACCCTGGACGAACTGCGCAGCGCCCACGTGGGCCTGGCGCTGTATCCGCTGTCCGCCTTCCGCGCCATGAACAAGGCGGCGGAAAACGTCTACCAGGCGCTGCGCCGCGACGGCACGCAAAAGAATGTGCTCGACACCATGCAGACGCGCATGGAGCTGTATGAATCGATCAATTACCACGATTTCGAGCAAAAACTCGACGCGCTGTTCGCCGCGCAAAAGAAATAAACAGAAGCAGGGGCCGCATGCCGGCCCCGCAGTGATGCAACCGAGACTAGTCAATTTTTGGAGAACACAATGACCGCACCGCAAGCCGCCACTTTCAAGCCTAAAAAATCCGTCGCCCTGTCCGGCGTCACCGCCGGCAATACGGCGCTGTGCTCGGTCGGCAAGACCGGCAACGATTTGCACTATCGCGGCTATGACATCCTGGACGTGGCCGACAGCTGCGAGTTCGAGGAAATCGCCTACCTGCTGGTGCACGGCAAGCTGCCGACGTCCGCCGAACTGAAAGGCTACAAGGCCAAATTGAAATCCTTGCGCGGCTTGCCGTCGGCCGTGAAACTGGCGCTCGAAGCGCTGCCGGCCGCCGCCCACCCGATGGATGTGATGCGCACGGGCGTGTCCGTGCTGGGCTGCACCTTGCCGGAAAAAGACGACCATAACGCGCCGGGCGCGCGCGATATCGCCGACCGCCTGATGGCGTCGTTCGGCTCCATGCTGCTGTACTGGTACCACTACAGCCATAACGGCAAGCGCATCGAAGTGGAAACGGACGACGATTCGATCGGCGGCCACTTCCTGCACCTGCTGCATGGCGAAAAACCGTCGGCGTCGTGGGAAAAAGCCATGCATACCTCGCTGATCCTGTACGCGGAACACGAATTCAACGCGTCGACCTTCACCAGCCGCGTGATCGCCGGCACGGGTTCGGACATCCATTCGGCCATCACGGGCGCCATCGGCGCGCTGCGCGGCCCGAAACACGGCGGCGCGAATGAAGTGGCGCTGGAGATCCAGAAACGCTACGACAACCCGGACGAAGCGGAAGCGGACATCCGCGAGCGCGTCGCCAACAAGGAAGTGGTGATCGGTTTCGGCCACCCCGTCTACACGATTTCCGACCCGCGCAACGTGGTCATCAAGGAAGTGGCCCGTTCGCTGTCGCAGGAAGCCGGCTCCACGAAAATGTTCGACATCGCCGAGCGCCTGGAATCGGTCATGTGGGAAATCAAGAACATGTTCCCGAACCTGGACTGGTTCTCGGCCGTGTCCTACCACATGATGGGCGTGCCGACGGCGATGTTCACGCCGCTGTTCGTCATTTCGCGCACCTCGGGCTGGGCCGCCCACATCATCGAGCAGCGCATCGACAACAAGATCATCCGTCCGAGCGCCAACTACGTGGGCCCGGAAGACCTGGAATTCGTGCCGATCAAGGACCGCAAATAATGAGCACCCCCATGAATACCCTGTACCGCAAATCCTTGCCGGGCACCCAGCTAGACTACTTCGACACGCGCGCCGCCGTCGATGCGATCCAGCCAGGCGCCTACGCCACCTTGCCCTACACCTCGCGCGTACTGGCCGAAAACCTCGTGCGCCGCTGCGACCCGGCCACCCTGGATGCCTCGCTGAGCCAGTTCATCGAACGCCGCCGCGACCTCGACTTTCCCTGGTTCCCCGCGCGCGTCGTCTGCCATGACATCCTGGGACAGACGGCCTTGGTCGACCTGGCCGGCTTGCGCGACGCCATCGCGGCCCAGGGCGGTGACCCGGCGCTCGTCAACCCCGTCGTGCCGACGCAGCTGGTGGTCGACCACTCGCTGGCCGTCGAATGCGGCGGCTTCGACCCCGACGCCTTCGCCAAGAACCGCGCCATCGAAGACCGCCGCAACGAAGACCGTTTCGACTTCATCGACTGGACCAAGAAAGCCTTTAAAAACGTCGACGTGATCCCGCCGGGGAACGGCATCCTGCACCAGATTAACCTCGAGCGCATGTCGCCCGTGATCCAGGTGCAGGACGGCGTGGCCTATCCCGACACCCTGGTCGGCACGGATTCACATACGCCGATGGTCGACGCGCTGGGCGTGATCGCCATCGGCGTGGGCGGCCTGGAAGCGGAAAGCGTGATGCTGGGCCGCGCCTCGTGGATGCGTTTGCCCGACATCATCGGCGTCAAGCTGACGGGTAAACCGCAACCCGGCATCACGGCTACCGACACGGTGCTGGCGCTGACGGAGTTCCTGCGCAAGCAGAAGGTCGTCTCGTCCTACCTGGAATTCTTTGGCGAAGGCGCATCGCACCTGACCCTGGGCGACCGCGCCACGATTTCCAACATGGCGCCGGAATTTGGCGCCACGGCCGCCATGTTCTACATCGATGCGCAAACCATCAAATATCTGAAACTGACGGGCCGCGACGACGAACTGGTGAAACTGGTGGAGCTGTACGCGAAAGAGACGGGCCTGTGGGCCGACAGCCTGGTCGACGCGCAGTATGAGCGCGTATTGACGTTTGACCTGTCGTCCGTCGTGCGCAATATCGCCGGGCCGTCGAATCCGCACAACCGCGTACCGACGTCGGAACTGGCTGCGCGCGGCATTTCCGGCGTGGTCGAGAACGAGCCGGGCAAGATGCCGGACGGCGCCGTTATCATCGCGGCCATTACCAGCTGCACCAACACGAACAACCCGCGCAACATGATCGCCGCCGGCCTGATCGCGCGCAATGCGAACCGCCTGGGCCTCACGCGCAAACCTTGGGTGAAATCGTCGCTGGCGCCAGGCTCGAAAACCGTGGAACTGTATCTGCAGGAAGCGGGCCTGATGCCGGAGCTCGAAACTCTGGGCTTCGGCGTCGTGGCTTTCGCCTGCACCTCGTGCAACGGCATGTCGGGCGCGCTCGACCCCGTGATCCAGGATGAAGTGGTGTCGCGCGACCTGTACGCCACGGCCGTCTTGTCGGGCAACCGCAACTTCGACGGCCGCATCCACCCGTACGCGAAACAGGCTTTCCTCGCCTCGCCGCCGCTGGTGGTGGCGTATGCGATCGCCGGCACCATCCGCTTCGATATCGAGAAGGATGTGCTGGGGATTGATGCGGACGGCAAGCCGATTTTGCTGAAGGATATCTGGCCGTCGGACGAGGAAATCGACGCCATCGTCGCGTCCAGCGTCAAGCCGGAGCAGTTCCGCAAGGTGTACATTCCGATGTTTGCCGCGCAGGCGGACGACGGCATCAAGGTCAGCCCGCTGTACGACTGGCGTCCGCAGACGACGTATATCCGCCGTCCGCCGTACTGGGAAGGCGCGCTGGCTGGCGCGCGTCCATTGAAGGGCATGCGTCCGCTGGCGGTCCTGGGCGACAACATCACGACCGACCACTTGTCGCCATCGAACGCCATCATGCTCGATAGCGCGGCCGGCGAATACCTGGCGAAAATGGGTTTGCCGGAGGAAGACTTCAATTCCTACGCCACGCACCGGGGCGACCATTTGACGGCGCAACGCGCCACGTTCGCCAACCCGACCCTGAAGAACGAAATGGTCATCGAGGACGGCAAAGTGAAGGCGGGTTCGCTCACGCGCATCGAGCCGGAAGGCAAAATCTCGCGCATGTGGGAAGCCATCGAGGTGTACATGGAGCGCAAGCAGCCATTGATCATCATCGCCGGCGCCGACTATGGTCAGGGTTCATCGCGCGACTGGGCCGCCAAGGGCGTGCGCCTGGCCGGCGTGGAAGCCATCGTGGCCGAAGGTTTTGAACGCATCCACCGCACCAATCTGGTGGGCATGGGCGTGCTGCCGCTGGAATTCCTCCCTGGCGTGAACCGCAAGACCCTGGGCCTGGATGGCAGCGAAACCTATGACGTCGTCGGCGAGCGCACGCCGCGCTCCACCCTGACTCTCGTCATCCACCGCAAGAACGGCGAAACGGTCGAAGTGCCCGTCACCTGCCGCCTCGATACGGCGGAAGAGGTGTCGATCTATGAGGCCGGTGGCGTGCTGCAACGGTTTGCGCAGGATTTCCTCGAGTCGTCCAAGGCAGCCTGACGGGTAGGTCGGATTAGCGCAGCGTAATCCGACGTTATTTGTGAAACCCGCCAACAATGTGTCGGATTACGCGTGGCGCTGCCCCGCTAATCCGACCTACCTCTTTCCAGGAGTGACATGACCCACACCCCCCAAATCAAAATCCCCGCCACCTACATGCGCGGCGGCACCAGCAAGGGCGTGTTCTTCCGCCTGCAGGATTTGCCCGCCAGCGCGCAAGTGCCGGGCGCGGCGCGCGATGCCTTGCTGCTGCGCGTGATCGGCAGCCCCGACCCGTACGGCAAGCAGATCGACGGCATGGGCGGCGCCACCTCGAGCACCAGCAAGACGGTGATCCTGGCGAAAAGTACCAAGCCGGAGCACGACGTTGACTACCTGTTCGGCCAGGTGTCCATCGACAAGCCGTTTGTCGACTGGAGCGGCAACTGCGGCAACCTGTCGGCCGCCGTCGGCTCGTTCGCCATTGCCAGTGGCCTGGTGGACGCCGCCCGCGTGCCTGCGAACGGTATCGCCACGGTGCGCATCTGGCAAGCCAATATCGGCAAGACCATCATCGCCCACGTCCCCATGACGGATGGCGAAGTACAGGAAACGGGCGACTTCGAGCTCGATGGCGTGACCTTCCCGGCCGCCGAAGTGAAACTGGAATTCCTCGATCCGGCCGCAGAGGAAGAGGGCGGCGGTGGCGCGATGTTCCCTACCGGCAACCTCGTCGATGACCTTGACGTGCCCGGCATCGGCGTCTTGAAAGTCACGATGATCAACGCCGGTATCCCGACCATTTTTGTCGACGCGGACGCCATCGGCTACACGGGCACGGAGCTGCAGGACGCCATCAATGGCGATCCGGCCGCGCTGGCCCGCTTCGAGACCATCCGCGCGCATGGCGCGCTGCGCATGGGATTGATTTCCCACCTCGATGAAGCGGCGAAACGCCAGCACACGCCGAAAGTGGCATTTGTCGCCAGGCCGGCCGGCTATGTCTCGTCCAGCGGGAAGAACGTGGACGCGGGCGATATCGACCTGCTGGTGCGCGCCCTGTCCATGGGCAAGCTGCACCACGCCATGATGGGCACGGCCGCTGTCGCCATCGGCACGGCGGCGGCCATTCCCGGCACCCTGGTCAACCTGGCGGCCGGCGGCGGTCCCCGCAACTCGGTGCGCTTCGGCCACCCGTCCGGCACCCTGATGGTGGGCGCGGAAGCGGCGCAGGCCGATGGCGCATGGAGCGTCACCAAGGCCATCATGAGCCGCAGCGCGCGCGTGCTGATGGAAGGTGCCGTGCGCATTCCCGGCGACGCGTTTTAAGCTGCCAGGCGAAACAGGCGGATGCGCATGCAGATCAGTTGATATTTCTGCTAGCAAAGAAACAGAGCGACAAGGAAAATGGGGGAGCGTCAGCCGCGATGCGCGTGAGCGTAGTGCAGGCGCTGGCCGCCTCCCACACTTCCTGACTGGTGAACAGATGCTATTTAACTCCTACGTCTTCCTGTTTGCGTATCTGCCCATCACGGTGGCGGGATTTTTCATCCTGGGACGACGCAGCCAGTCATGGGCCGCCGCCTGGCTGGCCGGCGCCTCCTTGTTTTTCTATGGCTGGTGGGACTACCGCTACCTGCCGCTGCTGCTCGGCTCCATCGTCTTCAATTATGGCTGCGCCACCTTGCTGGGGCCGGGACGCATCCGCCACCGCAAGGGCCTGTTGATCGCGGCCATCGCCGCCAACCTGGGCATGCTCGCCTATTACAAGTATGCGGGTTTCTTCGTTGCCAGCCTGGCGCAATTACTGGCGCAGCCGATGCCCGTCCTGCACGTGGTGCTGCCGATCGGGATTTCGTTTTTTACGTTTACGCAGATCGCCTTCCTTGTCGATACCTACCAGGGCAAGGCGCGGGAAAGCCGCTTTGTCCACTATCTGCTGTTCGTCACGTATTTTCCGCACCTGATCGCCGGCCCTGTGCTGCACCACAAGGAGATGATGCCGCAGTTCGCCGACAAGCGGATCTTCCGGCTCTCGGCCAGGAATGTGGCCATCGGCTCGACGATTTTCATCATCGGGCTGGCGAAAAAAGTACTGGTCGCCGATAACATCGGCCCGTACGCAGCGCCCTTATTCAGCGATCCCGCCGCGCCATCGCTGCTGGCCGCCTGGGGCGGGGTACTGGCGTACGCGTTCCAGCTGTACTTCGATTTCTCCGGCTATTCCGACATGGCCATCGGCTTGTCGAGATTATTTGGCGTGCGCCTGCCGCTCAATTTCGACTCGCCCTACAAAGCGCGCAATATCGCGCAATTCTGGCGCCGCTGGCACATGACCCTGTCGCGTTTCCTGCGCGATTACCTGTATATCCCGCTGGGTGGCAAGCGCTGCGGGCCCGCGCGGCGCTACCTGAACCTGATGATTACCATGGTGCTGGGCGGCTTGTGGCATGGCGCCGGGTGGAATTTCATCGTCTGGGGCGCGCTGCATGGCGCTTACCTGGCTATCCACAAGGGCTGGGGCACGGTGGCGCGCACGCTTCACCTGCCGTCCGATACGCGCGCGGGTAATGTCGTGGCGACTTGCCTTACTTTTACCGCCGTCTGCATCGCCTGGGTTTTCTTCCGCGCTTCCGATATGGCCAGTGCCCTGACAATATTAAAAGGCATGGCCGGCGGCTACGGTCTGGCCTTGCCCGATGCGCTGGCTTCCTATCTGCAGCCCGTGCTCGCGTCGATGGGCGTGTCCTTTTATCTGGGCGGCGGCACGGCATTTGTGGAAAGCTGGACGTGGATCGCGATGGCGGCCGTGCTGGTTTTCGCCATGCCCAATACGCAGCAAATCATGCGGCGCTTCGAGCCGGCGCTGGACTTCCAGGATGGCCAGGCTGCGGCAGGGGCGGGCGGGTTGGGCGGCTTGGGCGTCTTGCGCTGGCTGACCTGGCGCGCGTCGCCCGCGTGGGCAGCCGCCATCGCCGCGCTGGCGCTGGCGAGCACGCTGGCCTTGAACCGGCCCGCCGAGTTCCTGTACTTTCAATTTTAGGGACCGCCATGACACGCTCCCCATTCAGGTTTTATCTGCTCACGATGCTGCTCCTGCTGGTGTCGGGAGCCATCATCGTTTGCGCTTTTGTGCTCATCGTCGACCCGTATGGCGTGTATGGGATCGTGCGCCGCGACCATTTCAATGCCGTCAAGCCGGGACTGACCCGCTACCAAAGCCAGATCAAGCAGGAACATGCGCTGCGTCTGCGGCCGCAATTCATCATCCTGGGAAACTCGCGCGCCGAGATCGGCTTCGATCCGCGCGCCAGCGCCTTGTCAGCGCTGGGCGCCGGCTACAACCTGGCGATTCCTGGTACCGGCCTGGCCACATCCGCCAGCCAGTTCGCGCAATTGCGCCAGGCTGGCGTCAAGCCGCGCACGGTCATCGTGGGCATGGAGTTCATCGACTTTCTCAATCCCGTCGCTGCGCCAGCCGTACGCCAAGCACCAGCAACCGCTGCGCCCACGCATGGCCGCGCTGACTGGCGCTTCGATGCGCTCTTTTCGCTGGCCTCCGTCAAGGATGCCGTGCACACGCTGCGCATCCAGCATGACGGCGAGGCGGCGACCATGTCGGCCGACGGCTTCAATCCCTTGCTCGACTATGGCGCCCATGCGCGCCGTGACGGCTACCACAAGATGTTCGCGCAACGGGCGCGGGAAAGCGCCGCCAACTTGGGCCGCAAATCGACGCGCGGCCTCGCCACCGAAGATTTTCAATTGCTGCGCACCTTCTTGCTGGCGATGGCGGCCACGCAGGCCGACATCAAGCTGGTGATCTATCCGTATCACGCGCAAATGCTGGCCATGTTCGAAGATGCGGGGCTGTGGCCCCTGTTCGAGGAATGGAAAGCGCAGCTGGTGCAGGAAATGGGCGCGGTCAGGGCGCAGTACCCGGACGCGCGGATTTCCCTGACTGATTTCAGCGGCTATGGCGCGTACAACTGCGAGCCGATACCCGCCGCCAATGAGCGGAGCAAGGCCACACGCTGGTACTGGGAAGCGGGGCATTTCAAGAAGGCGCTGGGTGACATCGTGCTGCGGCGCCTGATGTCGCCACAGGAAACTGCACCGGACGACGGGCAGTTCGGCATGCCGCTCGATGCTGCCAGACTGGAGGAAAACCGCGCGCGGATCGCGCAGGAACGCGGCAGCTGCGTGGCCGCGCAGCCAGGATTGTTTGCCAGGCAGATGCTGGCTGAACAGCATGGCCATGCCGGGGGACGCAGATGAACAGATAAGTAAAGAAGCATGAAAAACAACCACCACCGGAGGAGACATGAATTTCGCAAGTTTTTATCAACGCTCGATCGACACGCCAGACGCTTTCTGGCGCGAGGAAGCGGACAAGATCGACTGGCATACCCCGTTTTCGCAAGTGCTCGATTATTCCCGGCCGCCGTTCGCCAAATGGTTCGTCGGCGGCACCACGAATTTGTGCCACAACGCCGTTGACCGCTGGGTGGACAGCCAGGGCGATGCCGCCGCGCTGATCGCCATTTCCACCGAAACGGACACGGAGCGTAGCTACAGCTTTCGCGAGCTGCAGCGCGAAGTGGAGCGCTGCGCCGCCATGTTGCTGTCGCTGGGCGTGGTCAAGGGCGACCGGGTATTGATCTACATGCCGATGATCGCCGAGGCGGCGTTTGCCATGCTCGCTTGCGCCCGTATCGGCGCCGTGCATTCCGTGGTCTTCGGCGGTTTTGCCGCCAACAGCCTGGCCAGCCGCATCGACGATGCGCAGCCAAAATTGGTGTTTTCCGCCGATGCCGGTTCGCGCAATGGCAAGGCAATCGCCTACAAGCCGCTGCTCGACGAAGCCATCCGTATCGCCGCGCACAAGCCGCGGCAGGTGCTGCTGGTCGACCGCCATCTCGTGCCGATGGAACTGACGCCGGGCCGCGACGTCGATTACGCGGCCTTGCGCGAGCGGCACCTGGACGCTCAGGTACCTGTCATCTGGCTCGAATCGAACGAGCCGTCGTACGTGCTGTACACCTCGGGCACGACGGGCAAACCGAAGGGCGTGCAGCGCGACGTGGGCGGCTACGCGGTGGCGCTGGCGTCGTCGATGCAGTACAACTTCTGCGGCAAGCCAGGCGAAACCTTCTTTGCCACGTCGGATATCGGCTGGGTGGTGGGCCATTCCTACATCGTGTATGGCCCGCTGATCGCCGGCATGGCCACCATCCTGTACGAGGGCTTGCCCGTCTGTCCCGATGCGGGCATCTGGTGGAGCATCGTCGAGAAATACAGGGTCACGCGCATGTTCTCGGCGCCGACGGCCATCCGCGTACTGCGCAAGCACCCGGTGGAGCTGATGCGCAAGCACGACCTGTCGTCATTGAAAGCGCTGTACCTTGCGGGCGAGCCGCTCGATGAAACCACGTCGCAATGGATCGCCGATGAACTGAAAGTGGACATCATCGACAACTACTGGCAGACGGAGACGGGCTGGCCGATCCTTTCGGTGGCGAAAGGCGTGGCCGACACGCCGACGCGCCTTGGCAGCCCGGGCCTGGCCATGTACGGCTATCAGGTCAAGCTGCTCAACGAAGCGACGGGCGAGGAGTGCGGCGCCAACGAGAAGGGCGTGCTGGTGCTGGAAGGCCCGCTGCCGCCGGGCTGCATGCAGACCGTGTACGGCGACGATGCGCGCTTTGTCGACACCTACTGGTCCACTTTCAGCGGCCGGCAAGTGTATTCCACCTTCGACTGGGGCGTGCGCGATGCGGACGGCTATTATTTCATTTTGGGCCGTACGGACGACGTGATCAACGTGGCCGGCCACCGCCTGGGCACGCGTGAAATCGAGGAAAGCATCACCAGCCATCCGAACGTATCGGAAGTGGCCGTCGTGGGCGTGGAAGACAAGCTCAAAGGCCAGGTGGCGATGGCCTTCGTGATCCTGAAGGACCCGCAAGGCTTCGACAGCGTGGAAGCGAAAGCGGTGCTGGAACGCGAAGTGATGGCCGTCGTCGACCGCCAGCTGGGCGCCGTGGCGCGGCCTGCGCGCGTGCTGTTCGTGGCGCAGCTGCCGAAGACGCGCTCGGGCAAATTGCTGCGCCGCTCGATCCAGGCCATCTGCGAAGGACGCAGCCCGGGCGATCTGACGTCGATGGATGACCCGGCATCGCTGCAGCAGATCCAGGCAGCGCTGGCATAAGCGCCATGATGAAAGCGAAGTTTATCAATCGATAAACTTCGCTTTCAAATCCGGTCGCTTTCCTTGCGCACGACCCGGCCCACGATCAGGCATTCATTGCCACGGCACAGCTTGCGGTGGTATTTGCGCTGGTCGGGATTGTCCGATGTCAGCCACCATTCGCCGATATCGCGCGCCATGCGCTTGACCACCGGTTCGCCTTCGTAATTGATGGCAAACACGATGCCGTCGGCCGGCCGGTTATCGGCCGTATTGATGATCACCACGTCATCCTCGTACAGGGCCGGCTCCATGCTCTCGCCCTTGACCTTGATCGCCACCAGTTTTTCAGGGTGGTAGCCATTGCGCTCGACCCAGCTGCGCGGCACGCTGATGGTGCTGCCGTCGTGCGTTTCCGGTTCGATGGCAAAGCCCGTGATGCCGGCCGACAGCCGCAATTTCACCTTGCGGATCGGGTAAAAACGCGCATCCTCGCCATCTTCCACCACCACGGGCTGCGCGCCGGCCAGCGCGCGCGCGGCCATGGCCGCCTGGTCGGGCGCCGCGCCCTGGTCGAAGTACATGCTATCGAGCTGCAGATCCGCTTCCAGCTTGCGCGCGATCTTTTCGCTGAACGCGCGTCCCTCGCGGTAGGTGGGCGAGAGGATTTGCGAGATGCGCGCCTCGCTCCAGCCGCTGACGTCGGAAATCTTCTTGCGCGTGTTGTCGTAGTGCTCGCGGATCAGGGCCAGCAGGCGGTCGCGTCTGTATTGATACATATTCATCTCCACATTAAACCTGAAATTTACCGTTTGATAAATTACCAAATGCTTGACTTTAACATTAGCAATTGATAAAGTCCACTTGTTGCCTGTCGCAAACGCACTACAGCGTCTGCCGGTTGGCGACACCACGGGAGGTCAGGCAGATGTTGAACAGCAGTCAGTTGGTTGAAAGCAGGGCGGCGCCACGGCAGGGGCGCCAGCTACAGGGACGCAGCAAGAAGTCGCAGCTGCATATCGCCCGCATCGCGCAGTACATCCGCGAGCAGGGCCAGGCCAGCGCGGCGCAGTTGTCCGCCTTGCTGGGACTCGATGCGGGCACCATGAGCCGCTATTTGCGCCACATGTGCGGCATGGGGCAGATCCACCTGGCGCAGCGCCATTGCACGGAGCCGGGTCGCCAGCGGCCCGCCCTGTACGCGCTGGGCGAGCAGGACGACGAGGTCGACGGCTGGGCCGAACTGCCGCCGCAGGTGCGCCGCACGGCCAGCTGGGCACGCGGCACGGCCAGCCGCGATCCGCTGGTGGCGGCGCTGTTTGGCCCGGCAAGTAACAACGATTAGTATCAACGAGGAACGAGGAGATATCATGGGATTCGCAGAAAAATTCATCGCATCGCTGTCGTCGCAAAACCTGCGCGACGATGCCGTCCACCACGACCTGGACGTGATCGCGGCGGCCGCGCTGGCCGGCGACATGGGCGCCTTGCTGTGCCGTGTCAAATACGCGGATGGCACCGTCAGCCGTCTGTTCGAAGGCAATGCGGGCAACCTGGCGCAGCTGCTGCGCGCCTGGACGGCCGCCGTGACGCAGAAGGGCCGCGCGCGGCGCTGGGTCAAGGCGCATACGGCCTGGGACATGCAGGCGGCCAATACCTTGTACCGTCGCGTGGCCGAAGCGTCGCTCGCGCATTGGCTCGACAGCAAATGCAAGGTGTGCCACGGCACGGGCGTCGTCGCCGCCATGCAGGCCGGCGCGCCTGTCGTTTGCAAGGCGTGCCACGGTGGCGGCGAAGCGGCCATCAGCTGCTCCGGCGGCTTTGAGCTTGAACGCATCAAGGACATGGTCAGCGAACTGGAAGGCATCTTCCAGTCGCACGGCGCCCGCGCCATGCGCCGTCTCGGTCACTGAAATTTTTTTGCAATATGCCTGGCACTGAAAAAAACGCCCCTACAATAGAGTCTCGATCACGCAGCAACAGAAACACCGGCAATACCGCATTACACCACATGCTTCTCCACTCGTAATAGACGCGCTTTCGGCGCGACACCGATAGGGGAAATCAGCGCAGCGAACGGCCTTCATGGCCCCTTCGCCCAACATCCATCCGGCATGGCCCCATGCCATCCGGACGCCAGCCCGCCGCCTTACCGCGCGCGGGCTTTTTCGTTTTATCTCCCATTTTTCAGTTTCTCCCACAAGACCGCCCCGGCGGTTTTCATCCCACGAAAGGTATTACTTATGGCACTGACAGCAAACGGCATCGACAGCGTGATCGTAATCAGCAAACAAAGCGCCGAAGGCAGCAAGGCCGCCGCCGGCGGCGGCCAGATTTATCCCCGCGTGACGGCCACCTTCGACACGGAGGCGGACAAATACGCGAGCGCCGAAATCGACGCTAGCCAGCAGCAGGGCGATACCCGCCTGGGCAACTTCCGCACCACGGGCGCCATCAAGGCCGAAGCTGCGTGCGGCACGTATGCGCCGCTGATGGCCGCGCTGCTGCGCCGCGACTTCACGGCGGGCGGCGTGGCTGCCGCGCAAACGACCATCGCCGCTGCCGCCTCCGGCCTGACCCGCAGCGCCGGTTCCTGGCTGGCCGAAGGCTTCCGCGCCGGCAGCGTCGTGCGCATCACCGGCATGACGGCACCGGCGGCCGCCAACAACGCGAAGAACTTCTTCGTCACGTCGGTGACAGCTACCAACCTGAATGGCCAGTTCATGGACGGCTCGGCCATGATCGTCAAGGCGGCCGGCGACTCGGTCGGCGTGGCGGCCATCGGCAAGCGCAGCTTCACCCCGTTGACCGGCCATACCACGGACTGGTTCACGGCCGAAGTGCAGGACCCGAACATCGGCGTGCACCGCAGCTTCGTCGACCAATTGGTCAGCAAGATGGATATCGCCGTGCAGCCGAACGGCATCACCAGCCTGGACTTCACCCTGATGGGCAAGTCGGAAGGCCCGACCACGGCCGTGCCGCATTTCGCCACGCCGCTGGCCGCGCCGGGCACGGGCAAATTCTCCGGCGCCACGGCCATGCTGTCGGTGAACGGCATCCCGTCGCAGATCTGCACCGGCATGTCCGTCTCGCTCGACGGCCAGGTCAAGGTCGACCCGGTGATCGGCTCGAAGTACGCCACGGCAGCCTCGCGCGGCAAGGTGATGGGTTCGGGCCAGTTCACGGTGCTGCTGCAGGACGCCACCTACCTCGACTACTTCAAGTCCGAGACGGAAATCCCGCTGGCCTACGCCATGGCGTCGGGCACGGCGCCGGCAGCCGACGTGCTGGCGCTGGCCATGGGCCGCATCAAGATCACCTCGGCCAAGATCGACGACGGCGAGAAAAACAAGATCGTCACCTGCGCCTTCGACGTCCTGCGCTACAAGGGCACGGACGCGCAGCACGAAGCGACCACCCTGACCATCCAGGACAGCGCGCTGTAAGCAGCCAGCGCCTGCACCGGGGCCGCCGCGATGGCGGCCTTTTTTTTATATTTTTCTACTTCATCCAGAAAGCATCACACATGAACAACGCGCAAAAAATCCAGGCAGGTTTCGACATCGGCAATATCCACGCGGCGGTCACGCCCGTCACCTTCGACGTGCCCGTCATCTTCGATGCGGACGGCGAAGCGGTGGCCGGCCTGACCATCGTCGGCAAGAATAGCGACCAATACCGCGTCGCCAACAACGCCGTGCGCGCCGAAGGCTACAAGAAATCGGCACGCCGCAAGACGGCCATCGACGCGTCCACCGACGAAGGCGCGGAACTGCTGGTGCAAGCCATCGACGGCAACCAGAAGCGCCTGGCACTAGCCGTGGTCACGGGCTGGTACGGCTTCACCAGCAACGGCGCACCCGTGCCGCTCGATCCGGCGCTGCTGGAAGCGGCCTTTGAAAAGTACCCGACCTGGCAGGAAAAGGTCACGACCGCGCTGGAAAACGAGTCGAATTTTTTGAAACTCTGACGGCCAGCCTGCTGCGCTACGCCGGGCACCAGTTCGAGCGCGGCGCGCGCGCGGCCGATGGCCATGCCAAGGGCGAGCATATCGATGCCGCCCGGCGCCATCCGCTGTACCGCGCGCCACCCGAGGAGGCGACGCCGCCGATGCCGTTCGAGCTGGCCCACGTGTGGGAATGGTTCGCACAATTGAACCGCAAGCGGCAGAACGGCATGGCCGTCAACCCCATCGCCAGCACGGAAATCCTCGCCTGGCAGGCGCGCCACGCCATCGCCATCGAGCCGTTCGAGCACCAGCTGCTCGACCAGCTCGACGCGCTGTTCCTGTCGCATCAGCATGCGGCGGGCTGACCCGCATTTTCCAACCCGGCCGCCATGCGCGGCCTTTTTTAGGGGCCAAACATGCCAGAGATAACAGAATTAAAACTTGTCATCGACTTGACGAAGGCAACGGACACGGTGCAAGTGCTGAAAGCAATCAGCGAGGCCAGCCTGGCCGCGGCCGAAGGCCTGAAAGTCGTCAATACGGAGGCGGAATCGTCGGCGTTGTTGCTGCGCGCCCAGGCGGAGCAGGCACGCGATGCCACCGCCGCCGCAAAGGCCCTTGGGGCATCGAATGCGGGCGAAGCGAAGTCGCTGGCCGATGCCAGCAAGGTGGTCAACGGTCTGGGTAATGCCTATACGCGGCTGGCGGCTTTCCGCGCCGCAGGTAGCCCCGCCACAGCCGGCGCAGGCGCCAAATATGGCGCTTTTGCGTTTGAAGAGCAGCGCCAGGACAAGCTGGACACCGCAGGCAAAGAGGCTGCCGATGCCAAGGCAAAGGCGTCACCGGAGGCGCCCACGCGCAAATATAGCGAGGCGGAGTGGAAGGAGGCAGGTGAATTTGCCGGTCAATTGGCGACAAAACTGGAGAAGGCCTTTGGCAATGTCGGCGGCACCATCGGCAAAATGACCACTGCCTTGCTGGGATTCGGGAAGGCGCAGGACGATATCGATTTTACCTTTGCCAAGGAAGTGAAGGAGGACCCGTCCGAAAAAGGGCAGGAAAAGGCACAGGAAAACAAGAAAAAGGCCACGGTCAAGCAGTATCACGACATGGCGACCGCCGCGAAGGGCTTTTTCAAAGAAAAGTCGGCCGGCTATGAACTCATGGAAAAGGTGGAAAAAGGCTTCCGCGCCTATGAATTCGCCATGAATACGAAGTCGCTGTTTGAAAAACTGACGAGTATCACCCTTGTGACGACGGCAAAAACTGCCGCGACGACGGCGGAAGTCGCAGGCGCGGCGGCATCGGTCGGACCGGTAACCGCCGCGGAAACGGCCAAGTCCAGCGCGTATGGCGTGTCGGCGCTGGCATCGGCTTTGGCGGCGCCGTTTCCTGCCAATATCGGCGCATTTGCCATGGTGGCCGGCATGCTGCTAGCAATCGGCGTTGCCGTTTCTGGCGGCGGTGGCGGTGCCGATACCACCGCCAAGGACCGGCAGGCTGCAACAGGCACCGGCACGGTGCTTGGTGATTCATCCGCGAAATCGGCGTCGATCGCAAACAGCCTGGAAATCATGGAGAAAAACTCCGGCCTGGGCCTCGCGTATTCCTCGTCGATGGTGGTCTCGCTCAAGCAGATCGTCTCGGGCATCGGTGGCTTGGGCAGCTTGCTGGTGCGTTCGGACATCCTGACGTCCGCGCTGGGCACCAAAGGCAGTTCCAGCGGCGGCGTCATTGGCAATGTCGTCAGCAGCATCTTTGGCGGCAAGACCACGGTGCAGGATGTGGGGATAGTCACCAACTCGTCGAGCCTGGGCGACCTTGATACTAAGCGCTTCAACGTGAATTCCTATGTCGATCTCAAGAAGTCCGGCGGCTGGTTTTCCAGCGACAAGAAGTCCACGAATCTCACGGCCATGGGGACGGAAACGAATGACCAGTTTACGAAAATCGTGCTTGGTCTGCGCACGAGTATCGTCTCTGCGGCCGACTTGCTGGGTGTCGGTGGCGATGCCTTCACCGCGCGCTTGAATTCCTTCGTCGTCAGCCTGGGCAAGATCAGCCTGAAGGACTTGAAGGGCGAGGAAGTGCAAAAGGCCCTGGAAGCGGCCTTTTCGAAGCTGGGTGACGACATGGCGAAGTTCGGCGTTGGGGGGCTGGAAAAATACCAGGCCGTGGGCGAGGGCTATCTGGAAACCTTGGCGCGTGTGGCCAACAACTACATGCAGGTGTCGGATGTGCTGGCCGTGCTGGGCAAGTCGTTCAACAGCTCCGGTCTTTCCGCCGTGGCGCTGAGCGAAAGCCTGATTCAAGCGGCGGGCGACCTCGATACCCTGACCAGCGGCACCAGCTTCTTCGTGCAGAATTTCCTGACCGAGGCCGAGCAGATGGACCCGGTCACCAAGTCGGTGCGTAGCGCCATGGCGGCGCTGGGACAGTCCGGCGTGACGACGAGCGAGCAATTCAAGGCGCTGGTGCTGGCGCAGGACTTGAACACGGCTGCTGGTCAGAACATGTACGTGCAGCTGCTTGCCATCGCCGAACCGTTCAAGAAGGCGGCCGATTATGCGGCCGACCTCACCGCCGCCACCGGTGAACTGGCCGAAGTGAACAAGACGGCCAGCGACATCGCCAGCGAACGCAAGGACATGCAGCAGCAGTTGAACGAACTGACGAAAACAGAAGCGCAGTTGCTGGCTGCCCAGCGCGCCGGCGTCGCCGATGCCAATCGCGGATTATTCGACCAGATCCAGGCCGTCAAGGCGGTGACCAGCGCGAAGGATGCGCTGGCCAAAGCCTACGAGACGGAATCCGTGGCGGCCAAGTCGGCGCTGGAGAAGTCGAAATCGTGGGTGACGACCTTGAATGGCCTGAATTCCAGCATGGCGCTGGGCGCACAGTCGACGCTGACGCCGGAGCAAAAATATGCCGAAGCGCGGGCGCAGTTCGAGAAAACCCTGGCTGCCGCGAATGCGGGCGACACGACGGCGCAATCGGGGCTGTCGGCCGCCGAACAGGCGTTTCTGACGGCATCGCAAGTGGTCAACGCCTCCGACGCCCGTTATGCGGCGGACTATGCCCGCGTGGTGGAAGCGAACAAGGAAGCGTTGAAATGGGCAGCCGCGCAGGTCGACGTGCAGCAGGCCAGCCTGGATGCGCTCAATGCCCAGGTGTCGGGCCTGATCACCATTAACGACAGCGTGCTGACGGTGGCGCAGGCCATCGCAGGTCTGCGGGCGGCGATGGGCGGTGCGGCGGACCTGGGCGTGCAACTCGGTAATCCTCCCGTGGTCGCAGCACTGGCCGCGATGACTTCTCCCGTGACAGCGGCGGTCTTCGACCCCGTGCGCTACTCGTCGGCTGCGAACGTCGGCTCCGAGGTGCTGGTGGCCGAAATCCGCGGCCTGCGCGAGGACAACCAGGCCATGCGCGTGGAATTGGAAGGCTTGCGTGCCGACCAGCGGGCGCAAACGGGTGCCACCATCCAGGCCACCTTTGAATCGAACGCCAACGCCGCCAGGACGGTGGTCGATGGCGTGGACAAATCGTCCCGGGCATCCGCCTGGGCCAATGCAGTGAAAGGAGAATACGCATGACCGATGCGCAATTTCAGGAATGGCTGCAAAGCCCGTCGGCTATCCGCATGGTGCTGATCGAGGCGCAAGTGAATGTGGGAGGCAGCGAGGTGACGCGGTATATCGCTTCGCGGCCCTATGTCACCGGGCCGCGCGAAGTACCGGCCAATACCGCGTACCAGCCGCTGGCCAAGGGCGGCCTGGCCTTCACGGAACAGGTCAGCCTGTCCGGCGAGGCGGGCCTGTCGGGCGGCGATATCGAACTCGATAACGCCGATGGCGCGCTCGATGGCTGGCTGGGAGACGTGTGGATGAACCGGCCGGTCAAGGCCTGGGCCGGCGATCCTTCCTGGCCGCGTGCCGACTTCCAGCTGGTCTTCGACGGCATCATCGCCGACGTGGCCAGTGCAGGACGCGAGTCGGTCAATCTGGTCCTGCGCGACAAGCTGCAGCGCCTGAATACGCCGATCTCCGAAGCGAAGCTGGGTGGCACGACGCCGAACAAGGACGCCATCTTGCCGATTCCGTTCGGCGAATGTCACAACGTGGCGCCCTTGCTGACCAACCCCGCCACCTTGGAATACGGGTTTCTCGGCACGGTCGAAGCGACGTTCGAAGTGCGCACCAACGGCAAGCCGATCGCCGTGGCCTTGAATGACCTGGCGGGCCGCTTCAACCTGACCACCGACCCGTTTTCCACCACGATCACGGCCAGCGTGCAGGGCGACAAGGGCGGCGGCTATGCGCCGCGCATCGCGCCGCTGGTGCAGCGCATTGCCACCGCCTACGGCAAGGCGGCCGACCGTTTTACCGAGGCCGATCTGGATCTGGCCAACCTGGCCGCTTTCGATGCGTCTCACCCGCAGCCGGTGGGGCTGTACGTTGCGGACCGTACGAACCAGGCGCAGGCCATCCAGCAATTGGCGGCCAGCGTGGGCGCCCAGGCGATCATGTCGCGCACCGGCCAGCTGCGCCTGGTGCAGATCGCCTTGCCTGCCGCTGGCGTGCCGCTGGCGATCGGCCCGGAGCAGATGCGCGAACGTTCGCTGCGCCCCGCGCAGCGCCTGCCGGTGACTGCCGCCGTGAAGATCGGCTTCGACCGGAACTACACGCTGCAGGCAGGCCTGACGACCAGCATTCCGCCCGCGCATGCGGATTTGTATACCACGGAATGGCTGACGGATACGGTCATCGACGCGGCGGTACGCACGCGTTACCGCCTCTCCGACGACCCGGTGCAGATCGATACGTGCCTGAAGACGCGGGCTGACGCCCGCGCGGAAGCGCTGCGGCGCCTGGCCCTGAACAAGGTGCCGCGCACCATTTATGAATTCGATGGAGAACCCGAGATGATGATGCTGGAATTGGGGCAGCCCGTGCAACTGCGCGCTGAACGCTTTGGCTTGCAGGACGGCGTGCCGGGCGTGGTGGTGCTGCTGTCGCGCTTCTGGCTGACGGGCAGAGTGACGGTGGGGGTGCTCGTATGAGCGCGATTATGGGGGAACGCGACAGGCTGATCATGAATACCGTGCCGCGCTTCGCGCCGGCCAACGACCGCGTGCTGCTGCTCGCTGCCACGGCGCAGGCGTTCAAGGTGGCCGCCACCACGCTTGCCGCGCCGGCAAGCATCGACTTTACGGCAGGCTTGGTGAATATGCAGGGGCAGGTGGCGTTTTCTGCCAGTAACGCCAGCGTGCTGACGCGCGTCGGCAACGTGGCCACGCTGGCGTATGCCGGCATGGTGGGCGATAGCGTCACGGTCACGGCCACGATTGTAGTCGATAGCCTCACTTACACGGCCAGCCAGACGGTCAGCAAGGTTTTTGACGGCGTGACGGGCAATTCTTCGCGCGTCGCCTACAGCAGGACAGGCCTGGCGTCGCTGGGGAGCACGCCGGCGACCATCAGCTCGCAGGGCGATGCATCCTTTCCGCCAATTAACACCTGGGGGGCCGGCACGGTGTGGGAAGGTTCGCCACAGGCATTCGGTGCCGGAGAATCGCTGTACCGGTCCGATGGAATTTTTAATCCGGCCAGTGGCACTACCAAGTGGGCGGCGCCGTATTTGAATGCACTCAAGGTGGGGCAGCTGAGCGCAATCAGTGCCGACCTTGGCAAGGTCACGGCGGGCGACATTTACAGCGCGACAGTGCACGGCGGTACTGGCTATCCCAGCAGTGCCTATGCATGGCCAAGCAACGGCGGTAGCGGTTTCCACTTGAGCGAGAGCGGATTGCTGTTTGGTAATCCTGCACTGGGAAAGTATATGCAGATCGATGCGGCAGGCAATATCTATGCGCCTGGCTTTTCCATCGTCAATGGCCACGCAGTTTTCAGCGGCAAGCTGGACAGTGTCAAGGGTACGTTCTCGGGAGAGTTGATAGCGGCAAAGGGCAGCTTTTCTGGTGTCCTCGATGCCGCCAAGGGAAAATTTTCCGGTGAGTTGGATGCTGTGAAAGGTACATTTTCTGGCGACCTTTCATCTGCGCGTGTGTCCGTCGGCACTGCAACTGAGGCAACGGCGTTTTTCGAGCCGGACTATCCGTCGGTATCGCTGCAGTCGTCCGCAGCCGGTGTATTCATCGTCGGCGAATCGTCTAATTCAGCGTCTGTATTTACGTCTCCCGAGGTTCTGTTCAAGCATAACGCGCCAGGGTGGCCTGCCGAGCGCCGCATTCGCTCCGGTTTTGTATTTTTCTCGATCATTTGTACTGCGGTGGTGGATGACCAGTTGAGCATCTGGTACCGCGTCAATGACGGGGCGTGGTTGTGGATGAGTGGTGTCCAGGAGCGGCAGGACGGCGATGCCCCTGCCGCAACGGTCTACGGACTTACCTTGAACATCAACGTGGGTGACACCGTCCAGTTCGGAGTTTCCGGCACCAATGCTGACCTTGGCGCAGCGAATATGGGCAAGCTTTATGTTAAACAATGTCAGGCGATTGTGATCGCAAGGAATTTTTAATGGAAACAATCGTTATCAACAGTGATGGCACTCAGACTAACGAACGCACAGGAAAGACGTTGCCACCCCGGCCTGGCGCGCATCACATCTACGACGCTGGTGCCGATTTGTGGATAGACACCAAAACGTTGGAGGGCACCAGGACATCTACCTGGGTACGCATCAAGCTGGCACGCGAGGCAGCCGAGCTTTCTGATTTTACATGCGCCGGATTGCGGTACCAGGCCGACAAGGCACGCATCACCGGTGCAGCGCATGTAGCCTTGTTGGCGCAAGCGGCAGGCCTGCCATATAGCATTGATTGGACGTTATCCGATAACACGACGGTGGCGCTTGATGCCGCCGGCATGATCGCTGTTGGTGCCGCATTGGTCGCACAGGTCTCGGGTGCGTTCGTCATCGCGCGTGGCTTGCGCGAACTGATCGCAACGGCGGAGACCATCGGACAGCTTGAGGCTATTGTTTGGCCAGTAGAGGTAGTGAAATGAACAATTTGCGCATCATCCACGACAATGTCGGCGACCGCGCGGCCTTGAGCGCATCCAGCCAGGCCGGAACCTTGGGACCCGCCAACTTACAGCGCGAAGACAAGTCCTCGGTGCTCCGTTCAGTTGGCACTCAGTTGAGCATTACGGCGACCTGGCCAACGCCGGAGATCATCGGCGGCGTGGCCCTGCCATTTTGCAACCTGACGCCGACGGCGACGATTCGCGTTCGCGGCTACGTCGAGCCAGGGGACGCCGTGTCCGATTTCGATACCGGCACCGTGCCGGCATGCGAGTACGCGCGCCTGGGCATGTGGAACTGGGGTGCGCTGCCGCTGGGGGTGAATGCCTTCAGCTATGGTGGTACAACCTACGGCCGCTGCTGGTTCCAGATGCGCAGTGTCAAGAAACTGGTAATCGACCTGGTCGATCCGGACAACCCTGCCGGCTACATCGAGGCAGCGCGCCTGGTGGCCGGCGCCTGGTGGAGTCCCGAGCAGAACGCATCTTACGGCGCCGGCGTCACGCCAGGCGATACCAGCAACCAATACCGCAATGGCGCCGGCGAGCAGAAGGTCGAGCGCGGTGCGTTGTACCGAAAACTGTCGATTTCGCTTGACCACATGACGCCACTGGACCGGGCCGAGCTGTGGCGCATCGTGCGCGGGAATGGCCTGTCGCACCCGCTACTCGTCAGCCTGTTTCCAGACAGCGAAGACGTCGAGCTCGAGCAGACTCATCAGGTGTATGGGCGTCTGGCCAACCTGGCTGCCATCACCACGCCGTATTACCAAACATATGCCACCACCATTGAAGTCGAGGAGCTGTAATGACTGATGTTTTTAAATATGGCCAACAGGATCTGATCTATCAGCTCAACCAGTTGGCCAAGGCGAAGGATATCGTCGATATCCCGCATAATTCCGCGGCGGCGGCCGCGAGTGCTGCTGCCTCTGCAGCTGCAGCGGCTGCGGCTGCGGAGTCGGACGGCACTGCCGCCACCGCTGCGTCAAAGGCTGCGGCTGCGCTCAAATCGCTCGATGCGCGCTATCTCGGCGCTAAGACGCTGCCGCCGGACGTTGACAATAATGGCGATGCGCTGCTGGCCGGCGCGACCTACTGGGACACGGTGCTGAACAGCGGCTGCCTGCGCGTATTCCAGGCTGGCACCTGGGTAACGATTCCAGCCAACTTGGCGTCGCAGATAAGCAGCACGCCGGCGGGCGGGATCGTTGCGACGGACGTGCAGGCGGCGCTGGCCGAATTGGATGCCAAAAAAGCGGCTCGCGCGATGACGCTGGCTGGCTATGGCATTACTGACGCCCTGCCGGGCTCATATGTGCCGACCTGGGGCAGCATTACTGGTAAACCACAGTTTGCGGCGGTGGCCACGTCAGGCAGCAAGGCCGATGTTGGCCTGGATAGCGTGGACAATACAAGCGACGCGAGTAAGCCAGTCAGCACGGCCACCGCCAGCGCTTTAGCAGGCAAGGCTTCGCTTTCAGGCGCTACATTTACAGGGGCTGTCAACGGCATAACAAAGACGATGGTGGGAATGGGCAGCGTGGACAACACCAGCGATACCGCTAAACCTGTGAGTACCCTGCAACAGGCCGCCCTCAACTCCAAGGTGAATATAGCAAATCCGACCACCACTGGCACTTGGTCCCATACCGGCGGGCCGCTATCGTTGAGTTCAGGCGCCTCTGCCTGGGGGGTATTCAGATCCGACATTGTCGGGAACTCCTACATGGCCTTTATAAAAGGGGGCAGCTCATTGCAAATCGGATATCTCGGCTCAGATGGGGGGGCATTGGTAATTGGAGGCACCGGTGAAAATTTTGTGCTCCGCGGCACGAGCCATTTGATTTTAGCATCGGACGGCGGGGTAGTTCGCCCGCGCGTTGACGACGCACACAATCTTGGCTTATCCAATTATCGCTGGGGGAACTCCTATTTTTCGGTCGCTCCAACCATCACATCAGACGCACGTGAAAAAGATATGTTTCGTGCGCTCGAAGCCGTAGAGATTGCTGCGGCCGCCGACATCGCACGGGCGATTAGAGTATATCGCTGGAAAACCGCAATAGCGATAAAGGGTGGCGGCGCCCGCGAACATATCGGGCCGACCGTCCAGGCCGCGATAAAGATCATGGAATCTCACGGCCTCGACCCGTTCAATTACGGATTCATCTGCTACGACTCGTGGAAGGGTGAAACCATCGAGCATGCAGCCATAGAGGCGACAGACGACAGGGAAATGCAGGCAGCATGGACAGAAACGATTCCCGCCAGCGACCGCTACGCATTTCGCTATGACGAGTTGAATCAATTTATCGCGGCAGGATTGGAGGCCCGCCAGACCGCGATCGAAGCCCGGCTCGCTGCTCTAGAAAGCGCAGTTCCGTAATTCCACGTCGTTGACTTACAGAAATTAAGCCGCCTCCGGGCGGCTTTTTCATTTCCAATCGCTTTCACAAATACTGTCTCACCTTCCCTAGAAATGAGACAGCCATGCTTGGACTGTCGGCATCAGATATTCCTCCGCAGCTACAAACTCACACCCACCACCTGAAAGGCAACCATGGCCCTCGAAACCACCGCCGCCGGCGGCGCATTGATCAAACTGTTTGGCGTGCCCGTGCTGGCCGGCGCCGCCGCCACATCGCTGGGCTTCATGTTCATGTGGCCCCGATCCACCAAGGAGGCATTTATTCGTTTTTGTTCCAGCATCATCATTTCCACCTTTCTCGGCCCTGTGCTCGTGGCCGTCGTGCTGTCGTGGTGGCCCAGCCTGTTCGACAGCGCGAAGACCGTGGCGGGTTTGTATGGCGGCGACCCGTCCACGGGGTTTTTATTCATCGCCGCCCCAGTGATGGTGGCGGCCGGCTTGCCTGCCTGGTGGGTGCTGGGCGCCTGCGTGCGCTGGTTCGACAAGCGGCGCGGCAAGGATATCGGCGAACTGGCGGCTGACGCGGCCGCTGCCGTCAAGGATGTGCGGGGCATGCTGTGACAGGCGCCCAATTGATGCAGATCATGCCGCTGGCAGGCCGCCGCGCTACGCTGTTCCTGGCGCCCCTGAACGCGGCGATGGCTGAGTTCAGCATCGATACGCCGCTGCGCCAGGCGGCGTTCCTGGCGCAAGTGGGCCACGAATCGGGCCAACTGCGTTATGTGCGCGAGCTGGCCAGCGGCGCGGCGTATGAAGGACGGGCGGATTTGGGCAATGTGATTGCTGGTGATGGCGTGCGTTTCAAGGGGCGCGGCTTGTTGCAGGTGACGGGGCGCGCCAACTATGCGGCGTGCGGCGTGGCGCTGGGCCTGGATTTGCTGGCGGCGCCGCAACTGCTGGAGCAGACGTTTTTCGCTTGCCGCTCGGCGGGCTGGTTCTGGCAATCGCGCGGCTTGAACCGTCTGGCCGACGCGGGCGACCAGGAAAGGGTAACGCGCCGTGTCAACGGCGGCGTGAACGGCCTGGCCGAGCGTCTGGCCTTGTACCAGGCAGCGCGCAAGGTGCTGTCATGAAGCCGTCGTTGAGCATCGTGGCCATGCTGCTGTTGCTGGGAGCTGCCGTATTTTGCGCCCAGCGCTGGGGCCGCGAAGCGGGCCGTGCCGCGTGTGCGGCGCAAGTGCTGGAGGTGCAAGCCGTGTTGCAGCGCCAGAGCCAGGCGCTCAATGCAATGCGCGAGGATGGCGCCCGCCGGTCGGCGAAGGTACGGCAGGCGCTGGCCACGGCGCAGGCCGGGCAGGCAGACGCGCAAGCGGCTGCGGCGCGCATCTTGACGCTGCAGCCCGAAGGCGACGCCTGCCGTGCCGCCGAAGCGCTGATCGCCAGCGAAATGCCATGAGGCCGCCGCGCGAACGTGCTGTAAGGCCTGCAGGCGGCCTCGCCAGCAGGCTAGCTACTTTATTGCTGGTGAGCTTGTTGACCGGCTGCGCGGCCTGGGCGCCGGCATCGCAGGTGGAAGCTTGGCCCGTGAGCGCGCCGTGCGTAGCCACGCGCCCCGTCGCGCCCGCTTTGCCAGCGGTGCCATCGCACGGCATCTTTGAGCAAGTGCAAGCCTTGCTGGCGCGCGAGCAATTGCGCGCCGCCCATATGCGCCAGCTGGAAGCGCTGCTCGATGCCTGCTCAGGCGGCTAACAATGCCTGGCAATGTCTGATAAAACCGTGGCGGGCGGAAGGAAGGCTCAACGCCCAGCGTGCCCAAGAAGCGCAGCTCTACGAGGTATGGGGCCTCCGAGGCGATGAGCATCTCAGGCCACAAATTGCGGTGGGTAACAGGTTTTGACTGGCGTTCCAGGCAGCAGTCATCATTCATCAGCGGCCTCCCAGCGCCGCCGCCTTCTGGTGCAGGTGCGGCGCGGCATGCGAGAAAACGGTGCATCCACCGTATCATTAGCCGATCTCTGCTGATTTTCGGCACAATTCCTGTATACAATCTACCTGGCACGAAGCGTGCATGGCTACCTTGGTCGTCCCATTCCAAGGAGCTTCGCATGCATCATCTGCCACCAGTGTGTTCCTGTCGTCCCGTTTCTGTCTTGCTTTTCCCTTTCACCTGCACCCATCCGGGCCGCGGTAACCCAGGAAGTGGAGCGTAAATGGCCTCTCCCCGTCTGAAATCCATCCACCGCAGCGTGCCCGGCAGTACGCCTGCCGCGCAATCGCCCATCGATGAAATCCTGCCAGCTGGCAAACTGTTTACCTTGGGCTTGCAGCACGTGCTCGTCATGTATGCGGGCGCCATCGCCGTACCGCTGATCGTCGGGCGCGCCCTCAAGCTACCGCCCGAGCAGGTGGCGGCGCTGATCAGTGCCGACCTGTTCTGCTGCGGTCTCGTGACCCTGATCCAGTCCCTGGGCATAGGCAAGCATTTCGGCATCCGCCTGCCCGTCATGATGGGCGTCACCTTTGCCGCCGTCAGTCCCATGCTGGCCATGGCGAACAATCCGGCCCTGGGCATCACCGGTATCTTTGGCGCCGTGATCGGCGCCGGCGTCGTCTCGATGCTGATCGCGCCCTTCATCAGTCGATTGCTGGCGCTGTTTCCGCCCGTGGTTACCGGCAGCATCATCGCCGTGATCGGCGTGTCGCTGATGCGCGTGGGCGTGAACTGGGCCATGGGCGGGCCGCCCGCCATGGCGCAGATCGCCGATCCCGCCTTTCTCAAGATGGCCTCCACCGCCACGGCGGCTGGCCTGCCCGCGCCAGCCGGTCCCGTGCCCATGATCGCCAACCCCGGCTATGGCGCGCTGGACAACATGGGCATCGCCTTCTTCGTGCTGGCCGTCATCTTGTTGGTGGCTAAGTATGGCCGCGGTTTCCTGTCGAATATCGCCGTATTGATCGGCATCATCGCCGGCACGGCCCTGTCGTTTGCGCTGGGCAAGGCCGATTTCGCCAAGGTGGCCAGCGCCAAGGCTTTTGCCGTCGTCACGCCGTTTCAGTTTGGCATGCCGACTTTCGACGTGGTGGCCATCGTCACCATGAGCCTGGTGATGATCGTCGTCATGATCGAGTCCCTGGGCATGTTTTTGGCCTTGGGCGAGATGACTGGCAAGCGCATCGAGCAGGCCGACATCAGCCGCGGCTTGCGCGTCGATGGCCTGGGCACCTTGATCGGCGGTATCTTCAATACTTTCCCGTACACCTCGTTCTCGCAAAACGTGGGCCTGGTGGGCGTGACGGGCGTGCGCAGCCGCTGGGTCTGCGTGGCGGCCGGCGTCATCCTGCTCGTCATGGGTGTGATACCGAAGGTTGCGCAGACGGCCGAAGCCGTGCCGGCGTTCGTGCTAGGCGGGGCGGGGCTGGTAATGTTCGGCATGGTTGCCGCCACGGGCATCCGCATCCTGGCCGGCGTCGACTACAAGAGCAACCGCAACAACCTGTTCATCGTAGCCCTGTCGATCGGCTTCGGCATGCTGCCGCTGGTGGCGGAACAGTACGCGCAGCACATGCCGAAAGCCCTGTCGCCGCTGCTGCACAGCGGCATCCTGCTGGCCGCCATCGTTGCCGTGCTGCTCAATCTGTTCTTCAATGGATTGGTGTCGCAGGAAAAGGCGCAGGAGCAGGCGCGCGAGAACAGCCATGGCGGCGATTGAGGAGTCGCCCCACGCCGTGAACGCGGATTAGCCGGGCGGCAGAATTCTCAGCACCACGCAATTGCGCCCCGCATCCTTGGCGTAGTACAGCGCGGCATCGGCCAGGCGCAGCAGGGCGTCCGGATCGGCGGCACCCGGTGCCGACTGGACCGCGATGCCGACGCTGATCGTTACCTGCAGTGCATCCGCGTTCACGTGGGCGATGCCCAGCTCTTCGATGGCGCGCCGTAGCGCTTCGCCGATCTGGCGCGCTTCGTCCGCCCCGGTGTTTGGCAGCACGATCGAAAATTCTTCGCCGCCGTAGCGCGCCGTCAGGTCGCCCGCGCGCCGCATGCCGGCCGCCAGCGCCTGCGCGACCCGGATCAGGCATGCGTCGCCGGCCTGGTGGCCGTGACGGTCGTTGAAGCGCTTGAAATAGTCGACGTCGAGCATGACGACGGCAAGCGGCTGGCCGACGCGCGTGGCACGCGCACATTCGGCGCGCAGCACGTCGTCGAAATGGCGCCGGTTCGCCAGGCCCGTCAGGCCGTCGGTGATGGACAGGGTCGCCAGCTTGCGGTTGGCGTCCTCCAGCTGTTCCGTGCGTTCGGCAACGCGCCGTTCGAGACTGTCATGCAGCCTGGCGCTGGAAATCGAGATCATCGCCTGCGCGCCGAGCATGCGCAGGAACGCCACGCGTTCTTCCGTGAACGAGGCGTCGGCAAGCCGGTTCTCGAAGTACAGGATGCCGCCGACCTGGCCGCCGTGCCGGATCGGCAGGCACATGACGGCGCGCGGCAGGTGCAACTGCACGTACGGGTCGGCGGCAAAGCGCGAAGCGCCCGTGATGCAGTCTTCGATCACCTCGGCACCGGTGCGCACGACGTAGCGCAGCAGCGATAGCGGGAACTGCGGGTCGCTGGCGGCGCTCAGGTCGAGCTGGCGCGATTGCAAAACGGTGACGCCATCGCCATCGATATTGGCCTCCAGCTGGTAGCTGCCTTCGGACAGCAGCAGCAGGCGCGCCACCTGCGCACCGGCGTTTTCGCATACGATGGCAATG
Source organism: Janthinobacterium sp. BCJ23 (assembly GCF_059617945.1). NCBI lineage: Bacteria > Pseudomonadati > Pseudomonadota > Betaproteobacteria > Burkholderiales > Oxalobacteraceae > Janthinobacterium > Janthinobacterium sp. BCJ23. The sequence continues at coordinate 885,966 of NZ_JCAQAW010000002.1, read as the reverse complement.
AGGCGCGTCAGCACCTTGCGCAGGCCCACCTCGTTCGACAGGATCTGCGACGCCTTCAGCAGCGACACGAGGTCGAGCGCGGAACTGCCGTGCGTGTGGGAGACAGAATGCCGCTGGGTGCTGCGGCCTTCCATCCTTGACAGCAGTACGCCGTGGCGCGCATGCAGCTGCGCCACTTTGCCCTGCGCACCCCACTGGCCGTAATGCGCGATGGCGTCCTGGATGAAGACGCCGGCCACGCGCGCATGTCCCTGGTCGAACCAGCATTCGCCGCACAGTTCATTGCCCAGCGCCTGCATGTTGACGTAGCCGGCCAGGCCTGCCGCGTCGATCGCCTGTTGATAATAACGTGTGGCCAGTTGCAGCTCTTCCCGGTAGCGTGCCATCTCGGCCTGCACCAGCAGGTGTTTGGCTTTGCTGTTGTCCGAGCCTTGTTTGGCCCATTTGGCGAGACTCGCCTGCAGCGTGCCGATCACGGTCAGCATATCGCCCGCATCGGGGCGCGCAGGATCGCGCCGCAAGGCACGGATCAGGATCAGCGCGGCGTAGAAGCTGCACTCGACAACCTTGGCCTGGCCGCGCATGATCTGGGTGACGTTGCCGAGCTGGCCGGCTAGCTGTTCGGCGTCGGCGCCGTCGAACAGGTAGGCGTTGCGTATCTTCCCCTGCAAGAAGTAGGCGCGGTACAGGTGCGAGCCGCCATACTGATCGAGGAAGCGCGCCTCGCTGAAGGCCCCATCGTCGTAGCTGTCGTGGCGGGGCAGGAGACCCATCAGGCACTTGATCGGCTGGATCGCGGCGGCGACGCAGCAATCGGCCATCGCCTGCTGGCCGTTGGCGCGCATCAGCGCCAAGTCATGCTCGATGTCGTGCATCAGGTGTGGCAGGTAGTCGCCGAGGATGAGCCGGTCGGTGGCGCGCACGGCCGCCACCACGCCGACCTGCACGAAATCGGCGATTTCCAGCGCCCAGCCAAACGCTTCTTCGTACAGGGCGTCGGAGCTGCGCAGCGGCTGCGTCCAGTGGTTGCTGAGCGCGCCGAACATCAGGCCCGTGAGCGTGCGCGTCTGCAGGTTGGCACGGCGCCTGGCCAGCGCCATCGCCATCGCGCCGAAGGCGTAGCCGCGCGCGATGTCGCCGCTGTACAGCGCCACCATCATCGCGTAGCCGACATAGGCGACGGCGCTGAAATCGCTGTTCCCCCGCTGTATGGACAGCCGCGTCATCGACACCACCATCAGCGCGCTGAGATCCTGCTGGCCGGCGTAATAGCTGGCCATCCACAGGCCCTGCATCATCTGCATCGCGGCCACCGCGTCCGGCTCGCACATCTCATCGGCCGCCAGCAAGGTGTCGGGCGCCTGCGCGCCGGGCTGCCGCCCGATGTCGGCGAGGATATCGGCGAAGCGCGCCTTCATCTGCGTCACATCGTGCGGAATGTCAATGTGCAGCAGCGCCAGGCCGTCGCGCTGGACGGCAATGGCGTCGAGCAGGCGGCCCTGCAATTGATACTGGTGCGCCTGGATGGCAATGCAGCGCACCTGCAGCAAGGGAATCAGGGTACGGGCGCGCACCTGCGGGTAGATCGCCTCGGCCGCATCGAACTGGCCGTACAAATAGGCCGCTTCGGCCGCGCCCAGCTGCAGGTCGAGCCAGAGGTCGGCGTGGACGCTCCATGCCTGCGCCGACAGCAGGTCGAGACCCGTGCGCATGTGCTCCAGCGTGGACTGGAATGCGGCGGAGCGCCGTGCCTTGACGCCGGCCTGGAGATTGAGCATCGCCAGCTGCGCGCGCTCGTCCGCATCGTTGATCAGCGCGCGGCCGGCATTGAGCTGCTCGACGATCTCGAACAGTGTCTCGTCCCGACGCTCCGGCGTCGCATGCCGCAGGAGCAGGCGGCCGATGAGAAGATGGTTGGCCGCGCGCGCATCGTCGTCAGCGACCAGGTAGGCGGCCTGCTGCACCCGGTCATGCAGGAAGCGGTAACTGACGCCGCTGTTGGCCGCATCGGTGTCGCCACTCACGTATTTATAGCGTTCGTCGAGCGGCTGGATCAAGCCTGCACTGAGCGCCGGCCACAGGTCTTGCTGCGTTTTCCGGGGCGCGCGGTCCACTGCCAGCGCGAGCGTGTCGAGTGCGAAGCGGTTGCCGCACGAGGCGGCCAGTTGCAGCAGGTGCTGCGTCGCGATGGGCAGGCGGCGGATTTTCTCCAGCAGCACCTCGACCACGTTGTCGGTATATCTGGCCTGTTCTATCGCGGGCAAGTCCCAGTCCCAGCAATCGTCGGCGGCCCGGTAGCGCAGCTGGCCCGTCTCATTGAGCGAAGCGAGAAACTGGTTGAGGAAAAACGGATTGCCGGCCGTCTTGCGGTAGCAAATGCTGGTCAGTGGCGCGCAGTCGGTGGCCGCCACGCGCACGGTGGCCGAGACCATTTGCGCGACCTGCGGCTCGGTCAGTGCGCCCAGTGACAGTGTCGACAGACGTACGTCACGGGCGAGCAGCTTGTCGCGCAGGGCGATGAGCGGATGCGCGGGACTCACCTCGTTATCGCGGTACGCGCCGATGAACAGCATGCAGCTCTTGTCGCACGAGGCCATCAGCAGTTCGATCATTCGCAAGGTTGCCGCATCGGCCCATTGCAAGTCGTCGAGGAACAGCACCAGCGGATGCCCGGCGCAGGCGAATACTTCGACGAAGCGGGGGAAGAGGCGGTCGAGGCGCAGCTGGGCCTGTGCCGGCGCCGACGCGGGGATCGGGTCCGTGGGGCCGACGATCAACGCCAGTTGGGGAATCAGCTCGACCAGCATGCCGATGCCGATGCCGCTGCCCAGCGCCGCGTGCAGTTTGGCTGACCACTGGCGCAGCGTTTCCTCGGGCTGGCCGAGCAGCTGGCGCACCAGCCCCTGGAAGGCCTGGATCAGCGAGGCATACGGCACGTCGCGCTGGAGCTGGTCAAATTTGCCGGACAGGAAACAGCCGCGCCGGGCGATGATGGGCTTTTGTACTTCGTTGATGACCGCCGACTTGCCGATGCCCGAATGGCCGGCCACCAGCAGCATCTCGCACCTGCCCGCGGCGCTGCGCTCAAACGCCGCCAGCAGCTCGGCGATGGCATCCTCGCGCCCATGCAGCGTTTGCGGCACGAGGAAGCGGCCATTGTGGTCGGACAGCTTGAGCGACAGCGCCGGCTCTTGCGCGCGGCAGGCTTCGAGGTCGCTGCGCAAGCCCTGCAAGCTCTGGTAGCGCTGGTCGGCATTTTTTTCCAGCAGCCGCTGGATGATCGGCAGCAGCTGGCCAGGCAGGCTTGCCAGCGCCGGGTGCGACCAGTCGGGACTGCGCGCAATGTGGCAGTGCACGAGTTCCATCTCGTCGCCCGTCTCGAACGGCGCCTGGCCGGCCAGCAGTTCGTAGAAGGTGGCGCCCAGCGCATAGAAATCGGCGCGCCAATCGACCCGCCGGTTCATGCGCCCCGTCTGTTCCGGCGCCATGTAGCGTAGCGTGCCTTCCAGCGTTTGCAGATTGACGATGCCGTGGCTTTCGTACGGCAGTTCGCAGGCGATGCCGAAATCGATCAGTTGCAGCCGCCGCCGCTCGCCATTCCACACCAGGTTGGAGGGATTGATGTCCTTGTGGATCACGCCATGCGTATGGACCTCCTCCAGCGCCGCGCACAGTTGCAGCGCGATGTCGAAAAAGTCGTCCAGCGCCAATGCGGGCTGCGACGGCGTCCTGCGCGCCGCCACCTGCGCGCGCAATACGTGGTCGAGCGCCTGGCCGCCAGTATCCTCGAGGACCATCGTCCAGCACCCGCCGTGCAGCTGCAGCGCCAGCGGATGCGCCACGCCAGGATGACGGCAGCGGCGCGCGATCGCATACTCGCGCTTGAATTGCGCCAGTTGCTGAAAGGAGGGGAACGGCTGATTGGGTTTCTTGACGATCAGCGCGGCACCATCCGCAGCCCTGGCGCGGTAAACCCGTGAGCGGGCACCGCTGTGCAGCTGTTTGATGATCTCGTGATCGAAAAGGGAGCGCATGGGCTGGGCTAGCAGTACACAGACGGTTGCGGGAGCCGGAAGGCGCACATTTCGGAATATTACTTGATTGTAAGTATTATATCAGCAGGGGGCTGTGGGGGAGCCAGCGGGCTGATGGGGGGTGTTGTAAAAATGCCAGTGGAGAGGTTAGTGCGGAGGCGGGAACTTATCGTGATGACAGTACGAACTTGCGGCGCATCCCCGTACCGGGTGGGGTATACGCCGCAGTCTTATTTGTACCTTCAGGATCAATTTTTGAGCTATGAAACTCCCAGCGACGGGTCGCTCACGGAATCCTTGCCATTTTCGATTCGCCCTGCGACACGACGCCGGAAAGTCTTCTGAGTACTGCAGGTAACCGAGAAGTCATACCAGTTGCCGCTGTCGGCCAACGACCAGTTAAGCGTTCTCACCTCGCCGGCGGGTACCTCTACCATCCAGGGACCGTCGCTTCGATATGCTTCTGCCGCTACTATGAATGAGCAGCGCGCGCTGCTTTTGTTGTGCAGTTTGAGCGCGAGTTCAGTAGGGCTGCACGTCATATAGCAGGCCTGAATTTCCGGGCCTCTCGGATCGCCCTGTTCCTTGAGGTCGCCAATAAAGTGGCGGTGGAAGCCGTTGGGACCGAGCACCCACAGGCGGTACGCTCCCCCATCGGACGCAACTTCCCAACTTCCCTCCAGTGTCTTTCCGGCCTCTACGACATAGCGCCGCGGGATCCGGTCGAGATGCAGCTCGTCATACACATGGAACACCGCGCCGGCCTGGTTGCCGCTGTCGTTGGCAAACACCAGCGTCACTTTTTTTGCGCCGGAGTCGGCGCGGGCCGTCACATGCAGTACATACGGCAGGGCACGCGATGGGCGGGTACCACCAGCCTGCACTGGTAACCTCGATGTTGTAGACGCCAACGGTCTCGCCAGGGTACGGGCAGTGCTCTGGCTTAGTGCCAGCGCGTCGACATCCGCTTTGCTGCCATGCCCGGGGAGTGTTGGCAACACTCCGGCATTCGGGGTGACAAAATTAAAGCAGGAGGTCAGGTCACCACAGACGGCACGCCGGTAAGCGCTGATCTGTGGCTCGAGGACGCCGAACCGCTTCTCGAGAAATTGCAGCACGGAGGTATGGTCGAAGACCTGCGAGTTGACCCAGCCGCCACGGCTCCACGGTGAAACGACCCACATCGGCACACGCAGTCCTGGCCCATATGGCCGGCCATCAATGCCCGGTTGAAGATTGGTTGCCGGCTTGTGGTTGTGGTACTCGGCCGCGATGTCGGCCTTGCTGAGCGTGGTGGCACCTGCGACGCTGCCGTCAGGATTGACCGATGGTGCGCACGGCGGTGGCAGGTGGTCGAAGAAACCGTCGTTCTCGTCGAAATTGATCAGCAGAACGGTCTTGCTCCATACATCCGGATTCGCCGTGAGCGCATCGAGAACCTGCTGGACATACCAGCCGCCCTGGGCAGGACTGGAACACTCAGGATGCTCGCTGTAGGCCGAAGGTGCAATGATCCATGAAACGGCTGGCAGCTTGCCTTTGTTGATGTCTTCGCGGAAGGTTTCCAGAAAGCCATGGGGCATGGTGTTGTGGAATCCCTTCGCCAACGGGCTGAGGGCGTCGTCGATGCTGGATTCATAGAATGGACCTGCGCGGGTGACATCCTGGGTGATGTCGACTGCGGAAACATGGAGTGGACGGCGACTGGCGGGCAGTTTTTCAATTTCAGCGCGCCAGTGGCGAAAACTCATCATCTCATTGCAACCAAAGTTGTCGATCAGACTCTGGTAGACCTTCCAACGGACCCCGGCCTTTTCCAGGCGGTCTGCATAGGTGGTCCAAGTCCATCCTTCGCTCGAAGGCCCGATGTCATTGCCTCCGTTGTACTGGTTGTTGAGTACAGCGATCTCCACTTTTTTGCCATCGATGGGGCTCCGGCCGTTGGGGCCGTTTGTGCCCGTAAAATAGAATAGCCGGTTTGCAATTGTCCCCGTGTGCATGCCACAGTGATAGTGGTCACAGACGGTAAAGGCATCGGCTAGCGCGCGTTGAAACGGCACTTCCGCTGTATCGAAATATCCCATGGACAAGGGGCCCTTGGCGTCTGGCCAACGATTCATCCGGCCGTGGTCCCACGCTGCCTGCGAGTCGGCCCATGTGTGTGGTGTGCTGCCGGCGCGTTGCGCATTGCCCTTGGTTTCATCAAGGCGGAAGGGAATATACGTTCCGGCAGGTTTTGCCTGAGTATAGGTCTGGTACATGATGTTGTACCCGTTCGGCGATGGTGCTGCGAACCGGTCACCGTATCCCCGAACGCCCTTGAAGGTTCCGAAGTGGCTGTCGAATGAGCGGTTTTCCAACATGATCATGACGACATGTTGAACATCCTTGATCGTGCCGGTGACGTTGTTGGCTTCGATCGCCAGGGCACGACGGATTGCCGGTGGGAATGCGGACAATGCGGCAATAGACGCCATCGTACCGAACGAATTACGCAGGAACGTGCGTTTGGAATTGTTTGTGGACATGGTGGAGTGGCTGCAGGGCGCGATGTTTGGTGGATAGATGATCAGGTGGCAAAGGTTGCTTGGCGAAGCTGACGCGGGCTGGCACGTCTATCCTGGATGCCAATCGGACGATTCGCGTTCATGGCGTCAGGGAGAGGGGGCGCACTGCGATTTCTCGCATGTTGACGGAGTCGTGCCCGGAACCAGGATCGGAGCCGGGGTCGACGCCGAAGTTCCGCCTCCGCCGCCACAGGCTGCGAGTGCGCATAGCAGTGACAATGGCAATACGCGCTGGAAGCGGTCGCGCGAAAGGCACAAGGTTGCAAAAGTTTTTTTCATTTGAGTACGCAAAAAGTTGATTGCAAACGCAACGACCTACCTGGGTGCATCGTGTGATTACCCAGTCTTGGCCACTGTCGCAGGTTTGTTCATGGGTATTTGCTTTGCACCGCAATACCGTTAGCCAGGGAAATGCTGATCAATTCCCTTTCCTGGCGAGGTTGACGTGCCAAATGGTCGAACGGCGAGTCATTCGCCGGGGCAGTTTTTTTTGGGCGGCGTATTCAAGGTCGGAAAAGCTTTTTTGCATGATCAATGGCGGCCTATTGTGATATCGATATTGTCTCAGATCAATGCGTCGTAGGGAATGGCGACCGGTGAAATAATCAATGCTTCCTTAAGAAAACTGAATGAAATCTCTAAATTTCATCTAGGAAGATGAGTGGGTAGACCCGCAGGAAAAATGCCTGGCATCTGGTAATGAGAATGACGTTTGTTGCGATGTGCAATCAACCGAAATAGAAGTACCGGCTCGCCATGCATACAATTACTGTGTTCTGCATTGAAGTCTATTCTTGCGGCAATCGACAATGTTGATGTAAAGCAGCTCTTTAGCATGGAAACCATCATGGCGCCTCATGCCACTTGACCACTGCGAAGCGCCGGCAGTGGATGAAAAATGACCTGATCCTTCATTTTCCTCCACACTTGCAGACCGATTTGCCGCCTTTGCCAAGGTTTTGCGTCGCTTAATAAGTGGTACTGATTATCGTCTATCCGGATCAATTCGAGTATTCGTTTCCGCAGCATGGCCATGGATAATTTGGCGCAATATGTTCTGTTGAAAACTTAATATTGAAAATCCCTTTGATTTTCTCCAAAGAAGTGGAGTGCGTTATCACGATTGCGCTCTTTGCTTCAAGAAGATCGGATCAATTTAGCATATGGGTATAGCTTAAATTTCAATAATGTATAATTTGCATGATTGATAATGAATTCTATCTGGCATAGAACGCTTGTCAAAACCTCCTGCGCGTCGTAATTTATGACCTGAGATGCTTGCTGCTCCGGCGGCCCCGTACTTCGTAGAGTTGCGCTTCTGGACCACAACTTCCTTCCGTCCGAGGCGGTTTTGATAAGAGTTGTTAGCCGCTGGCTTTTGCCGGTTTACTCTCGATCAAGAGAAATGCCAGGGCGTAAAAAAAGCCACTAACCCCTTGGGAGTTAATGGCTTTTCTGACGTTTCCAAATTCTGTGCGCTGGTGCCCGGAGCCGGAATCGAACCGGCACGCCCTTACAGGCGGGAGATTTTAAGTCTCCAGTGTCTACCAGTTTCACCATCCGGGCAGCGCGGCGAGATTCTAGCACAGGTGATGTGCATCACGCCATCTTGTGCCTGAGCCGCGCTGTCCGGTTTGCGCCGGACAGCGCGGTTTTATCTACCGGCCGTCAGAACGTCGCCTTGAACTGCACGCCATACGTCCTCGGTTCGTTGACGATGCCCGTCAGGTTGTCGAAATCGATCGCGCCCAGCGACTGGACTTGGTTGGTGATGTTGCGGCCATATGCGGAGACTTCGTATTTGTCCCATTTGTAGCCGACGCGCAAGCCGCCTTCGAGCAATTCCTTGGCCTTGTATTCCTTCGCTTCATACAGGAAGAAGTTGTAGCTGGTGCGGTAGGCCCAGTCCGTGTAGGCGTAGAATTCGCCATTGGCGAGGGGAATGCTGTACTTCAGGGTGAAGTTGGTTTGCCATTCCGGCGCGCGCGGCAGCGGGTTGCCGTCGATGTAGGCCGTACCCTTGAACGGGCCCAGCGGGTCGGTCACGGTGCAGCCGCTGGCCGGGTTGTTTTGCGCGTTGCCGCAGCTTTGCACGAACAGCTTCTTGTCCTGGATTTCCGTGTGGTTGTAGCTGCCGCCCAGGGTCATGCTGAGCGAATCGCTGAGGTTAGCCTGGAAATCGAGTTCCACGCCACGGCCCGTGGCCTTGTCGGCGTTGATCAGCTGGTTCATGTTGACAGCGCCGCTGCCGGCCGTCAATTGCTTGTCCTTGACCCGGTACTGGAACACGGCCAGGCTCAGGCGTGCGCGCTTGTCGAACAGGTCCTGCTTGATGCCTGCCTCGACGGACAAGGCTTTCTCGGCGCCGGCAAACGAAGGGCGGTCGGCCAGGCCGTTCAGGCGTCCCTGCATCGACGGCGCGCGGTAGCCGGTGGCGATGCGCGCGTAGGCATTCGTTTCCGGCGTGAGCACATAGGTGCCGCTCAAGTCCCAGCTGACGTTGTGCGACGTGTCGTTCAGGTTGAAGGGGCCGGCCGTGGTCGCTTCCACACGCTTGGCCGAGAAATCCTTCTTGTCGGTCGTGTAGCGCAGGCCGGCGCGCAGTTTCAGGGCGTCCGAGACCGTGTAGTTGAGCGAGCCGAAGGCCGCGTACGACTTCGAGCTCTGGTTTTGCGTCGCGTAGTTCGGGCTTTGCGGATTGCCGGGCGCCAGGCTGTTGAAGCCGATGCTGTCGATCTGGATATCTTCCTTGAAATAGAACAGGCCGCCTATCCATTGCAGCGGGCCGCGGGCAGACGACTCGGCGCGGAATTCCTGCGAAATCTGCTTGTGGTTGGGGATCACGTCGGCCGTTTCCACGACGAAGGGGATGAAGCCGGGGCCCATCGGCGGCGCGTATACGGCGCCATAGCCGCCGTCGACGTCGGCGCGGCTGAAGAAATCGAGTTTTTCGTAGCCGGTGATCGAATGCAGGGTGACGCCCGGCAAGTCCCATTTCAGGCGCATGCTGCCGCCCTTGGTTTTCAGGTGCTGGCGGTTGATGCCGTCGGTCGGGTAGTTATCGTAATCAAAGCCGTCGACCAGGTCGTTGGTGCCCTGTTTCAGGATGTTGGCGCGGAACAAGGTGGCCGTGCCATCGAGGTTGCGCGCATGCACGTTGAACAGGGCGCTGAAGTCGCGCGTGGGCTTGACCAGCACCTGCAGACGGGCGGCGCTGTCTTCATAGCCTTCGAAGTCGCGCGTGCCGGTGGGGCGCGGGTTGTGCACGCGGTCGTCGCGGCGCTGCGTCTGGCCGGAAAAGCGCAGGGCGACCGTGTCGCTGACGGGCACGTTGAAGGCGCCTTCCAGGTTCTTCATGCCATCTTTGCCGAAGCCGCCGCTCAGGTAGCCTTCCGTCTTGAAGACGGGCTTGGCGGAATCGAACTTGATCACGCCGGCCGGCGAGTTGCGGCCGAACAGGGTGCCTTGCGGGCCGCGCAGCACCTCGACCTGGTCGACGTCGAAGACGGGAAAGCCTTTCAGCATGGCGTTTTCCTGCACCACATCATCCATCACCAGGCCCACCGGTTGCGAGGCGTTCAGGTCGAAGTCGGTATTGCCCAGGCCGCGAATGTAGAAGCGGGGGAAGGTGCGGCCGTAATCCGATTCGACGGACACGCTGGGCGAGCGGCTGTTGAGGAAGCGGATGTCGGCGCCGCCGGCCGTCAGGGTGTCGAGCTTGTCGCCCTTCAGGGTGGCGATCGACATGGGTACGTCCTTGATGTTTTCCGCGCGCCGCTGCGCCGTCACGATCACCGTTTCCAGCTGGCCAGGACCGGCCTGTGCCGCTGGAGCGGCAGGGGCGTCGGCGGCCGGCGCCGGGACGTTGTCCTGTGCCTGCGCCATCGCCTGCAAGGGGAAGGCGGCAGCGATTGCCAGGGCAATCAGGGTGTGGCGTACTGTGCTGGCATGCGGTGTCATCATGAAACGGCTCCTGTCGGTCGAGGTTGTTGGGGGCATGCAAGCTGGCGCTGGCCAGCTGAACGAAAAATCATGCTAGCACGGAAAGTTTTGGTATTCATGCCATTTTCCAGCGGCGGCTATTCATATCTGTTTCGACTGAATACACGAATAAAATCGTATTTGTCGTCAATATCTGGTGGGTGCATAGTGGAGTGCCGGCAGGCTTGTGCCAGCGCAACAGCGGCCTGGCATGGTGATGGGGTTTCCTGCGGGAGCGCAAACAGAGCGATGGTTTTTGCGGCGCTGACCGTGCCCGGGCACGGGAAATACAACAGCTGCCGCGGATTTTTTGGAACGGGGCTTGTTGTTGCTGCGCGACAGGGAGGCGCCGCCTGCGACTATCTCCCTGTGCGTGTGACGTGGGGCATGCGTGGCCGCATGCCCGGTCTGGTCAATTAAAACTCTTCCCAGTCGCCGGCCGTCACGGCTTCCGCTTGTACGGAACGGTGTTTTGCCGGTGCGGCCTGGCGCTTGACGGGGCTGCTGGCCGCCGCCGGTACCAGGCGCAGCGGCTTGCGGCTGGCGCGCGCAGGTGCTGGCGCGGGTGCCGCCACATGGCTGTCGTGCGTCTTGAAGATGCTCACGGTTTGTACCAGATGGCTGGCCTGGTCGCGCAGCGATTCGGCCGCCGCCGCCGCCTCTTCCACCAGGGCCGCGTTTTGCTGCGTGACGCTATCCATCTGGGCGACAGCCTGGTTGATCTGCTCGATGCCGGTGGACTGTTCCTGGCTGGCCACCGTGATTTCCGCGATGATGTTGCTGACGCGGGCGACGCTGGCGACCACCTCGGACATCGTCGTGCCCGCTTGCGCTGCCAGCCTGGAGCCCGCATCGACGCGGCTCACGGAATCATCGATCAGCGCCTTGATTTCCTTGGCCGCGCTGGCGCTGCGCTGCGCCAAGCCGCGCACCTCAGTGGCCACGACGGCGAAGCCGCGGCCCTGTTCGCCGGCACGCGCCGCTTCCACTGCCGCATTCAGGGCCAGGATATTGGTCTGGAAGGCGATGCCGTCGATGACGCTGATGATGTCGACAATCTTGCGCGACGACTCGCTGATCAGGTCCATGGTGCCCATCACTTGGCCCACCACGGCGCCGCCCTTGCTGGCGACGTCCGATGCGGTCGTGGCCAGCACATTGGCTTCGCGGGCATTTTCCGCATTCTTGCGCACGGTGCTCGTGAGTTCTTCCATCGAGGAAGCGGTTTCTTCCAGTGAACTGGCTTGCTGTTCCGTGCGCAGCGACAGGTCGCCATTGCCGGTCGATATTTCTTCGGCGGCAAGCGAGACCGTGTCGGAATCCTGGCGCACGGAGGATACGACCGTGGTCAGCGACTCCTGCATGCGCTGCAGTGCCGACAGCACGCTGACGCTATCGGTCGGTGCAACACTGAGTTTGCCTGTCAGGTCGCCGGCGGCAAGCAGGCTGACGGCGTCGCACAGCTGTTTCGGTTCTGCGCCCAGCGCCTTGAGCAGGCTACGCGTGATGAGCCAGCCAGCCAGGCCCGCCAGCACGATGGACAGCAAGCTGGCGCCGATGAGGATATTCCTGTTGAGAATGTAGTGCTCCTTGTCTTCCTGCAAGATGACGGCGGAGTGCCTGTCCGTCAGGGCGAAATATTCATCGCTGGCGGCGACGAGGGCGGCCAGCAGGGGACGGCATTCCTCGTTCATCTTGACGATGGCTTGTTCGGTTTTCTTTTGCAGCGCCAGGTCGACGATGCCTAGCGCCACGGGAGCATAGCGTTTCTCGATGCTGTCGATCTTGCTGATGATGGCGCGCACCTCGTCCGATACTTCCGGCAGCTGTGCCAGTTGCAGCAGCTGCTGCATGTTCTTGACAACATCGGCATGCGCCTGCAAGACCTGCTTGCGTTCGATTTCCAAGTCTTCCGGCTTGGTGACGAGCACCAGGTTCCTGGCCGCCACGGCGCGCATGTCGATCGCGTCACGCACGCGGTGCGCCGTATTGGCGCGGGCCGTGATGCCGTTGACATACTGGTCAAAGCCGGCGTTGAAGGTGGAGAAACTCCGCACGGACAGGATCGAGATGCCGATGAGGAAAAAGACCAGCAGGCCGAAAGCCAGAGTGAGCTGGGTGCGTACGGTGAATTTATCCATGATGTCTCTCCCAAAATACGTGGTGACGATTAGAAAGGGGGCTTGCGTGGGACCAGTGGCAGGCGCTTGCCTGGCAGCGGGTCATGCCTTACGCAGTGCTTTTCTATCCAGAACACGGATTCGTGGTGTGAGGATCGAATTAATTCAAAAAACCGATTTAGATAATTTATTTGTTTTATTTATTAAATTCATTGTTACACAAAAAATTCATTAAATCAATCAGATTTTGCGTGTCAAAAAACAACTTTTCGACATGGGATACTTGTTCAGACAGGTATCGGCGTACCTTGGTGAAAGGTCATCTGCCAGCGGCCATCGCGCCACTTCCACAGCGAACTGCGCAAGCTGGCGCCGGAGGGCAGGGCGCCGCTGGCGTGGCGCTGCGAGCGGTAGGTCACGAAGGCTACATCGTCGGCCAGCAAGCGGGCCTGAAAATCGCTGATGCTGCGCGGGCAAAAGTCCTCCGCCGGCAAGTCCGCCAGGGTCGCCGCGCGCGTCCACAGCGTGCCCGAGCTGCCGAATTCGATGAACTCGTCGGCCAGCAATGCCGCCAGCCTGGCGCTGTCGGCGCGCACGGCCTGGCTTTGCAGCGCCGCTTCCAGCGCCTGCAGATGTGCCGCCAGATCCGTGGCGTCCGGCCCCTCCGGCCCCGTCATCAGATGGGAAACGCGCCGGCGCCCGATACATTCAGGCAGGCGACCTTGTCGCTGGAAAAGTATTTGATCTGTCCCAAGCCGATGGCGTAGCAGCCGTCGCTGAGCGGGGAAATGGGGCCGGTGAGTTTTTCACCGTTGATCAAGGTCACCACCCAGGGCGTGGTGGCCGGTTTGCCTGCGTGGGTCAGGGCGTGTTGTACCAGGTCTGACATGCTGCCTCCAAAGAAATGTGGTTGGGCAGATGATAGCAGTGCGCGGCCGTTTTAAGCGTCGGCCAGCAGATTCTTGGGCAGCGCCACCGACGTGAGTTTCCAGCTCCACAGGCCATCGCGCTTCAGGGTCAATTCGCCGATATGGCTTTTGCTGTGGGCGCGCTGCACCACGACGCTGTTCCAGGAGGTGTAGCGCAGTTTGTAGTCGGGCTTGGTGTTGCGCTTGCGGCCGCTGATGTCGCTGACCTTGGCGAGTGGTTTTTCGTAGCGGTCATTGAGCTTCATCAAGGCGACGATGCCTTCGGGCATCAGCATGGTGTCGAGCAAGGGATCGATCACGTCGGGTCTGATGTCGTCGGCCACTTCCGGCGCCGAGAACAGGGCATGCAGTTGCTGCCCGAGACTGCCGCGCAGCTGTGGCAGGTCGATCTGTGCAGCCAGAGCCTGGCTATCCTCGTCCATGGTGGCCGCGCGGATCTTGTCCATGGTGAAATACGGGCTGCCATAGAAGACGCCGGCCAGCGCGACCAGTACCGCTACAGCGAGAAGCATCATTCTTTTCATCTGCGATCTCTCGGATCCCTGGCGACCCGGTGCGCCTGAAGTGTTGGCATTCTACATAATATTTCCCAAAATCAATATGGCGGTTTAGGTAAGTGTTGTTTTAGATCAAGTTTCGTCAGAGTAATTCCGGCGGCAAGGTAATGTCCGCCAGTTTCCAGTCCCAGATGCCATGGCGGCGCAGCAGGAACTGGCTGGCCGCAGAGCCGGCGCCGCTGCGCCGCAGCACCACTTCATTCCACGAGCGGTATGCCATGCCGAAGTCGTGGCGCTTGCCGTCCGCCCCCTGCTTGCCGTGCAGGATCAGCACCGTGATGCCGGGCGGCGAGACGATGGTGTCGAGCATTTCCTTGAAATCGTCTTCATTGGCCGTTTCGCCGGCCGCCCGCAGCTGGCGCGCCACGCTGGCCCGCACGGCGGGCAGGTCGGCCTGCTGCGCCAGGGTTTCCAGGCGCACGGATTTTGCCGCGATGCTGATGCGGTACATGGCGATGTAGGGGCTGACCCAGGTGAAGCCGATGGCGGCAACGCCAAAAATGATCGCGGTGGCGTACTTTCTTTTCATGGTCCGTGTTTTTGTATGAGCTGTGCCGCCGTGATTTTACCCGGCCAGGCATGTCGGATGGTGTAGCATTCGTGCCGGCGCGGACCATCGCGCCGCAATATTGAGGACAACCATGAATATCACTATCAATCAGGTGCTGCAGTCGTATATCGACCCGCTCACCGCCAGCGAGTACGCGGCGCTCGAGCGCAGCCTGCTGGCCGAAGGCTGCCGCGATGCGCTGGTGCTGTGGAACGACGTGCTGATCGACGGGCATAACCGCTACGCCATCTGCCGCCAGCACGGCATCGAATTCAAGACTATCCAGAACACCAGCTTTAGCTCGCTCGACGACGTCATGCTGTGGATGATCGACAATCACCTGGCGCGCCGCAGCGTGTCGGACTTCCAGCGCGGCGTGCTGGCCCTGCGCAAGAAGGAAATCGTCGCCGCGCGCAGCCCGGCACCCGTCAGCGCGGCCGATGCGCCCGAAGGCGAAAACGCGCCCAAGCCCCCCATGAGCACGCGCGAAGAAGTCGCCAAGGTGGCCCGCCTGAGCAGCAACCAGATCAGCCAGATCGAGAAAATCCAGAAAGCGGCGTCGCCGGAACTGGTGGAAGCCGTCCGTTCCGGAACGATCTCCATCAATGCGGCGGCCACCGTGGCGTCCCTGCCGCCGGAAGAACAGGTGGCGGCCGTCGCCGGTGGTAAAAAACTGCTACGCCAAGCGGCCAAGGAAATCCGCGAACAGCGCGCCGCCACGCGCACGCCGCGCGAGCCGAAGGTGCCTCACGTGTCGCAGGATACGCCGGAGACGGGTAACGAGCCGTGGGCGGACAACGCAGCCCAGGCACCTGGTGAGGCGGAGCGCCTGCGCGGCGAGATCGCCAGCCTGAAACAGAAGGTGGCGCAGCTGCAGGCGGAAAATACCGAGTTGAGCCAGCGGATTGCCGCCCTGATCGACGCATCCTGATTATTGGAGTAGTGAATGCCAGCTCGCTGTGCCTTGTTTGCCGCCATCGCTTGCGGCGCCGTTGCCGTTCTCCCGGTGCTGGCGGCGCCCGCCGTTTCTGTCACAGACATGGCCCGCTGGCAGGCGCAGGCTGCCCATGTCAGCATCGCGCGCGACACCTGGGGCGTGCCCCATGTGACGGGCAAGACGGATGCGGATGCCGTCTTTGGCCTGATGTATGCGCAGGCCGAGGACGATTTCCCGCGCGTGGAACTCAATTACATCAACGCCATGGGGCGGCTGGCGGAAGTGGAGGGCGAACGGGAGCTGTACCGCGACCTGCGCATGAAGCTTTTCATCGACCCGCTTGAGCTGCAGGCGCAGTACCGCGCCAGCCCGCCGTGGCTGCGCAAGTTGATGGATGCGTTTGCCGATGGATTGAATTTTTACCTGGCCACGCATCCGCACGTCAAACCCAGGCTGATCGCGCATTTCGAGCCGTGGATGGCCCTCAGTTTCAGCGAGGGCAGCATCGGCGGCGATATCGAATCGATCAACCTGGCGCAGCTCGAAGCGTTTTACGGCCAGCAGACCAGGCCCGCCACCGTGGTGCTGGCCAGCGTGGAAACTGGATTGGAGCCGGAGCCGAGCGGCTCGAACGGTTTCGCCATCGCGCCCGCGATCACGAAAAATGGCCATGCGCTCTTGATGATCAACCCGCACACCTCGTTCTACTTCCGTCCCGAAGTGCAAGTGACCAGCGGCGAAGGCCTGAATGCATATGGCGCCGTTACCTGGGGCCAGTTCTTCGTCTACCAGGGCTTTAACGACCGCCTCGGCTGGATGCATACCTCGGGTGGCGGCGACGTCATCGACGAATACCTGGAAAGCATCGTCGACAAGGATGGCGCCTGGTTCTACCGCTATGACGGCGGCCTGCGCGCCTTGAAATCCGTGCCGATTACCTTGCCATATAAACTGGCGAACGGCGGCATGGGCTCGAAAACCATTACCGTCTATTACAGCCATCATGGCCCCATCGTGCGTGCCCAGGATGGACGCTGGGTAGCCGTGCGCCTGATGAACGAACCGTTGAAGGCGTTGACGCAGTCGTACACGCGCACCAAGGCGCGCGATTACGCCGCGTTCTACCAGACCATGGAACTGCGCACGAATTCCTCGAACAATACCGTGTACGCGGATGCGGACGGCAATATCGCCTACTTTCACGGCAATTTCATCCCCGTGCGCGACCCGCGCTTCAACTGGAGGCAGCCTGTCGACGGCAGCGACCCGGCCACGGAATGGAAAGGACTGCACACGGTGGCGCAAACGATCACCCTGTTCAACCCGCAGAATGGCTGGATCCAGAACACGAACAACTGGCCGTATTCGGCGGCCGGCGCCAACAGCCCGCGCCAGCACGATTATCCCGCCTACATGTCCGTGTATGGCGAAAACGCGCGCGGCCTGCACGCCGTCAAGGTCTTCCAGAATAAAACAGGTTTTACCCTCGACAGCCTGATCGCCGCCTCGTACGACAGTGAACTGACGGCGTTCGAAGCACTGCTGCCGCCGCTGTTCGCGGCATACGATGCACTGCCGGCGGGCGACGCGCAAAAGCTGGCGCTGGCCGACAAGGTGGCTTTGCTGCGAGGCTGGGACTGGCGCTATTCACTGACATCCACCGCCACCTCGCTGGCCGTGTTCTGGGGCCAGGAGCTGGCCGAACTGGCAGGGAAACAGGCGCGCGAGCAGGGCGTACCCGTGGTCGATTTTCTGGCAACGGAAAAGGTCACGGCGGCACAGCGGCTGGCCGCCCTGGCGACGGCGGCCGATAAACTGCAGCGCGATTTCGGCAACTGGCAAACGCCCTGGGGCGAGATCAACCGCTTCCAGCGCCTGACGGGCGACGTGGTGCAGCCGTTCGACGATGCGCAAGCCAGCTTGCCCGTGCCTTATGCGTCGGGCAACTGGGGCGCGCTGGCCGCGTATGGACAGAGCAGCAAGAGCACCACGCGCAGGATTTACGGCGAGCGTGGCAACAGCTTTGTCGCGGCCGTGGAATTCGGCCCGCGCATCAAGGCGAAAAGCATCCTTGCCGGTGGCCAGAGCGGCGACCCGACGTCGCCCCATTTCAAGGACCAGACGGCCATGTATGCACGCGGCGAATTCAAGGAGGTGCTGTTTTATCCCGAAGACGTAAGCAGGCACCTGGAGCGCAGGTACCGGCCGGGGGAGTGAAGTTGGTGAGGTGTCGGATTACGCCCTCGCGGGCTAATCCGACCTACCTGCCACGGCATACCGTAGGTCG
This sequence comes from Janthinobacterium sp. BCJ23, assembly GCF_059617945.1. NCBI lineage: Bacteria > Pseudomonadati > Pseudomonadota > Betaproteobacteria > Burkholderiales > Oxalobacteraceae > Janthinobacterium > Janthinobacterium sp. BCJ23. Next base: position 868,004 of record NZ_JCAQAW010000002.1, on the reverse strand, counting down.
GATTAGCGTAGCGTAATCCGACAAGCACCGCATTAAATCGCATCAAGTTCGCAGCAGTAGGTCGGATTAGCGCAGCGTAATCCGACAATCCCCCACTCAAATCGCATCCAGCGCCGTGCGCAGATCATGCCGCAAATCCTCGATATCCTCGATCCCCACCGAAAGCCGGATCAAGCCATCGCCGATGCCCAGCCTTGCCCGTTGTTCGGCCGGGATGCTGGCATGCGTCATCAGGGCGGGGTGCTCGATCAGGCTTTCCACGCCGCCCAGGCTTTCGGCCAGGGCGAATACCTCGCAGCGCTCGAGGAAGCGCCGCGCGCCGGCCAAATCCGTGTCCAGGTCGATCGAGATGATGCCGCCGAAACCGTCCATCTGGCGCTGCGCCAGCGCGTGCTGCGGGTGCGAGGCCAGTCCCGGATAAAACACTTTGCGTACTTCCTTTTGCTGTTCCAGCCACTGCGCCAGGGCCAGGGCGCTTTCGCAATGGCGCTGCATGCGGATGGCCAGGGTTTTCACGCCGCGCAACGCTAAAAAGCTGTCGAACGGCCCGGCAATCGCGCCCACGGAGTTTTGCAAAAAGCCCAGCTGTTCGCGCCATTCCGCCTGGCGTTCTTCCGCGCCGACGATGGCGATGCCGCCGATGATGTCCGAGTGGCCGTTCAGATACTTGGTGGTCGAATGGACGACGATGTCGAAGCCGTGTTCCAAAGGGCGCTGCACCAGCGGGCTGGCAAACGTGTTGTCGGCCACGGCGATGATGCCCCGTGCGCGGCAGATGTCGGCGATCGCGCGCAAGTCGGCCAGCTTCAGCATCGGGTTGGTGGGCGTCTCGACCCACACCATCTTCGTTTCCGGGCGCAGCGCGGCCAGCAGGTTCTCGGGATTGGTCAGGTCGGCATAGCTGAATTCGTGACCGGCCGAGCGGCGGCGCACGCGCTCGAATAAACGGTAGGTGCCGCCGTACATATCGTCGCCGGCGACGATATGGCTGCCTGCATCGAGCAATTCCAGCACGGACGAAATGGCGGCCAGGCCCGAGGCGAACGCGAACGCGGCACTGCCGCCTTCCAGGTCGGCCACGCAGCGCTCGAGCGCCCAGCGCGTGGGATTGTGCGAGCGGCCATAGTCGAGGCCCTTGTGCACGCCGGGGCTGTCCTGTACGAAGGTGGAGGTGGCGTAAATGGGCGGCATGATGGCGCCCGTCGACGGGTCGGGCGACTGGCCGGCGTGGATGACGCGCGTGGCGAGGCGGCTCTTGCGGGTGGTTTCCTGGCTCAAGATAGTGTCCTGCGTAAGTGGTTGAGAAGGTCGAAGCGGGTGATCAGGCCATAGAAGGCGGCATCGTCGGCAACGACGGCCGTCAAGCCCCGGTCCAGGGTGGCGCGCAGGGCGGGCAAGCCGCTTGACGGCGCCAGGGTTTCGATCTGCGTTGTCATGGTGGCGCCCACCAGTGACGCGAAATGGGCGGCGTCGCTGGAGACGTGCAGCAGCAAGTCCGATTCGTCGATGATGCCGGCCAGTTTTCCGCCATCGATGACGGGCAGTTGCGCCAGGTCGCTGGCGCGCATGCGGTTGAAGGCCGTGAGCAAGGTATCGTCCGGGGCCACGCTGACGACGTCGCCCTCGTCGTAGCGGCGCCCGATCAGGTCGCGCAAGTCGCCGGACACGGCGCGCTGCAACAGGCCCTGGTCGCGCATCCAGCCATCGTTGTAGACCTTCGACAGGTAGCGCGTCCCCGTGTCGCAGACAAAGGTAACGACGCGCTTCGGCGTCGTCTGCTCGCGGCAGTATTTGAGGGCGGCGGCCAGCAGCGTGCAGGTGGACGAGCCACCTAAAATGCCTTCGGCGCGCAGCAGGGCGCGCGCGGAATCAAAACTTTCCTGGTCCGTGATGGTGTAGGCCTTCGTCACGCTGTCCATGTCGGCGATAGCCGGGATGAAATCTTCGCCGATGCCTTCGACGGCCCACGAGCCGCTCGTGTCGGCTACTTTGCCTGTGTCGATGTATTCCGTGAGGATGGAGCCTTGCGGGTCGGCCAGCACGAATTCGAGCTTCGGCTGCGCCTTGCGGAAGTAGCGGGTCAGTCCCGTCAGGGTGCCGGACGAGCCGACGCCGACGACGATGGCGTCCACGTCATGGCCGCTTTGCTCCCAGATTTCGGGCGCCGTCGTCGTTTCGTGGGCCAATGGATTGGCGGGATTGTTGAACTGGTCGGCGAAGAAGGCGCCCGGCAGTTCGCGCGCTAGGCGCGCCGCGTAATCCTGGTAGTACTCGGGATGGCCCTTGCCCACGTCCGAGCGCGTGGTGTGCACTTCCGCGCCCAGGGCTTTCAGGTGCAGCACTTTTTCCGTCGACATCTTGTCGGGTACGACGAGAATCACGCGGTAGCCCTTGATGCGGCCGACCAGGGCCAGGCCGATGCCTGTATTGCCGGCCGTCGCCTCGACGATGGTGCCGCCCGGCTGCAAACGGCCGTCCGCTTCGGCCGCCTCGATGATGGACAGGCCGATGCGGTCCTTGATGGAACCGCCGGGGTTTTGCGATTCCAGTTTCAGGAACAGCTGGCACAGGCCCGTGTCGAGCCTGGTCACTTCGACCAGCGGGGTATTGCCGATCAGCTTGTATAGCGCTGGCGGCTGGGATGGGGATGGCATTCGATCATTCATGGTGGCTCCTGTCAGAGAAACAACGGCTCCGGATTGTGTCCCGAGCCGCCTTCCGTGCCGCGCAGTGTAGGCGGGCGGACGAGTGCGGCGAACGAATGTTTATATGCTTGCATATGCGCGCTTCGCATATCGGCGGCAAGGTTCGCGATGCGAGTATGCGCCGTTTTTTGCCCGCTTGCCGCGCCAATGGCGCGACTATTAAGCTGCCGCAAGCGCGCCATTGCGATTTATAATCACGCCTCGAAAAGATGCTGAACAGTATCCAGAATAATCAGACAGACAGGGCAGGCGGCAGTGGCAAAACTTTATTTCCGGTATTCCGCGATGAACGCGGGCAAGTCGACGGCCTTGTTGCAGGTCGCGCACAACTATGAAGAGCAGGGCCAGCAGGTGCGCCTGTACACGGCCGCCATCGACAGCCGCTACGGCGTGGGCCGGGTCACCTCGCGCCTGGGCCCGCAGCGCCAGGTCGATATCTTCCATGCCGACACGAATTTCCTCGACGATATTCCCCAGGTCGCCTGTTTGCTGGTGGACGAGGCGCAATTTCTCAGCACGGCCCAGGTGCAGCAACTGCACCAGTTGGCGCAAGTGAAGGGCGTGCCCGTCATCTGCTACGGCTTGCGCACGGATTTCAAGGGCGAACCGTTCCCCGGCTCGGCCTATCTGCTGGCGCTGGCCGACGATATCGAGGAATTGAAGAATATTTGTACTTGCGGCAAGAAGGCCACGATGAACATCCGCGTGGATGAGCAGGGCCGCCGCATCAAGGAAGGCGAGCAGATCAGTATTGGCGGCAACGAAAGTTACCGCCAGGCGTGCGGGCGCTGTTTCTACTCGTAAATTAATCAGCGACGGGCGCACCTACATCGGCATCATCCGACAGCGCCAGGTCGCCCCGCTCGAAGGCTGCCAGGATGTCATTGGCGCGCGCCACGTCGTGTTCGCGCACCATGACGCGGGCGCCGCCGATGGCGGCCGCCAGCAGCATGTCGGCCTGCATGTGCTGGTCGTCCGTCAGCAGCACGTCGATGCCGGCCGCTGCCAGGCAGCCGCGGATGACGTGCGCATCCGTGGGGATCATCAGCCGGGCTATTAAAACGTAGTCGTCGTGCATCGTGTCTCCTGGCAATGTGGATTTCCCCCCCATCTTAGCACCAGGCATGACCTTACAGCTTGAACACACTCACCACCTGGTTCAGCTCCTGCGCCTGCTCCTGCAAGGCGTCGGCGGCCGCGGCCGCTTCTTCCACGAGGGCCGCGTTCTGCTGGGTCACCTGGTCCATCTGGGCGATGGCCTGGTTGACTTGCTCGATGCCGCTGCGCTGCTCTTCGCTGGCCTGCGCGATTTCGGCCATGATGGTGCTCACTTGCTGCACGCTGGCCACCACGGTATCCATGGTGGCGCTGGCCTGGCTCACCTGGGCGTGGCCCAGGTCCACCGTGCTGGCGGACGCCTGGATCAGGTCCTTGATGTCTTTTGCCGCTGCCGTCGAGCGCTGCGCCAGGGTGCGCACCTCGGTGGCGACGACGGCAAAGCCGCGTCCCTGCTCGCCGGCCCTGGCCGCTTCCACGGCCGCGTTCAAGGCCAGGATATTCGTCTGGAAGGCAATGCCGTCGATGACGCCGATGATGTCGGCGATCTTGCTTGACGAGCTGCGGATGGCGTCCATGGTGCTGGCCACCTGCGCCACGGCCGCGCCGCCCGTCGCCGCCAGGCTGGACGAGTCGTGCGCCAGCCGGCTTGCCTGCTGGGCGTGATCGACGTTCTGGCGCACGGTGGAACTCAGTTCCTCCATCGAGGCGGCCGTTTCTTCCAGCGAACTGGCTTGCTGTTCCGTGCGGCTCGACAGATCCAGATTGCCGCTGGCAATTTCACCGGACGCCGTGGCGATTTGCCCGGCGCTGCCGCGCACGTTGCCGACCACTTGCGACAGGTTGTCGCTGATGCGGTTCATGGCCAGCAGCAGGCGGCCGATTTCATCCAGGCTGCTGGTGTCGAGGTGCACCGTCAGGTCGCCGGCGGCGATTTGCGCGGCGGCCGTTTCGGCGGCGGCCAGCGGACGCGACACGAGGGTGCGCACGAGCCAGTACAGCAGCAGGGCGAAGACGAGCAGGGCGATGAAGCCGGAAACGGCCAGCTGGTTGCGCATCTGGCGCGCTTCCGCCGTGATCTCGTCCGTGAACGTGCCGCCCGCGATGATCCATTGCCAATCCTTGAATTGACGGTAATACAGCTGCTTTTCGCGCGCGCTGGCAGCCGTTTCGCCGGGCGCCGTCCACGTGTAGCGCATGGCGCCGTCTTTTTGCGCCAGCATGTCCTGGATGAACAGGCGCCCGTCGCTGGCCTTGAACTCGAGCGCGCTCTTGCCTTCGCTGTTCGGGTGCAGCACCAGGTGGCCGTAGTTGGCGCCGGGGGCCGTGTCGACGATATAGATGTAGCCCGTCTGGCCGATCTTGACCTGGCGAATCTTCTCTTTCAGCATGGCCAGATTCTTGCTGATATCGAGGCCGATGAACAGCACGCCCACCACCTTGCCGCCCGCATCGCGCACGGGATCGTATTGCGTGATGTATTGCTTGCCGAACAAGGTGGCCATGCCGACAAAGCGCTGGCCCGCGCGCAGCGGCGCATAGCTGGGGTGATTGTGGTCGAGCTGGGTGCCGATGGCCCGTTCGCCATCCTGCTTTTTCAGCGAGGTGCTGATGCGCACGAATTCATCGCCATTGGCGGCAAAAATGGTGGCGATCACGCCTGTCTGGGCCGTGTAGCGGTCGACCAGGGCCGTGTCGAGGTTGAGCACCTTGCCGCCGTTGGCCAGCGCGGGCGTGGCTTTGCCAGCCACGGCCACCATGGCGCCCGCGTCGACCGTGAACGGGCCGGGAAATTCGGCCGCGAACAGGCGCGCGAAGCTGGCCGCCTCGTTGACCATGGCCGTATGGAACACTTGCGTGGTCGTCATGACGCTATTGAGTTCGCTGGTGACGGCCGCTTCGGCACGCTGTTCCAGGGCGGTCGAGGTGCGGATGCTGATCAAGGTCGTCAGGCTGGCGAGGATCAGGCTGACGAGGGCAAACGTGAACACGGTAATCTTGCCGCCGACACTCCAGTGGCGGGGGGAGAACGAAATTGTAGGCATAGTTTGAGTCTGGCAAAGGGTAATCAGCTCGGCCATTCCTGGTCATGACATGACACGCGGGGAGGGGATCTGGTGGGGATACTGCTGAAACGGAGGCGCGCCGGCTGTGGGAGCCGCGCACGGGCAAGCTGGATTTCAGGGCGCGATGATAGCATGTTGCTTGCGTTTTGTTACTAAGTGTTTCCCGCAGGAATTAATTTTTCGCGTAAAAACATCATCCACATCAAGAATCGGAAAAACAGCCCATTGACTTTTTTGATTCCAATAAAGCGCTTTGGTCTTCGCCGCTGAGCGGTGATGCAATTTTTGTCACGAATGTTTCACTTTGTAATGAATGAGACGCCATCCTTAATCCGCGTTTAAGCTTCCGGGAAGAAACTGATATTCCTTGGGAGACTGCCAGGCCGTATCCTGTAGAATAATATGCAGACCAGTCGTGTATTCCCCTTACTGTCTTGCTGGCTGGCGCATGAATAGCTGCGCCGCCTGGAATTGATTCAACTAATTTTCGGAGAAGCCGATGAAGAAGCAAATGATGCTGGTCACCCTGGTGCTTGCCCTGTCAGCCAACGCTGGCGCAGCCCAGACGGACAAGAGCGCCGCTCCTCCGCTACCCATGAAGCCGCTGGCCCAGCAAACGCAGGCCGCCTTGTGGGCATCGCGCGTATTGACGCGCGTCCATTACAAGGCCATGCCGCTCGACGACGCCATGTCCGAGAAAATCTTCGACCGCTATTTCAAATCCCTGGACGCGGAAAAACTGTTTTTCGTGCAGGCCGACATCGACCGTTTCGCCCCGCTGCGCACCAAGCTCGACGACGCCATCATCAATGAAGACCTGACGTCGCCGTTTGCCATCTACAACTTGTACCAGCAGCGTTTCGACGAGCGCATGGCGTATGCGCGTGAATTGTTGAAAACCAAGTTCGACTTTGCCGCCGACGAGAGCTACCAGATCGACCGCGAAAAAGCCGCCTGGCCGAAGAATGACGAGGAAGTGCGCGACCTGTGGCGCAAGCGCGTCAAGAACGACTGGCTGCGTTTGAAACTGGCAGGCAAGGAAGACAAGGCCATCCGCGAAACGCTGGACAAGCGCTATGAAAGCTACACGACCCGTGCGCGCAAGCTCAACAGCGAAGACGTGTTCCAGATTTTCATGAACGCTTACGCCATGTCGATCGAGCCGCATACCAATTACCTGGGCCCGCGCGCGTCGGACAACTTCGACATCGCCATGCGGCTGTCGCTCGAAGGCATCGGAGCCGTGCTGCAGACGCGCGACGAATACACGGTCGTGCGCGAAGTCGTGCCTGGCAGCCCGGCCGGCTTGTCGGGCAAGCTGAAAGTCGGCGACCGCATCGTCGGTGTGGGGCAGGGCGAAAGCGGCCCCATCACCGAAGTGCTGGGCATGCGCATCGACGATGTGGTGCAGCTGATCCGCGGCGCCAAAGATTCCGTCGTGCGCCTCGACATCCTGCCGGCCGACGCCGGCCCCGACGCCAAGCACGTGATCGTGCCGCTGGTGCGCAAGAAAATCAGCATGGAAGAGCAGGCGGCGAAGAAATCGATCATCGAAGTGCGCGACAACGGCGTCAAGCGCCGCATCGGCGTCATTGCCCTGCCGACGTTCTACCAGGACTTCGAAGCGCGCCGCCGTGGCGACAAGGATTTCAAGAGCGCCACGCGCGACGTCAGCCGTTTGCTGGCCGAGTTGAAGAAGGATAAGGTCGACAACGTCCTGATCGACTTGCGCAACAATGGCGGCGGTTCGCTGAACGAAGCCGTCGAACTGACGGGCCTGTTCATCGACAAGGGCCCTGTCGTGATGCAACGCAATGCCGAAGGCAAGGTCGACGTGGAAAGCGACACCAATACCGGCCTGGCCTGGGATGGCCCGATGGGCGTGCTGATCAACCGCGGCTCCGCCTCGGCATCCGAAATTTTCGCCGCCGCCGTGCAGGATTACGGCCGTGGCGTCATCATCGGCGAAGGCAGCTTCGGCAAGGGTACGGTACAAACCTTGTTCAACCTCGACCGCTTCGGCGGCAGCGAGAAAGCCCGTTTCGGCGAGCTGAAAATGACCATCGCCCAGTTCTTCCGCATCAATGGCGGCACCACGCAGTTGCGCGGCGTGACTCCCGACATCAAGCTGCCCGCCATGTCGGACACGGAAAACTTCGGCGAATCGAGCTATGACAATGCCCTGCCATGGGTGGCCATCAAGCCGGCGCCGTACATGCCAACTGGCGACCTGAAGGATATCGTGCCGCTGCTGGACAAGAAGCATGAAGCGCGCGTAGCCAAGGACAAGGATTTCCAGTACCTGCTCGATGACATCGCTCTCGTCGTCAAGCAGCGCAAGGAAAACCAGATTTCGCTCAATGAGACCGTGCGCCGCAAGGAGCGCGATGCCCAGGAAGCGCGCGCCAAGGCCCGTGAAAAACGCCTGATCGCGCAGATTTCGAATCCTGCCGACGACCTGGTGGTAATTCCCGATCCGAAGGACGTGCTGAAGGGCGCGAAAGCGGCCAACAAGACCGCCAAGCAGATCGCCGCCGTGAAGGGCGCCTTGCGCACCGACGATGGCCTGCAGGGCGACGAACGTGCGCTGAGTGCCGAGCTGGATGCCGAAACGGCCGCCAAGAGTGCCAAGGACGTGCTGCTGAACGAAGCGGCACGCATCCTGGCCGACGAAGTGGCGCTGATCAAGGCCGACACCCGTCTGGCGTCCAAGGTCTTGCCGTATGCCGCTGATGTGAAGGCGACGCCGGTGGCGGCGACAGCGAAGTAATGAATGCGGGGTCAGACCCGTCGGGTCTGACCCCAGCTTTTGCTTTGGGGTAAACAGTAGTTATTCGTTTCGCGTATTTCTATCATTCCAACAATCAATTGGATTGATATGCCGCGATGCAGCATAATTCATTTGTCTCCTCTATTCTCCTCCAAGAAAATAGATTCAGCCCGCTCCTTGTAGCGGGCTTTTTTTTGCCTCAGATATTGTGCGTGGACAGTTGTACGTCGGGGTGGGCGGCCAGCAAGGCCGTGATCCAGCCGGCGAACGCCTGCAGCTTGGGCGTGGCCAGGCGGCCTTGCGGCGTCAGCAGTGACATCGGCATCGGCGTCGGCGGGCAGTCGGGCAGCACGGCCACCAGCGCGCCGCTGTCGAGGTGCTGGCGCACCTGGTACATGGCCGCCTGCGCCACACCGAGCCCTTGCAGCGCGCAATCGACGCTGGCGTCGGCGTCATTGACGGCGATGGGTCCGGCCATCTGCACGCGCACCACTTCCTTGCCTTGTTGGAAATCCCAGTCGAAGGCGCGTCCCGTGCGGCCCGAATAATGCATGATGCCGCTGTGCACGGCCAAGTCGGCCAGGGTGTGCGGCGTGCCGTGCCGCGCCAGGTAGGCGGGCGAGGCGCACGTGGCGAAGCGCATCAGGCCGACCTGCTTGCCGATGAAGGCGGAATCTTGCAAGGTGCCCACGCGCAAGGCGCAATCGATGCCTTCCTGCGTCAGGTCGATCAGGCGGTCAGTCAGGCTCAGCTGCAATTGCACGTCGGGATACGCGGCATGGAATTGCGCGATATGGGGAACGATCAGGCGCCGGCCCACGGTATTGGGCAGGTTGATACGCAGCAAGCCGCGCGGTTTTTTCGCGTCGGGGCCGCGAAACGCCAGTTCCGCCGTATCGACGGCTTTCAGGATCTCGATGCAGTGGCGAAAGTACTCGGCCCCTTCCGGTGTCAGCGACAGGCGGCGCGTGGTTCGCTGCAGCAATTGCGTGCCCAGATAGGCTTCCAGCTTTTGCAGGGTGGCCGTCAACGCGGCGCGCGGTAAATTCAATGTTTCGGCCGCCTTGGAAAAACTGTTGGCCTCGACGATGCGCACGAAGGTTTGCATGGCCTTGATCTTGTCCATGGTGATTGTTCATCTTATGTGAAAAGTATAAGTCGATTATGCCCTAATTATCTTTGCTCCAGTTTTGCCTAGAATGGCAACATCTCTACCGAACCGAGGAAACAACATGAACAAGGCCTCACCGTCTGCTCCCCACGACATTTCACCCGCCATGGTGCTGCTGCTGGCCATCGCTTCCGGCCTGATCGTCGCCAATCTGTACTACGCGCAAACCCTCGTCGGGCCCATCAGCGCCTCGACGGGCCTGTCGGCCAAGGCGGCCGGTCTCATCGTCACCCTGACGCAAGTCGGCTATACCCTGGGCCTGCTGTTTGTCGTGCCTTTGGGCGACTTGCTGGAAAATCGCCGCCTGATCGTCACTGCCTTGCTGGTGACGGCCACGGCTCTCGTGGTGGCGGCCCTCTCGACGGGCGCGATCGTGTTCCTGGCCGCCGCACTGGCCATCGGTCTCGGTTCCGTGGCGGCGCAAGTGATCGTGCCGTTTGCCGCCCACCTGTCGCAGGAAGCGACGCGCGGCCAGACGGTGGGCAAGGTGGTCAGCGGTTTATTGCTGGGCATCATGCTGGCCCGCCCCGTGGCCTCGCTGGTGGCTGCGCACGCGAGCTGGCACGTGGTGTTTGGCGGTGCCGCCGTGCTGATGGTACTGCTGGCGCTGGTCCTGCGCCGCGCCTTGCCCGTGCGCCAGCCCGTGTCGAGCATGAAATATCCAGCCCTGATGGCTTCGCTGTGGCATCTGCTGCTGGGCACGCCCGTGCTGCGCCGCCGCGCCGCCTATCACGCGGGCCTGTTTGGTGCCTTCAGCCTGTTCTGGACCGTCACGCCGCTGGTGCTGTCCAGCCCCGCGTTCGGCCTGTCGCAAACGGGCATCGCCATCTTTGCCCTGGTGGGCATGGCTGGCGCCGTCGCTTCGCCCATCGCCGGCCGCCTGGCCGATGCGGGCCACACCTTGCCGGCCACGGCCGTTGCGCTGGCGCTGGGCATCGTCGCGTTTGCCTTGCCGATGTTTGCGCCTGAATCGAAACATGTGGCGCTGGGGCTGCTGGTGGTCGCATCAATTGTGCTCGACATGGGCGTGGCGGCCAATCTGGTGCTGGGTCAGCGCGCCATCTTCAGCCTGGGCGCGGAAGTGCGGGGCCGTCTGAATGGCCTGTATTTCGCGCTGTTCTTCGCCGGCGGCGCGGCCGGCTCGGCCATCGGCGCCTGGGTATATGCCAGCTACGGCTGGCAGGCAACATTGCTGACCGGCATGGCGTTTCCAAGCTTGGCCTTGCTGGTGTGGCTGGGAGAATTTTTACCGCAGGCCACGCGCCGCACGGCTTGAAACCCTGATGGGGCCTCATTATCACTGATGAGTATTTCTATCATCATGAAGATAAAGTGGCGTGATATGCCGCAATGCCGCAAGATGCACTTGTCTCCTCTATCTCCTCCAAGGAAATAGATTCAGCCCGCTTCCGTAGCGGGCTTTTTTTTTTGCCTGTTCAGATCAAATCACCACCAGATCGAGCGCGCGCATGAAGTTCGCCGCCTGCGCATGCGTGATGACGGCGCCTTTCAGCAGCGCCGCTTCGCTCAATTTGAAACCGTCGATATCGGCGCCGCGCAAGTCCGCGCCTTGGAACTTCGCCAGTTTGATCGTGGCATTGCGCAGGCTGCCGCCTTCGAAGACGGCTTCGCGAAAGTCGCAGCCGGCCAGGTAGGCATCGGAAAAATCCAGCTGTTTTAATGTCGCCTTGCGGAATGAGAAGCCGCGCAAGTCGGCGCCCACCAGCAGGCTGTCTTCGAAGGTGAGACCCAGGTGGGCCACTTCCTCGAAAGACGCGCCCGTCAGCTTGCAGCCACGGTAGGTGGCCGAGGCCAGCTTGGCGCGCCGCCATTTCGTGTTGTTCAGGTCGCAGCCTTCGAAACTGGCGTCAACGGCGTCGACGGATTCGAAATCGGCGCTGCCGGCGCGGCAACGGCGCCAAGTGCTGCGCGCCAGCTTGCTGGCGAACAAGTTGGTGTCGGCAAAGGTGCAGCGCTCGAAAGTGCAGCCTTGCAAATCGAGGCGCGACAAGTCTTCGCCGTCGAACGCGCAATCGATGAAGTGGCGTACCGGCAAGGCCAGTTGCTGTTCCATGCCGGTGCGGTCCAGGGTCATGCCAGTTACTGCGGTGTCGTGTGTTGCCATCCGTCTAATTCCTAAAGTAAAAAAACAGGGGAGGATGGCGCGGCGGGAAAATGCACGAACCAGAACACCTCCCCGGCTGGTGTAACAGTCAGAGGTCAGCGCCGTGGGTCCGCGTGGGCGGGAGCATGCCGGACTGTGCCGGGCACTTACCGGGTTACCAACCGGTGCGCTCATTTTCGATCAGCCTGCATTGTAACGGCTTGACTACACACTTGCCAGTTCTTGCGAAGCCGGGTTAGTATCGTTGCAGGCACACGCATTGTGCCGACGTCGCTCGGACGGATCCGGGCGCTTACGTATAGAGATACCATGACCGACAGCCAAGCTCCGCGCAGCTTTTCGCGCATCAATCGCCTTCCCCCCTACGTTTTCAATATCACCGCCGAGCTCAAGATGGCCGCGCGCCGCCGTGGCGAGGACATCATCGACATGTCGATGGGCAATCCCGATGGCGCCACGCCGGCCCACATCGTGGACAAGCTGGTCGAGACGGTGAAACGCCCCGACACGCACGGTTATTCCGCGTCAAAAGGCATCCCCCGCTTGCGCCGCGCCATTGCGCACTGGTACAAGAAGCGCTACGAGGTCGACATCGACCCGGACAGCGAAGCCATCGTCACCATCGGCTCGAAAGAGGGCCTGGCCCACTTGATGCTGGCGACGCTCGACCGTGGCGACACGGTGCTGGTGCCCAATCCCAGCTATCCGATCCACATCTGGGGCGCCGTGATCGCGGGCGCCGATATCCGCTCAGTGCGCATGGGGCCGGGCGTGGACTTCTTTGCTGAACTCGAACGGGCGATCCGCGAAAGCTACCCGAAACCGAAGATGATGGTGCTCGGTTTCCCGTCCAACCCCACGGCGCAATGCGTGGAGCTGGAATTTTTTGAAAGAGTCGTCGCGCTGGCGAAGCAGCACAATATTCTGGTGGTGCATGACCTCGCGTATGCCGACATCACCTTCGATGGCTGGAAGGCGCCGTCCATCATGCAAGTGCCCGGTGCGCGCGACGTGGCCGTCGAGTTTTTCACCATGTCGAAAAGCTACAACATGGCGGGCTGGCGCATCGGCTTCATGGTGGGCAATGCGGAACTGGTGGCGGCCCTGGCGCGCATCAAGAGTTATCACGACTACGGCAGTTTCACGCCCGTGCAAGTGGCGGCCATTGCCGCGCTGGAAGGCGACCAAAGCTGCGTGACGGACATCTGCGCGCAATACCAGCGCCGCCGCGACGTGCTGGTGAAAGGCTTGCATGAAGCGGGCTGGATGGTGGAAAAACCGAAGGCGTCGATGTATATCTGGGCGCATATCCCGGAAGCGTATCGCCACCTGGGCTCGCTGGAATTTGCCAAGCTGCTGCTGCAAAAAGCGAAGGTCAGCGTGTCGCCCGGCATCGGTTTCGGCGAATACGGTGATGAATACGTGCGCTTTGCCCTGATCGAAAACGAGGCTCGCGTGCGGCAGGCGCTGCGGGGTATCAAGAATATGTTGCGTTCCGGCGACGGGAAAACGGAAGCGGCGGCATAAAAGTTGCCGCATGGAATGCTTCGTTGCCCCTAATATCACTATTACGTATTTCTGACATCACGAATATAAAGTGGTTTTATATGCTGCAACGCGGCATCATGCATCTGTCTCCTCTATCTTCCTCCAAGGAAATAGATTCAGCCTGCTCCCGCAGCGGGCTTTTTTTTTGCGCGTCAGCATCGCCGCTGTCTGCCGCCGGCAACACCAGCGGCCCGCCGCCAGCCCATCGGGCCAGGCCTTGCCCCTGCAAGAAGATCAGGTCGCCGCCAAAGCTGCAAAAATGACATTGTTGAGTGCTAGTATTTCGACTCGCCTGCCGATGCGGGCAGCTCGTCACCACTCTCCAATAATATCGGGAATCATCATGACCTCATTCATCAAGCCATTGTCCATTGCCGCCGTCGTGGGTACCTTGTTCGCCAGCGTCGTTCCTGCCAGCCCGGCTTCGGCGGCGGGCGCCGTCAAGCCCACCATCGTCCTGGTCCATGGCGCGTTTGCCGATGCATCGAGCTGGGACGGCGTCGCCGCCATCCTGCAAAAAGACGGCTACACCGTCATCGGCGCGGCCAATCATCTGCGCAGCGTCAAGAGTGACGCCGATTCCGTGGCCCGCGTCGTCAACAGCGTGCCTGGCTCCGTTGTGCTGGTGGGGCACTCCTACGGCGGTTCGGTGATCAGCGCGGCTGCCCAGGCAGGCGGCAACGTCAAGGCGCTGGTCTACGTGGCGGCTTTTGCGCCCGATGCCGGCGAGACGGCCGCTGGCCTGTCGGGCAAATATCCGGGCGGCACCTTGGGTACGGCCTTGGCCAAGCCCGTACCGCTGGCCGATGGCAGTAACGACCTGTTTATCGATCAGGCCAAGTTCCACGACCAGTTCGCCGCCGATTTGCCGGCGGCCAAGGCGCGCCTGATGGCGGTCGGCCAGCGTCCGATCACGGATGCGGCGCTGAACGAAGCCTCGCCTGCGCCAGCCTGGAAGGGTATCCCGTCCTGGTTTGTCTACGGCAAGGCAGACAAGAATATTCCCGCAGAAGCGCTGGCCTTCATGGCCAAGCGCGCCAACGCGATGAAAACCGTCGTGATCGACGGTGCTTCCCACGTGGTGATGAGCTCGCACCCAGCGGAAGTGGCCAAGCTGATCGAGGAAGCGGCTGGCAGCGTCAAGTAATCAACCAGGGCATCACGCCAAGATATCGCTGGGGCTTATCTTGCTCATCACAACACATGATTGGCGTGATATGCCGCAATGCGTCAAGATGCATCTGTCTCCTCTACTTCCTCACAGGAATTAGATTTAGCCCGCTCCCGCAGCGGGCTTTTTTTTGCGGCTATGTCACCGTCAGATGTGGGAATCCTCCCAGCGTTGCTCTCAATAACGTTTCTGGCGAGCGGATGCGCCTGGCATCGAGTATCCAGCGCCATCCCAGGTAATTCGGCAGGTAGCGCGTCGCCACACCGTGAAACGGCCCCAGCCATTGCCGCAAACGGCTGTGATAGGCGTTGACGTTCTGCACGTGGGCAGCGCCCTGTACGCGGATGCCGGCGCGCAAGTTGACGGCCTGGTGGCTGATGCCAGCCTCCCTGGCAAAATCCCGGTAGGCGGCATGGCCATCGGTGACCAGCAGCACGTCCTTGTCGATGACAGGTAACAGGCAATGATGCAACTGCGCCTTGGTCAGCGCCCCTTTGCCCGTGATGAAGTCCAAGGTCTGGCCCGTGCGGTCACGCGCCACCAGAATGCAGACCTGTTCATTGGAAATGCCGCGTTTGTGGGCATGGCCGCCCCGGCGGCGCGCCGGACGCGTCATGTTTCTGGATCCCTTTTCCGATTCCAGCAGATATAACTCGTCTGCCTCGGCGATGCCATGCAGGCCATGCGGCCGATCCGTCTTTGCCAGCGATAAAAACCGGTGACGCCAGCGAAACGTGGTATTGCGGTGCACGCCCAGTTGTAACGCCGCCTTGCGCACGGAATCCGATGCCAGCAGACAATCGGCGTAGTCGAGCCACAGCGCCTTGTGGCGCAAGCGGGCCAGCGGCGTGCCCGTCAAGGCATTGAAGGTGCGCCCGCACGGCACGCAGCGGTAGCGCTGCAGGCCGTGCGCATGGCCGTGCCGGTGCAGGTGCGCCGAGTGGCAGGCGGGACAGACCAATCGCGGCTGCGCCACACTTTCCAGCAGCGCGACGGTCGCGTCGTGTGGCGCGTTGCCACGCAGCAGGGCAATGCCTGCCTGCCGCTGGCGCCGGTTCAACTGCGCAAACTGCGCGATAAAGCTGATCCATTCGGCTGGCTGCATGATCTGCTCCCTGCGTGGTGAGTATGCAGAGTCAGACAACACAAGCAAGGGAAGATTCCGGCATTTCCCCTACTTGCCGATGACAGAGCCTTTTTTGGGCCCGACGTTTGTCAGTGTTCCCCGGTACCGGTAAACCGCCGCACGGCCACTTCCCACTGCTGCATCAGGCTGGCCGCCTGGTCGCGTCCGATGGTGGGCAAGAACGTCCGGTCGGCGCGCCAGTGCGACGCCAGTTCATCGGTGCCTTGATACAGGCCGATGGCCAGGCCCGCCAGGTAGGCCGCGCCCAATGCCGTCGTTTCGATCACTTGCGGGCGCACGACGGGGATGCCCAGCAAGTCGGCCTGGAATTGCAGCAGCAGGTTGTTGGCGCAGGCGCCGCCGTCCACGCGCAGTTCCGTGATCGGTGCTTGCGCGTCGCGCGTCATGGCGCCCAGCAGGGCGGCGCTCTGGAAGGCGATCGCTTCCAGTGCCGCGCGGGCGATGTGGCCCACCGTGCTGCCGCGGCTCAGGCCCAGGATGGCGCCTTTCGCCGACGGCACCCAGTACGGCGCACCGAGTCCCGTAAACGACGGTACGAAGACGACGCCGCCCGAATCGGGCACGGAGGCGGCCAGGCCTTCCGCTTCGCCCGCGTGGCCGATGGCACCGAGGCCGTCGCGCAGCCATTGCACCACGGCGCCGCCGATGAAGACGCTGCCTTCGAGCGCATATGTCGGTTGCGCGCCCACCTGGCAGGCGGCCGTGCTGATCAGGCCATGCTGCGATTGCGCGCACTGTTCGCCGGTATTCAGCAACAGGAAGCAGCCCGTGCCATAGGTATTCTTGGCCATGCCCGGCTTGAAACAGGTCTGGCCGAACAGCGCCGCCTGCTGGTCGCCGGCGATGCCGCCGATGATGACGGGGCTGCCCAGTACGTCCGCATCCGTTTCGCCATATACGTGGCTCGATGGATGGACGGATGGCAGCAGGCTGGCGGGAATGCCCAGCCAGTCGAGCAGCTGGGCATCCCAGCAGCCTTCATGCAGGTTCCACAGCATGGTGCGCGAAGCGTTGCTGACGTCGCTTACGTGCAGGCGTCCGCCCGTCATTTTCCACGCCAGCCAGGTATCGATGGTGCCGAAGGCCAGTTCGCCGCGCAGGGCCCGCGCGCGGGCGCCGGGCACGGCGTCGAGTATCCAGCGCAGCTTGGTGCCGGAAAAATACGGGTCGAGCA
This sequence comes from Janthinobacterium sp. BCJ23, assembly GCF_059617945.1. Classification (NCBI taxonomy): domain Bacteria; kingdom Pseudomonadati; phylum Pseudomonadota; class Betaproteobacteria; order Burkholderiales; family Oxalobacteraceae; genus Janthinobacterium; species Janthinobacterium sp. BCJ23. Next base: position 851,071 of record NZ_JCAQAW010000002.1, on the reverse strand, counting down.
CCAGGCCCGTTTTCGCGTGGATGGCGCCGGCCAGGCCGCGCGCGCGCAAATCCTCGCACAGCGCTTCCGTGCGGCGGTCTTGCCAGACGATGGCGTTGTACACGGGTTCGCCCGTGGCGCGGTCCCATACCACCGTCGTTTCGCGCTGGTTGGTGATGCCCAGCGCACCGAGCTCATCGGCCTGCAAGCCCGTCTTGGCCAGCACTTCGCGGCACGTCTCGATCTGGCTGTGCCAGATTTCCATCGGGTCGTGTTCGATCCAGCCCGGCTGGGGGAAGAGCTGGCGAAACTCGCGCTGCGCCACGGCGACGATGGCGCCTGATTCATCGAACACCATGCTGCGCGAGCTCGAGGTGCCCTGGTCGAGGGCCAGCAGGTAGGTCATGCCGCCACCTCTTGCGCCAGATGGACCGCCAGCCACTGCTGCACGCGCGCCACGTCGGCCGGCGCGCAGCGCAGCCCCAGCTTGCTGCGCCGCCACAGGATGTCGTCGCTGCTCCTGGCCCATTCCACCTCGATCAGATAGCACGCTTCGGCCTCGTACAGGCCGGGCGCCAGCTGCGCGCCCAGGTCGGCCATCGAGGTGGCGCCCGTCAGCAGGCGCGTGGCGCGGCTGCCGTAGGCGCGCGCATAGCGGCGCGCCAGCGCGGGCGGCAGCCAGGCGTGGTCGTGCTGGAAGCGGGCGAGGAAACCGTCGAAATCATGGCTGTCCACCAGTCGGTTCGCCTGCTGCAGGTCGCCGCCGGGCAGGGGCGCCTCGGCCGTCCATGCCGCGGCGGTATTGTCCAGCAGGGGTGCCATCAAGCCCAATGCTTCCTCGGCCAGCTTGCGGTAGGTGGTGATCTTGCCGCCCCAGATATTGAGCAGCGGCGCGCCCGTCGCCGCCTCGCCGCGCGCCACTTCCAGCAGGTAGTCGCGCGTGACGGCCGACGCGTTCTGCGCGCTGTCGTCGAGCAGCGGACGCACGCCCGAATACGTCCACACGACATTGGCGGGAGAAATCTCGCGCTTGAAATAGCGGTTCGCGGCCTGGCACAGATAATCGATCTCCGCCTGGCTGATTTTGACCTGGCTGACCTCTCCCTTGTATTCCTCGTCCGTGGTGCCGATCAGGGTGAAGTCATCCTGGTAGGGAATGGCGAAGATGATGCGCTGGTCCGGATTCTGGAAGATGTAGGCGTTCGGATGCTCGAACAGGCGCGGCACGATGATGTGGCTGCCCTTGATCAGGCGCAGTCCTTGCGTCTTGCCGCCGCCGGCCGCACCGGCAAATTGCGCCGTCCATGGTCCCGCCGCGTTGACGATGGCGCGCGCGCGCAGCGTCTTGCGCTGGCCATCCTCGGCTTGCAGGGTGGCTTGCCAGGCGCCGCTATCGCGGCGCGCATCGACGCAGGCCGTGCGCGTGAGGATGTGCGCGCCGTGTTCCTGCGCGTCGAGCGCATTGAGCACCACCAGGCGCGCATCGTCGACCCAGCCGTCGGAGTACACGAAGCCCTTGCGGTAGCCGGCCTTCAGCGGCGCGCCCGCCGCGTGCTTGTCCAGCGCGATGCCTTGCGAGGCGGGCAAAAAGGCCCGCTTGGCCAGGTGGTCGTACAGGAACAGGCCCGCGCGTATCATCCAGGCGGGGCGCTGGGCGGCGTCGTGCGGCATGACGAAGCGCATCGGCCACATGATGTGGGGCGCGGCGCGCAGCAGCACTTCGCGTTCCTGCAGCGCCTTGCGCACCAGCTTGAATTCATAGTATTCGAGGTAGCGCAGGCCGCCGTGTATCAGCTTGGTGGACGCGGACGAGGTGTGCTGCGCCAGGTCGTGCTGTTCGCACAGCACCACGCGCAAGCCGCGGCCGGCCGCGTCGCGCGCGATGCCGGCGCCATTGATGCCGCCGCCGACGACGAGCAGGTCGCAGTGGGCGGGCAGGGAGGAAAAGCGGGAAGCGGACATGGAAGGTTCGTCTTGTAAAAGTAAAAGGGAAAAGGTGCCGCCTCAGGCGAGCAGCGACAGCACGGGCGGCAGCACGAGGGCCAGGCCGGCGATCAGCAGCAGCACGAAGACGGCGCGGCGCACGTGTTCGATGGGCAGGCGCGAAGGGTGGCGGCGCGCCAGCCACGTCAAGCCCATCACCAGCGGCAAGGCCTCGAGCGTCAGCCACAGGGCCGTCATGCTGAACTGGCCATGCGCCAGCACGAGGACCAGGCGCAGCACGGCATTCGCGGCAAACAGCACGATCAGCGAATGGCGGATCATGTCGGCCGGCCATGGCTGGCGGTACAGGTGGTACACCATGGGCGGGCCGGCGCTGGCGAACAGGCCGCCCATCACGCCGGACACGCCGCTGAAGAACAGAAACGCGGGCAGGCTTGACTGCCGCGCCCGCGCGCTGGCGCGCAGCACCAGCATGAAGGCGCAGATGACGATGGCGCAGCCGAGCAGGAAGCGCAGCACGCTCACCTGCTGCGCGCTGAACCAGCCCAGCAGGGCCACGCCCGCGCCCACGCCCAGCTGGCTGACGGCCAGCGAAGGGCCGAACACGGGCCAGGCCAGTTGCGGGCGCGTGCGGCCAAACGTGATGGCCGCGTTGACCAGCACCAGCACGCTGACCACGTTGGCGACGTCGCCCAGGCTGGCCAGGTGCAGCACGGCCGTCAGGCCCAGCAGGATCAGGCCGAAGGCAAATCCCGTCAGGTTCTGCGCCACGCTGGCCAGCGCCACGCAGGCCAGGAACAGCAAGTGCGACGCCACGCTCATGCCAGGCTCATTTCGCCAGCGACAGGTAGAAGTCCTGCTGCGCGCAGCCGCGCCGCACGAAGACGGGCGGCTGGCCCAGCGGCGCGTCGACTTCCACGCGCTGGCCGCCGTCGAACACGGCGCCGCTCCACAGGTGGATCCAGGCGTCGCCCTGCGGCAGGTAGGCGCTCCAGCGCGCGGCCCCGGCCGCATGCACGGGCGCCACCAGCAGATCGGGGCCGAACAGGTACTGGTCCTGGATGGCGTAGGTGGCGCGGTCGTGTTCATAGTGCAGGAACAGCGGGCGTTGCAGCGGCAGGCCGCGCGCCACGGCCTCTTCGGCCAAGGCGCGGATGGTGGGCGCCAGCGCCACATGCAGCCGCGTCATGCGGGCGAAGTGGCGGAACACGTTTTCATCCTGGTAGAACTGGAAGTTTTCGTCGGGACGGTTGCCTTCGTGCGTGCGCATCATCGACGTGAATACGGCCATCTCCGTCCAGCGCTGGAACAGTTCGGCCGTGCGCAGGTTGCCGAACAAGCTCGTATAGCCGCCGATATCGCTGTGGTGGTAGGCGTTGCCCAGGAGGCCCGAGGACAGGGCGCCGCAGATCACCGTCTGCAAACCGTCGTGGCGGCTGAAGTCGACCGACTGGTCGCCCGCCCACAGCAGCGGGCAGTGCGCCTGCACGCCCGTGTAGCCGGCGCGCATGAAGAAGGTGGCGTCGCCCGTCTTGCCGGCCCGTTCGATGGCGCGCGCATTGACTTCGGCCCACAGGGTCGGCCACGCGTTGTGCATCAGGCGCGCGTCGGTGCCATTGTGCAGGCGCAGGTCGATCGGCAGGTATTCGCCGAAATCGGCCATCCAGCCGGACAGGCCGAAATCGAGCATTTCCTGGCGCAGGATGCGTTCCTCGAACCACAGCGCGGCGGCCGGATTGGTGAAGTCGACGACGCCGCAATCGAATTCGCCGAAGTCCACCAGATAGGCGCCGCCATCCATGCTTGTTGCCAAAAAGCCCTGCTGCATCGCTTCCTGGTACAGGGTGCCGTCGTTGCACAGGTAGGGATTGACGTAGCCGAGGAAGCGGATCTCCTGCGTGGCCAGGTCGGCGATCCAGTTCTTCAGGTCAGGGTAGCGCTGCGGCTGCCAGCGCCAGTCCCAGAACAAGCGTTTGCCGAACGAGGTCTGGCGCAAGCCGACCCAGTCTTCGCACCACAGGGCGCTGACGGGCAAGCCATGTTCCTGCGCCTGCGCCAGGATGGTGCGCGCGTGCTCTTCGCCGCCTTTCAGGCCCAGCATGGCGCCATTCTGCAGCCAAGTCGGAAGGTGAGGCTGGCGGCCGAAGCGCTGCGAGACGACGCCGACCAGGTCGACGAAGGTGTCGGCCAGCATGAATTCCAGGCGCTCGGGCATGGCCCAGAATTGCAGTTCGTGGAAATCGGGCTGGCGGAAATCGAAGTCCGCATACGCCGTCGTTTCCGCATGCAGGCAATAGCGCTGCGAAGAGATGAAGCTCGGTTGCGGATAATTTGTGTGATAGTAGTCGCCGCCCGACTTGGACGTCACGTCCGCCTGCCACGTCAAGTGCGTCGACTTGTCGCGGCCCACGCCCGGCTCCGACGTCCACAGGGGGAAGTGGCGCCCGCGCAGGTCGAAGTACGACATCTGCTCGCCGCAGCCCCATACATGCTCGTCCTGTTCCGCAGGCAGGCGCAGCCACAGCCGGTTCCAGCCCGGCGCCGCGTACTGCACCACCAGGTGCACGCCATGCGGCGTCGCTTGCACGGCTAGCACCAGTTGCGGTGCGTCGCCCGCATGGCGCGCAAAGCTCAGGGTGGCGGCGTCGCCATCCTGCGTGACGGCCAGCGCGCGCAGGGCGCTGCGCTCCTCGACGTAATCCTCGATCTCGAAATTACCTCGGTACATTTCCATGCTTTCGCGGCCCTGGCCGACGAACACGCATGGCGCAGCGGCACTGTGGCGCAGCAGCAAGCGGCCGGCGCAGCGCAGGGCGACGCTGTCATTTTCCTGGTGTAGTGTGTACTGCATGACGATCAACTCCTGTGAAAACCGGCCGCCGCATGGCGGCCATGCGGGCGGGCCGGCGGTGCATCAACAATTAAGTACTAATTAAAAGACGAGGAACATGCCGGCGGTCAGCTCGACGGGGCTGTAGCCGAAGTAGTTATTGTCCCCCCGGAACTGCAATACGCCCAGCTTGGCGTGGCTGTTGTTGGCGATGCGCGTGGCATAGGCATAGAACGACAGGGTAGGCTGGAAGTTGTACAGGTAGCCCAGCGAGTAGGCGGTCGACTTCGGTTTGCCCACGCCGTCGCCCGTGTTCGCGCCGAACGCGCCCCTGGCGTTGGCGCCGTCATAGCTGATGTGTGCCAGGCTGCCTTCGATGCGGTGCTTGCCAAGGTCATACGCACCCGACACGCCGAAGGCGTCGGCCGCATAGCCGCCCGCGTTCGACACGCGGTAGGAGGTGTAGGAGCCGCCCAAGGTAAAGTCGTTCCACTTGTAGCGCGCGCCGACGATGTCCGTGACCTGGTTGCGCTTGATGAAATTCGGCGTGCCGGCCGTGCTGATGTCGTTGCTCTGCTGGTAATCCATGTGCGCATAGCCGAGGAACAGGTCGCCCTTTTTGTACAGCACGTTGGCGGCCCAGCTGCGGCCATCGTTTTCCAGGTCGGTGGCGGAAGACGCCTGCTGGCCGGCCGAATACGATACTTCGGCCGAGATATTGTTCCAGGTGGGGCTGCGATAGCGCAGGGCGTTGCCATAGAACAGGGCCGTGCCCGAGTTGTTGCCGGCCAAACTCGTCGTCTTGCTGGCGTTGCCCGTCACGGGGTCTTTCAGGTAGCGGCCCAGGGATTCGGGGCGCGTGAGCGAAAACAGGGCGCTGAAGTCATTCGCGCCGTAATTGTGCGCCGACGCCAGGTCGGCGCCCAGCGAGACCCAGAACGGCGCCATGTACATGGTGCCGCCTTCGATCGAGCCCCAGGTGGTCGAGGCAAAGCCGACGGTGGAGCCGCGGTTGAACAGCACGGACGAGGTGGTGTTGTTTTGCGTGCCGCCGCCCGCATTGCCGTTGAACAGGTTCAAACCCGTCTCGACGCCGAAGATGGCCTTGTATTCATCGCTGAAGACCCAGGCGCCCGTGAGGCCCAGACGGCTGGCCATCTCGCCCTGGTTCAGGCGGTGGTTCGTCAGCTGGCGCCCGCTGGCATCCTTGCCGCGCGAGACCGTGTAGCCGATGTCGCCACGGCCGTACAGCTTCCAGTTGAAGCCGGTGACGGGTTTCACGGGTGCCGCCGCCGATGATGCCGGTGCGGCCGCCATCGCTGCTGCTGGCGCTGCTGGCTGGGCCGCCTTCGCTTCCATCTGCGCTACCCGGTCCTGCAATTGGGCCAGCATGGCTTTCATGTCGCTCAGTTCGTCGGCGTGCGCGTTAGCGCTAACAAATGACGCCGAGAAAAGGGCGCCCGTGATGGCCGCGGCCAATGTGGTCTTGCGTAATGTCGTTTGCATGATCCTGTCTCCTGTGTTTTTATAGGTGTATTGTTGCTGATCCCTGCCTTGCCTACATTAAATAATCAAATCCCTCCCATGCACAAATATTTGATATCGAGGAAGTCGTCCATGCCGTAATGCGAGCCTTCGCGGCCCATGCCCGAATGCTTGACGCCGCCGAACGGCGCCATTTCATTGGCGATCATGCCCGTGTTGATGCCGACCATGCCCACTTCCAGTTCTTCGGCCACGCGCCAGACTCTGCCCAGGTCGCGGCTGTAGAAATAGCCGGCCAGGCCGAATTGCGTGGCATTGGCCATGGCGACGACTTCGTCTTCGCTGCCGAAGCGGAACAGGGGTGCCAGCGGGGCGAAGGTTTCCTCTGTGGCCACCAGCATGTCGCTGTTCGCTTCCAATACCACGCTGGGCTCGAAAAAGCTGCCGCCCAGCGCGTGGCGCTTGCCGCCGATGGCCAGCTTGCCGCCCTTGGCCAGTGCGTCGGCGATATGCTGCTCGATCTTGCGCACGGCGTTTTCATCGATCAGCGGGCCTTGCGTGACGCCAGCGTCCAGGCCATTGCCCAGTTTCAGCTCGGCCACCTTGGCCACCAGGCGGGCGGCGAAGTCATCGTAGATGCTGTCCTGTACGTAGATGCGGTTGGCGCACACGCAGGTCTGGCCGCTGTTGCGGTATTTCGACATCAGCACGCCTTCGACGGCCGCGTCGATGTCGGCGTCGTCGAAGACGATGAAGGGCGCGTTGCCGCCCAGTTCCAGCGACAGCTTCTTGATCGTGCCGGACGCTTCGCGCGACAGCCAGGCGCCCACTTCCGTCGATCCCGTAAACGTGATCTTGCGTACCAGGTCGTTGTGGCACAGTTCCGAGCCGATCGCTTGCGCGGCGCCCGTCACCACATTGAACACGCCGGGCGGCACGCCGGCGCGCAGCGCCAGTTCGCCCAGGGCCAGGGCCGACAGCGGCGTTTGCGACGCCGGTTTCAAGACCATGCTGCAGCCGGCCGCCAGGGCAGGGCCGGCCTTGCGCGTGATCATGCCGTTCGGGAAATTCCACGGCGTGATGGCCGCGCACACGCCGATCGGCTGCTTGATGACGACGATGCGCTTGTCGTTCGACGGCGGCGCGATGACGTCGCCATATGCGCGCTTGCCTTCCTCGGCAAACCATTCCAGGTAGGCCGCGTTCGAGACGATCTCGCCCTTCGCTTCGGCCAGCGACTTGCCTTGCTCGCTGGTGAGTATCAGCGCCAGGTCGTCGGCGTGCTGCAAGATCAAGGCATGCCATGCGCGCAGCACCGTGGCGCGCGCCTTCACCGTCTGCTTGCGCCAAAGGCGGAAGGCCGCATGCGAGGCGGCGATGGCGCGCCGCGTCTCGGCCGCACCCATGCGCGGCACGGTGGCGATGACGGCGCCCGTGGCCGGATTCGTGACATCGATGGTGGCGCCGTCATCGGCGTCGCACCAGGCGCCATCGATCAGGCATTGCTGTTTCAACAGGCTTGCGTCTTGCAGGTTCAACATGAGGGTTCTCCTTGAATGGGGGATGCTGCTTATCCGGCGACCGAGACTTGGGCCAGCCCCGCGTCGACAATGATGTTCTGCCCTGTGATGCCGTCCGAATCGTCGGCCGCCAGGAACAGGGCCGTGCGCGCCACGTGGCCCGCGTCGAGCCGGTATTTCAGGCATTGCAGTTCGATGAAACGCCGGTCTTCTTCCGGATCGCGCCACAGCGCGGTCTGGCGGTCCGTGGCGATGGCGCCCGGGGCGATGGCGTTGACGCGGATATTCTGCTCGCCCAGTTCGCGCGCCAGGGTGCGCGACAGGCCCGCGATGCCGGCCTTGGACGTGGTGTAGCCGACCAGGTTGGGGCGCCCGCGCATCCATGAAATGGAGCCGAGGTTGATGATGGAGCCGCCGCCGGCGGCCGCCATGCCGGGCGCCACCTGCTGGATGGCGAACACGTGGTGTTTCAGGTTCAGGGCCAAGCAGTTGTCCCAGTACTCGGGCGTCAGTTCGGCCAGCGAATGGCGGTCGTCGCGGCCCGCGTTATTGAGCAGCACGCGGATGGCGCCGAAACGCGCCTCGACGTCGGCCAGGCTGGCCTGGTAGGCTGCGATGTCGCGGATGTCGCTGTACACGAAACAGGGCGCGTGGCGGCACAGGGGCGCCAGGCGCGCGGCCAGGGCGGCGCTGGCGTCGCGGTCGATGTCGCAAAAAGCCACTTGCGCGCCTTGCAGGGCGAAATGCTCGACCATGGAAGCACCGATGCCGGAGCCGCCGCCGGAGACGAAGACCACGCGGTCCTGCAGGCTGGGGTAGAGAGTGATGTTGGCGTTCATGCTGTCCTCGGGGTGAGATCGGGGTATCAATCCCGGTAAAGGGGTTCGGGCTGGCCGGCCACGTCCAGGCGCACGGCAAAGAGGCCGCCGGCCTGAGGCTGGCGCGCCAGTTCGTCGTCCGCCGCGCCTTCGCGCGCGCTGGTGATGTACAGGGTGCGCAGGTCGGCGCCGCCAAAGGCGATCATGGTGGGGCGCGTGACGGGCACGCGCACGATGCCGATGATCTCGCCCAGCGGCGAAAAGCGCAGCACCCGGCCGCCTTCGTACTGCGTGCTCCAGTAGCAGCCTTCGGCGTCCAAAGCCGCGCCATCGGGACGGCCGCCGTACACGGCTTCTTCGCCCTTGACGGGCAGGCGGGCAAACACATGGCGTTCGCCCACCTGGCCGCTGGCCGCATCGAATTGAAAACGGTAGATCACGTGATTCGGCGTGTCGGACTGGAACAGGGATGCTCCATCTTCCGCGAAGGCCAGGCCGTTGCTGACCTTGACGCCAAGATCCTGTTGCGGCCCCCAGCCCAGGCGCGTGGCGCCCCGTTCCAGGCAAAACATGGCGGCCAGTTCCGCCGTGCGCGGCTCGTACATGGCGCCGGCCCAGAAACGCCCGGCGCTGTCGCAGCGGCCATCGTTGAAACGCATGTCGCGGCTGTCGTACGGTGCATCGGCCAGCTTGTCGAGCAAGCCTTCCTGCGGATAGAAACGGTAGAAACCGTCGCGCAGGGCCGCCACCAGGCCGCCTTTTTCAGCCAGGGCGATGCAGCCCGGCTCGCACGGCACCCACCAGACGCGGTCGAGGTTTGTCGCCGGATCGTAGCGGTGCACACGGCGTCCGGCGATGTCGATCCAATATAAACACTGCTCGGCCACGCTCCACAGCGGGCATTCGCCCAGCTGGGCACGCGCATCGAGCACGAGTTCGGCTTGCCATTCACGCATGCTGTTTCTCCTCGATTGCCAGGCGCATGGCGATGTGCAGGCTTTCGCCGGACGCCAGCAAGCGCATGCCCGTGCCCCGCGCGCCGCGCGCGGCCAGCGCAAACGCGTTATTCGCGTGCGTGACGGGTTCCAGCGCAATGAAGCTGCGCTCGTCGTCGGGCGCGAAGCACACGAGGTGGCCGCAATTGTCGCTGGCCGACAGGTGCACGGCATAGTCTCCGTAATCGAGGCTGGCGCGGCCCGTCCAGCCGCTGTAGCAATTGTCCGCCTGCCAGCCGGCCACCGGCTGCGGCGTGGCGAATGGCGATGCTTGCGCCACGGGCGCCAGACCGGCCGGCAAGTGGTCGTCGCCCATGCTCCACACGCCATCCCACTGCGTCTGCAGGCGCAGGCCAGGGGCCAGCGGGAAGTAGGGGTGAAAACCCAGGCCGGCGGGCATGGTGCGCGCGTCGTCATTACGCACCGATAATGTCAGGCGCAGGCCGGCTTCGTCGAGCAGCACGGTTTGCTGCACCGTACAGGCAAATGGCCAGTCCGCGTCGCCGCCATGCACGAGCAGCAGTTCGGCGCTGTCGCTTGTTCGCGCCGCCACGTGCCAGGCGCGCTGCCAGCCGAAGCCGTGGATGCTGTGCGGCTCGGGCGGGAAGTTGGTGCGCAGCGCATGCGTCTGTCCCGGCGCCTGCAGCACGGCGTTGCCGATGCGGTTCGAATACGGCGCCAAGGGATAGCAGGCCATCTGCCGCACACCGGCGCTGGCCGGCGCGGCGCGCAGGATGTCGCGCCCGCGCCAGCGGAGCGCCGCCAGCGCTCCACCCGTGGCCGGGTGGACGTCGGCGCGGCAGTCGCCATGCGCGAGGGTGAAGGGAAGCTGGTGGTTCATTTTCAGCCTCAGCCCTTCAAGCCGCCCGAGGTCAGGCCGCTGACGACCTTTTCCTGGAAGATCACGATCAGCACGACGATGGGCACGATGGCCACGACCAGCGCCGCCGAAATGATCGGCCACGGGAAGGCGAATTCGCCCTGGTACAGCTGGATGCCGACGGGCAGGGTGCGGTAAGCCACGGCCGAATTCATCGACAGCGCCAGCAGGAACTCGTCCCAGGAATTGACGAAGGCGAGGATGGCGGCCGTCGCCACGCCAGGCGCGGCCAGCGGCAGCACGATGCGCCACAGGGCGCTCAGGCGGGTGCAGCCGTCAAGCATGGCCGCGTTCTCGATGTCGCGCGGGATATCCTGGAAAAAGCTCACCATCATCAGCGTGCAAATCGGCAGGTTCAGCACCGTGTACGGCAGCACCAGCGCCCAGTAGGAATTGAGCAAGCCCAGGCTGCGCATGATTTCGAACAGCGGCACCATCAGGGTCACCAGCGGGAACATCGACACGCCGATGATGGCCGTGAGGATCAGGCCACGGAAACGCAGGCGCAGACGGGCGATCGCATAGGCGGCCAGCGCGCTGATGAACAGGCTGAGCAGGGTCGACAGGCCGGCCACGATCAGGCTGTTGGTCAGGAACGTCAGCAGCGGCTGGTCCTGGAAGGCCGAGATGAAATTGCCGATGGTCGGTTCGTGCGGCCAGTAGGTGATCGGCTTTTGCGTCAGTTCGCTCTCGGTTTTCAGCGAGGTGAACAAAATCCACAGGGCGGGGAAGACGCCGTTGAGGATGACGATCGCGGCGGCGAACCAGCGCAGGCGCTTCGATGAAAACAGGCCGCTCATTCTTTGTCTCCTCTTACATATTTCAGATACACGAACGTGGTGGCCATCGACAGCAGGAACATAAAGACCGCCAGGGTCGAGCCGTAGCCCACGTCAAGGTAGTCCACCGTATTGGACTGGATGTACATGGCCAGGGTCTTGGTTTCATCGCCAGGGCCAGGCATGTTGTACGGAATATCGAAGGACTGGATGGCCGTCAAGGTGCGGAAGATCAGCGCCACCAGCATCGATGGCACCAGCAGCGGCAGGGTCACTTCCGTAAATTGCTTCCACTTGCTGGCGCCGTCCACCTCGGCCGCTTCATACAGCGAGGCGGGAATGGTTTGCAGGCCGGCCAGTAAAATCAGGGCCATGAACGACGAGGTTTTCCAGATGGTCGTGATGCAGATGGCGGCCATCGTCAGCGCGGGCGAATTGAACCAGATTTGCGGTTCCCAGCCCAGGCCGGGGATCAGCAGGTCGATGCGGCGGATGATGTCGTTCACCAGGCCGTATTCGCTGTGGAAGAACCAGGCGAAGATCAGGCCGACGAAGGCCAGCGGCAAGGCCCACGGCAGCAGCAGCGCCAGGCGCACGGGCCAGCGGTATTTGAACGGCATGTTGGCCAGCATGGCCAGGCCCAGGCCCGCCACCAGCGCGCCCGGCACGGTGACGACGGTGATGATGACGGTGTTTTTCAGCGACTTCCAGAACAGGCTGTCTTCTAGCGCCATCTTGTAGTTGTCCAGGCCCACGAAACTGGGCAGGCTGCCGCCGGACAGGCGGATGTCGAAAAAGCTGTTGTAGATTAGTTTGCTGACCGGGTAGGCCACGATCAGCAGTAAAAACAGAATCGCCGGCGTCAGCAGGACCCAGGCCAGCGTCGTTTCGCTGGGGTCCGTGATGCGGCTTTTCAGGGTGCGTTGCCTCATGATTTCCTCGTCTGTTGCGGTGTGCGTATACGTGTGCCGCCCGGGCCGCCGTCGTGGCGGCACGGGCGCATGCCGGTTAGCGCAAGATGCGCTTGACCCGGTTTTCGATCTCGGCCACGCCGGCCGCCGGCGTTTTCACGCCCGCCATCACGGCATTTGTGTTGACGCGCACGGCTTCGGACACTTCGCTGTAGCGCGGCGTGACGGGGCGCGAACGGGCGCTTTGCACGACCGGCAGCGCATCGGCGAACCAGCCATTGACGGCCAGTACTTCCTTGTCCTGGTAGACGGACGGGTAGACGGGCAGGTTCGAGGCCTTGATGGCCAGCTGCTTCGACACTTCCGGGCTCGACAGCCAGCGCACCAGCTTGGCCGACGCTTCCTTGTTCTTCGAGAACGAGGACACGGCCCACTGCCAGCCGCCGATGCACGAGGCAGGTTTGCCACCCGCCATGGCCGGCAGGCTGACGACGCCGACTTTATCTTTCACACTGCTGTCGGCGCCATCCTGGAAGTGATTCCAGGCATAACCCCAGTTGACGGCGAACAAGACGTTACCGGCCTGGAATTCCTTGCGCGTATCGTCGGTGGCCACTTCGGCGATGTTCTTTTTCGCCACGCCCTGGTCGACCAGCTTGCGCCACATGGCCAGGCCCGCTTCCGCCTTGGGCTTGTCCAGGGTCAGCTTGCCGTTGGTGACCAGTTCGCCACCCTGGCTCCAGTACGGCAACAGGAAGGTGCAGACGGCGCCTTCGATGGCCTTGCCCTGGAAGCTGATGCCTTGCAATTCCGGATTCTTTTCGCCGGCCTGGATGGTGCGCGCCACGGTGGCCAGCTCATCCCAGGTTTTCGGCGCCGCCAGCTTGTATTTGGCCAGCAAATCCTTGCGGTAGTAGAGGAACATGGCGTCGGCAAAGGCGGGCAGGGCCACGACCTTGTTGTCGACCATATTCGCTTGCTTGTAGGCGGGCAGGTACTGGCCCATGATCTTGTCGCGGTCGGCGCCCAGGTATTTATCCAGGCTTTCGATCCAGCCGGCCGACGCGTACTGGGCCGGGCGGATGATGTCGATCAGGAACACGTCCAGGGTGGTGTCGCCGGCCGACAGCACGGTGTTCAGGTATTTCTGCTGCAATTCCGAGGTGGCGCCGCCCGTTTCCAGGTCGATCTTGACGCCGGGATTGGCGGCCATGAACTTGGCGAACAGTTCGCGCATGACTTCGGGGCGCTCCTGGCCGCCGACAAAGACCTTGACGGTTTGCGCATGAACGCTGGTGGCGAGGACGAAGGTGGCGCCGAGCGCCAGGACGAGGGATTTGATACGCATGATGCTTGTCTCCTGTTTTTTGGAATGGGTATGCCGCTTGTGCGCGGCTTATCGGGATGGCAGTACCGCGCCGCCCTGCGGATCGAACAGATGGAATTTCTCCATGTCCAGCTGTACCGTGACTTGCTGCCCTGGCGCCAGCGCAAACGTGGGCGGCAGGCGTGCCGTCAATTCGCCGCCTTCGCACTGGAAGATGACGAGGGTTTCCGCGCCCAGCGGTTCGACCACCACGACTGTCGCGGCCAGGGCGGCGCTGGCGCTGCCGGCCGCTTCCAGGGTGATGTCTTCCGGGCGGATGCCGAATTCCACGGCGCGGCCATCGAGCTTGCCGCAGGCAGCCTGACGTTCGGCCGGCAGGGCCAGGCGGGCTGAACCCAGCACGATCTCGGTCTGGCCGGCGCTATTGCGTGCCACCTTGGCGCCGAGGAAGTTCATCGGCGGCGAGCCCGTGAAGCCCGCGACAAATTTCGACACGGGTTCGTTGTAGATCTGGTCCGGCGTGCCGACCTGCATGATGTTGCCGCCGGACAGTACGACGATGCGTTCGGCCAGGGTCATCGCTTCGACCTGATCATGCGTGACGTAAATGGTGGTGGCACCGATGCGCTGGTGCAGCTTCTTGATTTCCGTGCGCATTTCCGAGCGCAGCAGGGCGTCCAGGTTCGACAGCGGTTCATCGAACAGGAACAGCTTGGCCTGGCGCACGATGGCGCGGCCCATGGCCACGCGCTGGCGCTGGCCGCCGGACAGGGCGCGCGGCTTGCGGTCGAGCAAGTGGTCGATTTTCAGGATGGTGGCTGCGGCGCGCACGCGCTGTTCGATTTCCGCCTTCGGAAACTTGCGCAGCTTCAAGCCAAAGCCCAGGTTGTCGAACACGGACTTGTGCGGATACAGCGCATAGTCCTGGAACACCATGGCGATGTCGCGCTCGCGCGGCGGCAAGTCGTTGACGACCTGTCCCTCGATGGAGATGGTGCCGCCCGTGATGGTCTCGAGCCCCGCGACCATGCGCATCAGGGTGGATTTTCCACAACCCGAAGGGCCCACGAAGACGACGAATTCGCCTTGCTTGATTTCCAGGTCGATGCCATGAATGACTTCGACGCCGTTGTCGTACTTCTTGACGACCTTTTCCAGTTTTACACCTGACATGTTTGTCTCCAAAAGATGCGAATGACGCGTCTGAGCGCGCTACGTGCGTTGCAACAGAAATAGATTAGTAGGCGCCCGTGTCGAGGGCTTTCGCCAGCGACGGTTTCAGGGCCGTGATAAAGGCATTGGCCTGGCGCATCATCATGCCCATGTCCGAGGCGATGGCCACGTAGTCATAGCCGTAACTAATGAAAGTGTGCACCATTTCCGGCGAGGGGCCGACAATGCCGATGGGTTTGCCAATGGCGCGGGCGCGGCGGGCCGCGTCGGCAATCGCCGCCTGCACTTCCGGGTGGCCGATATTGCCGATATGGCCCATGGCTGCCGACAGGTCGCCGGGTCCCACGAACAGGGCGTCGACGCCATCGACGGCGGCGATCTCTTCCAGTTGCGCCAGGGCGGCCGGCGTTTCCAGCTGGATAATCGAGAAGACGGCGCCGTTGGCGCGGGCGGCGTAGTCGGGCACGGTGCCATAGCGGCTGGCGCGGTGCATGGCGGCAAAGCCACGCGTGCCGGGAATAGCCTGGCCCGGCTGGGGATAGCGGGTGGCGGCCACGGCGCTGCGCGCTTCAGCGGCGTTTTCCACGAACGGGAACATCAGGGTTTGCGCGCCGATGTCGAGCGCGCGCTTGATTTGCACGAGGTCGTTCCAGGCCAGGCGCACGACGGGGCAGGCCGGCGTGCCGCCCACGGCTTGCAGGATCTGGTAGGCGTCCTGGTAGTCGATGGGCACGTGTTCCATGTCCAGCACCAGCCAGTCGAAGCCGGCGCAGCCCATGGCTTCGGCCGTCACGGACGTGCCGGCCATCAGCCAGCTGCCCAGTGGTACTGCTTTGTCCGCCAGCAGGGCGCGGAATGGGTTGTCCAGGATATCCATAGTTGTGCTCTCTATATAGGTAGGGAAGACGGCGGCGTCAGAAGATCGGCGGCTCGGGTGTGGCGGCGTTGCCCAGCAAAAAGTCCAGGTCGCAGCCCTGGTCGGCCTGCGTCACGTGCTCCATGTACAGCTTGGTGTAGCCGCGCGCATATTTTTGCGCCGGCGCCTGCCATTCGGCGCGGCGGCGCGCCAGTTCCTCGTCCGTCACGTCCATGTTCAGGCTGCGCGCGGCGATGTCCAGTTCGATCATGTCGCCGTTGCGCACCAGGGCCAGCGGGCCGCCGACGGCCGCTTCCGGTGTCACGTGCAATACGCAGGTGCCGTAGTGGGTGCCGCTCATGCGCGCGTCGGAGATGCGCACCATGTCGCGGATACCCTGTTGCAGCAGCTTTTTCGGCACGGGCAGATTGCCCCATTCCGGCATGCCGGGCGCGCCGATGGGGCCGCCATTGCGCAGGATCAGCACCGTGTTTTCATCGATGTCGAGGTCGGGCGCGTGGATCTGCGCCAGCATCTCCGCGTTCGAGTCGAACACGAGGGCGCGTCCGCGATGCTTGGCAAATTTCGGATTCGCTGCCGACGGCTTGATGACGGCGCCGCCAGGACACAGGTTGCCGCGCAGCACGGCCAGCGCCGCGCCGTCGGCCACCGGCTGCGACACCTTGCGGATCACGCTGTCGTCGAGGCAGACGGCGTCGGCGATGTTCTCGCCCAGGCTGCGGCCCGTGACCGTCAAGGCCGTCAAATCCAGCTGCGGCGCGATTTCCTTGAGCAGGGCCGGCATGCCGCCCGCATAGAAGAAATCTTCCATCAGCTTGTCGCCGGACGGGAACAGGTTGGCGATGACCGGCACTTTTTGCGCCATCGCATCCATTTCATCGAGCGACAGGGCCAAGCCGGCGCGCCCGGCGATGGCGACCAGGTGGATGGCCGCATTGGTCGAGCCACCGAGCGCCATGTAGGCGGCCACGCCGTTCGACAGCGCGGCGCGGGTGAAGAAGCGCGACGGCTTCAAGTCTTCCCACACCATGCCGACGATGCGCTCGCCGCATTGCGAAGCCATGCGCACGTGATTGGCGTCCATGGCGGGAATGCTGGTGGCGCCCGGCAAGGTAAAGCCCATCGCCTCGACGATGGACGTCATGGTGGAGGCCGTGCCCATGGTGTTGCAGGTGCCGGGCGAGCGCGTCATCTTCGCTTCCAGCTTGATCCACTCGGGCTTGGCGATGTCGCCGGCCACGTAGTTATCCCAGAATTTCTTGGTGTGCGTGCCCGCGCCCACGCTCTGGCCGCGGTAGCGGTCGTTGAGCATGGGGCCGGCAGGGCAGAAGATGGCGGGGATATCCATGCTGATGGCGCCCATCAGCATGCCGGGCGTCGTCTTGTCGCAGCCGCCGAGCAGCACGGCGCCGTCGATCGGCAGCGAGCGCAGCAGTTCTTCCGTTTCCATGGCGAGGAAGTTGCGGTAGATCATGGTGGTGGGCTTGACCATCACTTCGCCCAAGGACAGTGCAGGCAGCTCGACGGGGAAGCCGCCGGCCAGCAGGATGCCGCGCTTGACGGCTTCGGCCCGTTCGCGCAGGTGCGAGTGGCACGGCGACAGGTCGCTCCAGGTATTGATGATGGCGATGACGGGGCGGTCGAGGAATTCCTCGCGGCGCAAGCCCATCTGCTGCAGGCGCTGGCGGTGGGCGAACGAGCGCATGTCG
The DNA here is from genome assembly GCF_059617945.1 of Janthinobacterium sp. BCJ23. Classification (NCBI taxonomy): domain Bacteria; kingdom Pseudomonadati; phylum Pseudomonadota; class Betaproteobacteria; order Burkholderiales; family Oxalobacteraceae; genus Janthinobacterium; species Janthinobacterium sp. BCJ23. The sequence continues at coordinate 833,844 of NZ_JCAQAW010000002.1, read as the reverse complement.
TCTGGGGCCAGCCAGCGCTGGCTGCGCAGGGATTCCAGCGTGCGGCGGGAAGTAGCGGAGCTCAATGTGTGTCCTTTTCGGTTGCCTGGCGCGCTGCGGATGGCGTTCCAGTGCTGCTGTCTCGGGTCTTGCTTGCCGCCTTTGTTAGCGCTAACATTGCAAGTACAGCGAAATATAATTTGAATCGCACGGGGCTGTCAACAGATTTAATGCAGGGTGCAGGCGCGCAGCCCTTACACTATCGGCATGATTTCATTGACGCCAATTTCCAGAATAGAATTTATGCGGCCCAGCCGAAGAGCCGTAAAGCGCCGGCGTTACGCTGGCGTCCACCGTGCGCCCGGCCATGGCATGATGCGTGGTGATTACCGATTTTTGAGAAGGCAGTACCCATGAACGACCCAGTACGCAAGCGGCGCGGCCTCGGCCGCAGCACCGTGTTCGATGTGGCCAAATTGGCACAGACCTCGGCTATTTCCGTGTCGCGCTATTTCAAGGAACCGGACCGCGTGTCGCAGGAAACGCGCGACCGTATCAAGAGCGCCATCGACCAGCTCGGCTACATCCGCAACGAGGCGGCCGGCGGCCTGGCCTCGACCCAGGGCCGCATCGTGGGCGCCATCGTGCCCAGCGTGTCGAACTCCATCTTTGCGGAAACCATCCAGGGCTTGTCGACCACCTTGTCGCAGCACAATTACCAGTTGCTGCTGGCCACCCACGATTACTCGATCGAGACGGAAGAGAAGGTCGTGCGCGCCTTTCTCGGCTGGTCGCCGCGCGCGCTGGTGCTGACGGGCGCCGACCATAGCGCGGCCACGGAAACCTTGCTGGCGGGCTTGCAGATTCCCGTCATCGAAACGTGGGATATCCACCCCGAGCGGCCGTATCCGCAGATCGGTTTTTCGCATATCGCCACGGGGCGCGACATGACCTTGTATTTGCACGGGCAAGGCTACCGGCGCATCGTCTACGTCGACAGCGGCATCGGCAGCGATTTCCGCGCGCGCAAGCGGGCCCAGGGGTATGAGGAAACCATGCGGCAGTTGGGTTTGCGTGCGGAAATCGTGCAAGCGTCGGTGACGGCGCCGCTCGATGCGGGCGGGCAAGTGTTCAGCGAGCAAATGGCGCGCGCCGAGCGGCCCGACGCCCTGTTTTTTGCCAACGACAACATGGCTGCCGGCGCCATCTATGAAGCGGCGCGCCTCGGCATCCGTATTCCCGAGCAATGCGCGGTGGCGGGCTTCGGCGATTTCCCGTTCTCGGAAAAACTCATGCCGGCGCTGACGACGATACGCGTGCCCCGCTATGACATCGGCCGCCTGGCCGCGCAAGCCATCCTGCAGCGCCTGGGCGAAGTGGACGAGGGCGCCGCGCCACCGGCCTTGGCGCCGCTGGCCTACGAGCTGATCGCGCGGGCCAGTGCTTGAGATACCGTGCCTGCCGCAGATATTGATGAATCATATTTCTATCATCACAACATGCAATTGGATAGATATGCTGCGATGCGGCATGATGCACCTGTCTCCTCTACTTCCTCACAGGAATTAGATTCAGCCCGCTTCCATAGCGGGCTTTTTTTTGCCTGCTTCGATGACCTTATCGTTTAAGATAAGCTTGTTTAAACATAAACATGCAAGGAGACAAGTTGATGATGCCTTTGTTTCGCGCCGCCGGCACGCTGGCGCTGATGGCGCTCGGTGCCTGTTCGGCGGAGAAGCCCCCGTTTGACCGCCATTTGGCCCAATTGCGTCCGGTCACGGTCGCAGCACTGCCCGATATGGGGTGGCCGGCCGGCACGATGCTGTGCCCGATGGGAATTTATCAGAGCGAGCTGAGCGATTCGGCGCCGCATGCAGACCGCGTTAACGCATTCCTGAAGCAAAAGAAATTTCTGGGTGATGAAGGCCTTTGGTCGCTGATCGCCGTCACACCGATGTCCGAAGGGGACGCCGGTATCGAGCAATTGCTTTTCAAGCGCGGCGATTATGACGTGATCAATGATCCCCAACTCATCGCGCGCGATGCGGAAACAGTGCCAGCGGGGTTTGCGCCGCAGACTTGCGTGACCGTGGAGCAAGCCCGCGTGCTGGTGACACGTGAACAAAGATCACATCGAAAACTCATCATTTTTGGAACGAGCTAGGCCCGCTTGCGTCGCGGTTTTGCCGGCGCCGCACGTGCTGCGCTACAGCACATTCGCCGCCACGGCCGAACTGTAGTTGCGCGCCAGGGCCGCGATGATGGCGGCCATCGCCTGCGGGTTGTCCGTGCCGCCGAAATGCGCGGCATACAGGCGCTTGGCCGCCTCGACTTGCGCATTCGTCAGTTTCACGGCATAGGCCATGCGCACGGTTTCAGGATTGTTCAGCGTCATTTTTCACCTCGAAGACAGATTTCGCTTGGCTCGCGTCACTTGTACGCGCAAAGGATTGCAACTACAATCGTTGCATTTGCAATCGTATAGGCAATGTCTGCCTTGCGCAAGCATTGTTGCGACAGGAGCCTGCATGCATTCGTCCCCTTTATTTCCTCCACAGCCATTGGACGCCGCGCGCCACGCCGCCCATGCCTGCCTGGCCGCGCTGGCGGCACCGCCGGCGTTGCCATTGCGGCAGGTGTCGCCGCGCCGGGCGCTGGGTGCCATGGTGGGCAGCTTGCAGACGGGTCCGGGTGCGGCGAATGCCATCCGCGTCGTGCGCGCGGAAGTGACGCAGCGGCCTGACGATGCCTGGAATGTGACGGTGTCCGCCAGTGCCTGGCCGCTGCGCTATGGCGCCGACAAACCGCTGCTGTATCTGTGCCGCCCCACCTCGCTCCAGGCATTGAATGGCGTGCTGGTCGATGCGCGCGAGCGTGGCATCGTTTGCAGCGATGCGGAAACGCAATCTTCTCGCTGGCCGAAAGGCGTGCAGCCCACGCTGCCCGCCTGGCTGTCCGCGCAGCACAATTGCACGCCGTTCGACCCGGCGACGGGCGAGGAAGTGCGCGCCATCCTGCGCTCGGCACTGGAAACGCTGTACCTGGAACAGCAGGCAGGCTATTACTACCTGGCCATACATGACGAAGAGGCGGACGAAGGTGCGGATGAAAATGCGGACGAAGGTGCGGTGGCCACGCCCTTGTCGGACGCCGATGCGGCAGCGGCCAGCCTTGGCATGTACCGCGTGTCGCCGCCGGATCCGGCGCCATGCCGGGTGCGTCTGTGTGGAGCGGGAACGATGCTGGCCGTCGTTGCCGATGCGGCCCGCTTGCTGAAGGACGACTGGGATATCGCCGCGCAAGTGTGGAGTTGCCCCAGCTACACGCGCCTGGCGCGCGATGCGCAGGCGGCGGAGCAGTGGAACCTGCGTCATCCGCGCGCCGTCCCAAGGTTGGCCCATGTGCGGCGCTGCCTCGATGACAGTGCCGCGCCCGTCATCGCCGTCACCGGCTATGGACAGCACATCGCGGGCCAGATCGGCGGCTACGTGCGCGGGCGTTTCATCGCCGTCGGCGCTGACGCCATGATGGAGGTCAGCGCGCCATGGCTGGCCGTCACGGCCTTGAAAGCCCTGGCCGACGACGGCGCGCTGCCGGTGCAGTTCGTCGAGTACGCGCTGCGGCGTTACGCCTTGCTCTGAGTGGCGCCGCGTGCCGCCTCGGCGGCGCGCGCGAGGGCGGCGCTGAAGTCCTGCTGCTCGCCGCCGTCAAATTGCGTCAGGAACAGGTCGGCCACCGTAGCCTGGTAGACGGCCCACATCTTCTTGCGCAGGATTTTCCCGTCTTCCGTGATGGAAACGAAGGCGGCGCGCCCGTCTTCCATCGAGCGTGTGCGCGTCACCAGTCGGTCCGTTTCCAGCTTGTCCACCAGGCGCGTCAGGTTGTAGCGCTCGATGGCCAGAGCGTCGGCCAGTTCATGCATGCGGCGCGAACCGTCCTGTCCGCTTTCGAGTCCCCACAGCACGTCATACCACGCATACACGGGCAGGCCGGCGGCGGCGAGGCGGCGCTCGATCTCGCGGATCATCAAACGGTGCGTGCGCACGAACGCGAACCACAGGTCGGGCGCAGGGGCCGTGCCAATTTCAGGCGCAGTTTCAGACATCGGTATTCCTCCAGATCGATCACAGTTGCAAATGCAATTATAGCGCTATACAATGGCCGCCGTAACGATTGCAAATGCAATGATTGCATAAGCAATTATTCGCGTATTGAATTCCCAACCCAGGAGACCGCCATGACCACATCCCTTGCCGTGCCCGATATCGACCCGCAGGAAACCAAAGAATGGCTGGAGGCGATGCAAGCCGTCGTCGCGGTGGAAGGACGCCCGCGCGCCCATTATTTGCTTGACCAACTCGTCGATTCCGATTCCGCGCAGCACGGCGGCATGCATGGCCGCGTCACCACCGCGTATACCAACAGCATCGCCACCGAGCGCCAGGGTGCATATCCGGGCGACCTGGCCATCGAGCGCCGCCTGAACGCGTATATCCGCTGGAATGCGATGGTGATGGTCTTGCGCGCGGCCAAGCATTCGAACGTGGGCGGCCACATCGCCACCTACCAGTCGGCGGCCGTGCTGTACGACGTGGGTTTCGACCACTTCTTCCGTGGCCGCACGGACCAGTTCGCCGGCGACCTGGTCTACATCCAGGGTCATTCCGCGCCCGGCATCTATGGCCGCGCCTATCTGGAAGGGCGTATCACGGAAGCGCAGCTGGACAATTACCGCCGCGAAGCGGGGCGCGAGGGCCTGTCCTCGTACCCGCATCCCCGGCTGATGCCCGACTTCTGGCAATTTCCCACCGTCTCCATGGGGCTGGGCCCGCTGACGGCCGCCTACCAGGCCCGTTTCATGCGCTACCTCGAGTACCGTGGCTTGAAGGAACACCAGGGCCGCAAGGTATGGGCCTTCCTCGGCGATGGCGAGATGGACCAGCCCGAATCCCTGGCTGCCATTTCCCTGGGCGGACGCGAGCGCCTCGATAACCTGATCTTTGTCGTCAACTGCAACCTGCAGCGCCTTGACGGTCCCGTGCGCGGCAACAGCAAGGTCATCCAGGAACTGGAGGGCACGTTCCGCGCGGCGGGCTGGCATGTGATCAAGGTCATCTGGGGCAGCGGCTGGGATGCCTTGCTGGCGCGCGATACGAGCGGCTTGTTGCGCCAGCGCATGATGGAATGCGTGGACGGCGATTACCAGACCTTCAAGTCGCAGAATGGCGCCTACGTGCGCGAGCATTTCTTTGGCAAGTATCCGGAACTGCTGGCGCTGGTGGCGCACATGTCGGACGATGACATCTGGAAGCTGACGCGCGGCGGCCACGACCCGGAAAAAGTGCACGCCGCGTATGTCGAGGCCATGCGCACGCCGGGCCGTCCCACCGTGATCCTGGCCAAGACCGTCAAGGGCTTCGGCATGGGCGAGGCGGGCGAAGGGCAGAACATCAACCATCAGCTGAAAAAGATGAGCGCCGACGCCGTGCGCGCGTTTCGCGACCGCTTCGCGCTGCCCGTCAGCGATGCCCAGCTGGAAGAGATGCCGTATCTGAAACCGGCGCCGGACAGCGAGGAAGGCCGTTACTTCGCCGCGCGCCGGACGCAGCTGGGCGGCTACATTCCCGCCCGCATCAGCAAGGTGGCGCCTTTGCCCATACCGCCGCTGTCCGCGTTCGCCACCCAGCTCAAGGATAGTGGCGAGCGGGGTGCGTCCACCACCATGGCCTTCGTGCGCATCCTCGGCACCTTGCTGAAAGATCCTGCCTTGAGCAAGATCATCGTGCCCATCGTGCCCGACGAATCGCGCACGTTTGGCATGGAAGGCCTGTTCCGCCAGATCGGCATCCATTCCTACCTGGGCCAGCTGTACACGCCGCAGGATGCGGGGCAGCTCAGCTATTACAAGGAAGCCAAGGATGGGCAGATCTTGCAGGAAGGGATCAACGAATCGGGCGCTATTTCTTCCTGGATCGCCGCCGGCACGTCGTACAGCAACCATGGCCTGGCTACCATCCCGTTCTACATCTTTTATTCGATGTTCGGCTTGCAGCGCGTGGGTGACTTGGCCTGGGCGGCGGCCGATGCCCGCACGCGCGGCTTTTTGCTGGGCGCCACGTCGGGACGCACGACACTGATGGGGGAAGGCCTGCAGCACGACGATGGCCACAGCCACGTGCTGTCGTCCGTGATTCCCAACTGCATCTCGTACGACCCCACGTTCGCGTATGAGCTGGCGGTGATCATCCACGACGGCATGCGCCGCATGTTTGCCGAGCAAGAGGATATTTTCTATTACATCACCTTGCTCAACGAAAACTATCCGCACCCGGCCATGCCGGCAGGAGCAGAGGCGGGCATCTTGCAGGGCCTGTATCTGCTGCAGGAAAGCCCGGAAGCCCTCACGGCAACCACGCCGCGCGTGCAGCTGATGGGCAGCGGTTCCATCCTGCGCGAGGTGCTGGCCGCCAGCGTGCTGCTGCGGCAGGATTTCGGCGTGGCGGCCGACGTGTGGAGCGCCACCAGCTTGACGGAAGTGCGGCGCGACGGCCTGGCCGTTCAGCGCTGGAACATGCTGCATCCGGACAGCGAACCGCGCGTGCCGTATATCGAGCAATGCCTGGCTGGCCGGCAAGGCCCCGTGGTGGTGGCCACCGACTACATGAAAATCGTCGGCGACCAGGTGCGCCCATTTGTGCACAACCGGCGCTTCATCACCCTGGGCACGGATGGCTTCGGCCGCTCCGATACGCGCGAATCGCTGCGCACCTTCTTTGAAGTGGACCGCCATTTCATCGTGCTGGCCGCGCTGACGGCGCTGGCCGATGGGGGCCAGCTGCCGCGCAGCAAGATTGGTGTAGCCATCGCCAAATACGGCATCGACGTGGAAAAACTGGATCCCGCGTCCGTGTAACTTTTCGAGGAGTGATCATGAAACTGTATTACGCAACGGGAACGTGTTCTTTGTCGCCGCACATCGTGGCCATCGAGGCGGGCATTGCGCTGGAACTGGAACGTGTCGATATCCGGAAGATCCCGCGCATCACGGAAACTGGCGCCGACTATGCGCGCATCAATCCGAATCTGTACGTGCCGGCGCTGGTGCTGGACGATGGTGCGATCTTGCTGGAAGGCACGGCCATCGTGCAGTACCTGGCCGACCTGACACCGGCCAGCGGTCTGGCGCCGCCGGCAGGGACCATGGCGCGCGTACAGCTGCAGTCGTGGCTGGGTTTTATTGCCACCGAGCTGCACAAGGTGTTCAGCCCCTGGCTGTTCCATCCGGAATACGGTGCGCAGGCACAGGACGTGGCCCGCTCGCGCCTGGCCGCACGCCTCGATTATGTGGAGCGGCAGCTAGGCGATGGTCGGCAGTACTTGTTGGGGAACACGTTTACGGTGGCCGATGCGTATTTGTATACCGTCCTCAGCTGGTCGGAGGTCGCCAAAGTCGACCTCGGTGCTTTCCCGCAGGTGAGGGCGCTGCTGGCCAGCATAGGCGATAGGCCAGCCGTGCGCGAAGCGATTCGTTGCGAGGCGCAGCGGCAGTCCCAATGAGATATTGATAAATCGAATTTCTATCATCACAACATAGAATTGGATGAATATGCTGCGATGCGGCATCATGCACCTGTCTCCTCTACTTCCTCACAGGAATTAGATTCAGCCCGCTCCCGCAGCGGGCTTTTTTTTGCCCGTTTTTATGGCATAAAGCTGCGCACGCTTGCTTGTCATCATCGCCATCGTGTTGCTTTTGTGCATGCTAAACTGGGCCATCACCAGACCAAGGTTCCTGATGCTTCAATTATTTCGCCACACGCTGGAGTCCACGCCCATCCTTGCCCTGTTCCTCGTCATCGGCGCCGGTTATGCGCTGGGGCGCATCAGCGTGTTCGGCTTTTCGCTGGGCGTGGGCGGCGTGCTGTTCGCGGGGCTGGCGCTGGGCGCCTTTGCTCCCGGTTCCGTGCCGCCGCCGATGGTCGGCTCCATCGGCCTGCTGCTGTTCCTGTATGGCATTGGCGTGCAGTACGGCGTGCAGTTTTTCGCCGGCTTGCGCGGCGCGGGGCAGAAACACAATCTGATTGCCTTTGCCGCCGTCATGGGCGGCCTGGCCGTCTCGATCTGGGGCGGGCAGTGGATCGATATCTCGCTGCGCATGGCCAGCGGCGTGTTTGCCGGCGCCATGACCAGCACGGCCGCCCTGCAGGCGGCGCTGGAAGCGTCGCACGGCAATGGCGACGCGGCAGTCGGCTATGCGGTCGCGTATCCGTTCGGCGTCGTCGGCCCCATGCTGGGCCTGTACCTGGCCGGGCGCATCTTGAAACCCGTGCTGACGCCGCCGCCGACGCCCATCGTCGTCTCCGAAATCACCATCGATGCAGCCAAACTGGCGGGCGCGGCCCTGTCCGAATTGGCCGATGGCCCGCTGGCTGGCCTGCAAGTGATCGGTGTGCGCCAGGGTCACCAGAACCGCTTGCCCGATCCTGGCCTCGTGCTTGGCGTGGGCGACGCGCTGATGGTGTCGGGCACGGTGGCGGGTGTGGAAGCGGCGCGCACGGCGCTGGGCCATTTGGACCCGGGCCGCTTGATGAAGGACCGCAGCGATTTCGACGGTACGGAAGTGTTCGTGTCGGATGCGGAAATCGTCGGCGTGCCCTTGGGCGAACTGAATCTGGCGAAGGATTTCCCGCTGCAGATCGCCTTCATTCGCCGCGGCGACGCCATGATTTTGCCCCATCCGTTCCTGACCCTGGAATTTGGCGACCGCGTGATGGCCATCGCACCGGCCAAACATGCGGCCGACGTGCGCAAGCTGTTCGGCAACTCCATCACGGCCACGGCCGAGTTCAGCTATGTCTCGCTGGGCATGGGCATGGTCTTGGGCGTGCTGCTGGGCCTGGTGCCTATCCCCTTGCCGTGGATAGGCTCGTTCAGCCTGGGTCTGGCTGGCGGGCCGCTAGTGATGGCGCTGATTTTGGGCCGCCTGGGCCGAGTGGGCAAGATCAGCTGGCGCTTGCCGCTGTCAGCCAATTTGGTCATGCGCAACTATGGCTTGACGATTTTCCTCGCCTCCGTCGGCATGGCGTCCGGCTTGCCCTTCGTGCAGCAAGTGGGCGCCGACGGCTTGCCCATGCTGGCGCTCGGTGCCGTGACGGTGCTGGTGGTGGTGGCGCTTGTCGTGATCCTCGGCAAGGTCTTCCTGCGTCTGCCGTTTCCCGAACTGCTGGGCATCGCGGCCGGCGCCACGGGCAACCCGGCCGTGCTCGTGTTCGCCAACCGCCTGGCCAAGTCGGACCGCCCGAACCTCGGCTATGCGATGATTTTCCCCAGCATGACCATCGTCAAGATCGTGGCCGTGCAGGTGTTGCTGCACTTGTATGGCTGATGGCGGACACCGTCAATCCCTTGCAGCGCCAGGCTGCTTGTTTGCATCAATAAAGCTGATGCCAAACGACAGCAGCAAGGCGGCAGCGGCAAATCCTGCGGCAAGCCACAGGTTGGCGGAGAGGCCCAGCCTGTCCACGGCTTGGCCACCGGTCCACGCCCCGAGCGCAATGCCGATATTGAAGACGCCCACATACAGCGCGGCGACGATCTCCACGGCCCCGGGCGCCGCCTTCATCATCAAGGTCATCAGGCCGACCGATACGCCGCCGTAGGCCAGTCCCCAGGCCAGCAACACCACGCCGCCGCCTGTGCCGGAGTCGCCGACAGCCAGGAACAGCAGTGGCGTGAGCAGCAGGCCGCACGAGATGGCGATGATGGTAGCCGCCGTGCGCCGCGCCGCGACGACACCGGCCAGGAAGTTTCCAATGATGCCCGCGAAGCCATAGCAAAACAGCAGTGCGCCCAGCCATTGCGTATCGAACCCCGACACGGACAGCAGTAGCGGGCGCACGAAGGTAAAGGCCATGAAATGGCTGGTCACCAGCAATAGGGTCAGAAGCAGTCCCGCTTGCAACTGCCTGTTGCGCAGCTGTTGGCCGAATTGTCGCAAGGTCGTCGAGCCGGCAGCGGGCAGGGCGGGAATGACGGCCAGGTGCAGCACCAGTACCAGGCCGCTGAACAGCGCCATGACGCCGAAAGCCCAGCGCCATCCTGCAAGGTCGCCGATGTGTGCGCCTAGCGGCACGCCCAGCACGGAAGCGGCCGCCACGCCGCCGAAGATGACCGACGTTGCCAGGCCAACCGAACGGGCAGGAACCAGCCGGGAAGCGAGGCCTCCGGCGATGGCCCAGATGCCGCCCATGCAGAAACCGACGAGAACACGCGCCGCCAGCATCCAGGTCATGTTCTGCGCCAGGGCCGAGGCAATGTTCGCGATCACTAATAGCGTCAGCAAACCGCAGAGTATCTTGCGCCTGTCCAGGCGTCCCGATGCGAGCACGACCAGCGGCGCGAACAAGGCCGCCAGCAATGCGGGCAGCGAGATCATCAGGCCGGCCGTTCCCGTGGAGGTGCCCAGGGTGTCGGCAATCGGCGTCAACAGGCCGACCGGCAGCATTTCCGTCGTCACGACGGAAAAGGTGGCCATGCCGACAGCGGTGACCGCCAGCCATGGATGGCGGGCAGAAGTTTCTGCGGCAGCGCAGGAAGATGTACTCATGGTGCATATCCTTCATGTGATCAGGCGATAAACGGGTGTGCCCCGCTTGCAACGGGGATAGGTCGCAGCGATAATACATACATCGCGTATGAATAAAGTATATATACATACGCAGTGAATGTAAACAATCATACGTTACGTATGTAAGGAGAAAGCAATGGTTCGCCGCACCCGTGTGGAAATGGAAGAAACCCGCGCCTCGCTGCTGGCCACCGCCCGCAAAGTGTTCAGCGAGCGCGGTTATGCCGACACGTCCATGGACGACCTCACTGCGCAGGCAGGGCTGACGCGTGGTGCGCTGTATCATCACTTCGGCGACAAGAAGGGTTTGCTGCTGGCGGTGGTGGAGCAGATCGACGCGGAGATGGATGGCCGCCTGCAGAGCATCTCCGACAGCGCCGCAGACTTGTGGGATGGCTTTCGCCATCGCTGCCGTGCCTATCTGGAGATGGCCCTGGAACCGGAAATTCAGCGCATCGTCTTGCGCGATGCGAGGGCGGTCCTGGGCGGCGCTTCCCCGGACTCGCAGCGCCATTGCCTCGACTCGATGCAAGCGCTTATCCAGCAGCTGATTCACCAGGGCATCGTGGCCGACGCTTGCCCGCAGGCACTGGCATCGCTGATCTACGGCAGCCTGGCCGAAGCGGCGTTTTGGATCGCCGACGGCGACGAAGGCAATGCGCGCCTGGTAAAAGCAGTGGCGGCATTGGAATTGCTGTTACGCGGGCTGTTGCTGAAAAGGTAGTCGCGAAAAGTGCTAATCTCGCCAGTAGCGGACATGCCCGGAGACAGGGATGACGATATTGAGCAGGGTGGGGAAATGGCGGTCGAAGCTTATATTGACACGGAGGAAAACTATGCAAGTCACGCGTATCGTTGCAAATTTCCCGGCGTCGGATCCGGGCCTGGCGCGGACGTTTTACGAGGACGTGCTGGGCCTGAGCCTGTTGATGGACCATGGCTGGATCATGACGTATGGTTCGCAAGCCGAGATGAGCGTTCAAGTGAGCTTTGCGACGGAAGGCGGCTCGAACACTGCCGTGCCTGACCTTTCCATTGAAGTCGATGACGTGGATACCGCCTTCGAACGCATGTCCGGAGCAGGGTTTCCTATTGAATATGGCCCTGCCGATGAACCTTGGGGTGTCCGGCGGTTTTTCGTGCGCGACCCGTTCGGCAAGCTCATTAATATTTTGTCGCACACATAGGCGCGGCGCCACGGCAGCCAGCCGATTCCACCCGCTTGCCTTGCCGCGCCAGCCATTGTAAAAGGCCTGGCGCCGCTCGCAATCTGTTGTACAATCCTTGAGAACGGTCGTGCTTTTTTGTGCGCTGAGCTTCCTTGCGTGCAGTTATCACGGCAACCGATAAGAACAAGGAGACAGACATGGACCTGCATTACACGGCCGAGGAGATGGCGTTCCGCGACACGGTGCGCGCCTTCCTCGACACCCATTTGCCAGCGGATTTGCAGCGCAAGGTGCGCCAGCATTTGCGCCTGAACCGCGACGATTACGTGCGCTGGCACAAGATTGTCGCGCAGCAGGGCTGGGCCGCGCCGGCCTGGCCCGTCGAATATGGCGGCACGGGCTGGACGTCCGTGCAGCGCCACATCTGGGAAGACGAGTGCGCGCGCGCCGCCACGCCGCCGATACTGCCATTCGGCGTGAACATGGTGGCGCCCGTCATCATGGCTTTCGCCAGCGCCGAGCAAAAAGCATACTACTTGCCGCGCATTTTGAACTGTGACGACTGGTGGTGCCAGGGTTACTCCGAGCCGGGCGCCGGTTCCGACCTGGCCTCGCTGAAAACCACGGCCGAGCGCGACGGCGACCATTACATCGTCAATGGCCAGAAAACCTGGACGACCCTGGGCCAGCACGCGGACATGATCTTTTGCCTGGTGCGCACGGACAGCACGGTGCGCAAGCAGGAAGGCATCAGCTTCTTGCTGATCGACATGAAAACGCCGGGCATTATCGTGCGCCCCATCATCATGCTCGATGAAGAACATGAAGTGAACGAAGTCTTCTTCGACAATGTGCGCGTGCCTGTCAGCAACCTGGTCGGCCAGGAAAACAAGGGCTGGACCTACGCCAAATACCTGTTGGGCCATGAGCGCACGGGCATCGCTGCCGTCGGCCGCTCGAAGCGCGAGCTGACCTTCCTCAAGCAGCTGGCCATGCAGCAAAGCAAGCGCGGCGCGCCGCTGCTGCACGATCCCGCTTTTGCCGCCAAGGTGGCCCATCTGGAAATCGAATTGATGGCGCTGGAAATGACGGTCTTGCGCGTCATCAGCGAAGAAGGCAAGGGACCGGGACCGCAGGCGTCGATGCTGAAGGTGCGTGGTTCGGAACTGCAGCAGCTGCTGACGGAACTGATGCTTGAAGCCATTGGTCCGCAAGCCTTGCCGTTCGATCCTGACTTCCTCGACGGCAGCGCGCCGCACGGGGCTGGCGGCGACGACCTGGCCGCGCCGCTGGCCGCGTACTACTTCAATTACCGCAAGACATCGATCTATGGCGGCTCGAATGAAATCCAGAAAAACATCATCACGCAGATGATCCTGGGCCTGTAAGCCAGAAGGAGACGACATGGACTTCCAATTTAATCAGGAACAGCAGCAATTTGCCGATGCGCTCAGGCGCTGGGTCGACAAGGATTACCCGTTTGAAACGCGCAAGCAGATCGTCCACTCGGCCACGGGTACCTCCGACCTTGCCTGGGCTACCCTGGCCGAACTGGGCATGACGGCCTTGCCGCTGCCGGCCGGCGCGGGCGGCTTCGACGGCACGGCCGTCGACATGCTGCTGGTGATGCAGGAACTGGGCCGCGGCCTGGTGGTCGAGCCCTATCTGGCCACCGTGCTGGGCGCGCGCTTCCTGAGCCTGGCGGGCGGCCACGATGCTATGCTGGAACAGGTCGCCAGCGGCAGCCTCAAACTCGCGTGTGCGCTGGGCGAGCGCCAGTCGCGCCACGACATGCACGCTATCGCCACCACGGCCAAGGCCAGCGGCGACGGCTTCGTGCTCGACGGCGAGAAAACCGTCGTCATCCACGGCGCCCAGGCGGGCGCCTTGATCGTCTCGGCGCGCAGCAGCGGCGGCCAGAGCGATACGGATGGCATCTCGCTGTTCCTCGTGCCCGCCGACGCGCCCGGTGTCAGCGTGCGCGACTACCGCACCATCGACGGCCAGCGCGCCGCTACCGTCACCCTCGTGCAAGTGGTGCTGGGGCATGAGGCCCTGATCGGCCAAACGGGGCAGGGCTGGCCCGTGCTCGACGCGGCCGTGGATTACGGCGCCGCCTTGCTGTGTGCGGAAGCCGTGGGCGCCATGGACGCCATCTTTGCCGCCACCCTCGAGTACCTGAAGACGCGCCAGCAGTTCGGCGCGCCGATCGGCAAGTTCCAGGCTTTGCAGCACCGCATGGCCGACATGTTCATCCACCTGGAGCAGGCGCGCTCGATGGCCATGCTGGCCGCCGCCAAGGCCGACAGCGACGATGCGGTTGAACGCCGCCGCACGGTCTCGGCCGCCAAGGCGAGGGTGGGACTGGCCGCCACTTTTGTCGGCCAGCAAGCCGTGCAATTGCATGGCGGCATGGGCGTCACGGACGAATTGCCTGCCGCCCACCATTTCAAGCGCCTCTCCATGATCGCCCTGACCTTGGGCGACGTGGACCATCATATCGAGCGCTTTATCGCCCAGCCGGGCTTCTTGCCGACGGAGACCGCATGACCGCATCGCCTGCCATCACACCGAAACACTGGTATTTCGAAGACTTTACGCAAGGCCTGGAAATCGACTTGGGCCAGCGCCATGTGACGGAAAAGGAAATCATCGCCTTTGCCACGGATTTCGACCCCCAGCCATTTCACGTCGACCATGACGCCGCCGAAAAGACCATTTTCAAGGGCGTCATCGCCAGCGGCTGGCATACGTGCGGCATGATGATGCGCCTGGTGGTGGACAATCTGCTCAAGCATTCGTCCAGCATGGGTTCGCCCGGCCTGGACAGCATCCGCTGGCTCAAACCCGTGCGCGCGGGCGACACCTTGCAGCTGACCTACCAGGTCAAGGAAGTGCGCCCGTCCACGTCGAAACCGGACCGCGGCATCGTCATTTCCGTGTGGAGCGTGCGCAACCAGCATGGCGAAGTGGTGACGACAGTCGAAGGCATGGGCATGTTCGGCCGCCGTCTTGCCGGAGAGCAGCATGCGTGATATCGCCGGCATCGCCGGTTTTCAGGCCTTGGCGGGACAGCACGTGGCCGTCTCCGACTGGCTCACCATCACCCAGCAGCGCATCGACACCTTTGCCGACGCCACGGACGACCATCAGTGGATCCACATCGATACGGAACGTTGCGCGCGCGAGTCGCCGTACGGCTGCACGGTGGCGCACGGTTTCCTGACGTTATCGCTGCTGCCTGCCATGTTGCAGGGAGCATTGCACATGGCCGGCATCCGCATGGCCATCAACTACGGTTTAAACAAGGTGCGTTTTCCCGCCCCCGTCCCCGTCGGCAGCCGCCTGCGCGCGCGGCTCGACATCCTGTCCGTCGACGACTTGCCGGAAGGCGCGCAAGTGAACTGGGCCGTCACCATGGAGCGCGAAGGCGACACGAAACCCGTGTGCGTGGCGGAGTTTTTGATGCGCTGCTATCCCTGAGCGATAAGCCTGGCTCGCCGCGTAGGTCTGAGTAGGTTGGCGTAGGTCGGCTTAGCCCGCAGGGCGTAAGCCGACGCAGGCAGGCATGCAGCAGGCGCGCGCCTCCTCTTCACTCCCCCTCCGACGCGCAATACCTGTCCCGCCCCGTATGCTTGGCGCGGTACAGCAGGGCGTCGGCGGCGCGGATCAGGGCGCTGGGGTCCATGCCTTCGGTGGGCATGACGCTGGCCATGCCCAGGCTGACGGTGACGTGCGGGCCAACGCTCGACCTGGCGTGGGGAATCTGCAGCGCGCGCACTTCATCGAGGATGCGCTGGGCCACCACTTCGGCGCCGTCGCGCGTTTCCTGCGGCCGCAGGATGATGAATTCCTCGCCGCCGTAGCGCGCCAGCAGGTCGGGCGGGCGCACGGCGCAGCGGCGCAGGGCGGCGCTCACCTGTTGCAGGCACAGGTCGCCCGCCTGGTGGCCATACGTGTCGTTGTAATCCTTGAAGTGGTCGATATCGGCCATGATGAGGGCCATCGGCACGCCGTCGCGCGCGCAGCGCCGCCATTCGCTGTCCATCGTGTCGTTGAAGCTGCGCCGGTTGGCCACGCCCGTCAGCGAATCCGTCAGCGACAGTTCGCGCATGGCATCGGCCTGCCGCTTGATGGTCAGCTGGCTGCGCACGCGGGCCCGCACGACGGCCGCGTTGAACGGCTTCGTGATGAAATCGACGGCGCCCGCTTCCAGCGCCCGCGTTTCGTCTTCGGGCTGGTTCAGGGCCGTGACGAAGATGACGGGAATGGCGCTGAGGATGGCCGACTCGCGCAGCGCATTGCAGACGGCATAGCCATCCATGCCGGGCATGACGGCGTCGAGCAGGATCAGGTCCGGCAGTTGATTGTGCGCAATTTCCAGCGCCTTCTCGCCGCTCAGGGCGAACAGCACGTCGTGTTCCTCGCGCAGCAGCTGGTGCAGGATCTGGATGTTTTCCATGGCGTCATCGACGATGAGGATGCGCCCGTTCATGGCAAGGTTGGTCCAGCTCACTTGTTTTCCTCTCGTTTCAGCTGATCGAGCACGAGTTTTTCCGCAGCGGAAAAATTCAGGGTCTCGATCGCGTTGGCCAGCGCCAGGGCCGCTTCCCGGTCTGATTGTTGTAGGGCGGGGTGCAGGACGTGGAACTGGGCCAGCGCCTTCAGGTTATTGTTGCGGATCAAGACCAGCAGCTCGGCCAGGCCGGCGTGCAGGTCGACCGGTGCGCTGCCGGACGCGGCCTGTGCCGGCTGCCCGCGCCGCAGGGGCGAGGGCAGGGTGCGCGCCGCATCGATGACTTCGGCCATCGCCAATGCCAGCTGTTCCAGCAAGGCGGCCGTGGCGTGCGATTGCCCTGTCTTCAGCGCTTTTTCCGTCTCGGCGGCCAGGCTGGCGACATGGGCTGCGCCCAGGTTGGCCGCCACGCCGCACACGCGGTGCAGCAGCTGCGCCGCCTGCGGCGTCTGGCCGGCGGCCAGCAGGCGCCGTGCTTCCTCGACGGCGTCGCCCTGCGAATTTTCAAAGCGCTTGAGCAGCGCCAGGAAAGCGCCATAGTCGCCGCCGAAGCGGTGCAGGGCCGCCGCCAGGTCGATGCCGGGTATCGAGGCCGGCATTTCCAGCACCTCCGTGGCGGCGCCGCCTGGCTGCGCGGCGCTGCTGCCGCCAGCCTGGTGCGCCGGCACCAGCCGCGTCAGGGTCTCGATCATGTCGTCGACATCGATGGGCTTGGCCACGTGCGCATTCATGCCGCTGGCAATGGCGCGCAGGCGGTCTTCGTCCATGGCATTGGCCGTCATGGCGACGATGGGCAAGTCCGGCAAGCCCAGCGCGCGGATCGCCAGGGTGGCGTCGTAGCCGTTCATCACGGGCATCTGCAAATCCATCAGCACCACGTCCCACGCTTGCGGGCTGTGCGCCAGCATGTCGACGGCCAGCCTGCCGTTGGTGGCCACGGCTACGCGCGCGCCCGAGTGCAGCAGGATGTACTGCGCCACTTCCTGGTTGATTTCATTGTCTTCCACCAGCAGCACACGCATGCCTTCCAGCAAGCCCGACAGGGGCGTGGACACGGGCAGCATGGATGGCGCGCTGCGGGCATTGCGTCCATCCCGCACAGCGGTGACGGCCGCCAGCAGGCGCGCTGGCGTCGCCGGTTTCGAGACGATGCCGGCCAGCATCAGGCTGTCGGCCAGCCGTTCGAGGTTTTCGCTGTCCTGGTCGGCCACCAGCATGATCACGGGCGGCAGCGCCAGGTGTTCGCCGGTGCGCGCCTCGGTGAGCATGGAAATGCCATCCATGCCCGGCATGGCCGCGTCGAGCAGCACAAGATCGGCCGCCGCTTCGCCGCTGGCCTGGGCGCGCAGCAGGGCCAGGCCGGCCGCGCCGCTGTCGGCGCTGCGGCTGCGCCAGCCCTGCGCCGCGCACCAGTCTTCCAGCATGGCGCGCACGCTGGCGTTGTCGTCGATGATCAGCAGCGACAGCGCCCTGGACGCGCCCTTGCCGTGCGGCTCGGGCGGCGGCGCCACCTTGTCGAAGCGGCAGCGGAAGCGGAAGTCGGAACCCTGGCCCAGCGTGCTTTTCACGCTGAGCTGACCGCCCATCAATTCCACCATGCGCCGGCAGATGGCCAGCCCCAGCCCCGTGCCGCCGTATTTGCGGCTGGTGCCGCTGTCGCCCTGGGAAAACGCGTCGAAGATGTGTTCCTGCTCGGCCGCGCCGATGCCGATGCCCGTGTCGCGCACGGAAAACTCGAGGGTGGCGCTGGCCGCATCCTCGGCCACCATGGTGATGGCCAGCACCACTTCGCCATGCGAGGTGAACTTGACGGCGTTGCCCATCAGGTTGATGAGGATCTGTTCCACGCGCAGGGCGTCGCCGATCAGTTCGTCCGGCACGCCCGGATCGAGCACGAACACGGGCTCCACGCCGCGCGCCCAGGCGCTGCTGGCCAGCAGCACGCCAACGCTGCCCAGCATGCGTTCGAGCTGGAAGCGGCGCTGTTCCAGCACCATTTGTCCCGCCTCGATCTTGGAAAAATCGAGCACGTCGTTGACGATATGGAGCAGCGACTGCGTGGCCATCTGGATCTTGCCGACATAGCTGCGCTCGCGCCGTTCCAGCGGCGACTCTTCCAGCAGGCGCGCCAGGCCGATGATGGCGTTCATCGGCGTGCGGATTTCATGGCTCATGTTGGCGACGAATTCGCTCTTCGCCGTGCTGGCCGCCTCGGCCTTGTCGCGCGCGCGCACCATTTGCTCGTTGAGTTCGTGCAGGCGCAATTCCGTGCGCTTGAGTTCGGACACGTCCGAGGCCAGCACGAAGAAGCCGCGCACGCCGCCGCCGTCGTCGAGGTCTGGAATGTAATTGGTCCACGTGTGGCACACCTGGCCCGTCGGGTCGAGCAGGTCGCGCTCGAAGCTTTGCGGCCGGCCCGCCAGTACGCCCTCGACGTGGGGCGCGTACACGTCGAACAGTTCCTGCCCCAGCAATTCGCTCATGTGGATGCCGACCATCTCGGCGCTGCTGCGGCCAAACCATTCATTATAGAAATTATTGGCGAAGCGGCAGCGCAGATCGGCGCCCCAGTACGACACCATGCCGGGCAGGTTGTCGGTGACGGTGCGGATGAAGCGCTCGCTCTGTTCCAGGCGCAAGGTGGTGGCGTGCAGCACCTCGGTGGCGCGCTTGCGTTCCGTGATGTCGATCGATACCCCCAGCACATGGCTGGCGCGCCCCGCATCGTCGCGCAACACCACTTTGCGCGTGGTGAAGTGGCGCGTCGTGCCGTCGGCCGTGTTGATCGCTTCCTGTTCGATTTCCACCATCTGCCCCGTGGCGAGCAGCTTGCGGTCGGCGCTGACGAAGGCGGACGCCTGCTGCGGCGGGAAGAAATCGTGGTCGGTCTTGCCCAGCAATTGCTCGCGCGAGCGTCCCAGGGTCAGTTCCGCGTGGCGGTTAATCATTTCAAAGCTCAGCTTGTCGGCGCGCTTGACGAAGACCATGGCCGGGATGTTTTCGATGATGGTGCCGAACAGATGTTTCGAGCGACGGAACTCCGCTTCGCTGCGCTTGCGTTCGCTAATGTCCAGCCACAGCCCCGACACGCCCAGCAACTGCTGCTCGGGGCCGAAGATCGGGTGAAACGAGACGATCCAGTGACTCGGATGCTCGCGCTGCCGCCCGCCATGGCCTTGTAATTCGAGGTCGACGATGGGCGATCCTGTTTCAATCACCTGGCGCACGCAGCGCTCCACCTCCATGCGCACGGCGTCGTCGAACTGCATGGCGCCCACGGGCTGGCCCAGATGCTGCGCCACGCTGGCCCCGCTGATGGCGGCCAGATAGTGGTTGATCATGACGATGCGCAAGTCCAGGCCCACGAACAGCATGCCGATGGGCGCCGTCGCGTACACGGTTTCCAGCAGGCGCGTGGATTTTTCCAGGGCCAGCGTGCGTTCGGCCACCAGGCTTTCGAGCTGCGTGCGGTGGCGCCGCAAGTCGCGTTCCAGCGCGCCCAGGGCGCCTGCCATGTCGGCCGATTCGCGGTCCGCATGGCGGTTCGAGAGCAGGGGCTTGCCCTGCGCCAGCGCGTGGATCTGCTGTGTCAGTTCCTGCAGGGTGCGGGCCAGGCGGCCGCCCACGCGCCAGGCCAGGGCAAAGCCGGCACCGAGCAGCAGGGCCAGGATGAGGGAACCGGTGACCACGGAGCCCAGCAGGGCTTCGGCCACCGTGCTGGTGCGCATGGTAACGGCCACCGTCCAGGCGTCGTCGGGCGCGCGGCGAAAGCCCGTATATACGTCGAGGCCTTCCAGGGTTGTATGGCGCAGCACGCCTTCGCGCGCCTGGCGTATCTGCTCGAGCAAGGACGCCGAGCTGCGCTGGCCTACATAGCGCTGCGGCGCCAGGGTGCGCGCCACGTTGATGCCGTCGGCATTGACGATCGCCGCGCCCAAGTAGGCGGGCAGGTGCAGCTCGCGCAGCAGCAAGGGCAGGTAGTCGGGCGGGTATAGGGCCGTCAGCACATAGGCGGGCCCCTTGTCACGCGGCAAGGGCAGGTTCAGGACCAGACGCGGCACCTCGTCCGGCGCGATGAGCAAACTGGTCAGCCGGGGCTTGCCGGAGTCGCGCGTGCGCTCCATGCTGGCGGCCCATTTCTGCGGCAAGGGGGGCGGCACCTGACCGGCTGGCAGGGCTGTATTGACCAGCTGGCGTCCCTTGGCGTCGGAGACGATGAAGGTGCTGACGGCCAGGCCCGGCTGCAGCAGGCTGCCGGCCAGGGCGCGCAGGGCGCCGATGTCGTCGTTTTGCAGGGCGGGCGAGGCGGCCAGGATGCGCGCGGCCATCTGCGCGCCGCTCAAGTCGCGTTCGACGGCGGCCGTGACGGCGCGCGCCGCCTGCGCCGTTTCGCTGACGACATGGTCGCGTTCGCGCGTGTAGCTTTGCGCCACGAGCAGGAGAAACACGAGGGCCGTCGGAATGACCCAGGCAAGCACCAGCCATGAAATTCTTGAGCGTATCGAAGGCAAATCTTGCACCCGGAAAGCTCCCAGAATGGATGAGTCGACAGGCAGGCTCACGCTGGCGCTGGCTGACCTTGAATGAAAAGATGCTAGACGAAATTGATTGTTCTGACAAGCCTAGTTTCTGGAATGGAAAAAAGGTTGCGCAAGGCATACAGAAGAGGGTGACACCCACCCCGCCGTGGCGGCGGGATGGCAAGGCAGCTTACGGGACGACTGTCAGAACGTCGACGTCGATTTCCGGGCTTTCCATGAAATCTTTTTCCACTTCGCCACGGATTTCCACGCGGGTCTTGGCGTCGATCTTGCGGTTCATGAAGACCTTGTCGTCGATGTCCACGCGGATTTCCGCCGTGCCGTCGGAGAACGTATATTTCTCGTTGCCCACTTTGCGCAGCAGATTGCCGCGCAGTACGACGGCCTGGTCGTCGACGGGATTTTTCAGGATGGCGGCCACACTGGCGGGCGCGGCCGGGCCGGCCGTCGGTCCCACGTATTGGGCTTGCGCGCTGCCGGCCAGCGCGGCGCAGGCGGCCAGGGAGACGATGAGTGTGCGGTGCATTGGCATGGTATTCCTTTGATAGTGACTGGTGGCTCAGAAAAATACGGCGGTGCGGGGAATGATAGCACCGGCATTGCCATAGGGCATGTTCGCCCGGACGCTGCCCGTGCTGGCCACGCCATCGTCGAGTTTGCTGTCGATCTGCTCGGCGTAGCTCTCAGGCAGGTTGTCGAAACGGATGCCGTTGCCGGCCCGGCCGCCCACTTCGTCGTTGTACAGGTAGACGGCGCCGCCCTGGGCGCTGGTCATGAATTGCGAGGTGCCGTTGAACGAGCCGGTGATGAAGCCGCCCAGCGCCAGGTGCTGCGGCGCCAGGGTGAATTCGCGCGGCTGGCCGTCGCCGATCTGGCCATCGCCATTGCCGTTGCCGGCCGAATTGGGCACGTGCACGGTGCCCTGGATATCGTCGCCGGGCAGGGCGCGGAACTTGTCCTGGTAGGCGTTGACGGCGGCCGTCAGCGCATTCGACTGCTGGATGATGTTTTTCACCTTGGCGCTGTCGATCAAGCCTTGTCCCTTGAGCACGCCACCGAGCAGCAAGCCGATGATGACCAGGACGATGGCGATTTCTACGAGCGTAAAGCCGTGCTGGCGGCGTGGGAGCATGGGATTTCCTTGGAAAAAAGTGCTGGTGCCTGGTGTGGCGTCTTCAGAATGGCAGTTTACTGCAAATGGCGCCGCGCGCGCATGGCCTGGCTTTCTTTTTGGCCAGTTCGTCGAGCTTGCGCGCGAGGAAAGCGAGCTCGTGCGGGTCGCTGATCTGGCCGCTGGCGATCAGGCCGCCAATCACCAGGCGGGCGCTGTCGAGCTGGTCCATGTCTTCCAGGATGAACGCTTCCATTTCGCGCACCCACGGCGGCACGTGCGGCCCCGTCGCCAGCTGGCGCAGCGCGCGCGCATAGCCGAGCGCCAGCGGCAGGTCGTGCAGCTGGTGCTTCGCCACCAGCACCGCCTGCGCCATGGCGGGCCAGCGCTGCTGCGGGTCTACCGTGAAGCTGGCGGCGACAAAGGCCAGCATGCGCCGCGCGCGCTGTGGATCGGCCACGCCCGCGTACACTTCGCTGGCGGCCACCAGCGCGTAGCGGCTGCGCGGATCGAGCGTTTGCGCCGTCTCCAGCCAGCCGGCCAGGCGGTCATAGTCGAGCGCGCGCCACGGCAGGCTGACGCCGGGCTGGTCCTCGAACGACTGCAGGTACAGCAGCATGGCCTTCGACATGGCCAGCGGTTCGCCCAGGCTGACCAGGCGCGCCACGCTTGCCGGCGGCGCGGCGGGCAGGGGCCGTGCCTGTGCGGGGGCGTGCTGCTGCGCCAGGCGCCAGCCCAGCTGCAGCAGCAGGCAGGCCGCCAGCAGCCAGCACAGGGGGCGCGGCACGCTGCTCCAGGGACGCTGGGCGGCGGCCATCAGATGTTCCTGCGGTAAAAGTCGCACAGCGCGCAACTGGCCAGCAAGGCCACATAGATGGCCGTTTGCGCCGCCACGCCGGCCAGGGCTTGCCAGTCGCCAGTCGCGTACAGCAGCCACTCCGTGCGCGTAAAGGCGTCGAGGCGGGGCAGCAGCAGGGCCAGCACGTCGATGGCGCCGGCCGTGGCCCGCTGCGGCCATGACTCGCCCGCTTGGGGGCCGTGCGCCAGCAGTTGCAGGCTGCCCAGCATGCGTGCCAGCACATAGAAGCCGCCCGTGGCGGCCAGCGCAGGCAAGGCCTGATGCAGGCTGGCCGCGCACAGCAGGCTGAAGGCGGCGACGATCCACAGTTCGCCCAGCAGGGACAGCGCCCACAGCGCGCTTTGCGCGGGCGCGGCGAACAGCGCCATCAACAGGCCGAACAGCATGGCGGGCACGGCCGCCAGCGCCCCGTAGCCCAGCAGTTTGCCCAGCAGGTAGGCCGCGCGCGGCATGGGTAGCGCCAGCAGCAATTCGAGGCCCCGGTCGGCCGCTTCGCGCGCCATGCTGGTGATGATGAACGTGGCCAGCAGGAAGACGCTGGCCAGGCGCAAGGCGGCTGCCAGCAGGGACGTTTGCACGGCGCCGCTTTCCGTCAGTGCCAGTTGCTGCAGGAAGCCGGCCAGGCCGGCGCAAGCGCAGGCCACCAGCACGAACAGCCACGGCAGGCGGCTGCGCAACGCTTCGAGCAGCGTGTAGCGGGCGATGGTGAACGAGGGCAAGAGCATGGGCATCAGCGGGGCAGCCTTTGCGCCGCCACCATGCGGTTGAACAGGATGTTGGGCGACAGCCAGACGATGATATCGTCGAACTCGCCGCCCGGCTGCTGCGGGCCGCTGGCGGCGCGGCTGATGAAGGTGGTGGCGTTCGATGCATTGTTGCGCTCGTCGACATTGTTACCGAAAGGCACAGCCTGGCGCTGCCCCTGCACGCCCGTGGCGCCGAAGCCGTTTTTCCCATGCGACATGATCATGGCGGGGATGTCCCGCAAGGCCGTCGCCTGCAGCAGCGCGCCGCCGTTGCGCGTGACGATGCTGATGTCGCGCGGCGTGCCCAGGTTGAACTGCTGCTCGCTGTCGCTGAAGGCCGGCGTGACGCTGTAGCGGAACAGATTGTTCCAGCTGTCGCCCTGGCGCAGCCCCAGGGTGGCCCAGGGCAGGAAGCCCGCGCGTTTTTCGCCCGTGCAGCGCGTGCCGCGCCGGTCTTCCAGGCCGCTCATTGCGGAAATGGCGGGACACGGCAGATAGCCGTAGCGCAGCGCGTAGCCCGTCAGCGCTTCCTTCGCTTCATTGAGCGCCTGCTGCGTCTCGGCCACCTTGCGCTGTTCCAGTTGCACCGTCAACGGCGTGACCAGGCCGCCTATCATCAGGCCGACGATGACGAGCACGATGGCGATCTCGATCAGGGAAAAGCCGCCCTGGCGGCGCGGATGGCGGGCGCTCATGGCAGGTTGCGCGCGGCGCGCATGCGTTGGTACAGGGTAGGCAAGGTAATCCAGGTGAGCATGTCGTCAAAGGCGCCACCGGGCAGCGTGGCAAGTCCGGTGGCGGGGCGGGTGATGAAGCTGCGGCTGGCGCTGTCGTTAGCCGCTTCATCGATATTGCCGCGCGCCGTATTGATCTGCGGCACGCCGCTGGCGGCCGTGCCATAGTGATCCTTGCCTTGCGAGAACAGCACGACGGGCAGGCATTGGGCGCTGACGTCGCACTGCTCCTGTCCTGCCACGAAGGCGAAGGTGCCGCGGCCGTCGCGCGTGAGCACGACTCTGTTGGCGACGGCGGAAAACGAGACGATGGGCGCGCGCGCCATTTCCGGCGTGACGCTGTAGCGCAGCAGCTTGCCCCAGGCATCCACGCCATCCACGCCCAGCGCCACCCACGGCAAAAAGCCGCTGCACTCGGTATCGTTGGCGCAGTCGGCGGCCCGTTCGCGCCCGTCGAGGGCGGAGGCGGCCGGACGGGGCAGGCGGCCATTGGTCGCCGCAAAGCCCAGCAAGGCGTCGCGCGCCTGCGCCAGGGTGGCCAGGGTGCGCTGCTGGCGTTCGGCTTCGCCCGTGTTGCGCCCGAAGGCGCTGATCAGCAGGCTGGCCGTGCCCAGGCCCAGCACGGCCACCAGCAGCAACAGGGCGGCGCCGCGCTGGCGACGAGGTTGACGATGCGCTTGGCGCGGCGTCATGGCGGCGCCTCGGTGACCGTGCCGCTGGCCGGATCGTAGCGCTGGCCCGGTTTGAGCAGCAACACCTGGCCGTTCGACAGGCGCAAGGTCAGGGTGCCAGGCGTGCCCGACTTGTCGCGCGCGAGGTGGTTGTGCGGTTCGTTCTGTGCTTCCTGGTTCAGCCAGACGGTGGTGCGGCCGCTGCTGCGCTGTACCACGCCATTCAATTCCACGGGCGGGGCGGGCGGCGGTGGCGGCGGCGGGGACGGTGGTGCCGCCAGGGCCGGATCGGGCGCCGGCGGGCCGTAGCGCTGCGCGTCGAGCTGGGCGCGCTGCTCGGGCGACAGGAACAAGCGCCCCAGTTGCGGTGGCTGCGCCTGGGCCGTGAGCGCCGCGCCAGCCAGCAGCGCACACAGGACGAGGGTGCGCTTCATGGCCGCCCCGGCACGGGCGTGCTGCCCAGGGTCAGCCACAGCAGCTCGCATTCGGCGCCCAAGGTGGGCGCCGCCCCGCTCGCACCGCCGCTGCCTGGCCCGGCGCCGGCCGTGGCATGGCGCTTGAACGTGCAATCCTGCACGGCGAAATAGCCAGCCTGGCGCAAATCGTCCAGCAGGTTCAGCAAATCCATCTCGTGCAGCAAATCCATCTGCAGGCGCATGCGGCTGCCACGCAAATGATATTGCCCCATCACCATGGGCAATGGCACTTGCAGCCCTTGCTGCGGGCTGATGTCATAGCTGATCGGCAGCAGTTTGCGCTGTTCCTGGCTGCGGCGGATGGCGTCGATCCAGGCGAGGCGGTTTTCCTCGCCGATCAGGCCGCGCTGGCGCAAGGCGAGGAATCGCGGTTCATAGGCGCGGATTTCCTGCTTCTCCGCTTCCACGTGGTTGAACAGCATGGCGGCCGCCGAACGCGTGCGCTGGGCCAGGTCCAGCTGCTGCGCCTCGCGTTCGCGGTAGGCGATGCTCAGGCTCAGCAGCACCAGGCTGGCCAGCATGGTCAGGGTAAAGCACAGCAGGGCGCGGCGTATCAGGTGCAGTTCGCCCAGCCAGGCGGGCAGGGCGCGCGCGGGCGTGCTGGTCCGCTGCATGCCGGGCAGGGGCGGCTGCTTGACGGGGCCGCTCATGGCTGCCACGCCAGCAAGAGGGTGAAGCGGGCCTGGCTGGCTGGCGCCGGCACGGCGCTCTTGCCGGACAGGGCCGCGCTGGGGCGCAGGTCGAGCGGCGTTTCCTCGATCGTCACCTGCAAGCCCGGCTGGCGCGCCAGGGTTTGCGCGAAGGCCGTGATGGCGGCCAGGGCCGCGCGGTAATCGTTGTTCGGCATGGCCACGTCCGCTTCCAGGCGCAGCGCCTGCGGCGGCGCGACGGGAATGCCGGCCAGGGCGCTGCCGGTCGTCCCGCCCGTACTTTGTTGCTGCTGCTGTTGCGGTGGCTGATTGCCGGCTACGCGCGTGGGCGCCTGGCCCGCATGCCAGTGCAGCTGGCCGAGCGCCACCTGCGGCGCCTGGTCCAGTGCGGCGCTCAGCATGCCCAGCAGCCGGCCCGGCTCCGGCGCCTGGCTGGCGATCATGTGACCCAGGGTCACGGCCACTTTCATGTTCTGCGTCTTGGCTGGCGCCGGCGGCTGGGTCGACATGACGCTGCGGTAGCGTTCCTGGTAGGACGCCGTTTCCTGCGCCAGGCGCTGGATGGCGGCCCCGTCGGCTATGCCGCCGAGCAAGTTAATCGCGCACCACAGGGCTGCCGACGCGCCGATCAGCGTGCTGGCGCCATACAGTGTCTTGCGCGCGCGCTGGAAGTGGTAGTAGCGGGCCAGCGCGCCTGGCGGATAGTGGCTGGACGGCGGATGCTTGCCCAGCAAGGTCAGCAGCAATTCATCGGCCAGCGCCGGCGTCTTGCGCAAGCCCACTCTTTCGGCGGCCAGCTGCAGGTCGATGAAGTGGTAAGCCACTTCGACGCCGTTGTCGCACAGCAGTTCGAGCTTGGCGATCTGCGCGGCCGGCGCCAGGATGACGGTATTCAAGACGTCGCCGCGCGCCAGCATGCGCGTGCTGGTCAGAAATTGCCGCGTCTTTTCCGTTTCCAGCGCAATATTCACGGCCACGCCGTCGAGTGCGATGGTGGCCGTCTGGCGCGAAAAGCGCAGCTGGCCCTTTTCATAGTAGCTTTGCCGCAAGCCGCCCGACTGCTGCGTCACGAGCAGCAAGTGTTCATGCGCGATCGACAGCTTTTTGACCAGCGCGATACTGAGCAGGCTGGTCGAATAGATGCCGGCCACGGGCACGCGCAGGTGCTCGAGCGCCTCCGTCCACGGCTGCAGCAAGGATGGGTTGGTCAGGGCGAAGAACAGCACCTGGTCGTCGTGGCGGCCCGTGCTTTCACGGCCCAGCAGGGTGCTGCCCCGGTAGGGCGTATCGCGGTGCAGTTGCTGCTTGCGCCGCTCCAGCAAGGCTCGGCCCGCCTTGCCGCGCACGTGGGGCAGCAGCTGGCGCTGGAAATCCTCTTCGATCAAGTCCGTCAGCAGGTAGGCGGGCACGTCGAGGCGGTGCGCCTGCGGGTATTCCAGCCACGCGGCGAAACCGTCCAGCCCGGCTGCGCTGGCGGGAAAGGCCTGGCCCTGGCCCAGCACGCCGTGGTCCCAGTCGTAGGCGCACAGGGCGTCGCTGGTGATGTAGAGTAATTGTTTGCGGAACACGGCGGCCTCAGGTCTTGATTGTACTGATGGTGTCGTAGATCGGCCCCAGCACCGACAGCATGATCCAGCCCAGCAGCAGGCCCAGGATGACCGTCATGGTCGGCTCGATCATGGCTTGCACTTTTTCAATCAATTCCTTCACTTCGCGGTTGTAAAAGTAACTGACATTGCGCAAGGCCGTGTCCAGCGATCCCGTGGCCTCGCCCACCTTCAGCATGCGGATCACGAGCGGCGGGAAGATGCCCGTGTGCTGGAACGCGGCCGTCACGCCGTAACCCTCGCTGATCAGCTGGGCGGCGCGGCGCAGGCCTGCCGCCACCACCTGGTTACCGGCGATGCCTTCGGACAGGCGGATGCATTCGAGTATCGTGATGCCGGAAGCATACATCAGGGCGAAAAACGTGGCGAAGCGGGCCAGGATGATCTTGTGCAGCACGGGTCCGACCAGCCACAGCCGCAGCTTCAAGCCATCCCAGGCATAGCGGGCCGCCTCGCTGCGGCGGATGAGCGCGCGCAGCCCGAAGAACAGCAGCACGGGCAAGGCCAGCAGCACATACCAGTAATTGATGAAGACATTCGACACGGCAATCAGCACGCGCGTGTGCAGCGGCAGCTCGCCGCCCATGTTGCGAATGAACGCCGTCAGTTGAGGCACCAGATAGATCATCAGGAAAAACGTCACGGCCGCCACGACGATGGCCACGATGACCGGGTACATGATGATCTTGCGCGTCTGCGAGGCCAGCTCGTCCTGCCATTTCAGACTTTCCGACAGGTTCTTGAAGACTTCGGCGATCTTGCCGCTCTGTTCGCCCGCCAGTATCAGGCTGGTGAACGTGGCGTCGAAGATGTCGCCATGCTGGGCCAGCGCGCCCGACAGGGGCAGACCGCCTTCGATGCTTTCGATCAGATCCGTGACGACTTCGCGCAGGCGCGGGTGGTCCGTGCTTTCGCGCAAGTCGTTCAAGCCATCCAGGATGGGCACGCCCGCGCCCGTCAATTGCTCCATGTGGAAGCAGAAATTGATCAGGTCGCGGCGGTGGATGACACGCTTGCCCAGCAGTACCAGATACTGGCCCGTGATCTTGCAGTCGATCAAGTCGAGCTGCATGCGGTGCAGGCGCGCTTCCAGGTCCGGCACGTTGGCCGCCTCCATGCTGCCGGGAATCAGTGTGCCGGCGGCATCCATGGCGCGGTAGACATATTGCGCCATCAGGCCAGCCTTTCCGTCAGGTCGACCACGCGGCCCACTTCTTCCAGCGTGGTGACGCCTTCCATCACGCGGCGCATGCCGTCGTCGACGATGCCCTTGAAGCCGCCCGCGCGCGCCGCGTTTTTCAATTCGCGCGAACTGGCGCGGCGCGCCGTCAATTCATCGAGTTCGGCCGTCATCTTGAGGATTTCCATGATGGCCAGGCGGCCCTTGTAGCCCTGGTGCGCGCAGCGCTCGCAACCGACGGCGCGGCAGATGGACACGGGCGCATCGGTTGCCGCCAGGCCCAGCAGGCGGCGCTCGACGTCGTCGGCGATCACGGTTTCCTTGCAGTGCGGACACAATCGACGCACGAGGCGCTGCGCCACGATGCCGATGATGTTGCCGGCCATGATATCGGGCAGGATGCCGATATCGAGCAGGCGCGAGATGGAGCCGATGGACGAGTTCGTGTGCAGGGTGGAATACACCTGGTGCCCCGTCATGGCGGCGGCAAAGGCCATTTCCGCCGTTTCGCGGTCGCGGATCTCGCCAACTAAAATGATGTCCGGGTCTTGCCGCATCATCGAGCGGATGCCGTCGGCAAAGCCCAGCTTGACGGATTCGTTGACGGAGGTCTGGCGTATCATGTTCATCGGATACTCGACCGGGTCTTCCAAGGTCATGATGTTGACGCTTTCCGTATTGATGTGATTGATGATCGAATACAGGGTCGTGGTCTTGCCGCTGCCCGTCGGACCCGTCACGAGGATCACGCCGTCGGGCCGCGCGATCATGAGTTTCAGCAAGTTCAGTTCCGACTCGGCCAGGCCCAGGGCATCGAGCGGCACGATGCCTTTCTGACGGTCCAGCACGCGCAGCACGAAGTTTTCGCCATGCGTGGTGGGCTGCGCCGACGCGCGGAAGTCGATTTGCCGCCCGGAAAACTTGATGCTGATGCGCCCATCCTGCGGCGCGCGCGCCTCGGCGATATTCATGTTCGACATCACCTTCAGGCGCACGGCCATGGCCGGCCAGTACGATTTGTGCAGGCTGCGGATTTGCCGCAGGATGCCGTCGATGCGGTAGCGGATGCGCAGGAACGACTGTTCCGGTTCGAAATGGATGTCCGAGGCGCCGTTTTGCACGGCATCGGCCAGCAGCGCATCGATCAGGCGCACCATGGGCTGGCTGTACTCGTCCGACGGCGAGGCCATGCTCTGGTAGCTGACTTCGCCCGTTTCGATTTCATGCAGGATGCCGTCGATCGACAGTTCAAAACCATAGTACTGGTCGATGGCGCGCGAAATGTCCGACTCGTTGACGAGCACGGTGGAAATCGTGATGCCCTTGACCAGCATGGCGCTGATCTGGTCGAGCGCGACGATGTTGCTGGTGTCGGCCATGGCCAGGATCAGATTGTCCGCCTGCCGTTCATACACGATGGGGAAGACGCGATAGCGCTTGGCCACGTCCTTCGGGATCAGTTTCAGGGCGATGGCGTCGACCACCAGGCTCGACAGGTCCGCGCTGACCTGTTTCAGGTTTTCGCTGAGCGCCTCGCGCACGGTGGCTTCCGTAACGAAACCGAGCGTGATCAGCAGCTTGCCCAGCGGTTCGCTGCTGCGCCGCTGCTCGATCAGGGCGATGCGCAGCTGGTCTTCGCTGATCACGCCTTTCTGGATCAGCAATTTGCCCAGCGGAAGTTTTGCCTGTTCTGCCATGTAATGCTTATTCCTGACGGGGTGTGATGGTGGCCGGCTCGGCCAGTTCGCGCAAGCGCGTTTGCACGACGGCCTGGTCGAACGCGGCCGGCGTGGTCTGCGCCAGGGTCAAGGCGCGCTGGTAATAGGTGGCGGCCAGTTTCGGCTGGTTCAGCCGGTCCAGGCCCACGGCCAGGTTGAAGGCATAGTCGGGATTGCCGGGCGCGGCGCTGTAGGCGCGGAAAAATTGCTGCTGCGCTTCGTTCCAGCGGCGCTGCTTGGCGTACACATTGCCCAGTGCAAACAGCACGGGGCCGCTGTCGGGGGTACGCGCCAGGATGGCTTTCAGTTTTGCCTCGCTCTGCACGACGTCGCCCTGGCGCAGGCCGATCAGGCCGGCCAGCGCTACGCCATCATCGGGATTGATTTCCAGCAAACGCACGTACAGCGACGCCGCCTGCGCGCCCTGGTTCTCGCGCTGGGCCACGGCTGCCAGGCCCAGCAGCGCATCGCGGTTGTTGGCGTCCTGCTGCAGCACGCTTTCATATTGCTGGCGCGCCGCGCCCAGCTGGCCTCCGTTGAAAGCCTGGTAGGCTTGCTGCACGCCGGGGTTGATCTGCGGCGCCGTATCGTTGCGTACTACCTGAATCTGGCTGTTGTCGGGCGCGGCCACCGGTGGCAGGCTGGGCGGCGCAGGCGGCTGCAGTTGCGCCAGCTGGGAGGCCACGGCCGCTTGCGCGGCGGCCTGTATCATCGCCTGCTGTTCCGCCGCGCCGGCCGGCTGGCGCTGTTCGCGCGGCATGTCCTGCGGCAGCGGTGCGGGCGCCGTGGCATCCGGCAGGGCGCCGCCGGCCCCGGGCAGCACCACGATGGGCCCGGCAACGCCGGACGTGCCCGGGGCGTCCGTCAGCGGCATGGGTACACCGGGCAGGTTGGCGCCCGCGCCGGGGCTGCTGCTGGCGCGCCAGTACCAGTACGCCATGGAGCCGGCCACCAGCAGCAGGATCGCCAGCAGCACGGCCAGGCGCACGGTGGCCGGGTCGACGCTGATGGGACCGGTGGGACCTTTCGGTGGCGGATTGCTGCGGCTGGCGCGTGGCTTGGCGGGCGGTGGTTCCGGACGGGCGCGCGGTGGCTCGGGGGGCGGGCCGGCTTGCGGACCGGGCTGGGCGCTACTCGGCTCGGGCTGCGGCGCCGGAGCGTCCGGCAGCGGTTCCAGGCGCAGGGTGCTTGCCGGCTGCACGGGCGGTGGCGCAACCGGCGCGGGACGGGGCGGCGGGGCGTCGGCCGGCGCCAGTTCCAGCACCTGGTCGTAGGCTTCGGACGGCTTTTCCAGTTCCTCGTCGGAAAGGCTGTTCTGCTTGGCGCGCTCGGCTTTCTTGAGCGCCTGCATCAGCAAGCTCATGGGACGTCTCCCTGCAGGCGTGCCTGCGGCTGGACTGCGGGCGCCGGCGGGCCATCCGTGTACGGCTGGCTGTTGAGCGGCGCCTGGCCGGGCAGCAGATAACGGTAGTCGCGGTAATCGCCCTCGACGCTGGCATCCTTGACGACGACGGGGCGCATGAAGATCACCAGTTCCGTCTTGCTGCTTGCTTCATTACGATAGGTAAACAAATTGCCGACCAGGGGCAGGCTGGACAGGCCCGGCACGCCATCCTTGGCATTGTCGACGGAGTCCTGCATCAGGCCGCCCATCACGGCGATCTGGCCATTGCCCACCTTCATGATCGACTCCAGTTCGCGCGCCTGGATCACGGGCACGCGGTTGCGCACGTTTAGCGCGGCCAGGGCCGGATTCGGGTCCTGCTCATAGCCGACGATGCGCGTGATGGTGGGGCGCACGTTCAGGGTCACTTCATCGCTGTCGGAAATCTGCGGCGTGACGCTCATGACGAAGCCGACGGGCACGGTTTCCAGTTTCGATTCATACGTGGCGGGCGTGGTGATGGTGCCCGTCGAGCTGATCACGGCAGGCGTTACCTTGATGGTAAAGAAGACATTGTTGTCGACCACCTTCAGCATGGCCGTCTGGTTGTTGAGCACGCTGATCTTCGGGCTGGACAGCACTTTTACCTTGCCGAACGACTCGAGCAGCTGGATGGTCGTGCTGAAACTGTCCTTCAGATAATTGAGCACGAAGATACCCGGCGTGGCGCCGGGCGTGACGCCGCTGCTGA
The DNA here is from genome assembly GCF_059617945.1 of Janthinobacterium sp. BCJ23. NCBI lineage: Bacteria > Pseudomonadati > Pseudomonadota > Betaproteobacteria > Burkholderiales > Oxalobacteraceae > Janthinobacterium > Janthinobacterium sp. BCJ23. The sequence goes on along the minus strand of NZ_JCAQAW010000002.1, from coordinate 801,125 downwards.
GGGCAGTCGTACCCACTTGCTGCTGCCGCAACTGCAAGCTGCCCGTCAGGCGCGACCAGTTGATGCCTTGCTGGTATTCATTGCTCAGGCGCACTTCCATGATGGTCGCCTCGATCAGCACTTGCCGCTTGGCGCTATGCAATACCGCATCGAGGAATTCGGCGATCTTTTCGTGCTGGCGGCCCGTGGCTCGCACGGCGATCAGGCCGCCTTCCACGTTGACGACGACCGACGAGGGGCTGCCCTTGTTGGCCAGTTTCAGCAGCGGCAGGCCGTTCGCGTCGAGCGGCTGGGACGGGTTTGCGTTGGTATTGCCCTGCTGCTGGCCTGGCGCAGACTGGCCGCCAGTCTGCATCGGCGCCTGGCTGCCGTATTGATTGCCGGCCTGATTCTGCTGCTGGAAAGGCTGGCCTTGCTGTCCCTGCTGTCCCTGCTGCCCTTGTTGACCGGGCATGCTCGTCAACTGCTGGTTCAGCTGCGCCAGCGGGTCCACCTGCACATCGTTGAGTGTGGTCTCGCGCAGCAGGTCGCGGATATTCTTTTCCAGGCTGTACCAGAAATTGTTTTCCGAACGATTCACGACCAGGGTGGTCGAGTTGTTATTGCCGTTGCCGCCGCTGCCTTGCGTGCCGCCGACGGGGTTGCTGGCGCTGTTCGACCCGCCGCCCGCCGTGGAAATTTGCGTGGCGATATTCACGCTGCTGTTGGTGCTGCGCGCCATGTTGACGTAATCGACCTTGTAATTGCGCCATACGGGCGCGTCGGGCAGCACCGTCAGGTTCTTGCCATCGATTTCGTAGCGCATATCGACTTGCTTGCCGATACGCGTCAGCAGTTGCGGCAGGGTCTGGTTCAGCGCATTCAGGGTGACGCTGCCTTCGATCTGTGGGTGGATGTCGATATTCATGCCCGCGTCGCGCGCCAGCGCAAACAGCAGCGATTGCACGGGCACCTTGTGCACGGTGACGCTGTAAGTTTCCACTTTGGGTGCTGGCAGGGGCGCGGCCAGCGCGCTGCTTTGCTGCACCGGTTCGGGAATGGCGCCGGCTGGGCGGGGCGGGGTATTGATGTGGGCAGGCGACAGCGGCGTTTGATGCGTGGCGCAGCCGGCCAGCACGGTGCTGCAGGCGAGGGCGACCCAGGAGGCCAGCACAGGAATAGGGTGTTGATTCATGAAAAGTTCGCCCTTGAAGTCGTGTTGTGCTTTTGTAATTTTACCCAGCATGATCGCCTAAAAGCAATCGGCTGTGCGGGCCAGGAAGGCAATATACCGAAATAAAGTCAGGGGGCGCCACGTCCCGTTTGTGCCGGTGTCGCGGCTTTCATTTCCGCACGGATACTGTCTATGTCGTACAGCAATATTTTCTGTGGCGACGTTGGGGCCAGCCGGGCCCAAACAGCTTCGGCGCTGGCCCGGTCGGCGAAGCTGCCGTAGACGATATCCAGGCGCCCGGCGGCGCTCGCGGACGCCGCGCCGGGCAGGCGAAAAACGTGCAGGTCGCGCAAGCCGATGGCTTGCTGTGCCTGCTGCAGGAAAGCTTCCGCCGCGGCCGTTTCGGTGGCGGGCAGGCTGGTGATGTGCAGCACCAGTTGCAGCGGTCCTTGCCGCGCCAGCCAGCCGCGCGATTCGGCCAGCTTGCTGTCGAGCAGCGTCGACGGCGCGGGCAGCGGCGCGCGCGGGACCGCGGCCGGGATCGCCGCTGTCGTCCCCGGCGCTAGCCATTGCCACAGCAGCGCAGCGGCCAGCAGCAGCATCAGTGCGCTCAGGACTCCAGCCACCAGCTTGCCCGCATGCCACGGCGGGCGGTGAAATGGGCTGTCGGCAATGGCCAGGCGCACGTGGCGCGCGCCGATTTCCTGCGAATCGTCCGCAAACGCGGCCAGCAAGGCCTTGTCGGCCAGGATATTGACCCTGCGTACGATGCCTTGCGCCGCGTGCGCCAGCCGGCGCAGGGCGGACGGTGTGAAGACGAGCGGCGCCGTGCGGCCGGCGGCGCTCAGGCGGCATGTCAGATAATCGTTCAGCAAGGCTTGCGGCAGGCGCGGCACGGTAAAACTGTGGGTGATGCGCTCCTTCAATTGGCGGAACTGGGGCAAGTCCAAGGTGTGCTGCAATTCCGGCTGGCCAAACAGGACGATCTGCAGCAGCTTGTGGCTGGCCGTTTCCAGGTTCGTCAGCAGGCGCAGCGCTTCCAGGGTGGCGCCCGGCATGGCTTGCGCTTCTTCGGCCAGCAGTACCACCTGGCGCCCCGCCGCATGCCGGGCGATCAGCTCGCCATGCAGGGCGCGCAGCACGGCATCGGCGCGGCAGTCGTCCAGTTCCAGGCCCAGTTCGGCGGCGATGGCGTGCAGGACTTCGTCCGGCTCCAGGCGGGGATTGAGCAAATACAGCACGTCGACCTGGGGCGGTAGGCGCTCGGCCAGCATGCGGCACAGCATGGTCTTGCCGCTGCCCACTTCGCCCGTCAGCTTGATGATGCCTTCGCCTTGCGTGACGGCATACAGCAGCGCGTCGAGCAGTTCGCCCCGTGTATTGCCCGTATAAAAGAAGGCCGGGTCCGGCGTGATGCCGAACGGCGCCGTGCGCAAGCCGAAATGGCGCAGATACATGCCGTGCGGCGATGGCGCGTAGTGGCTGGAAACCTGCGTGCCGGTGTTCATGCCGCGATGCAATTGAGGAAAGCCTGTTCCAGGCTGGTGCCGGCCGCACCGCCATGGCGGGCGCGGCATTCGGCGGGCGTGCCTGTAAACACGATGCGGCCCGCATGCAGGATGGCCATGCGGTCGCACAATTCTTCCACGTCGGCCAGCGCATGCGAAGTGAGCAGGGCGCCACGGCCCTGCGCGCGCGCTTGCCGCAGCACTTGCTTGAATTGCGCGCGCGCTTTCGGGTCGAGTCCGCTCATCGGTTCATCGAGCACCAGTTGCCGCTTGCCCGACAGCAGGCAGGCGGCCAGTCCCAGTTTCTGCATCATGCCTTTTGAATATGCGCGTGCGGGGCGCAGCAGGGCGTCCGGCGCCAGGTCCAGCGCATCCAGGGCTTGCTGCACGGCTTGCGTATCGGGGCGCACATCGTGCAGGCGCGACAGGTAGCGCAGGAAATCGCCGCCCGTCAGGTAATACGGTGCCTGGAAGCGTTCCGGCAGAAACGACAGCGGTTGGCGCGCCGCGCCGTGCCGGTGCGGCTGGCCGAAGATGGCGATATCTCCCCGCTCTGGCGTGCAAAAGTCCAGCAGGCATTTGAGCAGGCTCGTCTTTCCCGCGCCATTCACGCCAACCAGGCCGAACAGTTCCCCCGCGCGCACCTGCAGGTCGACGCCGCGCAGCACGGCGCTGCCCGCCAGTTGCAGATGCACGTTGTGGAACTCGATGGCGCAGGCGTTCATAGGGGCAATGGTCGGCAGGAAAGGCGGTGAACGACCGCCATTATTGCCACGGGCGCAGGTGGGCGGCAAGCGTTTCCTTGCAGTGTGTTGAAATGCGCAAAAATCAAACGTTGGAATGTATTTTCTTTAAGAAACAACAGGTTCTGGAATAAAATACCTGCGCGCGCCGCTGGCGTGTATCGTCTGTGGAATTTGTTTGTCGAGGAGTATGCAATGGCAAGGCCAGAGAAAGTCCGGCTCGGTGAAATTTTGGTGCAGCAGAAACTGCTGACGGAAGAACAGTTGGGCCAGGCCTTGACGGAACAGAAGCGTTCGGGACGCAAGCTGGGCCGCGTTTTTGTCGAGCACGGCTTCGTCACGGAAGAGCAGATTTCGGGCGCGCTGGCGCGCCAGCTCGACATTCCCTACATCAATCTGAAGTTTTTCAACATCAATCCCGAACTGGTGCGGCTGCTGCCGGAAACCCAGGCGCGCCGTTTCCGCGCGCTGGTGCTGGAAGACCGCCGCGAAGGCTTGCTGGTCGGCATGTCCGATCCGACCGACCTGTTCGCGTACGATGAAATTTCGCGCCTGGTCAAGCGCCAGATCGAGCTGGCTGTGGTCAATGAGACGGAAGTGCTGGCCGCCATCGACCGCATCTACCGCCGCACGGAAGATATCTCGACCCTGACGCGCGAGCTGGAGCAGGACCTGGGCGACGTGTCCGTCGACTTCGGCGCGCTGGCAGCCAATCCGGGCCTGGAAGAGGCGCCCATCGTCAAGCTGCTGCAATCGGTGTTCGAGGATGCCACGCAGGTGCGCGCTTCGGACATCCACATCGAGCCGCAGGAAGGCCGGCTGCAAATCCGTTTCCGCATCGACGGCGTGCTGCACCTGCAGACGGAAGCGGACAGCAAGATCGCCAGCTCGCTGGCGCTGCGCTTGAAACTGATGTCGGACCTCGATATTTCCGAGAAGCGCCTGCCGCAGGATGGCCGCTTCGCCATCCGCGTGAAAAACCAGCGCATCGACGTGCGTATTTCGACCATGCCGACGCAGTACGGCGAATCCGTCGTGATGCGTCTGCTGAACCAGGGCGGCACGACCTTGCGCCTGGACGCCATCGGCATGCCGCCCAAGCTGGTGCAGCAGTTTCGCGCCATCGTCAGCCGCCCGAACGGTCTCGTGCTGGTGACGGGGCCGACCGGCAGCGGCAAGACGACGACCTTGTATTGCGCCTTGTCCGAACTCAATTCCGTGGAAAAAAAGCTCATCACGGTGGAGGACCCCGTCGAGTACCGCTTGCCCGGCATTAACCAGGTGCAAGTGAACGAGAAGATCGAGCTGAACTTTGCCAGGGTGCTGCGCTCGGCCTTGCGGCAAGATCCCGACATCGTGCTCGTCGGCGAGATGCGCGACCAGGAAACGGCGCAAATCGGCCTGCGCGCCGCCATGACGGGCCACTTGGTGCTGTCGACCCTGCATACGAACGACGCCATCAGCACGCCGCTGCGGCTGATGGACATGGGCGTACCCCGCTACATGGTGGGCAGTTCGCTGCAAGCCGTGCTGGCGCAGCGCTTGGTGCGCGTGATCTGCGAAAGCTGCAGCACGCCGTACCAGCCCACGCCGAACGAATACGAATGGCTGCGCCTGGAACTGGGCGAGCTGGTCGAGCGCAACCAGTATTTCCACGGCAAGGGCTGTTCGCATTGCAACGGCATGGGTTACCGGGGCCGCACAGGCGTGTACGAATTGCTGGAAATCACGCGCGCCGTGGCCGATGCCGCCAACCATGCCGACCCATCGCATTTCATGAAGGTGGCGACGGCGCAGATGGCGGGCGAAACCTTGCGCCGCCACGCCGTGCAACTGGTGGTACAGGGCCGCACGACGGTGATGGAAGCGATGCGCATCAGCAACCAGAGCGAGGATTGAGGTGCCGTTTTTCTCCTACAAGGCACGTAGCGCCAGCGGCGAACTGCTGACCGGCGTGATGGAAGGCGCCGACAGCGGCGCCGTGGCCGACCAGTTGATGGCGGGCGGTAGCACGCCCGTCGATATCAGCGCGACGAAACAGACGGTGACGAAGGCCGGCGCCAACCAGCTGGGCTGGTGGGCCAGGCTGACCGAGAAAAAAGTCACGCCCATGGACGTGCAGCTGTTCAGCCGCCAGCTGTACACCCTGCTCAAGGCGGGTGTGCCCATCATGCGCGGCCTGGCCGGCTTGCAGGAGTCCGCCATCAGCCCAGCGTTCGGACGCATCATCAAGGATGTGCGCGAGTCGCTCGACGCGGGGCGTGAGCTGTCGGCCGCCATGGCGCGCCATCCCACGATCTTCACGCCGTTTTACTTATCGATGGTGCGCGTGGGCGAAATGACGGGGCGCCTCGACGAAGTGTTCCTGCGCCTGTTCAACCACCTGGAATTCGACCGCGACATGCGCGCGCGCGTGAAAACGGCGACGCGCTACCCGACCTTCGTCGTCTTCGCCATGCTCGCCGCCATGATCGTGGTGAATATCTTCGTCATTCCCCAGTTCGAGAAAGTGTTCGCCAGCTTCCACGCGGAACTGCCCCTGATGACGCGCATCCTGATCGGCACGTCGCGCTTCACGGTGGCGTACTGGCCCATCCTGCTGATGCTGGGCGTGGGCGGCTTTTTCGGCTGGCGCGCCTGGCTGCGCACGAAAGAGGGCTTATATAAATGGGACCGCGCCAAGCTGCGCCTGCCGATCGCCGGCAAGATCATCCTGAAGGGGACGATGGCCCGCTTTGCGCGCAGCTTCGCCTTGTCGAGCACGAGCGGCGTGCCCATCGTGCAGGCACTGACCGTGGTGTCGCAAACGGTCGACAATACTTATCTGAGCGCGCGCGTGGAACAGATGCGCGACGGTGTCGAGCGCGGCGAAAGCATCTTGCGCACCTCGGTCGCGGCCAGCGTGTTTACGCCCGTGGTACTGCAGATGATCGCCGTGGGCGAGGAATCCGGTTCGCTCGACGACCTGATGGACGAGATCGCGGACATGTACGAACGCGAAGTCGACTATGAATTGAAGACCCTGTCGGCGCAGATCGAGCCGATCTTGATCGTCTTCCTCGGCGCCATGGTGCTGGTGCTGGCGCTGGGCATCTTCTTGCCGATCTGGGACCTGGGCCGGGCGGCCCTGCACTGATGGCAAAGCCGTTCCGCCAGCGCGGTTTCACGCTGTTCGAGCTGGCGGTGGTGGCGGGCGTGTTCGCCATCCTAGTGGCGGTATTGTTGAACCGGGTCGGCTATTACCAGCAGCAGGCGCAGCAGGTGGCCGTGGCCCAGATGCTCGGCGTCTTGCGCACCAGCTTGCGGGTGCAGGTGCTGCAGCTGTACCTGGCGGACCGGCGCGACAAAATGCCGGCGCTGGCGCGGCAAAACCCGTTCGACTGGCTGATGGATAAACCGGCCAACTACCTAGGCGAGTTCGCGCAGCCGGACCTTGCAAAATTACCGGCAGGGAATTGGTTGTACGACAAAAAAGAACAAAAAATTATCTATTTGTTTAGTAATGGCAATATTTTTCCCACTACAAGGGTTGATTCAGTGAAATTTAAGGTAACCTTGCCGGGTGCGGACGCCGATCTTGACAAGCTCTCCCGGGAGCCCGATATCGTGGTGTGGAAATCGCCGGACTCGGCAGCAAACTGACGCGCTTCCTGGTCTGGTGCAGCGACAGTTTCATGGCGTTGGTTTTGATGTTTTTATTTGATTTTGGAGAGCAGGTATGAATAAGTCTTTACGTAGTATGAAAAGCGGCGCCCAGGCAGGTTTTACCCTGATCGAACTGATCGTCGTCATCGTGATCCTCGGCATCCTGGCGGCGACGGCGATTCCTAAATTTATCGACATGTCGACTGATGCGCGCGTGGCCAAGATGAATGCGGCCGCTGGCGCCGTCAAGGCGGGTGCGGCGCTGTACCATGCGCAATACCTGGTCAACGGCGACTCGACTAAAGCGGTCGTGATGGAAGGGAAGACCATCAAGGATGCGTTTGGCTATCCTGCGGCCAGTGCTGACGGCATACAAGAAGCTGCTGGCTTGTCGGTTGATGATTACAATGTCACCTTTGCCGGCTCCGTCATGACCGTTGCGGTAGACAAGGCCACGACACGCGCCAGCTGCTCGGTAGTGTACACGGCGCCTGCCGCTGCAGGCGGAGCACCTGTTATCACGGTCAATGCAAAAGCCGAAAATTGCGGCTAAACATATAAGCACACAACAAGGAAAGTCAGGCCACGCCAGCCTTCCTTGCGCACCACCAGCCCAACCCAGGCGCCAGCCCGTTGGGCTTTTTTACGGGCCATCCATTGCAGCAGCCACCGACAGTTTGTCCGCATCGCCACGCAGTGCCGCCAGGCTCGCTGAGGCGTACGCCTGCGCGCGGCTTCACCTTGATCGAACTGGTGGCCGTGATGGTGATCGCGGGCTTGCTGGCGACCTTTGCCGTCAACCGGTTTTTCCAGCGCGACACGTTCGACGCGCGCGGTTTTGCCGACCAGGTGACGAATATCGTGCGCTACGGGCAAAAGCTGGCTGTGGCGCAAAACCGTGCCGTGTTTGTCAGCATCGATGCCAACAAGGTGGCCCTGTGCTTCGACGCCGGCTGCAGCGATGAGCAGAAGGTGGTGCCGCCGACGGGCAACAACAGCGGCAGCAAGGAGACGCTACAGCATTGCCTGGGTAGCAATTGGCTGTGCGAAGGCCGTCCTTCCGGCGTTACCATGTCCACCGATCCCGTCAAGTCGGCAAGTTTTTATTTCGACGCGCTGGGCCAGCCATATGCGCTGGCCAATGTGTTTCCTGACGCATCGACCTTCCCGGGCCCGCTGCAAATCAGCATCCAGAGCAATGGCCTGACGCGTACCGTCACGGTTGAAGGGGAGACCGGCTATGTCCATTAGCCAGCGTCGCCAGCGTGAACGTGGCGTGACCCTGATCGAACTGGTGCTATTCATCGTCATCGTCGGCCTGGCTTCGGCCGCCATCCTCGGCGTGATGAGCCTGACGACGCAACACAGCGCCGACCCGCAGCTGCGCAAGCAGGCGCTGGCGATTGCCGAAAGCATGCTGGAAGAAATCCAGCTGGCGCGGTTTACGTTTTGCGATCCGCAAGACCCGGCCGCGGAAACGGCCGCCAACCCCGCCGGCTGCGCTATCCCGGAAGTGGCCGGACAAGAGGCGGGCGGCGCGGGGCGTCCTTTCGATAACGTCAATGATTACGTGGGCGCGTATGGCGCAGCCACGGACTACAAGACGGATGCGCAGGGCGCCGTCTGGGCTGCCGGCTCCCCCCAGACATATGTTGCATCGGTAACGATCACTCCCGTAGCCCTGAATGGCTTACCTGCCACGGAAGGCCTGCGTATCCAGGTGGTCGTGCCGTATGCCGACCAGCAGGTCGTGCTCGACGGCTATCGCGTGCGCTATGCGCCGAACAGTATTCCATGAAAAATTTCCTTGACACCAGGCGCCGCCCGCGCGGCTTTACCCTTGTCGAGATGGTCATCGTGATCGTCATCACGGGCATCATCGGCGCCATGGTCGCCGTCTTCATCCGCGTGCCCGTGCAAGGCTATATCGACACCACCGCGCGCGCGGCGCTGGCCGATACGGCCGATACGGCGGCGCGCCGCCTGACGCGCGACGTGCGCCTGGCCTTGCCGAACAGCGTGCGCGTGACGGGCGGCGGCCAGTTCCTGGAATTGCTGCTGACCAAGACGGGCGGGCGCTACCTGAGCGACAGCGATCCGGCCGGTCTGGGCAATGTGTTGAGCTTCGAGACCCCTCCCGCCGCCGGCGTTCCGGCGAGCTTCACCGTCGTCGGCGCCATGCCCGCCAATGCGCTGGGCGCGCGCCAGGCGATCAGCGTGGGCGACCAGATCGTCGTCTACAACCTGGGTGGAGCTTTCGCGCCGAACAATGCGTATGCGTGCAGCGCGGTAAATGGCTGCAACCGCGCGCCCGTCACGGGCGTGGCCGGCCGTGTCGTCACCTTGGGCAGCTATCCTTTCACGACGGCGCCCGCGCCGCTGCCGTCGCCGTCGAACCGTTTCCAGGTGGTGTCGACGCCCGTCACCTATGCCTGCAATCTGGCGACCGGGACCCTGACCCGTTACGACGGTTATGTGATCCAGGCCGCCCAGCCGGCTGTGGAAGGCACCGCGCCGCTGGTGGCGGCGAATGGCGCCCTGCTGGCGCGCCAGGTGACGGCGTGCGCTTTCAGCTATACGGTGCTGGCCAATGTGCAGCGGGGCCTGGTGAATATCAGCCTGAGCCTGGGCGCGGCGAACAGCAATACTGGCGTGCTGCGCCTGGTGCAACAGGTGCAGGCGAGGAATACGCCATGACGCACTTGCTGCGCCACCACGCGCGCCGCATGCGCGGTTTCAGCCTTGTCACGGCCATTTTCCTGCTCGTGGTGCTGGCCGCGCTGGCGGCCGTGATGGTGAATATGTCCACCTTCCAGCAGACGGAATCGGCGATGGACGTGCAGGGCGTGCGCGCCGAGCAGGCCGCCCGCGCCGGCCTTGAATGGGGTTTGCAGCGGCAGATCAGCGCCGGTTTGACCGCCGGTGCGGCGTGCATCGGCGCCACCACGTTCAGTTTGCCACCTGGCACGACCCTGTCGGCGTTCAGCGTCAGCGTGCAATGCAACACGGCCACGGGACCCGGCACCTTGACCAGCTGGACCATCACGGCCACCGCTTGCAACCAGCCTGGGCCTGCCGGCTGCCCGAACGCGGGCAATAACCCCGATTACGTCCAGCGCCGCCTGCAAGCCGTGTTGTCGCAGTAAGGTCAACTGCGTGAAAAAAAGATCGCTAATTTATTGTTTTTACACAATAAAGTTGGCTTCATGAATTAAAATTGGCTGGATGCATTAACTGCGCGACAAGATCGGGCAGGCACTTACACTGGATAGTTCGCATGGGTTTATTCGCAAGAGCAAAGAAGTACGATGGCTGGCTGGCCACGGCGTTTGGCCGCGAGGGCGTCAGCGCTGTCGTGGTCGAACGTCCCGCCGGCGGCATGCCGCGCGTGCTGCGTGCCAGCTATCAGGCGGCCGCACGGCCGGCGCCGGCCGAGGTGCTGGAAAAACTGGGCAAGGAACTGCAGGCCCCAGCGCGCCACTGCACCAGCGTGCTGGCTGGCGGCGAATACCAGCTGCTGTCGCTGGAAGCGCCGGCCGTGCCGCGCGAGGAGTTGAAGACGGCCGTGGGCTGGCGCTTGAAGGACATGCTGGACTTTCCCCTGGCCGACGCCACCATCGACGTGTTCGACATTCCCGGCGACCCGAACGGCACCCAGCGGGGCAGCAGCGTGTTTGCCGTCGCCGCGCGCAACAGCGCCGTGTCGCGACGCCAGGCGCAGTACGCCGAATGCAAGATTGGCCTGTCCGTGATCGATATCCCCGAAATGGCGCAGCGTAATATCGCCACCTTGCTGGAAACGCCGGGACGCGGCATCGCCGTGCTGTTCTTCGATGGCGACGGCGGCTTGCTGACCATGAGTTTCAATGGCGAGCTGTACCAGGCGCGCCGCATCGACGTGACCCTGGCGCAATTGCAGTCGCCCGACGCCAGCCAGTACTACGACCGCGTTACCCTGGAACTGCAGCGCTCGTTCGACCACTTCGACCGCCAGTTCCATTTCATTTCGCTGGCCCGGTTGATGCTGATGACGGGCGCCAGCGACGGCTTGCACGCCTACCTGGCCGACAATCTCTACATGCCCGTCGAGCAGCTGGACCTGGCCACCGTGCTGGACTTGTCGCAGGCCGCCGAATTGCGCGACCCCGCCATGCAGGCGCGCTACTTCCTGGCCATCGGCGCGGCTTTGCGCGAGCTTGGCCCGCACCCGGGCAAGCATGAAGGGAAGGGCGCATGAGCCAGCAGATCAATCTGTTCAATCCCCAGTTTGAACTGAAAAAACACCATATGTCGGCGAGCACGGCCGGCCTGGGCCTGAGCGCGCTGGCACTCGTCTTGCTGGTCCTGGGTGTGCTGGCCCGGCAGGCAATGGCCGGCCTGGAACAGCGCGAAGCGGGCGTCAAGGCGGCACTGGCGCAAGTCGAGGCGAAGCGCGACCAGATTTTGCGCGATTACCCGCCACGCAAGAAAGAGCCGGCCCTGGCGCAGGAACTGGCGGCCGTCGAGGCGCAGCGCCAGTTGCTGCAAGACGCGGCTAGCATGCTGGACAGCGGCAAGCTGGGCAATATCCTCGGCTATGCCGGCTATTTCCGCGCGCTGGCGCAGGCCAGGGTCGAAGGCGTATGGCTGACGGGCGTGGACATCGCCGGCGCCGGCAATGACTTTGGCTTGCAGGGCCGCGCCTTGCACGCGTCGCTGCTGCCCGCGTACATCACGCGCCTGGGCCAGCAGGAAATACTCAAAGGCAAGAGCTTTGCCAGCCTCGACATCAGCCAGCCTGAGCAGCCGGCCGTGGCCGAGGGCAAGGCGGCCAGCCTGCCTTACGTCGCGTTCAGCCTGCAGTCGGCGGAGCGTGCTGTCACGCCGCCCAAACCTGTTGCGGGAGGAACACGCTGATGCTGCCCTTGCTGAAGAAATGGGCCACCGCCTTCGATGCCCTCAGCCGGCGCGAGCGGCTGATGGTGTTTGGCGCCGGTGCGGCCGCCGTTCTGTTCGTATTTTATTTCATGAGCCTCAATCCCTTGCTGGCGAAGCACGCAGCGCTGGAAGCGAGCATTGCGCAAAAGCAAAGCCTGTTGACCGCGACGAACAAGGAAATCGAGCTGACCATGCTCGCCCATGCCACCGATCCCGACAAGGAAGCGCGCGCGCGCCTGCTGGCCCTGCAGGCGGAAACGGCATCCCTGGCGCAGGCGCTGCGCGAGAAGCAGCATGGCCTGGTGGCGCCCGAGCGCATGGTTACCTTGCTTGAGCACCTGCTGCGCCGGCACGCGGGATTGCGCCTGGTGTCGCTGAAAACCTTGCCCGGCAGCGCAGTCGGCGCACATCAGGCCGAAACCGCGAACGGCGAGCCGGCAGCCAAGGCGGATGCCGCCAAGGCGCCGGCCCCGGCGCCGTTGCTGCACCAGCATGGCGTGGAAGTGGTGCTGCAGGGCAGCTATGCGGACATGGTGCAATACATGCAGGCGCTGCAAGCGATGCCGACGCGCGTCTTCTGGGGCGCCGCTCACCTCGACGCTGCCAGCTACCCAAGCGCCACCCTGACCCTGACCTTACATACCCTCAGCATGGACGACACATGGATCGCACTCTGACCTTTGGTCCCGCGCTGCTGGCGCCTTTTCTTGCGTTGAGCCTGGCATGGCCGGGCGCGCAGGCGCAGGCGCTCGATGATCCGACGCGTCCGCCCGCGGCCCTGTGGGCGCCTGCCAGCGCCGCGCCCGTCGTTGCGGCCCGGCCTCAGCTGCAATCGGTGCTCATTTCCACCCAGCCGGGCGGACGCCGCCTGGCCGTCATCGATGGCCAGACGGTCAAGGTCGGCAGCAAGGTGGGCGACGCCGTGGTGACGGAGATCCACGACACGGCAGTGCTGTTGCGGCGTGGCAAATCACTGGAAACCTTCAAGCTGTACCCGAGCAGCAAGACCGATAACAAGGCCGATCGCAAGACCGATAGCAAGACCGGCAGCAAGCAGGAGTAGAAGAAGTGGCCAAGCAACTCAATCAACACAAGGCGAGCATGTTCAAGATCAGTACGATGGCGGCTGTCATCAGCGTCAGCCTGGGCCTGGGCGGCTGCAATGTCGCGCCCGTCAAGCGCGACACCTACAATGCGATCTCCGATGCCGTCAAGGGCGCGGCGGCCACCACGGCGCCAGCGGCCCAGCCCGATGCCGTGGAAGCGGCGCTGCTGCCACCCGTGGCGGCCTTGGCCCAGCAATTGCCGAAGGCCCGCGCCGCGCTCGACGAGCGCTTCAACGTGGCATTCAACAATGTGCCTGCGCGCCAGTTCTTCACTTCCATCGTGGCCGGCACGCGCTACAACATGCTGGTCCACCCCGACATCGGCGGCACCATTTCCGCCAACCTGAAGGACGTGACCCTGTTCCAGGCACTTGATGCCGTGCGCGAACTGTATGGCTACGATTACAAGGTCGAGGGGACGCAGATCTACATCAAGCCCCTGACCATGCAGACGCGTTTGTTCCACGTCAATTACCTGACGGGCGCGCGCCGCGGCAGTTCCAACCTGCGCGTCTCGTCGACGTCCGTGGGTTCGGTGGGCTCGACCAATTCGGGCGGCTCGGGCAATGGCGGCAACAACAACCAGGGCAACAACCAGAATAACGAGCAGAACCAGCAAACCAATGGCGGCCAGGGCGGCCGCACCCTGGACAGCAGCAACCTGACCACCTCGTCGACGGCCGATTTCTGGCCGGAATTGAGAGCGGCGCTGGAAGCCATCGTCGGCAGCAGCGAAGGCGGGCGGCAAGTGGTGCTGAGCCCGCAGTCGGGCGTGATCGTCATCCGCGCCATGCCGGAAGAGTTGCGCAATGTCGACATGTACCTGAAGGCCACGCAGCTGTCCGTCGACCGCCAGGTGATCCTGGAAGCGAAAATCCTCGAAGTCGAGCTCAACGACAACACGCAGACGGGCATCAACTGGGCCTCGTTCGCCTCGATCAAGAGCGGTCACACGAACCGCATCTCGACCGGCTTCATCCAGCCGGGCGGCACCCTGGCGCCGCTGCCGTTCAACGGCGGCCAGCCGCCGAACATGACCACCGGCAATGGCTTGACGGCCAGCAGCGGCTTTGGCCTCAGTTCGGCGGCCAACGCGGCCGGTTCCATGTTCGGCCTGGCTTTCCAGACGGCCAATTTCGCCGCCATGATTTCTTTCCTGGAATCGCAGGGTTCCGTGCATGTACTGTCGAGCCCGCGCATCGCCACCATGAACAACCAGAAGGCCGTGCTGAAGATCGGCACGGACGAGTTTTACGTGACGGGCGTGTCTACCACGACGAACACGACGGCCAGCGGCGCGACGACCAGCCCCAACGTGACCTTGCAGCCCTTCTTTTCCGGCGTGGTGCTGGACGTGACGCCGCAGATCGACGCGGATGGCAATATCATCCTGCACGTGCATCCGTCCGTGAGCCAGGTGTCGACCATCAGCAAGGAAATCGACCTGGGCAGCGCCGGTTCGCTGAAACTGCCGCTGGCCGCATCGAGCACGTCCGAGATGGACAGCATGGTGCGCAGCCAGGATGGCCGCATCGTCGCCATCGGCGGCCTGATGCGCCAGGCCACCACGGCGGACCGCTCGCAGGTGCCGGGCGCGGGCGATCTTCCCGTGCTGGGCGCGCTGTTCCGCAACACGGGGCAGGTGATCCAGAAGCGCGAGCTGGTGGTGCTGATCAAGCCGACCATCGTCGATGGCGCCAATAGCTGGAACGAGGACTTGCTCGATTCGGGCAAGCGCATCGAGGCGCTCGACCCGCGCCGACCGTCGGAGCGGCGCTAAATGTACCAGGCCCATTTCGGCTTGCGCGAGGCGCCGTTCGGCCTCACGCCCGATACCAGTTTCTTCTTCAACGGCCCGCAGTCGCAAAAGGCGCTCAATACCTTGCTGGTGGCGGCGCGCAATGGCGAGGGCTTCATCAAGATCACTGGCGAAGTGGGGACTGGTAAGACTTTTCTTTGCCGCAAGTTCATGCAATCGTTGGGGCCGGATTTCGTCACGGCCTACATCCCGAATCCGAACTTGCCGCCCCGTTCGCTGATCCTGGCGCTGGCGGACGACCTCGATGTGCTGCTGGAGAAAGATGCTGATCAGCATCAGTTGCTCAAGTCCCTCAACCTGCGCCTGCTCAACCTGGCGGCGCAAGGCAAGCGCGTGCTGCTGTGCCTGGACGAAGCGCAGGCGATTCCCGTCGACAGCCTCGAAGCGCTGCGCCTGCTGACGAATCTGGAAACGGAAAAGCGCAAGCTGCTGCAAATCGTGCTGTTTGGCCAGCCGGAACTCGATGTCAAGCTGGCCCTGCCGGAAATCCGCCAGCTGGCGCAGCGCATCACCTTTCACTACCACCTGGGTCCGCTGTCGCGCGACGACGTGGATTTCTATGTGGCGCACCGCCTGCGCGTGGCCGGCTTCGATGGCGCGCGCCTGTTCAGCCGTGGCGGCGTGCGCAAGCTGTACCAGGCTTCCGGCGGCATCCCGCGCCTGATCAACATCATGGCGCACAAGGCGCTGATGGTGGCGTATGGCGAAGGCCGGCAGCAGGTCAGCGGGCGCCACGTGGCGCTGGCCGCCAGCGATACCCTGGCCAGCAAGCCGCGCTTCTGGCAGAAGCCCTGGCCATGGCTGGCCGGCGCCGGCGTGCTGGCCGCCGCTTGCGGCGTGAGCTGGACTTTATTGAACCGATGACGAAGATGAGCCTGTAGATGAGCCTGATTAACAAGATGTTGCAAGACCTCGATGCGCGCGGCACCCCCGATGGACGCGGCGACGCGGCCGGTATCCGCTCCGTGCCCGAACGCGAGCGGGGCCTGCCGCGCGCGCTGGTCTTTGGCGGCGCTGCCGGCTTGACGGCCGCCGCCATCGCCCTGGGCTGGGTCTACCTGAAGCGCCCGGCCGTGCCGCCCGTGCTGATCAATGTGGCCAGTACGCCTGTTCTGGCTCCCTTACCAGTGCCGGTGCCTGTCGTTGCACCGGCTCCCGTGGTGGCTGCACCAGTTGCGCCCGTCGTGGCGCTTGAACCCGAACCCGTGTTCCAGGCCGAGAAAGTTGCTCCCGCGCCCGCCAAGGCGCGGCCCGCCGAAATGCGCCGCATCGTGGAAAAAGCGGCCAAGCCTGCCGCTGCGTCCGTGGTAAAAACGCCCGCACCGGCCGCCAGCGAGCGCATCATCGACGGCAAGCACGTCACTGCCCAGCAGCGCGTGGAGAATGAACACCGGCGCGCGCTGGCCCAGTTGCAGGATGGCCGCGTCTCCGACGCCATGCTGGCCTTGCAGCAGACCCTGCAGCTGGACCCGCGCCACCAGGGCGCGCGCGAAACCCTGGTGCGTCTGCTGCTCGAAGCGCAGCGCCCCGACGAGGCGGCCCGCCAGTTGCAGCTGAGCCTGGCATTGGACCCGAAACAGCCGGCGCAAGCGATGATGCTGGCCCGTCTGCAGCTGGACAAGGCCAACGGCGGCGCGGCCGCCCTCGATACCCTCACGCGCAGCTTGCCGTACGCCGCCGACAACGGCGAATACCGCGCCTTCCTGGCCGGCGTGCTGCAGCGCGAACAGCGCTACCGCGAAGCATCGGAACAGTATCAGCAGGCCCTGCAGACGGCGCCCGACAACAGCGTCTGGTGGATGGGCCTGGGCATCGCCTTGCAAGCGGACAACCACCAAGCCCAGGCGCGCCAGGCGTTCGAGCGGGCCAAGGGCTTGCAAACCCTGTCGCCGCAATTGCAGGCGTTTGTCGAGCGAAAATTGGTGCAGCTGACGGCGGCTGTGTCGAAGTAACTTTTACCTCAATGAAAGAAACCAGCTTGAAACCTCGCAATCTGCTCGTCGTCCTGTGCTGCCTGGCCAGCAGCGCCCTGGCCGCACCCGCCAGCCCGCCAGCCAGCTACGTGCTGGAAAATACGGAAGTGCGCGACATCCGTGCGCAAGCCCTGAAACGCGACTATCAGCTATATGTCGCCTTGCCCGATTCCTATCGGCAGGGAAATAAACGCTATCCGGTGCTGTTCGTCGTGGATGCCAATTACTCGTTCCCCATCGTGCGCAATATCGCGCAGCGTCTGAACAAGCATGCGGGGATGGAAGAAGTCGTGGTGGTCGGCCTGTCGTACGCCAACGGCGATGGCGGGGTGTACAGCCGCCGCCGCGACTACACGCCCACCACGCCGCGCAAGCACGATTACCGCTCGGACATGCCGGGGCGGCAACCAGCGTTTGGTGAAGCGAAGGCGTATGGCCAGTTCATCTCGGGCGAGGTGTTTCCCTTTATCGCCAGTAACTATCGCGTCAACATGCAGCGCAAGGTCTTCATCGGCCATTCCTACGGCAGCCTGCTGGGTCTGCAATTTTTGCTGACGGAACCGCGCACCTTCGAGCACTACATTCTCGGCAGCCCGTCGCTGTGGTACGACGCCGGCGTCATGTTCGACCGCGAGCAGGCATATGCGGCCAGCCACAAGGACTTGCCTGCATCCGTGTTCTTCGGCATCGGCGGCCTGGAAAAGCTGGCGGCGGGCAAGAAGCGTTCGCGTTTGGAGGAAGAGGCCGACATGCTGGCCGACCTGCGCGAGTTCGATGGCAAGCTGAAATCGCACAAGTACCCGGGCCTGAAGACGCGCTTGCGCGTGTTCGAGGATGAAGACCATGCGAGCGTGTTTCCCTTTATTCTGACGCATGGCTTGCGCGAGTATTTGAAGTCTTCAAACTGACGGTTCTGTTGCTGGCCGTTTGAATTCGCAGCCACGCAGTGGGCGGGGGTATAATTTCCCCAGTTGAAGGTTGTAAACCAAACGACAATATCCCCATGAAAACTTCTGATGCTGATAAAAAAGCGACTTCGCCACTGAAAATATTGGCGATTTCATTTCTATTGACAAGCGCTGTATTCGCCAATGCCCATGCTGAAAGTCATTCACCTGCGGACAAGTCGGGTGACTACGCTGCTGAAATTGACAGCTTGATCAAGGAAACAAATCCAAGAAGTTTCAATGGGGTCATTCTCATCACGCAACATGGGAAAGCAATATACTCAAAAGCCTATGGTTATGCGGATTTTGAAAATAAGGTGCCGTTGAAGCTGGACGATAACTTCAGGATCATGTCGAATAGCAAGCAGATCACGGCAGCGCTGATTTTGCGGGAAGTTGAAAAAGGCAGGATAGACTTGCATAGTCCCGTTAGAAAATACTTGCCTGATTTGCCGCAGGCGTGGGCCGACAAGGTGACCGTGCATCAGCTGCTCAACTTTTCGGCAGGAATCACTGAGATTGACCAGCCACTGAGCTTCCTGCCCGGAACGGATTTTTTATACGGCGTGACAACGTACGCCATGCTGGGACATATTTTTGAAAAAGTAAGCGGGAAAAAGTATATCGAAGCGGCAAATGACTTGTTCAAAGAGCTGGCAATGGACAATAGTTTTTGCTATGAGGAAGGCAAGAAGAATAACGTTATCAATGGCTATGTCAATTCGAAAAATGTATTCGCATTGAAAGTGCATCCGGTTCAGGGGCAAGGCTGGGTTGATTTTATCCCAGCTGGAGGCATTGTTTCAAATGCAAGGGATTTGAATGCATGGGATGAAAAACTTCATAAGGGGAAAATCTTAAAGCCGGAAACCTACAAGCTGATGACAAATTATGACATATCCAGTCAGCACGTCGCTTTCGGTGCTGAAAAAAATGGCTATGGTTATGGTGTCTATGTCAGTGACAAGACGCCGATGAAGTACATCGGCCACTCCGGAAAAGGCTTGGGCTTTGCATCAATCAAAATGTATTTCCCTGAAAAAGATGTCGACGTTGTTGTCCTGGAAAATCAGTTCAGCGAAGACAGCGCCCTTCATTACTATTTTGAAATAAAAATAAGAGAAATAGTGATGAATAGCAATCTTTTGAGATAGTAAAGATCACTTCGAATCATCAATTTTGCAGGCTGCCTGCGAAACTTGTCATCAAGGCATTCGCGTATTGCGATCCCATGCCAATAAGCGCTACAACCGCGCTTCATCCCCCCACACATGCCGCATGCTGAAGCGCACGCCCGCATCATCTTCATGCAGCGAGGAAACGATGGCGAACTGGCTGTCGCCCGTGTCGCGCGGCGTCATCTGCGATAGCTGGGCGGCGGCCAGCGGCGCGCCCAGCGGGTCGCTGAGCGGGTGGACCTGGCCGGCGCCCCGTTGCGTGACGACGCCCAGTTCGCCGCTGCGCAGGCGCACCAGAGTGCCAGGCGGATATTTGCCCAGCAGATTGACGAACTGTTCTCCCAGCAGCGGATCGATAGGTACGCCCTGGTCGAGGAAGATGTGCTGCAGCGCCTGGTCGGGCACGATGGAGCGCCGGTAGTTGCGCGCCGAGACGCGGGCGCAATAGCGGTCGGCTAGGCCGATCAGCTTGGCATTTTGCAGGATTTCATCGGCCGTGCGCCCCTGCGGGTAGCCGCTGCCGTCGTCGTTTTCATGGTGCAGCAGTACACAGCTCAGCCATTCCTCGTCGTCGACGCCGGCGCAGCGCAACAGTTCCGTGCTTTCCTGTGGATGCTGGCGCACGATGCGCATTTCTTCGTCGTTCAGGGGGCCGCGCCGGTCCTGGAAACTGTCGTGGTGGCGCAGCATGCCCACGTTCATCGTCAGCGCGGCCGCGCCGATCAACAGTAATTCATCGTGGGACTTGTGCATGCTGCGGCCCACCAGCATGGCCAGCAAGGCCGTTTCGATACAGTGGCGCACGGCGTAGCTGCCGGCGATCTGGTTGAGCAGGATGCTGGCCAGGGCGATATCGGCATCGTGCTCGAGCGCGCGCAGCAGTTCGCGGGCGATGTCGCGTACGTCGCGCTCGGCATTGTTTTCGCTGCGCAAGGCCAGCAGCAAGCGTTCCAGGCGCTGCGCCGCTTCGTTGAGCAAGCGCAAGACGGATGGCTGGTCCGGCGCGCCCACGTACAGGCCCAGCTGCATTAGCCGCCCCAGCTGCGCGCCATCCGTGATGATCTGTCCCTTGCGCAATTGCGGGCCGGCGCTGTGGTCAGCCAGAAACAGATCCCAGGGCAGGGGTTCGCCGGGAACCAGATCGGCTGGGTCGATGCGACGCTGTACCATGCTTGTCATCCTTTGCCCCGCCGCAGCGGAGCCATGTTCAGTGCTCGGTTATATGCTGCGCAGGCGCTCGAGCGCCAGGCGCAAGGTTTCGTCTTTCTTGGCAAAGCAGAAGCGCACGATGCCCGACTCCTTGCCCTGCGCATAAAACGCGGACACGGGAATGGCGGCCACCTTGATTTGCGTCGTCAGCCATTCGGCGAACTGCGCTTCGCTCTCTTGCGAAATGGCATCGTAGCGCACGCACTGGAAATACGTGCCGTCGGCTGGCAACAGGGTAAAGCGGCTGCCCGCCAGGCCATCGCGGAACAAGTCGCGCTTGCGCTGGTAGAACGCGGGCAAGTCCAAGTAGGGCTGCGGGTCGGCCATGTAGCCGGCCAGGCCGTGCTGCATCGGCGTGTTGACGGTAAAGACGTTGTACTGGTGCACCTTGCGAAACTCCGCCGTCAGTGCGGCCGGGGCGGCTACATAGCCGACCTTCCAGCCCGTCACGTGATACGTCTTGCCGAAGCTGGAGACGATGAAGCTGCGCGCCGCCAGTTCCGGGTTGCGGCTTAATGAGGCGTGCGGCACGCCGTCGTACACCATGTGTTCGTAGACTTCGTCGGACAGGATCAAGATTTGCGTGCCGCGCACGATGTCGGCCAGCGCGGCCACATCGGCGGGGCGCAAGATCGTGCCCGTCGGGTTGTGCGGCGTGTTGATGATGATCAAACGCGTCTTGCTGCTGACGGCAGCGGCCAGCTTGTCCCACGGCACGCTGTAGCCGTGCTCACCCACCTCCATGGAGACGAGCACGGGCACGCCGCCGGCCAGCGCGATGGCGGGCAGATAGCTGTCGTAGGCCGGTTCGATGACGATGACTTCGTCGCCCGGGTGCACGCAGCACAGGATGGCCGTGGTAAGCGCCTGCGTGGCGCCGGCCGTGACGGTGATTTCCGTGCCGGCATCATAGCTGTGGCCGTACAGGCTGGCGATCTTCGCGGCAATCGCTTCACGCAAGGGCGCGGCGCCCGTCATCATCGGATACTGGTTGTGGCCGGCGCGCATGGCGTCGCTGACGCGGTCGACCAGTTCAGGCGCGCAATCGAAGTCGGGAAAGCCCTGGCCCAGGTTGACGGCGCCATGCTGGGCCGCCAGGCTGGACATGCGGGTAAACACGGTGGTGCCGACAGCTGGCAAGCGGGTGGTCAGGGCGGGAGTCGTGTAGGGCAGGGACGGACTGTTCATGAACGGTAGGGGCGCGGTGCGGAAAGTGGAATCGTGTCCCATTCTAGCGCAGCGCGCCCCGTTGCGTACGGTGCTTTAAAGGCTCAGCCCGGCAATGCCCAGCCTTCCGGCACCATGATCTTGAACATGCCGGCCTTGGCCGTCTTGCGGGCCAGTTTCAGCAGCGCCTTGTCCTTGGTGATCAGGATGTCGGCGTTGGCGTCGCGCGCCAGTTCGAGGAATTTCTGGTCATCCTTGTCCGTGCAGACGGGCAGGCGCACGCCGGAGACGGGCGGCGCCACGACCGTGATGTGGGCGTCGAAGCGGGCGGCGGCAACGGCGCGGCTCGCTTCATCGAGCGGCAGATGTTTGTAGTGCAGCACTACCAGATATTCCGCGCGGCAATCTTCGCGCGTGATGGCATGTACGGCGCCGCTTTCCATGGCCGCCAGCAGCCCCGCCCAGCGCGGGTCGTTGAAGACGAACAGGTCGAGGCAAACGTTGGTGTCGAGGACGAGTTTTTGTGGAGCAGGTATCATGTCGGCAATTCTATTCTGTAGTGATAATTTATGTTGATCGTGCTTTCGCCCGCCAAGAGTCTCGACCTGGAGACGCCGCCAACAACCTCGTTGCACAGCACTCCCGATTTTCTCGACCATTCCGCCCAGCTCATCGCCCGCATGCGCCAGTTTTCGCCCGCCGAAGTGGGCAGCCTGATGGGCATTTCCGACGCCTTGTCGGCCCTGAACGTGGCCCGCTACGCGTCCTGGACACCCCAGCTTGATGACGCGCGCCAGGCCATCATGGCCTTCAATGGCGACGTGTATGCCGGTTTCGAGGCGCGCAGTCTGCAGCCGGCCCAGCTCGACTATGCCCAGTCGCGCGTGCGCATCCTGTCGGGCCTGTACGGCTTGCTGCGCCCGCTGGACCTGATCCACCCGCACCGCCTGGAAATGGGCACGCGGCTGTCGACCGCGCGCGGCAAGGATTTGTATGCGTTCTGGGGCGACACCATCACCAACGGCCTGAACCGTACAGCCAGGGAGCAGGGCGCGAAAGTGCTGGTCAATCTTGCTTCCGAAGAATATTTTAAATCCGTCAAGCCGCGCCAGCTGGATGTGCCCGTCATCGCGCCCGTGTTTGAGGACTGGAAGAATGGCAAATATAAAATCATCTCGTTCTACGCCAAGCGCGCGCGCGGCATGCTGGCCCGCTATGCGGCCGTCAACCAGATCCGCGATCCCGAGCAGCTGAAGCAGTTCGACGTCGATGGTTACGCGTATGTGCCGGAAGCATCAAACGATACGAGCTGGGTGTTCCGGCGCAAAGTGGGCGAATAAGTAAAAAAACCGGGCTAGCCCGGTTTTTTATTGCAGCTTACTGCCAGAATTTCCACCACTTGCGTTCCTTGTTCACCCCTTCCGGGCTGAGGAATGCCGTGTTCGGGTAGTTCTTGGTCAGCACGCGCAAGGCGTCGTCGCGCAGGTCAGTCAGGCCCAGCTTGTCATACGAGCGGTACATGATGAACAGCGCTTCTTCGATGGCCGGCGAGGCACGGAAGTCGCTGACCGTCGTTTGCGCGCGGTTGGCGGCGGCCAGGTAGGCGCCGCGGCGGTAGTAATAGCGCGCCACGTGCACTTCGTATTTCGCCATCGCATCGATCAAATAGTTCATGCGGGCCAGCGAATCGGGCGCATATTTACTATTCGGGAACTTGTCGACCAGTTGCTTGAAGGCGGCAAACGCTTCGCGCGTGGCTTTCGGATCGCGCTCGGTCGGATCTTGCTCGTACAGGAAGTTCAGGAAGCTGATCTGGTCGTTAAAGCTGATCAGGCCCCGCAAGTAGTACATATAGTCCACATTGGCGTGGTTCGGATGCAACTTGATGAAGCGTTCGACGGCAGCCAGTGCCTGCGCCTGGTCTCCCGACTTATAATACGCGTAAGCGATCTCCATCTGCGCTTGCAGAGCATAGTTGCCGAAAGGATAGTTAGCCTCCAGCTTCTGGAACAGGCCGATTGCAGCTTCATAGTGCTGCCCGGCCATTTCTTCACGCGCCTCCGAGTATAATTTCGTAACGGACCAGTTTTTGGTCTCATCCACTTTTTCAGGCAACAAGCTGCAAGCGGACATGCCGAGCAGAACGACTGAAGCGACTACCAACGATAATTTTTTTTGCATGACGTTTTGCAAGAAGGTTTTAACCAAGATTTTACAATAGGCTGATTATAGCCGATGGGAATGCTGTGATATTAACTCCGAAGCCTAATTTGGCTGACCCCGCGTTTGACTCCCTTTCTGACCATGCTGCCGAAGAGGCGTTTGACGGCGATTTTGCCGCCGACGACGTCTTCGAGGAAATGGCCCCGATTACATTGGAACTGACGCCGGACGCCTGCGGCCACCGCCTCGATAAAGTCATCTCCAAGCTGGTGCCGCAATACTCGCGCAGCCGCTTGCAATTGTGGCTGGAAGCCGGTTTCGTGACCGTCGATGGAAAAGTTGCCAAACGCAACATGACCGCCTATGGCGACGAAAAGATCGTCATTCTGCCGCAAAGCGCGCCGGAAGACGAGGCTTTTAAGCCGGAAGCGATGGAATTGAACATCGTGCACGAAGATGAGCATATCATCGTCATCAACAAACCGGCCGGACTGGTCGTGCATCCGGGCCCCGGCAACTGGTCGGGCACCTTGCTCAACGGCTTGCTGCACCACTGTCCGCAGCTGGCTGGCGTGCCGCGCGCCGGTATCGTGCACCGCCTGGACAAGGATACGAGCGGCCTGATGGTCGTCGGCAAGACACTCGCTTCACAAACGGATCTCGTGCGCCAGTTGCAGGCGCGCACCGTCAAGCGCGAATATTTCGCGCTCGTGTGGGGCACGCCGAAAATGGCGGGCACCATCGATGCATCGATCGCGCGCCACCCGCGTGACCGGGTCAAGATGGCCGTCTCGGAAAACTTTACCGCCAAGCCCGCCATCACGCACTATGAATTGATCGGCAGCGGCGAACTCGACCGCCGTCCCGTGAGCCTGATGCAATGCCGCCTGGAAACAGGCCGCACGCACCAGATCCGCGTGCACATGCAGCATCTGGGATTCGCGCTGGTCGGCGACTACGTGTACGGCAAGCAGCACCTGGTGTCTGTCTTCTCGCGCCAGGCATTGCAGGCGCGCCGCCTGGGCCTCGTGCATCCGGGCACCCTGGAAGCGTGCGAGTGGATCGTGCCGCTGGCCGATGATTTCGCCGAGCTGATCGCTACCGCCGGTATTCCCGAGCCGGAACAGGTTTGATGACGTCGCCGTTGCCTTGCCTTATGCCCGATTGGCCCGGCTTGCCCGCGAACGTGGGCGCGCTGGCGACCGTGCGCGCGGGCGGTGTCAGTGAAGGGCCGTACGGTGACGGGCAGGGCGGCGGCGGCTTGAACCTGGGCACGCACGTGGGCGACGATCCCGCGCACGTGGCGGCCAACCGCGCGCGGCTGGGTGCCATATTGCCTGCCGAGCCGGCCTGGCTGTCGCAGGTGCATGGCGTGGCCGTGGCCGATGCTGGCAAGCTGGACGGCCATGTGCCGGACGCCGACGCCAGTATCGCCGCCTTGCCTGGCGCCGTGTGCGTGGTGATGACGGCCGATTGCCTGCCGGTACTGTTCTGTTCGACCGATGGCTTCGTCGTCGGTGCGGCCCACGCGGGCTGGCGCGGCCTGGCCAGCGGCGTCTTGCAGCGCACGGTTGCAGCCATGCGGGCGCAGGGCGCGACGGACATCCTCGCCTGGCTGGGGCCGGCCATTGGTCCGCAGCAATTCGAAGTGGGTCAGGACGTGCTGCAAGCGTTCCGCGATGGCGCGCGTGATGATGTTGAACGGCAAGTACTGAGCGCCGCCTTCGTCGCCATCGCTGGCAAGCCGGGCAAATACCTGGCCGACATCTATGCACTGGCGCGCACCATGCTGCTGCGCGATGGCCTGGCGCAAGTGGCAGGCGGGGAATATTGCACCGTCAGCGATGCGGCGCAGTTTTACTCGTACCGGCGCGATGGCGTCACGGGAAGACAGGCCAGCTTGATCTGGCGCAAATAATCTGCACGGCAGACACTTATGTGTCTGCCGTTTTTGTTTTATCGTCTGCTGATGCTTGGGCACGCGCCTTCTGTTCCGCGATGCGCACGGCCTTGCGTTTGCGTCGCCGCGAGCCTGTCAGATAGAATAGGATGGACAGCGGGATGACGCAGTACAGCACGAAGGTCATCACCCCGGCGACGATGGACGGTTCCGTCAGCGCCATGAGGCCAACGACATAGATCCAGGCAACAGCGGTCATGAGCATCATTGGTATTGCCAGTCAGTAAAAGTTTGCATGCAGGTGGCCCGGAAGTAATTATTTATTAATTCTTGAATGGATTTACATATACCTATGAATATGCCCGATCCTCAAATGATGACCAAAGAATGGATGGCGCAGATCAGCAATCCTGAGCAGTGGAAGACGTGGTTCAACATGGTACCGCAGCCCCAGGGCAATCCGATTGCCGGCATTTTGCAGGATGCGGGCGCCAGCATCAAGCCGGAAGCGATCGAGCAACTGAAAAACGCCTACGTAGCCAAGCTGACGGGCTTGTGGGCCGACTTTATGGCCGGCAAGGCGCCGGAATTGAAAGACCGCCGCTTCGCCGCGCCCGCCTGGCACGCCAGCCCTTTGTCGGCCTTCAATGCGGCCGCCTACCTGCTCAATGCGGAGTTTCTCAGCGCCATGGCCGATGCCGTGGAAGCGACGCCGCACCAGAAGCAAAAGATTGCGTTTGCCGTGCAGCAAATCGTCGATGCCATGTCGCCGGCCAACTTTCTTGCCACCAATCCCGACGCCCAGCAAACCCTGATCGAGACCAAGGGCGAAAGCCTGACCAAGGGCTTGAGCAATATGCTGGCCGACATGCAGAAGGGCCGCATTTCGCAGTCCGACGAATCGGCCTTCGAAGTGGGCCGCAACGTGGCTACCACGCCGGGCACGGTGGTGTTTGAAAACGCCTTGTTCCAGCTGATCCAGTACACGCCGACGACGGCCACGGTACACCAGCGGCCGCTGTTGATGGTGCCGCCGTGCATCAATAAATTCTATATCCTTGACTTGCAGCCGGAAAACTCGCTCGTGCGCTACGCAGTGGAGCAGGGCAATACCGTGTTTCTGATGTCCTGGCGCAATCCCGACATGAGCATGCAGCACCTGACGTGGGACGATTACGTCGAGCAAGGCGTGATCGAGGCGATCAAGGTGACGCAGGAAATCTCCGGCCAGGACAAGCTCAATATGTTCGGCTTTTGCGTGGGCGGCACCATCGTCTCGACGGCGCTGGCCGTGCTCAAGGCGCGCGGCGAGAATCCGGCCGCCAGCCTGACACTGCTGACCACTTTCCTCGATTTCTGCGATACGGGCGCGCTCGACGTCTTTATCGACGAGCCACAAGTGGCGCTGCGCGAGCAGTCTCTGGCCAAGGGCGGCCTGATGACGGGCCGCGACCTGGGCAGCACTTTCTCGAGCCTGCGGCCGAACGACCTCGTGTGGAACTACGTGCAGTCGAATTACCTGAAGGGCAAGGAGCCGCCCGCGTTCGACCTGCTGTACTGGAACGGTGACGGCACGGGCTTGCCAGGCCCCATGTTCTGCTGGTATC
This sequence comes from Janthinobacterium sp. BCJ23, assembly GCF_059617945.1. Taxonomy (NCBI): domain Bacteria; kingdom Pseudomonadati; phylum Pseudomonadota; class Betaproteobacteria; order Burkholderiales; family Oxalobacteraceae; genus Janthinobacterium; species Janthinobacterium sp. BCJ23. Next base: position 774,090 of record NZ_JCAQAW010000002.1, on the reverse strand, counting down.
TGCGCAACACTTACCTGGAAAACAGCCTGAAAGTGCCGGGCAAGCTGACGGTGGCCGGGGAAAAGGTCGACCTGAGCAGCATCGACGCGCCCGCTTTCATCTACGGTTCGCGCGAAGACCATATCGTGCCCTGGGGCGCGGCCTACGCCAGCACGGCCTTGCTGAATCCGAAAAAACCGAAAGCCAACCGCTTTATCCTCGGTGCCTCGGGCCATATCGCCGGCGTGATCAATCCTGCCTCGAAGAAAAAGCGCAGCTACTGGAGCAATGACAAGCCACGCACGGCGAAAGCCAAGCCCTTGACCGCCGAGCAATGGATGGAAGGCGCGACCGAACACGTGGGCAGCTGGTGGCCCGAATGGGCGGCCTTCCTTGCCGAACACGGCGGCACCCAGGTGAAGGCACCAGGCAAGCCAGGCAACAAGCGCCACGCGGCTATCGAGGCGGCGCCGGGCCGGTATGTTAAAGTCAGAGCGGATTAATTCACAAAGCGTTTTTGCTGGCAAGACCGGCGTAATCTCCGGTCTTGTCAGGAATCTACTTTTAGTTGCGTTGCAATAAATGCGGGAATCTACTACCCTGATGTGCAATGGAGTTGTTTTCCACTCTATAATGCAAAAAGTAGGCAGGTGCGAAAGCGGACCCTGGTTCGCTTTTTTTTCGAATCAACTCAGTATGCGCTGCGGCGCAATAAGTGGAACTTGTGATGAGTAGTGCAAAAAAAAGTATAGACCGCCTGATTAAAAAATATCCCAACCGCCGTCTGTATGACACGCAAACCAGTTCCTACATCACCTTGACGGACGTCAAGCAGCTGGTGTTGGACAATGAGGTGTTTACCGTCGTCGATGCCAAATCCAATGAAGATTTGACGCGCAGCATCTTGCTGCAAATCATTCTGGAAGAGGAAGCGAACGGCGCACCGATGTTCTCGAGCAGCGTGTTGTCGCAGATCATCCGCTACTATGGCCACGCCATGCAGGGCATGATGGGATCCTACCTGGAAAAGAACGTGCAAGCGTTCACCGATATCCAGCACAAATTCACGGGCACCTCGGCCGGCAGCTTCGAAGGCAAGCCATTCAGCCCTGAAATGTGGACCCAGTTCATGAATGTCCAGGGCCCGATGATGCAAGGCATGATGAACAACTACATCGACCAGAGCAAGAGCCTGTTCGTGCAGATGCAGGAGCAGATGCAGAGCCAGAGCAAGAATCTGTTCGGCACGTTCCCGTTTGTTCCGCCTGTCCCGCCAACGGACAAGAAATAGTCTATGCCACACGCTCACCGGGCGATTTGATCGCCCGTGAGTTGTATCGGCGTCATCAAAACAGCATAGTTCTGCCAGCAAGGGGCGGCTCGGGGTACAATAGCCGATTCGCCTCATCATTTTACTAGCTGCCAACTATGTCTGAAATTCACCGTATTCCTGTTCCTTCCGCCCAGCCCGAGGCCATGCTGGCCATGCCAGGTGCGGCGCCGAAAGTGGGCTTTGTCTCGCTCGGCTGCCCGAAAGCGCTGGTCGACTCCGAACAAATCCTGACCCAACTGCGCGCCGAAGGCTACGAAACGGCGAAATCCTACGCTGGCGCCGATCTGGTGATCGTCAATACCTGCGGTTTTATCGATGCCGCCGTACAAGAGTCGCTCGACGCCATCGGCGAAGCGCTGGCTGAAAACGGTAAAGTGATCGTCACCGGTTGCCTGGGCGCCAAGAAAGATGCTGCCGGCGACGACATCATCATGAAGGTGCACCCGAAAGTGCTGTCCGTCACGGGCCCGCACGCCTTGGCCGAAGTGATGGATTCCGTCCACTTGCACCTGCCGAAGCCGCATGCGCCATTCCTCGACCTGGTGCCGCCGCAAGGCGTCAAGCTGACGCCGAAGCACTACGCCTACCTGAAAATTTCCGAAGGCTGCAACCACCGCTGCAGCTTCTGCATCATCCCGTCCATGCGCGGCGACCTCGTCTCGCGTCCGATCGGCGAACTGATGATCGAAGCGGAAAACCTGTTCAAGTCCGGCGTCAAGGAATTGCTGGTCATTTCGCAAGACACCTCGGCGTATGGCGTGGACGTGAAATTCCGTTCCGGCTTCTGGAATGGCCGTCCCGTGAAAACCCACATGACGCAGCTGACGGAAGCGCTGGGCGAGCTGGCCAAGTCCTACGGCGCCTGGGTGCGCTTGCACTATGTGTATCCGTACCCGCACGTGGACCAGATCATCCCGATGATGAGCGGCGGCCACATCCTGCCTTACCTCGATATTCCGATGCAGCATGCGCACCCTGACGTGCTGAAACGCATGAAGCGTCCGGCCAGCGGCGAGAAAAACCTCGACCGCATCCAGGCCTGGCGCGCCATCAACCCGGACCTGACCATCCGCTCGACCTTCATCGCCGGTTTCCCAGGTGAAACGGAAGCGGAATTCGAGTATCTGCTGGACTTCCTCAAGGAAGCGCAGATCGACCGCCTCGGCTGCTTCGCCTATTCGCCTGTCGAAGGCGCGACCGCCAACGCCATCGCCAACCCCGTGCCGGAAGAGCTGCGTGAAGAGCGCCGCGGCCGCGTCATGCTGCTGCAGGAAGAAATTTCCAAGAAACGCCTGCAAGCGAAGGTCGGCAAGACCGTGCGCGTGCTGATCGATGAAGTCACCCGCTCCGGCGGCGTGGGCCGCTCGTCCGCCGACGCGCCGGAAATCGATGGCGTCGTGTATGTGAAGCCGCCATTCGAGCCGCACCGCAAGCTGGCGGTCGGTCAATTCGTCGATGTGACGATCACCTCAGCCGACGCGCATGACCTGTGGGGCGCTGCCGAGTAAGCAGGTGTAACAGTCGTACGGCGTGCAGGGCGTAAAGCCCTTACAATCAAGGCGGACCAGCACAGGCTGATCCGCCTTTTTTTATTTCCCGACGCCATGACCACACCCAAATCTCCGCAAACCGCGCTGATCCACAGCGATTACCAGGCGCCGCAAGGCTTTGCCGCGTTTCCGAACGCCATCCACCATGCGTCCACCGTGCTGTTCAAGGACGTCGCGGCCATGCGCTCGGGCGACTGGAAAGAGAAGAACGCCTACACCTACGGCTTGCACGGCACGCCCACCACGTTCACCCTGGAAGCGCGGCTGGCCGAAATCGAAGGGGGACAATACTGCCTGCTGGCGCCGTCGGGCCTGGCGGCCATCGCCATGGCGGATTTTGCCTTGTTGAAAACGGGTGATGACGTTTTATTGCCGGAAAATATATACAACCCGAACCGCGAACTGGGACGCTGGCTGGCGCAGGACTTCGGCATCACGGCCCGCTATTACGATCCGCTGATCGGCGCAGGCATCGCCGCCCTGATCCAGCCAAACACCAAACTGATCTGGACCGAAGCGCCAGGTTCCGTGACGATGGAAGTGCCGGACTTGCCCACCATCTGCGCGGCCGCCCATGCGCGCGGCGTGCTGGTGGCCCTGGACAACACCTGGTCGGCGGGCCTGGCCCTGCGCGGTTTCGACCTGGGCGTGGACATCATCATGCAGGCGCTGACGAAATACCAGTCGGGCGGCTCCGACGTACTGATGGGGGCGCTCATTACGCGCGAGCGGACGCTGCATGACCGCCTGGCGCAGGCGCACATGCGTCTGGGCATGGGCGTGGGGGCGGACGATGCCTATCTGGTGCTGCGCGGCTTGCCCACCATGAAGCTGCGCTTCGACGCGCACGACGCGGGCGCGCGCACGGTGGCCGCCTGGCTCAAGGGGCGCGGCGAGATCGCCACGGTGCTGCATCCAGCGTTCGCCGATTGCCCGGGCCACGCCATCTGGCAGCGCGATTTCACGGGCGCGGGCGGCCTGTTTTCCGTGCTGTTCGATGCCCGCTACACGGAGGCGCAGACGGACCGTTTCGTCGATGCCTTGCAGTTGTTCAAGATTGGCTACAGCTGGGGTGGTGCGAACAGCCTGGTGATGCCGTACCGCATCGCCGCCATGCGCAAGGGCTGGCAGTTGCCGGGACAGCTGGTGCGCCTGAACGTGGGGCTGGAAGATCCGCAGGACTTGATCGCCGATATCGAACGGGCGTTCGCGGCGATGTAGGCGGCGGCAAGCCGTTGGCTTGCCGCGAAGCACTTGTTACATGGGCACGGGCTTGTTGTTGTTCAGGTCGAGGAAGCCGCGCAGCAGGCGGTACGCTTTCCACAGCCAGGCCACGCCCCACACGATGATGGCCAGCGGAATGCCGATCAGCGTGACCCACAGGATGGCGCCGACGACGACCCAGGCCACATACCACCAGAAGGAACGGATCATCCAGCTGTGATGGCTGTACACGAAGGTCCCGGCCGCCTCGTCCCGCTTCACGTAATTGATGATGAGCGGAATGAAGGAAAACGCGCCCAGCGAAAACACGAAGCTGGCGCCATGTATCAGGTACAACCACCAGGCCAGGTTTTTGGTCTGCTGGAGTTGGGTATCCAAAATAATATCTTGTGACATGAAAGCTCCCGTCGTTGCTCAATTTTTAATTGTAACAAGCAAAGCGGCGCAGCAGCGCAGTCCATGGAAAAAGGCAGAATACATTGTTGAAACGAGATCGATATCTTACCGTGGCCGCGCGCGCGAGGTCATGGCTGCAGCGCGCCGTGCCAGCCTTGCTGCTGTGTGTCACGGCTGCCCATGCGGCCGGCCCCACCCTGGAGGCGGAGTTCGCCGCCGGCTTGAAGGACGAGGGCCTGGCGGGCGCCGTCTGGAGTGAAGTCTTGCCTGACGGAATAGTCAAAGTCGGCGCGTCCGGCTTGCGCGATGCCGCCAAGAATATACCGATGCAGACCGACACGCGCATGCAGGTGGGCTCCGTGGGCAAGGTGGCGCTGGCGCTGGGCGTCTTGCGCCTGGTCAGCGAAGACAAGCTCACGCTCGACACGCCATTGCAGCAGGTGCTGCCGGAACTGGCGCTGAAAAATCCGTGGCAGGCCAGCGACCCCGTGCGCATCCGCCACCTGCTCGCGCATACGTCGGGCCTCGATAACGTGCGCTTCTGGCAGGCCTTCAGCCTGAACCCGGCGCCGGAGACGCCGCTGGCCGAGGGCTTTGACGGTGGGCGCAATCTGCTGCGCGTGCGCGCGCGGCCCGGCAGCCGCTATGCGTACTCGAACATGGGCTATGGCTTGCTGGGCATGGTGATCGAGAAGGTCACGGGCCAGCCCTATGAACGCTACCTCGATGCGCAGCTGCTGCAACCGCTGGGCATGGCGGACAGCACGTTTGCCTATGTTACGCAAATGAGCACCCAGGCGGGATCGCATGCGGACCCGCGTCTGGCCATGGGCCACTTCGAACATGGCGTGGCGCAGCCGGCCGTGCCCCAGTATTTGCGTCCGGCCGCGCAATTTACCACTACAGCGGCCGACATGGGCAAGCTGGCGCAGTTCCTGATGGGCGATGGCAAGCTGCAGGGCACGCAGTTCATCGACCTGGCGCTGATGGGCGCCTTGTCCGAACCGGCCGGCACGGATGCGGCGCAGGCGGGCCTGGCAACGGGTCACGGCCTGGCGCTGGCCGTACGCGACCGCCATAACGTGGTGGGTGCCTGCCATCCCGGCACGACTGTCGGTTTTCGCGCCATGCTGTGCATCTACCCGGAACAGGACAGCGCATTCTTCGTGGCCTTCAATACGGATGCGGAGCAGGCCGACTATGAACGCTTCAACCGCCTGCTGCTGCGCGACCTGGAACTGCCGCTGCGCGCGCCGGCCCCGCGCGGCACGCCCGCGCCCACGGTGGAAAACTGGCAGGGCGTCTACGTGCCGTCGCCCAGCCCCATGGCCAGCATGGCCTGGGTCGACGCCGTCTTCGGCTTTACTCGCCTTAAATGGGATGGCGAGTCGCTGTTCCTGATCCCGTTCCAGGGCGAACCGAAGGAACTGGAGCCGGTGGGCGGCCTGCTGTTCCGCGCCAGCGACCGCAGCACGCCATCGCACGTGCTGATGCAGGAGGATGGCAAGCATGTGCTCAGCGACGGCTTGCGCAGCTATGAGCGCGCGTCGATGCTGCGCATGCTGGTGCTGTGGGGCAGCCTGGCCCTCGGGGCGGCCGGCTTGCTGTACGTGCTGCTGGTGGGCGTGTGGCGCGCCGCGCGGCGCAGCCTGGAACGGGGCGACCATCTGTTCGCGCCTTTGCTGGCCATGCTGGCGCTGCTCTTGCCGCTGCCGTTTTTCTATTTCCAGTCCTACCTGCGCCTGGGCGACGTCACCATCGCCAGCGTGTTGCTGGCATTGACGACGGGCGCGCTGCCGCTGGCGACGGCGTTCGGTTTGGGCCGCTGCTGGCGCAGCCGCGGCACGGCGGCCGAGGCGGGTTCGCTGGCGAAATGGGATTGGGTGGCCTTGCTGGCTGCCTTGCAACTGCTGCTGGTGCTGGCTTGGTGGGGCTTGCTGCCGCTGCGTATGTGGCAGCTGTAGCGGGCGCTTAGCGCCACATTTGCAGCAGCCGGCGCCACCAGCGTTGCGCTGGTTTCGTCTGGCCACCGCGCCCGGCGCGCTTGGCGCGGTAGCTCGCTGCTGCCATCTGCAGGCCGATGCCGTCCATTGCGGCCATCGCCTCCGCTTCCTGCTGCGACAAGCCATGCTGCAAGGCTTGCGCAAGTGGCTCAAACAGGAAGGCGGCACGCAAGGCGTCGTCCGTGTACAGCCTTGCCAGCAAGGTTTCCAGTGCGGGGGAACTCATGCGCTGCGCCCCGCGCGCAAGGCCGCGCGCGCCAATTCCAGCTGGCCCAGCACATGCTCGAACGACGGGTAATTGCCGTCTCGTTCGACGATCACCGTCAACGGTTGCGGCGCATGGCGCGCCAGCACGGTCAACAGATCGAAGACTTCGGGCGGCACGTCGTGCAGATGGTCGTCCAGCAAGCGCTGGCCGCCGCCCGGCGCAGCGATCCAGTGGCCGCCGCTCAGGTGCACGGCGCCGACCCTGTCCAGGGGCAGGCGCAACAGCAGTGCCTGCGGCGCCTCGCCGGCATTCACGGCATTCACGGCATTCGCATACAGGTTGTGCAGGTCGAGCAGCAGCGGCACTTGCGCGCCGTGGATAATCTGCGCCACCCACTCGGCTTCGTCCATGGTGCTGGCAGGCGGCTGGACCAGGGTGGCGATGTTTTCCATCAGCGGCGCGCTGCCGACGATGCGCGTGGCCAGCGCGATATTGGCAATCGTGCCCGCGGCGCTGTGCGGCGTGCGCGGCGGCGCCGCCAGGTGGCCGATCTCGATGCCGCCGGCACGCACGAAACTCAGGTGCTCGGACCACGATTCCGCCTGCACCGCTTGCATCAGGCGCGCCATCGCATGCAGGCGGCGCGGGTCGGCTGCAATCGTCGAGGCCAGCCCCATGCCCACGCCATGCAGGCTGACCGGCACCTGGCGCGCCAGGCTGCGCAAGGCCGAAATGCCGGCGCGCGAGGCGCCGTAATAATCGTCGGCGATCACTTCCAGCACGTCGATCCGCGCCAGGTTGGACAGGATGCTGGCAGCCAGTTCGCCGCGCCAGCCCAGGCCGACGCGGTCGCGCGTGGCGTCCTGGCTAACTGCCACAGCCGCCGCCACCGCCGCAACCGCCACAGCCGCTGCCGCCGCCGTCACCGCCGCCGCCCGATGACGAGTCGCCCGAGTCGCCCGTGCTGCTGGACGAGGAGTCGCCACCGCCATTTTGCCGCGGCGCCGGATACAGCTCGGCGACATAGGCGTACACGGACAAGGGCAGGGCACCGATACCGAAGATGGCGGCCAGCAGGGCCATGTCGGCACTGCTGCTGCCCGCCTGCAGGCGCGCCGAGCGCATGTTCAGGCGGCCGAACAGCATGCGCAGGTCGGTCAGCAGCCGCTGCGCGCTCCAGCTGGTCGCCTGGGTGCGCAAGCCGCGCAGCATGAGGAGAAAAATCGCCAGCAGGACCGCCAGGAACAGCAGATTGTAGTGCTGGCGGCTGATGGCGATGACGGCCTTGACGCCGGCCACCGTCAGCAGCAGCCAGTGCGCGACCCAGGTGATGCGTTCGCGCCGGCGCAGCAGCGGCGGGCCGACCAGCAATTCCTGCCGCGTCAACGTCTCCTGGTAGGCGCGGCACGATGGCAGCATGTCGGCCTGCACGGCCAGTTCCTTGCTGTGGCCCTGGCGCCCCAGGTACAGCCGCAGCACGTCGCGTTCGATGTCGTGGCTGGCAAAGCGCAGGCTGTCGGCGCTGGCCGTTTCCAGCAGCGGGCCGTCGGCGCGCAGCAAGCCGCGGTCGACCAGCACGATGGCGGCGATCTTCACGGCTTCGAGCGCGCCGCCGCGCAAAAAAGCAATGCGGTAGGGATCATCGGCCAGCGACAGCTGGGCGTGCGGATTGCGCAGCTCCTGGCGGATCAGCAGCTCGCGCGCCAGGTAGTACACGAGCGTGCCGAAGATCAGGTAGGCCAGCAGGAACGATGGCCCGCTCCAGTCAAAAGGATTGTAGCCGTTCACCGCATCTGCTCCGCGTGTTCGCGCAGGCGTTCGGTAATCGCCATCAAGCCCGTAAAGGCGGGCAGGGCCTGCCCCGGCGCCAGGCGCGCCGTTTCGCGCGCGGCCGACATGGTGTACAAAGCCGCGTGCAGGGCCGGGTCGCCCAGCTGGTCGACAAACGCTTCGAGCGCCTGCTTGCCGGATTGTGCAGACTTGCCCTCGAGCTGCGCCAGCGAGGCCGCCGCCGAACGCAGCGGGCCGGCCGCGTCGGCGATGGCGCCGCCCAGCTGTTCTTCATTCAGGCTCAATAGCATATACCGTTCGCGCATGCGCAGCTGCTGGTTCAGCAGCACTTGCCGCAGGCGGCGCAGCACGGCGTCGCGGCTCGTGTGCAGGCTGGCGAAAGGGTCTACGCCATGCAGCACCTGGTGGCGCGCGATGATGTCGGCGAACTTGACGGCGAAAGCGTCGGCGGCCTGCGGCAATTCGTTTTCGAGCAGGAACATCACCTGCAAATCGATGGCGGCGTGCGCCAGGCGCAAGGGGCCGCGCAGCGCATCGGCCGCCTGTGGCGTAAAGCGCTTGAGCAGCAACAGCAGGTTGACGTCGGAGGTGGCGCGCAGCTGGCCATCGGCGGCCGAGCCAAACAGCACGGCGGCGGCCAGGTCGGCGCCGAAGGCCGTTTGCGCGGCGGCGACGAATATATCGAGGTGGCGTTGTATTTCTTCTGGCAGCGGTGGCGGCATGCGGTGTTCTTTCACGATGGGCTGGCGGGATGATCACAAGTTTGCAATATAGCAAATTTGTGCCGCCGTGCGCGCACCGCCCGCCAGATAGCGCTAAGCTGGCGCCGGCTCAGCTCAAGACGTTGAGCAAACCATCGAGTCCGACAAAGTTCAGCGCCACGTCGGCCTGCGAGCGCACCACGGGCTTGGCGCGGAAAGCCACGGACAGGCCGGCGATGCCCATCATCTTCAAATCGTTGGCGCCGTCGCCCATGACGATGGCCTGCGATGGCGTAATGCCCAGTTCCGCACACACGCGCTCCACCGTGCGCTGTTTTTCCTCGGCGTCGACGATGCCGCCCAGGACTTTGCCCGTCAGCTTGCCGTCGATGATTTCCAGTGCGTTCGCATGCGTGTAGTCGAGGCCCAGGCGTTCCTTCAGGCGTTCGGTGAAGAAGGTAAAGCCGCCCGACACCAGCAGGGTTTTCAGGCCGGCCTTTTGCACGGCCGTCAGCATGGCTTCCGCGCCCGGCGACAGTTTCAAACGCTCGTCGTAGACGCGCTGCAGGGCCGATGCATCGAGGCCTTCGAGCAGAGCCACGCGCTGTTTCAGGCTGGCCGCAAAATCGAGTTCCCCGCGCATGGCCGCTTCCGTGATGGCCGCCACCTGCGGTTTCAGGCCCTGCATGTCGGCGATTTCATCGATGCACTCTATGGTGATCAGGGTCGAATCCATGTCCATCGCCACGAGCTTGAATTCGCTGAGTTCACGCTGTCCCATCATGTAGGTGGCGTCCAGCTGCGCCGCCTGGGCCGCCACTTCGATCGTGGGGCGCAGCGCGGGCGAATAGGCGATCTGTTCGCAGCGCACGGCGTTCGGACCGAGGCGCGTGACGGACGTCGGCGCGGCCAGCGCAGCGATGCGTTCGAGGCGGGCGCTATCGCCGTCCAGGCCCTGCAGGATCAGATTCATGGTGATGGTCTTGGTATTGGTCATGGGGCAGTCCTGCATAAATTATCGAAATGGTCTACACCGTCAATTGCTTGATGGTGGTCTTGATCTGCGTCACGCGCGCGGCCAGGTCCGGCATGGCGGCCGTGATTTTCAGCTTGTCCTGGCCATGCAGCTTGATATGGCGGTTTTTCTGGATCAGGTCGATGATGCGCATCGGGTCGATCGGTGGCTTGGCCATGAATTGCAGGGTGGCCGCCTCGCCATGCACATCGATCTTGACGATGCCCACGGTTTTCGCTGCGATGCGCAGCCGGTGCGTCTCGACCAGGGCCTTGACGGCGTCGGGCAGCTTGCCGAAGCGGTCGATCAGCTCCTCCTGGATATCGTCGATCTTCTCTTGCGTGGCGCAGTTGGCCAGGCGCTTGTAGATCGACAGGCGCTCGTGCACGTCGCCGCAGAAGTCCGCCGGCAGCAGGGCAGGCACGTGCAGGTTGATCTCGGTGGTCGACGCCAGCGGCGCGGCCAGGTCCGGCTCCTTGCCCGCTTTCAGCGAGCGCACGGCTTCGTTGAGCATGTCCGAATACAGCTGGAAGCCGATTTCCGTCATCTCGCCCGACTGGCTCTCGCCCAGCACTTCGCCGGCGCCGCGGATTTCCAGGTCGTGCATGGCCAGGTAAAAGCCGCTGCCAAGTTCTTCCATCTGCTGGATGGCGTCCAGGCGGCGCTGCGCCAGTTTGGTAAGACCCTGCACGTCGTGCACGAGCAAATAGGCGTAGGCCTGGTGATGCGAGCGTCCCACACGGCCGCGCAGCTGGTGCAGCTGCGCCAGGCCGAACTTGTCGGCACGGTGCATGATGATGGTGTTCGCCGTCGGCACGTCGATACCGGTCTCGATGATCGTCGTGCACAGCAGGATGTTGAAACGCTGGGCGACGAAGTCGCGCATGACTTTTTCCAGGTCGCGCTCGTGCATCTGGCCATGCGCCACGGCGATGCGCGCCTCTGGCAGCAGTTCCGTCAGCATGGCCAGGCGGTTCTGGATGGTTTCCACTTCGTTGTGCAGGAAGTAGATCTGGCCACCGCGTTTGAGTTCGCGCAGGCACGCTTCGCGGATGATGGCTTCGCCTTCGCTGCGGACAAAAGTCTTGATGGCCAGGCGCTTTTGCGGCGCCGTGGCGATGATGGAAAAGTCGCGCAAGCCTTCCAGGGCCATGCCCAGGGTACGGGGGATCGGCGTGGCCGTCAGGGTCAGCACGTCCACTTCCGCACGCAAGGCTTTCAATGCTTCCTTCTGGCGCACGCCGAACCTGTGTTCCTCGTCGATGATGACGAGGCCCAGGCGCGTGAATTTCACGTCGTCCGACAGCAGTTTATGGGTGCCGATGACGATGTCGATGGTGCCGTCGGCCATGCCCTTGAACGCCTGCGTGATCTCTTTGCCGCTGCGGAAGCGCGACAATTCCGCGATGCGCACGGGCCAGTCGGCGAAGCGGTCGGCGAAGGTTTGCGCATGCTGCTCGGCCAGCAGGGTGGTGGGCGCCAGGATGGCCACCTGCTTGCCGCCCATGACGGCGATGAACGCGGCGCGCAGCGCCACTTCCGTCTTGCCGAAGCCGACGTCGCCGCAGACGAGGCGGTCCATCGGTTTACCGGAAGTCATGTCCTTGATGACGTTGTGGATGGCCTCGGCCTGGTCCGGCGTCTCGTCGAAGCCGAAGCTGTCGGCGAAGCGCTGGTAGTCGTGCGACGAGAATTCGAACGAGTGGCCCTGGCGCAGCGCGCGGCGCGCATACAGGTTGAGCAGCTCGGCGGCCGTGTCGCGCACCTGTTCGGCCGCGCGCTTCTTCGCTTTTTCCCACTGGCCCGAGCCGAGCGAGTGCAGCGGCGCGTCTTCCGGCGAGGCGCCCGAATAGCGCGAGATCACGTGCAGCTGCGACACGGGCACGTACAGCTTGGTGTCCTTCGCGTATTCGAGGTGCAGGAACTCCGTCTCGCCTTCGCCCAGGTCCATGCTGGTCAGGCCCATGTAGCGCCCGATGCCGTGATTGATGTGCACGACGGGGTCGCCGATTTTCAGCTCCGACAGGTCGCGCACCATCGACTCGACCTGCGTCACGCCTTCCTGTTTCTTGCTGCCGACCCGGCGGCCGGAACCCGCGTACAGCTCCGTTTCGGTGATGAAGGCCAGATTGCCCTCGGGCGTAAACAGCTCGAAGCCCGCATGCAGCGGCGCCACGCCCAGCATCAGCTTGGCGTCGGATTGCAGGAAACCATCGCTGCCTTCCACGGGCGTCAGGTGCAGATCGTACTCGCTGAAGTACTGCTGCAAGGTTTCGCGGCGGCCGTTCGATTCGGCGCAGATCATCACGCGGCGTCCCGATTGCAGCAAATAGCTGCGCAGGTTGGCCAGTGGGTCGTCGGCGCGACGGTTGACGGCGATGTTCGGCACGGGCGCCGACAGTTCGGACGCCAGCGCATCGTTCGACTTGGCGATCGCCAGGCGCGCATACGGCTTGGCCAGGCCGAAGAACTGCTCGTCGGACAGGAACAGCGATTCGGGCGGCAGGATAGGCCGCTCGCGGTCCGCCTTCAGGAAGCGGTAGCGCGACTGGGTATCGGTCCAGAAGCGCCCGATGGCGGCGTCGATTTCTCCCACCAGGGCCAGCGAGGCGTCGGGCGGCAGGTAGTCGAACAGGGTGGCCGTCTGCTCGAAGAACAAGGGCAGGTAGTATTCGATGCCGGCCGAGGCGATGCCGCTGCTGATGTCCTTGTAGACGACCGAGCGCGATGGATCGCCTTCGAACTGTTCGCGCCAGCGGTTGCGGAAGGTGGTGCGCGCCGCTTCGTCCATGGGGAATTCGCGGCCCGGCAGCAGCCGTACTTCATGCACAGGATACAGCGAGCGCTGGGTGTCGGCATCGAACGTGCGGATGGTCTCGATGGTGTCGCCGAACAGGTCCAGGCGGTAGGGCAGGGCGGACCCCATGGGGAACAGGTCGAGCAGGCCGCCGCGTACCGAGTATTCGCCCGGTGACATCACTTGCGAGACATGGCTGTAGCCGGCCAGGGTCAGCTGCGACTTCAATCGCGCTTCATCGAGCTTTTCGCCCTTCTTGAAGAAGAAGGTGTAGGCGGCCAGGAACGATGGCGGCGCCAGGCGCACGAGCGCCGTGGTGGCTGGTACGATCAGGACGTCGCACTGGCGCGTCTGGATTTCATGCAGGGTGGCCAGGCGCTCGGAGACCAGGTCCTGGTGCGGCGAAAACGCATCGTAGGGCAGGGTTTCCCAGTCCGGCAGCAGGTGGCAGCGCAGTTCCTTGCCGCCAAACCACGGGATTTCATCGAGCAGGCGCTGGCCGTCGCTGGCCTGCGCCACCACCACGGCTAGCATCTGGCCCCGCGCTTTCAAGGCCAAAGCGGCCAGCGCCAGGGCATAGGCGTCGGATGAACCATACAGGGCGGGCAGCGCATAGCGGTTGCCGGGCTTGGGGAGGGCTTTTGTTAAGTCTAAGGACATGCAGGCGATGACACTAGTGGCAGAGGCAGTTGAGTGGGACAGCTGTGGTGCGCGCCGCGCCGCCAGTGACGGCGCTGACAGGCAGGATTATAGACCATCGCCTATATCTCCGCGCTTGAGAAAACCGTCGCGAGCGGAAGTGATTTGCGGTCGAGAAGCGCAACTGTGCTTTGCACGGGGCCGCCGAGGCAGTGAGCATCGCAGGCCGTAAAGCACGACGCGCAGCAGGTTTTATCATGTGCGCATATTTGCAACGCCGAAGGGAACATGCACCATCGGTATCGTGCCGCCCGCCGATTTGAGGTGGCTCAACTGGTCGTCGAAGAAGATATGCGGCTTGAACACGGCCAGTACGCGCGACTTGTCCATGCCGCCAAGGAAAAACGTCTCGTCGGCCGCCACGCCCCAGCTTTTCAGGGTCGTCACGACGCGTTCGTGCGAGGGCGCGTTGCGGGCCGTGATGATGGCGATGCGCAGGATCTTTTTATAGCCGGGGTCGCGCCGCTGCGCCCTTTCTTCCAGGCGCTGCATGGTGGCCAGCTTCTGGAACAGGCCGGCCAGCGGTCCGGGGCGGTGCGGCGTGCCCACGTTCAGGGTTTCATGGGCGTGGAATTCGTCGACGTCGTTGTTGCGCTTGAAGACGGTTTCCGCTTCGTCGTCGGCGATCACGCCGTCGAAATCGAAGGCCACGCGCAATTCCTCGTCGTCCTCGTCGTCTTCCGTGCGCGACGGCAGCACCAGGCCGGCCGGGTAGTCGCAGGCCAGCGCGCTGCGCACGTCGCCTTCATTCGCGCTGAGGAACAGCGAAGCGTTGAAGGCGGGCAGGTAGGGGTAGGGCGACTTGCCCGTCATGAAGGCGGCGCGCGAGATATCCAGGCCGTAGTGGGCGATCGAGTGCATGACGCGCAAGCCCGTTTCCGGCGAATTGCGCGAAAACAGCACCACTTCCACTGGCGACTGGCGCGGATAGTGCTTGTTGATGTTCAGGAAACGGCGGATGAAGGGGAAGGCCACGCCGCGCGGCAGGACCGTGTCGATATGCGTTTCCTGGTACTTGCGGTACTCCTCGGGACCGTTGTCGAGGTAGACCTGGTGCGATTCGGCCAGGTCGAACAGGGCGCTGGAAGCGACCCCGATCACCAGTTTGTGTTCGATAGGATAAGCCATGGTCTGCCTGTTGTTTGCTTGTTGCTCATCTTATACGACTATCAACTGCGTAGCCAATAGTGAGGCACGGGGATTTTTTGCACCAAAGCGGGGCGCCCTGTCATTTTTTTTGACCGCTGTGCAATACGCGCCACAGTAAAGAAATAAATCTTGTCTTGTATCAAGTATTTGACAGCCAGCACGCTTGTTTTCCACTATGCTTCCACTTATGAAATCTCGCCAATTGTAACGAAGCGTACGCCCTATCCCCGCCACCTTTATACAAGTGTCAGCTGTTTTACTCGAACATGCCAGCCCCAACTTCGCCAGCAGTCTTCGTGACTTTATAAAGGACCTAGCCATGTTTAAGAATTTACTGATCAAATGGAAGCTGGCGACGCTTGTCGCCGTGATGATGGCGGCCTTGCTGGTGGTGGGCGTCAGCGGCTATTCGGGCATCGCCACCGTCGGGCGCGCCGTCAATGAAATCGGCGTGGTGCGCCTGCCGTCGATCCAGGGCCTGATGATGATGAGCGAAGGCCAGACGGCCGTCGCCGCCGCCACCCTGACGGCCGCCATGTATGAAAACAATTACCAGGCACAGGACAAGTTCGCGGAAGCGCTGCAATTGCGCACCAAGGCATGGACGAATATCGAGGCGGGCCGCAAGCTGTACGAGCCGCTGCCGCAAACCCCCGAGGAAGCCGTGCTGTGGCAGCGCTTCCAGGGCGAGTGGGCGGCCTGGAAGGGCGATGACGACAAGGTGCGCGCCATCCTGCGCCAGCTGGCCGACAACCGCGACGAGCCGCGGCAGAAAGAGTTGTTCGCGGCATTCTACAAGCAGTACCAGGATTCGCGTGCGCTGTTCGGCAAGGCCGAAGGCACGCTCAACGAGATCATCAAGCTCAATAACGGCGTGGCCGATGCCAGCGTCAAGGATGGCAGCGCGGCCGTGATCCGCTCGGAAAGCCTGATGGTCATCCTCGGCTTGCTGGCCTCCGCGCTGGGCATCGGCTGCGCCGCCTACATCACGCGCGCCATCACCCAGCCGATCAATGCGGCCGTGAAAGTGGCGCAGACGGTGGCCTCGGGCGACCTGACGAGCCAGATCGAGGTGCACACGACGGAAGAAACGGGCCAGCTGCTGCGGGCGCTGAAAGACATGAATTCCAGCCTGGTCAGCATCGTCGGCCAGGTGCGCAGCGGCACGGAGACCATCGCCACGGCCTCGTCGGAAATTGCCAGCGGCAACCTGGACCTGTCCTCGCGCACGGAAGAGCAAGCCAGTTCGCTGGAAGAGACGGCGTCGTCGATGGAAGAACTGACCTCGACCGTGCGGCAGAACGCCGACAACGCCCAGCAGGCGAACCAGCTGGCGCTGAACGCCTCGGGCGTGGCGGTCAAGGGCGGCGCCGTGGTGGGCAAGGTGGTCGAGACCATGGACGCCATCAACGACTCGTCGCGCAAGATCGTCGACATCATTTCCGTCATCGATGGCATCGCCTTCCAGACGAATATCCTGGCGCTCAACGCCGCCGTGGAAGCGGCGCGCGCGGGCGAGCAGGGACGCGGTTTCGCCGTGGTGGCGACGGAAGTGCGCAATCTGGCGCAACGTTCGGCGGCGGCAGCGAAGGAAATCAAGACGCTGATCGGCGACTCCGTCGTGGCCGTCGACACGGGCAGCAAGCTGGTGGCCGAGGCGGGCAGCACGATGGCTGAAATCGTCGCCAGCGTGCAGCGCGTGACGGACATCATGGCGGAAATCAGCCTGGCCACGCAGGAGCAAAGCTCGGGCATCGACCAGATCAACCAGGCCATCGGCCAGATGGACCAGGTGACGCAGCAAAACGCGGCCCTCGTGGAAGAGGCGGCCGCCGCAGCCGAATCGCTGCAGGAGCAATCGGGCCAGCTGGCCCAGGTGGTCAGCGTCTTCAAGCTCGATGGCGCGCAGGCGCCTGCCGCGCACGCAAACGCAAAGCCGGCCGCGCCACGCACCGTGGCGGCCAGCGCCGCGCTGAAGCGTCCTGCTTCGCGCCCCGCCGCAGGCCGCCCGGCCCTGCACGCCGTGCCATCCCAGCGCCAGAGCGCGCCGCGCGACGACGAGTGGGAAGTGTTTTGATCGATTGACGGCGCCCGCATGCGCTACCGGACGGCCGCCTTGCGCGGCCGTTTTCACATGCGTGCGCAGGGGCGCACTCCGGTTCGAACTGCGGTTACTACTTACTAAAAAAACAGCGTTATTAAAATAGCTGTTTTGCCATCTAAGCAAATCTTTGCAAAACTTAACGCGACATTGCTTGTGAGATAACTCACACTGCCAGCCGTACCGCCCTTGTTCCCGCCTCGGCCACATCCCGGCTGACCCTTCCGCCTGCTGCGTCCGGCCATACCTGGCAGGCGGCAGCCATTGCCGTCAGCCTTGCATGCGAGCCCGGCACGATGACCGATGTACCACACTGAAGGATGCGAATAAAGATGGCAAATATGAAAATCGGCACGCGCTTGCGCTGTGCCTTTGCATTATTGACCTTGCTGCTGCTGGCGACCGCCGTGCTGGGCATGCTGCGCCTGTCCAGCCTGGAACTGCGCATGCGCGACGTGATCGATGACAAATATCCGAAAACCGTGCTGGCCAACGACATCATCAAGAATGTCAACATCATCGCGCGCTCCTCGCGCAACCTGCTTTTGATGACGGAGCCGCAGCAGCTGGCGCAGGAACGCGCCACCATCGCCAGGGCGGGCGGCGACACGGAAAAAGGACTGGCGCAGCTGGAAAAGGCGGTGCAGTCGCCGCAGGGTCGCGAGCTGATGGCGGCCGTGACGCAGGCGCGCGCCGCGTTCAACGGCGGGCGCGACAAGGTACTGGCCCTGCTGGAAGAGGGCGCGCGCGATGAAGCGACCGGTTTGCTGCTCGGTACGGTGCGCGGCGAGCAGCTGCGCTACATGGCGGCGCTGGAAAGCCTGATCGCATACCAGCATGCGCTGATGGAAGAGGCGGGCGCCCAAGTGCATCACGAATACGTCACGGCGCGCAACATGATGCTGGCGCTGAGCGCGCTGGCCGTGCTCTTTTCGCTCGTTACCGCCTGGCTGGTGACGCGCAGCATCGTCGATCCGCTGCGCCATGCCTTGAACGTGGCGCAGACCGTGGCGGCCGGCGACCTGACGTCGGCCTTCGGCCGTCACGGCGGCGATGAAACGGGCAAGCTGCTCGACGCGCTGTGCATCATGAACGGCAACCTGCTCGACATCGTGCAGCGCGTGCGCAGCGGCACCGACACCATCGCCACGGCCTCGTCGCAGATCGCGGCCGGCAATATCGACCTGTCGTCGCGCACCGAGGAGCAGGCCAGCTCGCTCGAACAGACCGCGTCGGCCATGGAGGAACTGAGTTCCACGGTGCAGCAGAACGCGGACAATGCCCGCCATGCGAGTGTGCTGGCCGTCGAGGCGGCGAACATCGCCGGCGCCGGCGGGCAAGCCGTGGGCCAGGTGATCCATACGATGGACGCCATCAGCGCGTCGTCTGCGCAGATCGCCGACATCATCGGCGTGATCGACATGCTGGCCTTCCAGACGAATATCCTGGCCCTGAACGCAGCCGTGGAAGCGGCGCGTGCGGGAGAGCAGGGGCGCGGCTTTGCCGTCGTGGCAACGGAAGTGCGCAACCTGGCGCAGCGCAGCGCGGCGGCGGCGCGCGATATCCGCGCCCTGATCGCCACCTCGACGCAGCAGGTGGACGCGGGCGCGGCGCTGGTTGCGCAAGCCGGCGCCACGATGCAGGAAGTGGTGGCGGCCGTGGGGCGCGTGAGCCAGATGGTGGCCGACATCACGGCGGCCAGCGCCGAGCAAAGCACGGGCATCGGCCAGGTCAGCCAGGCGGTCGTGCAGATGGATGAAGTGACGCAGCAGAACGCGGCCCTGGTGGAAGAAGCGGCGGCCGCGTCGCAATCGCTGGAAGGCGAGGCGGCGAATCTGCTGCAGGTGGTCAGCGTGTTTCGCCTGCGCCAGGGGCCGGCGGTTCTGGCGGGCCGCCCTGCGCCTGCCGTGCCGCGCCTGCTGGCTTAGTGGCGGGCCTGTCAAGGTTCTGGCACGGCGCGCTGGCGCTGCTGTGCCGGGCGCCGGCGCGCAGCCGGGAGTTGCAGGGGCGCCTGGACAGGGCCATCGTCGGCGGCGAATTCTGCTTTCATTACCAGGGCAAGTTCGATACGGCGCGGCTGCGCCTGGTCGGCCTGGAAGCGCTGCTGCGCTGGAACCATCCGCGCCACGGCCTCGTCTACCCGAACGAATTCATCGGTCTGGCCGAGCGGACGAACGCCATCGCCGCGCTGGGCAACTGGGGCATCGACGCGGCCTGCCGCCAGCTGGCGCAGTGGCGCGCGCAGGGCCTGCCGGTGGTGCCGGTCGCGGTGAATGTCTCGGCGCGCCAGCTGTGCCAGCCGCAGTTACCTGACTTCGTGTTGGGCTGCCTGCGGCGTCACGCCATTCCTGCCGGCCTGCTGGAGCTGGAAGTGACGGAAAGCTGCTGCATCGACGACATGGCGCAGGCGACGCAGGGATTGCGCCGGCTGCGCGCGCTGGGCCTGTCCATTTCTCTCGACGACTATGGCACCGGCCATTCGGGCTTGAGCCATGTCAGGCTGCTGCCGATTCACACCATCAAGATCGACCGCTCCTTCATCCGCGACCTGGGCAGCGGTGGCAGCGCAGATTGTGACACTGTCATCGTCGCCTCGACCCTGGCGCTGGCGCGGGGACTGGGCTTGCAGGCGCTGGCCGAGGGCGTGGAAAACGGTGAACAGCTGGCGCAGCTGCGGCGGCTGGGCTGCCCCCAGGTACAGGGCTTTTACCTGCACCGCCCGGCGCCGGCGGCCGACGTGGCCGCGCTGCTGGCCGCTGGCGCGCCGGCCGGCCCTGTAACAGTGCCGAAACATGGCGCCATGCGGCATGGCGCGGATGCTCAGTAAAATATGGCCACTGCAAGCCGCGTGCTTTAACACCTACTCCCCCACGCAAGAATGATAAACAGTCCTGCCCCGGCCTATGTCTTCGGCCCGTTTCGCCTTTTGCCGCTGGAGCGCGTGCTGTTCGAGGGCGAACGCGCGCTGCGCCTGGGCAGCAGGGCCATGGACTTGCTGCTGGCCCTGCTGGAGCGCGCCGGCGACATCGTCGACAAGCATGAACTGGTGGCCATCGTCTGGCCCAATGCCGTGGTCGACGACGCGACCTTGCGCGTGCATCTGGCGGCGCTGCGCAAGGCGCTCGGCGATGGCCGCGATGGCCAGCGCTACATCACCACCATTCCCGGGCGCGGCTACGGCTTCCTGGCGCCGCTGGCGCACACGGGCCGGCCGGCGCCCGGTGCGGCAGGCGCCGAGCCGCGGCACAACCTGCCCGTCATGCTCACGCGCATGCTGGGTCGCGCCGAGGTGCTGCAGACGATGGCCAACCAGCTGCTGCAATTGCGCCTGCTGTGCATTGCCGGCCCGGGCGGCATCGGCAAGACCACGCTGGCCGTCGTCCTGGCCACGCGCGTGCTGCGCCGCTATGCCGACGGCGTGTGTTTCGTCGACCTGTCGCCGCTGGACGAGGGGCGCCTGGTGCCGCTGGCGCTGGCCACGGCGCTGGGCGTGGCCGTGGCGGCCGGCGACGCCATGCCGGTGCTGCTGGCCTACCTGCGCCCGCGCCACATGCTGATCGTGCTCGATAACTGCGAGCACGTGATCGGCGCGGCCGCCGCGCTGGCCGACGCCTTGCTCAAGGGTGCGCCACTGCTGCACGTGCTGGCCACCAGCCGCGAGCCGCTGCGCATCACCAGCGAGCAGTTGCAGCGCCTGCCCGCGCTGGAATTGCCGCCGGCCGATGTCGTGCCCGATGCGGCGGCAGCCCGCCATTTCGCCGCGGTGCAGCTGTTTTGCGAACGCTGCGCGGCCGTCGACGATGCTTTCGTGCTGGCCGACGCCGACGTACCCGTGGTGGTGGACATCTGCCGGCGGCTCGATGGCATCCCGCTGGCGCTGGAATTGGCGGCCGGTCGCATCGGCCATTTCGGCCTGCACGAATTGCGCCGCCAGCTTGATGACCGCTTTCGTTTGCTCACGCGGGGCGCGCGCAACATGCCCTTGCGCCACCAGGCCCTGCGCGCCACCCTGGACTGGAGCTATGGCCTGCTCGACGCGCAAGAGCGCCAGGTGCTGCAGGCGCTGAGCGTGTTCAGGAGCCGCTTCCGCCTCGAGTCGGCCAGCGCCGTGGCCGGATGCGACGTGTTCGACACCCTGGCCGACCTGGCGGCCAAGTCCCTCGTCAGCATCGAGTTTTGCGGCCAGCATGTGTATTACCGGCTGCTCGACACCACGCGCGCCTATGCCGGCGCGCTGTTGTCGGCGGGCGGGGATGCGGGCGCCGTGCTGCTGCGCCACGCGCGCCATTGCCTGGGCCTGGCCCAACGCATCGCCGCCGACTGGGCGGGCATGCCGCCGGCCCAATGGAGCGCGCGCTACGGCCGCCATGTCGACGACCTGCGCGCCGCCATCGACTGGGCTTTCGGCGAGGAGGGCGACGTGGCGCTGGGCGTGTCCCTGACCCTGGCCGCGCAAACCCTGTTCTATCAGCTGTCGCTGATGGACGAATACCGCGTGCGCGTCGGGCGGGCGCTCGAGCGCATGGCCGCGCGTGGGCTGGACGACCCGGACAGCGAGATGCGGCTGCATGCCTCGCAGGCGCACCTGCTGCTGCATACGCAGGGCATCACCGGCACCATGCTGCGTTCGTTCCAGCACGGTTATGCGCTGGCCATGCGTACGGACGATGGCAGCCGCCGCTGTGAGGCGATTTGCGGCATGTGGATCTGCTGCCTGAAGCTGGCCGATTTCCAGCGCGCCGACAGTTACGCCACCGAGCTTGCCGTCCTGTGCGACGCGCGCGAGGCCCGCGATGACGCGCCGATGCGGCTGGTACTGGCGCGCATGCGCTCCGTAGGCGAGTATGTGCAGGGACGCTACGCGCAGTCGGCGGCGCTGGCACGCATGGTGCTCGCCCATCCCGAGGGCGCGCGGCAGCTCGGCTTCAATCATGCCTTGCTGGCCGATCACCAGGTGTGCCTGCGCGGCACGCTGGCGCGCTGCCTGTGGATGCAGGGCCGTCCCGACGACGCCTTGGAATTGGTGCGCGAGGCGGTGGCGGTGGGCTTCGAACACAATGGCGTCACGCTGTGCGTGGCGCTGGCCGTCAATGCCATTCCCGTCGCCCTATGGTGCGGGCAGCGGGAACTGGCGCATGCGTGGACTTGCCTGCTGTGCGAGCATGCGGCCCGCTATGGCTTGCTGTACTGGAGCGCCTGGGGCGCCGCCTACCAGCGCCTGCTCGATGGGGGCGAGGCGCTGGCGCAGTTCCCCTGGCCCGCGGTGCGCAGCTGGCCGATACAGGTCGATCTGATGGCCACCCTGCACGACGCGGCCGCCGATAGCCAGGCGCTGCGGCGCGCGCGCATGGGCATGGCGCCGTGGAGCGCGCCGGAAGTGCTGCGCCGCGACGCGCACCACCGCTGGCGGGCGCTGGCGCAAGATGATACGGCGGGCCTGGAAGCGGTGCGGGTGCAGCTGGAAGAAGCGCTGCGGCTGGCCAGGGGCCAGCAGGCGCCTGGCTGGGAGCTGCGCTGCGCCACCAGTCTGGCGGCCGTGCTGCAGGCGCAAGGCCGCCGCGCCGCCGCGCATGCCGTGCTGGCTCCCGTCCATGCGGGCTACCGGCAGGGGCGCGATACGACGGACGTGATGGCGGCGGCGGCTTTGCTGGCGCAGCTGGCTTGAACTCTATTCGTAGGCGCCCAGCCGGCGCTGTTCGTCCGGGGTAAAGCTGGCGTCGCGCAGCTGCTGCAGGGCTGCCGCATCCTGCGCGCCGCCGGGCAGGCTGGCTTTCTGGGCTTTGAGCGCTTGATACGCGATGATGCGCTGCTGCCACTGCGATTCTTCGCGGTCCAGTTCCGCCAGGCGCGCCGCTGCCGCCGGCGTGAAGGTGCTGGCGCGCAGGCGGTACACTTCATTCTCGCCGCCGCCCTGCGCCCGCAAGGTCCTGACGGAGGCGTCCAGCTGCGCCACCTGCAGCGGCGCGTCGCGTGCGGCGCGCTGGGCGGGCGTCATTTTTTGATCGAGCGCCGCCAGTTGCGACTGGCGCTGCGCTTCATCGAGCGACGTGTCGCCGAGGATGGCCATGCGCGCCACGGCATCGTCGTCGTACGCGTCGCTGGCGCCGAACAGGTCCGCGCTTTCCTCTGGCGTAAAGTAATTGCCGCGCAAGGCCCGCATGGCTTGCAGGCGCGCGCGCGCCGCCAGGGCCGCATCGGCTTGCGCCGGCAACGCCTGTTCCGCGCCGGCCAGCGCCTGCTTGTAGGCCAGATACGCGCCCAGCAGGCGCTTGGCTTCGCGGGCGGGGACTGGCGCCAGGCGCCGGTCCAGTTCCGCCTCGATCTGGCTGCGGATGGCGGCCAGCGGCTTTTCACCGAGGCCCGCCAGGTAGTAGTCGAACAGGTGCGCCAGTTCCGCGTCGACCACCAGCTTGTCGCCGGTGGCCACCGTCACGTTGCCGTCGGGCCGCGTGCCTTCCATCGAGCGCACGAACGCGAACAGGTCCGGTTCCGCCTTTTCCGGCGGCGGGGCCGGCGCTTCGCCAGGGCGTAGCGCCAGGTACAGGGCCAGGGCCGCCAGACTGCCGCCGATGATCGATTTCGCGTGCATGCGCTTCTCCTTACAGTCCCAGGCCTTGCAGGCGGTTGGCCTGCTGGCGGAAGACGGTGACGGGGTTCGTTTCGAACAGGTTGACGATGCCGACGAACTGGTTGACTTCATCGAGGTGGTTCATGGCGTAGTCGTCGCGGATTACCTTGCCCAGGTGGCTGGAGCAGCTGCTGACCAGGCCATCGTTCTTGGCACCGCCGAAGGCCAGGCTGATGGCTGCCAGTACCGGGTCGCCCACGTCGAGCACGTTCGTGTACGGTTGCGCGCCGCTCCAGGAAAAATAGTGCACGCCTTGTACCTGGTACGCGCCTTCGCCGCAGGCGGAGGTGGGCACACCTTGCGGATGGCGGCTATTAAAAGCGAGCGAGCCGGCCGTGGACAGCGACGCCAGCGAGGCGCCCGCGTTTTGCGGCAATCCCTTGTTGCCCGATAAAATGCCGATCAGGGAGGCCAGCGCATTGCCCAACGCGTTGCTGGTGTTGGGAATGGCGCCGCTGAGGATGTCTGCCACCTTGGAGCCTTTGTTCACGCCGGCCACGCTGGTGACGGACGCCACCAGGTCGGGGCGCACGGAGGCGACATAGCGGGCCGTGGGGCCGCCGTGGCTATGGCCGATCAAATTGACCTTGCTTGCCCCCGTGGCGGCGAGGATTTGCCGCACCTGCGACAATAGCTGCTCGCCGCGCACTTCCGTGCTGTTGGCGGCCGACACGGTAGTCACATACACTTGTGCGCCGCCGCTGCGCAAGGCGTCGGAGACGCCATAAAAATAATCGACGGGACCGAGCTTGTCGAAGCCGAACAGGCCGTGCACGAGCACGATCGGGTACTTCGTTTGCGTGTAGCCGGCGGCGCTGGCGCTGCCGGGCAGGATGGCGAGGGTGAACAGCAGGGTGGATAGCAGTTGCCAAAAGCGAGTCTTCATTTTGTCTCCGTTATTTGAATAATATGGAAATGTCGATGCTGTAGCGGTGAACCGTGCACTCCTTGCATTCTCGATGCATTAAAAATAGCGAGCGCTCGGTTTTTTAAATGTAGCACCGCTCGATGTAAATTGCATTTGAATTGCATGATGCAGCGCAATAACTGTGGGTATTTGGCGTGGCTTATGCGCCCATTGCATAGTTGAAAAGTAAAATAGTTGTTTTCCTGAGCTATAATCGGCCCCGCATCAGCCGTCCCGCCGTCTTGCAGTGCCTTGCCCAGGCATTGCATGGATATCGCTCTTACACCGTTATTTGGGAATGCACTTGTCGACCCATTTTAATTTTGAACAGTTTCAGCAGATGACGCCTTTAAATGGCGAAAACATCTGGGAATATATTCTTGACCGCCACGCGGAACGTATCGGCGTCAAGCGCCGCAAGCCGGCGCTGGAAAATCTTGAACGCATCTTCGTCGCCACCTTCCGCCTGGCCAATGACGTGGGCTTCCGCGCCATGAGCTTGCGCGACCTGTGCCGCGAGACGGGGCTGTCGATGGGCGGCCTGTATGGCTACATCACCAGCAAGGATCAACTGGCCGAAATGATCGAGGACGTGGTGCGCCACGCCACGCAAGCCTTGCCGCTGCTGTTCGTCGACGTGAAGTCGCCGCTGGACCGCCTCGAAGCGATGATACGCTCGTCGATCTACCTGTCCGAAGTGCTGCAGCCGTGGTTTTATTTCGTCTTCATGGATTCGCGCGTGCTGCAGGTCGAGCAGCGCAGCATGGCGAAGAATTCGGAACTGTATGTGCAGACCCTGATCGCGGCCACCATCGCCGAAATCGAACCGAAGCCGCAGGGCGATCCGACCTTGCTGGCCGCGCACTGCCTGGCCCTGTTCCAGGACTGGTACGTGAAACGCTGGAAGTACCGCGCCGCGAAGGTCAATGTCGACGATTTCGCCGATAGCGTCGTCAGTACGGCGCGCGGGTATTTGAGCATGGTCAAGGCGCCGGAAGTAGGTCGGATTAGCGAAGCGTAATCCGACAAGAGCCGACTGTGGCTTGTCGGGTTACGTCGTTCCTCCTAACCCGACCTACGGGTTCATCAGTTCGTGGTTTCCACCGGCAGCGTCTCCGGCACGGCTGCCGGGTCCGTCGGCGTCTCCGCTTCCATATCCAGGGTCCTGATCCCGTTCATGTCGATGAATTCGTCGTACAGCCATTCGCCGTCGACCTGGCTCAGGCCATCCGGCACGGCGCGCGTGACTTGCGGGCGCGTCGACAGGGCCGTGCGCATGTAGTCGATCCAGATCGGCATGGCCAGGGTGGCGCCGAATTCGCGTCCGCCCAGGGACTTGGGCTCGTCGTAGCCCATCCACGCCACGGCCACGATGCCGCCGCTGTAGCCGGCGAACCAGCCGTCGACGGCGTCGCTGGTGGTGCCCGTCTTGCCGGCGATGTCAGTCCGGCCCAGTTTTTTTGTCGCCGCCGCGCCCGTGCCCGTGCGCGCCACTTCGCGCAGCATGCTGTCCATCACGAAGGCGTTGCGCGGGTCCAGCGCCAGGGTCTTGTCGTCGTTCGGCGCGGGCGGCTTGGTTTGCATCAGGATGGCGCCCTTGGCATCGACGATGCGGTCGATCAGGTAAGGTTCCACCTGGTGGCCGCCATTGGCGAACAGGGCGTAGGCGCCCGCCATCTGCACGGGCGTGACGGAACCCGTGCCCAGCGCCATGGTCAGATTGTTCGGCTGGCGGGCCGGGTCGAAGCCAAATTTTTCCAGGAAGTCGTGCGTGTACGACACGCCCAGCGCGCGCAGGATGCGCACCGAGGCCACGTTCTTCGATTGCGCCAGCGCATAGCGCATGGTGATGGGGCCGTCGAACTTGAAGTCGTCGTTCTGCGGCGCCCACACCTTGCCGCCCGCCTGCATTTCCAAAGGCACGTCATTGATCAGGGTGGCCGGCGAAAAGCCTTTTTCCAGCGCCGCCGAATACACGAACGGTTTCATGGCCGAACCGGGCTGGCGCCAGGCCTGCGTGACGTGATTGAACTTTTGCAGGTTGTAGTCGAAGCCGCCGACCATGGCGTGGTAGGCGCCCGTGTCCGCGTCGAGCGACACAAACGCGGCGGCCACCAGCGGCACTTGCGTGATGGCCCAGTTGTCCTTGCCATCCCTGGTGATGCGGATCACGGCGCCCGGGCGCAGCTTGATGCCGGCGCTCGCTTTGGCGGACAGGGCGGGGGCGGCAAAGCGCAAGCCATCGCCTGTGATCGTCTTGGCGTCGCCGTCGCCCGTATCGGCCACCACCTTGCCGCTGGCCACGTCCGTGACGACGGCGGCGATCAGGCCGTCGCTGTCCGGGCGTTTTTGCAGCGCCGCATCGATGGCGTCGTCGCGCTGCTCCGGGTCGGCCGGCATGTCGATGAAGGTTTCCGGGCCGCGGTAGCCGTGGCGCTGGTCGTAGGCGATGACGTTGCGGCGCGTCGAAGCATAGGCCGCGTCCTGATCCGCTTTCAGGATCGTCGTGTAGACGCTGATGCCCTTGGTGTAGCTGTCTTCCTTGAACTGCGCGTAGACGGCCTGGCGCGCCAGTTCGGCCACGTATTCGGCGTGCGTATCGAAACCCTGCTTGCCGCGGCTATTGATATGCAGCGGCTGGGCCAGCGCTTGCTGGTACTGGCCTTCGCTGATGTAATCGAGTTCGCGCATGCGTTTCAAGACCAGCCGCTGGCGCGCGTGCGCCTTTTTCGGATTGCTGATCGGGTTGTGGCGCGACGGGTTTTGCGGCAGGCCCGCCAGCATGGCCATTTCCGCGATCGACAGTTCATTGAGCGGTTTGCCGAAGTAGGTCTGCGCCGCGCTGCCGAAGCCGAACGAGCGCTGGCCCAGGTACATCTGGTTCATGTACAGCTCGAGAATCTGGTCTTTCGACAGGGCCGACTCGATTTTCAGGGCCAGCATGATTTCATTGAGCTTGCGCGAAGCGACTTTTTCGCGCGTCAGGAAGAAATTGCGCGCCACCTGCATGGTGATGGTGGAGCCGCCGCCGTGGCCGAAGCCGTGGCGCAGGTTCGACAGCACGGCGCCGCCGGCCCGCACGAAGTCGATGCCGTGGTGTTCATAGAAGCGGCCATCCTCGATGGCCAGCAGAGCCTTTTTCATCATTTCCGGCACTTGCGCAATCGGCACGAAGTCGCGGTGCTCTTCGCCGAATTCGCCGATCAGCACATTGTCGGCCGTGTACACGCGCAGCGGTATCTTCGGCTGGTAGTCGGTGATGACGCCCAGTTCGGGCAGGCGGGGGCGCACGTACAGGAACAGGTAGGCGGCCAGCAGCAGGGCAGCGGCCAGCGCGGCGCAGCCGGCGATGATGATAGCGCGCACGGTGGCGCGGCGGGAAGGCCAGGGGAATCCGGTTCGTTTGGCAGTCAAGGCAGTCTCACGTGAGCGTGCAGGGCACGGTGGCAGCGATTATAGACCAATGCGCCAGCCGTTCCGGCGCGGGCGGGGTGCCAGGGCTGGCCGCCGGGACCGGGAGCAAAAAACCTTTTCATCGAAACGCGGCTGTGCGATAGTCTCGGCTTCAAGAAAATAGCCCGGGCGTCAATCCGGGCTGTTTATTTTTAAAAATTAAGGAAATATCCATGGCAAAAGATGCAACACCGAGCGTCGTGAAGCCGTACATTCCGGCCGATGCGAAGCTGCCCGAGATGACCTTCCGCGCGCTATTCATGGGCGTCATCCTTGGGATGGTCTTTGGCGCCTCCTCGCTGTACCTGGTGCTGAAAGTGGGCCTGACCGTCAGCGCGTCGATTCCCGTCGCCGTGATCGCCATCACCCTGTTCGGCCTGGCCAAGAAGGTGGGCGGCAAGGATTCGTCGATCCTGGAAAACAGCATCACGCAAACGGCCGGTTCGGCCGGCGAATCGCTGGCCTTCGGCCTGGGCGTGACCATGCCCGCCATTTTGATCCTCGGCTTCGACCTGGAAATCTCGCGGGTCATGCTGGTCGGTATCCTCGGCGGCTTGCTGGGCATCCTGATGATGATTCCGATGCGCCGCACCATGATCGTCGACCAGCACAAGGAACTCAAATTCCCCGAAGGCACGGCGTGCGCCGAAGTGCTCAAGGCGGCCGCCACGGAAGAATCGCGCATCGCCGCCGGCGAAAGCATCGAGAAGGATTCGGCCGCCGCGCTGGACGCGAAGCGCCGCGCGAAGATCATCTTCGGCGGTTTTGCCGTCGGCTTGCTGTACAAGGTGTTCAATATCTCGTTCAAGGGCTGGAAGGATACGCCGGGCGTGGAATTTGCCGCGCCGCTCAAGGGCGGCTCCATCGGCGCCGAGATTTCCCCTGAATTGCTGGGCGTGGGCTACATCATCGGTCCGCGCATCGCCGCCACCATGGCGGCTGGCGGCGTGCTGTCTTACCTGCTCCTGATCCCGATGATCAAGTTCTTCGGCGACAGCCTGACCACCGTGCTCTCGCCTGGCACCAAGTTGATCAGCGAAATGGGCGCGGACGACGTGCGCAGTGCCTACGTGCTGTACATCGGCGCGGGCGCCGTGGCCGCCGGCGGCCTGATTTCCCTCGTGCGCGCCATGCCCATGATCTGGCGTAGCCTGTCGGCCGGCCTGAAAGGCATCGGCAAGGGCGTCAAGAGCAATTCCACCCTGCGCACCGACCAGGACATCCCCCTGAAATGGGTCGTCATCGGCTGCCTGTCCATCATCGCCGTGATCACCTTCGCCACGCCGCTGCACATGAATTTCCTCGGCGCGCTGCTGATCCTCGTCTTCGGCTTCCTGTTCGCCACCGTGTCGTCGCGCCTGACCGGTGAAATCGGCTCGTCGTCGAACCCGATCTCCGGCATGGCCGTGGCCACCTTGCTGTTTACCTGCCTGATCTTCCTGATCATGGGCTGGACGGGCGGGCGTTACTATGTGACGGCCCTGTCGGTGGGCGCCATCGTCTGCATCGCCGCCAGCAATGCGGGCACCACGTCGCAAGACTTGAAAACCGGCTACCTGGTGGGCGCCACGCCGCGCCTGCAGCAGTACGCGATCCTGGCGGGCGCGCTGTCGTCCGCGCTGATCCTCGGTCCGATTCTGCTGAAACTGAACGAAGCGAGCACCGTCTACGTGCCGGCCGCGCAAGTGGCGCCCGGCCTGACGGTCGACGCGTCTAAGCTGACGGTGACGGGCGAGCTGCACGGCCCGCAAGCCGATACCGACCACAATACGTATAAAGTCTGGCAAAAGACGGACACCGTGGGTGGCCCGGCCGGCAAGTATTTCGTCAAGGAAGATGGCCAGCTGGCTTACCTGGTCGATCCGGGCATTAACGGCCATTACAGCAAGCGTCCGGACGGTTCGGAAGTGAAGAAATACGATGCGCCGAAGGCCGTGCTGATGTCCTACATCATCAAGGGCATCCTCGACCAGCAACTGCCCTGGACCCTGGTGCTGTTCGGCGTGATGATCGCCGTGGTGCTGGAAATGGCCGGTATCCCGTCGCTGGCGTTTTCCGTGGGCGTGTATCTGCCGCTGTCATCGACCTTGCCGATCTTCGTCGGCGGCCTGGTGCGCTGGCTGGCGGACCGCCGCAACAACAAGCTGGAACACAATGCGAAACTGAACGAGGAAGAGCGCCAGTTGGCGGGCGACCGCAGCTCGGGCGTGCTGCTGGCCTCCGGCTACATCGCCGGCGGCGCGCTGGCCGGCATCATCATCGCCATCACGGCCGGCGTGCTCACGCACTTCGACCAGATGATGGCCGACTGGGCCGAGCACGGCAACCCGTTCTACGCGGGCCTGCACTCGGACGCGCTGTCGCTGCTGCCGTATGCCGTCATCATCGTGCTGCTGTATATCGTGGCGCGCGAGAAAAAGGCGGACCGCCCGCAGGCTTGATGTTGTAGCCAACCCAATGAGAACCGCCCGGTGTCATGACGATCCGGGCGGTTTTTTTTTGCCCGTCGCCGGCCGGCTCAGGTATTTTTGTTATAAAAATGAAATCAAATATCGCCAGGTGGTGTATTGTTGTTGCTGTTTAAAATACAACAATCTGGAGTTCTCCTCATGTCCCCACTGCAACGCGGTTTTATCTCTTTTGCCTTGCTGGCAGCCAGTCCTGCCCTGCATGCCACGCCTTTTCCCGTCGAGGCCATGTTTGAGGCGGAAAGTACGGCGCCTGGCGCGCCATGGGGGCTGGAAAGCCAGGGCGGCAACGTGGTTTCCGGCGGCGGCTATCTGAGTACGCCGGCTGACCTGGCGCGTGCCGAGTCGCCAGGCGCGGCGGCGCAATTGTCGTACAGAGTGACCGTGCCCCGCGATGGCAACTATACGATCTGGCTGCGCGTGCTGGCGTCGGCGGCGAACGCCGCGTCCTTGTACCTGGCGGTCGACAATGGCGCCTATGCCAGTGCATCCGTGCCGTTCACCGCCGGCCAGCCGCCGAAGTGGACCTGGCTGCCCGTCACGCGCTGGCTCGCGGCGGGCGAGCGCGAACTGAAGCTCCAGTACCGCGAGGGCGGCCTGGGGATCGATTGCTTGCTGGTCACGGCGCTGGCCGATTTTGTCCCGCAAGGCTATGGCGTGTATCCGCTGCCCACCGTGCTGCCGCCCGCCGGCGAGCATCCGCGCGTGTTTGCCCGGGTGGGGGACCTGGCCGCGATACGTAGCCGTTTCGAGTCCGGCGCGCAGGAAATGGTGCAGCATCGCGCTGTCCTGAACGGGTTTGTCGCGGCACCGGCGGTGGTGGCGTTGCCCGTGTTCGTGCCTGGCGGCCCGGCCAGGAGCAATCACCAGGTCGATGCCGTGAGCGCGATCAAGGCGAAGGCGCTGTACTCTCTGCTGTACGAACGCGGCGGTTCGGCGGCGCAGGCGCAGCGGGGCCGGGAAGCCGTGCAGATGCTGCTCGACTACCTGGCGGCCGTGCAGTTTGCGCCTGGCTACAATCACCCGAACGAGAAAGGCGATATCATCCTGGCCAGCGCCATGGTGTATGACTGGTGCTTCCATCTGATGAGTGCGCAGCAGCGCGCCTATGTCGTTACGCGTTTTACGCAGCTGGCGGCCACGATGGAAATCGGCTTTCCGCCATCGCGGCAAGGCCCCGTCGTCGGCCATGGCAGCGACAACCAGCTGCTGCGCGACCAGCTGTCGGCCGCCATCGCCTTCTATGACGAGGCGCCGCTGGTCTACAATATCGTTGCCGGGCGCTTCTTTGCCGACTATATCGCGCCGCGTAACTATGCCTACGCGGCGCAAGCGTATCACCAGGGTGCGTCGTATGGCACGGTGCGTTTCCTGGCGGATATGTACGCCGCATGGATATTCCGGCGCATGGGCGCCGCGCCCGTGTTCGATCCCGTGCAGCAGATGACGCCGTATCACTGGCTGTACACGCGCCGCCCCGACGGACAATGGATGCGTGATGGCGACGTCTATCACTCCTCCTACACCAACAGCAGGGAGTACTGGAGCGAACCGCTGGCCTTTATGCTGCCCGCCACCTACTACAACAATCCCACCTTGAAGCATGAGTATTTGAAGCAGTCGCTGCAGCCGTCGACCAGCTTTATCCACCCGAAGGACAGCATCTGGCCTATTCTGCTAGGCAATACGGCCATGGGGAGCGCGCCGAGTCCAGCTGCGTTGCCCTTGACCAAATATTTTCCGGATCCCGCCGGCCTGATGATCGCCCGCACGGGGTGGACCGATGGCATACATGTGGAGTCAGGCAATGTCGTGGCGACGATGAAGCTCGGCGGCGACTGGTTCGGCAACCACGAGCATTATGACGCCGGGCATTTTCAGATTTACTACAAGGGCGGCCTGGCCATTGATTCGGGTATTTATAGCGGCAGGGATGTGGCCGATCCCAGCATCCCCCTGGAATACGGCAGTGCGCACGACATGAATTATCACAAGCGCAGCATCGCGCACAACACCATGCTGGTGCATGACCCGGACGAGAATTTCGACGGCTATGCCAATGACGGCGGGCAGCGCTTCCCGGGCGACGAGCCGTCATCCGTGGCGGAACTGGCCAATGGCTACAAGGTGGCCACTGTCCTGCGCCAGCAGCAGGTCGGCGGCGCGGCCGGGGCGCCCGACTTCAGCTACATCAAGGGCGACCTGACTGCCGCGTACAGCAGCAAGGTGCGCCAGTTCCAGCGCTCATTCGTGTTCTTGAATCTCAAGAATACGGATCACCCGGCGGCCCTGATCGTGTTCGACAAAGTCAGCGCCAGCGACGCGGGGTTCAAGAAGACCTGGCTGCTGCACAGCCAGTTTGAGCCGCAAATCAGCGGCGACACGGTGCTTATCCAGCGCACGGACTGGGATTACAACAGCACCTTGCAGTACAACGGCAAGCTGATCAACCGCACCTTGCTGCCGGCGAATGCGTTGCTGGCCAAGGTCGGCGGCAGCGGCAATGAATTCAGCGTCGGCGGCACGAACTATCCTATCCAGCCTGAAGCCGATTATTCGACCGAGGAAGCGGGCGCGTGGCGGCTGGAAGTGTCGCCGCCGAGCGGGAACGAAACGGATGTGTTCCTGAACGTGATGCAGGTGATGGATGCCAGCAGCACGCTGCCTGCGCTGCCGACGACGGCCATCGATTCGGCCCTGCTGGCCGGCGTGAAGATCCAGGACCGCGTGGTGCTGTTTTCCAAAAGCGGCTTGCCGCTGGGCGGGACTGTCAACGTCGAGTTGCCGGCATACAGCGGGTCCATGCAGGTGCTGGTGGCGGATTTGCAGGCGGGAAGCTGGACGGTGAGCAAGCGTGGCACGGATGGCCCCATCGAAGATGAGGTGAATGACGGCGGTGGCACCCTGTATTTTGTCGCCAATGGGGGTGGTGTGTATGACCTGCAGCGCAAGTAGTCGCGGGCGTGTCACGGCCTCACCGGCCGTGCCGCCAACTGCGCCGCTGTGGCGTAGATCGTCACGTCGTCGGACGCGAGCCGGCCCAGGTGCGCATAAAATGCCTGCGCCGATATGCACCACGACGCCGCGTCGCCCACTTGGCCGTTGACGCGCAGGCCGGCGGCGTCGAATTCACGGTGAAAGTAGTCGCGCAGGTCGGCGCGGCCGGGATGGTCGATGCGGCGCTGGGCGACTGCCTGGTCGAAAGGGCGCACGGGCACGTCCCAGCGCCGGCCGTCATGGTCCAGACAAGGCAGCAGCTTGGTATCGTCTTCCCATACGCGCACGGGAAAGGCGTCGCCCATGGCGTCTTCCAGCGCGTGATAGAACGTCACGGATCCCATGGAAATGCCGAGGCCCAGCACCTTCGCTTGCTCGCAGCCGATGAAACGCTGCCACGGCGAGTCCATGCCGAAGATCGAGGGCGCGTGGTGGTGCGCTTCGGTAAGGTGAACGGCATGGCGGCCCCACGCGGACACGGAGTGAGTGGGGTGGATGCTGCGCCGGACACCGGCGCTGGCCAGGAAGGCTTCGGGCAGGCGGCCCATGTGCGTGCCATGGCGGCGCGGGTCGAACACATAGTCGGGCATGGCGCAGGTGGCGCGCACCGTGCCGCCCGGCAGATAATAGGTGGGCAGCAGCAGGGTGCCTTGCGGGCCGACGGCGTCCTGCAGGGCTTGTACGACGACCGGCGCGCCGCCTTCCACGTAGCCGAGGCTTTTCAGCGATGAATGGATGAACAGCGTATCTCCGTGCGCGATGCCCAGCCGCGCCAGATCGGCGGCCAATCCGCCGCGCGTCACATGGGGCGCGTTCTGGCGCACGTGCCGGGCGCTGGCGGCGCGGCGCCATGCTTCCAGTGCGGCCCTGGCGGCGCGCTTGGCCTCGTCAAGCATCTCCGATTTCCATTTCCAGCAGGTTGGCATCGATGCAGAACTTGGCCGCCCAGTTCAGGTAAGCCCATGTCCCATAGTCGCCATCGACGGGAAACGAGCCCTTGACGCCGCCGCGCGCGTGCGCGGGACCGTCGATGCTGATGGAGCGCCGTACGAAGCGGTTCAGGCGGCGCCCCGCGTCGAGGTAGCGCCGCTCGCCCGTGAGCTGGTACAGCAGGAACAGACAATGCGCGTTTTGCGCGGAACCCGTTAGGCAGGCGTAGCCGGCCCCCGGCTGGAAGTCAGGACCGAGGCGGCCCGCCAGGTAGCCGTCGGCCGCCACGGCCTTGGCGACGCTCGTGCCGGTGCGCGCGGCGGCGTCCAGCAGGCCGGCGCGCGCGGAAAAGCGATGCGCTTCGAGCAGGCCGCGCAAGGCGTAGCCGATGGTGTGAGTCAGGGGCAGCAGCGGATTGTCCAGGCAGTTCGAAGCGAACCAGCCATTGGCGCGCTGTTTCGTCAGTGCCCAGTCGACCTGGCGCAGGCCGGCCGCGCCATAGCCGTGGCCCGGTGCGACGCGATCCGCTTCGAACAGACCCCACGCCACATGCGTTTCATAGGCCTTGTCGCCGGCGCTGGCGAACGGCGTCGGATGGCGGCGCCAGCAGCCGTCGCCATCCTGGCTGTCGCGCAGCCAGCTTGCCGCGCGGTGCATGGCGTCCTGGTAGGCCGCGCCGTACGCTGCCACGCCGGCGGCCAGGCCCAGCAAAATCTGCCCCGTGTTGAAGGTGACGGGCACGCGCGGGGTGGAGTCGATCTTGCCCCCCTGGAAGCCGCCTTCGGGGAACTGGATGGCCACGCACCAATCGAGCATGCGGCGCGCCCGCCCGTGAAGGGCATCGTCGCCCGTGCGCCGTGCCACGGCGATGACGGTGGGGATGATGTAGCCGGTGGTCTCCGGGTAGGAACTCGACCAGCCTGTCAGCAGGCTGTAGTCACGCGCGACACCGCCGTCCTTTGAGCTGGAATGGTCTTGCGCCGCGCACAGCCAGGCCGTGCAAGCCTTGACGACGGCTTGAGGCCCGGGGTCAAGGGCGGGCAGGCCGCGCCGGTCCGACAGCCGCTCCATGCGCGCGGCCGCCGGCAGGCTTGCCTGCGGCGCCAGTGTGTTCCGGATTTTCGTGAGCAAGGTGCGCATGGCAGTGATGGCGTAGTGGTGGGCTCCGGCTACTGTAGCGCCGGCAGCCGGCACGGCTATTGACTTGCCGCAAGGATCAGCCGCCGCATCGCCGCCGCCGGAATTGACGCATAATGGACGCCTCACCACCGTTGACGAGGCCCGCCATGAACAATGTCACGCTTGAGTACTCGGTCGTCACCAATCCCGATTCCTTTGTCGGCTTCAAGTATTACGTCAAGGCAGGGCAGGCATTCGATGCCGATGATTTCGCCTATTCCTACAAGCTGAAACGCTCCGACCTGGACCCCGACAGCGTGCTGGCCACGCGCGAGGCGGCGGCGAATCTGCAGCCGGGCGAGTGGCTGACGGTGTCGCATTCGATTGCGGCGTAGCGATACGCTGTGTGTTTCTACTTTCACTTTACCGGCCCGCCAGGGACATATGCATCTGACTGTTTCAGCATTTCCTGATATCTCTATTGTTCCAACCTTGCCTGAACACGCCGAAGCGCTGGCCGCCTTGGTGGCGCAAAACCGTGAGCACCTGCAAGCTTATCTGCCCGCCGTGGTACAGCTGGACTCGTTCGGCGAGGCGCAGGCCTATCTGCAGGCCGCTGCCGCGGGCGCGGCCAACGGGGAAGTCCTGGAATGGCATGTTTTCTCCGGCACGGCCTTGTGCGGCAGCATCCGCCTGAAAGACATCGATACAGCGGACCGGAAAGCGAAAATTGGCTACTACCTCGGACACCAGTACCAGGGCCGGGGCATCGCCAGCGCTGCGGTACGCGCCGTCCTGGCGCATGCGTTTGGCGCGCTGCAGTTGCACCGCATCGAATTGCAGTGCGCGGCCGGCAATCACGCCAGCATGGCGCTGGCCGAGCGGCTGGGATTTACGCACGAAGGCGTGCTGCGGCAGGGGGAGCTGTTAAATGGCGTGTTTGTCGATCTGCACGTCTTTGGTTTGCTGCAGCCGGATTTTGTGCCGGAGGGTGTGGCCTTTAGCCGGGCATAAACCACGCCCGCAGTTCATCCTCGGCCCTTTGCGCCGTTGCCTGCGTCAAGGTCAGCACGATGATCTTTTCCCGCGCCGGGCGGTGGCCATCGCCGACGGCCAGCTCGATCGCTTGCTCGAAGCTCGTGTAGCCGTGACCGAATTCATGCGGGCATTGCTGCACGATGCGTGCCGCCTTGCCAGCGTTCCTGTCCGCCAGATTGACGATGGGATTGCCAACATAGAATGGTTGGCCGGCTAGATACCGAACACTTTCAAGATCGCGTCCGTGAAACCCTCGAACCAGCTGCCCACCTTGCCCGGATGCTTGCCGTGGCGCGGGGTTTCCTCGTACAGGTAGACGCCGTTGCCGCCGTCGAAGCGGTCGTTGAGCAGCGCCTGCTGGCCGCGCAGATAGGGGATGAAGGTTTCGCTGCGCAGGGTCGAGTACAGCACGTCGGTGCTGAAACCCAGGGTGGCGGACTGGCTGATGGAGCGTCCCTGGCCGGCCCGCTCCAGGCGCACGCCACGGCAGCCGCGCACGATCAGGGTGACGGGGCCGCGAAAGACGATGAAGCGCAGCTGCAGGGTGAGCCAGGCGTGCAGGCTGCCCAGGCGCCAGTGGCTGCTGATCGCCAAAGGCTGGCCCGCATCGGCAATCAATCCGACCAGGCCCCGTGGCTGGAACACGAGGGCGCTGCCGGCTGGCAGGTGGACGATCGCCACTTCCAGCAGCGGGTCGTCGCTGGCGGATATCGTCACGGATGCCGGCTCGCCGCTTTCCAGCCGGGTCAGCGCCACCATGCCGGCGGCCAGGCTGGTGAACGGGAAGCGCCAGTCCAGCAGCCATTGCGTGCGCTTGGTGCTGCTGACGGGCGACGATTGCAGGTATTCGGGATGGATCAGCATCCGCTGGCCAGGCTGCAGCAGCAATGCCTGCGAGACGGCGGAAATGCGCGATTCGCCCTGCGGCGGCAGGGGCAGGGAGGTGCCATTGATCTGCAGCTCGCGCGCGATCGACAGCGGCGGCAAACGGGCAGCAATGGGCGCCAGCACGAAGTAAAAGAAGGCCTTGATCGCCACGGGCAGCAAGATGGCCGACAGCACCAGCAGGGCGGCCGTGGGCGCCACGTCCATGACGGGTGCGCGCCAGCGGGCGATCCAGTTGCGCGCCAGCTGTTCCTCTCCCGCCGCGATGGCCACCTGCACGGGCGCCAGCGCGCCGGCCAAGGTTTGCGTGTCGATGGCGAATGGGGCGGGGCGGGAAGAGTGGGTGGCGCTGGTGCGCGCGCGCTGCGTTGTCCAGGCCTGATAGGCTTGCAAGTTGATCTCGCGCAAGCGCTGGCCTTGCGCTTCGAGCTGCGACAGCTGCGCGTAGGCGTCGCTGCCGGGCAGGCGCGCCGCCAGCGGGTGCCGCGCTTCCAGTTCCCGGCGCTGGCGCAGATTGGCTTGCAGCGCGGCATACGCGCGCACATGTTCCGCGTGCAGGCGCGCCAGGGTCTGCCGCGCATCTTCGCCGTTGACCGCCGCTTGCAGGGCGGTCAGATAACGTGCTTCCTGCGCCAGCACTTCGATCTCCACGCGGTGCGTGGCTTCTTCCTGCGCATGCAGGGCCAGGGTGTGCGTGTCGGGCAGGGGAAGCGTAAACAGCGACGGTTGCTGCCGCGCGCGCAAGGTGGTCAGTTGCGCCTGCACTTGCGCCAGGCGGGTGGCGATGGCCGCTTGCGAGGCTTTTTGCAAGGCGTTGACACGCGCCGTGGCGGCAGCGGCCAGGCCGGCGCCATGATGATCGGCGCCGTCGGCGGCCAGCCTCAGTGCACCTACGGCCTCGCTGCCGGCGCTGTAGGCGCGCCATTCGGCCAGCAGCATGCGTCCGGCCAGCAGGATGACGATGAACAGCGCGAACTGCAGCGCGTGGCGCAGCAGGAAGCGCAGGATGGCCGTCAGCAGCTGGCGCAAGGAGGAATCGCCTTAGGTCGCCGCGCTATCGGCGTCGGCACAGCATTTCTTGTACTTCTTGCCGCTGCCGCAGTGGCACGGGTCGTTGCGGCCCGTCTTCGGCAGTTCGCGCAAGACCGTGGCGCCGGGCTGGCTTTGTTTCAGGTGGCGCTGGCGCGCCCAGGCCGCGTTGATGGCGATGACGGCGGGAATCACGCCATCCATGGCTGTTTCAGCCGCATCGTCATCGAGTTCGCTGGCCGTGGCCAGGTGCTGGAACGGCGCCAGGTATTGCGGATGGCTGACGGCCAGGGCCGCCCACTGGGGCTTGTCCAGGCTCGTGCCAAGCACAAAACCGGCGCACCAGGCGGGTACGCTCCATTCGGGGCCGCAGACGTAGATGGGCTCGAAGCTGTCCGGGTCCTTCGCCAGCCATTCGACCATGTAGGCATGGTGGCGCTGCGCCAGGCTGGCCGCCCGTTCGCTGGCCTCGTCCTGTGCTGGCAAGACGCTGCCGGTCGCCTTGTCCCACACCCACGGCAGCCACTGTTCCGGCGCGATCTGTTTCGGGCTCAGGGCGACGGCCGTGAGAAAACCTTCCAGCATCGATACATCCATGGCGCGGTTTTCCAGCGCAGGCGCGGCCAGCAGGGTGTCGAGTTCGGCGTATTCGTCGTCGGAGAGGGGCGTGGTGGTGGAGATGCTGGACATAATATTCTTTGGTGATGTGGGTGGAGTGGCCGGCGGCCCTGGCCGTATTGTACCGCCCGGCCGGGCAAAAACCGGCGCTGGAATGAAAAACGGCGGCCCGCAGGCCGCCGTTGTCAGCTAAGGCAGTAGCTTACTTCACGCCGTGCATCAGTTTGTTGATCAGCGGTGCGATCAGGAACAGCACGACACCGGCGCCCAGCAGGGACCAGAAGCCGAAGGTGTAGCCGGACAGGGCCGACTGCACCGACATGCCGCTGGTGCCGCTGACGTGGCTGGCGAAGATGCCCGACAGGTTGTTGCCGATACCGGTCGACAGGAACCAGCCGCCCATGCCCAGGCCGACCAGGCGCACTGGCGCCAGCTTGGTGACCATCGACAGGCCGATAGGCGACAGGCACAGCTCGCCGATCGATTGCAGCACGTACACGGTGGTCAGGGTCCAGAACGGGATCTTGTTATCGGCGCCAACCAGGCTCGACAGAGCGAAGATCAGCAGGCCGAAGGCCAGCGCATTGCCCAGCAAGCCCAGGCCGAATTTGCGCGGAATCGAAGGATTGACGTTGTGGCGCGCCAGGAAAACCCAGATGGCGGCGATGATCGGCGCGAAGACGATGATGGCGACCGAATTGACGGTCTGGAAGTAGGCGGTCGGGAAGATCCAGAAGCCCAGGTCGCGGTTGACGATCTTGTCGGCCAGGAAGGTAAACGAGCTGCCTGCCTGTTCGAAGAACATCCAGAACAGGATGTTGAAGACAAAGATCAGCAGCATGGCGATGACGCGGTCACGCGCAACTTTACCGTTGCGTATGCCTTCGATCATCAGCATCACGGCCAGGCCGACGAACAGCACGGTCAGGACGATTTGCAGCTTTTCAGCGCCGACGGTCAGCAGGAAGTACATCAGCGGGATCACGCACAGGGAACCGACGGCCACCCAGACGACGCGCATCGGGTTGCCGGAACCGGCTTCCGGAGCGCCGATGCCTTTCAGGGCGCGGCGGCCGATGGCGAACCATACCAGGCTGATCAGCATGCCGAAACCGGAGGCCATGAAGACCATCTTGTACGACGGCATGGCGCTGGTGCCGAAGATCGACTCGGCCAGCCACTGGGTGAAGACAGGGGCAACCATGGCGCCCATGTTGATACCCATGTAGAAGATCGTGAAGCCGCTGTCGCGGCGCGGATCGGCTGTCGTGTACAGCTTGCCGACCATGGTCGAGATGTTCGGCTTGAACATGCCGTTGCCGACGATCATGGTGGCCAGGCCCAGGTTGAAGATGTCCTGGTTCGGTACCGAGATGCAGAACAGGCCGGCAGCCATGAAGACGGCGCCCAGCAGGATCGAGCGCTGGTAACCGATGACACGGTCGGCGATGTAGCCGCCGAACAGGGCGCCGGCGTACACCAGCGCGAGGAAGGAACCGTAGGTAAGGTTGGCCGCTGCCTGTCCCGAACCGTCGCCAGCGTGGAACTGGGCCACGATGTACAGGACCAGCGCCCAGCGAACTCCGTAGAACGCGAAGCGTTCCCAGAATTCAGTCATGAACAACATCCACAATGGGCTTGGATGGCCCATAATCTGCTTGAACTCGGGAATAACGGCTTCCTTGTTGGGCGTAGTCGCACCGCTCATGCGGTTCCTCCTGAAAAATTATTATAGTCAATCGATACAACAAACTTATGGAAGTCTGCGGGCGGCGGGGACTCTCATGAAGAACCTCACGCACGGGAATTCCAATAGGCTGGCATTCTAATCTACAAATTGCGCTGAGCGAAGGTTTCGATTCGCATTAGCAAGAATGACTGTTTCATATTAGTCAAACCGGTTTGCAGGCAAGGGCGGGCCCGGCGATTTTGCGGCGGCACAGCACAACTTGCCTGACTTGTCGTATATTAAGGCTGCAAGACCTTCGAGCATCGATTTTTAAAGGGATTTTTCGCATTATGGAACACGACGTTATCGATACTCTGGTTTCACCGGAAGGCCGCCTGGACGTGCTCTCCAAGACTGAAGTCAACAAACTGCTCGACACCAGCCAGGGCGGCCTGTACAACACCTTCCGCCGCTGCGCGCTGGCGGTCTTGAATTGCGGCAGCACCATCGACGATGGCCGCGCCCTGCTGGAGCGCTACCAGTCGTTTGAAATCTCGATCATCCAGCGCGAGCGCGGCATCAAGCTCGACATCAAGGGCGCGCCGGCCATCGCCTTTGTCGACGGCAAGATGATCAAGGGCATCCACGAGCACCTGTTTGCCGTGCTGCGCGACATTATCTTCGTCAGCGATGAAGTGACGGGCAACCCGAAATTCGACTTGCAGAGCACGGAAGGCGTGACGGACGCCGTCTTCCACATCCTGCGCAACGCGAACGTGCTGCAAACCCAGCTCAACCCGAACCTGGTCGTGTGCTGGGGCGGGCACTCGATCAACCGCGCCGAATACAACTATTCGAAGGAAGTGGGCTACCAGCTGGGCTTGCGCGGCCTCGACATCTGTACCGGCTGCGGCCCCGGCGCCATGAAGGGCCCCATGAAGGGAGCCACCATCGGCCACGCCAAGCAGCGCCTGCACAATGGCCGCTACCTGGGCATCACCGAGCCGGGCATCATCGCGGCCGAGTCGCCGAACCCCATCGTCAATGACCTCGTCATCATGCCGGACATCGAAAAGCGCCTGGAAGCGTTCGTGCGCGCCGGCCACGGCATCGTGGTGTTCCCCGGCGGCGCGGGCACGGCCGAAGAGATTCTGTATATCCTCGGCATCCTGCTGCATCCGGACAATGCCGAGATTCCTTTCCCGCTGATCTTCACGGGCCCGGAAACGTCGCGCGAATACTTCGTGCAAATCAACCAGTTCATCCACGACACCCTGGGCCCGGAAGCGCAGCAGCGCTACAAGATCATCATCGACGACCCGGAACTGGTGGCGCGCGAAATGCTCGAAGGCATCCGCCAGGTGCGCGAATTCCGCAAGGCGCACAGCGACGCGTATTACTTCAATTGGCTGTTGAAGATAGACCACGAGTTCCAGAAACCGTTCCAGCCCACGCATGAAAACATGCGCAACCTGAGCCTGCACAAGAACCAGCCCACGCACTTGCTTGCAGCCCAGCTGCGCCGCGCGTTTTCGGGCGTGGTGGCGGGCAACGTCAAGGATGACGGCATCCGCTCGATCGAAAAGTACGGCAACTTCGAGATCCACGGCGACAAATCCATCGCCGGCCCCATGGATGCGCTGCTCGCTTCATTCGTGGCGCAGCACCGCATGAAACTGGCGGGCACCGCTTACGTGCCGTGCTACACCGTGGTCCAGTAAACAGTCTTGAAACCACCGCGCCGCCCGTCCCCTGCGTTTGCAAGGGGCGGGCGGCGCCTTTACATTGATGCCCCCATCTTGTTCCTTCGCCGCCACAGGCAATCAAATCGCTTGCGTCATCGATTCGTGGGTGCTATCTTTGGAACCGGTTCCAAAATAAAAATATGCAGGTCAACAGGTAGTGGAGAACAAGCTTGGATTCAGTACACGGCAATAAAAAAACAGTGTCCGGCGAGCCGGCGCGGCCCGTGACCATCGCCCAGGTGGCGCGCGAGGCGGGCGTGTCGAAGACCAGCGTGTCGCGCTTTCTCGGCGGCGAACTCGATGCGCTGTCCGAGAACATCCGCCAGCAGATCACCAGCACCATCGCGCGCCTCGGCTATCAGCCGAACCAGATGGCGCGCGGCCTCAAGCGGGGACGCACGCGTTTGATCGGCATGGTCGTGGCGGACATGCTCAATCCCTACACGGTGGCCGTGCTGCAAGGCGTGGAAGCGGCTTGCCAGCAGCATGGCTATACCTTGATTTTATGTAATACCGGCAATGACGAACAGCGCGAACGCCAGTCGCTTGCCGCGCTGCGCTCGTACAGCGTGGAAGGGCTGATCGTCAACACGCAGGGACGCAATATCGAGTCGTCCGACTTGCAGCAGGCGGACATGCCCATCGTACTCGTCGACCGCCGCATCGAGGGCGCCGATTTCGACCTGGTGGGCCTGGACAATGTGCAGGCGGGCCGGCTGGCCACCGCGCACCTGATCGAGCAGGGTTTCGACGCCATCGCCTTTGTCGCGCCGCCCTTGACGGGCGTCAGTTCGCGCCTGATGCGCGCCGACGGTTTCCAGTCCGTGATGGCCGAGCATCCGGGCTGCGTGGGCGAAGTACTGGCGGTGGACCTGGACGACAGACCCTCCATCGACGCGCAGGTGCGTCTATGCCTGGCGCAATGGCGCGGCCGCCGGGTGGCGCTGCTGGCCTCGAACGGCATGGTGGCGCTGGAACTGGCACTGATGCTGCAGCGCCTCGCATTGCGCATGCCGCAGGACGTGGGCTTGCTGGGCTTTGACGAATTGCCATGGTCGCCGCTGGCGGGCCTGAGCACGATCGAGCAGCAGACATACGAGATCGGGTTTTCGGCGATGACGTGCATGCTGTCGCGCCTGCAG
Source organism: Janthinobacterium sp. BCJ23 (assembly GCF_059617945.1). NCBI lineage: Bacteria > Pseudomonadati > Pseudomonadota > Betaproteobacteria > Burkholderiales > Oxalobacteraceae > Janthinobacterium > Janthinobacterium sp. BCJ23. The sequence continues at coordinate 730,516 of NZ_JCAQAW010000002.1, read as the reverse complement.
GGCGAGCAGTGCCCGCCGCGTGAGGTGCTGTTGCCGGGCAAGCTGATTGTGCGCAACTCCACCCGGGGCGGCGATTGACGGGGAAGAGGGCCTTGCCCTTTTTTTTGGGAAGGTTATGGAACCGGTTTCATAGATTGTATTCAGCCAGGAAAGGGGCATGGATAGACAGGCAGGACAATGGTTGCACGAAGTTGGCATGAAGTTGTAATGACACGGCAAGAGACGATCTGAATCGTCCATTTGACAATATTCCCGGAAGCGCCTCGACGAGGCCGGTACCGGGATCACAGGAGACTGAAGCATGAAGATGACGACACTGTTTTACGCGAAAATCGTGGCCTGCGCGCTGGCAGCAACATGCGCCTTCGGTGCGGCGGCCGATGCCGGCGCCCAGACGCTTGGCGACTTGATCAAGAAGGGCAAGCTGACCATCGGCGTCGTCAGCGGCACGCCGCCGTTTGGCAGCATCGACGCCAAGGGCGTGCCCGTCGGCTATGACGTCGACGTCGCCAACCTGATCGGAAAATACCTGAACCTGCCCGTGGAAATCGTCCCGTTGACGGCGCCGTCTCGCGTACCGTCGCTGGAATCGGGCAAGGTCGACTTCCTCGTGGCGACCCTGGCGCCCACGCCGGAACGGGCCAAGACCCTGATGTTCACCATGCCCTACAGCGCGTTCGAGCTGGCCATCGTTGCGCCGGTCGGCGGCAAATTCAAGGCCCTGGCCGACCTGAAGGGCAAGAAGGTGGGCGTGACGCGCGGCACCACGAATGACACGGCGCTGAGCCGCATGGCGCCGGCCGGCACCAGCATCGTGCGTTTCGAGGATGACGCCACCGTCACCCAGGCCTTGCTCAGCAAGCAGGTCGACGCCGTCTCGATTCCCAGCACGATGGCGCTCGACATCATCAAGACGCGCGGCGCGGGCAAGATCGAGGTCCGCTTCTCCTACTCGCTGCAACCGAACTCGATGGCCGTGCGCCGCGGCGACTTCGAGCTGCACCAGTGGCTCAACAACTTCATCTACTACGTCAAGCTGAACGGCGAACTCGACGCCATCGCGCGCAAGTGGAGCGGCGCGCCGCTGCCGGCGCTGCCGACCTTCTGATACCGCCACCCGCACAGCGATAGTGCTCGTCCGCACGGCGCGCCGCCATGGTGGCGCGGCCGGGGACGCGCACGTAGAAAGGAGTTGAGTATGCCGTATGAATTTCATTTCGAACTCGTCATGCAGTCGCTGGACCGCCTGTTGTGGGGCGCGGCGCTGACGGTACGCCTGAGCGCCCTGTCCATGGTGCTGGGGCTGGCGGTGGGCGTGTGTGCTGCCGTCATCCTGAAGAGCGGTCCCGCCTATGCCCGCGCGGTGGTGCGCGCCTATGTCGAGATCATCCGCAGCACGCCGTTCCTGGTGCAGCTGTTCATCATCTACTTCGGCTTGCCGTCGCTGGGCTTGCAGCTCGATGCGAACGGCGCCGCACTCGTCGCCATGACGGTCAACCTGGGCGCCTATGCGGCGGAAATCGTGCGCGCCGGTATCGGCGCCGTGCATCCGTCGCAGATGGAAGCAGCGCAGGCGCTGGGCATGACGCGCTGGCAGGTGATGCGCCACGTGGTGCTGCTGCCGGCGCTGGAAAAAGTGTATCCGGCGCTGGCCAGCCAGTTCACCCTGATGATGCTGGCCTCGAGCGTCGTGTCGGCCATTTCCGCCGAAGAGCTGACTGCCGCCGCGCATCTGCTCGACTCGGAAACCTTCCGCAGCTTCGAGATCTACATCGTCGTGATGGTGCTGTACATCCTGCTGGCTCTGCTGTTCCGCTTCAGCTTCTGGGTGCTGGGCCAGATCGTCTTCAAACGCCGCCGCCGTCTGGGCGCGGCGCGCATGGGAGCATGACATGATCAGTGACTTTTCTTGGGATAACCTGCAATTCCTGCTCGAGGCCACGCGCTGGACCATCGGCCTGTCGCTGATCGTCTTCATCACGGGCGGCATCGCCGGCTTCGCGGTGGCGCTGCTGCGCACGGCGCGCAGCCCCTTCCTGCGTTTCATCAGCGCCCTGTACATTCAGCTGGTCCAGGGCACGCCCGTGCTGATCGTGCTGTTCCTGACCTATTACGGCCTGGCCCTGTTCGGCTACAAGCTGTCGCCGGTCATCGCGGCCGGCGCGGCGATGACGATCTTCGCCAGCGCCTACCTGGGCGAGATCTGGCGCGGCTGCATCGAAGGGGTGCAGCGGCAGCAGTGGGAAGCATCGGCCGCGCTGGCGCTGAACCGCTACCAGCAGCTGCGCTACGTCATCCTGCCGCAGGCGCTGCGCCATTCGCTGCCGCCGACCGTGGGTTTCATGGTGCAGATCATCAAGAACACTTCGATCACCTCGATCATCGGCGTGGTGGAACTGACGCGGGCAGGGCAATTGGTCAGCAATGCGACCTTCCTGCCGTTCATCGTCTTCCCCATCGTCGCCCTGATCTACTTCGCGATGTGCTATCCGCTGTCGCGCTACAGCCATTCACTGGAAAGGAAATTCCATGCCCATCGTTGAAATCGACAATATCAGCAAGAGCTTCGGCGCCAATCACGTGCTCAAGGGCGTGTCGTTCGCCGTCGAGCGTGGCCAGGTGATCGCCGTGATCGGCCGCAGCGGCTCCGGCAAGAGCACCATGCTGCGCTGTATCAACGGCCTGGAAACCATCGACAGCGGCAGCATCGTCGTGGCCGGCCACACGCTGACGGCGCGCCAGGAACACCTGCTCGACTTGCGCAAGGATGTCGGCATGGTCTTCCAGAGCTACAACCTGTTCCCCCACCTGACAGTGGAAGAAAACGTCATGCTGGCGCCGCGCATCGTCAAGAAGGTCCCCGATGTCCAGGGCCGCGCCACGGCGCTGCGCGTGCTCAAGCAGGTGGGCCTGGACCACAAGCGCGAAGCCTATCCCGAGCAGCTGTCGGGCGGCCAGCAGCAGCGCGTGGCGATTGCCCGTTCGCTGGCGATGGAGCCGCAAGTGATGCTGTTCGACGAAGTGACCTCGGCGCTCGACCCGGAACTGACGCAGGAAGTGCTGAAGGTGATGGAAGAGCTGGCGCAGGCTGGCATGACCATGCTCTTGGTGACGCACGAGATGGAGTTCGCGCGGCGCATGGCCGACGTCACCGTCTTCATGCACCAGGGATTGGTGTGGGAAAGCGGGCCGTCGGAAGCCTTCTTCAGCAACCCGCAAACGCCCGAAGCGCGCCAGTTCGTCGGCGCGGGAGCGATCAAGTGAGCCCCGTCCTGGTGGCGGCGTCGGCCTACGGCGCAAGCAGGGTAAGGCAGCTGGGGCAAAGCCATTTCATCGACGTGGTGGCCGATGCGGGCGGTGCAGGCATCGAGATCCGCCGCGAACTGTTCACGTCCGACTTGCCGGACCTGGCGCGCATGGGCGCGGCGGTGGCCGCGCGCGGCCTGTACTGCGTGTATTCCACGCCCATCGAATTATGGGACGAGGATGGACGGTTGCAACACGAACTGCTGCGGCAGATGCTGGACGAGGCGGCGCGCCTGGGCGCGCGCTACCTGAAGGTGTCGCTGGGCCATTACCCGGCCGCGCCGGACTTGCCGGCCTTGAAGGCCAAGCTGGAGGCCGCGCCCGTGGCGCTGCTGGTGGAAAACGACCAGACGGCCCACGGCGGCAAGCTCGCGACGATGGCGCGCTTCCTGGCGGCGGCGCGCGACATCGGGTTGCCCGTGGGGCTGACCTTCGATATCGGCAACTGGCGCTGGGTGGGCGAGGACGCGCAGCAGGCGGCGCGCCTGCTGGCGCCGTACGTGCGCTATGTGCACTGCAAGGCGGTCCTGGACGACGGGGGCCGGCTGTCCGCCTGCGCCGTTTCCGACGCCGATCCGGCCTGGCGCGCCGTCTTCGCGCACTTTGCGCCGGCCGTGCAGCGGGCCATCGAATTCCCGCTCGAGGGCGCCGACCTGGTGGCCGAAACGGGCCGCTATATTCAGATACTGGAGGCTGCATGATGAAGCTTGACGTTGTTACCTATGGCGAGGCAATGGCGATGTTCGTTGCCGAGCAAACGGGCGACCTGGCGACCGTGGCGCACTTTACGCGCCGCCTGGCCGGCGCCGAGACGAATGTCGCCATCGGCCTGGCGCGCCTGGGTTTGAAAGTCGGCTGGCTGAGCCGCGTGGGCGACGACTCGTTCGGCCGCTTCATCCGCGCCAGCGTGCAGGCAGAGGGCGTCGATTGCAGCCGGGTCGTCGCCGTCGCCGGCCAGTCCAGCGGCTTCCTGCTCAAGGAGAAGGCCGAGAACGGCGCCGATCCGCTGGTCGAATACTTCCGCAAGGGTTCCGCCGCCAGCCGGCTGGCGCCCGAGCACTTCGATCCCGCCTATTTCCTGTCCGCGCGCCATTTGCACGCCACGGGCGTGGCCGCGGCGTTGTCCGAGACCAGCCTGGCGTTCGCCAGCCAGGCGCTTGACTTCATGCGCGCCAACGGCCGCACCGTGTCGTTCGACCCGAACCTGCGCCCCTCGCTGTGGCCGTCGAAAGCCGTCATGGTGGAACAGATCAACCGCCTCGCCGCCAAGGCGGACTGGGTGCTTCCCGGCCTGGGGGAGGGAAAAATCCTCACCGGCCACGATCTGCCGCACGACGTCGCCGGCTTTTATCTGCAGCAGGGCGCGCGCCTCGTGGTCATCAAGCTGGGCGCCGAGGGCGCCTATTACCGCACGGCCGATGGCGACAGCGGCATGGTGGCGGGCGAGCGCGTGGCCAACGTGGTCGACACGGTGGGCGCCGGCGACGGCTTCGCGGCGGGCCTGGTCAGCGCCTTGCTGGAAGGCTTGCCGCTGGCGCAGGCGGTAGGGCGCGGCAACCGGGTCGGCGCCTTCGCCATCCAGGTGGCCGGCGACATGGAAGGCTTGCCGACCCGCGCCCAGCTCGACGCGCTGGTCCCATCTTGAACCGTACAGGGGAAACACTCGTGAAAAAACATGTGGTTGTCTATAAAAAGCTGGCCGAGCCGCTGCTGGCGCGCCTGCGCGCCGAATGCGAGGTGACGTATTTCGAGGCGATCGACGCGGGCAACCGCGCCGCGTTCGCCGCCGCCATCCGCGGCGCGCACGGCTTGCTGGGCGCCAGCGTGCGCCTGGACCGCGAACTGCTGGACCCGGCCCTTGACCTGCGCATCATTTCCACCATTTCCGTGGGTGTCGACCAGTTCGACGTCGATTACCTGCGCGAACGTGGCATCTTGCTGGCCAATACGCCGGACGTGCTGACGGAAACGACGGCCGACACGATCTTCGCGCTGATCCTCGCCAGCGCGCGGCGCGTTGTCGAACTGGCCGAATTCGTCAAGGCCGGGCGCTGGACGCGCAGCGTGGGCGAAAGCCAGTACGGCGTCAATGTGCACGGCAAGACCATCGGCATGCTGGGCATGGGCCGCATCGGCCGCGCCGTCGCCCGCCGCGCCGCGCTGGGTTTCGGCATGCAGGTGCTGTACGTGAATGGCGAGGCGGTGCCCGAGGTGGAAGCAGCGCTGGGCGCGCGCCAGGTGGCGCTTGACGATTTGCTGGCTGGCTCCGATTTCGTTTGCGTGGTGCTGCCGCTGACGGCGCAGACGGAACGCATGATGGGCCGGCGCGAGTTCGCGCTGATGCGCCCCGGCGCCATCTTCATCAACGGTTCGCGCGGGCGCATCGTCGACGAGGCGGCGCTGATCGAGGCGCTGCGGCAGGGCGCCATCCACGGCGCCGGTCTCGACGTGTTCGAGCGCGAACCGCTGGCGCCGGACAATCCGCTGCCGCACATGGCCAACGTGGTGGCGCTGCCGCATATCGGCTCGGCCACGCACGAAACGCGCTACGCCATGGCGCAGCAGGCCGTGGACAACCTGCTGGCCGGCTTGCGCGGCGAGCGTCCGCGCCACTTGGTCGGCCAAGAACAGTATCCACAGACAGGGAAAAAATGAAGAACAAGGTAGCAAGAGCAATCATCATTGGCGCGGGCGCTTGCGGCGGCCTGTGTAGCGCGCAGTCGAACGTCACCATGTATGGCATCGCGGACCTGGGCGTGGTGTCCGAGAATGGCGGCCCCGGTGGCAGGGTGCTCAAGCTGACGAGCGGCATCGCCAACGGCTCGCGGCTCGGTTTCAAGGGCAGCGAAGACCTGGGCGGCGGCACGACGGCGATATTTACCTTCGATGCGGGCATCCTGGCCGACACGGGCGCATCGGCCCAGGGCGGCCTGCTGTTCGGACGCCAGGCTTTCGTCGGCTTGAGCGGCGCGGCGGGTACGCTGCGGCTGGGCCGCCAGTACACGTTCATCGACAGCAGCCTCGGGGCGCTGGACCCGTTTTACCTGGGTTTCGCGGGCAGGATAAGCAATGTCTTCACGGCCGGCTACATCAGCCGGGTCGATAACAGCATCACCTACAGCTCGCCCGTGCGCGGGGGACTCTCCGGCGAACTGGCGTACGGCTTCGGTGAAGTACCGGGCGACGCCTCGGCCAAACGCTACGCGGGCGCGGCGGCCACCTATGCCAGCGGACCGCTGTATGTGCGCATGGCGCACCAGGACGCCAATACGCTGTCGACCGCGCTGGTGGCGGGCAGGACGAGGAACACGGTGCTGGGCGCCACCTGGGAATTCGGCGTGGTCAAGGCGCATGGTGCCGTTGCCGTCAGCAAGAGCACGGCGGGCGCCGCCACCACGGTCGACAGCGCGGACCTGATGCTGGGCGCCACCGTGCCTGTCGGGCCGCACAGAGTCCTGTTCTCGTACGTGCGGCGCGACGATAGGCGTGCCGCCAACGGCGACGCTACCCAGATCGGCATCGGCTACACCTATGCGCTGTCGAAACGCAGCACCTTGTATGCGGCCTACGCGCATATCGACAACCGCAACGGCGCCGCCTATGTGGTGGGCAACGCTACCGACAACGGCACCGGCAACCAGGCCTGGAACCTGGGCCTGCGCCACACTTTTTAAGGGGAGAATCGAATGAAGAAAACCGGATGGATACTGGTCGGCGCCAGCACCGTGGCGCGCGAATGGATGGTCGACGCGATCCGCCAGCAGGGCGACGCCGAAGTGCTGGCCGTGGTCAGCCGCGACGCCGCGCGCGGCGCCGCCTTTGCCGAACAGTTCGGCATCGCCGCCAGCTACACGGACCTCGATGCGGCGCTCGCGCATCCGGGCGCGGACGCCGTGTACATCAGCACCACCAACGAGCTGCACATGGCGCAGACCTTGCTGGCGGCGCACGCGGGCAAGCACGTGCTGTGCGAAAAGCCGCTGGCGCTGAACCTGGAAGACGCCCGCCGCATGGTCGATGGCTGCGCCGAAGCGGGCGTGGTGCTGGGGATTAACCACCACCTGCGCAACGCGGCCAGCCACGGCAAGGTGCGCGAGCTGATACGCGCGGGCGAGATCGGCCAGCCTCTGTATGGCCGCGTGCTGCACGCGAACAATCTGCCGCAGCATTTGCGCGGCTGGCGCCTGGACGCGCCCGAGTCGGGCGGCGTCACGCTCGACATGTTCGTACACGATGTCGATACCTTGCGCTTCCTGCTCGACGCGGAACCGCGCCACGTCACGGCTTGCGCCACCAGCGGCGGCATGACGGTGGCCGGGCTGGAAGAGGGGCTGATGGCCGTCATCGAGTTCGACAACGGCGCCCTGGTGCAGGTGCACGACGCGTTCAACGCGCCGCATTCGCTGTCCGGAGTGGAAATCATCGGTACCAAGGGCACCATCTTCGCCACCGGCGTGATGACGCAGCGCCCCGTCGGCACCATCAGCCTGACGCGCGACGGCGGCAGCATCGATATCCCCGTCGAGCATGAAAACCTGTACGTGCGCTCGGTGCGCGCCTTCCAGCGCGCCATGCGCGGCGAAGGACAGCCGGCCGCCACCGGTGACGACGGCATGCGCGCGCTGGCCACGGCATTGGCGGCGCAGCAGGCCAGCCGCAGCCACCAGCGCGTGACCCTGGCCGGCTGACACGGCCGCAGACGTAAAAAAGCCGCCTGATCGCAAAATCAGGCGGCTTTTTATCGGCTTGCGTCCGTGATTACTCTTCGCGGCGCAGATGAGGGAACAGAAGGACGTCGCGGATGTTCGGCGAATCCGTGATGATCATCATCAGGCGGTCGATGCCGATGCCGCAGCCGCCGGCTGGCGGCATGCCGTATTCCAGCGCGCGGATGTAGTCGGCGTCGTAGAACATCGCCTCTTCATCGCCGGCGTCCTTGGCGGCCACTTGTGCCAGGAAGCGGGCCGACTGGTCTTCCGCATCGTTCAACTCGGAGAATCCGTTGGCGATCTCGCGGCCGACCATGAACAGCTCGAAGCGTTCGGTGATGCCGGCCACCGTGTCGGACGCGCGCGCCAGTGGCGACACTTCGACCGGGTAGTCGATGATGTAGGTCGGTTCCCACAGCTGCGCTTCAGCCGTTTCTTCGAACAGCGCCAGTTGCAGCGCGCCCAGACCGGCCGTGGCGAACGGCTTGACGCCGAATTTCTTCAGCTCTTCCTTGATGAAGTCCGCATCGTTCAGCTGCTCCGGCGTGTAGCCCAGCGCGTACTTGTTGATCGCTTCGACGATAGTCAGGCGGTGGAACGGTTTTGCCAGGTCCAGCTCGCGGCCGCCGTAGGTCAGGGTGGCGGTGCCGTGCGCGTCGATGGCGGCCTGGCGGATGACGGCTTCCGTGAAATCCATCAGCCATTTGTAGTCGGTGTAGGCCGCGTAGAATTCCATCATCGTGAATTCAGGATTGTGACGGATCGACACGCCTTCGTTGCGGAAGTTGCGGTTGATCTCGAACACGCGGTCGAAGCCGCCCACGACCAGGCGCTTCAGGTACAGCTCGGGCGCGATGCGCAGGAACATCTGCATGTCCAGCGCATTGTGGTGCGTGATGAACGGCTTGGCCGCCGCGCCGCCAGGAATGGTGTGCAGCATCGGCGTTTCCACTTCCATGAATTCGTTCTTTTCCATGAAGCGGCGGATCGACGAGATGGCGGCGGTACGCGCCTTGAAGGTGCGGCGCGTCTCTTCGTTCATGATCAGGTCGACGTAGCGCTGGCGGTACTTCGTTTCCTGGTCGGCCAAGCCGTGGAATTTGTCCGGCAGCGGGCGCAGCGACTTGGTGATCAGACGCAGTTCCGTGACCTTGATGGTCAGCTCGTCCGTCTTGGTCTTGAACAAGGTGCCTTGCACGCCCAGGATATCGCCCAGGTCATAATGGTGCAGGGCGGCCATGGCCGCTTCGCCGGTGAGGTCCAAGGTGGCGTAGATCTGGATGCGGCCATCGGCTTTCGGGCCGGATGCGTCTTGCAGGGTGGCGAAGGCGGCTTTCTTGCCAGCTTCGCGCTTGAGCATCATGCGGCCGGCCAGCACCACGTGTACGGGGTTTTCTTCCAACTCTTCGCGCGTCTTGCCGCCGTATTGCGCGTGCAGATCGGCCGCCTTGTGCTCAGGGCGGAAATCGTTCGGGAAGGCGACACCTTGTTCGCGCAGTGCTGCCAGCTTGACGCGGCGCTCGGCGATGATCTTGTTTTCATCGGGGGCGGCGGCTTGTTCTTGGATATCCGTAGTCATGGTGTTCTTCGTTGGTGATTATTGATGATGTGGTGCCAGCGCTGGCGCCACGCTGGCAAACAGTGCGTCGACGTCGAGCGAGGAGAAATCCGGCACGATGGCAATGACGTTGTCGAAGGCGGCAAATGCCTCGGCCGGCAGGGTGGTGGTGAGTACCACGACGCGCATGCCGGCACGGCGCGCCGCTTCCACGCCCAGTGGCGCGTCTTCAAAGACGATGCAGTTGTGCGGCAGCGCGCCGGCCAGCAGCGCGCCTTTCAGGAAAACGTCCGGGTGCGGCTTGCCCCGTTCCACGTCGGCGGCGCCGACGATGGCGTCGAAGCGGTGGCGCAGGTCCAGGCCGTCGAGCGTGAACGCGATGTTCTCGGCCGGTGCTGCCGTCCCGACCACCAGCCCCACGCCAGCCTGCCGCGCGCTGGCGATCAGCCGGTCGAAACCGGCGACTGTCGCCAGGTGCGGGCCATACAGTTCGCGGTAGACGATTTCCTTTTCAGCCAGCAGGGTGACGTGGTCGGCATCTTCGCCCAGGTATTTGGCGATGATTTCATGTCCCTGCCGTCCTGCCGTGTCGCGGAAAAAGGCGTCCGCATCCAGCGCATGGCCGTGGCGTTCAAAGAACGCCAGCCACGATGTCGTGTGGAAGGCCATGTTGTCGACGATCGTGCCATCCATGTCGAACAGGAAGGCGCGCTGCGCTGGAGCGGGTGCGTTCATCCTTATACGCCTTGCTTGAGCGAGGCGGAAATGAAGTCGTCGATGTCGCCATCGAGCACGCCCTTGGTATTGCCCGTCTCGAAACCGGTGCGCAAGTCCTTGATGCGGGACTGGTCCAGCACGTAGGAGCGGATCTGGTGACCCCAGCCCACGTCCGTCTTCGAGTCTTCCAGCTTTTGCTGTTCGCTCATGCGCTTGCGCAGTTCATGCTCGTACAGCTTCGCTTTCAGCATTTCCATCGCTTCGGCGCGGTTGCGGTGCTGCGAACGGTCGTTCTGGCACTGCACCACGATGCCGGTCGGCGCATGGGTCATGCGGACGGCGGAGTCGGTCTTGTTGATGTGCTGACCGCCGGCGCCCGACGCGCGGTAGGTATCGACGCGGATATCGGCCGGGTTGACATCGATCTCGATCGAATCGTCGACTTCCGGATACACGAACAGCGACGTAAACGAGGTGTGGCGGCCGTTGGCCGAGTCGAATGGCGACTTGCGCACCAGGCGGTGCACGCCCGTTTCCGTGCGCAGGAAGCCGTAGGCGTGATCGCCCTCGACCTTCAGGGTGGCCGTCTTGATGCCGGCGACCTCGCCGTCGGACTGCTCGAGGATTTCGACCTTGAAGCCCTTGCGTTCGCAATAGCGCAGGTACTGGCGCAGCAGCATCGAGGCCCAGTCCTGGGCTTCCGTGCCGCCGGCGCCGGCCTGGATGTCGATGAAGCAGTTGTTCGGGTCCATCGGATTGTTGAACATCCGGCGGAATTCCATGCTTTCGATGACCTTGCGGATTTCCTGCACGTCCTGCTCGATCGCTTCGAGCGTGTCGTCGTCGCCTTCTTCGCGGGCCATGTCGAACAGGTCGCGGGTGTCGCGCAGGTCGGCATCGGCCTTGGCCAGGGTGAAGACGATGGCTTCCAGCGCCTTCTTCTCTTTACCGAGGTCCTGGGCGCGTTTGGGATCGTTCCAGACGGTTGGATCTTCCAGTTCTTCGTTGACTTGCTCTAGTTTCTCCGACTTGACAGTGAAGTCAAAGATACCTCCGAAGTTCGGCTTCGCGGACCGTCAGGTCGTTGAGCAGGGCGGAGATGATATTGATGCGTTCGGCTTCCATAATGTTCTGGTCTTCTATGGTGAAATCAAACCCTGAATTATACGCGAGCGCGGCGCGTTTCTGATGCCGGGGGCGCCGAATCGATGCTGGACAGGGCAATAAAATCGTCATTTCGCTGTATTTGCGACAATATTTTTGCCTTGATAGGGGCTGCCGTGCTGCGTATGATGCTGGCGATATTGTCTTTCCACAGGAATACATCATGCTTCAACTTCCCCGTCTCGCCCTGTTACCGCTGCTGCTGGCCGGCTGCGGCGCCTTGCCGCCCGCCGCCACCGGTCCGGTCCAGCCATCGGCCGCGCCGGCCGGCAGCAGCGCCGTCCTGGCCCTGCTGGAGACGACGGACTTGCACGCGAATGTGCTCAGTTATGATTACTACAAGCTGCAGGCGGAGCCGTCGATCGGCCTGGAACGCACGGCGGCCCTGATCGCCCAGGCGCGCGCGCAGTTCCCGAACAACCTTTTGCTCGACAACGGTGACACCATTCAGGGTACGGCGCTGGCCGACTACCAGGCCCTCGTGAAACCGCTGGCCTGCGACCAGACCCTGGCCATCTACAAGGCGATGAATGTGCTGAAAGTGGACGGCGGCGGCATCGGCAACCACGAATTCAACTACGGCCTGGCGTTCCTGAGTCAGGTGACGGGCAACCGCTTCGACGTCGACAGTGTCGATGCCAGCAAACCGCGCTGCGCCGGTCCCGCGTTCCCGCAAGTGCTGGCCAACGTCTACAGCGTCAAGACGGGTAAACCCCTGTTTGCGCCATACCACATCATCGACAAGCAGATCACGGCCACCGGCCCCGATGGCAAGGCCATCACCAGCAGCGTGAAGGTGGGCATCATCAGCTTTGCGCCGCCCACCATCATGGCCTGGGACAAGCGCTGGCTCGAAGGGCGCGTCTACACGCAGGGCGTGCGCGAGACGGCGGAAAAATTCATCCCTGAGATGCGCGCCAAGGGCGCCGAACTGGTGGTGGCGATCTCGCACGGCGGCCTCGATGACAGCCCGTACTCGCCGACCATGGAAAACGGTAATTACTACCTGTCGCAAGTGCCGGGCGTGGACGCCATGCTGATCGGCCACTCGCACCAGCTGTTCCCGAACGCGAGCAGCACGGTGCCGCAATTTAATTTGCTCGGCGTCGACAAGGCCCGTGGCCTGGTCAATGGCGTGCCCACCGTGATGGCCAATTTGTGGGGCAAGCACCTGGGCGTGATCGGCCTGCGCTTGCGCCATGACGGCAAGCAGTGGGTCGTCGACAAGAGCGCCACGACGGTGGAAGCGCGCGGCATCCAGAACGCGGACAAGAGTTACGTCCAGCCCGATGCGGCCATCGCCAAGCTGGTGGCCGAGGAACACGCGGCGACGATTGCCTACGTGCAGACGCCCGTGGGCGCCACGGACTTCCGCATGTCGACGTATTTTGCCGACGTGGGCGACGTGAGCGCCATCGAGGTGGTGAACCAGGCGCAAACGGGCTATCTGGCTGCCTACGTCAAAGCGAACCTGCCGCAGTACGCGCACCTGCCCGTGCTGTCGATGTCGTCCCCGTTCAAGAGCGGCTCGGCCGGCGTGTCCGACTACACGGACGTCAAGGCGGGCAATGTGGCGCTGAATAACGCGGCTGATTTGTACCTGTACCCGAACGCGCTGTACGGCGTGAAGATGAATGGCGCGGACCTGAAAGCCTGGCTGGAACAGTCGGCGCAGCGCTTCAATACCATCGACCCGAACAAGCTGGAAGCGCAGGAATTGGTCAATACGGCCCATCCGAGCTACAACTTCGACGCGATCACGAGCGCCGACGTGCGCTACCAGATCGACGTCACGCAAAAGCCCGGCCAGCGCATCAAGGGCCTCAGCTACAAGGGCAAACCGGTGGACGCCAGCCAGGAATTTTTGATCGCGACGAATAACTACCGCGCCAGCGGCGGCGGCAACTTCCCCGGCCTCGATGGCAGCAAGACGGTGGTGGCCTCGCCCGACAACAACCGTGAGCTCCTGATCGCTTACGTCACGCAGCAGAAAAACCTGACACGCGCGAAAAACGGCTCGGCGCGCAGCTGGCGCTTCGCCAAGGCCGCCACGAAAGGCCCCGTGGTCTTCCGCTCGGCGCCGAACGTGATCGACCTGGCGAAAGCGGCCGGCATCGACAACGTCACTCAGCTGAAGGCTGACGACGGCGCTGGCAAGGGCTTTGCGCTGTACCAGCTCGACCTGTCGAAATGATGCTGGCAAACTTGCTGCTGGCCGCCGCGTTGGCGTCGCCCGGTGCGGCCGCCCCCGATGTCACGGCCCGGGCCAAGGTGCTGATGCGCGCGGGAGAAGCGACCCAGCCGCAGGCGCGCGCCCTGTTCGAACAGGCGGCGGGGCAGGGCAGCGGCCCGGCCGCATATTACCTGGGCCTGATGCACAAGAACGGCATGGGCGGCCCGCAGGACAGCGCCGCCGCGCTGCGCTGGCTGGAACAGGCCGCCCAACGTGGCGTGGCGCCGGCCATGTTCATCGTGGCGAACATGCTGCTCGATAGCGACGAAGCCCGGGCGCGCTACTGGCTCGACGCCGCCTGCGACCTCGACTACCCGGAAGCGCTGCAGCAGAAATCCGTGGCCCTGGCCGAGGGGCAGATGGGTTATGCGCACAACGAGGAGCAGTCGTTCCTGTATCTGAAGATGGCGACGCATGCTATGGGGCATCGGGCCGCCGAGCCGTAACGGCCCCCCAGGTCAGGTCCGCAGGCTGTTCGCCGCCTCGGCAATGGCCAGCGGGTTGCGTGACAGCAGGGCGGCAGCTAGGTCCAGCAGGCCTGCCGCTGCCTTGATGGCCGCGTGCGTGTGCTGGATGTCGGCGACGGTTTTCCTGCCCTGCTCGATGGCCGAGTTCACATTGGCCAATGCCTGCTGCGCGCCCTGGTTAATCAGGTAGATGCCATGGGCGCGGAAAAAGGACACCATCTGGTCCAGGTGGCTTTCATATTGCTTGAGATCCTGCAGCACGGCTGACGGCGTTGGCGGCGTGCGGTCGGTCAGCGCGATGCGCAGCTCCAGTACCTGGTTTGAGGCCTGTGCCAGCTTGTCGGCGATTTCCGTGGTTTGTTTTTCATCGAGTGCGATAGCGTTGCCCATGTTTTACTCCTACCAGGGTGAGGGGGAATAATGGCTTGCCTGCTTTTGCAGGGTATCGACCTGCTTGGCAAAGGTGTCCAGTTGGCGCTCCAATGCCGGGTCTTTCATGGACTTGGCGCGCAAGGTGCTCAGACTGTTCTGCAATTCGGTCATGGCGGCAATATAGGCGTCGATGACCTTGCCACGCTCCTGCAGTTGCCGTCCGTCCAGGTAGAGCTTGGCTTTCAGATAGTTGCTGGCAACGGGCTCCCTGCCGGCGGCATTGTCGAGCGAGCGGTTCAGGGACGCCAGCGTCAGGCTCTCGTCGTGCAGATTGGCCTGGTAGTTTTGCTGCGCATATTTTTTCAGCGCATTGCTGATGATATAAATATCTTCTTCGCGCGCCAGCAGTTCGTTGATGCCCGACTGCTGTCTGTGCTGCGTCACGATTTGGCTGATCAGCGCGCTCAGGCGCGTGACTTTGTCCAGTTGGTCGGCGTTGAGCACCGGCGTCATGCCGCTGGACTGCTGCAAGGCGCCCAGCGAACCGCCAAGGGCGCCGATCTCTTCCTTGTAGTTTGCCAGCTTGTCGTTGGCCAGTGCGGCAAGTACTTCCGCGTAGCGTTTCAATACATCGTTCAGTTCGGCCGTACCCGCCAACTGGGCTGCATAGTCCTTGCAGCGCCGGAGCAGGTCCTGCTCCGTTTCCTGCGCAACGTAGGGGCGGTCGGTGATGATGCTGTTGCGCCGTACATTATTGGTGCAACTGCTCATGGAGTGCGTCAGCATGGGTTTGAATACTTCCGTTACCGCCACCGTCTGTCCCGCGAACTTGTCGACCGGCGTGAAGTTCTTGCAGGCGCTACTGATGCCGCCGATCAGCAGGCAGGCGCAGATGGTTGTCATGGGCTGGCGCATAGGTTCTCCATGGTAAGGAAGGGATTGCCGCCATGGCCGGTTGACCCTGGTTCAATGACCATATCACCATTGCCTCACCATACTTTGACGCAGATCAGATACCTGTACTGTGTGTCAATGTGCAGCAGCTGTGTCAATTTGCGCCATATTTTCCTTACAAAAGACTGACATCGGGCCAGCAATCTGGTCTTTTTCGCATGTTGCGACGCGTCATATGTAGTTGTTGCTGGGGCATGTTTACTCACCTACAATGATTTATCGATGGGGCGGTTATCCAGCGTACGACAATAAAAATAAGTGGCATTAAAAACGTTGTAACAGAGGAGATGACAATGAATTTGAAACAGAAATTGCTTGTAGCAAGTTTGGTTTTGGGTTTCTCGCAGGCGGCAGTCGCGGCCGACCCCATCAAGATCGGCGTGTCCGGTCCGTTCACGGGCGGTTCCGCGCCGATGGGCGTGTCGATGCGCGACGGCGTCAAGCTGGCCGTCGCCGAAATCAATGCCAAGGGTGGCGTACTGGGCCGTTCGCTGCTGCTGATCGAGCGCGATGACGAAGCGAAGAATGAACGCGGCGTGCAGATCGCCCAAGAACTCATCAACAAGGAAAAGGTCGCCGCCACCGTCGGCTATATCAATACGGGCGTGGCCCTGGCCTCGCAGCGCTTCTATCAGGAAGCAAAAATTCCCGTCATGAACAATGTGGCGACGGGTTCCATCGTCACCAAACAATTCGCCGACCAGCCGGAAAACTACGTCTTCCGCAATGCGGCCAATGACACCATCCAGTCCGGCATGATCGTGCATGAGGCGATCGAGAACCGCAAGTTCAAGAAAGTAGCGATCCTGGCCGACTCCACCAACTACGGCCAGCTGGGCCGCGAAGACCTGGAAAAGGCGCTCGACAAGAAGGGCATCAAGCCCGTCGTCGTTGAAAAATACAACATCAAGGACGTCGACATGACGGCCCAGCTGCTGAAAGCCAAGCAGGCGGGTGCGGAAGTCGTGCTGACCTACGGCATCGGCCCGGAACTGGCGCAGATTGCCAACGGCATGGAAAAACTGGGCTGGAAAGTGCCGCTGATCGGCAGCTGGACCCTGGCCATGGGTAACTTCATCGACAACGCGGGCAAGAACGGCAATGGCACGCGCATGCCGCAAACCTTCATCCAGGATGCCAGCACGCCGAAGCGCAAGGCCTTCATCGACGCCTACGTGGCCGCTTACAAGCCATCGGGCGGACGCATGCCATCGGCCGTCTCGGCCGCGCAAGGCTACGATTCCATCTACCTGCTGGCAGCCGCCTTCAAGCAGGCAGGCGGCACGGATGGCCCGAAAGTGCGGGCCGCGCTGGAAAACCTGAATGAGAAGGTGGAAGGCGCCGTCACCACCTACAACAAACCGTTCAGCAAAACCAACCATGAAGCGATCACGGCCGAGCTGACAGTCTTCGGTGAAGTCAAGGACGGCAAAGTCGTCCTCGCGAAATAAGCCTGGCAGACATTCGCCGCGCAGTGGCCAGCCTTGAGGAATCAGGACTGGCCATTTTTTCATCGTTCGTCTTCCGGGGAATACCATGGAAATCTTCCTGCAGCTCGTCTTCAGCGGCATCGCGCTGGGCATGATCTATGCCGTCATCGCCTTCGGCTACCAGCTGACCTTTGCCACTTCCGGCACCCTCAATTTCGGCCAGGGAGAATCCCTGATGCTGGGCGCGCTCGTGGGCCTCTCGCTGGTGGGCACCATCCACGGTGGCCCTTACATGAGCTATCTGTTGATGATACCCATTGTCATCGTCTTCGGCGCCTTGCAGGGCGTGTTCGTCGAATGGATAGGCGTGCGGCCCGCCATCAAGATCAAGTCCGAATTCGGCTGGATCATGTCGACCATCGCGCTGGCGATCATTTTCAAAAATGTGGCGGAAAACATCTGGGGCAAGGATGACCTGATGTTCCCGTCGCCGCTGTCGGCCGCGCCGTTCCAGGTGTTTGGTGCCAACGTGCAGCAGATGCAGGTGGCCGTCATCGTCGGCGCGCTGGCCATCATGCTGGCCGTCGAAGTATTCAACCGCAAATCGATCTACGGCAAGGCCGTCGTGGCGACGGCCAACGACCGCGACGCAGCTGGCCTGATGGGCATCAACACGGGCATGGTCATCACGTTCTCCTACGCGCTGTCGTCGGCCACGGCCGCCTTTGCGGGCGTGCTGGTGGCGCCGCTGACCTTGACCGGAGCCACCATGGGCGCCTCGCTGGGCTTGAAAGCGTTTGCCGTGGCCATCATCGGCGGCCTGACCTCGGGCGTGGGTGCCATCGTCGGCGGCCTGATCCTGGGCATCGCGGAAACGACCACCGGCTACTACATCTCCACCGGCTACAAGGAAGTGCCTGGCCTGCTGTTGCTGCTGCTGGTGCTGGCCGTCAAGCCGTCCGGCCTGTTCGGCAAAGCCGCGATCAAGAAAGTCTGAGGACGACATGAACAAGAAAATCACCATGCTGGCGCTGAGCGCGGCGGGACTGGCCGCGCTCGCACTGTTCCCCATCGTCATCCCGAACCCGTATTACATCCACCTGGCCGAAACCATCCTGATCTACGCCATCCTGCTGTTCGGCCTCGATATCGTCGTCGGCTACACGGGGCAGGTATCGCTGGGCCACGCGGGCCTGTTCGGCATCGGCTCGTACGTCACGGGCGTGCTGGTGTTCAAGCTGGGCGTGTCGTTCTGGCTGGCCATCCCCGCCAGTATTTTGGGCGCGGCCGTGTTTGGCGCCATCCTGGCCTTGCCGGCCCTGCGCGTGACGGGGCCCTACCTGGCCATGGTGACCCTGGCCTTCGGCACCATCGTGCAAATCCTGATCAATGAAATGAGCTTCCTGACGGAAGGGCCGATGGGCATCAAGATCCACAAGCCCGTCCTGTTCGGCCACAAACTGACGGAAGTGGAGTACTACTACATGGTCGCCGCGCTGCTGGTGATCTCGCTGGTGGTGGTGCACCGCATCTTGAAATCGAACCTGGGCCGCGCGTTCGAAGCCTTGCGCGACAGCCCCATCGCCTCGGACTGCATGGGCGTGTCCGTGTACCGCTACAAGGTGTACGCCTTCGTCATCAGCGCCGGTTTCGCGGGCCTGGCCGGCAGCCTGTATGCGTATTCGGAAGAGTATATCTCACCCAATACCTACAACTTCGAGCTGACGATATTGTTCCTGCTGGCCGTCATCATGGGCGGACGCAAGACCCGTTCGGGCGCGCTGATCGGCGCCCTGATCGTCGTCATGCTGCCCAGCCTCTTGTCGGACATCGAATTGTTCCGCAAGATCGCCGTCGGCGCCGCCGTGCTGGGCGTGATCGGTTCCGCCTTCATGCTGGCGAAAAAGCGCTCCACCTTGCGCGGCGTGATCGTGCCCCTGGTGGCCACCATCGGCCTGGCCGCGTTTTCCTACAAGCTGGAGAACATGGTCGACTGGCGCCTGACCATCTTCGGTTTGATGACCCTGTTCGTCGTGTACTACCTGCAGGACGGCATCGTGGGTTTCCTGATGAGCTTTATCGGCAAGGGCCGGCGCCATGTGCAAGCCGTCGCTTCCCACGGCGTGGCGCCGTTCGACCACGCCCAGGGCGGGCAGCAGGGCGCGACCCTGCTGCGCGTGGACCAGGCCCTGATGCAGTTCGGCGGCCTGAAAGCGCTGAACCAGGTGGACCTGAACGTCACGCAAGGCTCCGTGCACGGCTTGATCGGGCCGAACGGCTCGGGCAAGAGCACGATGATGAATGTGCTCACGGGGATCTACAAGCCGACGGCGGGCAAGGTGGAATTTGCCGGCGCCGTGATCTCCGGCCGCACGCCATCCGAGATCGCGCTGGGCGGCGTGGCGCGTACCTTCCAGAACGTGCAGCTGTTCGGCGAGATGACGGCCACCGAGAACGTGCTGGTGGGCCTGCACAACACCTTCAAGTCGAACGTGCTCGACGTGATGCTGCATACGCCGCGCTACAAGCGCGAAGAGACGGCCGCGCGCGAGCGGGCCGCCAGCATCCTCGAATTCGTGGGCCTGGCCGACCTGGCCAACGAAGAGGCGCGCAATCTGCCGTATGGCAAGCAGCGGCTGCTGGAAATCGGCCGCGCGCTGGGTCTCAACCCGCGTTTGCTGCTGCTCGATGAACCGGCGGCCGGCTTGACGGCGCCCGACATCAAGGAGCTGATGGCCATCATCCGCAAGATCCGCGAGCATGGCATCACCATCATCCTGATCGAGCACCACATGGACGTGGTGATGGCACTGTCGGACGTGGTGACGGTGCTGGACTTCGGCCAGACGATCGCCGAAGGCGCACCCGCGCTTGTCCAGAGCGACCCGAAAGTGATTGAAGCCTACCTGGGCGGCAGCGCCGAAACCCTGGCGCCAGCGGCGCACTGAGAGGAAGACCATGCTGACCATTAGTAATCTGCACGCCGCCTACGGCAAAGTCGAAGTCCTGCACGGCATTTCGCTCGACGTCCCGAAGGGCAAGCTGGTGACGCTGATCGGCTCGAACGGGGCCGGCAAGACCACCACCATGCGCGCCATTTCCGGCATGCTGAAGCCGAAATCGGGCACCGTCACCCTGGGCGGCAAGGACGTCACGGGCCTCGATTCGCACAAGATCGCGCGCGCCGGCCTGGCCCATTCGCCGGAAGGACGGAGGGTGTTCGCCTCGATGTCGGTGACGGACAACCTGCTGCTGGGCGCCTTTCCCCGCTTCACGCGCGCGCGCCCGAAAGGCGATATCAAGCGCGACCTGGACAAGGCGCTGGAGCTGTTCCCCCGCCTGAAGGAGCGGCGCGACCAGCTGGCCGGTACCTTGTCGGGCGGCGAGCAGCAGATGCTGGCCATGGCCCGCGCCGTGATGCTGAACCCGGAAGTGATCCTGCTGGACGAGCCGTCGATGGGCCTGGCGCCGATTCTGGTGGAAGAAGTCTTCCGCATCATCACGCGATTGAAGGCCGAAGGCGTGACCATGCTGCTGGTCGAGCAATTCGCCGCCGCCGCCCTGAACGTGGCCGATTACGGCTATGTGCTGGAAAACGGCAGCATTTCCGTGCACGGCCCGGCGGAAAGCCTGAAAACCGATCCGAAGGTGATCGCGGCGTATTTGGGGGGAGGGCATTGATGATGGCCTGACAATGCGCTTGCTGCGCATTGTCAAATCCAATACAGCCGTGTGCCTGGCAGGACTTGCCGGCTACGAATTGAGCAGGCGATGGCGAATCAATGCTTCCAGGTCACGGCTGGTATGGGCAATCATATGAACATAGACGATATCGTTATGTCCGTACTCGATGATGATACGATTCTGGCCGGCCAACAGTTGGCGGTGAGTCGTCAAGTGAAGGTCTTCAAGTTCAGGAACAAAGCTACCTTTAATGTTCCAATCTTTGAGTGAACTGACTTCAGCCAGAATCTCTTGCGTCACCTTCCTGGCAAAAGCAAGGGATTCGCTCTGCTTCAGATAGGAGCGAATGTCCTGTAAATCGTTCAGGGCGTATTGAGTCCAAATGATTTTCATTTGCGTAATCAGTTGTCGTCGTCTTCAGCTTCCAGAAGGGCCACAACGTCATCATGACCGATGACTTTACCTTGCTCAATCTGCTTGCGGCCGAGAGCAAGGATGCGGAGCATGGCAAGCTGATCTTGGGTCTTTTGATAGCTAACGGGGTCTAGCACAACTGCCTGAACTCTGCCATTTACCGTGATGGCTACCGGGTCATGCGTCTCCAGTACCTGTTTGACCACGTCGCTGGTGTTGGTCTTCAAGTAACTAATTGGCTGAATGTTTAGAAAATTCATACTCCCCTCCATAAGTTGGCAGGCCGATGATAGCACCGGATGACCAAATTAAGTACCGAATTTAGTTGGTCGCACATTTTCCTTGTTTCTGGCGCAGCCTGTCAGCGTCAGTGTTTCGTCGGCTTTTCCTGCTGCACCAGAATAAACGGGCTGACGACGACGGCCCATAGCGCCGCGTCGGCCGCCTGCCAGTCCAGCGCCTGCTGGTCGGAGACTTTGGCTACTTTGCCATCGGCCATCCATTGCGTGATGGTGGCCTTGTCGTCGTGCGAGATGCGCACGGCGACTTCGACCAGGTCCAGCTCGTTGGCGACCCAGACGACGTTGCCTTGGGCGAAGTGCTTTTCCAGTTCGCTCCAGGCCAGGCGGGCCGTTTCGCTGTTGATTTTGAGGCGCAGTTCGGTGTCTTTTTCAGGATTGGTTTGCATGTGAGATCAGGTTGCGGTGAGTCGGGTGCCGATGCGCGCGGTTTATTTGCCCGGGAGGGCTTCCACGCGCGGTATCGGCGTACCCTGCCATGTTAACCGATAGGCGGTGCCTTTGCGAACATTGCCGACCAGAGCAGGGCGGAAGCAGGCCAGGTTGGTGCCGCCCGCCAGCCGCGTGCTGGGGAAGATGATGCCCATGGAACCGGCCTCGAGCAGGATGGCTGCCAGGTCTTGCGAGGCGATGTAGCTGGCCGGGTCGAGGCAGGCCGCATAGCGCTCCTGGCCGCGCAAGTCGTGGAAGCTGGCGGAAAAATCGGCCAGCAGCGACTGGTAGTTGACGCTGTCGCCGAAATAATCGATTTCCTGGTATTCCACGGTCTTGTGGAAAATGATCTCGGCCAGCGCCGTTTTCATGTCGAAGGCGCAATACCAAGCGCCCCGTTCGCCATCGTTGAAGCGCGCCCCTTCCGGCCGGGCATAGGTGTACGCGGCGTTGATGATGCGAAAGTGTGGCACGCCAAAAACCAGTTCGTCCACGCCAATTCCTGGCGCGCCGCCATACTCGGCGACCAGTCGCGCGTTGGTGGCGTTATCGAGTTCGAACAGCTCGCGCAGGTGATCGTCATCCTCGGCCAGCGGCGCCAGTACGGAGTCTTCCATGTCGGCGAAGCGCGATGGAATCAACCGGCAAGTGTCGATCTGGCGCAGCGCGGCCAGCGGCGGCAGGTGGGTATTCGGGGCTGCAGGCACGATTACAGTCCTCCGCGGCGCGCGTCGAGCAGCTTGCGCACCGTCTGCATGGCCAGCAAGCCGCCGGCCAGCATTTGCGACAGGGGTGTGCGGCCGCCAAACACGGGATTCTTGTTGGGCAAACTCACCCATTCGTCGGCCAGCTTGTCGCCATACAGGATGTGCAGGGCTTTATAAATGCCCAGTAAGTAGGAAATGCGCGTGATACGGTCCACTTCCAGCACGCGGTCCGGGTGTTTCTTCCACTCGTAATAGGCGCTGCTGGACAGGCCGCCCAGCAGTTCGCGCGCATCGTCGTCGCGCAGTTTCCAGGCGGCGGCCAGCTTGAAAAAGCCCTTCAAGGCCGCCTGCGACAATCGCTCGCGCTCGGCTTTGGCGTTCAGGTCGACGAGCACGGCCGGTTCGAAGCGGCTCTTGGGGTAGGCGTAGGCAAGATTCATGATGAACTCCTTTTATGGAATAATATTACTCCTTTTCGGGAATTTGTGCTGTCCTCGTCCAAATGTGCGCGCCTATACCCTTAGCCGTCAAAGAATTGCATGCCAGCATAGGGCGCCGCCCGGCAGGCTGCCAACCGCTGCGCCAGGCTGCCCGCATGGGCTTCCAGCTGATGGCCGTCCGGATCGAGAAAGTACAGGGAATCGCCGGCGCTGCGGTTTTGCTGCCATTCGGGCACGCCGGCGGCGCGCAGGCGGGCGGCAAACGGGGCGAAGTCGGCGGACGCGATGGAGAACGCGTAATGCGTGTAGCCGGGGCTGGCCAGCACAGGCGTGTCTTGCGCGTCAAGCGACAGGCACAGCCACAGCTCCCCGGCCGACAGATACGCGCCCCTGTCCCAGCGCGCATGCAGACGCAGGCCCAAGGTGTTGCGGTAAAAGGCGACGCTGCGCGCCAGGTCGCGCACGGACAGGGTGAGGTGGTTCAGGCCGGTCAACATGGTGTTGCTTTCAGGTGCCATCAGACAGGCTCCGCATGCTCCACCATCAATTGCACTTTTGTCGTGCCATTGTATTCATTCGCATCGAGTCTGAACGCGACCCTCGTGCGTTCGCCCAAGGCATCCGTATGCCCGAACCAGATGGCGTCGAAGCGCACGCCGTTCTTTTCCAGCAGCAGTTTCAAGTGGCGCTCTTTGAGGATGCGCTGGCTGACGACGCGGAACTCGTCGCAGAAGACGGGCGGGGCGAAGCCCTGGCCCCACACTTGGCCATCCATCAGCTCGATGAAGGCCGTCGTGTAATAAGCGTCTTCCAGCGGGCCGTCCGTTTCCACGACCCGTTCCAGCTGTTGCTGGCTGAGCCAGGCCTGGCCCACGGCTTCGAAAGCCTTGGAAAACGCATCGAAGGCGTCGGCGCGGATGGTCAAGCCTGCCGCCATGGCGTGGCCGCCGAACTTGTCGATCAGGCTAGGTGCCCGTTTCGACACGAGGTCGAGCGCGTCGCGCAAGTGGAAGCCGGGGATCGAGCGTCCGGAGCCCTTGATCCAGCCGTCAGCGCCGGGCGCAAACGTGATGGTCGGGCGGTAGAATTTTTCCTTCAGGCGCGAGGCCACGATGCCGATCACGCCCTGGTGCCACGATTCATCGAAGACGCTGATGGTGCTGCTGTTGGCCGGCTCGAAAGCGTCGAGGTGCAGCAGGGCCGTATCCTGCATTTCCGCTTCGATCTCGCGGCGCTTCAGATTGATGTCGTTCAATTGCTGCGCCAGCGCCCAGGCGCGGCCTTCGTCGTCCGTGACCAGGCATTCGATGCCCAGCGACATGTCTTGCAAGCGGCCGGCCGCATTCAGGCGTGGTCCCAGGGCAAAGCCCAGGTCGAACGGCGTGGCGCTGCGCGCTTCGCGGCCCGCCACGCGGAACAGGGCGGCCACGCCCGCGTGCATATGGCCCTTGCGCATGCGTTTGAGACCTTGCGCGACGAGGATGCGGTTGTTCGTATCGAGGCGCACGACGTCGGCCACCGTGCCCAAGGCCACCAGGTCGAGCAGGTTGTCGAGCTTCGGTTGCGTTTGCGCATCAAAGAGGCCGCGCCGGCGCATTTCCGCGCGCAGGGCCAGCAAGACGTAGAACACGACGCCCACGCCCGCCAGATGTTTACTGGGGAAACCGCAGGCGGGCTGGTTCGGGTTGACGATGACCGCCGCGTCGGGCAGGGTGTCGGCCGGCAAATGGTGGTCGGTGACGACCACCTGGATGCCGCGCCGGTTCGCTTCGGCCACGCCGTCGATGCTGGCGATGCCATTGTCGACGGTGATGATGATGTCGGGCGACTTTTCGCGCGCCGTCAGTTCGACGATTTCCGGCGTCAGGCCGTAGCCATACTCAAAGCGGTTGGGCACGATGAAATCGACGTCGGCGCCCATGGCGCGCAAGCCGCGTATGGCCACGGCGCAGGCGGTGGCGCCGTCGCAATCGTAGTCGGCGACGATGACCATGCGCTTCTTGGCGGCAATCGCGTCGGCCAGGAAGACGCCGGCCGCGCCGATGTGCAGCAAGCCGGACGGCGGTATCAAGTCTTTCGGCTCGATCGAAAGTTCTTTCGCGTCGGACAGGCCGCGCGACGCGTACAAGCGCGCCAGCACGGGGTGGATGCCGCCCTGGCGCAGCAATTCGGATTCGCGGTAGGGACAGGGACGGGTGGCGATGCGGGTACGGGTCATGATGCTTTCAACTTGTTCAGGGTAATCGCGCGCCAGAATTTGCGCTGCGCATTCTTGCTGGTGGTGCAGTCCAGCCAGGCGTCGCGGTGGCTCAGCACCAGGCGCAGCTGGCCCAGACGGCCATCCTTGAGGGCCGCCAGCAGGGGCGCGAACCAGTCCGCTTCCAGCGCTTGCAACTGCTGCAGCCACATGCCCCATTCCTGCGCCTGCGCCGCTTCGGTCAGGCCGCCGAGCACGACGATCGCGTCCTGTTCGCTTGCCAGCACACTGTTTGGACTGGCATCGCGCTGCGCCGGTTCCGCCAGCGCGGCCAGCCAGCCCGGTGCGTCCTGCGTATGCAGGCTGGCCGCGCAGCGCGCCGATGCAGGTGCGGCCGTGGCCAGGCTCCCGCCCCAGATCCAGAAGGAATTGATGGCTTTCAAGCCCCGCTCTTCGCGCGCCGCATTGACCGGATGTTCATGCCACAGCATCTGCACTTCGTTTTGCAGGCGGCGCGCGGCGCGCGCATGCTCGCCTTCCGGCATCCACACGGACAGGTCTTGCGTGGTGGCGGCGTCCGGCGTGGCGCACTGCAAGTCGGACCAGGCGTCGGCGCGCATGAACCAGGTGCCCGCGTCGCCATACGCCAGGGGTTGGCCGATCTCGTCGAAATACGGGGCCGCAATGTCGAACAGGGCGCGGCCGTCCGCCTCGCTCAGCTTGAGCTGGCGCAAGTCTTCCAGGCTGATATGGCTGCGGGCGATGGCCAGGTGGGCCGGATGCAGCAGGAAGTAGCGCGCGCCCGGTTCCGGCACGAGGCCGTAGCCGCGCATGGACTGGGCGGCAAAAGCCGATTGCGCCGCCTCGCCGTTGGGTGCGGGCGACAGGCTCAAGGCGTGCGCCAGCCACGCTTCGTGCGGCAGCAGGCGGTTGGCGTTGTCAAAATTTTCTAAATTGCAAGTGGAGGTGCGCGACAGCAGCGCCGCCAGCGCGGGCGCCTGCAAGACCTTGAGCAGGTCGGCAGCCAGTTCGGCAGTGGGCAAGGCGAAGGGCAGGACGAGGGTAAGTTGATTCATCCCGAGATTGTAGGCGATTGTGGTGGGGGCCGAGAAGGTGCATCTATTTTCAGGCCCCCGATGGCAACACCGCCCGTGCTGGGTATGTGCAAAAAATTATAAAAATTTTATTGATATTATTGGAAATCAATTTGCTTTTGAAAATATACTGGATATAATTGCGACAACTTAAATATTAGAAAGACAATCACCCCTTGCTGCGTGGTTGCGTCGTCTGGCTCCTGTGTCCCTCGAAACTGTATACAAGATCTGCCGGCTTCATTTTTTTAAACAAGTCCCTTCTTGGAAGCCCACCTATGTATACATTCGCCGCTTTGCGCGGCCAGGCTGATCGCGCCCTGGCCCTCCGTATTTCCGCTCCTGCAGCCGCCGTGGCATGCCGTCAGGAGGCCGCATGACTACCTATAACCTGTCGACCACGGTCCACGTCTGCGAAGACATCAACAAGAATTTCGACATCCGCGACCTGCTGATCCAGGCCGGCTACTCGGTACAAGGCGAACTGAATATCAAGAATTTCACGGTTTTGTTGCCGGACGATATGGAATCGACGGAGAACACGCCGCTGTTCGGCATGCTCGACGCGGATACCGTGTACGTGCGTCCCGGCGACTGGGCCGCCAACTACAATGGCAGCTTCTCGACCATCCAGGTGACGATCGACAAGGGCAATGGCGATATCGTCCAGCTGAGCCTGCAAGTCATCATCGATCCCGTCAATGATGCGCCCGATGCGGCCGACAAGACCTTCACTCTGGCCGACGGTGCCAGCGTCGTGCTGAGCGAAAGCGATTTCGGCTTCCACGACGACGTCGAGCACGATGGCTTCAAGTCCATCGTCATCACGAATACCACCACGGCGGGCCAGGTCTTGCTCAACGGCGTGGCCGTGGCGGTGGGCACGGAAGTCTCCATCGACGATATCCGCGCGGGCCACCTGGTCTTCGTGCCCAGCCAGACCGTGGCCGGCGACTTCGACCTCGGTTTCAAGGTGCGCGATGATGGCGGCATGGACGGCTGCAATGCGCAAGACCTGAGCCTGGCGCCCCATTACCTGACCTTCAAGGTGCCGATGGCCCACCTTGGCGACTTCGTGTGGGAAGACAAGAACGCCAACGGCGTGCAAGACGCGGGCGAGGCGGGCATCGCCAATGTCGTCGTGCAACTGAAGGATACGGCCGGCAATGTGGTGGCCTCCACCACGACGGACGCCAGCGGCGGCTACCACTTCGACGTCAATCCCGGTACCTATTCAGTGACCGTGGTGGCGCCCGCCGGCTACGTGCCGACGGCGGCGAACCAGGGCGGCGACACGGCCAAGGACAGCAATATCGATGCGGCCGGCAAGATGGCGCCCGTCACCCTGGCGCCGGGCGAGACCAATTTGACCCTCGATGCGGGCCTGTACCGCACGGCCGAGCTGGGCGACCGCGTCTGGTTCGATACGAACAAGAATGGCGTGCAGGATGCGGGTGAAGCGGGCGCCGCAGGCGTGAAAGTGACCTTGCTCGATGCGTCGGGCAACGCCGTCGGCAGCCCGCTCATCACGGACGCAAATGGCAACTATCTGTTCACGAACCTGAAACCAGGCGCTTACAGCGTGCAGTTCGACAAAACCACCTTGCCATCCGGCTACGCCTTCACGGGCCAGTACCAGGGCGGCGACGGTCAGCGTGACTCGGACGCCAATGCCGACGGCCGCACGGCCCAAGTGCTGCTGGCCTCGGGCGACAGCAATCACAGCGTGGACGCCGGCATCGTCGCCTTGCCAGCCACCCTGGGCGATCGGGTCTGGCACGACAGCAACGCGAACGGCATCCAGGATGCGGGCGAGTCCGGCATAGTCGGCGTCACCGTGCAGCTGAAAAACGCGGCCGGCAGCGTGATCGGTTCGACCTTGACGGACGCCACCGGCTATTACAACTTCAATGTCGATCCTGGCACGTATTCGATCGCCGTCGTCGCCCCAGCCGGCTATCTGACGACGGTCAAGGACGCGGGCGGCAACGATGCGCTCGACAGCGACATCAATACGCTGGGCAACAGCGGCCAGGTGACGGTGGCTGCCGGCCAGAACTACAGGGATCTCGATGCCGGCCTGTACAAGACGGCGTCCATCGGCGACCGCGTGTGGTTCGACGCGAACGGCAACGGCACGCAGGATGCGGGCGAGGCGGGCGTTTGTGGGGTGAAAGTCAACCTGTACAACGCGCAAGGTGCCGTCGTGGCCAGCGCCACCACGGATGCCAGCGGCAATTATCTGTTCAGCAACCTGGTGCCAGGCAATTACTATCTGGGCTTCGTGCCGCCGGCCGGCTACGGCTTCACCAAGGCCGATATCGGCGGTTACGCCACCGATTCGGACGTTAATCCGGCCACCGGCTTCACCACCACGTGGACCACCCTGAAGTCGGGCGACGTGCAGCTGGACTGGGATGCGGGCCTGGTGAAACTGAACACGGCATCCATCGGCGACCGCGTGTGGGAAGACAGGAACTACAACGGCGTGCAGGAGGCGGGCGAACTGGGCGTGGCGGGGGTGAAAGTCAACCTGCTCAATGCGTACAACCAGGTCATCGCCACGACGACGACGAATGCCAGCGGCAATTACTTGTTCAGCGAACTGGCGGCCGGCAGCTACAAGGTGGAAGTCATCCGTCCATCGGGCTTTTACTACACCAAGGCCAATGTGGGCGTTGACACGGCCGATTCCGACGTCGATGTCAGCACGGGGCGCTCGGGCCTGATCAACCTGGCCGCAGGCCAGAACGACATGAGCTGGGATGCGGGCATCTACCGCAAGGCCAGCCTGGGCGACAAGGTGTGGCGCGACGCCGACCATGACGGCGTGCAGGACTACAACGAGGCGGGCATCGCCAACATCAAGGTGCAGCTGTACTCGGGCAGCGGCGTGCTGCTGGCCACCACCTACACGAATGCCTACGGCAACTACCTGTTCAGCAACCTCGATCCGGGCAGCTATTCGCTCAAATTCGACAAGTCGGGCGTGTACCACGCGGGCTACGCCATGGATACGTGGCGCTGGGGCGCGAAGAACGTGGGCACGAACGATAACATCGATTCGGACGTCAACAGCAATGGCACGACGGGCAACGTGGTCTACACGGACATCCTGAAACTGGCGTCGGGCCAGAACGACATGAGCTGGGATGCGGCCATCACGCCCATCGTCATCGACCTCAACGGTGACGGCGTGCACACGATCGCCCGCGCCGACTTCCATGGCAGCTTCGACTTGCTGGGCACGGGCAGCGCCATCCAGACGGGCTGGGTCTCGGCCCAGGACGGCTTGCTGGCGATCGACGGCAATGGCAATGGCAAGATCGACAACATCTCCGAACTGTTCGGCGGCAACGAGAAGGGCACGGGCTTTGCCAAGCTGTCCAGCCATGACTCGAACGGCGACGGCGTGGTCGATGCGCACGATGACAAGTTTGCGGAACTGCGCATCTGGCGCGACGCCAACAGCAACGGCGTGACGGACGATGGCGAGCTGATGTCCTTGCACGACGCCGGCGTGGCCAGCCTGACGGTCAGCTACACGGAACTGCCTTTCCTCGACGCCAACAGCAATCTGCACCTCGAGCGCAGCAGCGCCACCCTGGCCGACGGCAAGACGGTCGACATGACGGATGTGTATTTCAACGTCGATGCCAAGGATGCGGCCGCCGCCGGCGTGACCTTGCCGAGCATGGCTGACCTGCTGCGCGACGACAGCACGCTCGATGTGGTGCTGGGCCAGGACGGCACGGTCAACACGGTCGCTGCCGCCCAGGCTGCCCCGGCTGCCGAAGCCCAGGCCCAGTGCGAGATGGCCGACCTCTTGCGCCGCGCCATGGCCCACGCGAATGTCCAGCCCCAGGAAATGGCTGCCTGATGTCCCTTGCCGGCCCGTAATCCTGCCCGGCAATGCCGCACCGGCGCACCCGTCACGGGGCGCCGGCGCTTTCCACGCTTTTTCCACACTTGATAATAGAAATAGGGAAACCAATATGAAACAATCCATGCACCTGTTCGTCCGCGGCGCCATCGCCGCCGCCACGTTCGCCCTGGCCAGCGGCAGCGCCCTGGCCGCCTCCAACCTGCAAGTCGTCGATTCGCACAGCGTCAGCCTGTTTACGGCTACCGGCGGCGCCTTCGGCTCGGGCAGCGCCATCTCGCCGACCTTGTGGGAAGTCAAATACGACAGCAACACCTTCCTGGCGTTTTGCCTCGATCCCCATGTCGCACTGAGCAACAATTCGAACAGCTACAGCAGCGGCGTCTTCGCCGCCAGCGATGCCGTCAAACGCCTGTATGAAGGCTATTACGCCTCGTCCGTCTCCAGTGTGTCGACCAGCGCCAACAGCGCCGCTGCCTTCCAGCTGGCCCTGTGGGAATTGAATAATGACAACACGAACCTGCTGACGGGCGACCTGCGCTTCAAAAGCCTGAGCAATGCCGTCGTCAGCCAGGCCAACACCATGCTGGGCGTGGCCACGGGCAATGGCGCCATCCAGAACCTGTACAACTATACGAGCTTGAGCAGCGTCAACCCGGCTTCGCAAACCCTGCTTTCCGTGTCGCCAGTGCCGGAAGCGCAAACCTGGGCCATGCTGGTCGCGGGCCTGGGCCTGCTGGGCTTCATGGCGCGCCGCCGCAAGGGCGCTTCCGCGCTGATTTAATTATTACTCATCGCTCATCGCGCAAGCGATAGCGTTCCCGCTGCGGCGCGCCCGACCGGCCCGCCGCAGCGTTTTATTGTGAATCCATCATGACCCCACCCCCCGATACTTCCATCGCGTCCGCCGGCGCGTCCACCGATACCATCGCCGACGCCATCGTCTTCCTCGCGCGCTTTTTCGGCGTGGCCGTGCAGGCCGAGCGCCTGCGCGCCAGCGTGACCGCGCATGGTGAAGCGGCCGCCGCCGATTTCCTCGACCAGGCGCTGGCGCAAGCCACCCTGGCCGGCACAGCGTTGCCTGCAGACAAGCCGCGCCGCGCTACGGAAATGCCGGCCTTGCTGCTCAACGGGGAAGGGCAGGCGCTGGTGGTGCTGACTATTGCTGACGGCAAATACGAATGCCACGTGCCCGGCATCGACGGCAGCGCCTGGCTGGACGCGGCCGCGCTGGTGCAGGAAGTGCCCGATGCACGCTGGGTGGCCGTGCGGCCCGTACTGTTTTTCGACCAGCGCAGCCTGCTCTACAGCATGCCGGTGGCGGGGCGCTGGTTCTGGGATGTCTTCAACCGCAACCGCTGGGTCTTCCGCTGGGCCTTGCTGGGCACCCTGGTGCTCAATATCATCGGCGCGCTGGTGCCGTTCTATGCGATGGCCGTGTACGATCGCGTGATCCCGAACAATGCCACGTCCAGCCTGTGGGTGCTGACGATCGCCGTCGTGGTGCTGACGGGTTTCGAGCTGGCCCTGCGCCTGTTGCGCGGCGAACTGGTGGAAACGGCGTCGCGCCGCATGGACGTGGCGCTGTCGTCGAACATCTTTGCCCAGTGTTTGCGCCTGCGCGCGGCCAGCCGGCCGGCCTCTGGCGGCACCCTGGCCAATACCGTGCGCGATTTCGAATCCGTGCGCGAATTCTTTGCTTCGACCACCCTGACGACCCTGGGCGACTTGCCGTTCCTGCTGCTGTTCCTGCTGGTGATCGCCCTGGTGGGCGGCTGGCTCGTGCTCGTGCCCCTGGCCGTCATCCCGATTTTGCTGCTGGTGGCCTTTGCTTCGCGCGCGGCCCTGGCGCGCCACGTGGCCGCCTCGATGCAGGAAAGCGCGCAGCGCACGGCGCACCTGTTTGAAACCATGAATGGCCTCGACACCATCAAGGCGCTGGGCGCCGAAGCGTGGAGCCGGCGCAAATGGGAGAGCCTGACGGTGGCCATCGCCGCCAACAGCGTCGAGACGCGCGAAATCGTCAGCCGCGTCAATTACATCAACACGGCCGTGCTGGCCCTGTCCGGCGTGGCCGTGGTGGCCACGGGCGCCTTGCTGATGGGCGAACACCTGCTGACCCTGGGCCAGATCATCGCCGTGAGCATGCTGACAGGCCGCGCGCTGGCGCCCGTGAGCCAGATCGCGGGCCTGATCATGCGCTGGGAGCAGACCAAATTGTCCTACCACGCTCTGAATAAAATCATGGAAGCGCCGACCGATGACGACGCGGCCAGCCTGCAGGCGCCGCCCCTGTCCGGGCGCATCGAGTTTCGCGACGTGGGCTTTGCCTACCCGAATTCGCCGCCGCTGCTCGATAAACTCAACCTGCACATCCGCCCCGGCGAACGGGTCGGCGTGATCGGCAAGCTCGGTTCCGGCAAGAGCACCTTGCTGCGCCTGCTGTTGAACCAGTACGGGCCGCAAAGCGGCAGCGTGCTGTTCGACGACCTGGCGAGCACACAGCTCGAACCTTTGAGCCTGCGCCGCCAGATCGGCTATGTGCCGCAGGACGTGACCCTGTTCCACGGCACCCTGCGCGAAAACATCGAACTGGGACGCAGCCAGCCCGACGACGCGGGCCTGCTCGACGCCATCCGCCTGGCCTGCCTCGACGACATCATTACCCAGCTGCCCAACGGCGTGGCGACGGAAGTGGGCGAGCGGGGCGAACGCCTGTCCGGCGGCCAGCGGCAAGCCGTGGCCATGGCCCGCGCCTTGCTCGCGAAACCGCCGATGCTGCTGCTCGATGAACCGAGCAGCATGTTCGACCCGGCCACCGAGCAGCGCTTGATCGGCCGGCTGCGCACCTTGAAAGACACGACCATCGTGCTGGTCACCCACCGCATGGCCATGCTGGCGCTGGTCGACCGCCTGATCGTCTTTGACAAGGGACGCATCGTGGCCGACGGCCCGCGCGATGAGGTCATGCGCGTGTTGAACAGCCAGGCGGCCAGGCCTGCGGCGGAACAGGGAGTGGCGGCATGAGCGCCCTGAACGCCCGACCGCTGCCAACAGCCCACCCGGACCCGGAACGCGAACCGCAGCGCATTGTTCTGTGCATGCTGGCGCTGATCGCCGTGCTGCTGGTGTTGACCCTGGCCTGGGCCACCTTCGCCCAGCTCGACGTGTCCGTGAATGGCCGTGGCGCCATCACGCCGCCGTCGCATCTGCAGGAAGTGCAAAGCCTGGAAGGGGGCATCGTGCGCGAAATGCTGGTGAAACCGGGCCAGCGCGTGCGGCGCGGCGACTTGCTGCTGCGCCTGGACACGGCACAGTACGAGGCCAACCTGGGCGCCAGCGTGCAGAATCGCCTGGCCGCGCTGGCGGGCAGGGCGCGCCTCGACGCGCTGCTGTCCGGCGGTAGGCCCCGGTTTGCGCCGGAATGGCAGCAGGAAGCGCCCGAGCTGATCGCCAAGGAAACGCAGTTGTGGCGCGACGGCCAGCGCGAATTCGCGTCGGCCACGGCGGCCGCGCACGAAGGCGTGACGCGCCGGCGCGGCGAGCTGGCCGAGGCGCACAGCCGCATCGCCCAACTCGATACGGGCCTCAAAATCGCCCTGGAAAGCCTGTCGATCGAAGAGCGTTTGTTCAAGGAGGGCGCCGGTTCGCGCGGCGACTACCTGAATGCGCAGCAGCGCGTGCAGCAGCAGCGCACGGAACTCGACAGTCTGCGCGCGTCCGTGCCGCGCCTGGCGGCCACCCTGGCCGAGGCGCAGGCGCAGGCCGGCGAAGTGGAAGCGCGCATGCGCGGCCAGTGGGGCGCCCAGCGCAGCGAATACGAAACCAAGGCCGGCGCCCTGGCCAGCACCGTCAAGGGCCAGCAAGACCAGGTGAGCCGGCGCGATGTGACGGCGCCCGTCGACGGCGTCGTCAACCGCGTGCTGGTGGCAACCGTCGGCGGCGTGGCGCAGCCGGGCAAACCTATCCTGGAAATTGTGCCCGCCGATTCGGAAATGCTGATCTCCGTGCGCGTCAAGCCGTCGGACATCGGTTTCATCCACGTGGGGCAGCGTGCATCGGCCAATGTGCTGGCGTATGACGCCACCACGTATGGACGCATGCAGGCGCAGGTGGTGCGCGTGGGGGCCGACGTGATTCCCGACGAACGCAACGAGCCGTATTTCGAGGTGCAGCTGAGTACCGACCGCAGCCAGCTGACGGCGCACGGCAAGGTGCTGCCGATTACGCCCGGCATGCCCGTCGACGTGGGCATCCTGACGGGGCGCCGCTCGGTGCTGCAATATGTGTTCAAGCCCGTGCTGCGCGGCTTGCAGTCTTCCCTGCAGGAGCGGTGATGCGTGCTTTTTTACTTTGCATGGCATTCGCCTGCGCAAACGCCGTCGCCCAGTCTACGCCACCGGCCGCTTTCCAGGCGCAGTCCGCGCGCGGCTTGCCCGCCTTGCTGGCGCGCGCCGTGCCGCGCGATCCGCAGGTGATCGCGGCGCAGGCGGCGCTGGCCACCACCGAAGCGCGCTACAAGCAGGCCCGCTCGCGTTTGTTCCCGACGGCGGCGCTGCAGGCCACGCGGGGGCGCAGCAATGACCTCGATGGCACCCTGGACGTGGAACGCCGCACGCACCAGGTGGAGGCGAGCGTACGCTGGAATGTCTACAACGGCGGCGCCGACCGCGCCGAACTCGATGCGGCCGAGCGCGACATGGCGGGCGCCGCTTTCGACGTGGAACGGGCGCGCGCGGACAGCGCGGAAAAGCTGGCCGAAGCGTATTTCGACATGCAGCGCCTGGAACGCAGCTTGCTGCAGTCGCAGGAACGCCTGCGCGACGTGACGCAGCTGGTGCGGCAGGTGACGCGCCAGGCGGAACTGGGCAAAGCGTCGGAAGTGGACCGCGAATTGGCGCAAAGTTCGCAGCTGGACGCGGAACTGGTGCACGATGGCTTGCTGACGGACCAGCAGGCGGCGCGCATCAAGCTCGAAGCGCTGGCCTTCGAGCCGGTGGCGCAGTTTGCCGATTTCGCCTTTGCGCCGCTGCCGGCGCAGGCCCTGGAACACGCCGACACGCAGCATGCGCAGTTGCGCGCCGCGCGCGAGCGGGCGGCGGCCGCGCAGTTGCGCGTGCGTGGCGTGGCGGCCACCCTGGCCCCGAAAATCGATCTGAATGTCAGCCATCTCCTGAATAACAAGACCACGCCGCCGCCGTCGACCATCCAGCAGCGGGGCTGGTCGGTGGGCGTTTCCTGGGAATTCCCGCTGGGCGGCGGCAGCCTGGCGCAGCGCGACGAGAGCATCAGCCGTGCCCAGGCGGCCGAGGCGGACGTGGCGCGCGCCGAGCAGGGCACGCGCGCCGACCTGGCCAGCATGCTGCCGCGCATCGCCAATGCGCAGCGCACCCTGGCCCTGCTCGACGAACAGGAAAAGAAGATGGCCTTCGTCGTGCGCGGCGGGACCATACAGTACGAGGCGGGCCGGCGCAATCTGCAGCAGGTCATCCAGACGCGCGACAGCTATTTCACGATACAGCAGCGGCGCAGCGACCAGTTGCACCGTCTGACCCTGGCGCAGATGCGGCAATATGCGCTGGCGGGGCGGTTGCTGGCCGTGTTCGGCCTGGCGCAGGAGGCAAAATAGGGCCGGCGTGCGCGGTTTCACACATGGATCACGCAGACTTGATGCATGAAATGCCCATTGTGTGGCACACTGCGCGCTCGCATATCATCGTTGTCGCGGGAGCGCATGAGCATCATCAAACAATTTCCCTTCGAGTGGCAGGTCGGCGTGCGCTATACGCGCGCCGGGAAACGCAGTGGCCGCAACAGCTTCATTTCCTTCATCTCCCTCATTTCCGTGGCCGGCATCGGCCTGGGCGTGGCCGCCCTGATCGTCGTGCTGTCCGTCATGAACGGCTTCCAGAAGGAAGTCACGGACCGGCTCATGTCGGTGCTGGCCCACGTCGAGGTGTTCGACACCAGCGGCTCCATGCCGAACTGGCAGGCGCAGGAACGCGCCGCCTACGCCAACCCGCAAGTGAAAGCCGTGTCGCCATTCGTGGAAACCCAGGGCATGCTGCTCAACGACGAAACCATGCGCCCGTCCGTCGTGCGCGGCGTGCTGCCGCAGCAGGAAGCCACCGTCTCCAGCGTGGCGAGCCAGATGAAGCAGGGCAGTTTCAACGATCTCACGCCAGGTTCGTACAACATCGTGCTGGGCATCGACCTGGCCAAGGCGCTCGACGTGAAAGTGGGGCAGAACGTCACCCTGATGCTGGAGCGCGAGCCGAGGGCGGGCGATCCGGCCAATGGCATCGTCATGCCGCGCATGCGCGCGCTCAAGGTCGCCGGCATCTTCGAGGCGGGCCACAATGAACTCGATGGCAGCCTGGCCTTCGTCAACATGCAGGACGCCGAACAGCTGCTGCAGCTCGACGGCCCGTCCGGCCTGCGTCTGCGTTTGCACGACATGAATAAGGCTCCGCAGGTGGCGCGTGAATTGAAAGCGTCGATGCCGGGCCAGCTGTGGATGCGCGACTGGTCGCGCGCCAGCGCCAGCTGGTATGCGCTGGTGCAAAGCCAGAAGAACATGATGTTCATCATCCTCAGCATGATCATCGCCGTGGCCGCGTTCAACCTCGTTTCGACCCTGGTGATGTCGGTCACCGACAAGCAGGCCGACATTGCGATCCTGCGCACCCTGGGCGCCTCGCCATTCTCCATCATGAAGATTTTCATGATCCAGGGCGCGCTGGTCGGCTTGCTGGGCAGTGCGCTGGGCGTGATCGGCGGCGTCGTGCTGGCGCTGAACGTGGGCGTCATCGTGCCCTTCATCGAAGGCATCTTCGGCCTGCACTTCATCTCGAAGGAAATCTACCAGATCAGCGCCGTGCCGTCCGACGTGCACTGGCTGGACGTGGCGCAGATCGGCCTGATCGCCTTTGGCCTGGCACTGGTGGCGACCATCTACCCAAGCTGGCGCGCCGCGCGTGTCAAGCCGGCCGAGGCGCTGCGGTATGAGTAATTGGCTGATCAACAAACTGCCGGGGTCAGACCCGGCGGGTCAGACCCCTTAGAATTAACGAATCAATGAGCATGTTAAAAAATCTTCCTTTCGAATGGCTGGTCGGCCTGCGCTACACGCGGGCCGGCAAGCGCAGTGGCCGCAACAGTTTTATCTCCTTTATCTCGCTCATTTCCATGGCCGGCATCGGCCTGGGCGTGGCGGCGCTGATCGTCGTGCTGTCCGTGATGAACGGCTTCCAGAAGGAAGTGACGGACCGCATGCTGTCCGTGCTGGCCCACGTGGAAGTGTTCGACAACAGCGGCAGCATGCCGGACTGGCGCGCGGAAGCTGCGCAAGCGTTCAAGAATCCGGCCGTGAAGGGCGCCGCGCCGTTCGTGGAAACACAGGGCATGCTGCTGCGCGACGATGCGCTGCGACCCGCCATCGTACGCGGCGTGCTGCCCGAGGAAGAACCGAATGTCTCGGACGTGGCCGGCCAGACGCGCATGGGCAGCTTCAAGGCGCTGCAGCCGGGCACCTTCAATATCGTGCTGGGCATCGAGTTGGCGCGCGCCTTGCGCGTCAACCTTGGCGAAAAAGTCACCTTGATGCTGGCGCAGGGCCAGGTCACGCCGGCCGGCGTGCTGCCGCGCATGCGCAGCTTTACCGTCAGCGGCATCTTCCAGGCGGGCCACAATGAATTCGATGCGGGCCTGGCCTTCATCAATATCGAAGACGGCCAGCGCTTGCTGCGCCTTGACGGCCCGTCGGGCCTGCGTCTGCGCCTGGCCGACATGAACCAGGCGCCGCAAGTGGCGGCGGAGCTGAAAAAAACCATGCCGGGCGACCTGTGGCTGCGCGACTGGTCCAAGCTGAACGCCAACTGGTTTGCCGCCGTGCAGACGGAAAAGCGCATGATGTTCATCATCCTGACCCTGATCATCGCGGTGGCCGCCTTCAACTTGGTCTCGACCCTGGTGATGACGGTGACGGACAAGCAGGCCGATATCGCGATTCTGCGCACGCTGGGCGCGTCGCCCCGTTCCATCATGAAGATTTTCATGATCCAGGGAGCGCTGGTGGGCATCCTGGGCACGATCCTGGGCGTGGGCGGCGGCGTGCTGGTGGCCATGAACATCGACGTCATCGTGCCCTTTATCGAGCATCTGCTGGGCGTGCAGTTCCTCTCGAAGGACATCTATTTCATCAGCACCGTGCCGTCCGACCTGCGCTGGCCCGACGTCACCAAGATCGGCGTGCTGGCCGTGATCCTCGCCTTTTTGGCGACCCTGTACCCAAGCTGGTGGGCTGCCCGCGTGAAACCTGCGGAAGCCCTGCGCTATGAATAAACCACTGACGACTACCATGACCGATCTGAACAAACCTGCCTCCAACGGCGCTTCCGCCGATTCCGCCGTCCTTTCCTGCCGCGGCCTGGGCAAGACTTTCACGCAGGGCAGCTACAAGGTGCAGGTACTGGCCGGCATCGATATCGACGTTCACCGTGGCGAACGCGTCGCCATCGTCGGCGCCTCCGGTTCCGGCAAATCGACCCTGCTGCATCTGCTGGGCGGCCTCGATACGCCCACCAGCGGCAAGGTCACCTTGCTGGGCAAGGACTTCGCCAATCTCAGCGAAAAGGCGCGCGGCGATTTGCGCAACGCCTCGCTGGGCTTTGTC
Source organism: Janthinobacterium sp. BCJ23 (assembly GCF_059617945.1). NCBI lineage: Bacteria > Pseudomonadati > Pseudomonadota > Betaproteobacteria > Burkholderiales > Oxalobacteraceae > Janthinobacterium > Janthinobacterium sp. BCJ23. The sequence goes on along the minus strand of NZ_JCAQAW010000002.1, from coordinate 691,782 downwards.
TACCAGTTCCACCACCTGCTGCCCGAGTTTTCCGCGCTCGACAACGTCGCCATGCCCCTGATGATACGGCGCATGAAGCGCGCACCCGCCACCGAGCTGGCGCAGCAGATCCTCACGCGCGTCAACCTGGCCAAGCGGGTCACGCACACGCCCGGTGAATTGTCGGGCGGCGAGCGCCAGCGCGTGGCCCTGGCCCGCGCCCTCGTCACGCAGCCGGCCTGCGTGCTGGCCGATGAACCGACGGGCAATCTCGATCACGCCACGGCCGAACAGATTTTCGACCTGATGTTGGAACTGTCGCGCACCCTGGGCACGGCCTTCGTCATCGTCACGCACGATATCGAACTGGCCAAGCGCTGCGACCGCGTGCTGCGCCTGACGGACGAAGGGCTGCAACCGTACCAATATTAAGGAGCCGCCATGCTGTGGATCGACACGCACTGCCACCTCGACGCGCATGAATTCGGCAGCGAATCGCTGCAGGTGGCGGCGCGCGCGCAGCAGCAGGGCGTGGGCATGATCGTCATTCCCGCCGTCGAACGGGCCAATTTAGCCATCGTGCGCGACTTGGCGGTAGCTGCGCCCAACGCCTGCTATGCGCTGGGCATCCACCCGATCTACGTGCCGCACGCCACCGATGACGATTTGATCGCGCTGCGCGAGGCCGTGGCGCTGGCCATGAATGACCCGCGCTTCGTCGCCATCGGCGAAATCGGCCTCGATTTCTTCATTCCCATGCTGTGCGAACCGGCCATGCGCGCCAAGCAGGAGCATTTTTTGCGCGAGCAGCTGAGAATCGCCCGCGACTTCGACCTGCCCGTACTCACCCACGTGCGCCGCTCGCAGGACATCGTCCTCAAGCACGCGCGCCAGATCCGCCCGAACGGCGGCATCGCCCATGCGTTCAATGGCAGCTTCCAGCAGGCGCAGGGCTATATCGACCTCGGTTTCAAGCTGGGGTTCGGCGGCGCCATGACGTTTACGCGCGCCTTGCAGATACGCCGCATGGCCACGGAATTGCCTTTGGCGTCCATCGTGCTGGAGACGGACGCGCCCGATATTTCCCCGGCCTGGGTGCACCCTGGCCGCAACAGCCCCGAAGAATTGCCGCGCATCGGCGCCGTGCTGGCCGAACTGCGCGGCCTGGCATTGGCCGACGTGGCCATTGCCACCAGCGCCAACGCGCGCGCCGTGATGCCCCGATTACCTTTGATGGAATGAGACCACAATGAACAACAAGATCATCCTGGCCGCTTGCCTGTCCGGCGCGTTCGCTCCCGTTATGGCGGCGACCAGCGCCCAGTGCGATGGCTTGCCGCGCCTCGACGTCGCCACGCCGGCCGGCTTTTGCGTGGCCGTGCTGGCCGACGGCCTAAAATTCCCCCGCGGCGTGCTGCCGCTGACGAATGGCGACATCCTCGTCACCGACATGGTGGGATGGGCGCCGAATCAGGGTAAATTGTGGCTGTTGCAGCCCAAGGCGGCCGGTGGCGGCTACGAGCGCAAGCTGCTGCTCGACAAACTCGATCGCCCGAACGGCATCGTGCAGGGGCCGGACGGCATGGTCTACGTGGGCGAAGTAGGGCGCATCTTCCGCTTCGACCTGCGCGACACCAAGCGCACCCTCACCGACGTGATCGGCGGCACGGCCAAGACGCCGCGCCTGCCGGGCCTCGGTTTGCACCTGCTGACGAATATGCGCTTCAGCCCCAAGGGCGACCTGTACGTGAACGTGGGCTCGAGCACCGACCATTGCGAGAACGATGGCAAGGCGCCCGATCCGGCCAAGGCTTGTCCTTCGGCGGAGGGACTGGAAGCGCTGGGCGCCATCCGCGAATACACGATGGCCTGGCCGGCCGGCACGGTGACGAGCTGGCGCACGCATGCGCGCGGCTTACGCAACTCGATGGCATTGGCTTTTCACCCTGCGACGGGCGAGCTGTGGCAGGCGGAAAACTCGCGCGACGCCATCCAGGCCGCCATGCCGCAATTGAAAAGCGACGAGAACCTGCCGCACGAGGAACTGAATCTGATCAAGTCCGACCGGCACTACGGCTGGCCGTACTGCTACGACGACAATGTCGCCAGTCCTGAATATCCGAAGACGGCTTGCGACGCCCAATATGCGGCGCCCGAGCGCCTGCTGCCAGGCCACGCCGCGCCGCTGGGCATGACCTTTTACACTGCCAGCCGCTTCCCGGCGCTGTACAAGAATAGCCTGATCATCGGCTACCACGGCTACCGCAGCAATGGCCACCGCCTGGTGGCCCTGCTGCCCGACAAGGCCGGTGCGCCGCTGGGCAAGTCCGTCGATTTGATCAGCAACTGGGAGCGCAAGGGCAAGCAGGGCAGGGGCGCACCCGTCGACGTGAAACTGGGACAGGATGGCGATATCTATATGGCCGACGACCATAATGGGTTAGTGCTGAAACTGCATTATGCGGCGCCGGGCAAACCGTAATTTTCACCGGTTTCGTACGTGTAGGTCGGATTAGCGGGGCAACGCCGCGCGTAATCCGACATCATTGTTGGCGTTACAGGTGTTGTCGGCTTACGCTTGACCTCGCTCAGTGCGGCGCTGCTGCATCGTCCTACAATCGGCCTGATGTTCCCTGTCGACCAGGGACGACGGGAGGCTGGCGTGAAACCTGCATTTATCAATCTGCGTGAAAATTACTCGAGCGTGGCGGCCGTCGACCAGGCGGCCCTGTTCCGCGAAATCGGCTGGGAAGACTTGATCGGCAAGGACAGCTTTGCCAACACCTGCGCCATCCGCGTCAGCCTGGCCCTGATCAAGGCCGGCGTCCAGCTCAAGGGCCGCATGGCCATCCGCAGAGGGCCGTTCAAGGGTGCATTGATCGAACCGGGACAGGCCAAGCTCGCGCACATGCTGGCCAGCCCGTCGATGTTTGGCGCGCCCGAAAAATTCGCTGCCAATGCGGCCATCGAAGGCATCGGCCAGCGCCAGGGCCTCGTCGCCTTCTTCCGCATTCCCGGCTACCTGGGTGGCGCCGGTGGGCATATCGACATCCTGCTGCCCTCCATCGGCATGAAGGTGTGCGGCACCGAATGCTACTGGGATTGTGGCGAGGTCTGGTTCTGGCCACTTCGTTGACGTTTACCTGAATTTCTTCGAGCGTCCCCGCGACGCTGCATTGTGCGCGCGCAGGATGGAATCGACCCGCTCCGACGCATCGCGCGACAGGTTTTGCGCCACGGCGATATCGGGGAAGAATTCGGGCAGGCGGTAGCTGAGCCACGCATACGCCGAGTAGTAGCGGCAAGTGTCTTCCACCTGCTGCAGATTCTGGGTGCCGCCGCCGTACGCATGCTGGCGCAGGGTGCTGACTTTTCCCTGCGACAGATTCTTCGCCCAGTGTTCCCACGCCGTTTGCAAGGACGGCACCTTGCTCGATATCGGCACCAGCGACAGGGTGAACTTGTCGGCCACGGACAGGGGCAGGGTGTCGAGCCAGACAGCGCGCTCCTTCTGGTCTTCCGTGATGCGGGGGAAGAAGAAGCCGTCCGGCACGTCGATATTGTGGATGAAGCGGCGCAGCAGTTTTGACAGCGACAGTTCGCCCGTCACCGATGAAATGCGGTGCAGATGTTCGAGCGACGGCGCCACGGCAAAGCCGCTCGTGTTCAGCGGGTGCAGTTTTTCCTTCAGCAGGGCGCGCATCACTTCATGTGTTTCGTTGTCGTAGCCGGCCACCAGGCCCTCTTCATGCACGCCGTAGCGGCCAGCGCGCCCGGCGATCTGGCGCGCCAGCGCGGCTGAAATCTCTTCCTCTTCGCGGCCATTGTATTTGACGCAGGTGGTCATCACGATGCGCGCGATCGGCATGTTCAGTCCCATCGCCAGCGCATCCGTGCCGACGACGATATCGGCCGTGCCGTCGCGGAAGCGCTGCGCCTGCGCGCGCCGCACTTCGGGCGACAGGTTGCCGTAGACGGTGGCCACCGACAGCCCCGTTTCCGTGATCATGTCGCGCCACATCAGCACTTCGCGGCGCGAAAAGGCGATGACGGCGTCGCCGCGGCGCAGGTTGCGCACCTTGCGCACGGCCGTCGGCTCCATCGACAAGGGCGCCATGCGTTTTAATACGTGCACTTCCAGCGGGCATTCCAGGCGCTCGGCCAGCGCCTCGATGGCGCGCCGCGCTTCGGGAGCTCCTACCAGATACACGGTGTGAGCCGGCGCGCCGCACACGGCCGCCGTCCACGCGGCACCCCGATCAGGGTCGGCCAGCATCTGGATTTCATCGATGACGGCTACTTCGACGACGGTTTTCGTGTCCAGCATTTCCACCGTGCTGGCCACGTGCGTGGCGCCGTCGACGACCCGGCGCTCCTCGCCCGTGATCAGGCTCACAGCCAGCGGTTTGCCGTGCGCCGCCGCTTCCTGCAGGCGCTCGTAGTTTTCCAGGGCCAGCAAGCGCAAGGGCGCCAGGTAGATGCCGCTCTTTGCCTTGACCAGCGCTTCCATGGCGCGGTGCGTCTTGCCGGAATTGGTGGGACCCAGCAGCGCGATGAAGCGGCGCGGCAGGCGGCGCGCCATCTCGAACGAGGCGGGGTATTCGGCCAGGTTGATGCTCTGGCGCGTGCGCGCCGCGTGCTGTTCTTCCTGCTGGCGTTCGATGGCGTGATGGAAGCGCTGGCGGATGCGGTCGAACACCATGCCCGCCGGCTCGGATGTCTGCATGTCGGCCAGGGTGTGCAGGAAAACCATCGGGTCCGTGTCCACGTCCTCGCTCAGGCCCGCGATATCGGCGACGAAATCGATCACGTGCTGGCGCAGCTCCTCGAAGACGGCCGCGCTGGCCCGTTCGCGCACCAGCGCCAGCTTGGCCTCGCGGTCCATCTTGCGCCACTTGGCCGGTCGCGCCAGCACGCCCTGTGCGGGCACCAGCGCATACGGCACCACCAGGTGGCCCGCCTTGACCACGCCGGAAAAGCGTACGAAGACGCGGCCTTCCATCTTGACGAGACGGATATGCTCGGCCAGCTCCCCCAGTTCCGCGACGAGGGTGGCGTCGTTATTGTCTTCGCTGCTGTCGGAAATATCGGTGGAAGTATCGGGAGGAAGTGGGGAGGAAGTCATGTCGTGCCTGGGTGTTGAAGTAAGCGAGGCCGATTATACCGTGCGCCGGGCAAAGATTTTTTGCAGCGCACGGAGTGGCTGTTGCGGAAACGCTGATTTTTAAAGTGATGCTTCCATGGCCCGGATAAAAAACTGAATGGCATTGAGCCCGGCGTTTCCATAATGTCGAATTCAATTTGCTTGAGCACGGAGCGTGGTATCTGGTTCTTTGTGTTTATCAGTTTCTTTTATGAATTTTATTCGCTTGGAAATTTCGCGAATGTATTTTTATTAAGTTTGTTTTATTCTGTGAATTTGATTATGAAGATTTAACTGCCGATAATGACAAAGAGTAAGTTTCTATTGATATCCACAGTGATGATATTCGTATCACGAGCAGATTGTTTTCTTGCGTCTGCCAGGCAGTGAGTCGTTGTCGTCGCGCTCCCATGCGCCAGCAGTAGCCAGCATGACTGAGCGAACCTTCCCATTCTATCGATTTATTGCGACCGTATTTTTCATTGCGCGAGAAATTATCCGATAGTACGAAATGAATTGAATTGTCTTGACAATTAATAATGGTGAGCTGATCATGGCCTCAGATTTCGCCAGGGAAATTTTGGCATGTTTTCAACATATCGGAAATTGACGGCGAGGCGCGGCATTATTATGGCTGCTGGTCTGGCTATCGGCCGGGACGCGCCGCGTTTATATGAACGGCTTTGATTTGGCGGTGCTCCAGTATCTGCTGGCGGCCGCAGAACTTTTCACTTCGCGCTGACGCTCTGCCAGCTTGCGATGACACCCGACATACTTGTGTATGTGGCCCTGCGCCAGTCGATGGCGCGCGCAGGGATTCATCAGCCATCCGACTTTGGGAGAACACCATGAATAAAAAGCTCGCTGCATTTCTTTTTGCGTCCGGCCTCGGTTTGGCTGTGACTGCGACGCCAGCCTTTGCAAGCTGCGCTAGCGCTTGTGCTGCCGAATGGCGTGCTTGCATTGCTGGCGGTACAGCTCAAGCAGAGTGCAACGCCGAACGGTCCGCCTGCCAGCAAACCTGCAATGGACAGTAGCAGTGCTGCGCGCCGTGGCAGCCACTATCGCGGCCTGTTGCCGGTGACGCGGGCAGTCACTGGCGACGATGGCAGTTCAGGCCGCCCGTGCGCGTACGGCGCGTAGCCCCCAGCCGGTGGCGATCAAGCCGTCACCGGTTTGCAGCGGGGCCAAGGCGTCCATGAACGCGTTGCGCAGGCGTTGCCTGGCGCCGTCGTCCAGGCGGTCGATGTCGTAGGTATCCAGCAGGGCTGTCCACAGTTCATCCGGCGTGGGCGTCCATGGTACGTCGATGTCGTCGAATTCGACGTCCGCAAACGCGCCATCGAGCAGTTCGCGCCAGCCCGCTTCGGACCCTGTGCGGCGGTCGCCAAAGCGCAGCGGCGGCAGCTCGGTGCTGGCGATCGGCTTGAACACGCGCATGAAAACGTCGTTGACTTCGCCCAGCAGGAAAGTGCGGCCGACGATGGCCGCGAACTGGCCATTGGGACGCAGCACGCGGCGGATTTCACGCATGACTTGTTCGATGTCGTCCATCAGCATCAGCGCCATGTGCGAGACGAGATAATCGACGCTGGCCGATGGCAGTTCCAGCGTCTGGCCGCGGCCATGCAGCAGCCGCACGGACGGGGGCAGGGCGGCGCGCGCGGCAGCCAGTTCACCCTGGCTCATGTCGATGCCGAGCAGTTGCAGCTGCGCCTGTTGCCGCGCTGCCAGCAAACCCAGCAGATGGCCATCGCCGCAGGCCAGGTCGAGTACGGTCAAGGGCGTGTCCACGGCCGGTACCAGGCTGGTCAACACTTCGTAGGACGAAGCCCAACTCCCGGCAGGCGAACTGGCCGGCAGGTGGGCAAACGCGGCGCTGGTCGCGCCGACTTGTCTTTGGTGAAAGTCTTGCAAATAGGTCTCGGCTGCTGTCAGTGGGGTCATGCCAGGTTCGCTAAGTGGCGGCGCCCAGGCGCCGGATGGCCATCTTAGCATGGGGGAAGTTTCGCCTGCGGTGGTGCCGGATGGCATACTGAACTTCTATCCTTGGCATCATTGCGCCAGATCAGACGGCAAACAGTCGAAAGCGATCACAGTAGCTGAGCCCTTTTCGCCGCGAGCTGATTCTGCCTTGATTCTGCCTCCCCATGCGCACCCTGATACTCGGCTTTGCCACTGGCGCCGCCTGGTTGCAGACGCAGGCAAGCTTGCCGCCGCACGCGGGCACGCTGCTGTGGGTGATTGCTGGTGCAGGGTTGACGGCTAGTCTGGCGCTGCGCCGCCACGCGCGCTGGCGCTGCGTTGTTGCGCTCGCCGCTGGCGTAGGCCTCGGCTTTTACTGGGCTGCGTGGCTGGCCCAGGCGGCCATGGCGCCGCAATTGGCGCTGGCTGACGAAGGGCAGGACATCGTTGTTACGGGCACCATTGCCAGCTTGCCCTACCGCTTCGAGCAGGGCGTGCGCTTCAACTTTGCCGTGGAAAAGGCGGTTGGGGCGAAGGTGCCTCCCTTGATCGCCCTGTCCTGGTATGCGGGTTTTCGCGATGCAGTGACGAACGCCGTGGGCGACGTGCAGCCGGGCGAGCGCTGGCGCCTCACGGTGCGGCTGCAGCGTCCGCACGGCAATGCGAATCCCATGGGTTTCGATTACGAGGCGTGGCTGCTGGAGCAGGGCGTGCGCGCCACCGGTTATGTGCGGCCGCAGCCGCGCGCGGATACGCCCAACGCGCGCGTGACTGCCTTCGTGCCCGGCTTCGGCAACGTGGTGGAGGCCAGCCGCGCAGCCCTGCGCGCACGCATCGCCCGCAGCCTGGAAGGCAAGCAGTACGCGGGGGTGATCGTGGCGCTGGTGGTGGGCGACCAGCGTGCCATTCCTCAGTCGGACTGGCAAGTGTTCAACCGCACGGGCGTCAGCCATCTGATTTCGATTTCCGGCTTGCACATCACCATGATCGCGGGACTGTTCGCCCTGGGCGCGGGTGCGCTGTGGCGCCGTTCATTCTTTACCGACTGGCAACTGCCCTTGCGGCTGCCGGCACAAAAGGTGGCGGCGCTGGCCGGCGCGTTGGCCGCGTTCCTGTACGTGTTGCTGGCCGGCTTCGGCGTGCCAGCGCAGCGCACTCTATATATGTTGCTGGTGGTGGCGCTGGCCCTGTGGCTGGGGCGTATCACCAGCATCGTTCACGTGCTGTGCCTGGCGCTGGGCGCCGTTGTGCTGCTTGACCCGTGGGCCGTGCTGTGGCCCGGCTTCTGGCTGTCGTTCGGCGCCGTCGCCACCATGCTGTACGCGACGGCGGGCCGCACCACGGCGCCCATGCCGCCGCAGGCTGGCCGCTGGCGCCGCCTGCGCGCGGCCGTGGCGCTGGGCGCGCACACGCAGTATGTGGTGACGGTGGGGCTGGTGCCGTTGACGATGCTGCTGTTCTCGCAGGTGTCGCTGGTCAGCCCCGTGGCCAATGCGCTGGCCATTCCCGTCATCAGCCTGGTCGTCACGCCTTTGTCGCTCGCGGGCAGCCTGCTGCCTGCACCTTTGTCCGATGGACTGTTGCTGCTGGCGCACGCCATCGTGCAGATGCTGGCGCAGGTGCTCGAATGGCTGGGCGCGCGCCGCTTTGCCGTGTGGACGGCGCCCGCGCCGCCAATGTGGAGTTTTTGCTGGGCCTTGTTTGGCACGGCATGGCTGCTGGCACCACGCGGATGGCCACACCGCTGGGCGGGCATGCTGGGCTGGCTGCCGCTGCTGACGGCCTTGCCGTCCAGTCCGCCACAGGGTCACATGTGGATCACGGCCTTCGACGTGGGACAAGGCATGGCTGTGCTGGTGGAAACGCATGGCCACCGTCTGCTGTACGACACGGGACCCGCCTACAGCCTCGATTCCGATGGCGCCAGCAGGGTCATCGTGCCTTATTTGCGCGCACGCGGCATCGCCAAACTTGACGGCGTCATCATTTCCCACAGCGACCTCGATCACGCGGGCGGCGCCATGTCCCTGCTCGAGAACGTGCAGGTGGGCTGGCTGGCCTCGTCGCTGTTCGATGGCCATCCGGCCGTCGAGTTCCAGCGGGAATCGCACCGGCCTTATCTGCACTGCACGGCGGGCCAGAGCTGGACCTGGGAAGGCGTGCACTTCGCCATGCTGCACCCATTGCCCGCCAGTCACACGGATATTGCCCTGAAGCCAAACGCCCGCAGCTGCACCGTGAAAATCACGGCTGGCAAGCACTCGATCTTGCTGGCCGGCGATATCGAGGCGGCGCAGGAGGCCCAATTGCTGGCCCGTTCTGCCGAGGGGGAACTGGCGGCCGACGTGCTGCTGGCGCCCCATCACGGCAGCGGTACGTCCTCGACGCCGGCATTTTTGAGTGCTGTCCATCCCAGTCTGGCGATTTTCCAGGTGGGACACAGGAATCGCTATAAACATCCGAAGCCGCAAGTGTATGCGCGCTATGGCGACATGGGCATTGCCCGGCTGCGCACGGATGTGACGGGGGCGGTGGTGCTGGAGTTCGGGGGCAATATCGACGTGACGCGGTATCGGGCCAGCCGGCCGCGGTATTGGCATGGGCGCTAGCGGACGCTGCTGCATTAATGGTATATATCGGTCATGGCTTGGCAGGCTAGGCAGCCCGGGAGCTGCCTGGATTATTCTGAAAGGATAAAGATGGGCTGGTTTAGTTGGAAGAAAAAGGCGGCCGTGCCAGCGATCGGCTTTGAGGCGCGGATCCGTTCCCAAAGCAAGCAGTCGAAGACGCTGTCATATGATTTGCAGGGACGGCAAGCAGACGCCGTTCGCCTGCAGCATCCGTATTTGTATCATGTAACGGACGTGCCAACCGCCGAGGCCATAGTGAAGCAGCGGCAGCTGCAAGGCGCTTTTGCCTACGTGACGCTGTCGCAGGGATTGCAGGGGGCACTTTCGCAGGCGGAAAGAACCGGCTGCGTGCTGGTTTTTCGCTTTCAGGGGCAGGTCAGTGTCGGGCCGGCGCCGCTGGCGAAAGCGAAGGAGGTGGCTTATCACCATGTGGGTTCCGACGGCTATGTGGAAACCTTTATCGCGCATGGCACGGTGACGCCGCTGGAGCTCATCGCGATATCGTTTCGTGGCACGGCGCCGATTTATGATGTGGCGTGGGTCTTGAAAACCCCTGTTTCTGTTCGCATCAAGCCATAGCCGCCATTCATCGGCGCAGCGTCAGCCATGCCGCTCGTCCGGTATTTCCAGCCCCCGCTGCCGCACATATTCGAGAAACAGTCGCGCTCCTTTGGCCATCCTCGACGTGCCATACACGGCATGGATGCTGGGATCGAGCTCCTTTGACGACGTCAGCCGGTAGGCCGTGCAAACCCGGCGCAGGGTGCCGGCGGCCACGGCGGGTTCCGCCAGCCAGCTGGCCAGGCGCACGATGCCGGCGCCTTCCAAGGCCGCTTGAAAAGTGGCGATGCCCGACGTGAAGCGGAAACGCGGCTGCACCTGGTAGCGCACGTTGCGTTCGCCGGAGACGAAATGCCAGTCGCGCAGGATGCGGGGGGCCGAGTGCATGATGATGTCGTGGCCGGCCAGCTCTTCCGGTTCCTCGGGCGCGCCCATGCGGGCGATATAGTCGGGCGAGGCGTACATGTAGCGGCGGTAATTCCACAGGGGGTAGCCGATCAGCTCGCTCGACTGGGGAAAGGCGCCGCGGATGGCAAAGTCGAGCTTTTCCTGAATGGGGTCGATCGATTTGTCCGAGAAATGGATGTCCACCGAGACGTTCGGGTAGTCGCGCGAAAATTGCGCTACCACTTTCGGCAAGAAGCCCAGCGACAAAATTTCCGGCGCGGAGAGGCGCACCCAGCCTTGCGGCGAGTTGCTCAGCTCAGCCAATTGGTCTTCCGCCTCGGCCTGCGTTTCCAGCAAGTGCTTGGCCGACGCGTAATACGTTTCGCCAGCCGTCGTCAGGGTGAACTGCTTTTGCGTGCGCAGGATCAGCTCGGCGCCGATGGCTTCCTCGAGGAACTGGATGGCGCGCGTGACGGCCGACGGCGAGCGCCCCAGCATGCGCGCCGCGTGGATGAAGCTGCGCTTTTCCACCACGGTGCAGAAGGCGCGGATCTCCCACATCAGTTTCATCGACATCGTGACTCCCGGCAAAAGAGGCCAGTAGACCGCATGGGGCGCATTCCGTCAAGCGTTACGCCTGATTGCGTTTTCCGCAATTTGAAGTTGCATCCGAAAAAATCCACGGCGCCTATACTGCCGCTGTCGATCATTCCATATTGCCTATCATGCTGACCATCTCGCTGCTGTGTTTATTTGCCTTCTTTGCCGGCCTCATCGATGCCGCCGTGGGTGGGGGCGGACTGATACAGCTGCCGGCCCTGTTCAACCTGATGCCGAACATGGCCTCGACGTCCTTGCTGGGCACGAATAAACTGGCGTCCGCCTGCGGCACCACGTTTGCCGCCCGTTCGTTTGTCGGCAAGGTGCATATCCCGTGGCTGCTGGTGCTGCCGGCCGTGGCCAGCGCCTTCGTCATGTCCTTCATCGGCGCGGCGGCCGTGTCCTACGTGCCGCAGCAAGTGGTGCGCCCGATGGTGCTGGTGTTGATCATCATCATGGCCATCTACACCTTCATCAAGAAGGATTTCGGCACGACCCGCGAAGCGCGTCCCATCGGTCCGCGCGAACGCATCCTCGCCATCGTCATCGGCGGCGCCATTGGCTTTTATGACGGCCTGTTCGGGCCAGGTACGGGCAGCTTTTTGATTTTCCTGTTCATCCGCGTCTTCGGCTTCGATTTCATCCTTGCCTCGGCTTGCTCGAAGCTGGTGAATATCGCCACCAACGTGGCCGCGCTGGCCTTCTTCATTCCCGCCGGCCACGTGGTGTATGCGGTGGCCGCACCGATGGCCGTATGCAATATCCTGGGCGCCTTGACGGGCACCTGGATCGCCGTGCGCCGCGGCGCCGCCTTCGTGCGCATCCTCTTCCTCGTGTTGCTGGTGCTGCTGATCGTCAAGTTGTCCTACGACATCTTCTTCAAGTAAGTATTGATAGATAACAAGAGCGACAACAAGCCATGAAAACCATCCAGGGCGTGCTGTGGGACAACGATGGCGTGCTGGTCGATACCGAACAGCTGTTTTACGAAAGCAACCGCGACTTGCTCTTGCCTTACGGCATAGACCTGACGCCAAAGCAATTCTTTGACTGGTTCCTGGACAATAACTACGGCGCCTGGCACCTGCTGTTGGGGCAAGGCCACGAGATCGAACTGGTCGAGCGCCTGCGGGCCGAGCGCACGGAGCTGTTTGCCGAACGCTTGCGCCAGGCACGCCGGCTGGCCATGCCCGGCATCGGGCAAGTACTGGCGGCGCTGCGTCCGCACGTGGCCATGGGCGTGGTCACCAGTGCTTACGAACAGCATTTCCGGATCAGCCATGCGGCCACGGGCTTGCTGAAGCACTTCGACTTCGTGCTAACGCGTGAAATGTATGGCGAAAGCAAGCCGGCGCCCGACGGCTACGAGCTGGGCTTGCAGCGCCTGGGCCTGGCCGCCGCCGACTGCGTGGCCGTGGAAGACTCGCCGCGCGGCTTGCGCGCCGCCAATGCAGCGGGGCTCGAATGCATCATCGTGCGCAATCACATGAACCGCGAGCATGCGTTTGATGGGGCATTTTGTGTAGTCGAATCGATGGCCGAGCTGGGCGAAGTGCTGGCCTCGTTCGTGCCCGGCATGGCGCCGGCGCACGGGCAATTAGAGGCCTTCCTCTGATCCGTCTTGCCGGCATGCCATTACAATTGCCTATCGCATTCACCGGCACCGCCCCACGATGACCCTCCCGCAACTGCACTTTGCCCACGCCAACAGTTATCCTGCCGGCACCTACCGCAAGCTGTTCGGCTTGCTGGGCCAGCACTACACCGTGCAGGCGCTCGATATGCATGCGCACGACCCCGCATACCCCGTCAGCACGGGCTGGCCCGAGCTGGTGCGCGAGTATATCGACGACCTCGAGCGCCGCTACAGCGGCCCCGTGATCCTCGTCGGCCACTCGCTCGGCGGCATGCTCAGCGTGATGGTGGCCAAGCAGCGTCCCGACCTCGTGCGCTGCGTGGTCTTGCTCGATTCGCCCGTGGTGGCGGGCTGGCGCGCCTTGCTGGTGCGGCTGGCGCGCAACACGGCGCTGGGCGAGCGCTTCTCGCCGTCACGTTTTTCCGCCAGGCGGCGCAAGCTGTGGCCCGATGCGCAAGCCGCGTATGAGCACTTCGCGGCCAAGGACATGTTCGCCATCTGGGCGCCGCAGGTGTTGCGCGACTACATCAACAGCGGTCTGGTTCCTCATCCGGAAGGGGTGCAGCTGCGCTTTACGCGGGAAGTGGAAACGCAGGTGTATCGCAGCTTGCCGCACCATATCGGCGGCCTCGTCAAGGACGGTTTTCCTGTCCCCATCGGCTTTATTGGCGGCACGGAATCGGTGGAATGCCGCCAGGCGGGCTTGACGGCTACGCGCAAGCTGGTCGGCAAGTTCTTCCGCCAGGTGCCGGGCGGCCATCTGTTTCCCATGGAAAACCCGGAGCTGACGGCGCAAGTGGTGCGCGAGATGATCACGGCATTGCTGGCGAAACAATAGAATATCGCCGAGGATTTTCAGGGGATGGGGGCCAACAGCGGCGGATTTTCGCGTAAAATCCTGCCATCCGGGCCGCGCCTGCACCAGGCGTGCGGCCCCAGCCATTCCGATATTCTAGAAAGATACCCCTGCGATGACGATTAAAAGCGATAAATGGATACGCCGCATGGCGGAAACAACGGGCATGATCGAGCCGTTCGAACCGGGCCAGGTCAAGGAACGCGACGGCAACCGCATCGTTTCCTACGGCACGTCCAGCTATGGCTATGACATCCGCTGCGCCGACGAGTTCAAGTTGTTCACCAACATCAACACGACCATCGTCGACCCCAAGGATTTTGACGCGAACAATTTCGTCGACGTGTCGGGCAAGGGCTATTGCATCATCCCGCCGAACTCGTTTGCGCTGGCCCGTACCGTGGAATATTTCCGCATTCCCCGCAACGTGCTGACGATTTGCCTGGGCAAGAGTACCTATGCGCGCTGCGGCATCATCGTCAACGTCACCCCGTTCGAACCGGAATGGGAAGGCTATGTGACGCTGGAGTTTTCCAACACGACACCGCTGCCGGCGAAAATCTACGCCAACGAAGGCGTGGCGCAAGTGCTGTTCTTCGAGTCCGATGAAGTGTGCGAAACGTCGTACAAGGATCGTGGCGGCAAATACCAGGGCCAGGTCGGGGTGACATTGCCGAAGACCTGATTGCGGCACAGGGCGGGGTGACCGCCTTCTTTACATGCCTTTACCTGCCTTTACACCGGCCGCACTAGTTCCGCGCCCCATGCCTGCCGTTAACCTTGGTATCGAAACACTGAGGAGGCAGTATGGTAGCGGCAATCGGTTCGGGCGGCGCAGTCGGCGCGGCCGGTAGCGCCAGTACGGGCAGCGGCTCGCAGATCGCGGCGCTGCAAAAGCAGATCACGGCGGCGCAAAAGCAATTGACGGAATCGCAGAAGGGCGAGCAGACGGAGGCGTCGCAAAAGCTGCAGCAGCAGCTGGCGCAGCAAATCCAGGCCTTGCAGGCGCAGATTGCTCAGTTGCAAGCGGCGGCCGCACAACAGGCGGCGCAACAGGATGCTCAGACGGCCGGCAGCGCCGAGACGGCGGCCAGCCCGGCCAGGTCAAGCGCGTCGACCCTGGGCAGCATCATCGATACGCAGGCCTAACAGCACATCACAAATAAGACGCCAGGCTCGCCGACAGGTCAGCCTGGCGTTTTGACGGGCAGCAGCATTTCCACGCACAAGCCGCCACCGCTGCGCAAGCTGGCCCCGATGCGGCCGCCATGGGCGCTGATGACGTGCTGGGCGATGGCCAGGCCCAAGCCGTGGCCATCCGTGCTGTGCTGGGTATTGCTGGCACGGAAGAACGGTTCGAAGATGCGGGCCAGATCGGCGCTGGCCACGCCGGGGCCCCGGTCCAGCACGGCGATGCGCAGCCAGCCGGTCTGGCGCGACAGATCCACTTCCACCGTGCCGCCATCGGGGCTGTGCTTGATGGCATTGCGCACGACGTTTTCCACGGCGCGCGCCAGCAATTCGGGCTGGCCCGTGACGCTGGCGTCGGCCATGGCCGCGTCGCCCGCCAGCGCGATGTCCAGCTGGCGCGCCCGCGCTTCATAGCGGGCGTCGTCCACGATGTCGTGCACGAGGTCGGCGATGCCGACGTCTTCGCTGTGCGTGTGCCCGGCCCCGGCTTCCAGCCGCGACAGGGTCAGCAACTCACCGATCAGTTTATCCATGCGTTCGCTTTCGCGTTCGATGCGCTGCATCGAGGCAGCCATCTTTTCCGGCTGCTGGTGCGCCAGGCCGATGGCGGCCTGCAAACGGGCCAGCGGCGAGCGCAGTTCGTGCGAGACGTCATGCAGCAGGCGCGTCTGGCTATCCATGAGGTTGCGCAGGCGGCCCGTCATGCGGTCGAAATCGCGGCCCAGGTCCGTCAATTCATCGCCGCGCTTGCCGTTGGCCTGAAAGCGCGGCGCCAGGTTGCCGTGCGAGGCGGCCTCGAACGCCTGCCGCAGGTCGCGGATGGGGCGCGCAAAATACCAGGCCAGCAGGAAAGAGAACAGCAGGCTGGCGGCGATGGCGGCGGCCAGGGGAATAAAGGTGCGGTAGGGCGTGTCCATGCGCGGGGGCGGGCCGCGGCTGAATTCGCCGCGCGGCGGCGGCGCGCCCGCTGCGTGGGGCTGCGGACCGGGTCCCATGGCGCGCGGGCCGCTCATGGCGACGGCGTTCAGCGTGTCGCGCGCGGCGCCCGCCTCGGCATTGCGGAAGCGTTCGGACGAGGGCAGGAACAGCAGGTAGCGCTTGCCGTCGCTGCCGGCCGCGTCGCGCACGACGGGATGGGCCTGGCCCTCTCCCTGTCCCAGCATGGCGCGCGCCTTGGCCAGCATGGTGGCATGCACCGTGCGGCCCATCAATTCTTGTCCTTTGGCATCGACGGCAAATACGCGCATGCGTTCGAGCTTGCCGAGGAATTGCCGCAATGCCTGGCTGCCACCCGCTTCCAGGGTGGCGCTGGCGGCCTCGATGATCATTTGCGCGGGCGGACTGGTGTCGATGTCGAGGGCCCGCTCCTGCTGCGCGGCGCGGTTTTTCAGCCAGAAGGTGCCGCCGATGCCGATGGTGGCCGTCACTTGCGCCAGCATGATGCACAGAAAAAACTTCCAGAACAAACGGCCCACGCTTACTCCTTGATCAGCTGGTAGCCGAGGCGGTACACGGTCTGCAGGCAGGAACGGCCGTCGGCCAGGCTGCCGAGCTTGCGGCGCAGGCTGCTCAAGTGCACGTCGATATTGCGGTCGAAGCGGGCCATCGGGCGGCCCAGACCCAGTTCCGACAATTGATTCTTGCTCACGGGCTTGCCCGCATGGCGCACCAGCACTTCCAGCAAATTGAATTCCGTGCTCGTCAGCTCCAGGTGCGCGCCGGCCCAGGCAACGCGGCGCTGTTCGGGCCACATCGTCAGTTGCCCCACGGTCAGGGGCGCGAGGCCCGACGCATCGTGCGGCGCCGCTTGGGCGCGGCGCAGGATGGCGCGGATGCGCGCTGTCAGCTCGCGCGGCGTGCACGGTTTTGTCACGTAATCGTCGGCGCCCAGCTCCAGGCCAACGATGCGGTCCGTATCGTCGCCGCGCGCCGTCAGCATCAGGATGGGCAGGTTGCTGCCGGCGCGGATGCGGCGCAGGGTTTCCAGGCCATTCATGCGCGGCATCATGACGTCGAGGATGGCGATCGCGTACAGGCCCGTCAGCGCTTCGGCCGCGCCGCTTTCGCCGTCATGCACGGCGCGCGCGTCAAAACCTTCCTGCGTCAGGTATTCCTGGAACATGCCGACCAGTTCCACGTCGTCATCGATTAACAAAACCTTGCTCATGCCTGTGCTTTTTTCGGGTGAATATCGTCCGATGATAGCAGTCAACAGGCGCTGTTCAGCGTGGTTTTACCCGCTTTTACACACGTTCGCTTACATTTGCTGCCCTTCCTTTACGTGCTTTTACGCGGCCCTGACGTTGCTTTACACGCCAGGCGCCGACAATCAGGGCTGACCGTTACGAAAGGAAATCCCGATGAAATACCTGAGCATCATGCTATCCCTGTTGCTGTTGTCCGCCTGCAGCATGCCCTTGCTGGCGCTGGCCCAGCCAGGACCGCCGCCCGGCTTGCCGCCGTTTCTGCATGGCATCGGGCTGAACGAAGCACAGCAGGACAAGGTTTTTGCCGCCACCTACGCCCATGCGCGCCTTGAGCAGCAATTGCTAGCCGTGCTGACCCCGGAACAGCGCCAGCAGGCGCAGCAGCGGCACGACGGCCGCCAGGGCCCGCGCCACCTTGAGCGCGCCGAGTAAGCGGCCGGCGCGAGCACAGGGATAGCCAGCATGCGCATCCAGGCGCTTTCGCGACGGACCACGCAGGTGTTGTACCTGTGCGCCAGCCTGAGCCCCGCCCTGGCGGGCTTGCCCCATTTGATGGAATATATATGGAATTACATGATCACGGTCTGGCATCCGACCTCGAAATGATGCGCCGGCAGGCGGCTGAACGGCGGCAAGTGCTGCGCTGGCTGCTGGCCGGCGCCGCCACCTTGCCTTTGATCAGCTGCGGCGGCGGTTCGGCCGCCGGCACCACGGCGGCCGGCAACGGCGCCAGCACGGGCACGCTGGCGACACCCGCCACGGGCGCCTGCACGGTGATCCCCGAAGAAACGGGCGGGCCCTATCCGGCCGATGGCACGAACACGCATGGCGGCAGCATCGTCAACGTGCTGAACCAGTCGGGCGTCGTGCGCGGCGATATCCGCGCCAGTTTCAATGGCGCCACCGGTGTGGCGGCGGGCGTGCCACTGACCATCCAATTGCAGTTGCTCAACGCCAGCGGCGGCTGCGTCAGCCTGGCCGGCTACGCCGTATATGTATGGCATTGCGACCGCGACGGCCTGTATTCACTGTATTCGAGCGGCGTCACGGCGCAAAATTACCTGCGCGGCGTGCAGGAAACGGACAGTACTGGCAACCTCAGCTTTACGACCATCTTTCCCGGCTGTTACGCGGGACGCATGCCGCACGTGCATCTTGAGGTCTACCCGAGCCTGGCCAGGGCGGCCTCTGCCTCGAACCGCATCAAGACCTCGCAATTCACGTTCCCGATGGCAACCTTGAACGAGGCCTACGCGGCCAGCGGCTACACGGCCAGCGTGCGCAACCTGGCGCAGATCAGCTATGCGAGCGACAACGTTTTCAGCGACGGCACCCGCCTGCAGATGGCCACGGTGACGGGCAATGCCACCGATGGCTACGTCGCCACCTTGGTGATCGCCGTGAACGGTTAAGTCACCGTCATGAAACCCAGGTCGCGCCGGCTGAAGTTGCCGATGTTCGGGAACACCTCGGCCAGCTGGCTGTCGGCCACGCCGAACCATTTGGCCAGGGTGGCGCCGTACTGGTCGACGGACGTGGTCGGCAGCAGGGCGCCGGAACCGACGTCCAGCGCATGGCCGACGCCCGTGACGGGGAAGGCGCCATAGATGTCGCGGCCCTTCACGGCACCGCCCACGACAAAGTGGTGGGCGCCCCAGCCGTGATCCGTGCCATCGCCGTTGCTGCTGAAGGTGCGGCCGAAGTCCGACGCCGTAAACGTCGTCACCTGGCGCCGTAGATCCACACCCTGCAGAGCTGCCAGGGTTGTGTCGAAGTATGCGAGCGCATGGGCCAGACGCGCCATCAGGTCGCCATGCAGCACTTTTTGCCGGTCATGCGTGTCGAAGCTGCCCAGGGTCACATAAAACACTTGCCGTTTTGCCCCCAGGGCGCCGCGCCCGCCGATGATGCGCGCCACCGTCTGCAATTGCACGGCCAGCGGATTGACGCCGGACGCGCCCGTGTTCGGATTGATGTAGGGCGGCGGATTGGGCACGCCGCCCGTGCCGGCCGCCAGCATGGCGCCGCTCAGTACGCTCTGGCTGGAAATGGCGCGCTGCACGACGGCCACGTGTTCCTGTTCGATGAGGTCGCTGCCCGCCTCGTTGATGATGGCTTGCAGCGCGCCCGCGCCGCCCGTGCTGCCATACAGGCTGCCGCTCATGCCACGGATGGGCACGGCGCCTGCCTGGCCCACCTGGAACTGGCGCACCTGGCGCCCGCTGAGGAAGACGGTATTGCCCGCAGCGGAAATGGCCGTAAACATGGCATTCGTATTCAGCGAGCCGGCCACGTCGGCCACCCGGCCGCCCCAGCCCACGGTGGCGCCTTCCGGCGAACCCGACTGCCACGTCGATTGCTGGTCGTTGTGCGAAAACAGCTTGGGTGGCAAGGCCACGCTGCCCGCCTTGTATTGCGCCAGGGTGGCCGGCTGGATCAGCGTGCCCACATTGGCCACGATGGCGGCGCGGCCATTGTCGAACAGGCCTTTCAGGGGCGCCAGTTGGGGATGCAGGGCGAAGGCGCGGCCCGTTTGCGCGGTGGCGGGCACGATGGGCAAGACGCCGCCCGTCTGGCCCACATCGGGCAGATGGATGGAATCGCCGCCGCCCGTGTTGCGCAAGCGCGTGTATTCAGCCCACGAGGTGGGATCGGTGGCCAGCACCGTGTTGAAGGCGTCGTTGCCGCCTGCCATGAACAGGCAGACCATGGCCTTGTAGTCGCCGGCCGATTGCGCGGCGGCATTGCCCATGGCGGCCAGGTTCAGGGCGAAGGGGGCGGCCGTGGTGCCGGCCAGGCTCAGCATGGAGCCGAGGAAGCGGCGGCGGGAAAATGGGGTGTTTTGCATGTGATCGCTCTTACTTTTGTACCAGGTAGGCCGGCGAGGCCATGGTCAGGAAAATGGCCAGCTTGACGCGGCTGGCCTGGGCGGCGGCTACCTGGGCGGCATTGCTGGCCGTGGCCGCAGGGATGCTGATGCCATTGACGGCGGTCAGGATTTGCCCGCGCAGTCTGGCGGGCATGCTGCCATGCATCAGGAGCAGGTTGATGCGGTCGAGCAGGGCGCCCGGGTCGGCGGCCAGCGCCAGTTCGCGCGTGTAGTCGGGCTTGATGGCGCGGCCGTCGCCCACGCCGCTGTTGATGGCTTCCTGCATGAAGTTCAGATAGCCGGTCACCGATGGTTCAGCCGTGATCTGCAGTTCCGGCGCCACCAGGCCCGCGCCGGCCAGGGCGGAGTTGGGCGGCGTATAGCCGGGGCGGAAAAAACTGAACACGGAGGATGGATTCAAGGGACTCTGGCCCAGGCCGCTCAAAGGGTCGTCGAGGTAATACAGAGTGTAGCGGCCGCTGGCCGGCTTGGCATCGAAGGCGCGCATCCAGCCAGCCAGGCGCAGCAGCGGTTCGCGCAGCTTGCCCGTACGCAAGGTGGTGCCGCCTGGGGCCAGCGCTTCCGGATCGAGCAGCACGGCGCGGATGACGGCTTGCATGTCGCCGCGCACGCCGCTGCCATTGTTGGCAAACACGGCTGCCACGCGGCCCACGTAGGCGGCGCTGGGATTGCTGCTGACCAGGCGCTGGATCAGCTGGCGGGCAAAGAACGGCCCCGTATTGGGGTGGTTGAACAAGGTGTCGAGCGCCAGTTTCAGGTCGGCCTGGCCGCTGCTGGCGCCGGAGATGCTCTGGCCCAGGAAGCGCTTGTCGCCGCTGGAATGAAAGGCCGCGTAGTTCTGCATCGGCTTCCAGTCACGGTCGGGGTCGGTCGTGCTGGCATAGAAGCGCGCGTCGCTCTGGTCCGGACCGGCCCAGCTCCAGCCCGTAAAGACGCGAGCCAGGCCTGCCACGTCATCGTGCGTGTACGTGTCTATGGGCTTGCCACCGGACAGTTTCAGGCTGCCATCCGCATTCAACTGGTACAGGCCAATGGTAAACAGCTGCATCACTTCGCGGGCGAAGTTTTCATCGGGCGTGCGCGTCGCCGATTCCTTCTGGTTGCGCAGGTGGGACAGGTACAGTCCCATCATCGGATGCAGGGCCACGCCTTCCAGCAGATTGCGGAAGTTGCCAAAAGCATGCTGGCCCAGCATGTCGTAGTAACTGGCCACGCCACGCACTCTTGGGCGCACGGACTCGTTCTGCATGGAAATGACGAAGATTTCGGACAGGGCAAAGGCCATGCGCTGGCGCAATTGATCCTCGCCGCGGATGCCCTGCTGCCAGAACGTTTCATACATCCCCGTAAAGCCGACCGCTTGCCCGCCGGCGGCCTGCGTCGCCAGCATGGCGTCGATATATTTCCGGTGCAAGGTTTGCGGCTTGGAAAACTGCGCGCGGAACCACGCTTCGCTGTCGCTGGCGGCCAGCGCGTCGATGGCGGCCATATTGGGCCCGAACGTGGCGCGGCCCAGGAAACGCGACGCTTCCTGGCGCGTGAAGGTGACGGCCGTCCGGCTGGCTGGGGGCGTGGTCAGGGGGGGAGGCGGGATGGTATCGCCCGCCGAGCTGTCGGAGGCGTCGTTCGCTGGCGGCACGACCGAGACGTCCGGGTTCTGGATGGAGCCGGTTTTGCTGTCGCCGCCACCGCCGCAGGCGGAAAGCAGGCTGAACAATGTGATGGCCAGTAAACGGCGCAAAGTAGGATCAGTCATTAAGTTTCTTTCAGGCAATCAAATTCTAGCCCGTTAATTGTAGGCCTTA
The DNA here is from genome assembly GCF_059617945.1 of Janthinobacterium sp. BCJ23. Classification (NCBI taxonomy): domain Bacteria; kingdom Pseudomonadati; phylum Pseudomonadota; class Betaproteobacteria; order Burkholderiales; family Oxalobacteraceae; genus Janthinobacterium; species Janthinobacterium sp. BCJ23. The sequence continues at coordinate 669,932 of NZ_JCAQAW010000002.1, read as the reverse complement.
GCTACCAAAATCCTGTTTTCAATTAACTATTTACGTGTTGGCTACGTTTTCAGTTGCCGGACGTTGGCGTGATGTTGTGGTTGTTTTTGAAGCTGTAGAGCGAACTTTACTGTTTGAAAATAAAAAATATTTTTTGCCGATCGCGGCCATTGTGGCGGATAGGCGACGTAATCAATTTCATCGAATTAAGCTTGTTTGAAAGCTCATGGACAGAGCGAAAACAGCTTCGCCGGAAACCATGGTTTTTACGCTATCGGCGAAACGCCGTTCGCCGCTACCCGCTCCTCTCCCTTGTCCTTGCTGGCACGGCCCTTGCGATAACAGGGCATGGGCCGCGTGCCTTCCCTTGTTGCCGGAGTCTGCCATGACCAGCCGTCTGCTCGCCTATCGTCCCGAAATGGAATTGCCTGAAGCGCCGGGCATGCTGCCTTTGCAGCAGGAAGATGAACTGGCACTGGCGGCGCAGTTGCTGGAATTGCAGGCGCCGGCCCAGTTCGATGGCTTTTTGGCGCGCCAGCTGGGTGCCACGGCGGCGGGCCAGCAAGTGCGCGGCACGCCGTTCGAAGGGCCGCTGCGCCAGCTGCTGGGCAAGGTGGTGGCGCCCCTGCTGCCCCTGCATGGCGGTTCGCCGCAGGCGCTCAAGCGGCGCGCGGCCGGCATCTTCGGCATGGAACTGGAAGGATTGAGCCCGGAAGACAAGGAATTCGAACTGGCGCGCCAGGTCGTGCACCTGATCGATGCCGTCAATACGGCGCTGGCGCAGGACGGCGGCACGGACGCGCGCACGCCCAGGGCGAGGGTGGAAACGGCCTTGCTGCAAGTGGCACGCAGCGTGGCGCCAGGCCTGCTCAGGCAGGCGGCGCAAACGCCGGGGCCGGACGGTGGCCGCTGGCGCCGCGAGGGCGGGCACATCGTCGTGCTCGATTGTTAGCCGGACGGCCATCTGTCCGGCGCTGTAGTGTCAACTGAGGTCTCAACCAAGGTGCTAACTTTTAGGAGCTCATCATGCATGACTTAGATCGTACGACCCTGGAATACGGGCAGGAGATGTCCGGCTTTGAAGCGGAACAGTTCGAGTTTGGCCAGGGCGAGTGGAGCGGCGAGGGGGGCGCGAACGCCATGTTTTCCGAGACCGAGGAAATGGAACTGGCGAATGAACTGCTGTCGGTCAGCAATGAAGCCGAACTGGAACAGTTTCTCGGCAATTTCCTGCGCAAGGCTGCCTCGGTGGCGGGCGGCATCATCAAGTCGCCCGTGGGACAAGCCATCGGCGGCGTGCTCAAGGGCGTAGCGAAAAAAGCCATTCCCCTGGCCGGCGGCGCCATCGGCGGCTATTTCGGCGGCCCGCTGGGCGCCAAGATCGGCAGCGGCCTGGCCTCGGCCGCCGGCAACGCGCTGGGGCTGGAAGCGGAGGCGTCGTCGAACGAAGACCGCGAATTCGAGGGCGCCAAGCAGTTCGTGCGCCTGGCCGCCGACACCGTCAACCGCGCCGCGCAGGCACGCGGTTCGGGCGACCCGCGCGCCATCGCCCAGGCGGCCGCCAGCGCGGCGGCGCGCCAGTTCGCGCCCGGCTTGCTGGGACGCCCCGGCAGCCAGGTCGCCACGCAGAACGGCAGCGGCGCCGGTGCGGGCGGCGGCATGACGCAGGGTGTCGGACGCGGCCAGGGCCAGGGCGGCATGCGCCCGGCCAGCGGACGCTGGGCGCGCCAGGGCCACAAAATCGTCCTGTACGGCGTCTGACATCATGGCCATCGGCGCTTACGCAGCCTGGATGCTGGCGCAGGAGGCGCGCTCGCTGCTGACGCGGCTGGCGCGGCTGGAACCGTTCGCGCTGATCGAGCCGACGGTGCTGGCGGCCGCCCTGATGCCCAGCGCCCAGTCGGCCATCGAAAGCCAGCTGGTGCAGGGCCGGCGCGCATTGCGGCGCATGGTGGCCCAGTTCCAGTGGTGGCTGCGGCGCGAGCACGCCGACGGCGCCAGCATGGCCACGGCCGCCGAGGCACAGCGCCGCTTCACCTTCCTGCGCCTGAAATTCAATGCCGCGCTGACCCAGTTCGACCTGTTCAACGAAGTCATCACGCAGCGCAGCGAGCACAAGACGGGTGTGTGGCTGGCCGGCCTCGACATCGTTGCCGCCGACGCGCTGGCGCTGCCCGGCAATGTGTACCAGGCGCCGCCCGTGATCTGCTACCTGGACCGGGGGCCGGGCGCGGCCATCCGCCGCGCACGCACGCGCCTGCCCGGCGGCGGCGACAATCCCGTCGCCATCATCCGCCTGCCGCGCGAACGCATGATCGGCAGCAGCATCGCCTCGTCGCTCGTGCACGAGGTGGGCCACCAGGGCGCGGCGCTGCTGGACCTGGTGGCGTCCTTGCGGCCCGTGCTGCAAGCCATGCAGCACGGCGGCAGCGGTGCCGTGCACGTGTGGCAGCTGTGGGAACGGTGGATTTCCGAGATCGTGGCCGATTTCTGGTCGCTGGCGCGGGTCGGCGTGGCCGCCACCCTGGGCCTGATCGGCGTGGTCAGCCTGCCGCGCGTGTTTGTTTTCCGCCTCAATATCGACGATCCGCACCCGGTGCCATGGCTGCGGGTGCGCCTGAGCTGCGCCATGGGGCGGGCCCTGTATCCGCATCCGCAATGGGACCGCCTGGAGCAGCTGTGGCTGTCGTACTACCCGCTGGCTGGTCTGCCGCCGGCCCGGCAGCGGCTGCTGGAACAGCTGCAGGCCAGCATGGCGGCCCTCGTGGGCTTGCTAGTGCAGCACCGGCCGCCGGCCTTGCGCGGTGGCTCGCTGGCCGAGGCCATGGCCGTGCACACGCGCCAGCCGGCCGTGCTGGCGCAGCTGTTGCGCAGCTGGACCCTGGCGCCGGCGCAGATGTACCAGGCCGCGCCGACCCTGGTCTTCGCCGTGCTGGGCCAGGCGCGCGCCAGCGGCACCTTGAGCCCGGAAGACGAAAGCGAGCTGCTGGGGCGTTTGCTGACCCACTGGGCCCTGCGCAGCACCCTGGACACGTCGGAGCTGTGCGCCGATGTCGTGCGGCATGGCCGCCAGTCCGGCAGGCCGCTGCCGCCCCTGGCATCCCGTTTGATTATCCATTGAGGAGAATGACATGAGCAGCAAGACGAGCAGCAATATGGGTGGCAAGAACAGAGGGGCGGGCCAGGCGGGTCCGAAACACCACGGCGGCAGCATCGCTGTCACCGTACACGAGCAGGACAGCGGGGCCATGGTCGTCAATGCCGCCATCAGCCTGTACCGGGGCAATGATGCTGATTGCCATCTGTTCAATGCCGCCACCTGGGTACCCGACCCCGCCATGCTGGTGGGCGTGCGCTGGACGGACGGGCGTGGCGGCACCGTGTTTACCGACCTGGCGACGGGCAGCTACGTGGGGGTGTATGGCAATTTCCCCGCCACGCCGCCCCAGTGCGTGACGGTGCAGGCCGGCTGCAGCGCCGTGCTGTGCTTCACGCCACAGCTCAATCCGCAGGTGACGCTGGCGTTTGAAACGGCCGACTGCCATCCCAGCGACTGCCATTTCGGCAGGGTGGGCGACCGCGCCGTGGCCACGATCTCGTTTGACGGCGATCAAAGCGCCGACGGGCGCGACCAGGTGCAGGTGCTGGCCGCCGCGCCCTGGGTACCCCTGCGCGGCACGCCGAACGCTTTCTCCACCCCGGTGCGGCGCGCCGGCATGCACCGTTTCATGGGGCAGATGATGCTGTCGCAGCGGCCCGAACTGCGCAGCGCCTTGCCCGTGCCGGAAGGGCTGAGCCCGAACGCCATGCTGGCGCTGGATGCGGAATACGAGACGGAAGAGCGCCAGCCGCAACCGATCTCGGGCAATGTGGGCGTGTCGCTGACGCGCACGGAAACGGAGCCGACGGAAGACTTGCCGCTGTGGACCCTGATACGCAACAGCACCGAGGCGATGTCGTTTACCAATTACCTGCATTTCATGGACAGCCTGTTTTGCGGCGACTTGGCCAGCGTGCACGGCTTCGAGCAGGAACGCTTCGTCAAAAAGACGGAGATGTTCCAGCAGCTCAAGCAGCGCCGCGCGCTGCCGTTTTCCGATGCCGATTCCTACCGCGTGCTGAAAGTGGCGACGGAAGCGTTCGTGATGGTCAATTGCGGCGTGCTGAACCAGCCGCTAGCCTTCAATCCGGCCGAAGACAACGCTTACCTGGACCGGCGCGACATCCCCCAGGGGCGTGACCTGGAAACTGTGCTGCGCAATGACTACCTGGAAAACATCGACGGCTTCCAGACCTTGCCCTACCTGGCCGTGATCCGCCGCAAGCTGCCCGACATTCCCATCAGCATCCCGCGCGGCCAGGAAGGCGAAGTGGACCTGTGCTTTGGCATCATCCAGGAAAAGCTGGCCAATCCTTGCCTGCTGGAACTGATCTGGTCGTACTGGCATGAAGAGGGCATGCTGGTGCAAACCATGAACGCCATCGCGCAACGCTTCCAGAACCTGCGCGCGCCGGGCAACCATCTCGATCCCCTGTCGAACACGGAAATCGATATGCTGCGTCCGCTGAATAATTTGCTGTGGGGATACACGCAGGATGAGCAGCATCGGCTGACCGTGATGCGCCGGAACTATGAGTATGACCATCACTACGGTGTGCGCCTGGACGGCAAGGCAGTGCAGCACTTCCGGCCAGCCGATAGCCGCTCCAAATTCCTGGAAGCGTTCCACCACTTGCTGCGCCTGCTGACTTCGTTCTACAAGCAGGATGACGACACCACCGTGAAGGCCGACGCCTTCCCCGTGCTCAATGCCTTGAAGGAAATCCACCTGATCCTGTCGCAGGGCGCGCATAACCAGTTCGGCGACTTGCCGTCGACGGCGCGCATCGAGATGCTGATGCAGCAGTGGATGCTGGCGCGCCCCGAATTCCGTGAATTTTTACCGACGCGCGTGATGGTCGCGTATCCGGAACCGTGGATGGACAGGGTTGACGCCATGAAAAAACTGCAGGGCTGGACGGATACGAGCGTGATGCATTTCCGTAACCTGGCCATCTTTGGCGAGCAATTGCTGCTCTCCGTGCGCTACGGCAACTGGAGCGACATTTATGAGCCGACCCAGGCGTTCAACTGGGCGCGTTTCTGGCGCCCGCAAGTGCAGGGCTATATCCACGGCTACCGTGCCGCCACCGGGGTCGACCTGTCCGTCGACAGCAACGACCCGGTGGTCGAATCGACGATGCCCTCGGTGTTGTTGCGCCAGCGCCTGAGCCAGCAGCTGCGCAGCGTCTAGGACGGGAGCGGGGCGCGTGCATGCTCGACTTTACCAGTGCCCTGTATCTGGGCATGCGCCATCCGGCCGCCGCGCTGGCGCCGTGGAGCAGCCTGACCCTGGGCCAGCCGGCGGCGCTGCAGGAGCTGCCCGGCGCGCCGGCCCTGGCCGCGGATCTGGCGGCTCTGCAAGGCTGCGAGGCGGCCTGCGTGCTGCCGTCGACCCTGCACCTGTTCTGGGACCTGTTCGGCATGCTGGCTGCCGAGCGCCTGGTGATCCTTGTCGATGGCGGCAGTTACGCCATCGCGCGCTGGGGCGCCGAGCGGGCGCAGGCCCTGGGCTTGCCGCAGCAAGTGTTTCCCAGCGGCGAGATGGCGGCGCTGCGGCAACTGGTGGCGGCCTGGGGCAGGCAAGGGCGGCGTCCATTGATACTGGCCGATGGCTATGTGCCTGGCAGCGAACAGGTCTTGCCGCTGGCCGGCTATGCGACGCTGGCGCGCCAGGGCGGCGGTTATCTGCTGCTCGACGACACGCAGGTGCTGGGCGTGGCGGGTACACAGGGCGGCGGCTCGGCGCGGCTGCATGGTTTGCAAGGGGAGTCGCTGATCATCGGCGCCTCGCTGGCCAAGGGCTTCGGCGTGCCGCTGGCCGTGCTGGCCGGCAGCCGCAAGCTGCTGCGGCGCTTCGCGGCGCACAGCCAGACACGCGTGCATGCCAGTCCGCCTTCGGCCGCCGTGCTGGCGGCGGCGCGGCGGGCGCTGGCGCTCAACGCGCGCCATGGCGACACCTTGCGCGCCAGCCTGGCGGACAGGGTGGCGCAATGGCGGGCGGGAATGGCGGCGGCCGGCATCGCTTGCCGGGGCGGCAGCTTTCCCGTGCAGCGCCTGCCCGGGCGCGCCCATTTGCAGCTAGCCTTGCGCGCCGCGGGCGTGCTGGCGCTGGCGCAAGCGGGGGACGGTCCCGGCGCGCTGACTTTTCTGCTGCGGGCCGACCAGACGCCCCGGCAACTGGAACAGGCAATGAACTTGCTTGAACATCATACGAGGAGGCGATATGAACGAAGCGTTTGAAATGCTGCCCTTTGGGGGACAGGCGGGAGCGGCCGGCGAGCAGGAGTGGCTGGGGGAATGGTCGCAGGAGTGGTCGCAAGAAGGGACGCAAGAGGGGGAGGACGAGGGCGAGTGGGAAGGTGAATGGGAGAGCGAATGGGAAGGCGAGCGTGCGCGCCCTGGCGGTGGGCGCGGCGCCATGCGCGGTGGCGGCCTGCGCGCAAGGCCGCCGCTGCGGGGCCCGCGCCGTCCCGCGCCGCCACGCTACCAGGGCCAGGGGCGCCGGCCACCGCGCTATCCGCCGCCGCCCTTGCCGTATCCGCCACGCTACCGGGGCTGGGGCGGCTATGGCGCCATCTATCCCACCATTTATCCGGCGCCGTATCAGGACACGGGCCAATATCAAGACCAAGACCAGGGGCAGGATCAAGGAGCGGATCAAAACCCGGACCAGGATGACGGCCAGATGCAGGGCGAAGTGCCGCCCATCCTGGCGTCCACCCTGGGCCGCGTACCGGGCGCGGCCGCCTTGCGCTACCAGGCGGTGGGCGCGATTCCGCAGGCCGTCAACGATGCGAACGCCACGGGGCCGGGCCTGTATGTGATCGAGTTTGACACCAAGGATGGCCGGCGCGCCTACAGCGGCCAGACCGACGATTTGCGGCGGCGCCTGAAACAGCACCATCTGTGCGGCAAGATGATGGGCATCGACATGAGCGCGCATGACGTCTATGTGGCGCCGCTATCGTCGGCCGCACAGCGGCGCATTCTGGAAAAGGGTATCCACAGCGACATGTTTACCCACCGGCGCGGCGTGTTGACGAACCAGCGGCGCGAACTGGAAATGGCCGTGCTGGGCGAAATGTGGGGTTGACGACGACAGTAGCTTGACGACTGTGAAGGAGAGCATCATGCACCAACTCGAATGTGAATGCGGGCAATGCCGGCAGCGGGCCGGCGCCGCGTTTGAAGTGCTGGAATTCGGCCGGGAGTGGCCCGGCAAGGGCCGCGCGCCGGCCGTCTTCAGCGAAGAGGAAGAAATGCAGCTGGCCATGGAATTGCTGGAAGTGGCCAGCGAGGAGGAACTGGAGCAGTTTCTCGGCAATGTCTTCAAGAGCGTGTGGAAGGGCGTCAAGAAAGTGGGCGCTACGATCGCCAAGGTGGCCAAGCCGCTGGGCGGCGCCTTGAAGGCCGTGGCCAAGACGGCCTTGCCCTTTGTCGGCGGCGCCCTCGGTTCGATGATCCCGATACCGGGCGTGGGCACGGCGCTCGGTTCGGCCCTGGGGCGCGCGGCCAGCAATGCGCTGGAGCTCGAAATGGAGAACGCGGCGCCGGCCGACCGCGAGCTGGAACTGGCGCGCCGCTTCGTGCGCATCGCGGGACAGGCGGCGCGCCTGGCCGGCGACAGCGATGGCAGCGCGCGCGCCGTGGAAAGCGCGCTGACGCGGGCCCTGCACCAGCAATTGCCGCACTTTCGCTCGCCTGCGCCGCAGCAGGAAGAGGAAAGCGGACGCTGGCGCCGGCGCGGCAACCGCATCGTCGTCATGGGCGACTGGCAATAGCGTGGCACGATGATCATCGATTGCCATTGCCATGCGGGTCCGGGAGACGGCTTGAGCGGGCCGTGGGACAGCGATGCGCCGCTGCAGGCCTATTTGCGCCGCGCGCAGGCGGCCGGCATCGCCCGCAGCGTGCTGTTTGCCACCTTTCACTCCGACTACGCCATCGCCAACCATGGCGTGGCGCGCCTGGTCGCCTCCGATCCGCAGCGGTTTTACGGCTTTGCCTTCGTGCATGCGCGGCGCGACCGGGGCCGCATCCAGGACATGGTGCGCACGGCCGTCGAGCGTTACGGTTTTGTCGGCATCAAGGCGCACCGGCTTGACGCGCGCATCAGCGGCGAACTGTGCGAGGCGGCGCGCTTCTTCGGTTTGCCCGTGCTGTACGACCCGGCCGGCGAGGTGGCCGTGGCCGAGCTGCTGGCGCAGCAGTATCCCGACGTCAATTTCATTTTGCCGCACCTGGGTAGCTTTGGCGACGACTGGGCGGCGCAGCTGGCGCTGATCGACCACCTTGTGCGCCATCCGAATATCCATACGGACAGCTCGGGCGTGCGCCGCTTCGACTTGCTGCAGCAGGCCGTGCGCCGCGCGGGGCCGCACAAGGTCCTGTTCGGCTCGGACGGTCCGTGGCTGCATCCGGGACTGGAATTGCACAAGATCGAGTTGCTGGGATTGCCGCCGCTCGATGCGGCGCTGGTCACGGGCGGCAATTTTTTGCGGCTGGCGCGGCTGGCGTGAGGCAGATCAAAAGGCAGCCGGCGGTGTCGCGGCAGTAGCGGCTTGCTCCGCGCAGGTAGCCGCCTTGCGGCGTATCTGCAGGGCGCGGTCGGTCACGCCCAGGCGGGCGGCCGCGCGCTGGTTATTGCCGTGCTCCTCGGCCAGCACCAGGCGGATGGCCACGTCGGTGGCGCAACGCGTGATGTGCGACAGCTTGCAGCCCTGGGCCAGGGCCCGCCGCACGGCCGCTTCGAAATACTGGTCAGGCCAGTGCGGTGCCAGCAGCTGTTCGTTTGGCGGCAGGGCGCCGATGGTGATGGGGCCGGGGCCGCAATGGCGGTGCCAGATGCGCGTGACGGTCTGGCGCAACTCGCGCACATTGCCCGGATAGTCGCGCAGCAGCAGGTATTCGCGCACGGCCGCGTCCAGCGCGGGCGGAGGGCGCTGCGCCAGCTCGGCGAGGAAATGCCGGGCCAGCGGCAGGATGTCGTCCTGGCGCTCGCGCAGGGGTGGCGTTTGGCAACGCCAGCCGGCGATGCGGTAATACAGGTCGGCGCGAAAGGTGCCGCGCGCCACCTCATGTTCCAGTTCGCGGTTGGTGGCGCAGACGAGGCGAAACTGGGTCGGTTGCCAGGTATTGCCGCCCACGCGCTTGTATTTGCGCTCCTGGATGGCGCGCAGCAGCTGCGCCTGCAAGGGCAGCGGCAGTTCGCCCACTTCGTCGAGAAACAGCACGCCGCCGTCGGCCAGGGCGAAAGCGCCATCGCGCGCGGCCGCCGCGCCTGTAAAAGCGCCCCGTTCATGGCCGAACAGTTCGCTGCCAGCCAGGTCCGGCGACAGGGTGGTGCAGTCGAGGATGGTGAAGTCGCCGCTGCAGTTGCCGAGGCGGTGGACCAGTTGCGCCAGTAAATCCTTGCCCGTGCCCGTCTCGCCCGTGATCAGCATCGACGCCTGGCTGAAGGCGGCCATTTCCACCACCTGGTGCAGCAAGGCGGTCCAGGCCGCGCTCTCGCCCACCAGCTGCTGGCGCACGGCGCCGGACGCCAGCAGCTGCGCTACGGCCTGCCAGCGCTGCAGGCGCGCCAGCACCTGGCCCGCATCGATGCTACCGGCCGGCCACAGCAGCACATCGAGCGCGCCGGCCGCCAGCAGGGCACGCTTTTGCGCGCAGCTGGGAGGCTGGCCGCAGGCGGCAATGGCCAGCACGGAGGCATGGCGGCACAGTGCTGGCAGCGCTTGCAGCAGCGCGGCATTGGCCTCGGCAAACAGGACGATGCCCGCCCCATCTTCCTCGCCATCGTGCCGCCGGGCTACAGTTACCTGAGCCTGCTTCAAGGCCGTCATCAGCAAGGCGCCACTGCCAGCCGCCGCCTGCTGCACGATTTCCAGCCACACCTTGAGCGTCATATGCCAGCCATCACGAGGGCACGAGTGGCCCATCTTAGAGGCCCGATACCCCAGCCGTTTGATCTGGCGCAAGCGTGCGCGGTAGTGCATCAAATGAAAAACGCCGCCTGATTTGCATCAGGCGGCGCTATTTAATGAAGTTCAACGAAGGTCAACGTTTTTAGACGTTCTCATCCAATTTCACGCAATCAACAAAATATCCGCGCTTGCCATCGACTTCGCGTTTCACCAATCCGTGCACATCCGTCTCGAAGCCAGGGAAGCGCTCGTTGAAGTCGCGCGCGAAGCGCAGGTAGTCGACGATGGTCTTGTTGAAGCGTTCGCCCGGGATCAGGAGCGGAATGCCCGGCGGATACGGCGTCAGCAGGATGGACGTGATGCGGCCTTCCAGTTCGTCGATGGCCACGCGCTCGATTTCGCGGTGCGCCATCTTGGCGAACGCGTCCGACGGCTTCATGGCCGGGATCATGTCCGACAGATACATTTCCGTCGTCAGACGCGCCACGTCGTAAGCCTTGTAGAAATCGTGGATCTGCTGGCACAGGTCGCGCAAGCCCATTTTTTCGTAGCGTGGGTTGGCTGCCGCGAATTCCGGCAGGATGCGCCACATCGGCTGGTTCTTGTCGTAGTCGTCCTTGAACTGCTGCAACGCGGTCAGCAGGGTATTCCAGCGGCCCTTGGTGATGCCGATGGTGAACATGATGAAGAACGAGTACAGGCCGCATTTTTCAATGATGACGCCGTGCTCGGCCAGGTATTTGGTGACGATGGACGCGGGGATGCCCGTGTCGCCGAACTGGCCGTCCAGCGACAGGCCCGGGTTGACGATGGTCGCCTTGATCGGGTCGAGCATGTTGAAGCCGGGAGCCAGGTCGCCGAAGCCGTGCCAGTCATCCTCGGCGCGTATCATCCAGTCTTCCTGCTGGCCCATGCCTTCGTCGTTGAAGCTGGACGGACCCCAGACCTGGAACCACCAGTCCTGGCCCCATTCCTGGTCGATCTTCTTCATGGCGCGGCGGAAATCGAGCGCTTCCATGATCGACTCTTCCACCAGGGCCGTCCCGCCTGGCGCTTCCATCATGGCCGCGGCCACGTCGCACGAGGCGATGATGGAATACTGCGGCGACGTCGAGGTGTGCATCAGGTAAGCCTCGTTGAAGGCGTCCTGGTCCAGCTTGACCGTGTCCGATTCGCGCACGAGGATTTGCGATGCCTGCGACAAGCCGGCCAGCAATTTGTGCGTGGACTGGGTCGAGAAGATCATCGATTCCTTGGCGCGCGGACGGTCCTTGCCGATGGCGTGCATATTCTTGTAGAAATCGTGGAAGGTGGCGTGCGGCAGCCATGCTTCGTCGAAGTGCAGGGTGTCGATCTTGCCGTCCAGCATTTCGCGCAGGGTTTCCACGTTGTAGATCACGCCATCGTAGGTCGATTGCGTGATGGTCAGAATGCGCGGCTTCTTGTTCTTTGCTTCGCGCGCGAACGGGTTCGCCTCGATCTTGCGGGCAATGCTTTCCGGCGTAAATTCATGCAGCGGGATAGGGCCGATGATGCCCAGGTGATTGCGCGTCGGCATCAGGAACACGGGAATCGCGCCGCACATGATGATCGAATGCAGGATCGATTTGTGGCAATTGCGGTCGACGACGACGATGTCGCCTGGCGCGACGGTCGAGTGCCATACCATCTTGTTCGAAGTCGACGTGCCGTTGGTGACGAAATAGCAATGATCGGCATTGAAGATGCGCGCCGCATTGCGCTCGGACGCGGCGACAGGACCCGTATGGTCGAGCAGCTGGCCCAGTTCTTCGACGGCGTTGCAGACGTCGGCGCGCAGCATGTTTTCACCGAAGAACTGGTGGAACATCTGGCCGATCGGCGACTTCAGGAAGGCCACGCCGCCCGAGTGGCCGGGGCAGTGCCACGAGTAGGAACCGTCGTTGGCGTAGTGCACCAGCGCGCGGAAGAACGGCGGCGACAGGCCGTCCAGGTAGGATTTCGCTTCGCGGATGATGTGGCGCGCGACGAATTCCGGTGTATCTTCGAACATGTGGATGAAACCGTGCAGTTCGCGCAGGATATCGTTGGGGATATGGCGCGAGGTGCGCGTTTCGCCGTACAGATAGATGGGGATGTCGGCGTTCTTGTAGCGGATTTCCTCGACGAAGGCGCGCAGCGATTTCAAGGCGTGGTCGGTTTCCTCGATGGAACCGCCGCCGAATTCCTCATCGTCGATCGACAGCACGAAGGCTGACGCGCGCGATTGTTGCTGGGCAAATTGCGACAAATCGCCGTAGCTGGTCACGCCCAGCACTTCCATGCCTTCTTTTTCCATTGCGGCGGCAAGGGCGCGAATGCCCAGGCCGGACGTATTTTCAGAACGGAAATCCTCGTCAATGATGACGATAGGGAAACGAAATTTCATGCATGTCTCCAAAAAAGCAAGCCGCCCCTGACAGATGTGAAGGGGCGGACTAGGGCGCGACCTCAGGCGGTGATACAAGCCGGCAGCCGCAGAAAAAAAATAAGAACGGGATTCTCGCAGAAATGCGGCCTCTGCGGGAAAAAAATATCGTAGTAAAGCGTCACAAGCGTACGCTAGCGTGACGCATGGGTGTGACAGGGGTATTACAGCAACATTCTGGCCATAATTCTCAACCTTATCAGGCTTTGCGTTCCAGCGTGACAAAGGCGTAAGGCAGGCCGGATTTCTCCGAAACATGCGCTTCGCGCGCGGTCTCTTGCCACACGGTATGGTCAACGGCGGGGAAAAACGCGTCGCAGTCAAATGTCTGGCCGATTTCCGTGATGAGCAAACGCTGTGTCAGGGGCAGTGACTGCTTATAGATTTCCGCGCCGCCGATGACGTAACCTTCGGCGCCATCGAGCAGGGCGATGGCCGCTTCCACCGACGATACCGCTTCCACGCCCTCATGGCGCCAGTCCGGGTTGCGCGAGATGACGATGTTGCGGCGGTTTGGCAGCGGACGGCCGATGGAGTCGAAGGTCTTGCGTCCCATGAGGACGGGATGGCCCGTCGTCAAGCGCTTGAAACGCGCCATGTCTTCCGGCAGTTTCCACGGCAGGGTGTTGTCGATGCCGATGCCGCCTTGCTGGTCGGTGGCGACGATGATGGTCAGATGGCTCATTGGTTCTGTCAAAGTGGTGGGGGCGATGCCCGATGCCCGTCATTATCGTTGAAATTGCCCGCTGCCTCCAGATGCACACGCATGGCGCCGGCCAGCGGTCCCGGCGCCTCCAGCGGAATCATGTGGCCGGTGTTCTCTTTCAGCAGGTGCAGGGTGGCCTGCGGCAAGCGGGCGGCCATGGCGCGCAGGTCGTCGGGATTGACGAGCTTGTCGTCTTCGGCGCCCACGATCAGCACGGGGAAACCGAGTTCCGGCAAGCGCGCCATCAGATCCGGGCGGGCTATGGTGGTGATGAATTGCGCCAGCAGCACGTCCTTGCCCAGGTCCAGACCCATCTGCTGGATCAGGCCCGTGATGCCGGTGTCCTGCAAGTGCGCTGGGTGCAGCAGTTCGCGCAGGCGCTGGCGCGTGATGCCCGCATAGGCATTGCGTTCGAGCATGGCGACGATGCGCTGGCGCGCTTCGATTTCCGCCGGCAGCAAACCTTTGGCCGAATTGGCGATCAAAGTAAGGGACTGGACACGCTGCGGGTGCGCCAGCGCGTATTCGAGCGCCAGATAGGCGCCCAGCGAAAAGCCCACCAGATGGGCCTGTTGGGCGCTGTGGCTGGCGATCAGTGCCTGCATCTGCGTGCGCGTGCGCGCCTCGTGCAGAGGCACGTGCCGCAGATCAAAGGCGTCGCCCAGGGCAGGGGCCAGGCGCGACCACAAGCGTTCGTCGCACAGCGTGCCGGGGATGCAGTCGAGCCGTATCTTGGTATTGTTCAAGGGCAAGCTTGGTTGGGAAAATTTTTGTCGAGCGGCATTATCCGTCATTTTGCGTATTGGGACAGCGGCATGGTATTTTCTGCATGGCATTATTTTCAATAGTGCGCGGCTGGCAAGCAGTCACTTTATGGTAGGCTCATGGCTCATCAAGCCAGGGTACCGGCGACGTGACCTGAAACACCGAATGCAACCCACTAATTATACAAAGAGGAAACACCATGGCGATCAGTTTGCAAAAAGGCGGCAATGTCAACCTGAGCAAGGAAGCTCCTGGCTTGAAGAAAATCGTGATTGGCCTGGGCTGGGACCCGCGCGCCACCGATGGCGCCGCATTTGACCTGGACGGCAGCGCCTTCCTGCTGAAAACGGATGGCAAGGCCCGCTCCGATGCCGATTTCATTTTCTATAACAACCTGAAGTCGGCCGACGGCTCCATCGTCCACGCGGGCGACAACACGACGGGCGGCGGCGATGGCGATGACGAGAAAATCGCTGTCGACCTGGCCAACGTGCCTGCCGACATCGACAAGATCGCCGTGGCCGTCACCATCCACGACGCGGAAAACCGCAAGCAGAACTTCGGCATGGTCGGCAAGGCGTACATCCGCTGCCTGAACGGCGACAACGGCGCGGAAATCGCCCGCTACGACCTGTCGGAAGACGGCTCGACGGAAGCGGCCATGATCTTCGGCGAAGTCTACCGTGCTGGCAGCGAATGGAAATTCAAGGCGATCGGCCAGGGTTTCAAAGGCGGCCTGGGCCCTCTGGCCCGCTCGTTCGGTATTAATGCTTAACAACCAGTTGTTTGCGTAAATGTGCCGGGTGGCACCGCCGCCCGGTTCTGTCTCTCCCATCTTTCTCCCTGACTCCATGGAAAACCTGATCAAGGGGCAGCGCCTGGCGCTGTCCGGCCTCGTCACGGGCAATATTGTGCAACTGGGTCTGGCCAGCGCCGGCGTGACGCTGGATTTCGCCTGTTTCGGCCTCGATGCCACCGGCAAGCTGTCCGATGACCGCTACATGACTTTCTTCAACCAGCCGCGCACGCCGTGCGGCGGCGTGGAAACCGCGGCGCCGTCCGGCGATGCGGCCGGTTTCAGCTATCAGCTCGACCGTTTGCCTGCGTCCATCGAGCGCCTGGTCGTCACGGCCGCCATCGATGGCGATGCCGCCATGGCGCAGCTGGGCAGCGGCTACCTGCGGCTGCTCGACAGCGGGAGAGAATTGGCCCGCTATACGTATGCAGGCGCTGATTTTGCGCAAGAAAAAGCCGTCATGCTGGGCGAGTTCTACCGCAAGGATGGCGGCTGGCGCTTCATGGCCGTGGGCCAGGGTTTCAATGGCGGCCTCGATGCGCTGGTCGCGCATTTCGGCGGCGAAGTGGCGCCGGCGGTAGCGGAACCGGCGCCGGCGCCCAAGATTTCCCTGTCCAAAATTTCGCTGACCAAGGCGGGCCAGACGCACAAGGTGTCGCTGGAAAAGGGCGCGGGTGCGCCGAAGAAACTCACCGTCAAGGCCACCTGGGTCGATAACGGCGATGGCGACGACGATAACGATGACCTCGATTTGCGTGTCGGCATCCTCTTGCCGAATGGCCAGATGCGCTTCATCCAGGCGCCGGACACGGCAGGCAGCTTCGACGCCATGCCCTACGTGCGCCACCTGGGCGACGTGGCGGGCGCGGCGGGCAAGGAGCCGGCCACGGAAACAGTGGAAGTCAATCCCGCGCTGGCGCAGCATTACGGCGGCACGGTGGGCCTCGTCTTCAGCGTGTATTCGGCGGTGGCCAATGGCGCCGTCTCGGTCGCGTCCATGCGGCCGAAGATGGTCATGCAATATGGCGAGCAGATCGTCGAGTGCGCGTTCGACTTCCGCCTGTCCAAGGCGGCCGACGATGACTCCGTCTACACCTATGTGATCGGCATGGCGCGCATCACGAACGACAGCATCATCCTCGAGCCATCCGGCAAGACGTCGGAGCCGGGCAGCGAAGCGACGCCGTGGCTGATCTGGCAGGGTGAGAACCTGCAGCTGGCCTTCAACGGTCCCGTCGTCTTCAAGGGCGAGGACAAGGAAGACGAAGATGATTGCAATGCCGACAATCCTCGCCGCTACATCGCCTAGGAGACACTGATGGAAACCTTGTCCAAGGGACAGCGCTTGCCGCTGGCCAATCTCGTTCCCGATGGCGTGCTGCAGATCGGCGTGGCCGCGCAGGGGCTGGCGCTCGACGTAGCCTGCTTCGGCCTCGATGCGGCCGGCAAACTGTCCGACGAACGCTACATGACTTTTTTCAACCAGCCGCGCACGCCGTGCGGCGGCGTGGAAGCGCGTACCGGCAGCGGCGGCGACACGACCGAGTTTGCCTTGCAGCTGGCGCGCTTGCCAGCCGGCATAGACCGCCTCGTCGTGACGGCGTCCATCGATGGCGGCGGCGTGATGTCGCAGCTGCAAGCTGGCCACGTGCGCCTGCAGGCGGGCGCACGCGAGCTGGCCCGCTTTGCCTTTGCCGGTGCGGATTTTGCAGAGGAAAAAGCCGTCATGCTGCTTGAACTCTACCGCAAGGATGGCGGCTGGCGCTGCATGGCCGTGGGACAAGGTTTCAATGGCGGACTCGATGCGCTCGTGCGCCACTTCGGCGGTGAAGTCGAGCAGGCTGCCCCCGCAGCGGCCTCGGCCGTCATGCAGGCGAAGATCAATCTGGAAAAGCGCGTGGAACGCGAAGCGCCGCAACTGGTCAGCCTCGTCAAGCAGGCGGGCGTGTCCCTGCAAAAAGTGGGGCTGCTTGATCACCGCGCCAAGGTGTGTCTGTGCCTCGATATTTCCGGTTCCATGGGACGGCTGTATAAAGAGGGGCTGGTGCAGCGCTTTGCCGAGCGCATCCTGGCCCTGGGCTGCAAGTTCGATGACGATGGCGAGATCGATGTTTTCCTGTTCGGCAAGAACGTCCACCATCCGGCGCCCATGGCCTTGAGCAACTGCAATACCTATGTGAGCCAGGCGATACAGCGCCATCCGCTCGAAGGCGACACGCGCTATGGCGCCGCCATGCAGGCGATCCGCGCGTTCTATTTCCCCGACAAGGCCGGCGGCGAGCGCACGCGGCCCGTCGCGGCCGAGGTGCCCGTGTACGTCATGTTCGTCACCGATGGCGGCACGAGCGATCAGGCGACGACGGAGAAGCAATTGCGCTGGGCCAGCAATGAACCCATCTTCTGGCAATTCATGGGCATCGGCAAGGGACGCAAGTCGAAAAGCAAGTTTCTTTCCGCCTTTGCCGATTCCGATTTCCCGTTCCTGGAAAAGCTCGACGAATTGCAGGGACGCCTGGTCGACAATGCCAATTACTTTTCCGTCAGCTCGCCCGACGAGCACAGCGATGCGGAACTGTATGACTTGTTGATGACGGAATATCCGGGCTGGCTGAAATTGGCACGCGGCAATGGCTTGCTGAGGTAGTGGTCATCGGATGAGGCTGTATGACCACAAGTGCAAGAGATTTGTAAATTGAAGTAAATAACAATGGTTCGCATTTGCTTTGCGTAATGGAGTCGTGGCATGCTTGAACTGTGCCCACACCTGTGCCCTCACGCCGCGGCGTAGTGCCTCATCCGTAGCGTCTCCATTATTTTTTAAGCAAATGCATAAAATCCTCTTTCACTGTCTGGCGGGCGGCAGCCTGCTCGTCTCCGGCGCCGCTGTCCAGGCCCAAACCACGACTATCAGCGGCGACACCGTCGTCAAGCCCGCACCGGCCAAGGCGCCCGCCGCCGATTCTACGCCTTCCGTCAGTGTGACGGCCGAACGTCCCACGGGCCGTATCGACCGCCAAGTCTACGACGTCAAGTCCGACGTGGGCAGCAGCAACGGCACGGCGGCCGATGCCTTGAACAATGTGCCGTCGGTGGCCGTCGATCCCGATGGTTCCGTATCCTTGCGCGGCAGCAGCAATGTGCAGATATTGATCGACGGTAAACCGTCGGCCATGCTGCAGGGCGACTCGCGCGGCGCCACCCTGAATGCCATGGCGGCCGACGATATCGAATCCGTGGAAGTGATCAACAATCCCGGCGCCCAGTTCGGCAACGAGGCCGGTGGCGGCCCCATCCTGAATCTGGTGATGCGGCGCAACCGCAAGCCGGGCGGCTTTGCCACCGTCAACGCGAACGCGGGCATCGCGGGGCGCTACAACAGTGCCGTGTCCGGCACCTACAACGAAGGCCCGTGGGGCTACCAGGGCGGCATCAATGTGCGCCATGACGGCCGCAATTCCGTGGGCGAGGTCAGCCGCGAGCGCCTGGAACGTAGCACGGGGGCATTTTCCCCCAGCAGCCAGCAATCCACCAACAATGGCTTGAACGACTCGCTGGGCTTGCACGGCACCGTCAATTACAACCTGAACGCCAACGATACCCTGGCCGCCAGCGTGTCGTATAACGGGCGCAGCAACGACCAGCGCTCGCTCGACCGCTACATCAATGGCGACAGCACGGGCAGCACCATCGGCGACTATGTGCGCAGCACCGTGCGCAATGGCGACAGCCGCAACTACAGCTGGGGCGCGCGCTACGACCACAAGGGCGAATTGCCGGGCGAAACCCTTAAAATCGACTTGCGCGTGTCGTCGTCGACCAACGAGAGCGACAGCGATTACGCCAATACCTACGCGGTGACGGCCGTCAATGCTTTCGACAGCCGAGCGCGCCAGCACAGCGAAACGGGCAACCGCATCGTCGACTTCAGCGGCGACTACGAGCGTCCGCTGGCGGGCGGCACGGCCAAGCTCGGCTACAAGGTGGCCGACAACAAGAGCAGCTTCGACACTTTATATACGGACATCAACCCGGCCAGCCTGGCGGAAATCGTCAACCCCATCCGCAGCAACCGTTTCGAGCTCGACGAGCGCACTGTTGCCCTGTACGGCTCCTACCAGATGCGCCTGACCGAGCGCTGGGGCGCGCTGGCCGGCTTGCGCGCCGAATACACGGACTTGAACGTACGCCAGATCACGAGCGGCATCGAGGCCAGCAACAATTACGTCAACTACATTCCCAGCCTGTTCGCCACCTACAAGGTCAGCGACGAGAGCAATGTGCGCTTCAGCTATGCGCACCGCATCCGCCGGCCGAACGCGGGCGACCTGAATCCGTACGTGGTCTACCGCGACGAGTTCAATGTGTCGGCCGGCAACCCCAAGCTGAAACCCACGCAGACGGATTCGTTCGAGATCGGCTATGAAACGAAAATCGCTGGCCTGGAAAGCAGCTTGCGCGCCTATCACCGCCGCGACACGGACGCCATCGTCGATTATCGCTACTTTATCAGCGACAATGTGCTCTTGACCACGCGGGAAAACGGCGAGGGCAGCCATTCGAGCGGGCTCGAGTTCAGCCTCAGCGGCAAGCTGACGCCGTCGCTGACCCTGAACACGAGCGGCAACCTGGCGCGCAGCCAGCAGACGAGTTCCGACGACCTGGGCAACCGCAGCACGCGCACGGCGAACGCCCTGAGCGGCCGCGCGCGCCTCAATTACCAGTTCAACACCGCCAACCAGCTGCAGCTGGCCCTGCAAATGCAGGGCAAGATGCTGTCCGGGCAGGGCTACCGCTCGCCGAACAATACCCTGAATATGAGCTGGCGCCACACGGTGACGCCGCAGCTGAGCCTGGTCATGAATGTGACCGATGTGTTCAGCAGCAACAAGATGGAAACCGTCATCAACAGCGCTTCCTTGCGCGAGACGAGCACGCGGCGCTTCGATGGACGCATGATTTATGTGGGGCTGTCGTACCGCCTGGGCGGCGCCACGTCGGCGGCGAAAGAGGGCGAACGGGAACCGCGCTTCGGTCCGCCGGGTGGACGCGGACCAGGCGGCCCTGGCGGTCCCGGTCCGGGCGGACCGGGAGGCGAACCGGGCTAGGCGGCCAGCGCGATCTGGTGCAGGAAGTCAATGAAATCGTCCGTATGAAGCTCGAAGCGCCATTCGCCCGCGCCATGTTTGGCGCGGTACACGGGCAAGTCGCCGTCGATGCTTCTTTCTTCCAGATGCACGCAGTACGGGTCGCCGCCCGCGTCAGCAATCACCACCAGCTTCGGTGGCCAGGACGCGATTTGGTGATGGTGCACCGCATGGACGGAGTAACCGTGCTGTGCCTTCACCAGCTCGGCCGCACCGTACAGATGCAGGCCCTGCGGGAAGCGCTTGCCGTCGACATGCACGCGCAGCGGCGAATACCATTCCAGGAAGCGGCGGTATATTTCCGGCAAGACCCAGTGCGTGTCGATCTCGGCCATGTCCATGGCGCTGGCGATCGTCAGCCAGTTCGACGGTTGGGCCAGGTCCTGTTCGTGCTGGCGCCGCGGCGCCAGTTTTCGTTCCAGGAAGGCGGCTGCCATTTCCAGGCGCGAAAGCGGCTGGGTTAACGAGTAATGCGTGGCGGGCGCCCTGTAGCCTGCGCCGTCAAGGTAGCCGTCCGCTTGCCATGTCAGCACGGCGTCCAGCCGCAGTTGCTCGGCCTTCCAGTGGCCGGGGTCCTGCGGCAAACCGGCATCGAAAGGCTGGCGGCTGAACACGGCCAGGCTTTTGACGGCCTTGGCGCGCACGCTCAGCTTGGCATCTTCCGCCGTGGCCAGGGCCACCAGCCGGGCATAGGCTTCCTTGCCCATGCTTTTCAGCATGCCATCCACGCCCCAGTAGGCGAGGCCGTCGATATCGAGGCTCCAGCTGAAAAAGTCGCCGTATTCTCCCGGCTCGGCCAGGGCGACGATATCGGTCATCAGGAAGGCGCGCCAGTGCAGCAGCTGGCCTTCCCTGGCATAGGCGATCAGGATGGCCAGCACGGCTTGCCGCTCGTCGGCCCCATGCTTTTTCAGCAGCCGGTCTTTCAGGCGGGCGAACTTGTTGCCGTCCGTTTCGTCAAACAGCTTGCGGTGCAGTGCTGCCAGCGGTGCGGCCGCCATCAGACGGCCATCGCCGCCTTGATCGGCGCATGGTGTTTATAGCCTTCTAGCGAGAAATCCGATGGCTCGATCTTTTCCAGCCACTCCGGCTCGTACTTGCCCGTCTTGGCGTAGTCGGGCACGCGCTCGGAAATGACAAACCTGGGCGCCGGGAAGGGCGTGCGTTTGAGTTGCTCTTCCACCATGTCGAGGTGGTTTTCATAGATGTGCGCGTCGCCGATGAAATAGGTGAACCAGCGCGGCGTGTAGCCCGTCAGGCGCGCCACCAGGTGCAGCAAGGCGGCGCCTTCGGCGATGTTGAACGGCGTGCCCAAGCCGATGTCGTTGCTGCGCACATATAAACACAGCGAGATTTCGCGCGTGCTGGCGTTCGGGATGAACTGGTACAGCAAATGGTTTTGTTGGGTGCAGGAGTTTCTCATAAAACGTTATCCACGAATTGACAAGCTCACCTGTCATGGGAATGCTAATGATGTAACAAATCCAGGATATCAATCTTCAGCACGTCGGCCAATTTCTCGATATTGTCGAGAGACACGGTCTCGAGAGCTCCCTCGAGGCGAGAAAGAAACACGCGGGACAGACCCGAATGCTCCGCCAGAACATCCTGGCTCATACCTCTTTTTACACGCCAATCCTTTAGATTACGAGCGAGTCGTTCTCGGGCGGTTTTGACTGTGTAATGGCTGCTCATGACAGCCGTAGCATGAATTATATACTTTGCTCGGTCTATAAAGTATACGATACAATATTTCACATTGCGGCAAACCGCGCTTGCTGCGGGCTTACGCGTCATTTTTATCTTCTGTTTTTACTGCCATCAATATGGGTAAGGCAGGTTTGCTCCTATTCGTTTACTAGCAGAACGCATCCACATAACGTTTTGACCAACGCAATTTTTAACTACGAAATGACTTCAGCTCAATTCCTTTCTTCCTACTGCATTTTTTCAGCTGCAGTGGGTGCATTCCGTGCAGGCCTGCCTCCGGGCCGCACCGACGCCGATAGCAAAGCGGTGGCAAACGCGTTCAAGGCCGCGACTAGAGGACTGGCTCGGTCAGACTTGGCATGCATCACCGAGTACCTGCATTGGGTAACTACGCAGCCTGAGTGCTTTGCAAATAACCTGACCCAGATACATGCCGCTGAATTCCGTCTCGACCGTGCCATGGGGAGACGTGGACGCGAGTTAATCGATGATGGAACCTTAATCACCGCAACTGAGCTATGCCTTCGTACAGGCACCGCTGAAGCGCATCTACTCAAGTTGGTACGTGAACGAAAAGTCTTCACGATGCCGCACTGGGTTGACGGTGTTTTTGGTGATGACTATTACCCTGCTTTTTTCGCTGAATCACAGTACGACTCGGGCTGTCTGGCCGCTGTCTCAAAAGGACTGCTTGGCATTGACGGAGTTCGTAAGTTTCGTTTTTTCACAACTGAGAACGCAGAATTGGGCAATCAGACACCTTTAAAAATATTGGCGACTAATGGGGAGCACGCTGACGCCATAGAGTACGAGCAGAAACTTGAGCAGGTGCTGCTGGCAGCAAAGCAGTTTCGAAGACGAGTACCTAAAACGAGGTTAAGCCTATGACACGGCGTGCCGGAGCTCACTCTCATTGCACATCCGCCAATCTTGCCGACGCCGGGATGGAACGCGAAGCATGCAATCATCACCATGACTTTGCTAGAAGGGGCCGGCGGTTTCTGCTGCTATTACTTGCTTCCCTCACGCCTTTGTTCAGCCAAGCTTACACAGCCATTGCACAGGTCGACGGGACACCACACGGCACGATTTACGCCGCGTGGGGTTACGCAAATCAAAAGGAGGCTGACTTGGCTGCAGTAAAAGGATGTAGAGCCTATGCAAAAGAAAGCGGTCTTGCTAAAAAAGCAGCAACGTGCGCCGTAATACATAGGCAAAAAGGCTTCGGTGGCGGTGCGATGGTGTGCGGGGTAGGAGGATGCGCAATGAGCACAGGCGTCGACACACAGCAGGATGCCGTAGACCGGGCATTTCGCCAATGTGAGCAAAAAAAGTTAGGTGATTGTCAAACTACTGATATCACCAGTTGGTGGGACGAGACCGGATATATCCAGTCAAATACGCCGAAACGAGAGGCAAAGTCGAATTGCGGCCCGCCACCGGGACGAACAGTTCGGTCTACCTACCAGTGCAGTAACGGCGACTGCGTACGTACGTTTGAAAATGGCTGCACGCAGCGGTTCCAAGCCCAGTATTGCCACAACCCCTTTAGTGGTAAATGGGATTGGAAACCAGATGGATGCTAGCCGAAGTACGCAGCTGCCCTAAGCGAAACAATTCTTCACCGATGACCTCAGCTACAAAAGTCTTACATCTGCCCGCGAGGGCCTACGCTTGTCCATCCTTAAGAAAAATGAAAACTATACAAAAAATTTCAGCAACCGCCGCCATGCTTATCATTGCTGGATGCGGCGGAGGGGGTTCCAGTAGCAATGCCGGCCCGTCCGCGCTACCAACAACGGTGACGCCGCCAGTAACGGCGACGCCTACGACCATAGCCAATATTTTGACCGGCACCGCTGCGCCTGGCGTCGCCACCCAGACTATTCGCGGGACTGCATACGTAGGCGCCTCCGTGACCGCCTATAGCGTACAGGCGGATGGCAGCTCCGGTGCGGCCTTGGGGGCAGCTGCCACTGCCGATGTCAACGGCCTGTTCGTCATCACAGCAACCGCTGCACCATTGGGTCCGGTGCGCCTCGTGGCGGTTGGTGGAACAGTAGCGCGCGCTGCAGACAACACTATTCAACCCGGTGGCTCACTTGAGCTGATAACGCCGTTCGTGACAACCGAGTACAACAACTTCAAAATTAGCCCGCTAACCGATATCGCGGCTAACGCGATGGCATCGAGCGCACGGAGCGGCGCGACATTGGCCAACGCATTCGTCGAGGGCATGCAGCGCCTGCTCGAACTAGACGTTGCAAACGTCGTTTTCCTGCAGGACAAGTCGGTCTACCTGAATGTGTTGAAAGGGGCGGTCAAGAGCGACACAACATATTACGGTGCCCAATCATTGCAAGGCCAGGAACTCCTTAACGGGCTGGAGTATCTCGGCGTGATGCTGGACCTGCCAGCCCAGGCGGTGGTCAAGGCGGTCGGCGCCGCAGCTCAGAGTAGTTACGCGTTGGCCAATGTAGATGGTACGGGCATGCCCATCAGTGTCGGGACATGGGCGAACAGCACATTTAGCCCCGGCGCGACAGCGACCCTGAAGTCGCTACGGGACGCGAAAACTCCTGATGCGCAAAAAGTAGCGGGGCCTGCAGGCACTAGCGTCGGCCGTCGCCTTAACGAGTACGTGAGTCGCTACCTGGTTATGGACTTCACTATGGATACTGCGTGCCGTAGCACTGCATCGCTGTATTTCACTAGCCGCTATCCCTTCTACCAGGTTGACGCTCAAGGCAAAATGTTCGCGGCTGATTGCAGCGCGGCAGCGCAGCGCATTGCTGAACTCAAAGCGCGGGTCGCAACGAACAATAGCACTCGAATGAAGTAACAGGTCAGGCACGATGCGGCTGCCATCCCGGCGGAGCGATATTCGGAAGCGCCCTGTGGCCCGCCCGCAATAAAAACCAAATCAAAGGAGAGCTGTGAAGCCGCTGGTATTTCTCGATTTTGACGATGTCGTTGCTATTCACCCTGACTACACGTCAGGAGTGGTTCTGGCAACGCTCAGGTCCGGCAAACCGCATCTGGCAACCGAAATTTGGGAAAACGTGTTTCATCAGGAGCTCAGGGCTAACCTTGGCCGGCTTCACGATGAGTTCGAACCTAGTTACGTAATCAGTTCGACCTGGTCGACGTATCTGTCACGCGACGAAATACAGGAGGTGCTCATTCGAGGGGGGCTAGGTTTCGTCGCCGCGTCGTTACATTCAAACTGGCGGAGCGCAACCGAGGTGGGCTCATATCGTGTTACAGATATCGCTGCGTGGTTGAGGACAAACGGTGCCACGCGACCAATCGCGTACGTCATCCTCGACGACTTATCGAGCGGCCGCACTCTGGTCGGTTCAGTCTTGGAACCGCATACCGTATTTTGCGATGAATGGGTGGGATTTACAGGAATCCAACTGGAGCGTGCAGTAGCAATTCTCCGAGCCCAACGGACGTCGTAACCGATAGCGGTTTGCCGTTCGCCACTTTTGTTGCCTTACTGGAGCGACGAAATGCGACAGTTGAATAATGATGACGATGTGCCTGGGGGGCCGTTATGGGTCTGCTATTGCGACTTCGACGGAGTAACGCATTTTGACTCTGTCTACGTTAGCTCCAGCCGTGGGATTCATATGACGGCGCACGGACACGAACTTTTCGAATGGGCACCGATTTTGGAACGGCTGCTACAACCATTCCCAGAAGTTGAACTCGTACTCAGTACATCGTGGGTGCGCGCCCGAAGTCTTGAGTTTGCTAAGGCTCAGCTTCCCCCAGCACTTCAGGCAAGAGTGGTTGGTGCAACCTTCGACAATCGCGTAACCCAAAAGCTGGATTTCGACCTGATGCCGAGAGGCCTGCAGGTGTGGCGGGACGTCGAGCGCCGCAAGCCAACAAAGTGGTTCGCGATTGATAATGATGACCGGGGCTGGCCAGCGTGGTGCAGAGACCATCTCATTAAAACGGAAGACCATCTTGGGCTGAGCGACATCGGCGTGCAGGACGCGATTCGCAAGGTCTTAGCCTCGTTCTAACGCCGCCGAGATTATCGCTGTAACGCGGACGCCCCTGATTCAAACACGGGTGGATGTCCGGTAGCACGGCCTAGTACTCCTCCCACGGCAGTTCGAGTGTCACGCCGTTGCGCCTCAGTTCGTTGTGTACGGTCGGCTGAGCTGATGCCAACCGCTGCACGAACGACTGTTCGTCGGACGGCAGCAGCAGCTCCATGTGAATTCCGAGAAATGCAGGCCCGTTTATGAATTGAAAGCGAAAAACAAAATGACAACTTTGGAACAGAAAAGCAAATTGTTGTCCCGCTGGCTTCGGCACCGGCCGGACGCTATAGGCCTTGAAATCGATAAACGGGGATGGGTGGACGTTGCCGAGTTGCTTTTGAAATCAGCGGGTGCCGGCGTCGCACTCAGTCAAGACGAGCTGATGCAAATAGTGGACGAAAACGATAAGCAGAGATTTTCGTTGAGTGAGGACCGAACGCGTATCCGCGCGGCACAAGGGCACTCTGTTGATGTTGACCTGAAGCTTCCAGTCAAAACCCCGCCTCCGGTGCTATTTCACGGTACGGTACAAAAGTTTATCGCATCGATTCGCCGGCAGGGTCTGCTGCCAGGCACGCGGCGAGACGTACATCTGTCTGCAACGAAACAAACTGCGTCAGAGGTAGGTGCGCGTCGGGGTACGCCGGTCGTGCTCCTCGTGGAAACATTTCCACTGCTCCGTGACGGGTACCGATTCAGGTGCTCGGACAACGGCGTGTGGTTGATGCCGAACGTCCCTCCGAAGTACATTCGGTTTCCGGAAAAATAAATGCACTGGCGGCGCTCAAAGCCTCCATCGCGCCATGACACTTTTGCACACCGACGGCCCTCAGCTTCACCCACCAAACCCATGACTTGTCCTCGTCCGATGCAGTGGGATACATCAAGGGGAGTGGCGACGGGCGCGAGAAAATATGAGGGGCATGCTGGTAGCATGCCCCTCATCAAATTATGAAATGTCTTTCAACAAGATTTCATCGGTGCCTGAATGAGTTTGCGGCGCACCTGAAGTTGCAGACACGCGTGCTTCTTTGACCGCGTAAAAACTCTTCTTTGCGGCTGTGTGGGCGTTTTTATACGCCGCGTCAGCATGCTGGTACAAAGCTTCGGTCTCCCTCTGCATATCCATCAGCATACGGTGAACAGGGGTAAACGCGTCATGAACTTCATGAAATCTATTCTTCTCCAATGCGTGCTTCAAATTGATTGCGTGCTCACACACCTCTAAATTTGCTCGATACTGGAAGTCGGCCAAGTTTGCGGCTTCTCTTGCCGCAGTACGGTGTTCGACTGCGGTATTGTATTCAGTTTCGAGCTTTACAAGGTTCGACACGTCAGAGATTGTCAGCATAATTTTGTCCTTTGGGCAATTATTTTCGGGGCGCAGGAAGCACCTACCTTTGGTATAGGCACAAGGGACCGAATCTTGTTATATTCGTTGAAAATATTTTTTCCCGTCCGAAAAATGGAAAATCAAGGCGGCTATACGCTTCAGTAGGCCCTGGCAGGCGCAGATTTGACGGAGAATCGCAATTAAAAGGCAGGCGACCATGAGGGCTCATTGAACTGATAATGCACTTCTGAAACGAACCAAGGCAAGCAAGCTGGGTATGCTGCCTTAGCCCTCGGTGAGATACTCCGCAGTGTATGCGGCGAGCGTGACCTGTAAAAGCCGGTACTCCCTCAACATTGCTCGCTCGGTTGTTTCCTTTATCTGTTCGTCGGTCCAACCGGCAGCACGAGCGGCGCGACTGAAACCGGCGAGAAGGGAAAGTGCATTGTCGTTTGTGACCTTAAAATCAACTGGGGCGCGGGAGGCGGTAGGGTTCATGTTTATGATTTCCATGGTGAAGTAATGAGTGCTCGAATTGGGACTTGAATCTTCTAGTTGCTATCTGCCGCTTGTCGCGTTTACGCGAGACTCGACGTGGCTTGCGAGCCAGGCATCAACGTCGACCCGGCGCCATCGCAGGAGCCGCGTTCCGGGGATATACAGGCGAGGAGGAACGGCCAGACGGTTGCGGCGGATGTCTTTTTTAATTGTTTCCGGGCTACGGCCGAGCAAGTCGGCCAAGTCGGCCAAATCCAAAATTGAATTTTCCATATGTTCTCCAAAAAATTATGTGAAGCACCCGAGGCGCCAAAAGAATGAGCTGGGCGCCGACAGATGCCGGTATGCGTCATTGAGTGACGGCACGTGTAGCGGATGGTTTTATATGCGGAGGTAGGTTTGGCGAGGACTGTTACATGGCACCATCTTGACGATGAGTTGCTCTTCGCGTGCGCGTCAACGGTACCGGACGCGGAAGAGCGATTGGAGGAAAGACTAGCGATGGTGACCACGATGGCACCAAAGTCGCAGCTGCCTCGTCACCGGAGGCGACCTCGGGTATTGTTGGTACGATAATCATCACGACCGATTGATGCTTTGCCAAGCTGATTGAAACGGTTGAGTGAGCGGATGGAAGTTGGACTGCCCAACCGAACGAGCGCTTGATTGCAGCCGTCAAATACTTCTTTCCCTGATTACGACCTTGAGGTAGAATTTTCGTCAGGAGAAAGGTGCATGCGTGCGCTTCTCGAAGGGTGGTTCCTTGGTTCTGGCCGACCAGTACACTATTCATACTCAATTTGGTACTGAATTTCCTCGTTAACTACGTTCGATTTCTTAAACGGCCAGGTCATCTAATCGGACGAAGAAAGGTTGACGATGCAATTCACACATCAAACACTCACCAGCACATCCAAGCGGTTCAGCGATTCCCTCAAAGAGATGGGTCTTGAACTGCCCTTTAGCGCGACTCAAAATACATGGGCTCAAATTGTCGTGGGGAAGAATTTCTCTGCCGCGGTAGCTTGCGCAAATGGACAGGGTCACATCTGCGCGGTGCCTATCACGGAGGAAAGTATCCAGGCGAAGCTTGGTGCGCGGAGTCGGGAGGTTGACAGCCAGGCCGCGGCCGACCTATTTGCGAGGGCAATTCGCGAGGACCTGCCAAAGCTTTCAATCAGCATGGCCAAACTTATAACGTTTATTGGAGGTCGCGAACAGACCTGCCTCATTAGCGCCTGCTCGGACCAAACGGGGCTAGGAATTATGGACGCAAAAAATGCAGGCTATCTGCCGGTTAGCAATATGCGTTTCATCGGCGCCGAGGAGCACGAAGTAGCTTGGCTCCGTTCAAGCGCTGACTTGGTCGCCATTACTGTCAACACTTTGGCGGGAGTGGATACGCACCAGAGCCTTGAAATATTCGCCGCTAATTCTCGAGCGGGCAATAAGAAAGAGGACGAAGTCTTTGCTCGGCATTTCGGTGCCCTAATTGAACCTTGCAGCCAAGCTATTGTCGAGCAGATTCTGAAGTCCTTTGACCCTTTGTCGGCGAAAGAATGGGCGGTGGACTTTGACGATGTTCGGGACATCGTCTTTGATGTTTTTGAGCGTGAGCGAGGCGACGATGGGCACAATTGGTTGAAGCCAGAATGCGCGCTCGGGGAGGCAATGATTGACCATCTTGCGGCACGGCTCCGTGAAACCTTGAAGTGGCTGAGAGACCAGGCGAACGATGGGGCGGAAAGCGATTCTCCGTTAGAGTCGTTAATGCAAACAGCGAAACTGTCGATGCGGAAAATTCTCAGCGTCCAGGTTAATTAACATCGACTCGTTCTCTTAGGCTATTCCACGGTGAGTAAGTAAGCTGGCTCGTCATCTTGCCGTGGAATGGCTTTGTCGAAAAAATGCCCGATGCGCGCCTGAATCGCGACCAGGTAACCGTCCGGTCGCTCGACCTTGTACTCCTGCCAGAGCCCAGAGTCACGCCTTTGCGGCGCAGTTCGTTGTGCGTCGTCGGCCAGGCAGGCGCCGGCCGTTGCACGGACGACGGCTAGCAGGGCGGGAACAGCAGCCGTTTCAGGGCCGCGTCATCGAAATTGGGTGGCAAGGGTGAACCCAATCCTGCCAGCTTGGCGCGAAAAAACGCATTCACGAGCGACTCTCCATGCCTCCTGGGCGTCGTGACGCTCTTGCACGCCGACGGGCTAGCGGCTTTCGTCTCCTGACGCTGTAGGGCTTCGAAGCCGTAACGCCGGAACTGTCTATGCTATGCGAGCCAACGATTTCTTATGTCGAGCTTGACCTTCCTGACGCACTTTCCATACCCTACAATCTGTAGAAGGAATAGCCTATGGTTGGCCACGCCTTGTGTTTGCTCACAGGATGAATTGACGGCGGTTCCGGCACCAAAGTCAAAGGATTTGACGCACGAGTTAGACGTGCCGGACCAGATTTATCTGACCTATCGCGTAAGCCGAGAACCTACAAGCGATTGAAACAATTGCAATATATCGACTTTGGTCCTTCCACTGCTAATGGCCGAGAGGAAGTCGTCAAATCGCATCGACACGCTCTCGCCCCTTCGCGGATTTAATAGCAAAAAATCGCGCCATTGCTCGCCGCGTCCCTCAATGTCCGCCGCATAGCTTAGGAGCCAATATATGGCAACCTGTCGGTAGTCCGACGCCGAAAAGCGTTTGGCTGTGCACTTGACTTCGATTAGAGTGAGTCCGAGAGCAAAGTCGCCATTTCCGTTCGAAATCCACTCTAGTCCTGGAATTCCGGGACGCAATGTGATTGGCATACTGGCGGCGATGCTTTCTGCTTGGAGTGCATTTGACAGATTTCGGCCGACTATCTCGGCCAACTGTTGGTCCGCTGCTTCGAATTGTGCGGGAAGCTTCGCATCAAAGTATACCGTCTGCCTCCGGAGGGCGGTCGCGGTACATTCTGGCCAGTCGAGTACGGCTCCAGTTAAAAGTTGCTCTGCAACCGCGTATCCTAGCTCGAACAGCATAGCTTTCTGTAGCTTTGACTGGCAAAGCAAGGCGGAAGGTAATGGCTGTACCTCGAATTGAGTGGCGTTGGAGTTGAAGTGTGCGACTATCCCGGGCGTAAGCTGCGGAAAAACCTCATCAAAAATTCCAGGGATGTCGCGCGCGACGGTACGAGGGTCAACCTGCACTTTTCACCTCCGACGCCCAAGCTTCATATACGGCAGCAAATCGTGGCTCACCTCCCCGAGGATGTTTTTTGAGTTTCTCCTTATCTTTCTTCTCGTCCAATGGCACCTCAACTCCCAACGCCCATGCTTGCGAAATCGCGTGGCGGAACTGGCGCCGAGCTGCCTCACCTTCGTCGCCAAATTTGTACGTGGCAAGCCAGAAGAGGCGTTGCCCCTCAGCTGTCATCTGTTGCCAGCGATTGCGCAGCTGATTGAAAGCAGCTCTATCCCCCCAGTTTCGCCAGCAGTCTAGACATGCGC
Source organism: Janthinobacterium sp. BCJ23 (assembly GCF_059617945.1). NCBI lineage: Bacteria > Pseudomonadati > Pseudomonadota > Betaproteobacteria > Burkholderiales > Oxalobacteraceae > Janthinobacterium > Janthinobacterium sp. BCJ23. The sequence continues at coordinate 638,981 of NZ_JCAQAW010000002.1, read as the reverse complement.
GTCGAACGGTGTCGTGTTGGGTGGTATCGTATAGATTCCGAATGTACCGAACACGTTGCGCGGTGCTGCGAAATCGCAGGCAGCGCAAGTAATGTAGTAGGCTGGTGTCAACAATAAGGAGATGTGCCGAATGCTCTGGCACGGCATCAAGCACGGAATCGATGCTGTCGTGGATGGTGACAAACCGAACGTCGGCGCGTAAGTTCGCGATACCGCGCATGATTGTGGAGAATGACGAACGAAATGCGTGAAGATTCTGGCCCTTCAACAAAGTAGATGCGATGTCCAGCGCTATTTCTGGTTCATGTAAACGCATCGTTCGACCAATCTGAGCAACTAGGAAGGTGTCAGGAAGGGCCTTCTCGAGTTCTCGATTGAGCAAACGGCGAACCTCAAGTGTTTCTACCGTCTCCTTGAGCGACTCATAGTCCTCCGACGGCGTGTCGGAGTACGGGTCAAACTTTAAGTCGATTGTCCGAAGTTTGCCCGCCTCATCATCACCGGCTCCAAGTTGCGAACGAACGTAATCTCGATAGTGCTTCGATGAGAGCAAAATGGTTTTCGATTTGTTCAAGCTCAAACCATAGTCCATTAAACACTGCGCCAGCACTCCCAGCACGCGGTAACCATCAGCGGTGTCGGTGGCAATCAAAACATAATCATCGACATAACGATTCCAATTTATGCCGGCTGCAGAGAGCGCGCAATCGACCTGATTGAGAAATAATTCAGCGAGAATACGAGCACCTTGTCCTCCAACAGGAAGCCCGAATGACCTTCCGGCGGAAATTTTTGCAAGTAGCCCATTAACCTGCTTGGACACCCGCTCACAATCTCCCCCGAGGTCGTTAATAAAGTTCTCAATGTAATGATGAGATACATGTTCGTAGAAGCTAGAGATATCTGTCTGGACAATGACTGCGTTCGGGCCGGCATCGTCAGCGGCGGAGACCGTACTCTCCTTGAATGCCCGCCACGAACGGGTCGGGTCAAAAAGTTGCTCATCCCCATCAGGCAGATATCTGTACGAGTGGGCATTGGGTTCACGTCGAGGCTCTATTGCCTCCGCTATCGCGATGGACAAGCCGTTCAAATAAATATTCCAAAAGGTTTGAATTTTGGTAACTACTCGAAAACCCGCTGGTCCTGACGGTGCGATGAGCCGTTCGCTAAGGACGTGCATTGCAGCGATTCGCTCTTGATTCTCTTTCGCTGGCCCGTCCCGCAACTCTTGGTAAAAGCCGAACGCAATGGAGCCAAGGGCTGCGGCCTGGTCGCCGCAGAACCTAACGTCTAAATCGAATGGCAGCGTGTCGTTGTCGCCGTGTGCAGCCATCTCACGCGCAGCACGCTCAAAGTGGCTTTGGAGTGGTTTTAGCAATGAAGTGCCCCATCATTTCATTAAACTCGAACCACGGTGCAGCTAAGCCTACGTGCATTTGCCACGTTCTGGATTATCTGGTGGTCTTTAACGAGGATAACAGATTGCAGATAGAAAAAGTCGACCTTAAAATGATAATAGGTTTCATGAAGATGAAGACCTATATAATCCTTTCCATCACAGACTAATTGCCATAACAGGGTGCGGCCCAAGCGGTAAACCAAACCGCTGACGCAGCATATGAACTTGCCCACCAGACTGCACGGAAGAGTTTCTACGCGCTCCAAGATGCAAGAAAATCCGCTACGCGGCGTGCGCCGGAAGATGGGCCGAGGAGGCAAGGAACTGAGATTGAATGATATTTAAGCAATTAATTCGATGAGGGATATACAGGTAGTATGCCCCTCATGTTTTGACACCGATTGCTATTCCCTCCAGTCGCACGCGGTTGACGCATCCAGCATCCGCCCCATCTAGGCGCCGCGCTCATCATTGTGGGCGGTGATTTCAACTTCACCTCGGGCCGGATATTCCCGTGGCCATTCGCGTCTCCTTGTAATCTATTGATTCCTCCACTGCATAGCAGATTTCCTCACGAAAGGCGATTTCCAAACATGCCACAATCCCGCTCACTACATCAATCAGCTACTCAAACTAACCCTTTGGCTCTAATTGTGACCTGGGGGTCAGGTGAAGAGACGCTCGACATTCAGACTATCGAAGCTGCACTAGCTGTCCTCAAACCAGGTACCGACGTGACAATAGAGACTACAGAGTTCCGCACCGAAGAGGCGCGTGATGTTGTCTACGAGCCCAAACTGGCTCGGATGCCGGATGGATTTACCCTGACTTACACGGATGGGGGCCACTGGGTCGATGACATCGGTGAACTTCGGTCAGCTGATGGAGACTTGGGTACGGCCCACTACCGAAAATTCAATGTGGCCGGCAAATCTAAATGGGTTTGTCAGTGGGTCGGAGATAACAATCCACAGATGCAAATTGAAATAGTATGCAAACTTTCGGATGAGGTTCGAGACCGAAAAGAGGTCAAGGCACTCGTACGGGACGCACGGTTCAGAAATCTAATTCTTGGAGATAATCCGCACTGCCTCGTGACTGGTGAAACCGATAGACGAGTACTCGAAGCTGCACATATTTGTGACGTAAAAAATGAAGGCAGTGATAGTTTTGAGAACGGCATCGTTCTCCGGGCCGACCTGCACAGGCTCTTTGACAGGGATATTTTGACCATCAGCAATGATGGTAGATTTTCAATGAGTCCGGTCTTGGAATCGTACAATTACCTTTTTGACGAAGCCGGAAAATCTTGGAGGCGTGAAACGCTAATAATGCATGAAGACTTGAATCGATATGTCCAAAACATCGATAGGCGCAATGCTAAGCGCGTGAAGTGAGCTGCTACGCAGGCGTATAGTATTGGCCCCGTCGACAGCTTGGCCACGCGGCGAACCAACCACCGGATATGCTTGCACGACCCGTGGAAATCAACCTAAACTAGACCGGTTGTCAATTTAAGCGAATATGCACGCTGTGACAGAGTGTGAACATTTCACCGTGGCAAGATGATATCTTCGGCAGGAGCCTACCTAGTGGAAGCGAAAATTTCGGCCTAGGCTAAAAGATTAGTAATAATGATTTAGGTACCGGGAGTATGTGGCGCTTCACCGGTGCCTATAAAGTAAAAATTCAGGGAATGAAATGGCTAACGGCACGAAATTACAATATCTGCTTGACACAAATGTTCTCCTTAGAAAGCCGATGCTACTCGCGCGCAGTGACGCTGCTGAGCTATTTTTAATTCCAACCGTCGCTATTAACCAACTCTCGAATCGCGACCACGGAATGAGTGCCGGACCACTGCATCGTGTCCTTTTTGCAGCCGCTAACTCTGGCGTGGAAGTAATTGAGTCATCTCACACGTCGCCGCTGTACTTACCTACATCAGATAACTTTCGCCTTGACGAGTGCGACGTAGCAATTCTAGAGGTACTTCTAGAGTTGCAATCTGACACATCGCGTACAGTATGTCTCGTCACAGAAGATAGACTTCTGCGCAAGGCTGCGATTCAGCTTGGACTAAAGGCAATTTCGCTGGGTGAGTTACAGGAAGCTCTTGATAAGCCGACAATGAAAGGCGCCCAGGCCCCGGATACCGCCACTAATTTCGAGGTCGAAGAGCAGGTTAAGAAGTATGAAAAGTTTGAACTCTCCAATATTAAACGAGTGATTGCGATTGGCGGTTTAGCTATAGGAATCGCGGTTGTTGTTTGGTACAAGTATCAGCAAATCTTTTCCCTATTTGCGGCGATACCGCATGTCTTTCTTGCTTTGGCAGCTCTGGCAAGCGGTACGCTGTTGTACTGGTTTCGTCAAAAATATCGGCCATCGTACGGGATGGTCGAGACCGTGATTGGAGTTTGGATTTCGGTCAACGCGTTTCCTTTGCAGCTTGGAATTGACGTGGTTGCCTCTGGTCTTCAGGTTCTAGGTGGGCTCTATGTCGTAGTCCGCGGACTGGACAACGTCGGCAATGGTCTAAAGGGAACTCGCTACGCACCAATATGGCAGAAATTCTTTGGGTAGTCCTCGATTTGCAAACACGCGGGCTTCTCGAAAGGTAAATTCTATAAACCTCACTTTTCATGCGCGCGAGAGTCATTGATTCGTATCTTGCCAGTTTAAGAAAAGAGAGCTCACCAGGAGCGCCCTAAATAGCTTACCTGCAGCCAATAGTGACTCGGGTTTGCCGTTATAAGGTGGCGACTGGCTTGGGTTTAAGGTGCGTCGCCGACGGACTATGATGGGGTGGCGGAGATGATAGCATTGTTAAATAATTATTCAGGGCCGGTGGGTGGTGTGGCCCAAAAAGCGACTGTGTACCGGTCGCATTCTTTGCCACGTTGGCTGAGACTATCCTTGACCGTCTGGTTCACGCCACCCACCAAATCAATTTCAAAGCGGATTTGCTGCGGAAAAGGCGGGTCAATTTGACAAGCTTGTCCCGTCTGGAGTAAAACCAAATCCCATGCCGTTGCGCCCAGAGTGTCCCATTTGGTCTGGAACGATTTTCCAGTTTGCGGTGGAACAGGTTTCTAGATTATCTGGAATACGCATCGTCGTCACAGTTGGCACCAAGTAGTCGGCCCAATTCGAGGCGACTCCTGGTATCGTACGCAACTCGCCCTAGGATTAGCCCAAGTATTCCAGATAAAACATTGAGTCTTTCTGGAATACTTTCCACAGCCGGTCCAGCCGTTTCTACCATGCCGTACGCGCGATTTCCAACCTGGCGATGATTGGTGCGAGGGTTTCGATGGCGCGGTTAGCCTTAGCTGGCAAGGTCGACTAATACGCAAATTGACGATGAATTTAAGTATTAAGAGATTTCGTGCACCCGCATTCAGCATAGTTGCTGGTTTGCAGATGCTTTAGCCAGCAAGCCATGGCTGACCGGGCTGCAACTAAAGATTATTGAGGAGGCGTCTAAGGTCTTGGTTAGAGCCGAACTCAGATAATGCTTCGGTGACGAGACTCCGAATGGTAATGGCGGGCCCACCACCACCTTGGTTTAATAGGCGCAGAGCAGAATGCCAAGCCGCGCGGCCATTACTGCCAAGTTTTAAGGTAGCAACGTTACCACCTGCCCGAGACCAGATTTCCTGGTCCAAAGGTCCCTGAGGATATAGCGAAGCTAACAGCTCTTCTAGTTCACGAGGATTTGTCGAGATGGTTGGCGGTGGTTCTGCCACTTGGTTTTCCGCAGACTTGAGAAAACCTCCTTTGCGCAATGACACAGGAAAATTATCCTGCGTGCGCGTGGTCAGTATGGGGTTCTGCTTAGAGTAGGCAGCAGGAACAGTCTCTGACAAATAATGGAATAGGTCCAAGACTCGAATTAGCCCATCAGAACGGTCGTCCACGGCTCCTTGAAGACCTTTAAGAAGAACTTCCGTAAAAAGGCTGTTGCGATGATTTGGAAGGATAACGGAGCTTTCCTCAGATGCGCTTGCTGAAATGATGACTCTACCTTTACCTTGCGCCAGCGCTTCAAGCTTCGGGCCACCGAACGCCCATTTGGTGAGGTTTTCGGTGTTTCCCTTGAGCGAGGCGGCGGCCCCCGAGTGGCAGGCATCAACGAGAACCAGTAGCCGTCCTGCGGGAATTTGGTTAAGCTGCTCGGAAAGCTCCTCAGCTTCTATGCCGGTCTCGCGTGGTAGAGAAGTGTCGAACTCAGGAGGACACAGATACGTTCCAGGGTCTCCCCCAGTGGTCCATTGCGCGCCGTGACCGGAGAAGTAGACAACTACCGTATCACCAACCTGCGAATTCGCCGCCAGTTGTTTGAGGCCATCCAAGATGGCCGTGCGAGATACTTCGGCGTTGCGAAGAACTTGTACGTTATCGACCGGATAGCCGCAATGGGCAGGACTGGTGAGAAGTTTCGCGACATCGTCCGCGTCTGATATTGGGGCGGAACCGAGCGAAGAAAGTAAGTCATATTTGCCGACTCCAATAACGAGGGCTCTACCATTTTGAAATGTTTTGTTCATGATTTTATTCTAGCACGTGACTATCTCGCAGCATCTTCAGAACAAGGTTTCCGCTGAAGTCCCGCAGGGCGATGCGCAGGAGGTCAGATGCTGACGGACCGAGACCTGCACGCACTTGCTTAATGCAGCGATGCCACTGTGCGAGTCCATTACCTTCTGCGATTAGCTGATTATCTTTGCCTCCGCTGCGACTCCAAAATTCTTGGTCGGTGGGGCCATGTGGGTAAAGCTCTGACAAAGACTCTTCAAACATTTTCCAGGCATCGTCTGTGGAAATTTGACCCGGCCTGCCGGTTCGAAAACTCACCGCCCAACTATCCCAGACACCCATGACACCCACGCACTCTTTAGCGATTACTAAGAAGTCGTCGCGGAAGGAGCTATGGCTAGCCGCCCGCGATGCCGCCGACGTCCACCCACGGGATTGAATCAGCTTTCCTATGGCTGCAGCAGGAGCTTGTGGAAATCGATAGGCGGGCGTATGCGCTAGTGAGTCTAGGAGACTGACGCATTCGTGGTCATTTGCAGGGTAAATCGTATCGATGATTTTAATGAAATTTAAATGCGCATTTTTCGCAAGAGACGCCATTGAAGGCCCGGCTTTAAGAGTGGTCCTGATTTCGCTCCGTAACGGCTCCTCGATAGCCGCTGCGATGACTTGGCCATCTAATACGACCGCAAGCCAAGCCTTGGCTGTTTGCCCTACGACTTTTGCAAACAGCGAGTCGGGTATGTGCGCCCAAGCATGCTCTCTGTTTGGAACAAGCAACAGGTCCGCGAGTTCTGCTCTAACTAATGGCCCCCAGATTCGTGCTGAACGCTCGCCGCGCTGGATGATGGTTTGAAGGCCTTGTGCTCTGTTTTCTATCTCGTTACCTGCACTCAGGTTACTTGCAACTACTTTGTCCAAGATGTCAAACCATACTGGAGAATTCCAATTAAAATTACGCAGAAGTCTCGGTTCGTTTTTTACGACATCCGCTGCGAGACTCGTAACTTCTTCAATATCTTCACGGATTGCAATTTCTATGAGCTCATTCGGCGCAGCCCTTGAAAGAGCGGACTCTACAGCGGTATGCCGAGCTGTCTTGGGTGGGCAATATTTTAATACATCGAGCAGAGCCCGAGAGGCATCGTAGCGGGTGGCTAACGCAATTCCGCATAGCTGCCACGCTCCGCGCTTCGCGCTCTCTTCAGCGACCGCGTCGATTGTGACGGTGGATAGGCCTAAGAAAATAGTATTCGTCAATCCATCGAGATGCCCTTTGGCATCAAAGAGATTTAGTACTGGCAAAAGGCTCGCTGAATGCTTGTCGATAGTCTCCCATGCCAGACAACCGATGCCTAAGCTATCGGGTTTAATCGTGTCGATATAGCCGGCAAGTACGTCGGTATTCCACCAAACTTGTTGCGCTGCTCCACGGGCTGCTTGGTCAAAAAGCTGGCAATCAGCCTCAGTCAGGCTCACTTCGTCAACGCGGTTACGAATCCAGTCTTTCACGGTATTGCTCAGTCTATTTGCGTCAAAGCGCTCTAACTGTAAGTTACGCATTGAGAGGATGTCGGTCGGCTGCCATTCGAGAGACGTCTTAATGAGCCTGTCTAAAGCAGACTGGCGCATTTCGCTCGCTTGTTGGGAGTCGCCTGACTTGGCTGCTAATAAGCGGACCAAGCCTATCGCATCACTGACTCCGTCCGGATTTTTCCAGAGACGGAAGGCTTGCTCCAACAAAATAAGGGAGGCTACAGACTGTAAATCGAAGGCAGCCGCTTCACCGAAGTCCAGCAGGGGACGACCTTCAGGCATGTTAAGAAGCGCAGCAACACCAATGCTTGGCGGGTTGTCTAATGCTGAAAGCAGCTGCTTTTGGGGATAGCGCGAGGCCAGTTCTGTCGGAATTGCGACTGCAGCACATGCCATCGAGTCTTCCACAGTAAAACTCAAACTGAAAAGGACTTCGCGTCGCAGCGTACGAGGAACAACTTGTAGCAAGTTGAACATGATGTCGTCGAACCCCGACTGCCCTACATGAATGGCTGGCCGTTGTTTGCCAGAGATGAGCGCACCAGCCAATTCTAGCAGCAGTGGTTGCTGCATGTTCACTTGCGGTGCAGAGGCTTGGGCATTTGCAACAAAGGGGGTACGTTCTACGGAATCGTGGGACTCCCTCAGATTGTTGGCCAACGCGATAAAGTCCGGCACAAGTGGGAGTTCGCTTAAGGGAATAAATGCGGCGACCGAATCGACCATCCCGGCTCGCGTTGTGTCGCGGCTGCTCTTGGTATGAATAAGGACGAAGTAGTCCTCATGAATGGCTGTACGAAAGTAAGGCTGCCATTGCAGACCTGTCGGAGCAGTGACAGGGAGGTCTGTGAGCCAAGCTGCTTGTCGAAACACGGCTTGCAAACCAGGGTCCGTTGAGGACAGGAGTGAGTGTCCTCCCTTGGGGCCATACCACGCTTTATGGATACGCATTAGTCGTGCACAGCTTTTGCAAGTTCCGCGATAGGCAGAGTGAGGTCTGTCGTTTGTGTTCCATCATTACAAATCGCCCACCCCATATGTTCCGCGCCTTTGAAGATGAAGTCCGTATTTGGTGATTCTTTCGTAAGGGAGACTCCCGTTGCGGAGAGACCGAAGATTAGAATGTCGCTTTCATCCCAATTGTTTTCTAAAAAATTTGCTAAGAGCGGTAGTTTTTCGCGTAGCACTTGTGCAGGCTTCGTACCTTCTGGGAGTCTAAGCTCGTCCCAGCACGTCAGAAGCACCGCAAGTGCTGGTTTCTCTTTGCCTGTACGTGAACGGCGTGTGTAAAGCAGGATTTGCAGCAGTTCGACAAGACGTGCCTGCGACGAGGGTTCAATCGAGAATCCCTCTGGACGAGATGATTTCAGGTCTCCGAGCGGTCTCGAGAATATGTCATCTGCCAACGGCGCACTCTTGGGTCGAACCAGCAATATCCATCCATCTGCAGCCTCAACGCGCTGATGCCATGAGGCTGGAACAAGACGTTCTTCCAGCAGTGAGCTGACCTGCTCGCCTGCATAGTCTGGCCAACTCAAATCAATCGCCACATGACCTTCGGTTACTACAGGCAAAATGGTTTCAATGTAGCTTCCTGCCGCTGTATGCGCTCCCGGAACTCCTCCGCTAAGTGACTGAACAACATCATCAAACGCTGCCAAATCAGGCGCTGCTCCTCGCATCCGTAACATCCCTGTTTCGGCGTTCAAACGACCTATAAGTTGCGCACCATAGTGGCTCTTGCCAACATTGGATTCGCCAAAAACAGCTATTTTAAGAGGGTTGTCAGGCATAGACTCCTCGCAGTTGACGTAGCATGTCCCGTTCGGGCTGTGCGTCAGACGCCCCTCGGAACGGCGCCTCCGGCACTGTCAGCACCCATTCGAAAAGTTCAATTAGTCCCTGCCCTTTGTTGTAGGGGTCCTGACCAGGGGCAGAATGCATGCTTACGCTAAATGTCTGATAGCTACCGAGAACCAAGTCTGCCGCTTGAGTCACTGCCTGCCGCATTTGTGGTTCAACGTCGATATCTGCCTTTGTCCACACTAAAGCGACAGGCCGGCCGCGCCGCTCAGCAGCTACACGCCGAAGTAGCGAAAAGAGGTTAGACCTTGCCACACCTAATTTGGGCCCGCCAAGCGCTTGGGAATCCGCCACAACAATAAGGACATCTGACGCGTCAGAAAGCCAAAGTGCGCCAGTAGCATCATCTGCATCGCGGCGCACTGCCCAACGGCTGAACCATTCGCCAGGCGTGTCAGCGAAAAGGATATCGCGTCGGGCGCGATGAATGTTCAAGTCTAGGTGGAGGAGACCTGGATGTCGGCCCGCTCCACTCGATGTATGCGATGGAAACGCAGGGCCACGCACTGAGCTCCAACGAAGGCTCCCTGCAATATTCTCCCAACCCTCCAGGGTTAGTGAGCCGGCGAACGAGATGCCATCAGGGCAAATGCCGCGCCCGACCAGTAGATACCAAGCTCCTAGTAAGGAAGTTTTACCGCTATCAGAGGCACCAAATATACCTACAAGCCGCGTTCTGGCTCTACCCGCCAAGAACCCGATGTCCAAAGAGCCTAAAGCGTTGCCAGTCCAAGGCAACCTTGCTCCGTCCTCCAACGCATTGGATGCTTCGCGGACCTCTGCTTCACCCTTCTTCTGCCAGTGCTTGCAAAGGTGAGGCGCGGATTCGCCTTCAAGGCATCCAACCTCGTCTGGAGCGATACAGGCTAATTGAGCACAGAGTCCGTTCACGCTTCCTCCGTAGTTTCCGGAATCTCGTCTGGTCTAGCCAAAGCGTCCAATACTTTAACCTCCCGCAAGAGCCAGATTGACCACTCAGCGAGTGTCATGCTAATTTCCGGCGCGATGCTCATCTGGGACAGCTCTGCTTTCCCAGACAGAGATGAGTTCGCTAGTGCTTGAATGAACAGAATTCTAATGCCCGAAGCCATGCGCTGTTCTTGGAGCCACTTATCGCCAGAAACCTCTGTAGACTTCATCAGAGCTTCCAGCAAGTCCTTGGTATTGATATGCTCTTCGTTTTTGCTACCAGCGACTGCGAGCACTGCTTCGCTTACTAGCGATTCGACTGCCGGCGGGTAAACCTCCGGCAGCAGTTCCGCCACATCAAATGCTGTATGAAGTGCGACAAGTGGTAATTCCAATTGGCGATACGGGATAGCTGCGGTCTCAGAGTACAGGGCTTGCCGCCACCATAGCAGCTTGTTTGAAATGTTCAGTTGATTGCTGCGCGTCTGTTCGGAGTGGACGAACTCGTTTAGTTTCGCTAAGACTGATTCACCGAGTGCCTTAAATGCTTGAGCACTTGCCTTCAGCGCAGCGTTAGCGGCCTTGTCGTGGACGTCCGCAAGAATTGGGGCCATACGGTCCGCGAAGTCATACGACCAATTCTGCTGCTGGCTAGACCAGTGGGGATTAGAATTTGGAAGAGGCGCGCCGTCTCGCTGGTTTGGCCCCGCTGAAGCGGCCACTTCTTTGTACCAGGCGGTCGGTTCCGTAGCTTTTAGAACAGGTATTGCGGGTGCCTTCAGGGCAGCGCTGGATGCAGAGGGCAACTTGGTTGGCCAAAGGCGCGCTACGCGTTCCGATTTGATTTTACGAGCGCGGTCCAAAATCCTCGACAAAATCTTCTCTTCCAGACCCACGTTCAAGTGCGGTAACACGTTGGCGCCAATTAAGTCCACAGCAACCGCCAATGTACCTTGCTGCTCCATGGCCCCCATAACCGCTTCGAGAATGATGGCGCGGTACAGAGTCAGCGGTTCGTCTTGGAACGCCGCTCGAAAAGTAGGCCAGTGTTTTTGCAGTAGCTCACCGATATCAAGAAGGGATTGATGTGGGGCTGCGACGGGGTCCCACGCGGCGAGGAGTGATGCAACGGCGGCCTTAGGGTTGCGCGCATACTGTTGAGCCAGTTCATGGGCTGCGCCAACCAATTTTTCAAGGCGAGAGTCCTCTGCTCCGATATTCAACAATCGCAGGGTCAGAAAGTCCTGCAGTACGCTTGTTTGCATTTTTTGCTCCGGGCTAATAGCTGGCAATGTCATTGCTTAGTATCATACAGGCAACTTCCATTTCTGTACGAGTTTTCATAGCTACTAGACCGTCGTTAGCGCGCTGTACCAACATGTACGGCGAGAGCATCCATAATGGCTATCCCATTCTTGCAACACGCAATTGCTTTATTATCAAATTATTTGAAACATGGTGTGAAGAGGATGACTTGCGCGATTTTGGAGACCTGGTAAGCCCAATATAGGCAACTCTCCGAGTCAACCCTTAGTTGAAGGCCCCTCGACCTAACGGCCGCCTGCGGAGGGTGCGAACGGGACCAGATATTTTCGGGGTAGCGCCGCGAATCCGGCCTCGCACTGCTGTACCCTGAATGAATTGCGGTTTTAATACAGTATCTTGTCGATAAAAATAGGAATTCCCCCATGGCGATAGTTTTTTTCTCCTACAGTCACGCCGACGAGGCACTTCGAGACCAACTCGAGATGCATCTTTCATTGTTAAGGCGGCAAGGGCATGTAGATGCGTGGCATGACAGGCGTATCCTCGCCGGCGACGAGCTCGACCCCGCTATCAAAGATAGTCTTGAAAGCGCTGACGTTATTCTTTTGCTCATAAGCGCAAATTTCATCGGTTCTGATTATTGCTACTCCAAAGAGATGCACCGGGCTATTGAGCGCCATAACGCTGGCGAAGCACATGTTATCCCTGTAATTCTACGGTCTTGCGACTGGCACTCTGCTCCATTTGGCATGTTGATGGCAACGCCACGAGATGGGAAGGCCATCACAACATGGCCTAACATTGACGAAGCCTTCACCGATGTCGTTCGTCAGGTCAGAATTGCCGTCGAAGCGATGAATGCACGTGTCTTTAAAGCAGTTAGCAGTTTGGGCCCTAGTTCTGCTCCAGCCGCACTCAAGCCAAAGCACGGCACCACATTGCTGGCCGCAGTGGAATCTGCCGTAGAGTTACAGCGCTCAAGCAATTTACGGCTCAGCAAGGAGTTCAGCGACCTGGACAAAGACGAGTTTATCCATACATCATTCGATTTCATGGGGCGATTTTTTGAATCATCTCTAGCGGAACTCGCGTCGCGTAATTCCGGCATCGATTGTCGATACAGGAAAATTGATACAAGACGGTTTACTGCAATCATCTACCGCGATGGGAAAACAGCTGCGCAATGCATCGTTCGTATCGACAGCATGGGCAGTCGAAGCCAGTGCATCTCATTTTCATACGACGCCAGCGCTCAGGACGGCAGCTCAAACGAGATGCTGAATGTCGAGTGCGACAGCCAGGCCATGTACCTTAGGTCGCAGGGCATGCAGTCATTCGGCGGGCGTCAAGACCAGCGGCTGTCCGAGCAAGGTGCAGCCGAGTTGCTTTGGGGCTTGCTCATTGCACCCTTGCAGCGCTAGAAAATTGTGGTGGTGTCTTTAGCTCGTGACGAGCAGCGGGGCTTTAAAAAAATGATGAGGGCGTACTGATGACTGGTAAGCATTCTTTGAAAGCCCACCGCCGCGCTAGCGTCGGGCGCTGTGGACGTCGATGGTAGTGGCAATGGTAGACATTGCGGAGTCCACTCAAACCGCTTTCGGACTTAAGGACGGGCGGATGTGCGCACCTGCGGACGTCCAATGTGGGCTAGCTTGCGGATGTACCTGTATTGGGTGTGGCGCCACACTCGTTGCTAAGAAGGGTGCGAAAAAGCGCTGGCATTTTGCCCACCACAACGTTGAAATCGGCGAGTCCTGCGCAGAGTCAGCTATTCACGCAGCCGCGAAACAAGTTCTGCTTGAACACAACTGGCTCCGCCTGCCAGGCATGCGCGTTGTCGTTTACGGCCAAGCGACGTCCGGTCAAGCGTTGGAAGAATCGAGCGTGCTGTCGGAGGAGCGTGTTGTACGCTTCGAACGCACCTGCGCGGAAGTCTGGGAAGACGGTATTCGTCCTGACGTTGTGGGCTATCGAGGGGAGCGCAGGCTTCTCGTCGAAATGTACTTTCGTCACCGTGTCGACGAGAACAAGCGCCGGAAAATTGGCAAGCTCAAGTTGCCGACAATAGAGGTGGACCTCTCTGACCTAGACGTCTCGACGGGCTTTGACGCAATAGCGCAGCGAGTAATTCACGAGACAGCATATAAGACTTGGCTGTTCTTCCCAAATGAAGAGCAGGAGCGGCAGAGACTGTTGGCGGGCCTGGCTGTCCGAATTGAGCGAGCAAATAGAGAGCACCAAGTCGAGCAGGCAGCCGACCAGAGGAGACAAGCAACTCGACATCGAAAACTCGAGAACGACCGTAAGCGTCGCGAGGCGGCTAACCAACGCTACCGCCAAATGTCGCACGAAGACAAAGAACGGGACCTGCGCGAGCGTCTGGGAATCGCCGGGCGATGGCCCTACTACCTTTGCAAAAAAGGCGATGGCGCTAGTGCAATCGCAGAGCAAGCAATGATTTGGCAGGCGGCACTGTTCAGCCGTTTTATATTCCAGAGAGCGAACAGCAGCTTCGAACTCAAGCAGACTTCGGTCATTCAGTGGATTTTGGAAAGGTTCGAAACTGGACGCAGCTCGCCCGAGTCTGTGCGCGCTGAGGTCCGCCTTTATCTCGGCTACCTCGCTGCATGCGGCTTTCTGAAAAAGCTCTCGTGCAACCCTTATGAGAGTCAGGGCTACAGCGTCGTCCACGGAGCACTCGACCCGCCTGCACGCCTTGAGCGGACGCGAACTCCGCCCGGCAATCCGCTTGCTGTTCCTGCAGAGGTGGCACCGGCGCAATTGCCTGCCCTGAAGGAGCGCTGGATATGGCGGGCGGGCAGGCTGACCGCAGTAGTGTGATATTGCTGATGAGGTAGTGGCTCTTCTGGCCGCTTCCTCGCACGGGCACTATCCTGACGCGCTACTTCACGAAATTACTCCGTTTAGTCGACCGAACGACCCGCTTGAGTGCGCCGAAATTCTGGAGGAATGGAGAGTTCCGAAAGAAGATGTGATGTCCTTACTTGAGAGGCTCGGGCTCGTTTTGAAGATTCGGACCCCTCCGCGCCCCGGCTAGTCGATGCACAGCGATGCTTTGATGTCCGCCAAAGAAATTCCCGCGTGTAGGCGGCTAATCGCTCTGAAAGCAGACCCAGGGAGTACTGCGCGAATAGCGCGGATAACCGTGCTGGGCGAGGGGCGTCTTCAAAATTGGCCGAAGGCAAGGGCGATGTTCCCTGCGGTCAGCCAACACCTCGACCGTCAAGAGCCGTTGACCGGGTGCCTGACGGAAATTTGAGCAGGCATAGGAAACCCACACCTGCACTCGGTTTGCGGTGCGTACGATGGAGTTGTCCACAGTGCTGTCCACGCCATCTGTGGACAAATTCATTTGCCATTTTCTGCGCAATTGCTGGGCCGACATTCGAAATGCTACCTGTCCCCCCGAAGGACCCAAACACGTCCATGCCAGTCGAGAGCGTCATTACCACCCGTGATACATCTCATTACAAATGATGATTGGCGAAATATGGCGCAGTGCAGCATAATTGACCTGTCTCCTCCAAATCCTCCAAGAATTGGATTCAACCCGCCCTCAGTTGGCGGGTTTTTTTTAGCTAAAATTTTAGTTTCAGGGCCGTTGCCAAGGCACAGTAGGGCGGTTTCTCTTTGCCTACCGTCGTGCACGGAGCGAGGCTCCGTTGTCGCTGGCCGCACCCAACCACGTACAGTGCTTGACCTTTGGCGGTATCACCGCCGCGATGTCACCCGGCTTTAGAATCATCATGGCGACTACTCCGCAGTATAAAGCTTTTTCCTGGTCATCTTCTCGGTGTTTCGATGCCTCGGGAGTGCGCCGGGAACTCCGCGCTTCCTGCGATTTTAGGCGGTGATTATTGGATAGAATTGCTCGTAATCTCCGTGGCGCGTGGATTCCATCGGGAATTAATCGAATTTCATCGTTTTCTTGCCGGAAACGTCTATGGAATAGCGCCGATGACATTGCACTAGCGGAATGCCTTCAGTTAGACTGGTCAGCTCAAAGAACAATTCGTTTGAAGGCTATGAAGCAGGTCACCACCACCCAACTACAGCATTTGTATGACGCGGTATAACGCAGAAATCTATGTAGGCGCTTTGCTGCCGCTGGAGAGCCGACGCATTGCGCAATTGCTGCTGACCGAACCGGACCAGCGAGCGTGGACGCATGCCATCGAGATAGAAAATATCCTGCAGAAAAGGACCGCAGCCACAGCGGCTCGACAGGCCAGACTGCTACGTCGTCGGTTGACGACGTTGGATGCAGAGGGCTGGAAGATGATTGCCGAACGCGAGAGCGAAGTAGTCATCCAGATGCTCATGGCTGCAGCTGTCAAACATAGCCTTCTTTTGGGCGACTTTTTGCTTCGCGTCTATGCGAACCGCCAGCGACGACTTGAGCCAGCTCTGGCCCGGTCCGACTGGCAGGATTTCTTGGCCGAATGTGAACATCATGACTCGTCGCTAGCGGGATGGCCTCAATCCACGAAGGACAAGATGCTTCAGGTCATCCTGCGAATTTTGGTCGAGGCGAAGTACATTGATAGTTCCAAGTCAATGAAGTTGACACCCCAATCCTTGCATCCCGATGTGTGGCGTTATCTGAGCGCACATAATGAAACCTATGTCCTTGATTGTCTGGAACGTGTGAGATGAATCTGAGCTTTGACGAACGCCTCAACCAAATCCTGCCTCGTGTAACCTCGCGTGATTTCCTGGACAGCAAGGGCCTGGGCAATGAAATTGGCTTCTGGATTTTTGACTACCCGCCCGCCCGCGAGCTGGATATGCGCAGCTTTCTCCATGGGACAGTGCTGCCCGCGTTGACAAAACATGTGCCGGCTCTGCGCGCGGCGAGTATCGATTTGCTGCAACTGGTGAAAGGGTTGCTGGAAGAGCGCAACCTGCTCGACAAAGCCATGGATATGCAGCTCAGCAAAGGTGACGACAGCGCGCTGGCTGCGCTGCGTTCGGTTCTCAAAGAGGACAAGATTGCCCAGAAAATCGCATCTCAACATGATATCGCCAACCTTGACCTGTTAATTTTGACTGGCGTTGGCGCCGTTTATCCGATGCTACGCACGCATACCTTGTTGTCTGCGCTGCATCCCATCATGGGCAACACGCCCTTGCTGATGTTCTTTCCCGGCCGCTACGACGGCCATTCATTACGACTGTTCAACACATTGGCCGAAGACCACTATTACCGCGCCTTCCGTCTAGTGCCAGAGAACACGTAGAGTAGCCCCGCCAGCACATTCCAGTCAATCACGGAACCATCACAATATGAAAATCAGCGAACTTTTCCTCAAGCCCATTGACCGCCCAATTAATGGCGTCATCAAAGCCGACCAAATGGACGCCGCCAGCGTCTGGCAAGAACTGGAAGAGTATGTCGTTACCAAACAGATAAGTGAATACTTGCGCAAGTTCTTTGACGCCTACTTGGCGGCCATCGACCGTCCGCATGATGCGGCCATCACCGACCGCATGGGTGTCTGGGTGTCCGGCTTCTTCGGCTCGGGTAAGTCGCACTTCATCAAGATACTTTCCTATCTGCTGGAAAACATCGCGGCTCAAAATCCTGAGACCGGGGAAAAGCGTAACGCCGCCCAGTTCTTTGACCACCAAAAAATCAAAGACGCGATGCTGCACGCCGACATTCAGCGCGCGGTGCAAGGCACCGCCGACGTCATCCTGTTTAATATCGACGCCAAGGCCAACAAGTCTGACCCTGACGCCATCTTGCAAGTCTTCTTGCGCGTGTTCAATGAGAAGGTGGGCTTGTCGGGCGATACGCCGTACATCGCGGACATGGAACGTCACCTGATAGCCAAGGGGGCTTTCGATACCTTCAAGGCCGCCTTTGCCGCCTCCAACGGTGGCGCCTGGGAGCAAGAGAGTGATGCGGTCGCATTTTATCGCGACGACATTGTGACGGCACTTGCGCAAGCCTTGAAAATGACGCC
Source organism: Janthinobacterium sp. BCJ23 (assembly GCF_059617945.1). Taxonomy (NCBI): domain Bacteria; kingdom Pseudomonadati; phylum Pseudomonadota; class Betaproteobacteria; order Burkholderiales; family Oxalobacteraceae; genus Janthinobacterium; species Janthinobacterium sp. BCJ23. The sequence continues at coordinate 621,473 of NZ_JCAQAW010000002.1, read as the reverse complement.
TGAATCCGCTGGCAAGTGGTTCGACAATGCAAGAGATGACTATCGCATTACCCTTGAAGGGTTCGCCAAGGTCGTCAACGATTACCTAACTACTCGACCACCCAGCCACAAGGTTATCTTTTTGGTCGATGAAGTAGGCCAATTCATCGGGGCCAGCTCCCCGCTCATGCTCAACCTGCAGACAATCACCGAGCAGCTCGGTGCCCAGTGCAAGGGCCGCGCGTGGGTCATCGTCACGAGTCAGGAAGACATCGACGCGGCAATTGGTGAAGACAACAAGTCCAAGGGCCAGGACTTCTCCAAGATTCAAGCCCGTTTTCACACCCGTTTGTCGCTGGCCAGCAGCAACACCGACGAAGTCATCGGCGAGCGCCTGCTGTCCAAGACGGAGGCTGCCCACGTTGCTCTGCGCGATGCCTTCGCCAGCAAGAGCGACGTCATCAACAATCAGCTCGGCTTCTCGGGCAATTCGGTGACCTTGCGTGGTTACAAGGACGCCGCTGAATTCGTCACCTGCTATCCGTTCGCGCCATACCAGTTCACGCTGCTGCAGAAGATTTTCGAATCCATCCGCAAGGTGGGCGCTACCGGCAAGCACTTGTCACGGGGCGAACGTTCGCTGCTCGACGCCTTCCAGTCTGCGGCCGTGCGCAATGCGCCCCACGGCATCGATATCCTGGTTCCGCTGTACGATTTCTATCCCGCTATCGAGAGCTTCATCGACGGTGTCGCCAAGCGCTCGATAGACCAGGCGCCGGACAATCCCGGCTTGCAGAACTACGACAGTCTGCTGCTGAAGGCGATGTTCCTCATTCGCTACATCCCCGACATCGTCAAGCCGTCCATCGATAATCTTGCCACGCTGTGCATAGACCAGATTGACGCGGACAAGCTCGCACTGAAGCGCAAGATTCAGGAAAGTCTGGCGCGCCTGGAACGAGAGCGCCTGGTCAGTCGCAACGGTGACCTGTGGTTCTTCCTGACCAATGAGGAACGTGATGTTGCGCGCGAAATCGGCCATGTAGAGGTCTCCGCTGCTGAAAAGTCTCGCGAATTGGCCAAACTAATTTTTGAGGATATTTTCAAGGACCAAACCAAGGTGCGCCACCGCGACACCAAGGCTGACTATGAATTTAATCGTTTGCTTGACGGCGCTCCGTGGCGGTCGGCCAGCCACGCCCTGAGCCTTGAAGTGCTGACCCCGCTAGGTGACGAATATGAGCGCCTCCAGCCGGCCCGTTGCATTTTGCGTAGTAGTGAGGGCAATGGCCGGGCCCTGGTGCGCTTGGGCGAGGGCGAGCGCCTGGACATTGAGTTGGCGCTCTATCTGCAAATCGAAAAATACATCATCAGCCCCAAGGCGGACCAGGCTTCGCCGTCTCTGAAGCGCATCCTGGCCGACCGCAAGGACGAGAACCGCGAGCGCCGGCTGCGCCTGGTGCATCAGTTGTCGGAACTCATCACCACGGGTGACTTCTATGCCCTGGGCCAGCCTGTGCAAATCAAGTCCACCAGCACCGACAAGGTGCTCGATGATTTGCTCAATTACCTCATCACTAATACCTACAGCAAGCTGCCGTATCTCAAAGTGCGCCAAGTTGACCCGATAGGCGAAATCAAGGCCGTGCTCAACGCAGACGACTTGGGCCAGCATTCGTTAGGCCTGGACGGCGAGGCCGGCAACGCACTCGCCATCAAAGAAATGCGTGAATATTTGCAACTGGCTGCCAGCCAGAACCGGGTCTTGCTGTCAGACGTAGTGGACCGCTTTGCTGGCATCCCCTGGGGGTGGAAACCCGATTGGGAAACCGTGTTGCTTATCGCCCGCCTGTTCATGTCTGGCGAAATCAAGCTCATGCTCGAAGGCTCTGACCTCGACCCCGCATCCGCAGTCGACCCGCTCACCAAATCCGTCCGTTTCAAGCAGGTGTCTATCCTCAAGCGCAAGACTGCCGATGCCACCGCAATCAAACGCGCCCGCGAGTTGTACAAAGACTTGTTCCAAAAAATGGGTCGTGAGGAAGAGGACAGCCTGGTCGCCGATTTCCGCACCCGTTTAACGGACTGGCAGGCCGAACTCAAAAGCTATGGCCACACTGCCGCCGCGCCGCACCACCCCGGCAAGTCAGACATCGACGTCGCGCTCACCCGCATTGCCCAGCAACTCAGCATACGTGACAGCTTTGCCTTCATCGGCGCCCTGCTGGTCGCCAAGAACGAGTGGCTCGATGCCGCGGACGATATCCATGACCTGGTCAATTTCTACAAGACCCAGATTGCCGCCTGGCGCAAGCTGCTCGATGGCCTGAGCACATTCGAAAGCAATCGTGAAGCATTGAGCAAAGTGCCGCTAGCCTTTGCTGCCCTGATTGACCTGGCCAATATTCGTGACAACCCCAAGCCTTACAGCCAAGTCAAGCACATCGAGCCGCTGCTGGCCTCGGTCACCGTCATCAACGAGCAGCTGGCGCAAGAAAAACGTGAAAGAGCCTTGCAGTCGCTAGATGCCAAGTTGGCTGAAGTTCAAGCCAAACTTGAAACAGCCGCTGCCACGCCTGACCTCAGCAATAAAGCTCTGCGTCCGCTGCAAGACTTGAAAGCGCGCATCGCCAGCCAGACCAGCATTGCGCAGATTATGCTGCTGCAAGGGGCGGGCGGCGATGCCATGGACGATGCCATGAATATTATTCAAGCCGCTGTGAGCAAAGTCGCCGACCATGTTGCGATGCCCGGCAATACTGCCAAGCCACTGCAGACTGGCCAGTCCAATGTGCCCGCGCCCGCGCCCGTCGCCAAGACCACGCGTGTCATCCGTGCCGCCGAACTTTCCAGCAAGTCCTACCTGGAAACCGAAGCCGACGTGGACGCCTACGTAAGCAAACTGAAAGACGCGCTGCTGACCACCGTGCGCGCCGGTCAAATAGCGCGGATTCAATAAGGCAGTCGCTAAAGCGCTATCGCCTTCATTTACCTTACTCAACAGCTGCCCGCGTGCCATGCACGGGGCAGCTGAGAAATCTTATCTGACCCATGAACAAAGCCAAACTCAAGTCCTACGCCCCGCAAGCCCGAAAAGACTTCATCGCCGCCGTCACCGCTCGCGCCAACTTGCTCGGCATCTCAAGCAAGGCGGGCAAGCTGGAAGTAGCTATCAGCCAGCCGCAGGGCGACGCGACCGTGATTGCAGGCCAAGCTTGGCCCGTCAAAGTCCACGGCCAGCGTCAGCAACTCATTACCCGCATCCAAAAAGATGGCTTTAGCCAGACCATGGAAGCGGTGGCCTACACTTGGTTCAACCGCTTTGCGGCACTGCGCTACATGGAGTTGCACGATTACCTGGGCCACGGCCACCGCGCGCTTTCCAGCCTGGAAGGAACGCTGCCAGACATACTGACCCACGCCGCCGACTTGGCGCAGAATGGCGCCGGTGACGGCGGATTACCGGGGCTGAAGCCCGCGCTGGTTGTCGAGATGAAGTTGGCCGGCAACCGCGACGGTGAGCTGTACAGCATGCTGTTGGTTGCCCAGTGCAATGCGCTCAGCAACGTCATGCCATTTTTGTTCGAGCGCATCGATGACGAAACCGAGTTGCTGTTGCCCGACAACCTGCTGCGCACCGATTCCGTCATTGCCAAGCTCGTTGCCAGCATTGAAGAAGACGACTGGAAAGAGGTCGAAATCATCGGTTGGCTATACCAGTTCTACATCAGCGAGAAAAAAGACGAAGTCATTGGCAAGGTCGTCAAAAGCGAAGACATCCCTGCCGCCACCCAGCTATTCACGCCCAACTGGATAGTGCAATACCTGGTGCAAAACAGCGTCGGGCGATTGTGGTTGATGGCCAACCCGGCCAGCACTTTGCAAGCGCAGTGGCCGTATTACATCGCTCCCGCCGACCAAACCCCTGAAGTGCAAGCCCAGCTCGACGCCCTGATTCAGACCCGCGTGGATGAGGATTTCCCTCTCCCTCGGGGAGAGGGGGCAGGGGTGAGGGCAAGTGGCAGCCTGAATCCCGAGTCCATCACCCTGCTGGACCCGGCCTGCGGCTCCGGCCACATTCTGGTGGAAGCTTACGAAGTGTTCAAAGCCATCTACCTGGAGCGCGGCTATCAGCCACGCTCCATACCGCGTCTGATTCTGGAAAGGAACCTGTACGGTCTGGACATTGACGACCGGGCGGCGCAAATGGCAGGATTTGCTTTGCTGATGAAGGCCCGTGCCGATGACCGGCGTCTCTTTGATTCTCCTATCAAATTAAACGTTCTCTCTTTGCAGGAGAGTAGAGGTTTGGATGTTGATGAACTGGTCCAGGGGCTATATTCGGTCGTGGAACCCACCGCTGCACAGCCCGTAGGCACCGCTGTTATAGGGGGATTTGGTGCCGATGACCTCTTTTCTGGCTCCCTGCCGCAGGGAAGTTTGGAAGAGTCCCTTGCAGTCAACAGCAAGGGCGACTCGGCGCGTGCAACAATCGCTTCACTCATCGCCACATTTGCACAGGCCAAGACTTTTGGCTCATTGATTCAAATTCCGCAGACGCTGAATTCACAATTGGCGAAACTGTTTGAGCATTTGCACCAAGCACTCCTGAGCGGCGACCTTTACGCTAAAGTGGCTGCGCAGGATTTGATGCCGTTAGTGTTGCAAGCGAGAATATTAGGTAATCGGTTTGACGCAGTCGTTGAGAATCCACCTTACATGGGTGCGCAATTCTTTAACCCCGACGTAAAAAAATACTTGAATAAATATCACTCAACCTGCGATAAAGACCTTTTTTCTGCATTCATATCAAGGAGCGCGTTATTTTGCAAGAGTAGCGGGGTGGTTGGAATTGTGACCTCTTTTACTTGGATGTTTATTTCTTCTTTTGAGGAGCTACGGAAGGAAATTCTTCGAGAAAGAACTCTGGTGTCGCTTATCCAGCTTGAATATGATGCCTTCGAGGATGCCAAAGCCCATTTGTGTACTTTTATCTTCAACGCGCATCACATTGCAAATTATGAGGCGTCGTTTGTGAGATTGTCGGATTTTCGCGGCGCTGAAAATCAGGGTCCCAAAACTCTGGAGGCAATTTCAAATCGTGCGTGCGGCTGGTTTTACAATACAAGAAGCGATGATTTTTGGAAAATTCCAGGCAATCCAATTTCATACTGGCTCGATGCTGCCGCTTTCACTTCTTTTGAGAATTTAGCGAATATTTCTAATTTTGGGCGTGCCAGAATTGGAATGGCTACAGGAAAAAACGACTTATACGTAAGATATTGGCATGAAGTTGCTTTGAATAAGATTGGTTTTGGATTAAGCCGCGAAAATGCAATGGCAAGTGGTAATAGGTGGTTTCCTTACGCAAAAGGCGGTGGGTTTCGTCGATGGTACGGTAATGTCGATATAGTTGTAAATTGGCAAAACGATGGAGAGCTTTTGAGAAATACACTGCATCCTTCCGGGAAGCGTCTATGGGCCCATAACTTCAACTTAAACGAAATATTTAAGCCGGCAGTTTGTTGGAACGTAATTGCTTCCACCGTAAATTCATTTCGATATCACGACAATGGGTTTCTATTCGATTCCGCAGCAGGGCTTCTACAAGCCAATTTCTCGGAAAATAACTACGCACTATTGGGGCTGTTAAATAGTAAGATTTCTTCATATTTGTTGCCAGCTTTGAACCCTACAATTAACCTCCCACCAGGTTACTTAGAGCAAATGCCAGTTATTTTGAATGGCAATCTTGAATCAGTGGCTGAGTTGATAGAAATCTCCAGAAAAGATTGGAATTATCAAGAAACCAGTTGGGGTTTCGAGAATCCACCAATTATTGACGGTGCGAAGGCACTCACAATTAGAAGCGATTGGAATCGTTGGCAGGAGAAATCTGAAATTGCTCGCTCTACCGTAACTCGCTTGGAGACTGAGAATAATCGCTACTTCATACAGGCATATGGTTTGGAGGGCGTTTTGTCGGCAGATGTGTCACCAAACGAAGTTACCCTGGCCAAAGCGGACCGCGCAAAAGACTGCCAACGCCTGATTTCCTACGCCATCGGCTGCATGATGGGCCGCTACAGCCTCGACGCGCCCGGCCTGATTTATGCCAACGCTGGCAACGTCGGCTTCGATGACAGCCGCTATGCCAGCTTCCCCGCCGACGCCGACGGCATCGTGCCGCTGACCGATGAACTCTGGTTCGACGACGAAGCCGCCAGCCGCATCCGCGAATTCCTGCTCGCCGTCTGGGGTGCCGACACATTGGCTGAAAACATGGCATGGCTGGCGGAAAGCCTAGGTACCAAAGCCGGTGAAACCCCGGATGAGACCATCCGCCGTTACCTTGCTGACAAGTTCTATAGAGACCATCTGCAAACCTACAAAAAGCGCCCTATCTACTGGCTCTTTTCCAGCGGAAAACAGGGGGCCTTTCAGGCGTTAGTATATTTACACCGCTACCAAGAGGGGACGCTGGCCCGTATGCGCGCGGAATACGTCGTGCCGTTGACCGGTAAGATTCAGTCGCGCATCGACATGTTGGAGAAAGATGCGGCTGCCGCCGCCAGCACCGCCGCCCGCAATAAATTGGCCAAGGAAGTCGAAAAGCTCAAGAAGAAACACGTCGAGTTGCTGGCCTACGATGAACAACTGCGTCACCACGCCGACATGCGCATCACACTCGACTTGGACGACGGTGTTAAAGTCAACTATGGCAAGTTCGGGAATTTGCTGGCAGAGGTGAAGGCCGTGACGGGAGGGGCAAGCGATGACTGACCTGGTAGTGCTTCCTGCTGACTACCCCAATTGGCTTACCAGCCTGAAGCAGCGTATTCTCGTCACCCAGCAGCGCGCAGTGTTGGCGGTCAACCGCGAACTGGTGTTGCTGTACTGGCAAATTGGACGCGATATTCTGGAGCGTCAACAAGCTCAGGGCTGGGGGGCCAAGGTAATCGACCGGCTAGCGGTCGATTTAACGGCCGCCTTCCCGGATATGAAGGGTTTTTCTCGCCGAAACCTGCTCTACATGCGCAGTTTTGCCGAAGAGTGGCCTGATGTCGAATTTGTGCAACAGGCTGTTGCACTTTTGCCGTGGGGGCAGAACCTGCTGCTCCTGACCAAGCTCAAGACCCGTGAAGAGCGGGTTTGGTACGCGGCAAAAGCAATCGAGCATGGTTGGTCGCGCAATGTGATGTGGCACCACATTTCGACGCAATTGCAGCAACGCTCCGGTAACGCGGTCACCAATTTTAAAGAACGATTGCCTGCTGCAGAGTCCGAGTTGGCGCAGCAGACGCTGAAAGACCCTTACCTGTTTGACTTTCTCGGCGTTTCAAACGACGCACACGAGCGGGACATTGAAACCGCAATGACCCGCCATGTGACCAAATTGCTGATGGAATTGGGTGAAGGATTCGCCTTTGTGGGGCGCCAGGTGAATGTGACGGTGGATGAGCAAGATTTCTTCATTGACCTGCTGTTTTACAACTACCGACTACATCGGTTCTTGGTCGTGGAACTTAAAGCGGGAGATTTCAAACCGGAGCATGTCGGCCAGCTTAATTTTTACGTCACGCTGGTGGATGAGAAAATCAAGAGCGAGGAAGACAAGCCTACTTTGGGGTTATTGCTCTGCAAGCAGCAACATCGGGTAGTAGCGGAATACGCCTTGCGCGGCATGACCCAGCCCATTGGTATTGCCGAATACCGGCTGCAACTACCCGAAGACCTTGCGAAATACCTGCCTAGCATTGAACAGATTGAGGCAGAGTTGCAAGGTGATGATTGAACGCGTTGCCGAATGAACATAAATAGAAGAATTGCCGATGAGCCAACAACGCCTGTTTGATAGTTTGACCACTTTATTCTCTACCCATCCGGTGGTTTTTTGGCATGACATGGAGGCCGAATTTGCTTCCGTAGTGGATAGTCTGCGGCTCGACGGCGTGCAATTGGTGCGCTTGGACGACATGCCAGCGCTACGGGTGAAGCTCGACATTGAGGGGGCCCCGGACCAGCGCTGGCTGATTTACAGCGCCAAGCCCGAGCCGGAGCCGACCAAAGACTGGCTGCTCGATGTGCGCATGCGCAGTAAGTCGTTCCGGGCGGATACCACCTCCATTTTGCTGGAAGACTTGGGCTTGACCACGCAAGGGCTGCGTCAGCACCTGAAAGAGCGCGCCAAATTCCTGCGTGCCAAAGACAGGGTGGACCGCCTCAAGCGGATGGTGCTACCGGGCGATGGTGCACAGGACCTCGACCGCAAGATGTTAGCGGTACTGACCCGTGCCGACCAAGCCGAGTTGTTTGCCATGTTGCAGCGCCTGTACGGCGCCGTGGTGGTGGATGGCGTGGCGGACTTGTCGGCTGAGCCGAAAGTCTGGCAAGATATCGCTGCCAACGATTTGACGCCTGCGTTCTGGGAATTGGTGCAACTGCAACTGGGCTATCTTGAGGCCAATCCTAGCTTGCGCGACCTGTTGTTCCGTATTCTGGTGACGGATTTCTGCCGTGGCCTGCAGGGTGATGCGCCCCCTCAATTGGCGCACTTTGTGCTGCCTGACCGCACCCTGGCTGCGAATGCGTCGGTGTTTGTCGGGCGTTGGCGCTCGGATATTGCGCAGTTTGGCAATTACAACGCGCTGGCGCAGGCTGTGGCCAATGAACTTGAGCTGGTAAGTTTGTTGTCGAGCCAGTCTGCCGAGCAACTGGTGGAATGCATGACGTTTGAAGATGTCGAATTGCGGATGGTGCAAGAGCTTAAGAAACGCATCGTTGCCGGTGCCGGCGCCAACATGGATGTGGTGCGCGCGCTAATGGCGCGCCGCCGCGATGGGCATTGGGCGAATCCCTTGCTGGCCAGCGCTAACGAACGCACCCGCGCGCTGGCTGCTTGTTACGATGCCTTGACCGCTGCTGCCGATTTCTTCAGTCTGAAATCGACCCATGCCGCAGGCTTCAGTTTTGCTGACGCAGGCACCGCATTTGCACATTATCGCGATGAGCTGTTCCGCTTTGACCAGTTGTACCGGCACTTTCACACGGCGGCTGACGCGGTCGAACCCACCGGGTGGGCCGTGCTGCACGAGTTGCGCGAGACGATTGAGGGCGTGTATTCCGGTTGGTTCATTCCGCACTTGAGCACTGCCTGGTCTAAAGTGGTAGAGGGGCCGCAGGGCTTGCTCCAGCACTGGACGCTACCTGAGGTGACGCCACAACAGGCATTCTATGAGCGCAAGGTGCTGCCGCTGTTTGACGGCGGGGTGAAGCGAGTCTTCGTTCTGATATCCGACGCATTTAGGTACGAGGTGGCTCAGGAGCTGGTGCAGCACACAAACAGCAAGAGTCGCTTCAAGGCGTCGCTGGACGGCATGTTGGGTGTGTTGCCGAGCTACACGGCGCTGGGCATGGCCGCGCTGCTGCCGCACAAGACGCTGGCCTACAAAGAGAGCGCCAACCTGGATGTGCTTGCCGATGGGCATGCCGTGGCGACGCTGGAACAACGTAGCGAACACCTTCAACGATTTGGCGGCTTGGCCATCAAGGCCGAAGACCTGATGGGACTGGGCAAAGAGAAGGGCCGGGAACTGGTGCGCGACCAGCGGCTGATTTACGTCTATCACGACCGCATCGACATGACTGGCGACAAGCAGTCGTCAGAGACCAAGACTTTTGAGGCGGCTGCACAAACCGTGCAGGAGCTCTCCAACGTGCTGGGCTTCATCATCCATAGCCTCAATGGCTCTGCGGTACTGGTCACGGCTGACCATGGGTTCATGTACCAGGAATCGGCGCTGGATGAATCGGACAAGTCCACGCTGGACGACAAACCCGCTGGAACATTGAAAGCCAAGAAGCGCTACCTGATTGGCCGTGATTTGGGAACTACCCCCAAAGCCTGGTCTGGCAATACGGCGGTGACGGCGGGCACCACACTGGAAGGCAGTCTGGATTTCTGGGTACCCAAGGGAGCCAGTCGGTTCCACTTTGCCGGAGGGGCACGCTTCGTCCATGGCAGCGCCATGCCGCAAGAGGTTGTTGTGCCGGTCATCACCGTGCGGGTCAGCGAAGCGGAAAATGCAAAGACAAAATACGTGAGCGTCAGCCTGTTGGGTGCCGTGAACAAGGTGGTGACCAACACCCAGCGCTTCGAATTCATTCAGACCGATGCGGTGTCGGAGCGGGTGCTGGCGCGTTCCGTGGTGGTCTCGCTGCGCGATGGCTCGGATAATGACAAACCCATCAGCAACGTGCAATCCATCACTTTTGACAGCACATCACAGTTGCTCGATGAACGTAAACGTTCGATTCTGTTGACCGTCCTGGCCGGCGCGCATGACCCGCACAAGCACTATGACCTGGTGATGCGCGATGCCGTGAGCAACGTGGAAGTGCTGCGCCTGCCCGTCAAGGTAGACTTAGCCTTTGGTAATGACTTTTGAAGATTGAAATGATGGAAAACTCGACACCCGCCGACACATCCGCCCATGAACTGACGGAAAGCAGTCTGGACACGCTGCTCAACACCCACTTTGCTGGCAAGGTCGTGCGTAAAGACCTGACCAAGCTGATTAAAGAGGGGGCGAACGTGCCAGTGTATGTGTTGGAGTACCTGCTGGGCATGTACTGCGCAAGCAATGATGAAGCCGTCATCCAGAACGGTCTTGTCAACGTCAAGCGCATTCTCACGGAAAACTACGTGCGCGCGGACGAGGCGGAAAAGGTCAAATCCAAGGTCCGCGAAAGCGGTACCTACAAGGTCATCGACAAGGTCACCGTCAAGCTCAATGAAAAGCGGGATGTGTACGAGGCGCTGCTGTCCAACCTCGGTGTAAAGAACGCCGAGATTTCCAGCAGTTATGTGCGCCAGTTCGAAAAATTACTCGTCGGTGGCATCTGGTGCATCGTCACACTGAAGTACTTCTATGAAGAGGACCAGAAGGGGTCACCATTTACGGTAACGGAGCTTAAGCCTATTCAGATGCCCAACATGGACATGGCGGCCCTGTTCGAGGCGCGCAAGTCGTTTACGGATGAGCAGTGGATTGATGCCTTGATTCGTTCGACCGGCATGGAGCCCAGCCACTTCAAGGAACGGGTCAAGTGGCACCTGCTCGCACGCATGGTCCCGCTGGTGGAAAACAATTACAACTTCTGCGAGCTCGGCCCACGCGGTACCGGCAAAAGCCACATCTACAAGGAAATCAGTCCGAACAGCATTCTGGTATCGGGCGGCCAAACCACGGTGGCCAACCTGTTTTACAACATGAGCGCGCGCAAGGTTGGTCTGGTCGGTTTGTGGGACGTTGTGGCGTTCGATGAAGTGGCGGGCATCAACTTTAAAGACCATGATGGCGTGCAAATCATGAAGGATTACATGGCTTCGGGCTCTTTCAGCCGGGGGAGGGAGTCCATCAATGCCAGCGCCGCAATGGTATTTGTGGGCAACATCAACCAGAGCGTAGAGTCGCTGGTCAAGACCTCGCACCTGTTGGCGCCATTCCCGGAAGCGATGATAGATTCCGCATTTTTCGACCGCTTCCACGCTTATGTGCCAGGCTGGGAAATTCCTAAAATGCGGCCCGAGTTTTTCACCAACCAGTATGGGCTGATTGTCGATTATCTCGCTGAATACTTGCGCGAGATGCGCAAGCAAAGCTTTGCGGACGCCATCGATAAGTGGTTTAAACTGGGCAACAACCTGAATCAGCGCGACACCATCGCTGTGAGGCGTACGACTTCAGGCCTGCTCAAGCTGGTGTGCCCGAACGGCGAATACACCAAGGATTCGGTGCGCAAGTGCCTGGAATATGCGCTGGAGGCACGCCGCCGAATCAAAGAGCAGCTAAAGAAAATCGGCGGCATGGAGTTTTACGACGTGCATTTCAGCTACATCGACCTCGAGGATGGTGTTGAGCGCTTTGTGACCGTGCCCGAACAATCGGGCGGCGCGCTGGTCCCGGAGGGGCGCTTGAACCCCGGCACCTTGCACACCATCAGCATGGGCTCATCCGAGATGCCCGGCATCTACCGACTGGAGATTCAATCTATCCCCGGCACGGGTAAAGCAAACGTATCAGGAGTGGCGCCGCGTGAAGCGGTACGGGTGGCGTTTGACTATTTCAAAGCCAACTCATCCCGCGTCAGTGCGTCTATCAAGCCGGGGGAGCGTGACTTCCACACTCATTTGGTTGAGCTGCAGAACAGCGGCGCGCCGCAGGCACTCACCCTTGCAAGTTTCATTGCCCTATGTTCTGCAGCCTTGGCGAAACCGGTACAGTCACAGCTAGCTGTCATGGGAGATATGAGCTTGGGCGGCACTATTGTGCAAGTGCGCAACCTGGCGGAATGCATGCAGGTGGCGTTTGATGCCGGGGCTAAGCGCATCCTGTTGCCAATGTCGAGTGTGTCCGACATCGCGACGGTCCCCGGCGAGTTGTTTGCCAAGTTTCAAACAAGCTTTTACTCGGACCCGGTGGATGCGGTTTTCAAAGCACTAGGCGTCGAGTAAACGCATTTCTGAGGGTCTAAGCGTCTGAAGTAGCAGAAGCCTCTACATGTCAGCGGAAATCTGTTCCGCTGTCAGTATCCTGGCTAAAAGATGTTCCATCGTTGCCGCATCATCTTCAAAGCAGTTATGAATTAGGCGTTTGATAGGTTGAATGTTTTTTTCAGCTGGGACGATGATATATGCTATGTCTTTAGCTGCGTAAGGTAGAGCGAGAGGCAAAGCGAGCTCTGCCAGTGCTTTCTTTTTCTCTCTCGTGTCAATTCTATTTTCTGGTTGCACCGGGAATGAATTACTATTCAGTGATGGGACGTACCGCCATTCACGTTCGTCAGCGAAGCGATATGACCCCATATTTTTATTATTTCGGATGAGTTCACCTTCGTAGTTTTTAATATGTCGAATCACGTTAAATATCTTCATGTAGGCCGAATTCAATTCCTTAGACTCAATATGGTCATCTATAGTTTCCAAGTGCTTGAAGAGAGTGTCTATTCCACTAAGTAAGTTATTTGTGAATTCGCTCGATTTGTTCACATAGGCTACCGGATTGAGTCCACTCCTTAAAGCCCATTCTTTGGAAAGTCCAATTCCAAACTTGCCATATTTCTTCATGTGAACCGGCAATTCGGAAAGGCGAAGGTCACAAAAGGATACTTGAGGTACGCCGAAAGTTCGAGTTGTTGAGTTATTTTCTATTTTTTCCTTTGCGTAAGCTAACCTGAAACGCCGCTCAGATATTATTCCTCTAAGCCCAAGAGAGCCCGTGAAATGAAATAAAATGTTTGGATACGGACTATATTTACTCGGCATTGTTTAAGAATAGTTAAATGATTGATGTTGCTTGCGTATTCTGTGAATATTTTACGTTTTCAGAGAATCTATTGATATTTGCGACGGCGGTTTTCGAAGGCAGGTTTTGTGCCTTCTAGAATATCTACGGCTGCACGATTTAACTCTAAATCTTCAATGCCTCCGGAAAGATACGTTATTCGATTTGAGCCATCCCTGTCCATTGAACAAACTATTACCTGCTCAGCATCACACGCGATGGCAAGGTTAGCATTGTGCGTGACCATGATGACTTGCCGATGTTGTTTTGCACGCGTAATCACCCCAACAAGTAATTGATATACAGTTTCGTTGTCGAGATTCTCCTCTGGCTGGTCTAGAACAATTGGGATGCGTTCACGGTCGACCAATAGATAGAATATAAGGAGCAGCGCTCCGCGCTGCCCAGGCGACAGGCGTTCAAGTTCAACATTCCCGAGCTTAAGACCATAACTCAACTCAGCGTATTGTAGGCCGAATAAGAAATCCAGTAGCTCATTTACGGTGCGACCAGATTTCAATAGCGACGTGAGTGGTACGGGTTTTCCTGCGGCCGTGGCCGTAAGTTTTGTGTATGCAGCGGCGAGAAAGGAACGTAGACCAGTGTCGGTCTCCAGGTCATGTGTAGCGAGGAGAGTCTGGGCAAGTGCTTTGGATTCTTCTGCTCCTACAAATGACCCTACGCTCTGCTTTACGAAGTCGAAGAGCCGAACTGCAAACGCATCAAACGAAAAACGTACTGAGAACCGCACACCAAGCGCATCTCTGATTTGTGGCTCATCGTCTATAAGTGCCTGCACTGGCGCGAACAGTGTGCGAAGCAGTTCGGCGCGTTGCTTAAGGCAAGTTTGAATATCCACTGCAATCGTGAGCCGGCGTTCTAGCAATTCGGCAAGTTCGTTGCGACGGGTATCCATTGCGCGCATTTGCGTCCAGAGGCCGACAAATGAGCTGGGCCGTTCCTGGGTTCCGACTGCATCGTCCCATTCCTCTTTCCACGACTGGGCGCGCGCCAGCGCTTCTTGGTGAAGCCGCATTGGCTCATTCATCTTTGCTTGCTCATCTGTCTTTGACTGCCGAAGTATTGTCAACTTTTCGACGAGTGCCCCTTTGGTCGCCGGGTCAAGAGTGATTCGCAGCTCCTCTAATCGAAGTTCAGTCTCGGCCTTGAGGATGGAAAATCTTTCACGTTCAATACCAAGCTTGATTATGTCGTGAACATTGAATCGTAGTGTTTGAAGTTTCGGGGCTAAAAGTGCCTTCTCCGCTTCAATGTATTTTTCAATCCTGTCCAAATGCGCTGTGACATCGTCTATTGTTCGAACGGTACTTTTTAGGAGTTCTACCTGGGTTTCCGCCGTACGACTCTGTTCTTCTAAAACCTGAATGTCGGCGTTGAGCTTGTCTACTTTCTCAGCGGCCAGTTGGGTCCCGATATCGCCATTTGATGGGACCTCAGGCACAGACGGGCGATTACCACGTAACGCCTTCAATCGCAATAATGCCAGTCGAACCGACTCGCGTAGTGCCTTTTGCGCGTCCGTAGTCACTTCGTTCGCCAAGGTCAGAATTCTCGAATTTAGTGTTTTGAGTCGGCTGCGGAGTTCTGCAATCTGGCGCTCGATTCCTTCGCTGCGTTTATCGATGAGTTCGTCCAGCGAACGTGAGTCGTCGCGCTCGTCGTAAGGGATGTGCGAGAAAATTACCTCCCGCAGTTCGTCCTGCAGGAGTGTGTCATCACCTTGAACGTGGTCATTGCAAAGCTCCTCAAAGTACCTTTGCGGCAGGTACTTGATTCGTTGAACTGCGGACGCCGGACGACTGGTTGAGAGCTGTCTCCATTCCGGAACTTTGGTATTCTGCCGCCAGTTCAATTTCGCCTCAAATGACGCTGCCTTATTGTCCTTCTGCAATCGAAACCGGTGCTCAGAAAGAAACGAAAAATGGCGCCCATTTGGCGTGTCGCCAAGAAGTCCAAGTACATCCGCTAGTGCGCTCTTTCCGCTGCCTTTCCTACCGATTAGTGCGACCAAATCTTGGTTGAGTGGGAGGTCAATGCCATCGAACCAGGTTCCCAACTCTGGAGAGTTTGGGCGCTTGCGTACCTGGACCGACTCAATAAAAAGATGAGGATTGTTGGTGACAAAATCGACTTTCGGCGGTAGCGAGCCAACGTATGACCGGTTTGCTGGCTCCTTACAGGCTTGTAGAAGTCCTTGAAAGGTGGGTGCAGCTTTAATCCATGTAATTCGCCCACTTGGGAACTTTCCATATTCGGAAATAGTGTGCGCATCGCTGCCGCGGACCGCCAGCTTCGGCAGTTTAATGGCTTCCTGAAATTCGTTGAAGTAGGCTTTGTTTGCTTCTGTTTGAATGCCAACAAAAGCGTCTCTGGTGCCTGGATTCGACACCTCGAAAATTGCTTCCATGGCGAGTAATTCGGTCGGAAACGCATGGTGTTCACGGAACCGAATCTTCTTTACACCGTCGTTAGTGTCAAATGGAATAAAGAGAATCGCTTCACTGTGCCCGAACAATTCGAGCGCCGTAATGACTGAATCTGGGGTTACCTCCGCTGTCTTGGATGCTGCATCTAGCGCGGCAGCCTTGCTACCCAACACCTTGGCCTTTGAAGTCCCTAATTCACCCAAACGCTGTTCTGATATATGTTCCCGAGCAAACTCAATCAGGTACTCGTCGGTCAACGGTTTCCCGGTAACGCTTAGCCTAATTTGGGCCTTGAATGCTTGTAATTTTTCGGTCGAAAGTGTCGGATTCAGCAGCACATGCATGTTCAGCCGAAAGTCTCCTGGCGAGACCATGCGAAGTTCCATCCCTGGGAAAATCGTCGCTTTGCAGGCTATTGCGTCGCTTTGCGCCAAATAATCTCGAAGAGCCGTTACGCCGTCAAACGTCCAATAGTCCATCAAAGCTACGGCTACGCACCCAGACGCATTGATACCTTCTATTACTTCGCGAAGAAGTACTTTGCGTTCATCAGCGGAATTGACGTCGCGAAGGCGACGACCGCCTCTCCACTCGTACGAGGCTGGCGTATGAATGTGCAAGTCCCACTTGCCCCATGTGGCACCTTTATTCATAGCTCGCCTTCTAGTTAGGAATGTTAATAAGATAGTATCGCACGTCCGAATCTTTGGGGCAACATTCGCCGTGCGATAACTGGAGGCGCTTGCGAGCTCGCTCAGCAAAACACAGCGCCCCTTCTTTAATCAGCAATTTGCCGCCCCAACACGCGCCCAACAAACTCGCCCCCGCCACTGGGGCTCGCCGCAATCACCGCCCGCACATCCGCTTTGACCACAGCATCATCCACGCCCACAGAACCGGCCGCCGCCATCACGGCCTCTTACGCTTCCAGCAGGTCGATACCAATGACGTTACTTCCCCAACCAATTCGGTAATTTGTAGAGGCCGGCCGACAACCCCCCTGGGCCGACTTCGATTATGGAATCGATATTTGCCGAGAACGCATCCCGACGTGTGAGCTAGTCTTAACTCGGGGACACGTTCTGGCAAATGAGTGTGGTAAAACCAACAACTATCAATATATTTTCTTGCCATAAAGATATTTTCATGCGAACATCTTTTCAGAGCGCTACAGAGAAGTTGTGAAGTACCGATATATCGTTAAGGGGTTCCGTTAGTCAAAAATAACTGGGGAAGATATATGATTCGAGCTCTTCTGATTTGTTCCGCGTTCGTATTCCCGTCGCTTGCTTGCGCCCAGACCTCGCCGGCAGCTCCAGCTGCACCTGCGGCTCCGGCTGCACCTGCAGCTACTCCAGCGCCAGCCGCGCTCATTAATTGCCCCCTGGTTCCATTCTCTGTTGAAGCTAAAGAATATGGTGGAATGGTACGCGTGACGATGCCCGCTGCCTTCGAAAAGGCCGACAGTCTTCCAAAGCTGGCGAACGTTAACGCAGGCGCGGAATATGTCCGAACGATGTACGGGGCAATGGGGCCGACAGTGATTCGCACTGTTCTCGAGAACTATGCCTGCCGGTTCAACAAGGTCATCGACGAAGACGCAACTTTGACGCAGGCCAGCAAGGACACCTATAAAGCAGCATTTCAAGATGCGGTGGACGAAATCATTGCTGCGGGTTCTAACTATTTTCCCGCCTATGCTTCGCAAAAATTTGATGTTGCGATGAATATGCGTCCAACGTTAGCTGCCTTTCCCCCGCTAGCGCTGGCTGCTCAAATTCCACAACCCTATCTACAAAAGGCGTATGGAGGGATTTCGGACGATTCGTTCCTCAAGGCTAGCTCCTATACCGGCTATCTGACTGGGACTTTCGGAGGTATTGAAGCCAGCGCATGTGGTCGGTACATTCGAGCAGCATTAGCCGAAAATGCCTACATAGTGCAACGGCTCGCTGCGGCTATGCGTTCCACGCTGAATACCTACTTCTCGAACAAGCCCGCAAGCGTCAAGTCGGCCATGACTGTGATTTATGCAGAGGCGGCCTCTGCCGCTAGTGTTACAGCTCCGGCGAAGCCCGAGAACAAGCCGCTCGCCGGCTTTTGTGCAGCATGATAAGCCTCGGGCCGAGGTTCAGTACTGGGTCAGTGGCTCTGGCGTGCCTGATGCTCATGTCCGGCTGTGCATGGATGCCCTGGAGCCCCGAGCGTATGGCAACTACTGCACGTGTAGCCGAGCGATGCACATCCATCAGCAATGTCATCGGCAAGAACTACGAAGTCAGCGGTAAGCTGAAATTGCTCGTTGGCGGGTTCGGTGGGGGCTGGAGTCAAACGGGAGTAGTCTTGTCGCCCGAGGCTGCGGAGCGACAAATTCAGATGGACAGGCTCTGCCGGGCTTGGGCGGTGGGCGCAATATCGGATGATAAATGGTCCGATATCTACGTGCAATTTGCCTTGGCCAGTATTGCACCCCTGGCGCGCAGTGACAACCCGGAGGCGCAGGCGCGGTTGACCGAGGCTACTGGTCTTTTGAAAGAACTCACCGCTAAAATCGCCGAGATGCGTTCCGGGTCGACATTCAACCCCGACAATGCCACGTCCAGGCTCAACGCGGCTGTTGCACAGGCGGCCAATCCAACCCAGTCGCTGGAGGATATTCACAAGAACGCCGCTGCGGCTGCTTCTGGAGTGAACCTCCCAGTCAATACGAACCAAAATCCGAAGCGCGTTGGTGACGTAGGCGGGCCGAGTGAGCCGCCAATCGTGCCAGTGCCTGATATTCCCGACCTTCGGTCGCTAGCTACTATGCTAGTCTCGCAAAAAACCGAAGTCATGGCTGCTCTAGGCAATGTTCAGACCAGGCTTGGGACGGTGGAGGGCAGCTTGGGAGGCCTGGGCATAGTCTCAGTATCGCAACGGTATCGAAACTGGCAGACTAAGGGCGCGACGAAAGTGTATTTCGAGCTCGGCAAGTCAGGCCTGTCCGGGAAGTCCAAACAAGACCTCAATTCCGTCGTCAAAGGGCCGTTCCCTCGCGAACTGCGAGTTGAGGTGATGGGCTATGCCGACGCCACCGGCAACGTGCAGAAGAACGCACGCCTTAGCGTAGCTCGCGCTGAAGAGGTGCGCGATTACCTTATTTTCGAACTGCATGTGCCCGCAAGTTACGTCGTGACGTTGGGGCGCCAACAAGGAGTGAGCATTTTCGGACCTCCAGCTGAAAATCGGGTAGTCACGGTAAAGGTATTTGAGGACGGGGAGAGGGGCGAGGATGCGGCGCTCGCCGGACAGCCAACCGCTACTCCCGCATTGGCCAAGTGAACCGATAGGTGGTAAAAACTCTGTTCGGCGATTGCTGAACAGGGTTGTTTGTATTAGTCGCGTTTATTATTACCTCACGAAGTCAATAAAATCTCTGACGAGAGGCTTGAGATGTGCAATTCTTGGAATCACCCGCCGGGGTGTACTTGTGGATGGGGGGGAGACGGCCATCGGGGAAGTGGTGGCACGGGGACTGGGAGAGGTGGGGCGCTTGGAGGCTCGGTACAAATTTCCTGTGCCACTGCAAACCCGAATGTGTTTGCAAGTACCGTTGGCGTATCAGCATTGCTTCCTCATGGTTACATGAATCCCAATGCACGTTGTCCTGTCTGCAATGCACCCGTTTATTTTTTTCAGTCCGAGTCTGGAGCGCGAGTCTTCTTCGACGACGTAGGCTCACCATGGCCTAAACACCCATGCACCGATAACCCTGTAGCAAAAAAAAATACGGTCCTGCCTTGCAATGAACCGGTTCCTAAAAAGCCCGGCGCACAGAAATGGCGCGCGTTGAAGCACGTCAGTATTCATCATGAGAATGGCATTCTTTCGGTCAGGGGAGTGGCAACGGACGTTGGCGACGAGCGCCTATTTTACTTTGTGGGCGCACTTGCCCTCTGCGGCGGATATGATTTTGAAAAAGTCGTGCTAATTGAATCGACACCACCGTTTAATGGAGTTTGGAAGGCAGTCTTGCTGCATCGCAGCCCTGATACTGGTTTGGTTTTTAGAGATTTCAGCCTTTATCTGGAGGCACGTGACTCTAAGGACATTGCCGCATGGGAAGGCGCATTAAACGGTAATCCTGTTGAGCAGAATGCCGTTGGGTGGATGCTCTCCTTCGGCCGAAGAAAGAATCGCGTATTTGATGATGCTCGGCTGTATGGGCCGATAGCGAAGTACTGGTTCGATTTCTCGGCACAGCAAAATTTTTGGGCTGGCCACCACAATCTAGGGATGGTGTTATTGGACGGGCTGGACGGTGCACGCGACGAACAGAGAGCGTTTGTGCATTTAAAGGAAGCGGCGCGGAGTTTGCAGCCAGTTTCAATAAAGAGATATGCGCGTTGCTATCGGGAAGGGGCCGGTTGCGTTCAAGATGCTGAAATTGCGGATGCGCTAGAACTACTTGCTGCATTTGAGTCTGTTTTGGACGAGGAATGCTGAGGGTGCATTGTTCGCGAAGCACCGTACGTCCTTTTGCCATTTGTCCCTTCTAAGCGAGGTGAGCGTGATTTCTACACACATCTGGTTGAGTTGCAGAAACAGCAGCGCGTCACAAACGCTCACATTGGCCAGCTTCATGGCCTAGTGCTTCGGAGCACTGGGTGTTACTCAAACTACCTCGGCGCATCAAGTTCATCCAGGTGCTCTCGACATAACTGCATCGCTGCCGCGAGTACTTTACATTGACCGGTCATATGGCTACCCAAAAGATGTCGTTTAAGACCTTCTGGGACCGCAAAACCGCTAATTCCTTTTGCGACGGCTTCGCTTTCTCCACCGCAAAGTGGGCAACAGGCTCGAGGAGAGTTGGACGGGAAGTCGCCCATTTCTGCAGCCGGGCGCGCCTTCGCTAAATTTGTAATCTTGTCGGACATCGACTGAGCCCATGCCCATGCATTGTCACCAACTTTACATTCTTGATAGCTCAGTAGAATGCTACGAAGCGTCTCGTCGGGAATCAAATTAATTATTGTGCGGCGTGCACTATACAATTCATTCTTCAACCCCAAGAGCTGTGCTTCGGAAATCGGGTAGGGTTTGATGGGTTTTCGAGTGCTCATAGTCAAAGTGTGCGAGATAAATTAGTGGTGACCAACTTTGCTAGCGTGTTGCCATTCACATTGTTGATTTGCTTTGTTGTCCTAGCTTTGCAGAAACGTATGCCTTAGTCCTTGATGCGAAAGTCTTCCTTATCCTTGCCATCAAGCCAGCGTGGTGCGCGACCACGGCCAGTCCAGGTCTCACCTGTTCCGGGGTTCTTAAATTGCGGCGCGACCGTACCCTTAAATTTTGCCGGCTTCACGCGTCCTCCGGTGGTGATGTCTTCCACGGTGATGCCGTGCAATTGCATCAAGTCCTTAATTTTTTGAATTGCACCACTGAGTTCATCCTTGCGGGCAGCTTCGGCCAAGGATTGCAATTTTGCGATTTGTTCCACATACTCTGCGTACGACGTCATAGTGTCTCCAATAGATAAATGATTTAAACAGGGTGAATATACGCGAAATCTAACATACGCGTAGGGAAAACGGTAAGCTCGGAAGGAATTTATCTTCGTTGATTGGCACAGTTGCGAGTTTATTCAATTGGAGCAGGCCTGCATGGTTGATGAGCACTGCGTTTGTTGTTCGTGGTTAGGACTGTCTGCAATCGGCCACATTAACACAAGCGGACGCTCGCCCTTATGATGAGACTGTGTGGATTTTTCCGCACAGAAATTTGCCACTATTGGCCGTTTGCGGCTGAAATCGGCCCATGAATTCGGAAAAATAATGGTCCTATGCCTACAGAGAAAGAGCAAATTTACCAGACATTCAGAGTCAGTATACACCGTTTGAATTAAATTAAAAAATGACGACTTACATTAAAATCCACTTGCATCATAGGTAATTTTATATTTAATGGGGAGCATGTGAGTAAATTATACTTAACTAATTGGATTAAAAAGAATTACTTGAGATTGAATTCTAAATGGGATTCTGCACCCCATCTTCTAGGTGTAAATGGAACATTTTCCGCCGAACAGCATCAGTTTTCGCAGCTAGGTGAGTCGTTGGTTATGCGTCTGCAGAAGACCATGGAGCACCCGAAGGACGTTCAGTTTGCAATTTTGAATACTTCACTGCCAGGAGCGTGGGCTCTCTATGGTGTGCAATGTGATGGGGTAATAATTACAACTGGATTAGTTAAAAATATTCAATCTGTATGTGGCCAAGTAGACAGAATGATGCAGCAGATTTTGACCCTTGACGGGGGGAAGGAAAATTTTCTGCGGGACTTGTGGAAAGGCATTCCTTTCCAGAATGATGACTATGAAAGTTTTGGCGGCCTTCTCGCACATATCGCTTTCTCTTTCATCATTCATCACGAATTATCACACCTTGGCCTAGGACATGAAGGTATTAGAAATGTAGGTGCTGCTAGTGAAGGGCCTACAGTTCAAGGAGGAGATGATGACTGGTTTATGGATGAGCTCGCGCTTGGAGCATCGGAGTCGCATAGTACATTGCAGAGACCATCCCTATCCAGCCAAGCGCTGGAGGCGGACGCGGATTTAAATGGCTTACGATACACCCTTCAATTTATGAACTATCAAGCGTCTCGATTCGAAAAAATAGAGGTAGATGAGAATGACAAAATGGGCGTTGTATGGAAACACTTCTTGACGAGCTCAAATAATCGTTGGTTCGTCATCTTAGCCGGTATTTCGATTGGACTATATTGTCTTATTTCCGACCTGGATAATGTAACGTTAGGAGTATTATCTAAGAATACTCATCCTCCGATTCCTTCACGGGTGCTTGCTATTTTAAACGTTGGGGCTGCGCTATATAAAGAGGAGACAGGGGAGAAATTTACTGAGCTATCAAATGTTCTGTTATTTGTTGCATGTATATTAGGAATGCTTAAAAATCTAAATGGAAAAACAACAACAATTGATAAGTTGCTGGAAAGTTTAAAAATCAATGAATCCGTGGAGCGGATTGATGACATAGGTCATCACTTTACTGAACTCGCGGACGAAATGTCAAAACTTAATGGAAAGCGCTCTCTTTATCGTCGTTTCCCGGACTTTATGTGCTGGGAGTGGTACAAAGACAGTAAAGTAATCGGCAAGGCATAAAAGATAAAGCCGCCTAAGTGCGGCTTTCATTTAACTTGCGGCGGATTGGTACGGATGAGGTCGGATTATTATCGCCATGTGCTCCTGTTATGAAGCAAGTTACGGAGACGCAGATGGAGGAACCTGCCATCCAACCAGTTCGGCGGTTCGACGCATTACCCACTTGGCCTCTGGCTCGGATACCCAGCCCGTTGCAATCAGCCTCGGCAAATACTGGTCGAGAATCTCAGTCTCAGACATATGTGAGCGTTTCCCGGCTTTGGACTCAAGGGACGTTACGGACAACTGTTGTGCAAGGTCTTCGCAGTTGTTCCAGCGCTCGAGCAGCTCCGGCGGCGAGCAGCCAGGACTGTAGAATCGGCCTTGGTACCGATTCATGGAGAATTTAGGCTGGGCGCCTGAAACGGCGCTTAGATTGGTTGGACGTGGGAAATCTGATGGCAGCGCGGCGAAGAGCGCCGCTTCT
This sequence comes from Janthinobacterium sp. BCJ23, assembly GCF_059617945.1. Lineage (NCBI taxonomy): Bacteria > Pseudomonadati > Pseudomonadota > Betaproteobacteria > Burkholderiales > Oxalobacteraceae > Janthinobacterium > Janthinobacterium sp. BCJ23. The sequence continues at coordinate 598,067 of NZ_JCAQAW010000002.1, read as the reverse complement.
GACTCGTCTTGCGGCTCATCGCCGAGTTCAATATTCATAGTGCCTTTTGCATCGATATTAGCCTCTCGCCATCATACTCGAGCGTCGAGTTGTGGGTCTAGAAGGCTTCTATGAGCATGTACCTTACGGGACATCTTAGCTACCGATGGACTTCCCCCAGCAGCAAACCACGCCCTGGCCCAGCGCGCTGCCTGGCGCTTCGTTTCCGGCGTGGGGGCTGCGATGACGCGGTCCATCGCGACTCCTGCTCGGTGGATTGCGTAAGTCTTGCGTCATAGTCAGCGCTCGGGACAATGACCAGCGAGCGCTCGTCCTCGCTTGGACGATGGAAGCACCCTATGAAAGAATGGTCGTCGGCGTTAAGGGTCGCTGGGTGAACAAAATCCACTTCTTTCCATTCGCTTCTTTTCATTCCCGATAGAGGCCCGGGACGGCAGATAGTTTACCGGTGGCCATTCCGATGGAAAACCGCACGTGCGCGGGTTGGCCCCAGTTCGGTTCGAAGAAGCGGACCATGGGAACAAGGCAGAGCTGAGACCTATTCGTCGAGTTGCTGTTTTTAAGTGCTGGAAAATTGATTTCTGGACATTGCTTGGATGGGGAGATATTCTTTAGGTATTTGCATTTACATTACTTGACGCATGCTAGCCAAATGCTGGCCTGTTTGCGTAACCCAGTGGAAAATAGCTGCCAGTCGACGGACCAATAGTTCAACATACAAGGGAGTATGCATGTTTATTGCTGGAAAGAAATATGACATCGAAATGAACGATGGAGTTGACCACAATGGTGATACCTGCATCACGACCTATCCGGCTAGAACGGTCGTTGACGTTCAGCCCCCACTTATAAAGATTAATTCTGGTGGGAAGGAGGAAATTATTAACATAAGTTCGCCTATTTTTGTTCGTGCTCGACTTTGTTCTTAATTAGGCAACCCGACTTGCCGAGTATGATGAACGTCGCCTAAGTGGTCGCTACTATGTCGTTACATCCTTACTTCGAAGAGCGGCTGCAAGGTGTTGCATCCGCTCGTTGGCCAATACCACTTCAGAAAGAGCTGAAGGGGCTTTGGATATTCATTTATATCGAAGAATCCGGCGACCGGATGTCCAGCTCCCCGAGCATTTGACTCAGGTCCACTAGCCTCTTGGCAACAACATTCCGTACATTGCGCTCGCACTGCCAAACGCCATAGACTTCCCAGTAACTTGGCGCCCATCTCCTCTTTGCGCTACCGTTCCAGCAGGTTGAGCCAGCAAATGACGTTTACGGTGCCTGATTCATCTTCAATCTTCACGAAAATCACACCTTTGGCGGTCACGGGTCGCTGGCGAACCGTGACGATGCCACAACCACGGGCGAGCATGCCATTGTCAAACTGGTGCAAGATTTCTGCGGGGAGGAACCTCATGGAAGCGAGCCTCTGGCGCAAGAGTGCAAGTGGATGCCGTCCTAGCGTTAGGCCCAAGTGCCGGTAGTCGGCCAAGATATTTTCGGCTTCACTCGGCGTGTCCATCTCGACCGGCTCTTCACTGACAGTGGCGGACTGTAGTAGCCCTTTGTCCGGCACGATAGCAACGCCTCCCACAGTGCTTGGCGTCGATTGCCTGACAGCGATTCCAAGGCATATGCGCTCGCCAGTGCGTTAAGGTGGCCTGCATTTAGATTTGCCCGTGCTGCGAGGTCGAATGTGTTTTCAAATGGTTGAATTGCCCTGCATCTTCAACGCACCAGGTCGCCTCTTGTTCGAGTCTTTGATGTTGTTAAGACCTAGACAGACGGCCGGCTGCGAACCTTTTGCGATGGTTTCGAGCTGTGCATCCCAGTTGCTAAGGAACACCTCGGCGGAGCGTACGACGACTCGGTGACGGTAGTCAGCCATTTCCCAACTCGTTGCTTGCGTGAGCCTACAAATATACCTTTAAAGAACCGCAGAGCGATACCGCGCATGGCCTTGTGCTCTTGGCCCTGAGCAGCGGCAATTCGGCCACCTGGGCTCATCTCCACTTGTGCGCCATCAGCATTCGGTGCTCTTACCTCCGTACCGACGGCATGTCGTGCCTGAGGTTCCTCTCAATTCGCTAGGCGAAGCCCCTCAATACATCACTGCGCCCGATTGTTCGAATGGTGAGCCGCCGACCTTAGGGCGTGAGAGTTTTCCTCCCATGTGATATTCACGAAAGCAATATATAAAATTGCTTATTCCATATTTCACAGAGATTAATTTTACATTTTAAAATGCCGATTGCTATATTAATATTGATTAGATATCTCTATACGAATCAATTTCACTATGGTATATTTTCTTGAAATCATGATGCGAATCTAACAGGCAGTGAAAAATGGAATGAAGACAAAATCGAAAAATACAGATATCAAGATGGCGCGGACTGGCACTATCGTTGTAGATGAAAAGACATTGCAAATTCATGTCGAAATTATAAATAGGAAATTTGATTTCTATTTTCTAAGAGATGTTTTTCATCATGAAATAGCGTTAAAAATTACAATTGCGTTGGGTGAGTTTTTTTCCCGGTTTAAGCGGAGAACGTCTATTGGTAGGTTTAGCAATTTTAAAGAATTATGGATATGGATAGCTGGCCAAGCGACTCTTAAAGCAATGTTTCACGATTTCGCTGAACAAAAGATATCGACCTCCATCTATGTCCTAGAAGTTGCTGTCCACAAATGGGCGGAGTCGCGGGAAATATTACACCAAGGGCGTCTGACTACACTAGGTGAAAAGGTTAACAATATTAATCGATGTTTTGATGCGTTAGCAGCAGCTTTAATTTTTCCGAAATTCAAACAATATTCAATGCCAAAGAATTACCACAACGGGAAAGGACGTAAGAAATCGTTGGCAGAATTAGGAGGTATATATCAAGGACGTAATGAAATTACTGATGCTATTAAGAAAAGAATTCAAGCGCTAGACCCCGATATAAAAGAAGATGAAGTCGACGGCGTTATCAGAACATTGTTGAGCACGAATAGCGTTGATGCTTTGGCTACCGATGACGCTCTAGCAGATGCGATGCTTCGAAAGACTACCGAGTTATTGTCGCTAATACGAAATATGGCCGAGGATAAGTTCTTGTATTGGATGAATGTTTATAGTTATGGGCAGATAATATTAAAGCAGGGAGGCAAGAAATCCCATAAGGTTTTAGCATCTGCCCTAGCGATATCGGGCCGCGAACGTCTGCTAATACTTAATCGTCTTTTTCCCCCGCATGACGTGGAACAGGGTTTGGCGAATTTTCTACAGATATGTATCGTAAATTTTGAGGGCATGGTTCCTACCGCGAAGATATTCGGAAATGTGCCGCTATTCGCTAAAATCATGAAAATGTTCGGGGGTAAGCATTACGTTGGAGCAATGTTAAATGCACACAGTGATGCGATTGCGGCGACAATATTAATGTACCTAGTAGACTCCGGGGCTAATGTTTCCGTAGCACTTGAAATTCCAAGAGACTTCGAATGGCCGACTGATGACCCCGGATGGTATAAAGTTCGCTCTGTAAAGGACCGCGCTGGTTACAAGCCGATTATTTCCAATTTACCAGAAAAAGACGTCACGGTCCGAGTGACTTCAATCGAGGCGATGCGTGGAATTTATAGAGCAACCTATCACGCCCGTAGGAGCGCGGCGGTTTTCAGCGAGATGTTATTCATCCACTGCTTCCGCGGTACCCCATCTATTGCCAATTCGGATTTCCTTGCAAACCGCTTAAGATACTTCCAGCGAGATGCAAAGTTAGAGACTGCTCATCTGACGCCTGGTGCTATTCGTGTTTCATTCTTACTGAAGCACGTACTGTCTGGGGACGGAGATATTTTGACCGCAGAGATTCTCGCAGACCATGCGTCTGGTGGAGGTGTAGCCGAAGGATACGTTTTGCGCTGGCCGGTCCGTGTCCTTTACGTTAAACGTATTCGTGAGTTTAACGAATCGTTGGAGCAACAAATGATTTTTGGAGTAGACGATGCAAGCGCTAAATTCGGGACAAGCGTTTTTAGGGCGCAGGAAATTCTCACTAAATCGGATAGGACGGGCGTAGGTGTCAGTTGTAATCAGGCTATGTCAGTACCAGAACGAAGCGTTGACTTCGAAAACACATGCGCGAGAGTTGGTGAGTGTCCGACTTGTGAAATGAAATTGGTCCACATAACTCATCAGAACCTTGTAGATGCTATTTTGATGTATGAAGGCCTGACTGAGCGGCGGACGGAATTAGAGGCTCAGGTCCCGGCGAAATGGGAGTCTGTCTATCTTCCTTTACTTGCCTTTGTAACAGTCATCATAGAGAAGGTAAGCCGTAGCCGCCATGCGCAACTATTGAAGTCCGCGAAATTCGAGAGCAAAAAAATTCTTTCAGAGGGGTGGGTCCTGCCAATCTAAGGAGTGACCATATGAAAAACTTAGACGATAATAATTTAACAGATGCGCAAGGCCAGTTAAAAGTTACGACTCGCCTTTTGCAAACTGCTCCTTGGCTCTTAAGCGATTACGAGAGTCCAACATGGAGGGTATATGATAGTTACGGTAAAACAGTCACCATATACTTCAATGAAGCACTGCCGGATGGAACGTTTCTTTCGGATTCCGTTAACCACCATTGGCTTGAAACTATTCGGTACATCGCCTTCAGTTGCAGGTCCGGGAAATCAGCGACCATAAATAACGGAGCTCAACAGGCGAGTTTGGTTAAAGCATTTGTGCAGCTGGTGTCCTGGATGATATTGAACGGACTTTATCGATTTTCTACATTGGACAGCATCTCTATTAACAGATATCTCCGCGCATGTTCACGCGGATACGAAGAATGTCTTGATACCGTTGGACGGATAGAGCGCGCAATGGAGTCGCTTTTAATAGAAGGAGTTCCCTTAGAGAGCATATCGGTGAAAGCGGCATTTACATGTGCCGGAATACCTTGGTCTAGAAATCCAAAGATGCCTCGAACCAAAGCACATTTCTCTGCATTTAAGATGCGAACTTTTAATTTTCAGAAAAAATTTGCCCCACATAGTTATGAAGCAAATCCAAGTAAAGTAGGATACTCCGGTAAGCTACCCGAGCTTGAGCCACTGCGGAAGAACACATTGTACGGTAAGGCCAGACCAATCGAATTGCTTTGGCAATTAAAAGCCGAAATCAGCGACCCGTTGGACTTTGAACCCTTTCCAAATGGCTTAGTAAAGTATTTGAAAAAAATAGGTAAGGATGGAGGACACACAAAAACAATTCCGGTAGCTACCGCCTTTTTTCTCGCGGAGCGAGCCACCGAGTGGGTGCTTAAGATTGGTCCGAGCTTACTCGATTTGAGGGCAACATTGCACGCTATAAATCTCGATGCAAAGGGAAACGCTAGAGCAACTGCTACCGTAGCAGCCCTAAAGGAATTTAATGGGTCGGAGGCCGGCGAATTGGTCGGTATGCGTGTTGTGCTAAAGAAAAATAAAGGTGAAGACACAGTAACTCTGCACACCTTACTAAACTGCTACCTCCCCACTGCATGTTACATAGTTATCGCTATATTAACGGCGCGCCGAAATATTGAAATATCCAACTTAGAGGTAAACCCGATTACTGGTTCCATTGAAAACGGGTTGTGGTTAAGAAGTCTGATTGCAAAGACGTTACGCAGATTCGATTATACTCCTTGCCCTAAGTTGGTGGCTTCGGCTGTCGCTATAATGGATAGATTAAGAAGCGTTATCCAAGGCAAGGAGGAGATAAATAGGTTATTTATAACACCAGTGATAAATGGTAAAACAAAGACGTATACAGAGTTTTCGATAAAATTTTCGCTTCAGTCATTCGCGCGCTTCGTGAAGGTCCCGAAAATTGAGCGCGAAGGAGTATTTTATGAGTGGAAATTTGCGCCTCATCAATTTAGACGGATATTCGCTATTTTATTTGTGTGGAGGTTTGAGCGAGGAGATTTGGGAGCGCTCAGTTATCACCTTCGTCATTTTAATATTAGGATGACCATGGTGTATGTTCGAGATACTGAAATGAGAAGAATACTCGGTGAGGAGTATCATCGTTTAACCGTCGAAAAACTTAAATCTATTGAGGGTGGTGATATTCAACCCACGGGTACCTTCGGTAAGTCACTGAATCGATTGATTGAACGTATGAGAAAGAGTGTCGACATAATGGATTCAACCGATATGGAGCGGAAAATAATACGCATGGTGGAAGACCGAAACTTAAATTTTAAGGGCACTCCCTGGGGGTATTGTGGCGCGTCGTCATCGTTGTCGAACATCCGACGTTCAAACTGTCAACGAGAGGAAAACTCTAGCCGGCGATTGCAGCCTGACGGGTCTCCAGACACATCAGGTTCAGACGAGACAACTTGTGCGGGATGTTTCTTTCATTTTACGGATAATACTAAATTGGAGCATTGGGCCGAGCTAGAACGTGACCTAACGGCTAAAGTGGAGAATCTGTTTTTCTCAAAGATTATTAGGAACGTTTTGGCAAGCCGTTTGGCTGTAATTAAATCATTCTTGCGAAACTCTTTATAAATAAGAATTGACAAATGAATTTGCCATCGTCTAATGCTGGCCGGCGCCTGGCGGCCCGGAATGAGATTGAGAAGAAGTTGGTTGTATTAAGGAAATATGTGCTCGAAGGGATTCCTCCTGGAGCGTTCGTTCCAACAAGTATGACACAATTTCGAAAATGGTCAGATGAATCATTAGAGCTGAATTTAATCGGTAGTCCAAATACGCTAAATTTAAAAAGCTCGCCCCAAAATCACGACAAAATAATGGAACTCGATGGCCTCTTGGGGAGGCTACGTCGCCAGCAAAAAAAGCCTAAGAAGCCGAGACCATCGGCAACTCAAGTGATAGAAAATTTAGGGGAAGCCAATTCCGTATTAAAGAGGATGAACGATGCTCTCGTATCGCGTGTTCACGAATTACGTAACCAACTTGAAATACTAGCAGTTGAACATAAGAGCAGAGAGAAAAATCACGCCACGTTGCTGCGCGAAATAGCGGAGCTTAGAAAGAATGTTTCGGTCCTCAAACGGGGGGTGCCGTCTATAACTAGAATAAAATAAGAAACTATGAAAAAGGCTAAAATTATCTTCTCTGACAGTACTTGTTGCCTTGATGGAAATTATTATGCAAATGTTCCGGCTCTAATCGGACCGGACTTTAATATCGTTGATGCCGTGACGGATTGGTTTAGACATCTTTTGACAGGTAATTTGGAATTGGCGAGCGTACATCAATACGCATATACGATGGCCAACTATTGGAATTTTCTAATTTCGAGACGTCGCGCCTGGACGGACGCTAACGATAGCTTGCTAAAGAAATGGCGAAATCTTGACGGAGAGATTGGAAACAATTTAGAACGTAGAACGGTCAACGCAAAATTAACGACGGTGTATCGATTCTATCTGTGGGCGCAGTCAAACAATTATATATTTGAAGTAATCGGCATTCCTTCTCTCGCCTTATGCTATAGGCCTGCTATTTCATTGGAATCAGGTGGCAATGGAGATTTTTCGAGGATTAGCTCAAATCTCCTTTATCGAGTCCCCGGGCAGAAATTTAAGCCTGTCCCTACATCCAGCGAGATGGATGACGCGTTTGCGGTCCTTTCGCGCTCAAAGAACCCCGGGCTGGCAGAGAGGAATATCCTAATGCTTCGTTGGGCCGCGGCTGTGGGACTGCGGCGTGCGGAATTTCTATCATTATCTGTTACCCAACTTCCAACCATGGGAACAATTCTAGCCCTCGACAGGCAAGGGTTGACCTACCAAATTGAAGTGATAGGCAAAGGAAATAAAAAAAGAGTTGTTCCCGTCCACCCCGAGTTGATTGTCAATACCCTAGACTATGTAGAAACATGGAGGCAACAGGTGGTCGAGGCATACCCGGCGCCCATCCAAATAGACCGTATTTTTATATCACATACCAGCGGTAGAGCGTTGAGCTTACCGTACGTGAGCGGTATCCTCTCCAAAGCGTTTTCCGATTCGGAGCGTCATTTGACTGTACATCGCGCACGCGCGCGATTTATAACGAAGCTAGTCGCTAAATTTCTTGACGAACATATAGAGCTACATGGCAGCCTGAATATGCTTTCGGTAGAGCTTTTGTTATTGCGGGTATCAGAAATAGTAGGTCATAGCAACTTAAATTCGCTCAAATACTATTTGGACCAGGAGCTTAAGGCTCGACAGCAAAAGCAACTTAGGTGATTCCATCACCAGTTCCCCAACAAACCCCATTGCATTAAATAGAGAACATTAAAATTAATTTAATATACAATTTCATGGACAAGTATCTGTCAGCCGCAATGGGGTGATGTTGACTACACTGCCATTGGCGCTTTAATGGCAGGATGATGATTATATTCGAAAAGGCTAAAGTCTTCTGGCGTAATTAATTCCAACCATTCCGGCTGATATTTTCCAGTTGCCGCATATTCGGGTACTCGGTCCGAAATTACAAGTCTCGGTGGCGGTAGAGGTTCTCTAGTTAATTGCTCCTTTAGCATCTCTACATGATTCTCGTAAATATGGGCATCGCCGATGAAATAGGTGAGCCATCGTGGCTGGTATCCCGTCAAACGACCAATTAAGTGTAATAAAGCTGCACCTTCGGCCAAATTGAACGGTGTACCTAAACCAACGTCGTTACTCCTAATATATAAGCAAAGTGAAATTTCCTTCGTGATGGTATTTGGAATAAATTGATACAAAAGATGACACGCGGGAAGAGCGACCGAGTCGAGGTCGGCGCAATTCCACCCGTGGAAGAGTATCCTCCGGCTGCCGGGGTCCTTAATAATGGTGTCCAGACATTCCCGAATTTGGTCTATGGCCTTGTACAATAGAACCTTCTCGACACCTTCGTCCTGAATAATCGAGACTACTCGATAGCCGCGCTCTTTTGCGTGGGAAATTTGCTCTGTGCTCTTGGAGTCAATTAGTTTATATCCTGGCCACTGACGCCATTGCACGCCATACACTGGACCAAGGTCATCCGGACCCAGACGGTATGGATTCGCCAACCATTGCTCGTTCTCATTTGCATTTTGGTCCCACACTTTGCAGCCTAGGGCTCGAAATTCTGACGCATTCCGCGTGGCGCGCAAGAAACCAACTAATTCGCCAATCACTGATTTAAAGGCCAGCTTCTTAGTTGTGACTGCAGGAAACCCATCCTTCTGCAAGTCGAAACGCATCATCGCACCTGGTATGCTTAAGGTCCGAATTCCAGTCCGGTTCTCTTGCCAAGTACCTGTAGTAAAAATGGTGTTGATTAGCTCTAAGTATTGTTTCATTTTATATTTCGTTGTCGTTGCCAGCTCAGAATCCAAATGCTGACGAGGGTAGGTTAAGGGTTCGATGTGCCAGCTTTAGGATGTTCAATGTTAAGACTCGCATCGTAAGCACGTACCTGCGGCCTTGGGAGCACTCGCCGAGCACGCGCGAAACGTTATCAGCGCACGCTTCCCCCGACCGCTTGTGTTTGCGGGGCGCCGTGGCCGCGCGAAACGTTTGTACCTAACATAGACATGGCAGGCGGGCAGGGCGACGGCATCGAGCACGGCCGGGTTCCAGCCGTGGAACAGGATGCGCCGGCTGCCCGGGTTCGTCATGATGGTGTCCAGGCATTCGCGCAACTGGTCGACAGCCTTGTACAGCAGCACTTTTTGCACGCCGTCCTCGACGATGGGAGCAACGAGCGCAAAGCCGTTCGCTTGCGCGTCGGCGATTTGCGCGGGCTGGGCGGCGTCGAGCAGTTTATACGCAGGCCACTGGCGCCATTGCACGCCGTACACGGGACCGAGGTCATCCTCGCCTTCGCGGTAGGGGTTGGCCAGCCATTGCGCATTTTCATTGGCGTTCTGATCCCAGACCTTGCAGCCCAGCGCGCGGAACTCGGCCGCGTTGCGCGAAGCGCGCAGGAAGGCGCACAATTCGCCGATCACGGATTTGAAAGCCAGTTTCTTGGTCGTCACGGCAGGGAAGTTGCCGTTGGCCAAGTCGAAACGCATCATGGCGCCGGGCACGCTCAGGGTGCGGATGCCCGTGCGGTTGTCTTGCCAGCTGCCCGTTTCGAGCACGGTCTTGATCAAATCTTGGTATTGCTGCATGTATTTCTCCAACGGTAAGGATGGTGATTGTAACGCAGGCGCGACAGGCGGGCTGCGGGTCACGTACATAATTACGCTGCTGTCTTACCTGCAAACATGACTCTGTGGTAATTTGTGTGTCCTTAAAGAAATACACAGAAACGGCAGACGCTGCACCATGTTCTTGCGACAATTTGTAAACAATAATAACGGCGCCATGGTGGAGATGAGCAGGGCCGATTTTCTCAAGGCTAACTTGCGCCTGATCCTGGCCTGGCCCCTGCTGGGACTGGTGCTGTGCGCCGTGCTGTGGACGGCCACCTTGCTGCAGCTGGAGGCGGAAAAGAAGGTGGCGCAGCAGCAAGCGCTCGACAGCGTGTCTTCGCTGTCGAAAGCGTATGGCCAGTATCTGCTGCGCACCCTGGAGCAGATGGACCAGCTGACCTTGCAGCTCAAGTATGAATGGGAAAATTCGCGCGGCCAGCTGCGGCTCGACCAATTGAAGACGCAGGGCATGTATGCCTTGCCGCAATTTGCCATCGTCGCCATCCTCGACCGCAAGGGGCATCCCGTGACGGCCACGGCGCCGCTGCAGCGCCTGCGGGTCAACGAGCGCAGCGATTTCCTGCTGCGGCACTGGCGCAGCAATTCCAGCGCCCTGCGCATCGCGCTGGGGCGGGCCAATGCCGCCAATGTGAACGATCAGGCCACGGTGCCCGGCGCCGACGAAAGCCTCGTGCATTTCACGCGCCGGCTGGAAGACGAGGATGGCAATTTCGACGGCGTGCTGCTGATCTCGATTCATTCCGGCTATTTTTCCGAATTCTATAACAGCGTCAGTTTCGGCAAGTTCGGCATGTCGGCCATGGTGGGCGAGGAGGGCGAGCTGTTCAGCACACGTCTCGGCTCGCGCGTGCTGCCGGCCCAAAGCGCCCAGGGCACGCCATTCCTCGACACCAGCTTCCTGGAAACGGAGAGCGGCGCCCTGCATTCGGGCGGCAGGATCGCTTTTTCCGACAAGCAAAGCCGCTACGTGGGATGGCAGGCGCTGAAAGCCTATCCGTTCACGGCCGTGGTCGGATTGTCGGACGGCGAAATGCTGCATCCCTACGAGGAAACGCGCACGATTTATATCGGCATCGCCCTGGCCGTCACCATGCTGCTGCTGGCCTTTACCGCCATCGCCACCATGCTGTCGCTGCGCCTGGCGTGGCGCCACCACCAGTCCGAAGGCGTGCGCAATGCCTACCGCATGGCCACCGAAGGCACGAGCGACGGCTTTTATATCATTGCCGCCCTGCGCGGCGCGGACGGCAGCATCCTCGATTTCGAGATGGTCGACTGCAACGAGCCGGGCGCCGGCTATTTTGGCGTGCGGCGCGAACAATTGCTGGGCATGCGCCTGCAGTCGCGCGCCCATGAGCCGTATTTCCGCGACCTGATCCATAATTACCGGGCCGCCATGGTTTCCGGTTTTTCCGAGGAAGAGATCGAGCTGCCGGAAGGCAACCCCTTCAAGCTGCGCTGGATACGCCGGCGCGTGGTGCGCAGCGGCGACCGCCTGGCCGTCACCCTGCAAGACATCAGCACGGCCAAGGAGCACGAGCACGACTTGCGCCGCCTGGCCAACGAGGATGGCTTGACGGGCTTGCCCAACCGCTACTGGCTGCAGCAATTCCTGCCCGGCGCCCTGGGCCGGGCCGCCATCGCGCGGCGCATGCTGGCGCTGCTGTTCATCGACCTCGACGGCTTCAAGGATATCAACGATACGCAGGGCCACGCCGAGGGAGATAAAGTGCTGCGCGCCGCCTCCTTGCGCCTGAAGGCCGTGCTGAGGCCGGGCGACCACGTGGTGCGCCTGGGCGGCGACGAATTCGTCGTCGTGCTCGACCCCGTGGAAGACGACAGCCGCGCCGAGCAGGTGGCGCAGCGCATCGCCATCGCCTTCGACGAGCCGTTCTACCTGGGCAGCGAGCGCCACAAGATGGGCGCCTCGATCGGCATCAGCCTGTATCCGCGCGATGGCGCGGAAACGGACGTGCTGCTGAAGAACGCCGACATCGCCATGTATGCCGTCAAAGTGGCGGGCAAGGGCCATCACCGCTTCTTCCAGCCCGAACTGTTCGAAACCATCCGCAGCCGCCGCGAACTCGAGCAAAGCCTGGTGGCGGCGCTGGAGCAGGACCAGTTCCTCGTCGTCTACCAGCCGCGGGTCGACGCCATGAGCGGGCAGCTGTGCAGCATGGAGGCGCTCGTGCGCTGGCACCATCCGCAGCACGGCATGGTGCCGCCGCTGGAATTCATCCCCGTGGCCGAGAGCAGCGGCCTGATTTCGCAGCTGGGCGAAGTCGTCATCGAGAAGGTGTGCCTGCAGATGGCGCGCTGGCAGGCCAGCGGGCTGGAACTGGTGCCCGTGTCGATCAACGTCTCGGCGCGCCAGTTCGGCCGTGGCGACGTGCACCAGGTGCTGGCGTCCGCGCTGGCGCGCCACCGCATCGATGCGCGCCTGATCGAGGTGGAAATCACGGAATCGGCCATGATGGATGAACAGAACCGCGCCGTGGAGCAGCTGTCGGCCATCCGCGCGCTGGGCGTGCGCCTGCTGGTGGACGATTTCGGCACCGGATACTCGTCGCTGTCGCAGCTGCAGAAGTTCGCCATGGATGGCTTGAAGATCGACCGCGCCTTCACCATGGAGCTGGGCCGCTCGGAGCAGGGCGAAGTCTTCGTGCGCGCCATCCTGTCGATGGCGCATGCGCTGGGCATGAGCGTGGTGGCCGAAGGGGTGGAGACGCGCGAGCAGCTCGACATCCTGCGCACGCTGCAGTGCAACGAAGTGCAGGGCTATTTCATCTCGCGCCCCGTACCCGCCGAACAGATGCTGGCGCTGATGCACCAGCGCTTTCTGATACCGCTTCCAGCCCCGGCGCTGGCCCTGTAGAACGCCGTGATTGGTGTGGAAAACAACGCTGTTTCATAAAAAGAGCGAACGTTCGCTTTTTTCTAAAAAATATTATATGCTTCGCTCATGCCGTCAGTGAATTGGAGTTCACGGCGGCAAGAAAAGTGCAAGACGGGGCGGCTTGAGATGCCCGCGACAGTGTGCCGAAGACCTTCATATAATAAAGAGAGACTAACTTGAAACATAAATATCTGCCCCTCCTGATCGTTGCCGCGTTCGCCGGCATCTCCTCCACCGCACAAGCATCGGGCTACCGTTTTGGCTCGCAAAGCGTTTCCGCGCAAGGCTCGGCCGATGCCAGCGGCGCGGAAGCGGCCGACGCATCGACCATTTTCTACAACCCGGCCGGCATGTCGCGCCTGGAAGGCACGCAATTCCTGGGCGGCGGCACCCTGGTGGTACCGCATTCGACTTACCAGGACACGGGTTCGAAGACTTTCACCGGCCGCAATCCGGGCGGCACGACCAAGGACTACGCGCCGGACGCCGTCTTCGCGCCAGCCCTGTATGCGAGCAAGAAGCTCAATGAGCAATGGACCGTCGGCATGGGCTTGTTCGTGCCGTACGGCGCCAAGCTCGATTACGGCAATGACTGGAGCGGCCGCTATGCGATCACCAACATCAAGCTCGAAGCGATCGCCCTGAATCCTTCCGTTTCCTTCAAGGTCAATGAACACCATTCCTTCGGTTTCGGCGTCACCGCTGAACACATGAAGGCGGAACTGGGCCAAGCGGTTGACGTGCCGGGTTCCGTGGCCTTCCTGGCCCAGCACGCGCCAGCCGCGTCGCAAGCCTTCCTGGCCAATATCGCCAAGACGCAGGGACTGGCCGCCGCGCAGGCAGCCGGCGCCGCGCTGAAGGGCGCCAAGGATGGCCACGCATCGATGGATGGCGACGACTGGGGCTTCGGCTTCAACCTGGGCTACCTGTACCAGATGAATGAAGGCACGCGTTTCGGTATTTCCTACCGTTCGTCGATTTCGCACAAGCTGAAAGGCGACACGATCTGGGACTTCTCGCAAGTGTCGGACAACGCCGCCGTCAATGCCTTCATCGCCAAGGCATCGAACAAGGTCAATTCCAAGGCGCTGGTGGAAGTGCGCACGCCGGAAACCCTGTCGATCAACGCCTTCCATCAGATGGATGACCGTTGGGCCTTGATGGGCGACGTCACCTGGACCCGCACTTCGCGCCTGCAGAACCTGGACATCCAGTTCCCGCCGACGGCCGAAGGCGCCGAGCGCATCCGCCAGCAGTGGAAGAACACCTACCGCGTCTCGCTGGGCACCAACTACAAGTACAGCGAAAACCTGCTGCTGCGCGCCGGTATCGCCCACGACCAGGCGCCAGTGCGCAGCGCCGAGCTGCGTCATCCAGCGCTGCCGGACAGCGACCGCATGCAGTACTCGATCGGCGCGAACTGGAAGCTGAACGCCAATTCCTCGCTCGACCTGGCTTACAGCTTCATCGACTTCAAGGATGCCAACGTCAACTACAAGAATGACTGCTCGCCGGTGACCCCTGGCTGCACCGGCAACGGTGAAACCACCAAGGGCCTGTTCAAGACCCGCATGCAGTTGATCGGTCTCGCTTACAACTACAAGTTCTAAGCAGGTAGTGGCGGCCGACCCGGTCGCCATGAAATGAAAAAAGCGCCTTCGGGCGCTTTTTTTTCGGGGTCAGACCCGCTGGGTCTGACCCCAGCCTTTCATGGGTTTTCGGATGTTGTCGGCTTACGCGCTGCGCGCTAACCCGACCGACCCCGTTCAGGCTTTGATGCGCATCGCCTGGTCCAGCAGGGTCAAGGCCAGCCGCACGGTGTCGTCGGGCAGGTCCAGCAAGTTATCCCCTACATACCATTCCACCACGCTGTGGCCGGGCAGGGCGGCGTGGCTGGCGCGGCCGAACAGCCAGATGCCGTGGTCTTCCGCCACCTGGTTGCGGATCGCGATGGCCCGCTCGCGCGAGACTGGCAAGTGCAGGTGCAGCATGTTGGCTTGCGGGGCGGCGGGATTGACGGCAATCGATGGAAAATCGCGCAGCAGCGCGTACAGCCACTGCGTGCGCGCAAAATACTGCGGCATGGCGGCGAGGCGCGCGTCGAACTGCATGGCGGCGGCCACCACGTAGGGCGTGCGGTGCACGATATTGCCACCCTGGCGGCGGAACCACTCGCGCGCCCGTTCGACAAACGGGCGGCTGCCGGCCAGCACGGCGCCGCCGAGGCCGCCGATGCCCTTGTACAGCGACACGTAGACGGAATCGAAGCCGCCGCAGATGGCGGGCAGGGACTGGCCAAAACCCGCTTGCGCTTCCCACAGGCGCGCGCCATCCATGTGCAAATGGATGTTCTGCTCGCGGCAGTGCCGCTTGATGTCGTTCAATGCGTCCCACGACGGGCACTGGCCGCCGATTTCGCGCATCGGCAGCTCGACCTGCGCGGCGCCCAAGGCATCGGGCACGGCGCGCAGGTCGTCCACCGTCCACGGACGGTGCGGGTCGCCCAGTATCAGACCTTTGAAGTGGTCGAGCAATTCGTGGTTGCCGCGCTCGTGGCGCAGGATGTGCGAGGTCGGGTGCAGCGCCACCAGGCGCGAGCCCCGGTCCTGGCACGCCAGGCGCAAGGCGGTGACCTGCGTCATGGTGCCCGTGATGCAGAACACGGCCGCCTCGAAACCGAGCAGGCTGGCGATCTTGTTCTCGAACTGTTCGATCAGCGCGCCTTCGCCATAGGTGTCGTGTGCAACAGCGTTGGCGTCGCACCAGGCGGCCATGGCGGTAAAGGTGGCCGCTGGCGTTGGCTGGCGGTGGCCGGGCAGGACAGTATGGCAGCGCTGGCGCAGCTCAAGCTCGTTCACGGTGTTTTCCTCACAAGGTGGCCGTGGCCAGTTTCGCGCCAAAGCCGATGAACATGGCGCCCACGCCGCCGCCCATGCCGGCCGACAGGCGGCGACGGCGGCGGAAGGTGTCGGCCAGGCGGGCGCCGACAAAGATGATGGCCGTCAGGTAGCTAAAGCTGATCACCTGGCAAATCAGGCCCAGGCCGACGAAGGACAGCACGGGATTCGGGAAGGCCGGATCGACGAATTGGATGAAGAACGAGATGAAGAACAAAATGGCTTTCGGATTCATCAGGCTGATGATCAGCGCCTTGCGGAATGGATCGCTTTCTTTCACGGGCGCTGGCGCGGCAGGCGCTTCACCGTCGGCCGGCGCGGGCGCGCGCAGCTTGCGCCAGCAGCCGATCAGCATTTGCAGGCCGATCCAGCCCAGGTAGGCCGCGCCGATGTATTTCACCACGTAGAAGAGGGCAGGGCTGGCTTTCAGCAGGGAGGCCACGCCGCAGGCCGACAGCACCATCAATATCAGGTCGCCGGCGAAGATGCCGAAGGCGCCCTGGTAGGCGGTGCGCACGCCGCGCTGGGCCGCGACCGATAGCACATACATGGAATTGGGGCCGGGCAGGATGACGATGAAAATCGTCCCCAGTAAAAAGGTCCAGAAATCGGTGATGCCCAGGTTGGCGTGGAAAAGTGCGTTCATGATGGTTCTGTTTAATTGAGTTGTACGTGATGGAATTGCAGGGCCGCCAGATTCGCATAGATGCCACCCAATGCGACCAGTGACGCGTGCGTGCCTGTCTCGACGATCTTGCCGTCTTCCATGACGATGATGCGGTCGGCCCGCTGGACGGTGGCCAGGCGGTGCGCGATGATGACCGTGGTGCGCCCCACCATCGCCGCTTCCAGCGCCTTTTGCACCAGGCGTTCCGATTCCGCGTCCAGCGCGCTCGTCGCTTCGTCGAGCAGCAGCAGCGGCGGGTTTTTCAGCAGGGCGCGGGCGATGGCGATGCGCTGGCGCTGGCCGCCGGACAGGCGCACGCCCCGTTCGCCGAGGAACGATTTGTAGCCGTTCGGCAGGCGCTCGATGAATTCGTGGGCGGCCGCCATCTTCGCGGCCGCGATCACTTCCGCGTCGCTGGCGCCGGCGCGGCCATAGCGGATGTTTTCCATGGCGTCGGCCGAGAAGATCACGGTATCCTGCGGCACGATGCCGATGGCGTCGCGCAGGGTGTGCAGGTCCAGCTGCTTGATATCGACGCCATCGAGGCGGATGCTGCCGCTTTGCGGATCATAGAAGCGCAGGAACAGCTGGAACAGCGTGGTCTTGCCGGCGCCGGACGGGCCGACGACGGCCACCGTTTCGCCAGCGCGGATGTCGAGGCTGACGTGGTCGAGCGCGTGGGTATCGGGACGCGACGGGTACGAGAACATCACGTCGTCGAGCGACAGCGCGGCGCCGGTGGCGGCGCGCGCGGGCAGCGGCAGCGGCGTGGCCGGGGATTCGATTTCCGATTTGACGGCCATCAGTTCCAGCAGGCGCTCGGTGGCGCCGGCCGCGCGCTGGGCTTCGCCCATCACCTCGGACAGGGCGCCGATGGCGCCGGCCACGATGGAGGCGTATAGGATGAACTGGCCCAGGTCTCCGCCCGTCATCGAGCCTTCCAGCACGGCGCGCGCACCGAGCCATAGCACGAACACGATGGTGCCGAAGACGAGCAGGATGGCGATCATGGTGAGCAGGGCGCGGGCGCGGATGCGGCGCATGGCTGTCATGAAGGCGCCTTCGACGGAGTCGCCGAAGCGCTTCGATTCGATTTTCTCGTGTGTGAATGCCTGCACGGTGGGCATGGCGTTGAGGATTTCGCCGGCCATGGCCGACGCGTCGGCGATGCGGTCTTGCGAATCGCGCGACAGCTTGCGCACACGGCGGCCAAAGACGATGATGGGCACGACGACGAGGATCAGCAGGCCGATGATGATGCCGGCCAGCTTGGCGCTGGTGACGAACAGCATCACCAGGCCGCCGAGGAACAGCAGCACATTGCGCAGCGCCATCGAGATGCTGGTGCCGACGACGGCCTGGATCAGGGTCGTGTCGGTGGTGATGCGCGACAGGACTTCGCCCGTCTGCGTCGTTTCAAAGAAGGCGGGGCTTTGCGTGACCACGTGGCGGTACACGGCGCTGCGGATGTCGGCCGTGACCCGTTCGCCCAGCCACGACACCGTGTAGAAGCGCGCGGCCGTGGCCAGCGCCAGGATGGACGCCACGCCAAACAGGGCAAGGAAGACCAGGTCGACGTGCTGTATGCTGCTCGAGCCGGCCGCGCCGCCGAAACCGAGGTCGATCATCTGCTTGAAAGCGGCAGGAATGGCCAGGGTCGAGGCGGCGGCCACCACCAGCGCGATACCGGCCAGGAAGAACTGCTTGCGGTACGGCGTCAGGAAAGGCATCAAGCCCTTGAAGGCGGCCAGGCTGCCTTTTTTCAGTTCGCGGCTGGTGCCAGTGTCGGGCGTGGGTGCGGTGCTTGCGGCGGTTGTTGAACTGGTGCTGCCTGTTTCTGTGCTGGTTGTCATTGTTTTTCGCTTTGATTTACATATTCGGTAGTGCTTATAACTTCATCGGCTGGACATAGCCCGTCATCTCCAGGTAGGCGCGGCCCACCGGCTGGCCGTCGCGCTCCACCGTCACGGCGCCTTCCCAGTACACGGCCCCCGTCGAGCGGCGCGAATCGAGTTCCTGGTCCGGCTGCAGCGGCTTGATGTGCCAGCGCGTGGGGCCAGTGCGGATCTCGGTGGCGACCGGGTATTCTGCCTGCGTGCGGGGCGAGCGCCACAGCTGCGTGGGCGTGAAATCGACGTCGCCAGGCGCGAACTGCGTCATCTTACCGGAGGCATCGCGCCATGTCGCGTGCGCCCATAGTTTAGCACCTGTCTTGCTGCGGATCTGGAAGGCCATCAGGGCGCCGCCGTCATCGAGGTTGGCGCCTATCCAGTTCCAGCCGCTGGCATCTGCATCGAGCACCTGGCTTGACCACTCGTGATCGAGCCAGGTGGTGCCCGTCACGGCTTCCGGCTTGGCGCCCGCGCGCGCGATCGTGCCCGTCGTGCGCAGCTGCGGCTCGCTGTAGTAGTAACTCGATTGCGCGGGCCGCGCGCCCTTGCGCGAATAACCGTTCTCGCCCTGCAGCAGCACGGCCTGGGTGGGGGCCAGGGTCAGCTGCAAGTTGAATTCGCGCGCGGCCAGGCTGACCCGGTAGCTGCCGTCTTTTTGCCGCCGCATGCGCCAATCGTCGAGCTTCACGTCCGTGTCACCCACCTTGGCGTAGGCCAGGCCGAAGCCTTCGCGCGCGCTTTTCTCGTCGTGCAGCAGCTTGCCCACCTTCGGGTCGGACAGGGCCGCATGGCCGATGATCAGCTGTTTCGGTGCAAACGCGCTGGGGTTGTCCGCGTCGGTGGCCGTGGCGCTGCGAAAGAAGGTTACCTGGTAGCCCAGCTGCTCGCCGCCGGCGGTTTTTACCCAGCCCGTGGCATACCACCATTCCGTTTTATAGGCGGGATGGGCGCCGAAGTCGTGCGGCAGGCGCAGGGTCTGGCCGGCCGGCAGCGGCGTGACGGGGGCGAAGGCGGGCGGCGCGGCCAACGCAGGCAAGGCCAGCGCAAGCAACAAGATGAAAGTATGGCGCATTACCAGTCCTCCCTGACGGCGCGGATGGGGCCAGCGGACAGTGCCTGGCGGCCCGCGATCAGCGCCGTGGCGGCGGCCGCCGTCAGCAGAGCGCCGGCCACCGTGGCGATCAGGGGCCACGGCAGGTGCAGCTGCATGGTCCAGTGAAACGATTGGGGATTGACGATGAAGACGAGCACAAAGCTGATCAACAGGCCCAGGACAAAACCGGTGGCGATGCCCAGCGCCGTCAGCGCGCCGCCTTCGAGCGCCAGGATGGACAAGATCTGGCCGCGCGTCACGCCGACGTGGCGCAGCATGCCGAATTCGCGCGCGCGCGCCAGGGTTTGCGCGGAAAACGTGGCGGCCACGCCGAACAGGCCAATGACGATGGCGATCGCTTCCAGCAGATAGGTGACGGCGAAGCTGCGGTCGAAAATCTGCAGGCTCAGGGCGCGGATGGCCGACGGGTTTGACACTTCCAGGCTGGCGCCAAACGGCAGGCTTTTCAGGCGCTGCTGCAGTTCGTCACCCGTGACATCCTTGGCCAGCCACAGGGCCGCATCGCTCACGTCATTGTCGCCGGTCAGGGCGCGGTAATCGTCGAGCGGCATCTGGATGGCGCCGGACGAGCGCGCATAGTCGCGCCAGATGCCGGCGACGAAGAACTGGTGCGAGCCGCCCGCCAGCGGCAGGGCGATCTGCTGGCCAGGCTTGACGTTATACAGATCGGCTGCCGCCTCGGATAGCCACACGGGTTTCGCGCCATTGGGCACGGGCAGGGTGTCGCCCACCAGCACCATGCTCTTGCCCGGGTCTTGCAAATTGATGGGGCGCGCCAGCAGCGCCACGTTCGGGCGGTCCGGCGCCAGCGACAGCGAACGCACGCGCTGGAAATCCACCCTGGCCACCTCGGGCAAGGCGGTGATGCTCGCCTGTTCGCGCGGGTTCAAGCCTGCCGTGCCGCCGCTGGCGGCCGTGCGCGCATACACGTCGGCGGGCAAGATCTGCAGCAGCCAGTCATCGACGGAGACGCGGAAACTCGACACCATGATGGCCATCGCCACCATCAGGCTAAAGCTCGACAGCACGCCGCCGAGGGCGATGCCGGCCTGACCCGAGGCGTTCGCCAGGCGCGCCAGGGTCAGGCTGCGCACGGGCGCATGTTTGCTCGTTTCCGTGCGCAGCCAGGCGCGCTGCAGAAAACGGAAGACGACGGCGGCCAGTTGCGGCATCAGGGCGATGGCGCCGATCAGCAGCAGCGCGATGGACAGGTAGCCGAACAGGGGCAGCTCGAACACGGGTGGCAGGAAGGTCAAGGCGCCGGCCAGCAGCAAACAGGCCAGCGCCGGCCAGGTTTTTGCCAGGCGCGTCGTCACGACTTCCTCGCTGCCCGATTTCAGGGCGATGGCGGGGGCGGCGCGGGCCGCTTCCAGCGCGGGCGCGGCGCAGCCCAGCAAGGCGACGCCGAGGCCCAGCGCGAAGTAGACGAAGGCGGCGACGGGCGTGAATTGCACCTGCGGCTGCACGCCCGCGAAATAGCCGGCGCCCAGGTCGCCGCCGAAAAAGCGCAGGGCCACGGCGGCCATGGCGTAACCGCCGGCGATGCCGAGAGCCGCACCGACGACACCGAGGCTGGCGCCTTCCAGCAGCACCTGGCGCAGCAACTGGCCCCGCTCCATGCCCAGCACGCGCAGCAGCGCGAATTGGCCGCGGCGGCGGATGACGGACAGGGCCTGCGTGGAAAAGACCAAAAAGGCGCCCGTAAACAGGGCGACGAGGGCCAGCACCGTCAGGTTGACGCGGTAGGCGCGGCTCAGGTTATTGTTGCGGCTATTCTGGTTTTCGTCATTGGGCTGGCCCACCTGGAAACGCCCCGGATACTGCGCTTCCAGCGTCCGCGCCAGGTCCGCCTGGAAGGCGTCGCGGTTCACGCCCTGGCGCAGTTTCAAGTCGATGCGCGACAGCTTGCCCAGCTTGTTGAAGCGCCACTGCGCCGCGCCGATATCCATCACGGCGATGCGCTGGCCGGCGCGCGCGCCCTGCAGCGAACCGGCCACGCGCAGGGACACCGTGCCCGTGCCCGATTGCAGGGCGACCTGGCCGCCTTCGGCCACGGCCAGCCAGCGCAAGGCGGCCGGCGACAGAAAGACGGCGTCGTCGGCCAAGGTGTCGAAAGGCTGGCCTTCGGCCGGCGCGCCGATCAGATCGGGCGAGATGAAGCCGGCGCGGAAGACGTCGAGCGCCAGGATGTGCAGCGGGCCGCCGTCCTTCTTGCCGGCCACCGTGGCTTGCAGCTCCAGCACGGGCGAGGCCACGGCCACGCCGTCGCGCTGCGCCAGCCACGGGTAGATGGCTTCATCGAACAGCGCTTCGCGCCCGGCCACCTGGACGTCGGCCTGGCCGGACAGGCTTTTGACGGCCGTGGAAAATTCATTGAAGGCCGCCGCGTTGATCAGGTGGATGGCAAAGCCCAGCGACACGCCGATGGCGATGGCCAGGATGGCGACGAGGGCGCGCACGGGGTGAAAGCGCCATTCGCCCAGCAGCAGCCAGCGCGACAGCAGGCGCGTCGTCGCCGGGCTGGCCAGCGGCGCACTCAATTCAGGCATTCGACGGCCAGGCGTTCATCGGCGCGCCGCGCTTTCAATTGCGCCGCGTCGCGGGTTTTATCGCCCGCGCCGACGGCGTCCTGTGCCGCCCATTTCTGTTCCAGACGCAGCTGCGCGCAATGCTTGTCGCGCGTTTCCTTCTGCTTGGCGGCCCGTTCGCGCGCCTGGTCAGCCAGATTTTCCTGCTTCTTGCGTGCCGCCTCCAACTGACTGGCCACCCGTTCCTGGCGCGTGGCCGCACCCTTGTCGACGGCGGGCGGAGGCGAGGGGACTTCCAGTATCTGCAATTGCCCACCCGTGCAGGGCGTGGCGCTGTAACTGGTCTGGCCATCCTGCACGCATTTGTAGACGTCCTGCGCACCGGCGGAGCCGGCCAGCAAGACCATGGCATATAGCAGGAGGGACGGCGATTTCACAATATCTTCCCTGGATTCATGATGTTCTGCGGGTCCAGCGCCTGTTTGACAGCGCGCATCAGCTGCAGTTCCAGCGGCGACTTGTAGCGGGCCAGGTCGTCCTTCTTCAGCGCGCCGATGCCGTGTTCGGCCGAAATCGAACCGCCAAAGCCGTGGACCTGGTCATGCACGATGCGGTTGATCGCATCCTGGTTGGCCAGGAAGTCGCGGTCCGCCATGCCGGCGGGCGGCGCCACGTTGTAGTGCAGGTTGCCATCGCCCAGGTGGCCGAAGCACACGAGCTGGCACCCGGGGAAGGCCGTTGCCAGGGCCGCATCGGTGACGGCGATGAAGTCGGCGATGCAGGAAATCGGCAGCGAGATATCGTGCTTGATGTTCTTGCCCGCCTGCGCCTGCGCCAGCGGGATGTGTTCACGCAGCTGCCATAGTCCCTCGGACTGCGCCCCGGAGCTGGCGACGACGGCGTCGGCTATCAATTCGTCTTCCAGTGCCGCGCCGATGCTCGCTTCCAGCAGTTCCACTGCGTGCGCCTCGGACTGGCTGCTCGATAATTCCAGCAGCACGTACTGGCCATGCTGCTCCGCGAAAGGCCGCGGCAGTTGCGGGAACTGTTCCGCCACCAGTTGCAAACAGTATTGCGACATCAGTTCAAAGCCCGTCAGGCTGGCGCCGCAATGGTCCTGCATCAGGCTTAATAAACGCAGGGCGTGGGCGGGCGAAGGCATGGCGGCCAGCGCCGTGATGCAGGCTTTCGGCTGTGGATACAACTTCATGACCGCGCCCGTGATGACGCCCAAGGTACCCTCCGCTCCGATGTACAGGTCGCGCAGATCGTAGCCGGTATTGTCCTTGCGCAGGCCGCGCAAGCCGCTCCAGATCTCGCCCTGCGGCGTGACCACTTCCAGGCCCAGGCACAGCTCGCGCGTATTCCCGTAGCGCAGCACGGCCGTGCCGCCCGCGTTCGTCGCCAAATTCCCCCCGATGGTGCAGCTGCCTTCGGCCGCCAGCGACAGGGGGAACAGACAGCCGGCGGCGCTGGCCGCTTCCTGGATGGTTTGCAAAATGCAGCCCGCATCCACCGTGATGGTGCGGTTGACGGGATCGAGCGCGCGGATGCTGTTCAGGCGCGCCAGCGACAGCACGACGGCCGTGCCGGCGTCGTCGGGAATGCTGCCCAGCACCAGACCTGTGTTGCCGCCCTGTGGCACGACGGGCACCTGCCATTGCGCGCAGGCGCGCAGCACGCCCGCCACCTGTTCCACCGTGGCGGGACGCAGCACGGCCAGGGCCTTGCCCGTAAACCGGTCGCGCCAGTCGGTGAGGAAGGGTGCCGTATCGGCGTCCTGCGTCAGTACGTAGCTGTCGCCCAGCAGGTCGCGGCAGGCGGCGAGGAAATCTGTTTGGTCAGTCATTTCTTGATGCTCACTTTATTCACTTTTTCCAGCAGCTCTTTGGCCATGCGCTTGGCCGCCTTTTTATACGGACGCAGATACAGCACGGCGCAGACAAAGTAGATGCAGACGATAACCGCTTCGCCCCAGGCCATCAGGGCCGAGGTGGCGTTCGTGTCGCTGTAGCCGCGCACCACGCCTTCCGTGAAGTACAGCAGGATCACCATCGACGACCATTGCAGGGTATAGACGTCGCGCTTGATGACGCCGTACAGTGGGATGAGCAGGGGCGCGGCCTTCAGGACGACCCAGGAGCCGCCCGGCTGCAGCGGGGCGACGACGGTTTCCCACAGCACGCACCAGACGATCAGGGTGACGAGGCTGGCGATGGCGCCCCAGTGAAAATACTTGTGCAGTACGCCGTGCATCATGCGCCTGCCAGTTTCGCGGCGGTTTCCGCCAGGCGCCGGCCCAGGGCGATGGCCAATCGCTTTTCATCGTCGCTCAGGGTCTTGTCGCCGTCGATGCCCGACCAGTGCGTGGCGCCATACGGCGAGCCGCCCGTGGACGTCGTCATCAGTTCGGGATGCGTGTAGGGCAGGCCCATGACCAGCATGCCATGGTGGAAGAGGGGGATCATCATCGACAGCAGGGTCGATTCCTGGCCGCCGTGCAGGCTGCCCGTGGACGTGAATACGCAGGCGGGCTTGCCGGACAGGCTGCCGGCCAGCCAGTCGCTGGCCGTGCCATCCCAGAAGT
Source organism: Janthinobacterium sp. BCJ23 (assembly GCF_059617945.1). Classification (NCBI taxonomy): domain Bacteria; kingdom Pseudomonadati; phylum Pseudomonadota; class Betaproteobacteria; order Burkholderiales; family Oxalobacteraceae; genus Janthinobacterium; species Janthinobacterium sp. BCJ23. The sequence continues at coordinate 573,294 of NZ_JCAQAW010000002.1, read as the reverse complement.
ACTTCATGGCAGCGGCCATGTTGCCGAAGCGCGTGGGCGAGCCCAGGGCCAGGCCCGCGCATTCCTGCAAGTCTTCCAGTTCCACATAGGGCGCGCCATCGGGCGGCACCTCGGGCGCCGTTGCTTCGGCCACCGTCGAGACGGCGGGCACGGTGCGCAGGCGCGCATCGCAACCGGGCACGCTTTCCACTCCCTGGGCTATCAGCTCGGCCAACTGGCGCGTGGCGCCATGGCGTGAATAAAACAATACGAGAATAATCAGATTGGTTGGCTTCATCATTGGTATTATAGGGCGCTTTACAGCCTGATACGACTGCTGTCATGGCGCCGTTCTGATTTTGCACATGTTTTCAAAATATATATTCCCGTTCTTTCAATACCTGTGGCGCACCCTGCACGTCGGTGCCGACATTGTGCGCGGCCTGACGTGGTCCGAAACGCGCGACCTGCTGCAGTTCGCGCGCCGCCGCGTGCGCGAGGAAAGCCTGCCGCAAGTGGCCGGCAGCCTGACGTTCGCCACCGTGTTCGCGCTGGTGCCGCTGCTCACACTGGCCCTGGCGATCTTCACCACCTTCCCCCTGTTTAATACCTTCCGCCACGCGCTGGAAGATTATTTCGTGCAAAGCGTGATGCCCAAGGGGATATCGAACACCATCCTCGATTATCTGACCACGTTCGCCTCGAAGGCCACGCGCCTGTCGGCCATCGGCGCGGGCGCCCTGATCGTCACGTCGGTGGGCATGATGGGCTTGATCGAGCGCGTCTTCAACCGGATCTGGCGCGTGCGCCAGGAGCGCCGCTGGACCAAACGTCTACTGGTTTACTGGGCCATCGTCACCCTGGGGCCGCTGCTGGTGGGCGTGTCGCTGACGGTGACCTCGCGCCTCTTCATGGCCACCAGCGGCGTGGTGGGCGCCGTGCCTTTCATCGGCGCCGTGTTTTATACGCTGGTGTCGATCGGCCTGACCATGCTGGCGTTTACCCTGCTGTACATCGCCGTGCCGAACCGCGACGTGGACTGGCGCGACGCGGCCTGGGGCGGCTTGCTGGCCGCGCTGGCGTTCGAGGTGGCCAAGCGCGGCTTCGGCGAATTCATCCAGGAATTCCCCACGTATTCGCGCATCTACGGCGCGCTGGCCGCCTTGCCGCTGTTCCTCGTGTGGATATACCTGAGCTGGATGATTACCCTGGTGGGCGCCTTGCTGGTGGCCGCCTTGCCCGTCGTAAAATATGAACGCTGGTGGTACGAAGCGGCGCCGGGCAGCGAGTTCGTCGACGCCGTCGCCATCCTGAAAGTGCTGCACCAGGCTTGCCACTGCGCCGATTCGGCCCTGGTGGGCGCGGCCGAGATCCGCCGCAGCACGCGCCTGGGTTTCGAAGAAATGGAAACCCTGCTCGACAAGATGGTGCAGCAGGGCTGGGTGGGACGAGTCAACGTGGATGGCGCCGTGCGCGTGCAGTGGGGCAAGCGCGTGGCCGACAGTTCCGACCATTGGGTCTTGCTGGGCAACGTCAACCGCATCAGCCTGGCCGATGTCTATCGTTTATTCGTCTTCGGCGGCATGCGCGTGAACTCCGGCTATCCGGCCGGTTCCACGAATGAACGCGACATCAAGGCGGCCGAAGAAGCGGCCGCGCTGGCGGCGCAGGTGGAAAACGCCGTGGAGCAGGGCTTGGGCTTGAGTCTGGCGCAGCATTTTGGGGAGGTGCGCTGCGCGTGACGGGCCCCGGCCGCGTGCTTCCTTGCCGGCCTATGCCCCGCACGATAGGGCGAGCATGTCATAAACTGGTCACCGAAGGCCGGTAAGCTTTCCTCTTCATTCATCTTGTTGAGGAAGCAAATATGCGTTGTCATTTGAGCGGTTTGAATGTGTGCCGCGGCCTGGCCATCGTGGTGGTCAGCGGCGTGCTCGCTGCCTGCGGCGGCAGTTCCTCTGCCGCTCCTGAGGCTGCGCCCAAGGACGGGGAAGGCCTGCCGCACCAGCTTGCCGGCTGGGCAGCGTTGCCTGACACGGCGCGCTGGCCAGGGCCGGTTACGGGACAGTTCACAGCCGCAGTGCTGGGCGTCACCCCGCCGTTTGCCAGTGGCGTGCCGATTCCCGGCTTTTCCGCGCTGCTCAGGAATGACGACGGCAGCTGGACTGCCATGGCCGACAATGGCTATGGCGCCAAGGGCAATTCGGCCGATTTCGTGCTCGGCCTGTATAACGCCAGCATCAACTTCCGCACGGCCGCTGACGCCAGCAAGACGCCTGGCAGCATCAAGCTCAACAGCTTCCTGGCCTTCAACGACGCCAAGGGTTTCTTAAACGATGGCAAGGGCGTTGACCAGAAAATCACGGCCGACTACGTCAACTACCCCAGCAACACCACCGGTGGCCTGGTCTTTGCCGACAGCGGTATCGCCGTGGATGCGCGCATTCGCGCTGGCCGCTTGCTGACCGGTTTTGATTTCGACATCGAGTCGTTCGCGCGCGCTATCGACGGTACTTACTTCGTGGGCGAGGAATTCGGCCCCTATATCCTGCACTTCGACAAAAACGGCACGCTGATGGGCGACCCGGTTCCCCATCCTTTCCTGCGCAGCCCGGCCAATCCGGAAGTGCTGGGCAAGGGCGCCAGCATCACCTTGTCAGGCAGCCGCGGCTTCGAAAGCCTGGCCTACAACGCCGACCGCAGCCTGCTCTACGCGGTGCCGGAAGCGGCGCCAAGCGACCCGTCGCTGCGGCCCGTCGCAGCCGATGAGCGCTACCTGAACATCTTCGAGTTCGACCCTGGCACCATGCGCTACACGGGCAAGAACCTCGTGTACCGCAAGGATGGCGCGGCCAAGGACAATGGCGTCGTGATCGGCGACATGACCAATGTTGGCGGCAGCAAGTTCGTGCTGATCGAACGCGATGGCTTCTGGGGCGCCAAGGCCGTGATCAAGCGCCTGTACCTGGTGGACCTGAAAGAAAAAGACGCTGACGGCGCGCTCAAGAAAACGCTGTTGGTGGACTTGCTGAACATCTCCGACCCCAAAGGCATAGGCGGGCAGGCGAGCAATATGCCCGTGGGTAAGTTCAGCATGCCTTTCGACTCGGTGGAGAGCGTGGAAGTACTTGATGCCCAGACGCTGGTCGTGGCAATCGACACGAACTACCCGGGTGAAGACGGCCGCAAGCCAGGCAAACCGGACGACACCGAAGTCATTACCCTGCGTTTTGACAAGGCGATATTTGATCGTTCCGCCAAATAAAGACGACGGGCCGGCAATCCCTCATAGCAGGACCGGCCGCAAGGCCGCCTGCAGCGCCACTGCCTTGAACGCTTCCGCATCCTGCGCCCGCACCACGCCCAGATAATACGTATCCTCACCGTCCTGCATGTTCACCAGGCGAAGCTGGTGCGGCGCCAGGTGGGCGGCAATGGCGGCCAGTCCCTCGGCCATGGCGTCGCCGTCTTGCTGATCCGCCCAGCGGAAGTCCCGCAGCGCGGGCAGGCCGATATGCTGGCCGATGAGGGCGATCTGTTCGACCGATTTCCAGTCCAGGGTGGTGCCGTGGCCCAGCGTATCGGCGGCCGTGGACCACAGCAGGAAAAAGCAGGCCGCTTCGGGCGAGTCGCCTTCGTATTCCTCTTCCGGGTCGTCCTCCGCTAGCGCTTCCAGCGTGATGTCCACGCAGCGCGCGGCCAGGTCCGCATCGCCTTGTAAGAGCAGGGCGGCCATGCTGCGCAATTGCCCGCGGTCGGCCTTGGCCAGGATTTGCGCGGGCGTGAAGCTGCGGCGCTTGGCCGGTTTCTTTTTGCCCAGTCCCATGGCTTCGCTGAGCTGCGCCGTGATGTTGGCCTTGAAGTTCTCCACGGTGTCGAACTGTTCCAGCAGCTGGCCCGTGAAATCCATGCTCCAGGCCATGCCATCTTTCACCACATATAAAAAGTCGCTTTGCACGGCTACGCCGCGCAGATGGTGGGCCGGTGGGTACAGCGGCGTGAAAGCCGGTTTTCCATCGAGGGTCAGCATGCAGGCGAGGCCTTGCGCATCGATGGCGAAGATCCGGTTCTTGCGCAGCTTCGGTGGCGACGAGGTGGTGGCGCAATCGATGGCTTCGTACTGGCACGGCGCCAGCAGTTCGCCCTGGTTATTCGCCAGGCCAAACAGGAAGCGCCCGTCGATGCGCTGGCTGACGATGGCGATCTTTTTCTTCGTGCCGAAATCCTGCACGGAGCTGTAGGCTGGCGGCACCACGACCTTGCCCATCTTGTCGACCACGCCATACACATTGCGTTTGTTGTCATCGTCAGCCTGGTCTGTCTGGCGCTTGATGTCGATCAAGCCATCTTCGCGCAGGCATATGTTATCCACCCTGTCGATGAGCAGCGCGCCGTCGGGCAGGCGCAGCAGGCGGCTGGCGCCGTCCGGATCGATTCTCTGCAGCAGGTGGGGGCCGATCACGTACAGGGCACCGGGGGCGGGCGGCAGCACCAGCGTGCCATTCAAGTCCATGACGCCGTGCGCGTCGGGCGCGTCCGCCGTGGCAAAGGTGATCCAGCCATCGTCCGCATAGTAAACACCCAGGTCCACATAGCGCTGCGACAGCGGCACGATCCAGCGGCCATACGGCGTGACCAGGCCGGTGACGTCCGGTTCGCCAGCGGTGCTCACTTCATAGCACAGCGCGTCTTCTTCCCAGCCCACCACTTCCAGGCCTTGCAGGAACGGCAGTTCGTCCGCGCCCAGTTCCTCGACATCGGCCAGCTGCGCGCTGGCCGTGGCCGACCAGTAGCCGGTGGCCGGCGACGCGGCGCCGATGGTCAGCAACGGCGCCAGCGCGTCCCGGTCGCCGCGCAGCAGGGCAGAGTGCAAGGCTTGCGCCTCGGCGCGCAGGGCGTCGAGCCCGGCCGCGTAGTCCGGCGTGCCGATATCGTGCGCGATCAGCTGCACGCCATCGAGGATCAGCCACGGCTGGCCGCCCGCCAGCAGGGCGCTGATGGCGCCGCGCGCGACGATGGCGGCCGCGTCGCGCGGCCTGTCCATCAGGGCGGATAAGGCGTGCCAGCTGGCCTGCGCCTGCGCCATCGGCGCGGCCAGTACGCAGGAGCAGTCTTCGCCATCGCCGTAGATGGGCCAGGCGACAGCTTGCGTGCCGGCGCCGACGAGCAGCTTGAACAGCGTAGGTACGTCCAGCCGCCACTCGGCCAGGCCCGTGATTGCGTCGGTATCGAAGCCGGCCTGGCCGGGTAAAAAGGAGGTGCTGAACAGGGCTGCGGTATTGATCATGTCTCTTCGTTAAAAATGTTGGGGGATCAGGGCGACGGCGGCATGAGCCAGTGCGCCAGTGCGCCGCGCTCTAGGCCCAGCTGCTTGGCCGCGGCGGCTGCCTCGAAGGCCCACAGGCCGTAGTAGCCGCCCAGTCCCTGCGCGCGCAAATGGCCGTTGAACCAGTCCTCGTGGACCAGCGCACCGTGCCAGCTGGCCAGGTAGTGGCGCAAGTGCTCGAGCTGTTGCGCCGGGTCTTCTGCGTCCAGGCAGTCGTACAGGGCGGTATACGGCTCGGCGAAATACCATTCGTCGACGGCGGGACGCTGCGGGTCGACAGCCGACAGCAGCGCTTCGTACACGCCGTCTTCGCCATCGAAGGCCGTTTGCAGGGCGGCCAGGCACATGGCCAGGTCGCGGCGGCCGAACAGCAGGGTAGCGCCCAGCAGCTGCAGGGTGCGCGCGTAATCGGTCAACTGTTCGAAGTCGAAGGCGGGCAAGGTATCGTCATCGTAGGCCGCAGCCAGGGCCGCGCGCGCCGTTTCGCAGGCGACGACGGCCGCTTCCAGCGCTGGCTCCACTTCCGGCAAGGGCAAGCCAGCCGTGTAGCGCAGCGAGAATACCTGGTAAGCCGTGCTGGCGGCCGCGCATGCCCAGTAGGCGGCGTCGCCGCCGTCGTTTTCCGCCTGCACCTGTGCGCGTGCGTAGGCGGCCAGCAAGGCGTCGAGGTAGGCGAGGTTACGGGCAAAATCGAACGGTGCGGGCGGCGTTTGGCGCGGCGTGCAAGGCCAGGGCGTGGACGAAACCGGGCAGGCGTCGGCGCAAGCGCGCTGGATGGCCCAGTCGGCGAACACTTGCTGCAGATATTGCGCCGTCTCGTCGTCGTGCGCAATTGCGCCCGCGCCCACCAAGGTCGTGCCCAGCAGGGTGTAGCCGGGAAAGCGGCTGCTTTCGTAGGCGATGGTGGTTACGCTCTGGATGGCCTTGCCGTCACTGAGGTCGCGCACGCGGAAGTACACATCGTCCCAGCCGGCCAGCGGTGGCGCTGGCGGTTCATTCGGCAAGGTGGTCCAGCTGCCGTCGGCCTGTTCTTCATAGGCGTCGAGCAGTTCATCGATGCCACCGGGGCGGTCGATGCGGTTGTTGGCGTCGTATTGCAGTCCCAGTTCGGCCGCGAATGCCGCCGCGTGGCGGCCCGCGAAGACCAGGTATTGCGCGTTCAGGGTGCCGACCAGGAGGTCCGTTTGCTGGCCTGCCACGGCCAGCGCCTGCGGCAGCCGGTACCAGTGGTGGCCGGGGATGCCCGCCATGGGGCCGTTTTCGTCCGCTTGCGGGTTGGCGCAGCGCAGCTGTTCCAGCCAGTTGTAGCGTTCGTGCCGCGCCGCTTCCGTGCCGCTGCCGCGGCCAGTCAATTCATCGAACAGGGTATTCAACAACATGTGCATCTATCCTAAAAAAAGCGTTCATGCCGCTGCCGTTTGCGTAAACGCAAATAGCGCGTCGAGCACGGCGTCCGGCTGCTCGGCCATCAATTCGTGTCCGCTGTCGACCTGCACCACCGTGCCATGCGCTATTGACGTGGTCAGCAACCGGGTCGACTTGGGCGGCGTCATCATGTCGCGCGCGCCGAAAATGAATAAAGTGGGGCAGTGTACCGAAGCGGCGGCGATTTCGCCGTTCGCATAGGCATTGCAGGCATAAAAATCCGTGTGAAACACGTGATCGGGGTTGAGGGCGGCGATGCGCTGTTTCAGGCGCCGCGCGCCGCCCATGGCATAGAAGCCGGGGCCGGGGAACGACGGCTTTTGCGCGATTGACGAGTGCGACCAGATATTGACCATGTCGATGGCCGCCTGTTCGTCGTTCAATGACGTTTCCAGCAGCGCCGGCGAGACCTTCATCGGATAGGTGGAGCCCAGCATGGCCAGGTGGCTGACCCGATCGGGCGCCAGGTGCGCCGCTTCCAGCGCGATCAGTGAACCCATGCTGTGGCCGATCAGCATGGCCTTGGCCGCGCCGGCAGCGTCCAGCACGGCCAGGATCCAGCGCGCCAGCTCTTCAACGCTGCTTTTCGCCGCGCCCAGGCTGCGCCCGTGGCCCGGCAAGTCGACGGCCAGCACGTTCCAGCCATGGTGGGCAAAATAGCGCGTTTGCAGCGCCCACACGGAGTGATCGTTCTGCGCGCCGTGGATGAAGGCGGCCGTGGGCTGGTGTGGGTTAAAAGCCTTGCCACCCGTGTAGCAGTAGGCGACGGTATTGTCGATGGTGAACAGCATCTCAGGCGCCTTTCTGCGACAGTTTCAGGCCACGGGCCAGGTCTTCGATCAAATCGTCCGCGTCTTCCAGTCCCACGGACAAGCGCATGGTGCCCTGCGTGATGCCCGCCTGCGCCAGCTGGTCGTCGGGCACGCGGAAGTGCGTGGTGGAGGCGGGATGGATGACGAGCGACTTGGCGTCGCCCACATTGGCCAGGTGCGAGAAAATCTTGAGGCTGTCGACAAAGCGCTGGCCCGCCGCGCGGTCCCCGCGCAGGCGGAACGTGAACACGCCGCCCGCGCCTTTCGGCAGCAGGGTTTTCGCCAGCTCGTAATCGGGGTGTGACGGCAGTTCAGGATAGGACACGGATTCCACGGCCGGATTGGCCAGCAGGAAGTCGATGATTTTGCGCGTGTTGGCCACGTGGCGGTCCATGCGCAGGCCCAGGGTTTCGACGCCTTGCAGGATGGCGAAGGCATTGTGCGGGCTCATGACGGCGCCGAAATCGCGCAAGCCTTCGCGCCGCGCGCGCAGGGCGAACGGTGCCACCGTCGATTCCTCGGCGAAGACCATGCCGTGGAAGCCTTCATACGGTTCGCACAGTTCGGCGAAACGGCCCGTCTTGTCGTACGCCGTTTGCCAGTCAAAGGTGCCGCCATCGACGAGCAAGCCGCCGATGGCCGTGCCGTGCCCGCACAGGAATTTGGTGGCCGAGTGGAACACCAGGTCGGCGCCATGTTCGAAAGGGCGCAGCAGATACGGCGTGGTAAACGTCGAATCGAGCATCAGTGGCAAGTGGTGTTCGTGCGCGAGGGCGGCAATCCGGGGGATGTCCAGCACGTCGAGACCTGGATTGCCCAGGGTTTCCGCGAACAGTATCTTGGTATTCGGGCGGATGGCGGCGCGCCAAGAGTCCACGTCGCGCGGGTCGACAAAGGTCGTCTCGATGCCGAAGCGTTTCAGTGTGTAGGCCAGCAGGTTGTGCGAGCCGCCGTACAGGGCGCGCGAGGCAACGATGTGCGAACCGGCGCCGGCGATGGTGGACAAGCCCAGGTGCATGGCGGCTTGGCCGCTGGCCGTGGCGATGCCGGCCACGCCCCCTTCCAGTGCGGCGATGCGCTCTTCCAGCACGGCGTTCGTGGGATTCGAGATGCGCGAATAGACGTGGCCGGCCCGCTCCATATTGAATAGCGAAGCCGCATGTTCCGAACTCTTGAAGGCAAACGAGGACGTGAAATGGATGGGCGTGGCGCGTGCGCCCGTGGCCGGATCGGGCGCGGCGCCCGCATGCAGGGATAAAGTATCGAAACCGGGGTATTTCGGGCCGCTCATGGTGTCTCCGCCAAGTTTTTATAGTGGCAAGATCGTAACCTGATTTGCAGCGGAGCAAAAGGGCTCCTGTGCAGGGCGCATGGCGCCGTGCTGGCGGGCAGGGCGTGTAACCTGAAGTGTAAAAAAAGTGACCAGCAAGGCAGGGCGGTGGTAGGATACCGGATCAGTGATATTCGGGCTGTTTGACCTGTGCGCGTGCGCCGCGCCGCAGGGAAGGCGGCTACGTGCCAGCGAATTCCTGGGCTTCAGGCGAACTCTCATCGCAAGTCCACCAGGAAAGATTTTATGCCCGCAATATCGTTCGACGGCTCCCTTGCCGTTCCCGGACTCTCTATCGTCGACGGCCTGTGCCAGGCAGGCTGGCTCATGCAAGAGCATTTTATCTCCCCTGAACTGAGCCGCCAGCTGGCCGCCGAATGCGTGCAATCCATGCTCAGCGGCAAGATGAAAGGTGCCGGCGTGGGCAGCGGTCATGCGCCGCTGCTGCAGCCCGATATCCGCGGCGACCATATCGAATGGCTGGAAATAGGCCGTTCCGAGGCGTGCGACCGCTACCTGGCACACATGGAAACGCTGCGCTGCATGCTCAACCGCGAGCTGTTCCTGGGGCTGGAAGAATACGAAAGCCATTTCGCGCTGTACGCGCCGGGCGCCTTTTACCGGGCCCATCTTGACCGTTTCCGCGACGACGACAAGCGCACCGTGTCCGTCGTGCTGTACCTGAACGACGACTGGCTGCCCGAGCACGGCGGCGCGCTGCGTCTGCATCCGCAAGGCGCGCCCGTGGTGGACATCCTGCCGCAAGCGGGCCGCATGGCCATGTTCATGTCGGGCGAGATGCTGCACGAAGTGCTGCCGACGGCTCGCCAGCGCCTCTCCATCGCAGGGTGGTTCCGCCGCCGCGCGTGATGGAAGGTGGCGCGCAATCCCCCTCGATTTGATTGCGCGCAAGGCTGGATTTTTCCGCAGGCATAGGCTACAGTCGCAGTAAGGGCTAGAATAACTAAAATACCAATCACGCGGACAGGACGGCCAATATGAAAGTATCTGAAATTCTCCAAGTCAAGGGCAATATTCTCTACACGGTCACGCCTGACCAGCCCCTGCTTGACGCGGCCAATACCATGGCTGAAAAAGACATCGGTTCGCTGGTGGTCATGGAATTTGGCGACCTGGTCGGCATGCTGACCTTCCGCGAAGTGTTGAACGCGCTGCATGAAAACGCGGGCCAGATCGGCGGCGGCACCGTGCGCAAGCACATGGATGACCACCCGATCACCGTCACCCCCGACACGGAAGTGAACGAAGTGCGCCGCATCATGCTGGAAAAACATGCGCGCTACCTGCCCGTCATGAACGCCAAGACCCTGCTGGGCGTCATCTCCTTCTACGACGTGGCGCGCGCCGTGCTCGAAGCGCAAAGCTTTGAAAACCAGATGCTCAAAGCGTATATCCGCGACTGGCCTGCCGAAACGACGGACTGATATCAGCATGCTGTAAAAACGACGCCGGCAACTGCCGGCGTTTTACATTGGCTATCCAGGGTGGCGCCTACGCCGCACCCTGCAGCGCCTCATTGTTCAGCCAGGTACCCAGCGCCGTGGCCGTCATGGGGCGGGCGAACAGGAAACCTTGTGCCATGGGGCAGCCCAGCGCCTGTAAGATTTGCGCTTGCCGCTCGTCTTCCACGCCTTCCGCGATCACTGCCAGGCCCAGGTTGCGGCCCAGCTGGATGACCATCTCGGCGATGCTGCTGCCGCGCGCGGAACCGGTGATTTCCGTCACAAACGCACGGTCGATTTTCAAGCGGTCGACCTGCAGGCGCTGCAAATAGGACAGCGACGAAAAGCCCGTGCCGAAGTCGTCGATGGCGATGCTCACGCCCGTCTGCTTGATCTGCCACAGCATCTTGATCAGCAGGTCCGGCTCTTCCATGGCCATCGATTCCGTGATTTCCAGCTCGATGAATTCGGGCGGCGCCTGCGTCTCTTCGAGTGCCGCGCGCAGCATTTCCAGGAACAGCGGGTGGCGGAACTGCACTTGCGACACGTTGACGGACATGACGAAGTTGCGGTGGCCCTGCTCGCGCAGCAGCACCAGTTCGCGGCAGGCCGTGCGCAGCACCCATTCGCCGAGGTCGATGATGATGCCCGAATACTCGGCGATCGGGATGAAGCGGTCGGGCGAGATGAACTTGCCGTCCGGCGTCTGCCAGCGCAGCAGCGCTTCCGCGCCCACGGGGCGGCGCGTCGTCAGGTCGATCTGCGGCTGGTAGACGACAAACAGCTGGTCCTGGCTGAAAGCCGTGCGCAGCGCGTGCATCATGCGCACCCGTTCGCGGATTTCGATGCCCATGCTGCGCGAGAAATAGAAGTGGCCGGCGCGCTGCTGGCTTTTTGCCCGCTTCAGGGCGATATCGGCATCCTTGAGCGCATCGGCGCCCGTGCCCGTATGTTCACCGAGCCGCACGAGGCCCAGGGTGGCCGACAGCTGCACGTCTTGCCCATCGATGCAGAACGGCGGCTGGAACAGGGCCAGGATATTGTTCGGGTTGACTTGCGACGAGTCGCCCAGCACGCAAAAGATGTCGCCGCCCAGGCGCGCCACCGTCAGCTGGGGGCCCAGCTGGGTTTGCAACCGGCCCGCCACGGCGATCAGCAGGGTGTCGCCGAACTGGTGTCCCAGCGCGTCGTTGGTCTCGGCAAAGTGGTCGAGGTCGACCAGCGACAAGGTGGCGTCGTCGCGCGCGGGGCCGGACAAGGTGGCGTCGAGGATTTCCACCAGGCGCGTGCGGTTGGGCAGCTTCGACAACTGGTCGTAGAAGGCGGCATTGTGCAGGTGCGACACCAGCTCGACGTTGTCCAGGCCCACGGCAACGTTGCTGCAGAAGACTTCCAGCAGGCTTTCATCGATGGCGGAAAGAGGGCGTGGCAGCACTAGGTAGGCGGCCGCATCGCGGCTGGCCTTGCCCGCGAAGTACAGGGTGGCGTAGTCGTGCGCATACACATTGCGCCGCTGCGCCAGCGTGTGCTCGATGGCGGCCATGACGCGGGGGTTTTGCAAGCCGCACAGGGCGCTGTGCGGCAGGCTGGAAAAGCTGCCCGTGCAGGCCGAGACGAGCAGCTCCTTGCTGCCATTGTCCTGCAAGTCCTGCACGCATAGCACGCCGTCGGCGCGGATGCCCAGCAGGTCGGCGATCTGCGCCAGCACGCCGGCCGAGAAATTCTGCACGCCGTGCAGCGCCATCAGCTGCGTGCTGGCGTGGACGATACGGTCCAGGCCGCGCCGGCTGCTGTTGATCGAACGGATCTGCTCGTATGAGCGGATGGCCGCCGTCACCGTCGTAAACAGCTTGATGCGCGTCAGTTCGGACTTGGTCTTGTAATCGTTGATGTCGAAATCGCGGATGGCGTCGATTTCCGGCGCATAGCCTGGCTGGCCCGTGCGCAGGATGATGCGCACGTCCGTCATTTTCAGGGTTTCGCGGATGTAGCGCACCAGGTGCAGGCCCGCGTCATCCTGTTCCATCACCACGTCGAGCAGGATGACGGCGATGTCGTCTTCGTGCCTGAGCAGTTCGCGCGCCTGGCCGGCTGAATACGCATGCACGAATTCCAGCGGGCGGTGCTGCATTTCCAGGTTGCCGAGGGCGAAAGTGGTGGTGGAGTGGACGTCTTCATCGTCGTCGATGATCATCACCCGCCAGACGCTGCGCGGTGCGGCCGTCAGGGGCGCAGCCGGTTGCTCATCGAGGAATACCAGGTCGTCGTGATCGTCCTTGTTGGCGTCAAGGGGGATGATCGGTGCGGGCATGTATAGCTTCTCCAGGATGACTCGATGTTTATACGAGCGCGTCGCAAAAGCCCATGGCGTTGTTGAGTTGTCTCGCCGTACTTGCGTACTGTCTTCGGCAACGCGCCTAGCCCTGGGCATTTGTGACGTGCTCTCGGCGCAATCCAAATCGGTTTGATAACCAGTATTGTGTGGCGCGCTTTGATCCAAGTATATAGCTATTTAATAAGCAAAATGTTTTTTTAAATCTATTCTGTGGAGCAATATTTCTTGTTTTGCATTATTGCAACTCATATTTGGTGTTTTTGTGTGAAAAAATACACGGGATTAAAAAATGGCGATTTGGGCGGGGGAATATCGGGCCTCGGTGTGGCATTAGCGGCATGGCATGCCCCGCAGGCTGGTAGAATTGAGTTTTCCAGTCCTCACACTTCCTACTATGTCCGGCAATTCTTTTGGCAAGCTGTTTACTGTTACCACTTTCGGCGAATCGCATGGTCCGGCCATCGGCTGCGTGATCGATGGCTGTCCGCCGGGATTGATCCTGTCGGAAGCCGATATCCAGCCCGAGCTGGACCGCCGCAAGCCGGGCACGTCGCGCCACGTGACGCAGCGCCAGGAATCCGATACGGTCGAGATCCTCTCCGGCGTGTACCAGGGCGTGACGACGGGTACGCCCATCGCGCTGCTGATCCGCAATGAAGACCAGCGCAGCAAGGATTACGGCAATATCGCGGAAAGTTTCCGCCCCGGCCACGCCGACTACACCTACTGGCACAAGTACGGCGTGCGCGATCCACGCGGCGGCGGGCGCTCGTCGGCGCGCCTGACGGCGCCCGTGGTGGGTGCGGCGGCGATTGCCAAGAAATGGCTGCTGCAGCAATACGGCACCACGTTCAAGGGTTGCATGAGCCAGCTGGGCGACATTCCCGTGCCATTCCAGTCGTGGGAACACGTGCATGCGAATCCGTTCTTTGCCGCCAGCGGCGACGCGGACCTGATCGCGCGCATGGAAGAAGCGATGGACCAGTTGCGCCGCGATGGCGATTCCATCGGCGCGCGCATCGACGTGATCGCGCAAAACGTACCGGTCGGCCTGGGTCAGCCCATCTACGACAAGCTCGATGCGGACATCGCCTATGCCATGATGGGTATCAATGCGGTGAAAGGTGTGGAAATCGGCGCCGGTTTCGATTCGGTGGCACAGAAGGGTTCAGAGCATGGCGACGAACTGACGCCGGAAGGCTTTATCGGCAATAACGCGGGCGGCGTACTGGGCGGCATTTCGACGGGGCAAGATATCAGCGTCTCGATCGCCATCAAGCCGACGTCGTCGATCCGCACGCCGCGCCGCTCTATCGATAAAGAAGGCAATCCCGTGATGGTGGAAACGTTCGGCCGCCACGACCCGTGCGTGGGCATCCGCGCCACGCCGATCGCCGAAGCCATGCTGGCGCTGGTGCTGATCGACCACGCCCTGATGCACCGCGCGCAATGCGGCGATGTGTCGGTGAGTACGCCGAAGTTGAAGTAAATTTTAGCTCGCGGCGTAAGAGCAGACGTAGGTCGGATTAGCGCTTGCGCGTAATCCGACAACATTGTTGTCTCTGCGGTGATGTCGGGTTACGCCCTTTGGGCTAACCCGACCTACGCGGCTGCCGTCGGGTTGTGAATTTCACGCCACTTTATTCGCCACCAATTCCAGCTGGTGCCGCATCTCCACCGACTGCACCAGCAAAGCCCGGATATCGTTGATCAGGTTGAACTCCGTCTGGTTCAATTGGATCGGCGGGAAGCTGTCGTCCCAGTCGCCATATAAAAATCCCGTGGGATGGCCGTTGGCCGACAGCGGCAGCACGACGAAGCTGCGCGCTTCCGACAACGTCGCTTTCCACCATTGCGGCAGCTTGGCGGCAAATTTCGGGTCGCGCGCATTGTCGATGAAGATCACGCGGTCGCTATTGAGGGCCGCGTGGAACACGTTCGGCTCATACGCGTCGCCAAACACCATCAAATCCTGCAAGTCGGCCATGCCTTCGCCCATGCTGATGCGCGCCGAATACAGATGATCCCTGTGGTTGCGCACGAACGCCACCGAGCGCGAAAAATCGAAGCCCTGGTGCAGCGTTTCGAGCGCCATCGAGACCATCTGTCCCGGGCTGGCGCTGCCGATGGCGCTGCGCAGGTCGGCCAGGCCGCCGATCAATACGCGGTTGCCTTCGGCGCGCATGCGCGTCGACGCCAGCTGGCGCGCGCGCCGTTCGGCCGGTTTCGACAGGGGCGCGATCGACAGGTCGGCCGCCGCCATCGCCTTGGCCTTGTCCACGGCCACCACGAGGTCGGTCGCCGTGATGCCCAGGGTGCCCGCATAATCGTCGATCAGCGCGTGCACTTGCGCCGCGCCGGCCGCGTCGTCATGCCACAGCGAGTCGGCGCAGCGCGCCGCCATCGTCGACAGGCCCGCCATCCAGTCGGCGCCGCTGACGGGAGAGTTGTCCGGCGACGGGTCCATCGGACGCATGCCGTTGATCAGGTGCTGCGGCAAGCCCCAGTGGGCGGCCGTGGCATAGCCCACTTCGGGCAGCGACAGCCCTAAAATTTCGCGCGCGGCGGCAGCCTCGTTGCCGGGACCCGCATGCGCCTGCATGCGCGCCCAGAAGTCCGTCATGTAGAACGTCACCATCATGCGGCCCAGGGTGTGCAGCATCGAGCAGACGACGGCCTGCTCCGCCTGCAGGCTGCCAGCGCTGGTGGCCACCTGCTGCGCCACCATCCCGGCCAGCACGGCCTTTTCCATTTCCACATGGGCGCTGACGGAATCGGGCGACGCCTGCGAAAGCTCTTCGATCAGCTTCAGGCCCAGCGCCAGATGGCCGATGGCGTCGATGCCCAGCACCAGCACGGCCTTCGACACCGTGTTGACCCGCTGGCCGAAGGCCGAATACATGCCGCTGTTGGCCAAGCGCAGCACCTTGTGTGTGAGGACAGGGTCGGACAGCACCGTTTGCGTGATGTCGAATTCGTGGTCGTCCTCGCCGCGCATGGCGCCGAGGATGGCGCTGATGGCTTTCGCGAAGCCGGGCATGTCGCCCTGCTGGCGCGTGCGCGCCCACAGCAGGTCGAGGGTGTTCTTGCCCAGCTGTGTCGGTACCGTGAAATGACCTGGATTCATTGCACCCCTCCGCGCGGTTCATTGGCAGACGGCACAGGCACCAGCGCCGCATAGGTTTTGTCGCTCAAGGCCGCTAGCGCGGCATGGGCCGGCATCGGTTTGCCCGTCAGGTAGCCTTGCACGTACTGGCAGCCGCGCGACTCGATGAAATGCATCTGCTCTTCGGTTTCCACGCCTTCGGCCACCACGGACAAATTCAAATGCTTGGCCAGGTCGAGAATGGTGTTGCAGATGGCCGCATCCTTGCTTGATGCGGGCAAGTCCTTGATGAAGGTGCGGTCGATCTTCAGCACGGAAATGGGGAAGCGCTTCAGATACGCGAGCGAAGAATAGCCGGTGCCGAAATCGTCGATGGCGATGCGCGCGCGGCGCTCCGTCATCTTGACGAGGATGGTTTCCGCATGCACGGGGTCAATCATCAAGGTGCCTTCCGTGATTTCCAGCACCAGGTGTTCGCCCGAGAGTCCCGAAAACGCGATCGCGTCATCGAGCACGTCGAGGAATTTGTCGTTGCGGAACTGGCGCGGGCTGATATTGACGGAGATGTACAGCGGCCGCTTGGCCACTTCCTGGAATTGCTTGAGCTGCACGCAGGCCGCCTTCAATGCCCAGGCACCGAGCAGATTGATCAGGCCATTGGCTTCGGCAATCGGGATGAAGCGCACGGGCGGCACCAGGCCCAGGGTCGGATGCTTCCAGCGCATCAGGGTTTCGAAGCCCTGGATTTGCCGCGTGTGCGCATCGACGATGGGCTGGTAAAAGAGCAGGAATTCGCCTTCGCGCACGGCTTGGAACATGGCCGCTTCCAGCGAGATGTCGTGTTCCGACGGGCCGTTCAAACGCGGGCTGTAGACCAGGCAGCGGGCCTTGCCCGTTTCCTTGGCGCGCGACATGGCCGCATCGGCCAGCGCCACCAGGCGCACTTCATCTTCCGCGTGCAGCGGATAGATCGACACGCCCACGGAGGCGCCCACGTAGATCGTGTGGCCGTCGACTTCGAATGGCGCCTGCAGGGTGGCCAGCAGGCGGCCCGTCACCAGCTTGATCTGCGCGTCCGTGGCGCTGCCGGGCAGCACGGCGACGAATTCATCGCCGCCCACGCGCGCCAGCGTGTCGCTGTCGCGCAGGGTCTTGCGCAGGCGCGCGGCGGCCAGGCGCAGCACGGCGTCGCCGACGGGGTGGCCCAGGCCATCGTTGACCTTTTTAAAGCCATCGAGGCCGATGGTGGCGACGGAAAAGCCCTGGCCCGAACGTGCGGCCTGGGCGATCACCATGCGGATGCGGTCCGACAGCAGCAAACGGTTCGGCAAGCCGGTCAGCGCATCGTGCGTGGCCATGTGGCGCAGCCTTTCTTCCGTATTGTGCTGGGCCGACGTGTCGCGCCCGACCACCAGCAATTCGGCCACACCGGCCGCGTTCATATAAGAAGACAGGCGCAGCTCGAACCAGATTTCCTGGTCCGGCGTTTGCAGGCGCACTTCCAGGCGGCCCGGTTCTTCCAGCGCGTCTTCCAGCGCAGCCTGCAGCGCCGCGCGCGACGCTTCGGTGGCCAGCGGCAGCAGCAAGTGGCCGGTCAGGCCCGATGGCGCGCCAAACAGGGTGGCCGCGCGCTTGCTGGCGAACAGGATCAGGCCGTCCGTATCGAGCCGGAACACGACGTCGCCTGCCTCTTCCATGAGGTTGTCCAACTCGTGGCGGGCCTCGCGGTGGGCGGCGGATGGGGTACTGGAAAACATCGTGCTGGCTTTTACCTTTTTATTATCAGTGCCGGCGCTCGCTGCAGGGCAGCGCGCCAACGGAAAGAGTGCGTCGTGCGTGACGCGCGCCATAGGGGCCGAAAGAGCGGCTATCGGAACGCGATCCACACGAAATGTATCATTGAAAAGCACCCGATTACATGAAATAGAGCAACATTGCTTCAGGTTTTGTAAATATTCCTGCCTTCCATGAAAAAAATCATGCTACGCGACACACACAGGCATTTTCATTCTCTATGGAAACATTTATCTGCGCTTGCTTCCACTGGCGCGCTTGCCCCGCCATGCGCTTTACGCTAGTCTGGCTGGCAGGCGGTGTTGACAGTGCGCCAGCGACGGCAAGGGCGCCATGATAACAAATCGCGGGAGACCCCCATGAATGCTTTTGATACACATGAAGTTTTCAACCAGGCTACGCCGTTCGAAAACGTCAATCTGTTTGCCTGCGACCCGGCGCTGATCGAAGCGCTGCTGCGCGAAGGCGGCGGCGCGGCGCTGCAGGAGCTCGACGCGCTGGGCGAGAAGCTGGGTCGCGCCGAGACCTATGCGCTGGCGCGCCTGGCCAATATCCATACGCCCGAGTTGCAGCAGTTCGACCGGGCCGGGCGTCGCATCGATGAAGTGCTGTTCCATCCGGTCTGGCATGAACTGATGGCCATCCTCGTGGGTGCGGGCACGCACGCTTCGCCGTGGGCCGAGCCCGGTCCCGGCGCCCAGGTGGCGCGCGCGGCCGCCTATCTATTAGTGGGACAGGTGGAAAACGGCACGCAGTGTCCCGTGACGATGACGTATGCCTCGGTGCCGGCCTTGCGCCAGGCGGTGGAGCTGCCACAGATCGCGCAGCGCTGGCTGCCGAAAATCCTGTCGCGCGACTACGATCCACGCTCCCTGCCCGTGGAGCGGAAGCGGGGCGCCTTGGTCGGCATGGGCATGACGGAAAAGCAGGGCGGTTCCGATGTGCGCAGCAATACCACGCGCGCCGTGCCCGTGCCGGCGGCCGAGGCGCAAGCCCTGTTCGGCGACGAGGCTGATGGCGTCTGGCGCATCGTCGGCCACAAATGGTTTTTTTCGGCGCCCCAGTGCGACGCCCATCTGATCCTGGCGCAGGCGGACGAGGGCGGATTGTCGTGCTTCTTCCTGCCCCGCTACCTGCCCGACGGCAGCCGCAATGCCATCCGCGTGCAACGTCTGAAAGATAAATTGGGCAACCGCTCGAATGCCTCGTCGGAAGTGGAATTTACGAATGCCTACGGCTGGCTCGTGGGGCAGCCGGGGCGGGGCATACCCACGATTCTGGAAATGGCCAGCCATACGCGTCTCGATTGCGTGCTGGGCAGCACCGGCATCATGCGCGCCGCCTTGACGCAGGCGCTGCACCATGCGCGCCAGCGGGCCGTGTTCGGCAAGCCGCTGGCCGAGCAGCCGCTGATGCAAAACGTGCTGGCCGACCTGGCGCTCGAATCGGAAGCGGCCACGGCCTTTGCGCTGCGCCTGGCCCGCTGTTTCGATGAAAAGGACGACCCGCGGCAAGCGATGCTGGCGCGCGTGCTCACGCCGGCCGGCAAATACTGGATCTGCAAGCGCGGTCCCGGCTTCGGCTTCGAGGCCATGGAGGTGCTGGGCGGCACTGGCTACGTGGAAGACGCGCCGCTGGCGCGCCTGTACCGCGAACTGCCCGTCAACTCGATCTGGGAAGGCTCGGGCAATGTGATGTGCCTCGACGTCTTGCGCGCCTTCGGCAAGTCGCCGGCCGCGCGCGACGCCCTGGCGGCCGAGCTGGCGCTGGCCGGCGATGATGACGCCGCCTTTGTTGCCTACCGCGCGCTGCTGCTGGCCGACCTGGACGGGCCGCAGACTGATGAATTTGGCGCCCGGCAATTGTCCGAACGCATCGTGCTTGCCGTGCAGGCGGCCTTGCTGCTGCGCCATGCGCCGCCGTTTGTTGCGCAAGCATTCCTGCAGTCGCGGCTGGTGCAGGCGCCGGGCGGGGCGTATGGCCGCTTGCCCGCCGGCACCGATTGTGCGGCCATCCTGGCGCGCGCGCTGCGCGAGTATTGATTTCAATAAAACCGATTATTTCAAAAATTCCGGCCACAGGCGGGCTGCGGGCTGGGATAATGCCGCAATCCATCATTTTATCGATACACAGCGCGCTTGCGGCCATGCTTGCCGCCGCGCCAGACAGTAGAGAAAGAAAAACAATATGAAACAAGACCCACGCTTCCCGAATTTGTTCATTACCGATCACCCTTTGATCCAGCACAAACTGAGCCACATGCGCGAGCACGACACGTCGACGCGCACCTTCCGCGAATTGCTCAAGGAAATCACTCTGCTGATGGGCTATGAAATCACGCGCGACCTGCCGCTGACGACGCGCGAAATCAAGACCCCGCTCGTCACCATCGACGCGCCTGTTATCGCCGGCAAGAAACTGGCCATCGTGCCCATCCTGCGCGCCGGCATCGGCATGAGCGATGGCTTGCTGAACCTGGTGCCATCGGCGCGCGTCGGCCACATCGGCGTGTACCGCGACCCGGCCACGCACATGCCCGTGGAATACCTGGTGCGCCTGCCGGACCTGAATGAGCGCACCTTCATCCTGTGCGACCCGATGGTAGCGACCGGCAATTCGGCCGTGTACGCCGTCGACGTGCTGAAAAAACGCGGCGTGACGGACGAGCAGATCATCTTCCTGGCCCTGGTGGCCGCACCGGAAGGCGTGACCGTGTTCCAAAACGCGCATCCGAACGTCAAGATGTTCTGCGCCGCGCTCGATTCGCATCTGGATGACCACGCCTATATCGTGCCGGGCCTGGGCGACGCCGGCGACCGCATCTTCGGCACCAAGTAAGCAGCGTCAGGCGAGTATTGCGATGGCAACCTTGATCGACCCGGACTTTCGCGCGCGTTTGCGTGCCCTGAATGAAAAATATGCGGCTGGCGTGCCGGCCCTGTTGCAGGCGATCACGCAGGCAAGCAGCCGCTGCGACAGCGAAGGCCCCCGTTTGGAACCGTTGACGGAGCTGCACCGCGCGCTGCATGCGGTGGCCGGCTCGGCCGCCACCTTCGGCTTTGCCGCGCTGGGCCAGGAATGCCGGCGCATCGAACAGCTGGTGCGCGCCATGCTCAATGCCCCTGCGCAAGCAGTGGCGGAATGGCCCGGCGTGCGGGCGCAAGTGACGGCGCTGCTGGACTGGGCGGGACGCGATGCCGCCGCCACCCATTTCACGGCGTGAGCGACCGCACCATATAGATGTGGTTGCAATGATTCATTTGATACAACGCAAAGCACCCGCGTCGAAGATTAGGATATAGTGTCTCCATGCCGCTGGTACAGGGCGCCGCAAGACGGGGATTTGGCTATTAAAGTAGTGTTCGTAAGTTTATTTTGCGAAAGAATGGTTTTTCTCAGTTTTGTTGGTATAATTGGGCATCGTTGGATTCGAGGTAGTAGTGCAGTTTGTCTGTCATTTCTTTCTTGCTTCAAACGATATAACGGGCGCAAGCCCAACTTAACTGAAATAGGAAATTGTAATGGCAACTGGCATCGTAAAATGGTTCAATGATTCGAAGGGTTTCGGCTTTATTACCCCTGACGAAGGCGGCGAAGATCTGTTCGCTCACTTCTCGGCTATCCAGTCGAACGGCTTCAAGTCCCTGCAAGAGAACCAACGCGTTTCTTTTGAAGTGACCGCTGGCCCTAAAGGCAAGCAAGCTTCGAACATTCAGCCAATCTAATACGCTGGATCAAACGAAATAAAGAAATCCTCGGTCTCCGAGGATTTTTTTTTCGCCTAAATTTCCGTGAAGTAGCGGTTTTGCGAGTGTTTTATGGGCTACGCGGCTCTTTTCGGCGTGCTTTGCGTCATCAGGTAGGTCGGCTTAGCGCTTGCGCGTAAGCCGACAAGAGTGGCGTTGGCAAGATGTGTGGGCTGGTGTCGGCTTACGCTGCGCTAAGCCGACCTACGCTTGCCAATGCTGATCCGGGAGTTGTTGTTTCCTCATGCGTCACGACGCCGGACAAAACCGTCGCGAGCGGAAGGAAGAGGTGGCCGAGAAGCGCAACCGTACTCTAGTACGGTGAGCATCACAGGCCGCCTATGCCGACGCGCAGCAGGTTTGGTCCCGCGTCTTCAAATAGCCCGTTCGCGCCAGTAGTCGGGTTGCGAATAACTGTGCCTTAAAAAATCCACGAACGCCCGTATGCGCAGCGGCAAGTGGCGGCGCTGGGCGAACACGGCGTAAATGTCATTGCCCGGGGCGGCGAACTGGTCCAGCACCGTCACCAGCTGGCCCGAGGCGATCTCGGCGCCCACTTCCCACATCGAGCGCCATGCCAGGCCTTTGCCTGCCAGTGCCCAGTCGTGCAGCACTTCGCCATCGTTGCAGACCATATTGCCCGCCACCTTTAAAATGATGTTCTTGCCATTTTCGCGGAAGGTCCAGCCCCGCTGGCTGCCTTCGCTGCTGATCGCCAGGCAATTGTGTTTCGCCAGGTCGGCCGGGATACGGGGCGTGCCCGCCCGTTTCAAATAGGCGGGCGAGCCGACGAGCACGCGCTGGTTGTCGGCCAGCTTGGTGCTCACGAGCGAGGAATCGGACAGGCTGGCGATGCGGATGGCCACGTCGATGCCTTCGCCGATCAGGTCCACGAGGCGGTCGTTCAGGTTCAGCGACACCGTCACGTCGCGGTGTTCGGCGACAAACGAGGGAATCAGTGGTGCCACGTGCTGGCGTCCGAAGCCGGCCGGCGCGGAAATGAGCAAATGGCCGCTGGCCTTCACGCTGCGCTCGGCCACGGCCGCTTCTGCCTCTTCCAGTTCGCCGAGGATGCGCTGGCAATCTTCGAGGAAGGCGGCGCCTTCATTCGTCAAGGCCAGCTTGCGCGTCGTACGCTGCAGCAATTTGACGCCCAGTCGCTGCTCCAGCGCATCGAGGCGCCGGCCTATCATGGCTGGCGCGATGCCTTCCGCGCGCGCGGCGGCCGATAGGCTGCCCTTGGCGACCACTTCCACGAACGTTGATATTTGTCTGAACTGCCCCATGCTGTGCTCCCGCGATGCCATCACTTGTGATAAAAACGCATAGATGAAGTGATTTTTAATCTCGTTTCCATGCCTTATAGTGCAATACTATAGAACAAACGCGCCGCCCGGCAGAGTGTTTTTGCGCCTCTGTCCAGCTTGTTCGCGCAGTCGTTCAGCTTATACTTGGATCACCAGATTACCTTTGCTTATATTGACTAAAAACCGGAGAACTTCATGACGCAGAACACGATCGCACTTCCAGAAGGCATGCAAATCACGGGTGACATCCATCCCGGCTACGAACAGATCTTGACGCCGGCCGCGCTGGCGCTGGTGGCCAAGCTGACGCGTGAATTCGAGCCGCGCCGCCAGCAATTGCTGGCCGTGCGCGTGGAGCGGGCCAAGCGCCTCGACGCGGGCGAGCGTCCTGATTTCTTGCCGGAAACCGCACACATCCGCGAAGGCGACTGGAAGATCGCGCCGATCCCGAAGGCGCTCGAATGCCGCCGTGTGGAAATCACGGGCCCCGTCGAGCGCAAGATGGTCATCAACGCCTTCAATTCGGGCGCGGACAGCTACATGACGGACTTCGAGGATTCGAACACGCCGAACTGGGACAACCAGATCACGGGCCAGATCAATATGTTCGATGCCGTGCGCAAGACGATTTCGCTCGAGCAAAATGGCAAGTCGTACAAGCTGAACGACAAGATCGCGACACTCGTCGTGCGTCCGCGCGGATGGCACCTCGATGAAAAGCACGTGCTGGTCGATGGCAAGCGCATTTCCGGCGGCATTTTCGATTTCGCCCTGTTCATGTTCCATAACGCCAAGGAACAACTGGCGCGCGGCGCCGGTCCGTATTTCTACCTGCCGAAGATGGAATCGCACCTGGAAGCGCGCCTGTGGAACGATATTTTCGTCATGACGCAAAACGAATTGGGCTTGCCACAAGGCACGATCAAGGCGACCGTGCTGATCGAAACCATTTTGGCCGCGTTTGAAATGGATGAAATCCTGTACGAGCTGAAAGAGCACAGCTCGGGCCTGAACGCGGGCCGCTGGGATTACATCTTCTCGTGCATCAAGAAATTCAAGCTGGACAAGGATTTCTGCCTGGCCGACCGCGCGAAAGTGACCATGACGGCACCGTTCATGCGCGCCTATGCCTTGCTGTTGCTGAAAACTTGCCACAAGCGTGGCGCGCCAGCTATCGGTGGCATGGCAGCCTTGATCCCTATCAAGAACGATCCGGAAAAGAACGACATCGCCATGGGCGGCGTGCGCAACGACAAGGCGCGCGATGCCACCGACGGCTACGACGGCGGCTGGGTGGCCCATCCGGGCCTGGTGGAACTGGCCATGGGCGAGTTCACCAAAGTGCTCGGCGACAAGCCGAACCAGATCGAGAAACAGCGTCCCGACATCGATGTGAAAGCGTCGGACCTGCTGAACTTCCAGCCGGAAGCGCCGATCACGGAAGCGGGCTTGCGCTACAACATCAACGTCGGCATCCACTACCTGGGCAGTTGGCTGGCCGGCAATGGTTGCGTGCCTATCCACAACCTGATGGAAGACGCGGCCACGGCCGAGATCAGCCGCTCGCAAGTGTGGCAGTGGATCCGCTCGAGCAAGGGTGTGCTGGAAGATGGCCGCAAGGTGACGGCCGAGATGGTGCGCGCCATGATTCCGGAAGAGCTGGCCAAAGTGCAGCGCGATGCGCCAGGTGGCAACGGCCCGACCTATGTGCGCGCCGGCCAGATTTTCGAGGAAATGTCGACGTCGGAATCGTTCGCCGAATTCCTGACTTTGCCGCTGTACGAGGAAATCTGATCCTGATCAAATAGATCAATAAAAAATCCCGGCAGTACCTGATGGTATCGCCGGGATTTTTCTTTTTGGAAGCAGAAGCTTAAAAACTATTCTTCCACATCCGTAGTGCGGCAAATGCTTCCACGGGCGAGGCATCTGCCGTCAGCTTGCCTTCCACCTTCAGGCTGGTCAGGATCGCCGGTTCGCGGTAGCGCAGGAAGGGGTTTGTGGCCTTTTCAAGGGCAATGGTCGACGGCACGGTCGATAATCCTTGCTGGCGCTTTTCCGTGTCGATGGCGATGCGCTCCTGCAAGGCCACATTGCCCGGTTCGACGGCGTTGGCAAAGCGCAAATTGGACAAGGTGTACTCATGCGCGCAAAATACCTCGGTATCGTCGGGCAGGGCGGCCAGCTTGCCCAGTGAATCGGCCATCTGGCCCGGTGTGCCTTCGAACAGGCGGCCGCAGCCGCCCGCAAACAGGGTGTCGCCGGAAAACAGCCATGGTGCGCCGCTGCGCTCGTCACGCTGGCGCACGTAGGCGATATGCCCCTTCGTATGGCCGGGCACGTCGATGACGTTCATCTGCAAACCCAGCTCGGGCACATGGGCGACATCGCCTTCGGCAAGCGGTTCCGTGATGGCTGTGATAGCCTCATTGCGCGGGCCGAAGACGGGGACGGCGAAATGCTGCAACAATTCAGGCACGCCACCCGTGTGGTCGGCGTGATGATGCGTGAGTAAAATGGCGGACAAGGTCAGCTGATGGGCTTGCAGCGCATCGAGGATGGGCATCGCGTCGCCGGGGTCGACCACGGCGGCGTGGCGGCCGTCGTGGATCAGCCACAGGTAATTGTCGGCAAAGGCGGGCACGGCAAGTACCGATAGAGCGTGTTCAGGGGAGTGTGTCATGAGCAAAAGAGAAAACTGAATGGACAGTGTGGCATCCGAAAAATCCATTATAGCGCTTGACGGCTGGCTGCAGACGCCGGCCGGTCTGTACGTGCGCGCCTGGGAGCAGCAATGCCTCGACAGCCTGACCGTCGATATCTTCGGTTTTAATGCCGTGCAGATCGGCTTGCCCCAGCTCAACGCGCTGGCCGCCAACCGCATGCCGAACAAATGGCTGCTCGATGCGCGCTTGCCTCCGCGCCCGCCGCAAGAGAAGCGCCTGACCCTCGTGTCGGCCTTCGATGAGTTGCCGTTCGATTCGCAAAGCCTGGACCTGGTGGTCTTGCCGCACGTACTCGAATTTGCCGCCGAGCCGCACCAGGTCTTGCGCGAAGTCGAGCGCGTGCTGATCCCGGAAGGGAGAGTGATCGTCTGCGGCTTCAATCCGGCCAGCCTGTGGGGCATGCGCCAGGGGGTGGGGCGGGTCACGGGCCGCCACTACCTGCCGCAGGCAGGCGAGCTGATCTCTATGCCGCGCATGAAAGACTGGTTAAAATTGCTCAACATGGGCGTCAGTCAAAGCTACTTCGGCTGCTACGCACCTGCCTGCAGGACAGAAAAATGGCTGCGCCGCAACGCTTTCATGGACAAGGCGGGTGCGCGCTGGTGGCCATATCTGGGCGCAGTGTATATAGTGCAGGCGATCAAGCGCGTCAAAGGGATGCGTTTGATCGGTCCGGCGTGGACCAAGAAACCGGCGACGGCGCCCGCAGGCGCACCGGTCACGAATAAAAGGCGGGAACAGCAAGATGGATAAGGTTGAGATTTACGCCGATGGCGCATGCAAGGGCAACCCCGGCACTGGCGGTTGGGGTGCACTGATGGTGGCCGATGGCGCCAAGAAAGAAATTTATGGCGGGGAACTGAATACGACGAATAACCGCATGGAATTGAAAGCCGTGATCGAAGCCTTGACGGCGCTCAAACGTCCGTGCCAGGTAGTGTTGTATACCGATAGCCAGTATGTCCAGAAGGGCATCAGCGAATGGATCCACGGCTGGAAGGCGCGCGGCTGGAAAACGGCGGCCAAGGCGCCGGTGAAAAACGTCGACCTGTGGCAGGCGCTCGACATCGCCCAGGCCGTGCATGAAGTGGAGTGGCGCTGGGTGCGCGGCCATAACGGACATCCGGGCAACGAGCGGGCCGATCAACTGGCCAACTTGGGCGTGGAAACGGTACGTGCGTAAGAATATCCAAGCTCGGGAGTTGTAATCGCAGGGCACAGTTTTGCTATACTGTGCCCTTCGCTTTTTGCTTTTACGACTGAATCTGCCATGCGTCAAATTGTTCTCGATACTGAAACCACCGGCCTGAACCCGCGCACGGGCGACCGCATCCTGGAGATCGGGGCGGTCGAGCTGAACAACCGCATGTTGACGGGGAATAATTTCCACCATTACATCAATCCGGAGCGCGATTCGGAAGAGGGCGCGTTGGCCGTCCACGGATTGACGACGGAATTCCTCAGCGACAAACCGAAATTCGCGGAAATCGCCGACGAGTTCCGTGCCTACATCGCCGGCGCCGAGCTGATCATCCACAACGCCCCGTTCGACATCGGCTTCCTGAACGCGGAATTCAAGCGCCTGAACCTGCCGCCAGTCCACGAGCAAGTGGTTGGCGTGATCGACACCCTGGTGCAGGCGAAGGAAATGCATCCGGGCAAGCGCAACTCGCTTGACGCCCTGTGCGACCGCTATGGCGTCTCGAACGCTCACCGCAAGCTGCACGGCGCGCTGCTCGACTCCGAATTGCTGGCCGACGTCTACCTGGCCATGACGCGCGGGCAAAACAGCCTGAGCATGGAAGAAGAAGTGGAAGTGGCCGCCGACGGCGCCGTGCTGGAAATCGTGCCCCTGGCCGAAGTCATCTTCCAGAGCGCCACGGCCGACGAGCTCGCCGCCCACGAAGCCACCATCGCCGGCCTCGACAAGGCCGCCAAAGGCCAGTGCATCTGGACCGCCGTCACGTCGCCGCCAGCGGCCGCCTGAGAAAAAGCGGGGCTAGGTAAATTTCCTCTTGCCAGCCCTTGCAGATGCCGCAACACCTATGCGATAATTCGCCTCGCTTCGGGAGGTTAGCTCAGGGGTAGAGCACTGCATTCACACTGCAGGGGTCGCAAGTTCGAAACTTGCACTTCCCACCAAAATTTTAGTTTGTATTCAAAGACTTGGATTTCATATCTTGTCTGAATAGGAACTTGGGGCAAATCTGGGGCAATGGGTTGTTAACCCGCTGTCCAGCCCCAAACGATACGGCCGCTTCCTGCGGCCGTTTTCACGTCAAGCGAGTACACAAGCTTAGCTTGCGGGCGCTTCCTTGCGACGAAATTGTTAAGCTAAACCAGCGCCAGACCTATTTGTTGCCAGCGCCAGCGGGTGCATTGCTGCGCCCTCCGCCAGATGGCTTGCCCGTTGCACTTGGCCACCCTCCGCCATTTCCTTGCCCACGGCCACCGCCAGATGCTCCGCCACCTTTACTGCCACCGCCCTGGGACCCACCACTACGGCCTCCGTTATTACCGCTACCTTTGCTCATTTTTATCTCCTTTCCGGATCACTGTGAATCGCCACGAGTCTGCTGGACACCCGCTAGCCTTTCTCGGAATGCAGCTCATTTCTTGTCGCCTTTGTTGCTTGCCGCTTCACATCACGGACATGCGGCATTCGCCAGGCCTCCGGTGTTGCAAGCGTTGAGGTAGCCTTGCGCCACTGCGGGCGTCAATTTGCCGCCCGTCTGTGCGTTTATGAATGCTGTGCGACAAGCGCTTTGACCGTTGCTCCCCGGGACAATCGTTTGAGCGTTCATGCGTTGAACATAGGTGACGGGGTCGACGCCACAGAGCAGGGCGTTGCTTTGCGCGACAAACGCTCCGGCAGCGTTCTGGACGATATTGGTCGCTTGTTCGCAGTTGTTGGCCTGAGTGCGCACTGTCAGGTGGAGAGGGACGGGCGGGTTCACGCCATTTGGCTGGAGGCCGAAAGTCAAGTGAACGTCGGGTTGTGCGGCAGTCAATTCACACACTTGCAGGTTTTGCGTAGCAGGGCTCAGGCTTTTGCAGAGGCCGCTGGTGGCGGCATTGCCATAAAACGCCAGCGATGGGCATCGATTGGGAACCTGCGCCAAAGCACAGGAGGAGGCGGACAACAGCGAAACGATCATTGCGGCATGGCGCATCTGGGATTTCATCTTGTTCCTTTCGACTTGGTTGAATGGTTGAGTTTGGTATCTCAAATTGAGGTCTGGCGAGTAGCTCCAGGATGTAAGAAATACAAATCCTATATGTTTCTACTGAAGAAAAACTATTCAAATGTAATAATATTAATTTTTTGAAAATATCGTTGATGTGCATCAGTGGTGTCCCGTTCCAACTGAGGACAAGTACGCTTTCCAGCTATCGGGGATGTTATCTGCTGATGCGATAGCGCTCTTGATCCTTTCCTTGGGAGGAAAAATTATCGATCCGGCTGCCGTGCGATCGTCCCGATTCCGGCTCAGGAAGTACGGATCGTCTTCGGTCAAGTGTTGCAGGGCGTCAAAAAGCGCTGTGATTTGCGCGTTCAGCTGTGACAGTCCCTCGGTTTGCTGGCGCTGGGCATGTTCCAGGCGGCGCAGTGATTGTTTGTGCTGGGGAATGATGGGAAGGGCTGAGCGGGCGTGTTAGAGTAGCTGGCATTGTCCCTCTCCCTGGAGCGCGGTCCCCGCGCAGGGAACGAGGGAGGTGAGTGAGAGGCTGGTGCAGTGTTCGGATCTGACATACCGTCTCACCGATTTCCCGGTTGAACCCATCGATCATTTGCCGGGCTACAGCACGCTGGGACGTTGCCTCCGTATGCCGATCATGCAACTGACGGCAGGTTGCGGCATGATTGCTGCGGTATTCCTGCAGGCGTGTCAGGATCGGTCGCCGCTGAACGGCGCGCGTCAAGCGTCGGTGATCGGCGTTGAGCAACCGCAGGTTCGCCTGCCGGCTTAACATCATTGGCATGCCCGCTGCTTCCGCAGGTAGGGCAGCCCAGTTCGCCGCTGCTCGGCTCGGCACCATCGTTCATGAAGACAAGGCTGCCCGACGTCGAGGCGATCAACTGGCCAGCGGCGCGCGCGGTCGCGATGGCCTGCTGCGTTTCTGGCGAGAGGTCGCTGAAATGGATTGATCCGCGCTTCCCTCAGCGATTCTCCTCAAAGCATTTGCCGACAGGCACCCGGCGGCTTGCCGATGACGCGCTTGAAAGCACGACTGAACGCGGCTTGAGATGTATAGCCAAGGCGTCGGGCGACGACGTCGATGGATACTCTTTCGTGAGTGAGCAATTGTGTGGCAAGACGCATTCTCAATTCCGTGGCATAGCGCAGGGGCGGCACTCCGATGGTGGTTTCAAAGCGTCGCGCGAAGACTGAGCGGGAGATATGACACTCCGCAGCCAACTGTGCAACTGTCCATTCACGACCAGGCTGGCGGTGCAGCGCCAATATGGCACGAGCAAGGCGCGGATCACGCAAGGCGGCGAGGAGACCAGAAGCGTTTTCACAACCGGATTCAATCCAGCCGCGCACGATCATTGCTGCCGCGACCTCCGCCAGGCGAGCCAGAATGCCTGCAAAGCCAATACGGCCGGCGCAGATTTCACGCTTCATTGAATCAAGAACAGGCAGTAACCCAGGATAGCCTTGCGCTTGCGTGTCAGCCACCATGACGGTTGGCATCAGCTTGCCGATCCCTTGCATCCCGCCGAGATCGAATTCCATGCAGCCGTAAAAAATAACCGCACTGGGCACGGGGTGCGTACTGGGACATGTGTCTACTCCGCTAACGGATTCACCAAGGGGCGCGGCATCGAACTTTGCGATGTCCTGAAATGCAATACCCGCATCCGATAGAAGCTGATGTCTCCGACCGTGAGGCAGGAACGCCGCGCTACCGGCGGACAGCTGATGCAACTCACCATCATCCGTACATATGAAGGCAGTGCCAACGGCCAGGAAGTGGAAGTAGGCGTGGCCTGGCTTGTCTTCAAAGCCTATGCCGAAAGCTGGACCGGTCTGAATGCGGCGGTACTGGACTCCACGCAGGCGCATGCCTGTCAATAGTTCACTGACGAGATTAGATGATGGAGAAATTTGACTTTGCTTGCTCATTTTAGGTGTTTTGATCAAAACATCAGGATTTACCATCATAGATCATCCTGGATTTTACCTCTAGACTTTCGACTCCGATTGTTTTAGGGATTGTAGAGATGAACAACGATGTTTTTGCTACCGGGCAAACGCCCAACGCGAACGATGCGTCTGTTTTAGAGCCAGCGGCAGCAGCATGGATGGCAGTGTTTTCACTGGCAATGGGGGTTTTCGGTTTACTGACGGCGGAGTACCTGCCAGCCAGTCTATTGACCCCGATGGCCTTCGATCTTGGCGTATCGGAGGCACTAGCTGGTCAGGCAGTGACGGTGACGGCCGTCGTGGCCATGTTCGCCGGGCTGTTGGTGCCAGGTCTCACGCGTCATTTTGACCGGCGTGTCGTCTTGTTGGCTTTCACGGTGCTGATGATCGCCTCCAACCTGCTGGTGGCGTTGTCCTCAAACTTGACAGTATTGTTGGTGATGCGCATTCTTCTGGGCGTCGCGTTAGGCGGCTTTTGGAGCATGGCGGCAGCCGTGGCTATGCGGCTGGTGCCGGCAAAGTTGGTGCCGCGAGCGCTCTCCATCATATTCAGCGGCATCGCCATCGGGACGGTCGTTTCCGTACCGTTGGGCAGCTACTTGGGGGGGCTATATGGCTGGCGCAGTGCATTTATAGCAGCCGCGGCTGTCGGAGGGCTAACACTTTTGTTTCAATTGTTCACGCTGCCCCGTATGGCGCCGCGCACGATGATGCGCACCACATCGGTACTGGGACTGCTCCGTCGCCCGGGGATTGGGATCGGGATGCTGGGCTGCGTACTTGCCCATACCGGGCAATATGCATTGTTCACCTATATTCGCCCCGCTCTTGAAAGCGTTGTCCAAATAGATGTAAACGGTTTGTCTCTGATGCTCCTGGGTTTTGGTGTCGCCAACTTCGTTGGCACGCTGCTGGCCGGCTGGCTAATGGAGCGTAGCCTGCGTGCTACTTTAGTGCTCATGCCTGCGCTGGTGGGCTTGGCGGCATTCGCCATGATTTTACTGCCAGTCCAAGGAACAGGCCTGATGCTTTTGGTCGCTTTGTGGGGCCTGGCGTTCGGCGGCGTACCTGTCGCCTGGTCCAACTGGGTAGCCCGTGCCGTCCCTGATCAAGCGGAGACAGCTGGTGGCATGGTCGTCGCTGCGGTGCAATCTTCAATAGCTGCCGGCGCTGCATTGGGTGGCATGATGTTCGGGTTTGGTGGAGTGACAGGCGTTTTCATTATTGCTGGCGTTGTGATGCTGCTCGCTGCTCTCGTTATCGCTTTAAGAGTTCGGGTCGAATTGCCGCAGTGAACCGCCACAAGTTCGCTAGACGCTCTTCAGGCGATCAAAATCCTGCTTTTCGCAATTGAGCGGGTTGGAAGGCTCATGATGACCAGTCCACTGTGAGCGTGCAAAGTCCCCGATCTGGCTGAGCGCACGAAGTAGATGACCGGCTAGTTTATCGTAGCCAACTGTGCCGTCATGGCGCTCAAAAGCAGGCGCTCTGCTGTTGCCTCGCTCAGCTATGCCATCCTTCGCCGGCAGTTATGGCTAGGGAAGGCCTGCTTTTGCTCGCTCATACGGCCGTTGAATCGTTCAACCATGCCGTTCGTTTGCGGATCCCGGGGCGGTGCCAGGTGGTGTTCGATGCTCATATCTGCTTGGCCAGTTCTGTTCCAGCAAACTGAAAACCTCTGACATTGGCAAAAATCGGATCCTTGAGTTCCTGCAACTAGTGATGAGGGAACGCGGTTTTCAGTGCTTTTCGATAGAAAAAGGCGCCACCGCCGACCAGAATAATATTTTTAATGTCAGCAGCGCCTTGCGGAAGCGATCGATTGATGATTTCCTTATCCATGATGGTCTTCTTTTGATAATTGCCGCGACAAGATGACTGTTCAGGGCGGTGGGCTGAGTCGTTAATATGCGCCTCCCGGCATCAAGCCGGGCTGCGGCAATTGCTCGGCGTAGGCTAATTGCCCACGGCCCGATCCGGAATGATCCATTGGAAATCCGTGAGGGTGAAGGGTGCCAGGCACGAACTCTTGGGGTTGAGCGAGGCGCGCAGGTTCGGGCATTGCGGATTTTGATAGCTGGCCACGCCCGGTGTCATGGCTTTAAAGCTGCTGGGCCAGCCTGCGTTGGCGTGGCAGGTGTAGCAGCTGGTGCCGACCGGGTGCGTCACCAGTTCGATGTACGGGTTGGTGGCGACGGGGAGCAGGTCCGGGTTGCCTTTTTCCGGGATGCCGTAGGCTTCCGTCAGCAGATAATGTTTCCACGGTCCCGTGGCCTGGATGTCGGCCGGGCGGTTGGCGGCATACGGCATGCTGCCGGGGCGGTCCGACCACCACACGCTTTGCAGGCCCCAGCTTGGGATTTCCTTGGTATTGATGTGCATGGCCACCGTGACCAGGTAGTCGCCGGCGCCGAAGGGCTGGCCGTTCAGCCAGTAGCAGGCGGCGTTGATGATGGCCTTGTCGGCTTCATCGAAACTGGCCCAGTCGGCCGCACTCACCTTGTGGTGGTAGAAGTCCTGCAAACCGTATACCTTGGCGGCTTTGGTGATGACGGGCCATGGCGTGGTGGTATCGTGCTGGTACAGGCCGTGCAGGTAGCTGACCTTGGCCATCTGGCCCACCTGCTTGCCGTCCGGGTCGATGGCAATGGCCGTACGCCACTTTTCGTAGCCCGCATAACCGGTATATTTGGCGCTGAAGTCGTCGTGCCACACGGGCAATGCGGTCAATCCCCTGGCTTTGACGGGCCAATACATGTGCTTGGT
Source organism: Janthinobacterium sp. BCJ23 (assembly GCF_059617945.1). Lineage (NCBI taxonomy): Bacteria > Pseudomonadati > Pseudomonadota > Betaproteobacteria > Burkholderiales > Oxalobacteraceae > Janthinobacterium > Janthinobacterium sp. BCJ23. The sequence goes on along the minus strand of NZ_JCAQAW010000002.1, from coordinate 540,029 downwards.
CACGACATAGCTGGCTGGCGCATTCAGATTGTGCACGCGCTTGGCTGGATCGTCCTTGCTGTACAAGGCATCGAGCGTGCTTTGCTTGTAGACGGGCTGTTTCGGGTCGCGGATGAAATCGAGCGCCTCCTTGCTCAGCGATTCCGTCGCGATCATGATATCGCCGTTGAAGGCGAAGTGGATGCCGTCGCGGATGCTGATTTTGACTTTTCCCCCTTCCGTCGTGCGGACTATGGCGCCAGGATATGCGGTGATGACCTGTTCCGGGATGCGGTAAAACGGTGTGTTTTGCACGTTGACGGGAGTCAAAGTGCTCGCCCCCAGGCGGCCCATGCGGCGCTTGGCTGGCTTCACCTCCGCCGTGGCGGCTGCCGCATCGCCGTTCAACGCTGCGGTGTCGGCGAACGCGTCAGTGCCGTTGGGCCAGGTGTACCAGACCGGCCAGTCCAGGCCGGCGGCTGGCTGCATGATGCCGGCCCACAAACGCCAGCCGTGCGCGCGCACGACGGCGTTGTCGCCTGTCTTTACGGCCGTCTGCAGCGCGCGGGTTTCTGCCGGTTCCAGATAGCCATAGCCTTTGGGGAAGGGCTGGTAGGCGGGCGTGCCGGCCGCTGCGGTGGCGCAGAACAAGACGGCGAGGCTGGCGGACACTGACTTGGGAGCGGACATGAGTGCACCTGTTTAAGTTGAGTTATTGAAAGACATAGTATCCGCAAATAATTGATGAAATCTCAATAATTGTCACCGCTGATTGCCCTGGCGAACGACACCGTGTATGGTCTCGCAAGCCCGGCGCCTGGCTGGTGCCGCCGGGCGTTTGATTGCCTCATCTGAATGACATACACATGAAAAATACCAACAAGGCCACCCTGACCGGGCTGGGCGCCATTCTGCTGTGGAGCGCCATTATCGGGCTGATCCGCAGTGTCACTGACCTGCTGGGACCCACGGGCGGGGCGGCGATGATGTACAGCGTGGCGTCAGTGTTCCTGCTGCTGTCCGTGGGTTATCCGAGGCTGAGCGAATTTCCGCGACGCTACCTGGTCTGGGGCAGTGTGCTGTTCGTTACCTATGAGCTGTGCCTGGCGCTATCGATCGGTTATGCGAGCACGGCGCGTCAGGCCATCGAGGTGGGCATGGTGAATTATCTGTGGCCGACCTTCACCATTGTCGCGGCCATCCTGTTCAACGGGCAAAAGAGCAATTTCCTCATCGTGCCAGGTTTCCTGCTGTCCGTCGTCGGCATCTGCTGGGTGCTGGGCGGCGAGCAGGGCTTTGACCTGGCCGGCACCGTGGCCAATGTGCGGAGCAGCCCGCTCAGCTATGGCCTGGCCTTCGCGGGCGCGCTGATCTGGGCCGCGTATTGCACCGTGACGGCGCGCCTTGCGCAGGGCAAGAATGGCGTGACCCTGTTCTTCATCCTCGTTTCCATCAGCTTGTGGGTCAAGTATTTGCTGCAAGGGGGCGGCCAGATGGCGTTCACTGCCGAGGCCGTCACTTATCTGGTCCTGGCCGCGGGCGCCATGGGCTTTGGCTACGCCGCGTGGAACGTGGGTATTCTTCACGGTAACGTCACGATCCTCGCTGGCGCTTCGTATTTCATCCCCGTGCTGTCTGCCGCGCTGTCGTCGCTGCTGCTGCGCACGCCGCTGTCGCTGGCCTTCTGGCAAGGCGCGGCCATGGTGTGCGGCGGCGCCATCCTGTGCTGGCTGGCGACGCGGGCGGGACGTGCCAGGCCGGTCATCAGCTAGCACTAGCCGAAACACGCCGCCGCGCAACCGGCCAGGCGGTGCGGGCGGGGCTATTGACGCCTGCGCCATGCGGGCAGGATCAAGGTATCGCCATCAGAAAGTCCTGCAGCCCGGACCGGGAGCGAGTCCCCACGACTTGCCGAAGCTGCCCCGCTTGCACGCTTCAAGCGTGAGATTGGGCCTGGATTTGCCGCTGCATTGCCGCGCGGACCAGCAAGGGGCGTGGCCTTGCTGGTCCGCGGCGGCATCCTTCTCTGCCTTGGTGGTGGCCGGGCTGGCCGCCGCATTTTCCTTGGGTGTTTCCTTCTCCTGCTTGGCGGCACCCGCCATGGAAACGGCCGAGATCAAGGCGACAAGGCAAAACAGACGTTGCAGTTTCATATAAACCTCCTGGTTGGATGAGAAATGTCAAACACACTGTTGTACTGCTGGGAAAGAACGGCGATTCAATTTTCCATAGCTTCTGGCGGGCTCGCCTTGTCCGGCGGGGGAATGTTGGTGCGGTCCTGATTCCGGTAGGCGATGGGCCTGATCTGCGTCCCATCCGAGCGCGTCACCACCAGGTCGGTCAGCAATTGCCATTGCCATACACGCGCCGTTTCCTTGAAGATCAGCTGTTCCGAGTATTCGACGCTGGTCTCTTCCGTGCGGCCGCTCAGCTGCGTTAATGAAAATGTGTTGGTCATGGAAAGGGATGCCGAGGCGGTGGGACCTTCGAACACGGCACCGACCTCGACATTCGTGGTGATCGACGTCGACCGTTCGAAGGTCGTGGATTCTTCTTTGGTCACGCCGACGCGGTAGGTTGTCGTCGTGGTGCCGCCCCCGGTCGGCGATAACACGTTGTAGCAAAAGTAATACGGCTGGGCGGCGATGAAATAGAAGGGTGACGTGTATGGCTGGTCGGGTACGTTGCTGGCGTCACCGGGGATGGCGGTAAACGGGACGATCACGACTGGGCTCAAGCCGGCCTTCAGCTTGTGGTTGACCACAATTGCCGGGTCCAGCTCCGGCCGTGGCGGGCCGGGAAAATCAAATGGTTCCACGTCGAGGCAGGCCATGGGCAGGCGCAAGTAAAATGCCGGCAAGCTGCCATAGGTATACGCCAGCGGCGACAAAAGGACGTATCCATCCTGAACATCCTTCCATTTGTCCGGGCGCGCCTTCGGCGCTTCCACGCTGCCGCTGCCTTGCCATCCGTGTTCTTGCCATACGCGGATCTTGTCGACGGAAATGCACAGGTCTTTTCTCACGCACCAATACTTGCTTCTGTCCGGTTCCCTGGCGTTAAAGCAGATGCCAAGCGCGTAATAGCCATCGGGCGCAATGGGCTGCCAATAGCAGATGTCCCGGGGGTTTTTGGAGCCTCTGTCATTGACCAGAAAACGGAACCCCGTCGGATGCGCCAATGCGGGACCTAGGGCGGACGGCGGCGCTTCCGGGCACGGTGACAGGTAAAACATGGGAGATGCCCGGGGCGGCTGATACGGCGGAGCCAGTCTGGTGGACACCGCGATGTCGCCGACAGGCAGGCAATTCGCATCGCGCTGCCCGCTGCCCGTGAAATGGTAAAGGCCGATCCACGGCATGTTGTTCAGGTCGGGGGGGAACGTGCTCAGGTCCAGTTGGCTCCATACTTCGGTGAACTCATCCGGCTTGGCCAAAGTCAAACAAATTTCACCGTAGCGCACCGCCGTCTTTGTCCAGTCCCTGTCGCGCACCGCCTTGACGATGGCGGCGTTCGCCTTTTCATTGTACGGAGCCAGGGCGGGGGCGAGGGTGGCATCGTTGTTGTCGTTACGCATGGGTGCAGAACTCCGTCGAGAGTAGGAACTGGTCCCGCAGCTGTCGCGGGCGGGTAGGGAACTTGATTCTCCATCCCCGGTTCATGCCGACTTGACACCCTGTTTCACTTTTTCAAAAATATTATTTTGAGGAAAGATCATTCCGGACTGTGCCTGAACTGTTCCCGAATTGTTCACGAAAATCGCGCGGCGACATGCCATACGCGCGGCTGAACGCGCGTGAGAAATCGGAGGCGCTGTTGAAGCCCAGTCCCAGCCCGATCTGCGTCACGGCAAGATGGCGCATGCTGGTCAGTTCATGTGCCGCGTCGCGCAGGCGGCAATGGCGGATGTAGGCGGCCAGGCCCCCCTGGGATTCAAACAGGCGGTAGATGGTCGAGCGCGCGACGGGAAACGCCCGCATCACGCCGTCCGGCGTCAGGTGCTCCTCGTGCAGGTTCGCCTGGATATAGTGTTCGATCTGTCCCTGCAGCGCGGCGCGGGCGACAGCGCGCCCATGCTCTTCCAGGCGCTGCTGCTTGGCAAATGCGGCAATGATCAGCCGGGCGCACGTGCGTAGCGTCTGCTCTTGCTGGTCTGCCGGCAGCGCTGGCAGGCGCTGGCATAGGATATTCAGGTAAGCCGGCAGCATGCGCGTCAGTGGCGTGGTATAGCCGACGATGCGGCCATGAATGGCTTCGGCGTCGGGCAGGTGCGCGCTGACCGCGGCACGGGGCAGGAAGAAGGCCAGTACATGCGCCCGCGTCGGCCGCACCATGCGCATCGGCTGGTTCATGTCCAGGGCCAGTATGCCTGGTGTGTATTGCAGCGCTTTTGCGCTGGGGCGCGCCGTGCTGGTCTCGATAATGCCCTGCACGGCGATGTGAAAGACGAAATCGCGCATGCTGTCGGTGGAGATGCGCTCATTGCTGCGCAGCTGGGTAACCGCGTCCGTGCGGCTATCCAGATATGCCATGTCCGGCAGCAAGTACGTGTCGAGTTCTGCGTGAAAACCATTGCCCAGCTGCTGGCGCCTTACCTGGAGGTCAAGGAACCGGCCCAGATAATCGCGCCAGGCCAGTAGCTGCAGTTCCTTGTGCTCGCTGGCGACGCTGAAGTGCTGCTGCGCCAGCCCGCTGACGGGCGGCGTGCGGGCATGCCTGATGTCACGCGCGGCAAGTAGGTCGCGCATCGCCGTGGAATATTCCTGGCTCAATGGTGGTGGCTCCAGCGCTAGAGGGTAGCTGTTGCCGGCAGCTTGTCAGCCAGCACCATGATCTTGCCGGGATTGGGCCTGGCCGTCAAGACACGTCGCCGGCTGCTAATGCGACAGTACCGAATCGCGCGACTTGTGCCCGAGGTAAGGCAGCAAGCTGATGAGACCAAGCACTGCCAGCGCGACACCGACCCACAGCGGCGAGCGCAAGCCATAGCCGGCGGCGATGCCGAGGCCGCCGAGCCATGAGCCGGCGCCCAGGCCGATGTTGATGACCGAGGTATGGACGGTGTTGACCAGCGGCCCCGGATGGGCGGTCTTCATCACGCGGGCGATGATGGCGGGATTCATCGACATGCCGACCAGGCCCGTGACGACCAGCAGGGCAACGCTGATGGTCTTGTCGTGCGCAAAGACGGCGAACAGCGCCAGGCTGATGCTCAGGATGACCATGCCCCAGACCATGATGACGGTGGTGTAGCGGTCCGCATAACGGCCGACCACGCCATTGCCCACCACGTTGGCGATGCCGTAGACGCCCAGCAGCCAGGGGATAGCGGAGGCCGGGAAACCGGTAACTTCCGTCAGGATGGCCGCGAAGTAGCTGAACGCCGCGAAAATCGCGCCGATGATGAGGCCGCTGCTGGCATACGCCGCCCACAGGTGGCGGTTGCGGAACTCTGCCAGTTCATTGCCGAGGCTGACGACTTCGGATGGCTTGGTACGCGGCACCAGCACGGTGATGAGCGCCAGGCACATCAGCGCGAGCAGCACCACCAGCCAGAAGCTGGCGCGCCATCCCAGGTGCTGGTCGATGAGCGTGGCGACCGGCACGCCCACCACCGAAGCGAGCATGAGGCCGCCGATCACGACGGCGGCGGCGCGTCCGCGTGCGTTGGGGCTGACGATATCGGCGCAGATCGCCAGGGACAGGCCAAAGCAGGTGGCGGCGGCCACGCCCGTGACCATCCGCGCGACGGCCAGGATGTCATAGCTGGTAGCGGAGGCGGCGACGGATTGGGCCAGGACATAAAAGCCCAGCAGCCACAGCAGCCCCTGCTTGTTCGGCACGCGCAGCTTGAGCAGGACGACGGTGCTCAGCGGCCCGCCGATGACCATGCCCATGGCGTAGAGGGAGATCAGATAGCCGATCCGTGTCACCGGTTCGTCCATGGCCAGGGCCAGTGACGGCATCATGCCCGCCACCATGAATTCGGAGGTGGTTAACGAAAAGATCGTCAACCCCAGAATGTAAACAACCAGCGGCATAGCAATATCCTTCGAGAGTAATAACAAAAAACCTAGCCCGGGATGGCGCGCGCGCCGGCCGCATGCGGCCCTTGCACGCGCCATGCCCTGGTCAGGTGTTGCAAGACGTAAAGATGCTGTCCGGAATGTCGCCGACAGACAGGTTGGGAAAGTCGCGTACCGAACGGTGCTGCGGGTCATTGCCTGTGACCATGCGCAGCAGGCGGTTGCCATCGGCCTCCAGGTAAAACACCGATGGCGGCTTGCCCGCTGGCTCCACTACCCACGCATCCGCCTCGCGGCCCAGCACGCTGTGGCGGCCGTCGTGACGGGCGCCGCCGTCCAGCAGCACCGCCTGCGGCAGGAACAGCGCCTGAAACGGCGTCACCTCGTCGGCCAGCGCCGTTCCCTGCAGCTGTGCGCCAGTTGCCCGCGCCTGCCGTGCATAAGCCACTTTCTGCTTGCGGCTTTGTTCACGCCGGGCGTCGCCGATTTCCGACATCCACAGCAGGTGTCCATGTTCCTTTTCCGGCCAGGGGTTGAACAGGCCATCGATGCGGCAGATGTTGCGCGCATAGTCGAACCAGCAATAGCCGGACGTGATCTGGTCGTCCTCCTGCATCGGCGTCCAGTAGGAAACATAGGCGCTGCTCCATTGCATCGGCAGCAGCGGCGGGGAGACGTGTGTCGGCATGGTATCTCCCTAGCGGCCCAGCGCGTAGCCTAGGCTGGCCATCAGCGCTTCCTGCAACGATGGCAAGTCCTTGCGGCGGGCGTCGAAGCTGGCGGTCAGCTCTGCATTGCTCAGGTCGATACGCTCGCCTACGGTTTCAAACCACAGGCGGCTGGCGTTGGCGTGGTCCTTGAACAATTGCATCAGAGGCACGGCGCGGGCATTGAAGCTGTCCAGGGCGGCGGCCGTGCCAGCTTCGGTATTGAGGATTTTGACCAGCAGCAGGGCCGCCACCACCGCCATGGTGGTGCCATGGCCGATGGAAAAATGCCCCGATTGCAGCGCATCGCCGAGCAGGACGAACTTGCCGTCGCAGGCCCGGTCGCGGCTGAGGGTCATGAAGTTGCGCCAGCCCTGGCCCGGTTGGCTCTGCAGCCCATGCTCGCCGAGCTCGGTTTTGAACGTCTTGGCGACATACGCGGCGGCGTCGCGCTCGGACAGCGCTTCCAGGCCGGCCCTGGCGTACGTTTCTTCGCTGCATTCGACGATAAAGGTGCTCATCGTGTCCGAGTATTTGTAGGCATGGCCGATGAAAATGCCTTGCTCATTGCTGCGGAACACCAGGTTCATCTGGTCGAACAGCTGGGTGGTGCCGTACCAGATGTATTTGTTGCGGCCGAAATCGATGTGCGGCGCCAGCGCTGGCGGCAACTCCAGCGATTTGTAATTGATGCCATTCGCTACCACCACCAGATCGTACTCGGCTTCCAGCTGCGCCCGGGGCGCCGGCGGCGTTTCATAGCTGATCGCGATGCCGGCCGCCACGCACTTGGCGCGCAGTGCTTGCACCAGGGCCTGGCGTCCCACGCCGCACAGGGTCACGCCGGTGCTCATCAGGTTGGGCTGGTCGTGGTGCACGAGCTTGAATTCTTCCAGGAACTGCGGATTGAGCCGTTCCGGCTGCTCCAGATAGGAGAGCGGATTGGCGGGATGGCGCGGCGGGCGCCCCGGCAGCACCACGCCCCAGCCCAGCACTTCTTCCGGGGTGTTTTTTTCCGTGATGCTGATACTCCAGCCGGGCTGGGCTTGTTTCATCTGACTGGCGAAGAGCAGTCCTGCGGGGCCTGCGCCGATAACGAGAATGTTCATTAATTTACCCTTCCAAGTTTGTACCAAACGTTTTGTTTCTTCTGGATTTGCTGCAATTCATCGTAAGGAACCGATGTGAAGTACAGTTTCTCCGCCATGTCTGGCGGATAAACACGGGGGAATTTCTTGTGCATGTAGCGCGTGTAGCGCGTCTGCAGGAAGAAAATCAGATTCGGATTGCTCAGCGCTTCATAGTTGGCGATCGCCATGTCCTGCATGGCGTCCGCCTGCACCTTGCGCTGCTGCGTGAACTCGGACAGGGCAGGGCCCAGGGCATTGCCGTGCTTTTCCAGTAGGGAAACGAAGACGTGGACGTCTTCCAGCGCCATGTTCATGCCTTGTCCGAGGAAGGGGGCGGTGGCATGCGCCGCATCGCCGATCAGCAGGATATTGGACTTGTAGTGGAAGGTGCTGGAACGGACATTGATGAGGTCGTTGCTGGGCAGCGCCATGAACTGGTCGATCATCTCCTTGCGGCGGTCCGGCGGCAGGTTGCCGAAGTAGCGGCTGAAGAAGTCGGCCATGGCTTCGCGGTTGAGCGTGCCCAGGCTGGGCGTGCCCGTGTAGGGCAGGCACAGGGCGAAGCTGATGCTGCCGTCCGGAATGGTGGCCGCGCGGCCGGCAAACAGGCCCTTGGAATCCATGCCGAAGAAATACAACAAATCCTTCCGGAAACCCAGATCCGCCGCGTTCGGCAAGACCAGCGTCTTGTAGCCGTGGCGGAAGTAACTCTGTCTGAACTCGAAACGGCGCACGCCGCTTTGCATGGCGCGCCGCACGGCCGAGTGGGCGCCGTCGGCGCCGATGACCAGGTCGCCATGCAGCTGCTGCACGGCGCCGTCCGGGCCCTGGATCAGCACGATCTTTCTTTCCAGGTCGACATCCAGGCATTTATGCTCAAAGTAATACTTCACTTCGTGCAGGGCGGCATGCCGGTTCAGCAGGCGCTGGAAGGCAGTGCGGTCCAGCGACAGGGGAAACAGGCCTTCGAGCGGGGTCAGCTCGCGTATGCGGTGCCGGCCGCCCACGCTAAATGCCATGCCGACGATGGGTTCGCCGCACTGGTCGAGCTCCTGCTTGCTGATGCCAGCCGCCAGGACGGCCTTGATGCCGCGTACCGTCATGCTCACGCCGATGGCGCGCGAGTTGACCGGGTCGGAGCTGGCGGCATTCTCCAGCAGCGGATCGCCGCGTTTTTCGATAACGTGGACATCGTGTCCCCGTTGCGCCAGATAAATGGCGCTGAGGCTACCTGCCAGGCCTCCGCCGACGATAATGATTTTATGCATTTCAAGCCTCTCTTGACATCTTTCCCCGAGATAAATCGGTAAGTTGCTGATTAAAAAACTCCAACATCTCTATCGGCGCCATGCCGATGACATCGCTCTCAAGGCCGCGCGCATACTGCGCCAGCGCCTGGCATTTCTGCGCCAGCATGTTGCAGCCCAGGCTGTAGTCGCTGCTGATGAGGCTGCTGACCGGCTCTGGCACGGGCGGTCCCGCATGGCGGCCGGGCACGCCGGACGGCATGTTCATCAGGGCGGCCGACAGGGGACGCAACAGGCCGGTCATGATGTCGATGGACGCATTCATCAGGCGCGAGCGGCGCAGGCTGCCCAGCGGCCGCTGCGCGAAATGGTGCGCCATCATCAAAAAGGTCAATTCGTAGCAGCCTTGATACAGCTGCATCAGCGCGCGCGCCTTCCGGTCGGTCACCACGGTGCAGTCCGCACGCGCTTCCAGCACGGGATTCTTCAGCGCCGGCAGCGCCGGCTCGAACGGTTTGCCGCAGGCTGAAAACTTGCCGGCCACGGCGCGCAGCCGCTGGAAGTGCGACGAGGCGAAATGCGGCGAATCGACGGCCACGCCTTCTCCCTGTTCGGTGACGAAGTCGATGGCAAACAGCGCGCTGTCGCGGTCCGATACTTCCAGCTGGTAGCCGGGATAGGCGCGGTTGGTCAGTTCTTTCAGGAACAAATGGTGTTCGCCGCCGCGCTTGCCGCCGCCGCTTTCGAACAGGCCGGGCAAGTCGGCAACGGCCTGGCGGATCGCGATATAGAAGGTGGCGATGGATTTGCCTGGCGTGGGGATGTAGTCGGGCCATTCGAAACGCACGAAACGGGCCAGCACGTGTTCGGAAAATGGCTCGAACGCAAATTCCGTGTCCAGGCCGAAACGCTTGCGCGCCAACTGGCCCAGTACCGGGGTGCCGCTATAAAACGGTTCGCCTAGCGCCATCAGCACATTGTTGACCAATAAATAGTGAATCATTTCTTCATGGGCGATCTCCAGCAGCGCGCCGCGCGTGCCGCTGTTGCGGCGCCGGTCTTCGGCGCCGCAGGCCAGTTCCAGCTCGGCCGGCAGCCAGCGGCCTGCCTGCACCAGCGCCGCCCCCTGCGCATAGTTGGGAATCGAATACGCGGCATACAGGTACTGCAGCATCAGCGACAGTTCCAGGTCGATGGCCTTTTTCAGCTCCTCGATCAGCTCGGCCTTGCTGCCGATGACAGGCGGCACCGCCGCTTCCGGCACCGCCGCCTTGGCCTTTGCCTCGACCTGCGTCAGGTATTTCAGGAACAGGCGCGACTTTGGCAGCGACAGTTCGCGGGTGCTGGGCATGTAATAGCTCTTGTCGCGGTTCCGCGGATCGCACATCTGCCACATCAGGCGCGAATAGGTTTCGCACTTGCACTGGTCCGCCAGGCTGAAGACCTTGTCCGACATGAATGGATACACGAGCTCGTAGTAGCTCATCACATGCCGGTAGAGGAAGGCGTAGTCGACCTGTTCGGCCGGTACGTCGTCGAGGTCCCAGTCGTCGGGCAGCACGCGCACGCCGAGGTATTGCTTATCCTTGCCTGCCCCCAGCACGATCCTGGTCGCGCCCGGCTGGCGCCCCGTCAGGGTCAGCGCCGTGTAGCCATGTCCGAGCGGCGATGGCTGCTGTTCCACGGCCAGCAGCGCGCCGTCCTCGGCCTGCGCCGGCAGGAGGGCAGGCGCCGACAGTTCGCCGCGGAAGCGGCTTTGCACGGTGATCGTCTGCGGGAATTGCTCGTGCTTGTTGCGGTTCGGCGCTTCCAGGTACAGCTGGTTGCTGTCCGATTGCAGTACCCATTCGGTTTCGTTCCACTGCGCCTGCGCGCTACCCAGGCTGAGCGAACCCGTGGCCGCGCCGGCGTGCTGCAGCGGCACGTCGAAGACGCCGTGATGGCGCCAGTAGTCGCGGTACAGTTGCTCGGGTATCCGCGCCAGCAAGGTGCCGGCGCCGTCCTGCAGCAGCAGGTCGCCGAGCGCCTGCTTGTCGCCCAGGGCATGCGTGGGATGCTGTTCCGAGACGGCGCGCGGGTCGCGCGTGGTGAAGGGAATGGCCGTCGGCATGTTGAACGCGACGCGGTCCGCATGCATTTTCACCAGCACCGGTCCCAGGCTGGCCTGGCGCGGCTGCAGCAGGCGGCCGGCCGGATAGCTTGCCAGCTCGTCGCGCCGCCACAGGCCGATGCTGCCGGCCAGGTCGTAGAACACGGGCGAATCGGGTTTGAGCGGCGTCGACATATTGAACAGCGCATATTGCACCGTCAGACCCAGCACCGCGTCGTCGGCCAGGGCTTGCCGCAAGGCCTGCATGCTGGCCGGCAGCGGCAGATCCCCATTGAACAGGAAATGCGGATCTTGCTTGGCCACCGAAAACTGGAACAGCCTGGCGCGGCCGAATTCCTCGTCCAGGAAATGCCCGCTGCGTTCCGTGACATGGCCGCTGCCGAGCCAGCGTACCGAGTGCGCCTGCGCGATATCGGCTGTGAACAAGGTGGGCGTGTTGGGCGTGGCCAGCTTGTCGCTCAAGGTAAACTGGCCGGCGTAGATCAGCGTGGTGTCCGGCTGCGATGGATTGTTGTCGATCCACCTGGCGCGGTTGAACGTCGTGCGCAGATACTCGTTGTAGTGCCCCCACAGGGCCAGCTTGGCGCCCACCAGCGCGTCCTGCGTATCGACCTCGCCACTGCCAAGTTGGACGCCCGTGATCCGCGCGTTTTCCCACGAGAAATGGTTGTTGCCGCAAAAATTGTAGCCTGCCGCCTGGCTGAAGATGCCGTCCGGATCGGGCTTGCCCTCTGCATTGAAGCGGGGGGCAAGCTGTTTCAGGTGTGCATGGAATTCGGACGGCGGCCGGCTCAGGTCGACGGCCTCGCCCGCCATCGATACCGCATTCGTGGCGATATCGATGTTGCCGTGCGTATTGCGATTCCCCGTCGGCACATTGGCGCGGGCAAATCCCCGAAAGTGCAGGCGGGGGAAGTCAAGTAGGCTCATGCGCGCTCGGTCGAGGAAGTGATGAAGGTATCGTTGGCGGCCGCGACCTCGTCCAGTTGAGCTAGCCGTTGCAGCAACAGGCCGCTGGCGTGCTGGGCGCTGATCAGGCTGCCTTCCATCCAGCCGCAATGCGCGGTATAGGCATCCGAGCAGGAAATGATGCCGTCCCGGTGCAGCAGCACGGCCGGGTGTTCGGCTTCCGGTTCCACGCAAAACTCGACGCCATGCGGCCAGAACTTGTGGAAGTGCGCCTTGATCCGCGGCAGCGGCTGGCCATCGAGCGGCAGGACTTCTTCCAGGTGGCTGCGGACACGCTCCAGGTACACGTCTTCACCGAGTTCCAGGCTGTCGCGCCAGTAGGTGGCGCTTTTGCTGTCGGTATAGAACAGCACATACTTGTCGCTCTTGAAGTAGATCTTGCGCAGGGGATTTGCCGCCATCAGCACCTTGTCGGTCAGCCCAAGCGCGTCCCACCAGGCCGTGTCGAACGTGAAGAAACCCTTGAACAGGGGCAGCGAGTCGTACTGGAACGGGCTCCATGCGGCCGGGAAATCCAGGTTCAGGCGCGGCATGGCGGATGGCGGGATCGCCATCACCAGATGACGTGTGCGGTGCATCTGCGTGTCGCCGTGGTGGCCGAAGGCGAGCACATGGTCGGTGCCCGATTTTTCAACGGACAGCAAGCGATGTTCGAGCTGGAATTCCACGCCGGCGACCTGGGCCTGGTGCTGCAACTGGCACAGCAGCGCGTGGTAGCCATCGGTGGCGTAGTGCCACTGGTTGGTGGCGTTTTCCGTGAAGTGCTGCGTTTCCGGGTGTTTCTTGATGATGTCGTAGGCCATGGCCGCCGACACCATCGGCAGCAGCAAGGCGTCATAGCCGGTCGCCTTGATGATGTTGCTGGCCTTGGCGGCGCCCAGGTAATGGCTGACGAAATCGAGGAAGGAGAGGTTAGGATGCTCTGTCAGCCTCGGGCTCAGCTCATCCAGCGTCGCCTTCAGCTCGTCGAGCACGCTATCGTGGGAGATGACCTCGGTGAACGGGTAGACCGCATGCGGCAGACCGCTGCCCTGCATCAGTTGCTGGAAATGCGGATGCAGCTGCGGCGAATAGCGGGCGGCGCCCAGTTCGGCGATTTCCTCGCCATCTATCTTCCGCGACTGGATGCGGCCGCCCACGGTGGGATTCAGGTCGAATACCCGGATGCGCAGCTTCCTGTCGGCGGCGGCGCCGATCAGGCGGTTGGCGCAAGTCAAGCCGCCTATGCCGGCGCCAACAATGCAAATGTCAGAATACGTGCTCATACGAAATTCCTTTTTAACGTTCATTAATCAAAAGGCTGCAAAATCGCCAGAAAAAGTTGTCCCTGCACGTGTACGCAAGGGATGGGACGCTGCGTGTTACGGCACTTGGCGAGCGTTATCAGCTGGGGAATGAAGAGCCTGGCGAAAACTGGCGTTGTGTCTGGAATGGTTGAGTCTTGGCAGCAGAGTTTCTGTTTCAAATCAAAGATGGCACCGACATTAGCCCAGGCATCGGGCTGTCAATTTGATAAATATCAATGTAGTTGCCGTCTGCCAAGCGTGCGCTGATATCGCGGAAATATTGCTACGCTGCTCGCAAACGGGAGGCGCCATGTCCGACATCATCGAACTGTTGCAATGGCCCGCCATGGCCGCTTCGCTGCTGGCGGCCTGGCTCGTGGGGTCGCGCGCGGCCGCGCGGCGCTTTGCCGGCTTCTGGGTTTTTCTGTTCAGCAATGTGCTGTGGGTCTGCTGGGGCTGGCATGACGGGGCCTGGGCCCTGATCGTCCTGAATGTCTGCCTGGCGTTGACGAACGTGCGAGGGATCGTCAAAAACGAGTGAGCGGGACAGGATTTGCTCGAATATATTTCCGTTTACATATTTGTTTCCATTGGTGCATACATGGCCTGTGGGCCTGCTTGCATCTATTTCCTTGCGGAAAACCGCCATATTCTCCCGTCTGTCTCAGATATTTGCTGTCTTATATAAGATTCGACGCCATCGGATACACAAACAGCGGCAGGACAGTCTAAAATACGTGGTGGGCAAGCACGGCGTCACCGCCGGCACACTAGCCGTCCAAAGCAAGGCTAACCGTCCTGTGTTTGGAATGAAGAAAGTTAACCACCAGGCATCACCGCATACAAGGGAATGAACATGGCAACACAAAAATCCAAAATCATCTACACGCTGACTGACGAGGCGCCGCTGCTCGCGACGTATTCCCTGCTGCCAATCATCAAAAAATTCACCGCGCCGGCCGGCGTGGACGTGGTGTCCAGCGATATTTCGGTGGCGGCACGTGTACTGGCCGAATTTCCCGAATTCCTGACGGACGCGCAAAAAGTCCCGAACACCCTGGCTGAACTGGGCAAATTGACCCAGAATCCGGACACCAACATCATCAAGCTGCCGAACATCAGCGCCTCGCAAGGCCAGCTGATCGCTTGCGTGCGCGAATTGCAAGGCCGTGGCTACAAGCTGCCGGACTACCCGGAAGATGCGAAGACGGAAGAAGAAAAAGCCTTGAAGGCCCGTTACGGCAAGTGCATCGGCAGCTCGGTCAACCCGGTCCTGCGTGAAGGCAATTCCGACCGCCGCGCACCGAAGGCCGTCAAAGAGTACGCGCGCAAGCACCCGCACTCGATGGGCGAGTGGAGCCAATCGTCGCAAACCCACGTCTCGCACATGCACCATGGCGACTTCTACCATGGCGAAAAATCGCTGACCCTGGAAAAGGCGCGCGACGTCAAGATGGAACTGGTCACGGCCTCGGGCAAGACCATCGTGCTGAAACCGAAGGTTTCCCTGCAAGCGGGCGAAATCATCGACAGCATGTTCATGAGCAAGAAAGCGCTGCTGGAGTTCTACGAGAAGGAAATCGACGACGCGTTCAAGACGGGCGTGATGTTCTCGCTGCACGTCAAGGCCACCATGATGAAGGTGTCGCACCCGATCGTCTTCGGCCACTGCGTGCGCATCTTCTACAAGGACGCGTTCGCCAAGCACGCCGAGCTGTTCGACAAACTGGGCGTGAATGTCAACAATGGCATGAGCAACCTGTACGACAAGATCGACACGCTGCCAGCGTCGCAAAAGGATGAAATCCTCAAGGACCTGCACGCCTGCCACGCGCACCGTCCGGAACTGGCCATGGTCGATTCGGCCAAGGGCATCACCAACTTCCATTCGCCGAACGACATCATCGTCGACGCGTCGATGCCAGCCATGATCCGTATCGGCGGCAAGATGTGGGGCGCCGATGGCCGTCCGAAAGACGTCAAGGCAGTCATGCCGGAATCGACTTTCGCGCGCATCTACCAGGAAATGATCGGCTTCTGCAAATGGCATGGCAACTTCGATCCGAAGACCATGGGCACCGTGCCGAACGTGGGCCTGATGGCGCAGCAAGCGGAAGAATACGGTTCGCACGACAAGACGTTTGAAGTGCCTGAAGGCGGCATCGCCAACATCACCGACCTGGAAACGGGCGAAGTGCTGCTGACGCAAACGGTGGAAGAGGGCGATATCTGGCGCATGTGCCAGGTCAAGGACGCGCCGATCCGCGACTGGGTCAAGCTGGCCGTCACGCGCGCGCGCAACTCGGGCATGCCTGCCGTGTTCTGGCTCGATTCCTACCGTCCGCACGAGAACGAAGTCATCAAGAAGGTACAGGTCTACCTGAAGGATCACGACACCAAGGGCCTGGACATCCAGATCATGTCGCAAACGCGCGCCATGCGCTACACCCTGGAACGCGCCTTCCGCGGCCTGGACACCATCTCGGTGACCGGCAACATCCTGCGCGACTACCTGACCGACCTGTTCCCGATCCTGGAACTGGGCACGTCCGCCAAGATGCTGTCGATCGTGCCTTTGATGGCCGGTGGCGGCATGTACGAAACGGGCGCCGGCGGTTCGGCTCCTAAGCACGTCAAGCAGCTGGTGGAAGAAAACCATCTGCGCTGGGATTCGCTGGGCGAGTTCCTGGCCCTGGCCGTGTCGCTGGAAGACATGGGCATCAAGACGGGCAATGCGAAGGCCAAAATCCTCGCAAAAACCCTCGATGAAGCCACCGGCAAGCTGCTGGACAACAACAAGTCGCCATCGCCACGTACCGGCGAGCTGGACAACCGCGGCAGCCATTTCTACCTGGCCATGTACTGGGCGCAAGCCCTGGCGGCGCAGAAGGACGATGCGGAACTGTCAGCGCATTTTGCGCCAGTGGCCAAAGCCCTGGCCGACAACGAAGAAAAGATCGTTGCCGAGCTGAAAGCAGTACAAGGCAAGGAAACGGATATCGGCGGCTATTACCTGCCAGATCCGGCGAAGACGGAAGCGGTCATGCGTCCTAGCGCCAGCCTGAATGCGGTATTGGACAGCATCTGATGCAGTCCTGACAGGCGGCAGGTTCTTTGCTGCCTGATAAAAAAACGCCGCCGGAAGCGATTCCGGCGGCGTTTTTCATTTCTCCTCAGTGTCTATTTGTAGTGTTTGTAGACCTCGGTGCTGCCATTGCTCTTGACCAGCAAGACGTCATACGCATCCTTGCGCGGTCCTTCCATGCCAGGCGAACCCATCGGCATTGCCGGCACGGCCAGGCCTTTCGCCTTGGGTTTCTCGCGCAGCAGCTGCTTGATCTCGCTGGCCGGCACATGGCCTTCGATGGCGTAGCCGTTGACGAGGCCCGTGTGGCAGGAACCGAGCGCGTCGGGAATGCCGGCCAGCTTGCGGTATTGCGCCGGCATCTCGACATTTTTCGCGCGCACCGTAAAACCGTTCGATTCCAGGTGCTTGATCCATGCGGAACAGCAGCCGCACGAGGCGCTCTTGTAGACTTCAATGACGGGCAGGGCCGCCATGGCGAACGTGGGCAGGCCCAGCATGGCGGCGAAGGCGCCGCGCACTAATAAATGTTTGATCATGTGTTGCTTTCAGACGAAGTAGGTCTATCGTGGCCACCTTGGTGGCCTGCTTTTATTTAAGCGGAAAGCGGTCTAGGAGGCCGGCGCAAGCCGTCGGGAATGAATCCCGTCAGCAGGGTGGCATTGGCTACGGCGGCGTGTTCCGCGCCGTTGAGCACGGCGGCAGGCAGGGGGAAACAGGGCGGCATCAGCGCGCCCAGGCAAAAGCTGGAACAGGCGCCGCACGCGGGGTGCTTGGCAGGAGACTGGCTGTTTTCTGGCGCGCTGGCGCTGTCCGGGACGGTGGATGATTGTGCATCGTGATGCTGGCAGGCGGCCGTCATGGCGGCGGCAGGCGAGGCAGCGAGCGGCGCACACAGCCGCGTGGCGCCCGCAGCGGCCGCTTGCAGCGGCACCGCCGTGATCAACAGCAGGATCAGCCATGTTTTGAAGAGTCTCAGCATCGCGGGAAAGTATAGCATGGGGGCACTGTCGCCAGGAGCGGCATCCGCTAGCGCGAGGCGGCGGCCAGCACCTTCGACGCGTACATGGCCCGGTCCGCATGGCGCAGCAGCAGCTGCATGGTATCGCCGTCTTCCGGATAGTGGGCCACGCCGATGCTCACGGCGATCTGCAATTGCTGTCCATTGCCCAGGTGTAGCGGCGCGGCCAGGGCCGCGTGGATCTTTTGCTCGATCAGGCTGACATCGGCCGGCGTGACATTGCTTTCCAGAAGCACGACGAATTCATCGCCGCCCATCCTGGCCAAGGTGTCGGTTTCGCGCATGCAATCGCGCAGACGGTTCGCCACCGTTTGCAGCAGCAGGTCGCCACAGGCATGGCCGTGGTCGTCGTTGACGCGCTTGAAGTTGTTCAAGTCCAGGAACAGCAGCGACAGCCGGCCTTCCTGGCGGTGCGCGCGCGCGAATGCCGTGTGCAGGCGGTCGTGGAACAGGCGGCGGTTCGGCAGGCGGGTCAGTTCATCGTGCATGGCCATGAATTGCATTTGCGTCTGCAACTGCCGGCGCTCGATGGCGGTGGCAAGTTGCTTGGCAACAAACTGCAGCAAATCCTGGTCTTGCTCCGTGCCGATGGCGGCGTCCTGGCCGCCTTGCAAGGCCAGCGCGCCGATGCTGCCCATGGAGCAATACAGCGGCACGGCAAGCCAGTACGAGGACAGGGCGCCGGCCGCCGTTTGCAGCGCAGCCGGCAGGCCGGCCAGTTGTCCCGCCTGCAGCAGCAGGGGGCGGCCGCTGCGCAGCACTTCATCGCACAGCAGGCTGGCCAGCGAAGACGTTGGCTGCGGCGCGCTGTCGCCGGCATGGCAGGTCATCAAAGGCTGGGCGCCGTGTTCGTCATGCAGCAGCAAGGTCAGGCTACGCGTGGGCAAGTGTTCGCCGATGATGTGCTGGATACGGTGCAGCAAGGCGGGCAAGTCTTGCGTCGCCTGCATGGCTTCGGAAATGGCGTACAGCGCGGCCTGCTTCGCCTGCGCCTGTTTCAGTAGGGTGATGTCGCGCGCCACCGCCACGCGCAGCTGGTCGGCGGCGGACCAGCGGGCCGTCCACATGATGTGCGCCAGGCTGCCATCCTTGCGCAGGTAGCGGTTTTCGAAATGCGTCTGCGCATGGCCATCCATGATGGCGCGCGCGGCGGCCAGGGTGCGGGCGCGGTCGGCGGGAGCGACCAGGTCGAGCATCTGCTTGCCGACCATTTCCTGCTGCGTGTAGCCGAAGATGCGCTCGCAGGCGGCGCTGACGAAGACGAAGCGCCCGTCCACGTCGACCATGCACACGGCGTCGAGCAACAAGTCGGTAAAGCTGGCCAGCGGCGCGCGCAGAATCTTGTGTTCCATACGATACATTTTGAGACATTCCCGGCGGTGAATCAACTTGTTGCGGGGCGGCTGGGTCATCCGTATGAAAATGTTTCATTTCCCCGACACTCATGCTTTGCCGTTTCTTGCCGTTATAGCAGTATTGCCACGCAGTACTTGCCACCACGTCAGATAACGTGACACAAGGCTTGCCTGGCGCCAGGTGATTGCAAAAAAACTAACCATATCGAACTTTTATGATGCCCCTACTCGCCACTTGCAAGGTTACAGCGCCATGACCTCCATTTCTCCACTGTCAAACTGGAATAGCGCCCCGTCAGGGGCTTCCTCCGCCACGCCGAACCGCACGCAGGCAGCATCGCCGTCGTCCCCCTCCACGCCGTCTTCCATCGTTGCCCTCAGTCCGGAGAGCGTGAACGACAGCAAACCGGCCGCGCTCGTGAAGCCGCCGATGGTGTGGGAAAGCGCGACACGCAACAAGGTCAGCGACGCGATGACGAAGAGTTTTTCCTCGTATGCGTTTGGCGGCCGCTTCAGCGGCCTGGGCGCTGCCATGCTGGGACAGGCCAAATTGGGCAACTACAATTTCTCGCAGGCGATGCGTCAGCCGCCGCCGAGCGCCACGCCGAATGTCTATGCGGCGTCCGGTATCGCGCCCGGCAGCCTGCATGGCAATGGCGAAGACCGGGTTTCCCTCAGCATCACGACCAAGAGCGGCGTGGAAGTCAAGCTGTCGCTCGACAGCCAGGGCGACGGCCTGGCCGTGAGCATGACGACCAGTGGCGACCTCAGCGACGCTGAGGCGAGCGCCCTGGGCGAGCTGGCGAAGGGCTTCCAGGAAGCCATCGACGGCATGGGACAAAGTACGCCGAAAATCAAGCTGGGAGGCTTGATGCAGTTTGACCAGCAGCAGCTGGCCTCGGTGAAACTGCATGCGGAAGTCAAGGTGCGCGGCGAGCCGGAAAGTATTCAAACCCTGGACTTCCAGGCCGATGGCGCGCAGCGCAAGGTCAGCTTCAGCGGCGAGGCCGGCAGCCTGGACCTGAAGGTCGATGCCAGTCAGCTCAATACCCTGGGCAGCAAGGAAAAGCAGGCGAAGGCGCTGGGCAGCTACATGAAGCAGTTCGACCAGGCCGCGTCGCGCGGCCATGGAGACGCGGGCCTGGTGGCCATGCTCAAGGATAGCTTTGCGGCCTTGCACAGCAATACCGCCGCGCCGCAGGTGGCCGCAGAGAGTCCCGAGACGGGCAAGTGGCGCTTGGCGGCCGAAGACAAGTCCATCCTGACGGGGCTGGCCGATTTCAGCGCCTCCGTGTCGCAGGCCGTGAAATTCAGCAATCCCATGCGCAGTTCGGAAAAGGATGGCTTCAATTATGACGTGTCGCAAAAGACGCTGCAGGCCGGCGCCAGCCAGGATGAGCGTTCGGTCAGGCAGCAGCAGCAATCGAAGCTGAGCGCCAGTTTCCATGAGACGCTTGTCCCCGGCGTGCCGCTGCGCTTGCTGGACAGTACGGAATCGCAGAACTATACCTACCACCAGATCGAAGATACGGCCAGCAGCGACGCGCAGGTGGCCTACAAGGATGGCAAGATGGTCAAGGCGAGCTTGCGGCAGGAGGGCAACCAGTCCGAGCATGTCATGAAGTATTTCCTGGGCAAGCTGGAATCGGACAAGACAACGCCAGGTAACTATTCCGTGCTGCGCGATTTACTGCCTGTGCTGGGGCCGTACAAGACGGGCGAACTGGGCATGACTCCCGAGAAAAAGGCGGAGCAGCGCCAGCAGGCGATGCTGACCTTGAGCGACGACGTGCTGCTGCAATCGTATGCGGGCCAGAGCATCGGCCTGTGGCGAACCGATGTGCAGCCGGAAGAGAATGTGGCCGCCACCGCTTAGCAATAGCGCGCTGAATGCAAAAAGCCCGTCTGCGAAGACGGGCTTTTTGTTGCCGATTGCAAAATACTGCGCAAGCCTATGCCTTGGCCTTGTTTTGCTTGATCCAGTAGCCGATGCCCAGCGCGGCGAGCCACACGGGGATCAGGTAGACGGAGATGCGCAGGCCCGGCGTCAAATACATGATCACCAGGATGCCGGCCAGGAAGACCAGGCACAGGTAGTTGGTGAACGGGTAGCCCAGGCTCTGGAACAGGGTCGTCTTGCCCTCGGCCTTCTTCTGCGCGCGGAAGCGCAAATGGATCCAGCTGATCATGGCCCAGTTGATGATCAGGGCCGAAACCACGAGGCCCATCAGCACTTCGAACGCTTCGCCCGGCATGAAGTAATTGACCACCACGCAGGCGCCCGTCGCCAGCGCGGACACGCCCAGCGCCGCCAGCGGCACGCCGCGGCGGTTCAGGCGCAGCAGCGCGCGCGGCGCATTGCCTTGCTTGGCCAGGCCGAACAGCATGCGCGTGTTGCAGTACACGCCGCTGTTGTACACGGACAGGGCGGCCGTCAGCACCACCACGTTCAGGGCCGTGGCCACCAGGTTGCTGTCGAGTGCATGGAAGATCAGCACGAAGGGGCTGCCGCCGGTGACGACGTTTTGCCACGGATACAGCGACAGCAAAATGCCCAGCGCGCCGATATAGAAGATCAGGATGCGGTAGATGGCCTGGTTGGTGGCGCGCGGGATCGTCGTGCTCGGATCGTCCGCCTCGGCCGCCGTGATGCCCACCAGTTCCAGGCCGCCGAACGAGAACATGATGACGGCCATGGCCATCACCAGGCCCTGCCAGCCATTCGGGAAGAAGCCGCCGTGCTGCCACAAGTTGGCTACCGACGCCTGCGGACCCGCGTCGCCGGAAGCGAGCAGGTAGGCGCCGAAGACGATCATGCCGATGATGGCGACCACCTTGATGATGGCGAACCAGAATTCCATCTCGCCGAAGGCCTTCACGTTCAACAGGCTGATGGCGTTGATGGCGCAAAAGAAGATGAGGGCCGAGACCCAGGTCGGCACGCCGGGCCACCAGTACTGCACGTAGATGCCAACGGCCGTCAGTTCGGCCATGCTGACGAGCACATACAGCACCCAGTAATTCCAACCCGACAGGAAGCCGGGCAGGTGGCCGCAGTATTTGTCGGCGAAATAGCTGAACGAACCGGCGACGGGTTCGTCGACCACCATCTCGCCCAGCTGGCGCATGATCAAAAAGGCGATGACGCCGGCGATGCCATAGCCGAGCAGCACGGAAGGTCCGGCCATCTTGATGGTTTGCGCGATGCCCAGAAACAGGCCGGTGCCGATGGCGCCGCCCAGGGCGATGAGCTGGATGTGGCGGCTTTTCAGGCCGCGCTTGAGCTCTTGTGGTTCGGTAATCCCGACTGCCGTCATATGTTTTATCCTGTTTTTACGGGGCTGAGGTCGCTGATTCTAAAGCATGGACGGGCAAAGCAGGAGCGAAATGCATGTTGCACTGCGGAGGCGCAAGAAAAGCCCCGCATCTTCGCCGAACGGTGCGCAAAACGGCCGCCCAGGCGTCTGCTTTTACGCGCCGGCCGCGACGATGGCCGGTTCGTACACGGCCAGGAACTCGGGCGGCAGGCGGCGCGCGCGGCCGCTGCTCAGTTCGATGCAGATCAAGTCCCAGCGTCCGCGCACGACGGTGGCGCCGTCGCTGTCGCGCACGAGCTGGAAGCGCCGCTCCATGCTGGAACGGCCATCGCTGGCGCACAGCCAGGTGGCCAGGGTCAGCGCTTCGCCGGCCCGCGTCGGCAGCAGGTAGTCGTATTCGCCGCGGCGTATCGCCATGGCCCGGTCCAGGCGCCGGTAATCGTCGAGGTCCAGCCCCAAGGTGGCCGAATGATGCCAGGCGATATGCTCGCACCAGCGCACATAGACGGCGTTGTTCGTGTGCTGCAAGCCGTCGATGTCGTCCGGTTCCGGCGTGACGGGCAGGGTGTGGGCGTGCGGATAATCCCAGTTCAAGTGCGTTCCTTTCGATACGGTGGCGGCTGATTGTACGTGCTTGCGCTGCGTCCTGTCTGCGGCGCACGCATGGAAAAGCGCTGTTTTATCCCTTGATGTATGATGCATCATAATTTTTTGAATCTGAAAACCACTATGAACCATCCCCTGGACAGCCTGGTGCACGTCAATCTGGGCAAGTCCGTGTATGCGACGCTGCGCGATGCGCTGGCGGCCGGGCGCTTCCAGCCCAACGACCGGCTGCGCATCCGCGAACTGGCGCTGCAGCTGGGCACGAGCGTCACGCCCGTGCGCGACGCCATGCTGCAGCTGGTGCAGGAAGAGGCGCTGGTGCTGCGCTCGCCGCGCGACTTTCGCGTGCCCGTGCTGAGCGTGGCGCGCTACCTGGAAATCCGTGCGCTGCGCCTGGAGCTGGAAGGCTTGGGCGCGTTCGAGGCGGCGCAGCGCATCGACGACGCCACCCTGGCTGACCTCGAGCGCCTGCTGCAGGCGAACGAAGAAGCCATCGCGCGCCACGACTTGCCGGCGGCCCTGCAATGCAACCAGGCGTTTCACCTGGGCCTGGCGCAGGCGGCCGGCATGCCGACATTGAAACGCTTCGTCGACCATTTATGGATGCAGACGGCGCCGCTGATCGCCGCCGGCTACGCGAGCTTTTCGCCCGACATGCGGGTGGGCCACCACCACGCCATCATCAGCGCGCTGCGCCAGCGCGACGGCGCGGCCGCGCGGCGCGCCATCGAACAGGACATTCTCGACGGCGGGACGCAGATGCTCGCGTATGTGATGCGGCAGGAGCGCATGCACGCCGGGGCAACACAGAAAGAAAAGGACGAGGAAGAACATGAAGCACAAGATTGAACAGAAAATTGAACAGAAAACCGCCATCGTCACCGGTGCCAGCCGCGGCATCGGTCATGCGGTGGCCGAGCGCTTCCGCAGCCTGGGCTGGCGGGTCATCACCGTCTCGCGCAGCCCGATTCCCGGCGGCTGTCCGCGCAGCCAGGAGCACAACACGCATGTGTGCATGGATTTGTCGGACCTGAGCCAGATCGGGCAGATGGTCGACACCCTGCGCCCCATGCTGGGCGACTCCAAATTGCACGCGCTGGTGAACAATGCGGGCGTGTCGCCGAAGGGGCCGGGCGGTTCGCGCGTCAATTCGCTGACCACCGACATGCAGACGTGGCAGGAAATGTACAACACGAATTTCTTTGCGCCGCTGGCCCTGACGCGCGGCTTTGCGCAGGAATTGTCGAACGCGCATGGCTCCGTCGTGAACCTGTGTTCGATCGCCGGCTACCGCGTGCACCCATTTGCCGGTTCCGCCTACGCCAGTTCGAAGGCGGCGCTGGCATCGCTGACGCGCGAAATGGCCAACGACATGGCGCCGCTGAACGTACGCGTGAACGCCATCGCGCCGGGAGAGATCGACACGGCCATCCTGTCGCCGGGCACCTCGCACATCGTCGACACGCAAATCCCGTTGCGCCGCCTGGGCACGACTGCCGAAGTGGCGGATTTGGTGGAGTTCCTGTGCAGCGAGCGCGCCTCGTACATCACGGGCGCGGAAATTCCCATCGACGGCGGCCAGCGCATTTAATCTAGGAGGAAGAGCATGAGCAAACATATCGGCATCGTCGGCTGTTCGGCCGAAGGCGCGGCCCTGTGCTACCGCACGATCTGCGAAGAGGGCGCGCATGCGCTGGGCGCGTATGAACACCCGGAAGTATCGATGCATACGCCGCCGCTGGCGCGCTACGTGGAGTGCCTGAACGGGGGCGACCTGGCCGGCGTGGCCGAGCTGATGCTGGCGTCGGCGCGCAAGCTGCACGCGGCCGGCGCCGAGTTCCTGATCTGTCCTGACAACACCATCCACCAGGCGTTCGAACTGATGGCGCCCCGTTCGCCGCTGCCGTGGCTGCATATCGCCGACGTCGTCGCCGCCGAAGCGGCCGCGCGTGGCTTCCAGAAAGTGGGCTTGACGGGCACGCGCTGGCTGGTCGACAGCGCCGTGTATCCGGACAAGCTGGGCGCGCGCGGCATCGGGTGCGTGCGGCCCGGCGAGGACGAACGCAGCGAGATCAACCGTATCATCATGGAAGAACTGGTGCCGGGCGTGATCAAGGAGGACAGCGTGGCGCGCTTCCAGGCCATCATTGGCGGCTTGCGCGAGCAGGGTTGCGACGCCGTCATCCTCGGCTGCACGGAAATCCCGCTGATCATCAGCGACGCCAATTCGCCGCTGCCGGCCCTGGACTCCACGCGGCTGCTGGCGCGCGCGGCCTTGCGCCGGGCGCTGGAAACCTAGCGTTCCAGCTGCGCCTGCAGCGCGGCCACCACGAGCGCATGGTCGTCGGCCTGCGCCAGGCCGGACACGGTCACCGTGCCCACCAGTCCCACGCCGCGTATCAGCAGGGGGAAAGCGCCGCCGTGGCCCGCGTACTCGATGTCATCGAGGTATTTCACGTCTTCAAAGGTGCTGCCGCGGCTTTTATACGAGATGCCCATGTAGTAGGAGCTGCGGCAAAAGCGCTGCACCGTGTTGTTCTTGCGGCGTATCCAGTCCGCCTGGTCGGCCGTGGCGCCCGTCATGGCGTGGTGGAACAGCACTTGGCCATTGCGCGTGATGTTGACGGTGACGGCCTTGCCCCGCTTGCGCACTTCTTCGACGATCCACAGGCCCACGGCCAGCGCGGCATCGTTGTCGAAGCGTTCGAATTGCAGGGATTCTTCCTGTTGCGCCAGGGTTTGCAGCAAATCGGCGTAATGATCCATCGTGAAAGAGGGCGGTAGTGGCTGGAAGCGCTACTGTAGCGCACCACGGGACAGCCGCGCGCGCTTTTTGTGTGGCGCGGCTAAAATAGGCAACATGAACCTGTCCCTGTTCGCCGATGAAGAGCAAGTCCCGGCCGGCCCCGTGCCGCTGGTGCCGGGCTCGTCCGCGTCCATCCTGCTGCGCGGTTTTGCGCTGCCTTATCTGGACGAGGTGCTGCCGGCGCTGGACGCCATCGTGCTGGCCGCGCCCCTGCGCCACATGGCCACGCCGGGCGGCTTGCGCATGTCGGTCGCCATGAGCAATTGCGGCCCTCTTGGCTGGGTCACGGATGGGCGCGGCTACCGCTACGCGCGCCTCGATCCGGCCAGCGGTTTGCCTTGGCCGCCGATGCCCCCCGTATTCCTGCGCCTGGCGCAAGAGGCGGCGCTGGCCGCCGGCTATCCTGGTTTTGTTCCCGACGCCTGCCTGGTCAACCGCTATGCGCCCGGAGCGCGCATGGCCTTGCACCAGGACCGCGATGAATGCGATTTCAACGCGCCCATCGTTTCCGTCTCGCTGGGCTTGCCCGCCACCTTCCTGTTCGGCGGCGCAGAGCGTAGCGACAAAGCGGCGCGCATCGGCCTGCTGCATGGCGACGTGGTGGTATGGGGCGGCGCCGACCGCCTGCGCTTCCACGGCGTGGCGCCGCTGAAGGAAGGCGAACACGCGGTGCTGGGCGCGCAGCGCATCAATTTGACGTTTCGCAAGGCTGCCTGAGCTGGCGCCATGGCGTACCTGGCTTGCGTACGTACTGGGCATGCACGTAGCGCCACGGAATGGCCAGGTAGACGAGCACGACGAACGATATTTCAAACACATATTGCATGGTGGCGGGATCTACCCCGCCGTGCAGCCATTGCGGCAGCGGCACGAGCAGCAGCCACAGGGTCTTCCACAGCGCTTCCCACAGCAACACGGGCAGCATCTGCAGCGGATAGCGCAAACCCAGCAAACACAGCAATGAAAACGCGGCCAGCATGCAGTTCACGGTGCCGCGCATCAGTTCCCACGGCGCGTGCGGCGTGACGATGCCGGGCCACAGCACGCTGCCGAGGCCCAGGACGACCAGCAGATACATGGCGCGCAGCGCATACAGACGGGCGGTCGATACGGTATTCATGGTGCGGTCTCCTGGTCATGGGGGGCGATGAAGGGCTTTATTCGACTTCCTTGAGGATGGTTTCCAGGCTGCCCAGGCGCGCCTGGATCTGCGCCACGGATGCGCTCAAGGCGGCCAGCGACGCTGCCGTTTCCACCTGTGCGGCGGCCATCGACTTGGCCAGCTCCTGGTAGGCGCCGTCCTGCGCCAGCCTGGCGCGCGCCTGCACGATGCCGGACGTGTATTTGAGGGCGAAGATGATGACGGCGGCCGTGCAGGGGAAGAAGAAGGCGGCAAAAAAGATATTTTCAGACATGATGACCTCTACAGTTCAGGATTGATCCGGGTTGGGAGTGAGCGAGGATGCCGCCGCGGCGATGCTGGCCGGCGTCAGCCGCAATTCAAATGGGCTGGCCTCGAAATAGTTGAGGGCCTTGCCGTCGTGCGACAGCTCCAGCTGGCTGGTGACCAGTCCCGCGTGTTCCAGCTTTTGCAGGTGCAAATGCAGCAGGGGACGGCTGATGCCCAGGTCGCGCGCCAGCTGGCTGATGTAATTGCGCCCGCCGCTGGCCAGCGCCGCGATGATGCGCAGCCGGTGCGGGTTGTCGAGCGCCGCCAGCATGAGCAGCAAGCGCTCGCCCGTCGGTGGTGTGTTTATGTCTTTCATGTGTCAACATTATCTGACATGTGTTAGCGCGTCAAGAAAAATATCGCATCATATTAATGCAAGCTACTTGCAATATGGCGCCGCCTCTGCAGACTGCCGTGAGAAGGGCGGACGAGCAGGCGTTCGCGCGCTTGAATGGTGCTAATCTGATGTATGTGGAAGACGCGGCCCGCCGCGTGCAGGCGGCGCTGGCGCAACATTATGCGCAGGCGCGTGTTACCGTACGGCATATGGAAAGCCTGCATCCGCACGATGCCGTGGCGCAGGCGGGCAAGCTTGCCTGAGCTTTTCACTCAACCACCGTGGAGGTAGACAGCATGCCGGAGAAAATCGCGCAGGAGCCTGACGAAGACAGCTTGGAAGAGCAAGTGGAGCGAGAGCGGCGCGACCATGCGCTGATCGACGAGGAAAAGCTCGGTATGGACGAGCTGGAAGAGGAGCGGCTGAAACGGGAGTCCTTAAACAAGCTCAAGGGGTAGCCAGGCTGCTCCGTTTGAAGATAATGGCATATTAATAATTTCCCATGCACTTAAAAAAATGATATCGTCCTTGCAAGTGGTGAATATCTGATTATTTAATAGTGCTCAATATGGGGAAGTATATGTCAGGAGTCTGGAATTGCATGCAAGACTGGAGTGGGTTGCCTGTTCAAAAAAAGAGTGCAAAAGGGAAATTATTATTGCTTTCTTCTTTGTGTCTGCTCAGCTTGAATGTCGGCGCAACATCATTTTCAATTTCTCCGCAACATCCGCGCATATTAACGACGCAACTTGCAATAGATAATTTGAAGAGTCGGTTACCCTTGGGTCCAGCGGTTTTTCCTGGCGCGGCTGGGAGCATCGCATTTGATTTTACTGCATCGAAAAGAAATCCGGCGGTGGATGCTGCCGAGCAGTTCATTTTTGGCGAAATGAATGTCAACAATGGTAAAAATGGCATATTCATACGGCATATTGATGGCGATACGCCGGGGATTTCCAGAATTCAGATTGGTATGCTGCAAAAAGCAATCGGTACGAGCCCTGCGCGTTACATCGCTTACAAGACGATCGAGATGCCAATCGGCGTGGCTACACGGATCGAGTTCAGCTGGAATAGCAGTACGAAAACCACCAGCCTGAAAATTGGTGATGTCAACGTGGCGATGGGATTGGAATGGCTGAGTGAGACATCCACAGGCAAGGTCGAATTTTCACCTGACCAGACCGCTTTTCAATTTCCGGGCAGGGTAAATGAACCTATCAGTAATTTCGTGTTGAAGGACGGCCAGGGAAATATCCTTGTCAGTTATCTAGGTAAACTCGATATGGAACTGGCCACCGCCTGGTTTGATTTGACACGGCTTGTCAAATCGGATGTGACATCGTTGAGTATGTGCCCAACCGCTGCCTCACCCTGGACGCAGCCGAAAGTGTGCAATACCGCCAGCGGACATCGCAATGGGATTGTCGAATCTGCGCAGCAATTGGCACTGGTGTATAAAATAACGAAAGATCCAGATTTTTATGCGGCGATATTAAATTATATCGACAAGTTACGTATCGTCCCCTTAAATGCTGGCGGCGACATGTCCATGGGCGGGCGTGTGATTGCACTGGGAATTCTGTATGACTGGCTATACACGGAGCTGGGCACCAGCGCTGTGCCGAATGATATTGCACAGGCCAGTTATCGGACGGCCATGGCTGCCACTATCCGCAATACCATTACGGCGCAGGCGGCACCCGGCGGCACCAATCTGCTAAGTGAAATTTGTGGCCAGCAAGGCATGGCAATCTCCTCGTTCGACTGCGCTGTCAAGCCCATCTTCAGTAACTGGAACCGCCATGCTTCGCCGTCCCAGCCATCCATCGCAACTGCTTATATGGCTGGCATGAATTTCAGCAGCGTATATGGTGCTGCTGTCGGCTTGCTGGCCATCGTCGGACCGGAGAATGACGACGTATTGCCGATGATAGAAACGGCGTATAGCCATTTTAACGAGGGTTTTCTGGCGGTGCGGCGCGATATCTCCATCGATGGCGGATACCACTCAGGATTTTCTTATAGTCTGACCGACTTGCCGTCCCGCCTGCTGCTGTGGAATACCGCTACGCAAAATGCAGGCGACATGGGGCAAGCTTCGCAATGGCTGCCAAAAACCATCTATCCGTACATCTATGGACAGCGTGACGATAAAAGTTATCCAGCCAGTGGCGACAATTTTGCCACATTGTCAAGTTTTCCCTTGGTGGGCAGCATTGCGCTATGGGCCGCTGCCCATGCAAGGGATGGCAATGCCTGGGATTATTACCAGAAACAGGTGCATGGCCAGCGCTATACGCCAAATCGCTACCCCTACATCCTGGAGCAATTGTTTTGGCCCGTCGATCAGGCAAGCTTGCATCAGCCTGTCGATCTGGATTTGTCGCGCCACTTCCGCCGTTCGGGGCAAGTGCTGATGCGCGACCGTTGGGCTTACCCGGACGCGACCTTGCTGGAGTTCAAGTCCACATCATTTATCACTGATAACCACCATCATTTGGATCAGAATAGCATTTCTCTCAATTACAAGGGGCCGTTGCTGGTCGATTCCGGCAGGTATGACAGCTATGGCAGCGCTCATTGGACCAATTACTATACGCGTAGCATTGCCCACAACACAATCATTGCGTTTGATGCCAATGAGCGCTTTCAGCGGGCTGGCAGCGGGACGAGCAAGGTGGACTTCAGCAATGACGGTGGACAATGGGTGGGCAGCGCGCGTGCGGCATACCCAACCCTGGAAGAAATCCAGCCTGGTGCGATGAACGCTCTGGGTGGCATTGTCAATTATGAATATGCCCCTGGCTATACTTATGCTCGCGGCAACGCGAGCAAAGCCTATGCTTCGTCCAAACTGGATCAGGCGAATGGATTCTTGCGCAGCGTCGTCTACCTGCCGGCGCCGGCGACCGGTTCCCTGCCCATTGTCCTGACTTTCGACAGTGTGCGTACAAATGCCGCACCCGCCACCTTCTTGCTGCATACGGTCAACGAACCCGCCACGGCAGTGGCGGCCACCGCACTTGGTAATGGGCAATACCGTTTTAATTATGCTGCCACCGATGCGCGTAGCATTACCATTCGCAATGGCGGCGGCATGCTGATTGCGCAAACCTTGCTGCCTGAGACGGCCGTAATTACCAAGGTTGGAGGACTGAACGCGGGTGGGCAATGCGACCAGATCAACGCCGATTCTGCCTTCGGACCTGGTACCTTATTACCTGGCGGGCCCACCGGTGATTGCCGTTACACAGTACGGGTTTTGCAGGCGGATAACAGCTATAAATGGCGCAATTATCCACCCAGGGCCGTGGCTGATGCCACCGATACCAGCGTCACGGGCGACATCGGCGCCTGGCGCCTGGAGGTACAGGCTTCGGGGAGCGTGCCTGCCGGAGCGGTTCAGTATTTCCTGCATGCCCTGCACGTGGCGGACAATGACTTGGGCAGCGGCAGTGCGGGCACTGGTTCGGCGCAGCGTCTGGTGGCAGACAGCCATACGGAAGCTGTGCTGATCGGTACGCAGACGGTGGTGGCGTTCAACCGCGACGCGGCGCCATCGGCACGCATGAGCTGGAATGCGCCGGCCTCGGCTGGCACCATCTTGGCGACCGGATTGTTGCCGAACACGGACTTTTTGTTGAGCCGGGTTGCGACGCCAGATGGGGAACAGCTGGTTTTGGCGCAGGCGCCGCCGGGTAGTGCAACTTACCGCAGTTCCGCCGAGGGTGTAGTCAATATCGGCATGTAGAATAGCGGTAGGCGGCGTGTGCCGCCTACCGGCTCCCGGCCATGCATTCTGCCGGGCACTGACGACCATTTTTTATTTAAATAAACGCATGAATCTTTCTTTGCAGAGCGCGTTCCTGGCCGCCTTGTCGGCCTTTTCTATTACGGCGGCCCAGGCCGCCACCATCTGCACGGCCATGGCCGACGCCAAAACAGGCACGGTCTTGCTGCAAGAGGGTAATTGCCTCGACAGAGTCACGCCCGCATCCACGTTCAAGATCGCGCTCAGCCTGATGGGCTATGACGCCGGCTTCCTCAAGGACGAGCACAAGCCCAGCCTGCCATATCGCCAGGGCTATGTGGACTGGGGCGGCGAGGCCTGGCGCCAGGATACGGACCCGTCGCGCTGGATGCAGTATTCCGTCGTCTGGTATTCGCAGCAGATCACGCAGGCGCTGGGCGCCGAGCGCTTCCAGAAATACGCGAAGGCTTTGCGCTATGGCAATGCGGACGTGTCGGGCGACAAGGGCAAGGACAATAGCCTGGAACGCTCGTGGATCAGCTCCTCGCTGAAGATTTCGCCGCTCGAGCAGCTGGGCTTCCTGCGCAAGCTGGTCAACGATCAATTGCCCGTGTCGAAACAGGCCATGGAGCAGACGCGGCGCCTGACGCGCCTGGCCGACGTGGACGGCTGGCAAGTGCATGGCAAGACGGGCGCTGCCTTCCCGCGCAAGGCCGACGGCAGCTTCGACGAAGCGCATGGCTACGGCTGGTTCGTGGGCTGGGCCAGCAAGGGCGAACGCAGCATCGTGTTCGCGCGCCTGGTGCAGGACGAGCAGAAGGGCCAGCAGTCGGCAGGCCTGCGCACGCGCGAAGCGATGCTGAAAGAATTGCCGGCCCTGCTGGAGCAGGCGCAGAAGTGACGGCCAGCATCGTTGCCGCCACCTTCATCGCTTCCGAAGGCGAGTATCTGGAAGCCGTCATCGAAGTGGGCGGCCAACGCCTGCACGTGATGGACGAGTTTGGCGGCGCGCAGATGGCCGCCGGCACGCAAGTCCAGCTCGAACTGTGGCCCATGCCCGGCGAGCTTGACGACTGGGACGCCATCTTCCGTGCCAACCCTGGCCGGGAGCAGGGCCTGCGCCGGCTTGACGGCTGGCGCTACCTGGCGCTGGGCGTCGTGACCCAGGTCGATCCCGTCATCTGCGATTGTGGCTTGCTGCAACTGGAAAACCCGTTTACGACGCATGATGCGCGCTGCGTGGGCGCGTATGTCGGCGTCACGGTGGCACGCCTCGATGCTTGCTTGGCGTAAATTCCGGCCCGCTTTGTTGCCCGCCCTATATACTTGCTGAAACGGATTTTCCGGCATCAGACAAGGTTACAGGCATGGCATCAGGCATGGAGCAGTTTCAGGAAAAAGCAAGGCAGGCATGGATGTGGACGCGCGCGCAGGCATTGCGGGTGGGAAGCGCGGCGTGGATGAGGGCGGTGGCGTTGTATCGGCGTGGTCACGCGCACTTGATGATCTTGCCGCCCGTGCGGCGCGCGCTGGTGCTGGGGCTCTGGTCTTTCCTGGCCGTGCTGGCGCTGCTGACCTTGTACATGCTGCTGCTGATCCCCCTGACGCCGAGCATCCACGACTTGCGCCAGGCGCGCGCGGCCGCGCCGAGCGCCATGGTCAGCGCCGACGGCAAGGAACTGGCCCGCTTCGACCAGGGCTTGCAGGAACGGGTCACGTTAAAACAGATTTCGCCGAACGTGATCAGCGCCTTGATCTCGACGGAAGACCACCGTTTCTACGACCACCACGGCGTCGATTTCACGCGCACGGCGGGCGCCATCCTGCACACGGCGAGCGGCAACCCCCAGGGCGGTTCCACCATCACGCAGCAGCTGGCGCGCAATATGTTCCCCGAAGAAATCGGCCGCTCGCGCAACCTGAACCGCAAGCTGAAGGAGCTGATCACGGCCCTCAAGATCGAGGCCACCTACAGCAAGACGGAAATCCTCGAAGCGTATTTGAATACGGTGCCTTTTCTGTACAACACCTACGGCATCGAGATGGCGGCCCGCACCTATTTCGACAAACCCGCTTCGCGCCTCGATATCCTCGAAAGCGCCACCCTGGTCGGTATGCTCAAGGGCACGAATTACTACAATCCTGTCGGCAATCCAGAACGCTCGCTGCAGCGCCGCAACGTGGTGCTGGGGCAAATGCGCAAGCACGACGTCATCGACGAGGCGCGCTACAAGCAGCTGGTGAAACGGCCGCTGCGCCTGCATTTCGAGCGCCAGAGCGAGCGGGCGCAATCGGACAGCCACTTCACGGCCTACGTGCGCAAGTGGCTGATCGAGTGGGCTGACGAAAACGATTACAACCTGGAACTCGATGCCCTCGTGGTGCACACCACGCTCGATTACGATTTGCAGCAGGCGGCCGAGCGCGCCGTTGAGCGCCAGGCAAATGCCTTGCAGGCGATCGCCGACGTGGAATGGAGCCGCGCCGGCGTGCCGTCGTCCACCTCGACGGGCATGTACGCGGGTATGCAGGGCGGTAGCGTGGCGTTTGATTATTTCTGGAAATCGCATCCTGGCTTGCTCGACAGCTTCGTGCGCGAATCGGGCGACTACCGCAAGCTGACGGCAGCCGGCGGCACGCCCGAGGCGGCGCTGGCGCAGCTGAAGGGCGACCGCGCCTTCATGGCAGCCCTGCGCAAGTCGAAGACGCGGCTGGAAGCGGGCTTTACGGCCATGGACCCGGCCACGGGCGCCGTGCGCGCCTGGGTGGGCAGCCGCGACTTTGCGCGCGAACAGTTCGACCACGTGTCGCAGGCGGCGCGCCAGCCCGGCTCCACCTTCAAACCCATCGTGTACGGTGCGGCGCTGGAAAAGGGCTTGAGCCCCGAGCACGTCTATCGCGATGAAGTGATGGATATCAAGGCGGCCGATGGCACGAAATGGCGTCCGACGGACATGAGCGGCACGACGGGGCGCGACATGACCATGCGCGACGGCCTCGTCTACTCGAAAAACACGATCACGGCGCAAGTGATGCAGGACGTCGGCTTGCCGCCGATCATCAAGCTGGCGCGCGCGCTCGGTATCCGCGACAGCAAGCTGGAAAAAGTGCCGTCCTTGGCGCTGGGCACCAGTCCCGTCACCTTGCTGGAAATGGTCAACGCCTACGCCAGCATCGCGGCCCAGGGCGAAGCGCGCCTGCCGTTTGTCGTCACGCATATCACGGACCGCGAAGGCAAGGTCATCGCCCGTTTCGGCGAAGACAAGCCCAAGCGCGCCATGCAGGCCGAATCGGCGGCCACCCTGACGGACATGATGCGCGGCGTCATCGACCGCGGCACGGGCACGGCCATCCGCAGCCGTTTCGGCATCCGCTCCGACGTGGCCGGCAAGAGCGGCACGACGCAAAACAATGCGGACGGCTGGTTCATTCTGATGCACCCGGAACTGGTGGGCGGCGCCTGGGTCGGATTCAACGACGCGCGCGTCACCATGCGCAGCAATTACTGGGGCCAGGGCGGCCACAACGCCGTGCTGGTGGTGGGCGACTTCTTCAAGACGGCGCTCGACACAGGAAAACTGTCGCGCGACGCGATCTTCCCCGGCGGCAAGCCGCCACCGCCGCTGCGCCACGTGGAACCGGTCGAGGAACCACAGGATGAACCGGTGGAAGAGCCCGGAGATTTGCTGCAAGAGGGCGCGCCGCCGGCGCCGCTGGCCATGCCGGCCGAAGGCGATGGCGGGCAGGAATCGCATGGCAAGGCGGTGCCGGAGCCTGCTCCTGCTCCTGCGCCCGCGCCAGCTCCCGTACCGCAGCCGGTGCCGGCACCGCAGGGATAAACGCCGCCGCCATGGCGAATGCAACCGTTGCAAAGAATGACCATGACCTCACCGAAGCCCACGCTGCGCCTGATACTCGGTGACCAGCTCAATGCCCAGCACCGCTGGTTCACCGAAGTCGATGACGCCACCATTTATGTCTTGATGGAAGTGCGGCAGGAAACCGATTATGTGCTGCACCATGCGCAGAAAATCCTGGCGATCTTCGCTGCCATGCGCGAACTGGCGCGCCAGTTGCGCCAGCGCGGCCACACGGTGCATTACATCGCCATCGACGAGGTGGCGAGCACGCGCTCGATACCGGAGAATATCGAAGCGCTGATTCTTCGCTATGACGCTTGCGCCTTCGAATACCAGGCGCCAGACGAGTGGCGCCTTGACCAGCAGTTGTACCAGGCCGGGCGCCGCTCGCGCATTCCATGGCGGATGGTCGACAGCGACCATTTCTACACGGCCCGCCACGAGGCAGCCGATATTTTCGCCGGACGCAAGCAATGGCTGATGGAGTTCTTCTACCGCCAGATGCGCAGCGCGCATCAAGTCCTGATGGAGGACGCGAAAAAGCCCATGGGCGGGCAGTGGAACTTCGATCACGATAACCGCAAGCCCTGGCGCGGCACGCCCGCCGAGCCGCCAGACCCGCGCACCGTGCATGACCATTCTCGGCTATGGGAAAGCATCGTCGCGGCCGGCGTGAAAAGCTTCGGCGCGCCGCGTGCGGACCGCCTGGCGTGGGCGCTGAACCGGGATGAGGCGCTGCAGCAGCTCGATGCCTTCATCGAGCGGGCCTTGCCGCATTTTGGCGACTTCCAGGATGCGATGAGCGTCAAGGCGTGGCGCTTGTTTCATTCCCTGCTGTCGTTCGCGCTGAACGTGAAAATGCTTAATCCGCGCGAAGTCGTCGCCAGGGCGCAAGCGGCTTATCACGCCGGCCATGCCCCCTTGGCTGCGGTCGAGGGCTTTATACGTCAGATCCTGGGTTGGCGCGAATATGTGCGCGGTGTGTATTGGGCCCAGATGCCGGGGTATGCCGAAAAGAATTTCTTTGGCCATGCGCGCCCGCTGCCGTCATGGTTCTGGGATGGCAAGACGAAGATGCATTGCCTGTCGCGGGCGATTACCCAGTCGCTGGAACAGGCGCACGCGCATCACATCCAGCGCCTGATGGTGATCGGCAATTTCTCGCTGCTGGCCGGCCTCGATCCGGCCAAGGTGCATGGCTGGTACCTGGGCATTTATATCGATGCCTTCGAATGGGTGGAACTGCCCAACACCGCCGGCATGAGCCAGTTCGCCGATGGCGGGCTGCTGGCCACCAAGCCGTATGTCTCGAGCGCCGCGTATATCGACCGCATGAGCGACTATTGCAAAGGCTGCCATTACGATAAAAAGGCGCGCATCGGCGAGCGCGCCTGTCCCTTCAATGCCCTGTACTGGGATTTTTTCCATCGCAACGCGGACACATTGGAGCGCAATCCCCGCATAGGCATGGCGTATCGCCAGCTGGAGAAAATGGACGAGGCGACAATCGCGGCTTTCCGGCAGCAGGCTGCCACGATGCTGGCCAGGCTCGATTCCCTGTAACGCCAGGCAATATGGCCCGCGACCTGCTCGGAGGGTATTGCGCCCGACCCCGCTTTCAGCAGGGTGGCATGAAGAAACTGTAGCAGAGAAGGTGGCAAAAACTGCCGCGTGGCGCCGGCAGCCTGGCTACCATTTGGGTTGACGTGACCAGCGCAGCACTGTGGCAAGCCTGATTCTCACCGTATACTCATCTCCCGTTTCATGCTCCAGCCACAGGATGCCGTCTTCGATGCTGATCCAGGCATCGACTATTCGGGTGTCGAACGGCATCGCCGTATCTTTGATGTCAATCTTCATTCGTCCAGACTCCACATTGAGCGACCTCAATACCCGCGTCGTTCGCTGCGTAAACTCGATGACGTATGAAGTGCTTGTTTTTTTACTCATCAGGAATGCTCACCCAAAATGCTTTGAATATTTTTTTAATATTACTACATAAACATTTATCCTTGCGCACGAAGGCGAACACGTCAATAAGCTATCAATAGAAAATTTCTATAAGGAAACATTAATTACCTCAATAGATTTAATCAAGTCTGGAACAGTGTTATTTTTACGTGCATAAAAAACATTTCGTGGTTAATTATTTCTTGAGGGAATATAGATTTATTTTTTTATAATATTAAATATCTTGTATTGCATGTATTGATATAAATCAATGTTCTTTTGGGTGTTAGCTTGAGGATATATTCTTGCTGCTAGGATATGAGATCAACTTTGGCTACAGTGAGTGATACATGTCCGATGGAAATGAAAATTTCTCATTAGAAATTAATTGTGTGAATACTGCATCGGCATTTCATGCGCTGTATATCAGATATCGTATCCGCATAAGAAATTTGGTAAGTCAGTCCATTCCTCGCGAGGAAGATATTGATGACATGGTTCAGCTTATATTTTTCAATGTTTTTCTATGGTTTAAAAGAGGTTGTGGGTGTTCGATGTTTTATCCAAAGTTATATTCAATGGCCATGCGCTGTATAAGGTCTGATTATCGTGGTGACGGGGAAATTAAATCAAGTTCGCTTGATTTAATTGATGATACGGATTATTCCATTGGTGCATTGAAAATGGTTCATGAAGATAGTCCGGAAGAGATATGCAGTGCAATGGAAACGGGGATGGAAATTATTCGATTAATCGCCAATTTGCCGGCGCCCTTGAAAAAGGCATTATTGTTGCGCGAGGATGAAGGTATGCGCTATGACGAGATTGCAATAAGGATGGGATGCCCGATGGGAACTGTGCGAAGCCGTATTCACAGAGTAAGGGCAGAGATACGTAAGATACTGGAAAAAGATCAATGAGGGGGGCTGCCGAACTACGGTAGTCCCGAAGCGGGAGGTTACGGTGCCTGTTCCATACTTGACATGAATTTACATGGTAAATAAAAATTACATCGGTGGCCTCGTGCAGTTGGAGCTTGATCATCCCAGGCGGATCGACGCATTGACCGCACAAAAAATAGATGTGGCGATTATCTTCCAAGAAATGCTTGGCACCGCTGTGGCGGCAAAATACTTGCACACAAATGGCGTGTCGCTAGCTGTCGCATTGCGCGTATTGGTATGCGAGCGCAGAAAAGATCCATCGCCGCCAAAAATGATCGGAATTGAAAAACGCTAGGTCCATCGTCGGCCGACCAGGCCCATTGCGGGCCAGACCGTATCGCGTCTCAAGCCCGCCCAGGCGCGCCATCACGGCGCCGTCAAATCCTGGCGCTGGAATTCGATGCGGTTTTCCTGGTAGTCCCACTTGGTGTAAGGGCCGAACACGCGCCGGTTTTCCTTGCTGTCGGCATTCGACAGTTCGCGCTTCATGCGCCGCACGAGGGCGGGGTCCGTGAGCGGCGCGGTGGTGGCGGCGAATACGTCATGCCGCACGCTCTGTTTCGCGTCGGCGCCGCGCGAAATGATGGTGAGTTTGCGCGAGGCGGGATCGAAGTACAGGCGCATGGCGAAGGTGTTCATGTCCTGCAGATACAGGCCGTCGTCGCGTTGCTGGGCATAGAAATAATCGCCGCAGACGGCCTTCGGTTCGCGTTTCCACTCGCAGGACAGGACGATCATCAGATGCCGCTCATCGAGTTGCTTGACCAAAATGCGTCCCTTGGAATAGCCCCAGGTGCTGGCCGGCACGGTTGCCGACGAGGCAAGATTGTATTCGCCCACCAGCTTGGTCAAAGGAAGGGGAGCTTGCGCCGAAGCGCTGATGCAGAGGGTCAAGGCGGCAGCCGCTGCGGCGCCGCGTATGCAGGAAAATGGAGTCATGATGGCCATAAAGAAAAGTTGCCATATTATAGATGGCAACTTTCTAATACGGCCACGCGCTAGCGCGGCGCGCCGGCCTTACTTCAGCTTGCTCAATTCCGCGATGTCGATCTTGACGACCTTGTCGCCCACGGCGGCGACCAGCGTCTTGAAGTGCGGCGTCGCTTCATGCGCCGTGTGGCCTGCCTTGTCGGCCCATTCTTCCAGCATGATGAAGCGCGTGGGAATCTTGTTGTCGAGATGCAGTTCGTAGCGCAGGCAGGCGCTTTCCGCGCGGCTCGGTGCTACGACGGCTTCCAGGGCGGCGCGCACGGCGTCGATATGTTGGGCTTGGGCATCGATGGTGGCGACGATGATCAGGGTCATGGTGGTCCTTGTGGTTGGGGTTCCGGCAGCTTAGCGTATCTGGCGCTTCCTTGCCGGCCGGTTACCATGGGGCTGCGCCGCAACAGCGTGCGGCGCAGTTGGCATTTCTCAGGCCGCTTGCAGCGCGCCGATCTGCTCGAAAGCGCCCGTCAATGCCTGCGCCCTGGCCGCATCGCTGACCTTGACGCCTTCGGCGCGCACGATCTCGATCTGCGTGATGCCGAGGAAACCGAGGAAGGCGCGCAGATGGCTTTCCTGGTGCTCCAGGCTGGCCATCGGCGTGTCGGCGCCGTAGTAGCCGCCGCGCGTCGAGGCGATGATCACGCGCTTGCTGCCCAGCAAACCTTCGGGACCGTTGGCACCATACTGGAAGGTCTTGCCTGGCACGGCCAGCGCGTCGAGCCACGACTTGAGCTGGCTGGGGATGGCGAAGTTGTACATGGGCGCGCCGATGACGATGACGTCGGCGGCCAGCACTTGCTCGAGCGCGCCGGCCAGCGCCGCGCCGTCGGCGTCGCTGGGCGCGGTCGTAAATTGCGGCAACGGTTGCGCAGCCAGGTCGCGGTAGTGGACGGTGGCGCCAGGCGCGGCCGCTTGCAGGCGGGCGGCGATGGCGGCGGACAACTGGCGGCTGATGGAATGCTCGCCGAGGATACTCGAATCGATATGCAGGATGTTCATATGGGCCTTCTTGGGTGGTATGATCGGGTGGTATGTTTTTGTAACCGAGGTAAATATAGTGACTATCAAATGAACGCACAAGAAGGCACTTTTTCCACACTGAGGCACACGGATGTGACTATTGGCGACGCCGCCGCGCAAGGGGCGGAGCTGGAACGGCGCATGCGCGACGAGGGCGGCCATGCGGGCGTGGCCGCTTCCTGCCGCCCGATCACGGACATCCTCACGCGCGTGGGCGACAAATGGAGCGTGATGGTGGTGATCTTGCTGGGCAATGGCACCAAGCGCTTCAACGAAATGCGCCGCCTGATCGGCGGCATTTCGCAGCGCATGCTGACGTTGACCTTGCGCGGGCTCGAGCGCGATGGCCTCGTGACGCGCACCGTGTTTCCCACCGTGCCGCCGCGCGTCGACTACGCGCTGACGGACCTGGGACGTTCGCTGCTGATACCCATCAGCGCGCTGGGCGCCTGGGCGCATGGCCACCGCGATGCCATCGATGCGGCGCGGCTGGCGTTCGATGCCAGGGCCGATGCGAACGCGGCGCAGGACAGTTAAGCCAGTTCGATGACTGCCAGCATGTCGTTGCCATCGGCATCCATGCCTTTTTCCACGAAGCCCATGCTGGCATAGAATTTTTGAGCGTTGGCATTGCCTGGCTTGTAGCAAATCTCGATGCTGCGCGCATCCGGTCGGGCGCGGATTTCCGCCAGCGCCAGGGCGAGCGCAGCCCTCCCATGGCCTTGTCCCTGGCGCCGGTGGTCGACCATGAAGCGCCAGATCTGATAGTGGCCGGGCGGATCTTCGTCGTCAGGCGAGACGAACATCAGGAAACCGATCACCTCCTCGGCGCAATACACGGCGCGCGTATGCATGGTGGCGGGGTAAAAGCAGGCCTGCGCGATGGAATAGTCGTTGCTGGCCAGATAGTCGCGCTGCTGGGGCAGCAGGGGCAGTTCGCTGATGATGTCGAAATTGTCGGCCGTGACGGCGCGCAGGCTGATGGTCATGTTCAAAGGCAATGAAAAGGTAGGGCGTACGAGTATGCGGAAAACTTACTCAAAAGGCAATGCTGTTCCACCGCCCGCGCCAGGCAGCGGTGGAACAATAATGGCATGGCCGCCATCGGCATTTACCGGGCTGCCACAGCCTCCGTCCCCGCCTGCGGCGCCTGCCAGCCGCCGCCCAGCGCCCGGTAGGTGGCGACGGCAGCGCGCGCCGACGCCGTTTGCACCTGTTCACGCGCGTCCGCCGCGCGCAGCAGCCGGGAGTCGGCCTGCAGCACGTCAAAGCGGCTGACCGCGCCTTTCTCGTAGGCGGCCAGCGAGGCGGCGCGGGCGCGCTCTAGCGATTCCACGCTTTGCGCCAGTAAAGTAGCTTGCTCTTCGTGGCGCAGCAGGGCCGAGCCGGCGTTTTCCACGTCTTCGGCGGCGTGCAGCGCCGCGAGCCGGTAGGCCGCCAGCAGTTCGGCTTCCTGGCCACGGGAAGCTTCGATCTGCGCGTCGATGCGGCCGAAATCGAACAGGCGCCAGCGCAGGCCCAGCATGCCGGCGGCCTGGCCGGAGCCGCTGCCGAACAGGGCGCCGCCGGCCGTGGCGCTGCCAAACAGCGCGCCCAGGCTCAGTTTCGGGTAATACTCGGCGACGGCCGCGCCGGTGCGCGCGCTGGCGGCGGCCAGGCGCCGTTCGGCGGCGATCAGGTCGGGCCGGCGCCGCAGCAGTTCGCCCGGCGAGCCGCCGGCCGTGATGCGCGGCGCGCGCGCCATCACGCCGGCGGCTGCCATGTCATCGCCATAAGTGCCTGGCGCCGCGCCCAGCATGACGTCGAGCGCATGCAGCGCCACTTCGCGTGCCGTGTCCAGGCC
Organism: Janthinobacterium sp. BCJ23; assembly: GCF_059617945.1. Classification (NCBI taxonomy): domain Bacteria; kingdom Pseudomonadati; phylum Pseudomonadota; class Betaproteobacteria; order Burkholderiales; family Oxalobacteraceae; genus Janthinobacterium; species Janthinobacterium sp. BCJ23. Next base: position 498,240 of record NZ_JCAQAW010000002.1, on the reverse strand, counting down.
GGGTACGACGGCGCGCGCCTGCGCCAGCGACGCTTCGGCCTGCCGCAGCGCCGGCTCGTTCGCCAACCCCTTGTCATATAACAGCGTGGCCAGTTCCAGCAGCGCCGCGTCCGTGCCGACCTGCCGGCGCGCCAGGTCGAGCCGCACCTGCAGCCCCTGGATCGTCAGGTACAGGTCGGCCGTTTGCGCCGCCACGGCCAGCCGCGTGGCGGCCCATCCCGCTTCGCTCGCTGCGTAATCGGCGCGCGCCGCTTCGCGTTCGCGGCGCAGGCCGCCGAACAGGTCGAGTTCCCACGATGCTTGCAGGTTCAATTCGCGCGCGCTGCCGGCGCGTTCATAGCCTGGCGTGGCGTTCAAGACCTGGCCCAGCGGCGTTTGCACGGACTGGTAGGCGCGCGCCGCCTGGCCGCCAAGGCTGGCCGACGGCAGCAGCGCGGCGTCGGCCGCACCGATGGCCGCCCGCGCCTGGCTGACCCTGGCCTGCGCTTGCGCCAGGTCGAGGTTTTGCGCGAGCGCCACCGTCACCAGGCGGGTCAGGCGCGGGTCGCCGAAGGCCGTCCACCACTGCCGCAGTTCGGCAGAGTCAGCGTCCTGGCGCGCGCCGAGCGCCGCCTGGTGCAGGTATTGCGCCGCTTGCGGCAGCTCGGGCCGGTGGTAATCGTTGCCGACGGTGCAGCCGGTGGCGGCCAGGCCGGCAGCGATCAGCAGAAAGGGGAGGCGCAGGCGTGGCAGTGGCATGGTGGTCTTCCAGTTCAAAAGAGAATAATGTGTGACTATAATACAGTTTGGTCACTTATTGTGCATTCCGGCGCGGCGCGTTAAGCTGTCGCCATGAATTCCACCACACCCGACACACCCAGCCCAGCACGCGGCCCCGCCGGCCACGACGTGCGCGACCAGATCGTTGCCGCCGCCACCGATTACTTCAGCCGCTACGGCTATGAAAAGACGACCGTCTCCGACCTGGCCAGGGCAATCGGCTTTTCCAAGGCCTATATCTACAAATTCTTCGAATCGAAGCAAGCGATCGGCGAGCATATCTGCGGCAACTGCCTGCACCAGATCGAGACCGAGGTGAAGGCGGCTGTCGCGGCGGCCGGGCGGCCGCCAGAGCAGCTGCGGCGCATGTTCAAGGCCAGCGTCGAGGCCAGCTTGCGGCTGTTTTTCCAGGACCGCAAGCTGTACGACATCGCCGCTTCGGCCGCCACCGAGCGCTGGCCGGCCGTGCAGGCCTACGAGCTGGCGATGGGGGCCTTGCTGCAGGATATCTTGCAGCAGGGGCGCAAGACGGGCGACTTCGAACGCAAGACGCCGCTCGACGAAACGGCCAGCGCGATCTACCTGGTGATGCGCCCCTATGTCAATCCCTTGCTGCTGCAACACAGCGTCGACAGCAGCGAAACGGCCGTGGTGCAGCTGTCCAGTCTGGTGTTGCGCAGTTTGTCGCCATAGCCGCTTCAATGATAAGTGACGATTGACTTAATTGGTCACTAGTACCAGAATGAGGGCTCTGATCACTCATTCATGGAATTCCTATGCGCTGGCGCCGCCTCGCTTCATCTGTTGTCATTTCCACTTTACCCCTGGTGTTGAGCGCCTGCGCCGACAAGGCGCAGGCCGATCCGCGCACGGCCACGCCGCTGGTGCGTGCCGTCACGGTGCAGGGCGCCGAAGCGGGCACGCGCAGCTTCACGGGCGTGGTCGCGCCGCGCGTGCAGAGCGATCTCGGTTTTCGCGTGGCCGGCAAGGTGCGCGAACGGCTGGTCGACGCCGGCCAGGCCGTGCGCCGTGGCCAGCCATTGATGCGCCTCGACGCGGACGACTTGCAACTGCTGTTCCAGGCCCGGCAGGACGCCGTCACGGCTGACCGCGCCCGCGCGCGCCAGGCGGCGGATGAAGAAGCGCGCTACCGCGACTTGCGCGGCACGGGCGCCATCTCGGCATCCAGCTACGACCAGGTGAAGGCGGCGGCTGACGCGGCCGCCGCCCAGCTCAAGGCGTCCGAAGCCCAGGCCGGCGTGGCGCGCAATGCGCTGCATTATGCGGTGCTGCTGGCCGACGCCGACGGCATCGTGATGGATACCCTGGCCGAACCGGGCCAGGTGGTCGCGGCCGGGCAGGTGGTGGTGCGCCTGGCCCATGACGGCCGGCGCGAAGCGGCGATCCAGCTGCCGGAAACCTTGCGCCCAGCGCTCGGCTCCACGGGCCAGGCTACCCTGTTCGGCAGGCCGGGTGCCAGCGTGCCGGCCACCTTGCGCCAGCTGTCGCAGACGGCGGACCGGCAAACGCGCACCTTCGAGGCGCGCTATGTGCTCGATGCGGCGCTGTCAAGTGCGCCGCTGGGTGCCACCGTCACCTTGCGCCTGCCCGGCGCGCAAGCTGGCGCCGCCAGCGTGCAAGTACCGCTGGCGGCCCTGCATGACGCGGGCAAGGGGCAGGGCGTGTGGGTGATCGGCGGCGCGCCGTCGCAGGTCAGCTGGCGGCCCGTCAGGTTGCTGCGGCTGCACGAGGATGGCGCCGACGTGAATGGCCTGAAGGCGGGCGAACGCATCGTCGCGCTGGGCGCCCATCTGCTGCGCCAGGGCGAGCAGGTCAGGGTCGAACAGGCGCCAGTGGCCGCCGCCGCGGGAGCGCGTCCATGAGCGCGGCCGGCTTCAACCTGTCCGCGCTGGCCGTGCGCGAGCGTTCCGTCACCCTGTTCCTGATCTGTCTCATTTCGCTGGCCGGCCTGCTGTCGTTCTTCAAGCTGGGGCGCGCCGAAGACCCGGCGTTCACGGTCAAGGTGATGACCATCGTCACCGCCTGGCCAGGCGCCAGCGCGCGCGAAATGCAGGACCAGGTGGCCGAGAAGATCGAAAAGCGCCTGCAGGAGCTGCGCTGGTACGAACGGGCCGAGACCTATACCACGCCTGGCCTGGCCTTCACCACACTGACCCTGCTCGACGGCACGCCGCCCGACCAGGTGCAGGCCGAGTTTTACCAGGCGCGCAAGAAGGCCGGCGACGAGGCGGCCAATTTGCCGGCCGGCGTGATCGGCCCCATGATCAATGACGAATACGCCGACGTCACCTTTGCCCTGTATGCGCTGAAAGCCAAGGGCGAGCCGCAGCGCCTGCTGGTGCGCGAGGCGGAAACCCTGCGCCAGCGGCTGCTGCACGTGCCGGGCGTGAAAAAGGTCAATATCATCGGCGAGCAGGCCGAACGCATCTACGTGGAGTTTTCGCAGGAGCGCCTGGCCACCCTGGGCGTTCGGGCGCAGGACGTGTTTGCCGCGCTGAACGGCCAGAATGCCTTGAGCCCGGCCGGCTCCGTTGAAACGCGCGGACCGCAGGTATTCATCCGCCTCGACGGCGCGCTCGACGCGCTGCAAAAGATCCGCGATACGCCCGTGGCGGCGCAGGGGCGCACCCTGACGCTGTCCGATATCGCCACCGTGCGCCGTGGCCAGGAAGATCCGGCCAGTTTCATGGTGCGCAATGGCGGCGAGCCCGCGCTGCTCTTGGGCGTAGTCATGCGCGACGGCTGGAACGGGCTGGACCTGGGCAAGGCACTGGACGGGGAAGTGACGGCCATCGGCGACGCCATGCCGCTGGGCATGAGCCTGGCTAAGGTCACCGACCAGGCAGTCAATATCGGCGCGGCCGTCGATGAATTCATGCTCAAGTTCCTCGCCGCGCTGCTGGTGGTAATGCTGGTGTGCTTTATCAGCATGGGCTGGCGGGTCGGCATCGTGGTGGCAGCCGCCGTGCCATTGACCCTGGCCGTGGTGTTCATCGTGATGGCGGCGACGGGCAAGAACTTCGACCGCATCACCTTGGGTTCATTGATCCTGGGCCTGGGCCTGCTGGTGGACGACGCGATCATTGCCATCGAAATGATGGTCGTGAAGATGGAAGAGGGCTACAGCCGCATCGCCGCCTCCGCCTATGCCTGGAGCCACACGGCCGCGCCCATGCTGGCCGGCACCCTGGTCACGGCCGTGGGCTTCATGCCGAACGGCTTTGCGCGTTCGAGCGCCGGCGAATACACGAGCAATATGTTCTGGATCGTCGGCATCGCCCTGATCGCTTCGTGGGTGGTGGCGGTGGTGTTCACTCCCTACCTGGGCGTGAAGCTGCTGCCTGAACTCAAACACGTCGCTGGCGGCCATGACGCGCTGTACGATACGCCGCGCTACCACCGTTTTCGCCGGCTGCTGGGGCGCGTGATCGCCCGCAAATGGCTGGTGTTCTGCACCGTGATCGGCCTGTTCGTGCTGGCCGTGCTGGGCATGGCCATCGTCAAGAAGCAGTTTTTTCCCATCTCGGACCGCCCTGAAGTGCTGATCGAAGTGCAGCTGCCCTACGGCAGCGCGATCGGGCAGACCAGCGGCGCGGCGGCCAAGGTGGAAGCGTGGCTGGCGCGCCAGCCAGAGGCAAAGATCGTCACGGCCTATGTGGGCCAGGGCGCGCCGCGCTTTTACCTGGCGATGGGGCCAGAATTGCCCGACCCGTCGTTTGCCAAGATCGTCGTGCGCACCGACAGCCAGCAGGCGCGCGACGCCCTGAAGCAGCGTTTGCGCGTGGCGGTGGCCGCCGGGCTGGCGCCCGAGGCCAGGGTGCGCGTCACGCAACTGGTGTTCGGCCCGTATTCGCCGTTTCCCGTCGCCTACCGGGTCAGCGGCCCCGATCCCGAGGTGTTGCGCGGCATCGCCGGCCAGGTGCAAGCCGTGATGCAGGCCAGCCCCTTGATGCGCACCGTCAATACCGACTGGGGCACGCGTACGCCGACCCTGCATTTCAGCCTGCAGCAGGAGCGCTTGCAGGCGATGGGCCTGACGTCGGCCGCGGTGGCGCAGCAACTGCAGTTCCTGCTCAGCGGCGTGCCTGTCACGGCCGTGCGCGAAGATATCCGCACGGTGCAGGTGGTGGCGCGCGCGGCCGGCGACGTGCGGCTGGACCCGGCGCGCATCGCCGACCTGACCCTGGCCGGCGCGAATGGCGAGCGCATCGCGCTGTCGCAGGTTGGCAGCGTCGAGGTGCGCTCGGAAGAACCGGTGATGCGCCGGCGCGACCGCCAGCCGACGATTACCGTACGCGGCGACATCGCCGACGGCATGCAGCCGCCCGACGTCTCGGGCGCCATCACGGCGCAGCTGCAAACGGTCATCGACAAGCTGCCGGCCGGCTACCGCATCGAGCAGGCCGGCTCCATCGAGGAATCGGCCAAGGCCACGCAAGCCATGCTGCCGCTGTTCCCCATCATGCTGGCATTGACCTTGCTGATGATCATCCTGCAGGTACGTTCGATCTCGGCGATGGTGATGGTGTTCCTGACCAGCCCATTGGGCCTGATCGGCGTGGTGCCTACCTTGCTGCTGTTCCAGCAGCCGTTCGGCATCAATGCGCTGGTCGGCCTGATCGCGCTGTCGGGCATTTTGATGCGCAATACCCTGATCCTGATCGGCCAGATCCACCAGAACGAGGCGGCCGGCCTGGCGCCGTTCGACGCCGTGGTGGAAGCGACCGTGCAGCGCGCGCGTCCCGTGATCCTCACGGCGCTGGCGGCCATTCTGGCGTTTATCCCGCTGACCCATTCGGTATTCTGGGGTACTTTGGCCTATACCCTGATCGGCGGCACGTTTGCCGGCACGGTGCTGACCTTGGTGTTCTTGCCCGCCATGTATGCGATATGGTTCCGGATACGGGGGCAGGCAACGGTGGCGGAGATTGAAAACAGCGGGCCGGAGACGCGGGCCTGAGAAAATGCCGAGGGCGGCGTTGCAGCTTCCTTGCCGTACTTGCGTACTGTCTGCGTCGCTGCGCCTTGCCCTCGGCATTTTTCAGGCTCGCTTGACCCGGGGAGCCTGGGTTTTGGACTTGGGCCGTTTCGTGGTTTGCCGGTTTGCTTGTTTCTTATTTCTTGTTTCTTGTTTCTTGTTGCTTGTTGTTTGTCTCTTTCTCTAGGCGCCAGTTGCATCCTGCCGGTAGCGCGCCGGCGGCAGTTCGAACTGGTTCTTGAAGAAGCGGGTGAACGCGCTTTGCGAGGAAAAGCCCAGGCGGTCGCCGATTTCCGCCACGCTCAGGCTTGTTTCGCGCAGCAAACGGCGCGATTCGCGGCTCTTGGCGCGCAGTTCCAGTGCGCGGAACGAGGTCTGCTCCTGTTGCAGCTGGCGCTGCAGGGTCCAGCGGTTCATCGCCAGGCCGTCGCACAGGGCCGGCAGCAGCGAGGCGCTATCGGCGTCGCCCGCGCCTTGCCGGCCCAGCAGATCGATGATGGCTTGCTCCACGCGGGCCGAAAACAGCTGCGCCCCCTGCAGCTGCTGCAATTGCCCCTGCGCATGCCGCAGCGCGTGCGGCGCCAGCATGGCGTTGAACTGGGCGAAGGGTCGGTCCAGCGCCGGTGCGTCGAACGTCAATGTATTGCGCGCCTGGCCAAAAGTGGCGGCGGCGCCGAAGCACTCGGAAATGGCCGGCGCGAACCATGGCGCCTTGCCCTGGAAGCCGGCACGGAAGGCGGTGGGCGCGCCATCGTCGTAGGCGCGCGCCACCAGCGACAGCATGCGGAAATTGGCCAGCGCCTGCATGGCGCCGCCCGACGGGCAGAACTCGGACAGGTATTCGATCTCGATGCGCGTACCATTTTCGCTCATCAGCATGAAATCGAATTCGCCGATCAATCCCCGCAAGTGCAGCAGCTCGTGCAGCGCGCTGCGCAGGGTGGGGCGGTTGAAGCAGACGTGGGCGATGCCCGAGTAATGCGCGAACCAGTGCGTTACGTCGAGGTCGAGCAAGCCGCGGTGCTGCGGCAGTTGTTGGGCGTAGGCCGTCATGCGGCGGTGCCGCTCGGCGTTGATGCGGCCGCCCGGTTCGTCCAGCTGCGCCGGCGTGATGCCCGTGCGCTGAAAAAACTCGGCGGGATCGTGGCCATCGGCCTGCATGGCGCGCGCGCATTGCTGCGCGATCCGGTTCGAAACCGTACGCGTGTCGGGTTTGTGCAAGGCTGTCTCCTGCTTATCCTGCTTGTTGTAGTAATTTTTCACAAATATTAGCACTTTGTAGGAGATTGTTGGTTGTTGTGCCATCTAACCAAAAATTGTTCTCGCGGGTATAAAACGCGTGCTGCGCGGTCAAGAAACTCACGCATTCTCACGCTATATTGTTTTCGGCCGGCCTTGCTGCCGCGCCTTGATACCTACAAAAACAGTCTTGGAGATAATGATGAATTGCACTTTGAAACCGATGGCCCGCATGGTCGCCGGCTGCGTCGCCACGCTTGCCCTGGCCGCCTGCGGCAATAACGGCAGCGTGGAATACAAGCAGCCCGTGTTCGGCACCACCACCTACAGCCAGATCCAGGTCGACGGCTATGCCTTCAAGGATATGAACCGCAACGGCAAGATCGAGCCGTATGAAGACTGGCGCTTGCCGGCCGAGGTGCGCGCCGACGATCTGCTGTCGCACATGAGCCTCGATGAAAAAGCGGGGCTGATGATGCACGGTACGGCGCCCACCGTGGCCGATCCCACCGGCATCGGCCAGGGCGGCGCGTATGATTTGACGGCCCTGCAAGATCTGATCGTCAAGCAGTACGTCAACACCTTCATCACGCGCATGGCGGGCGACACGGCCAACATGGCGACCCAGTACAACAAGGTGCAAGCGCTGAGCGAAACATCGCGCCACGGCATCCCGGTGTCCATCAGCACGGACCCGCGCCACCATTTCCAGTACACGGTGGGCGCCAGCGCCGGCACCAAGGGCTTCTCGCAATGGCCTGAAACCCTGGGCCTGGCCGCCATCGGCGACGATGCGCTGGTGCGCCGCTTCGGCGACATCGCGCGCCAGGAATACCTGGCCGTCGGCATCACGCAGGCCCTGTCGCCGCAGGCTGACCTGGCCACCGAGCCGCGCTGGTCGCGCATCAACGGCACTTTTGGCGAAGACGCGGACCTGGCCAAGCGCATGGTGCAGTACTATATCGAGGGCTTCCAGGACGGGAACACGGGCTTGCATGACGGCAGCGTGGTGGCCGTCGTCAAGCACTGGGTCGGCTACGGCGCCACGAAAGAGGGTTACGACGGCCACAATTACTATGGCCGCTACATGACCTATCCGGGCAACAACTTCGCCTACCACGTGAAACCGTTCGAAGGCGCCTTCACGGCCAAGGCGGCTTCCGTCATGCCGACCTATGCTCTGCCGGACGGCAATATCACGATCGACGGCATCACCCTGGAACAGGTGGCGGCCGGCTTCAGCAAGACCATGCTGACGGATCTGCTGCGCGGCAAATACGGTTTTGAAGGCGTGATCCTGTCCGACTGGGGCATCACCTCCGACTGCGACGCCAACTGCCGCAACGGCACGGCGCCTGGCGTCGCGCCTTCCTTCATGGGCTTTGGCACGCCGTGGGGCATGGAAGACGCCACCAAGGCCGAGCGCTACGTGAAGGCCGTGACGGCGGGGATGGACCAGTTTGGCGGCGTGACGGAAGCGCCGTACCTGACGCAAGCCGTGCAGCGCGGCCAACTGACGGAAGCGCGCATCAACGCGTCGGCGCGCCGTATCCTGATCCAGAAATTCAAGCAGGGCCTGTTCGAGCATCCGTTCGTCGATGCGGCCAAGGCGGCCACCACGGTGGGCAAGGCGGACTTCATCGAGGCTGGCCTGGACGCGCAGCGCCGCTCGCTGGTCTTGCTGGAAAACAAGGACAAGGTCTTGCCGCTGGCGGCCACCGTCAAGAAGGTCTACCTGTACGGCATCGATGCGGCCGTGGCCAAGCAGTATGGCTACACGGTGGTCGCCACGCCGCAGGAAGCGGACGTGGCCCTGCTGCGCGTGGCCGCGCCGTATGAAATCCTGCACCCGAACTACATCTTCGGCAGCATGCAGCATGAAGGGCGCCTGAACTATGTCGACGGCGACGCTGACTACGAGGCGATCAAGAACGCGGCAAAATTCGCGCCGAAGACGGTGGTCACCGTGTACCTGGACCGCCCGGCCATCCTCGGCAACGTGCAGGACAAGGCCAGCGCCATCGTCGCCAACTTCGGCGTGAGCGACGGCGCGCTGTTCGATGTCCTGACGGGCAAGGCTAAGCCGCAAGGCAAGCTGCCGTTCGAGCTGCCATCGTCGATGGCCGAAGTGCAGGTGCAGAAATCGGACGTTCCGTATGACACGGCGCATCCGCTGTACAAGTTCGGTTACGGCTTGGGCTACTAAACGCCGTTCAACGTACGGTAATCCAGCTGCGCTCTTGCATGGAGCGCCGCGCCGCGGCTATCAGCCGGTCCACCTCGTAGCCGTCGCGGAAGGTGGGCCAGACCGGCTGGCCGCTGGCGATGGCCTGCAGAAAGTCGCGCGCTTCAATGACGATTTGCTCGTTGTAGCCGGTGCCGTGCCCGGCGCCCTGGCTGAACGCCAGGTAGTCGGGGTGGGCGGGGCCCATCAGCAGGCGCTGGAAACCCTGGCGCTGCGCGGGGCGGCCGGCGTCGTACAGCCATAGTGCATTCTGGTCTTCCTGGTCGAAGGCGAGCGCGCCTTTCGTCCCCGTGATGCGGTAGGTGTAACCCATCTTGCGCCCGGCCGCCACGCGGCTGAAGGTCAGGGCGCCCAGCGCGCCGCTGGCAAAGCGCAGCATCACATTTCCCTGGTCGTCATTCTCCACCGCTTCCATGCCAGCCGGCCCTTGCCGCTGCGCGTGCACGGTGTTCATGTCCGCCACCAGCGAGTCGACGGGGCCGCCCAGGCGCAGGGCCAGGTTGAGCAGGTGCGAGCCCACGTCGGCCAGCGCACCTGCCCTGGTGGCCGTCGCTTCGCGCGTGCGCCACGAGGCAGGCGTGCGCGGGTCGTGCAGATAGTCTTCCACATGTTCGGCGGCGACGTGGATGATCTCGCCGATTTCGCCCGATTCGATGATCTGCCGCGCCAGCTGGCTGGCCGGCGTGCGGATGTAGTTATAGCCGACCATGTTGGCCACGCCCGCCGCTTCCGCCGCCTGCGCCAGCAGCAGGGATTCGGCGGCCGTCATGCCCAGCGGTTTTTCGCAAAACACGGGTTTGCCCAGGGCCAGCGCGGCCAGCACGATGTCCTTGTGCGTGGCCGGCGGCGTGGCGACGATGATGGCGTCGATGGCGCGATCATTGACCAGCGCGCGCCAGTCGCCCGTAGAGCGGTTCCAGCCCAGTTCCTGCGCGCTGCGGGCGGCGCCTTCCGCGCTGCTGGTGCTGATGCACTCGCATACGGGGTTCAAGGCTGTGTGAAAAATGCTGCGCACGGCCTTGTAGGCGATGGTGTGCGCCTTGCCCATGTAGCCAGCGCCGATCAGGCCGATGTTGATGTCTTGCATAGGGAGTCTCCGAGGTTGTCGCGGTAGGGGATTCAGGCTTGCTGGCGCCAGGCATGGCTGTCCAGGGCGTCGAGGAAGCGGGCGGCGGGCCAGTCCTGTGCCAGCGCTTCGTGCATGAGCTGCTGCTGCGTGGGCGGCGCCATGCCGGCTATGGGCTGGTCGCGATCGAGGTTGCTGGGGAAAGCATAGCCCTCGGCGCAGGCGGCAATCGCGTGGCCGATGCCGTCGCCGGACAGGGCACCCTGGTCGCGCAGCGCCTGCAGTGCCGGATACAGCGCGGCGCTCATGGCGCGGCGGTCCAGCGCTTCCATGGCGCGCCCGAACGGCGACGACACTTGCAGCAAATTCGCCATGCGGCGGATGTCGGACGAACGGTTATGGCCCGCCGCATGGAACAGGGCGGGATTGAAGAAGACGGCGTCGCCCTGGGAGAGCGGCAGTTGCACGCAATGCCGGGCGAAATAATCGCGGAAGGGCGGTTGCTGCCAGGCGAGGAAACCGGCCTGGTAGCGCTGCGAATACGGCAGGTACAGGGTGGGACCGGATTCGACCGGCATGTTGCAGTGGGCGACGGCACCCTGCAAGGTCAATAAGGCCGACATCTGGTGCACGGGAGCGGGATAGGCGGCGCAACTGGCGGCGCTCTGGAAGCCCAGGTGATAGTCGCGGTGCGGCGCCTGGGCGGCGGCGCCCGGGTTGACGACGTTGACTTGTGCCGTCATCTGGTAGGCGGGGCCCAGCCACGCCTCGGCGATCCACGCAAACACGGGATTGGCGTAGTAGCGCGCGAACGCTTCGGGCGCGCGCAGACACAGTTTTTGCTGGGCGTTCCAGATGCGCTCGTTCGCGCCCGGTTTGGCGAAATGGTCGCCGCCCGCCTGGCCGCTCGCGTGCTGTTCGGCGATCAGCGCGCGAAACACGCCGCTGGCCTGTTCCAGCGTCGCCGTGTCGTCGACGGCGCGCCGGAACACGATGACGCCTGGGCCATCCATCAGCGCCTTGCCCCATTCTGCCTGCAGCGCGCGCAGCGACGCGGTACTGGCGGCCAGAGTGCGCACCTGGTCGCAGTCGTAGACGAGGATATTGTCTTCCACCGCAGCGGCGTGGGGATAGTCGGCCAGCACCGTGCATTGGCTGACAGTGTGGATGAAATCATCGAGCTGGCAGTCTTGCGGCGACAGCCAGAAGGGGGCGGGCGGCGCGGCGTCTTGGGTGGTCATGCGGTGTCTCCTGAGTTTTACGTTGTAGAATCAGTATAGGGATGAAAATCCGCATTTTTCATCAGGAAATCCATCAAAAAACCATCAATGGATTGGACATGGCATGACGCATCCGTTTCCCGTCAAGGTCGTGGCGCTGCAGGCTGGCGTCAGCGTGGCGACCGTCGACCGCGTGATCAAGCAGCGCGGGGGCGTACACGCCAATACGGTGCGCCGCGTGATGCAGGCGCTCGATGAACTGGCGCGGCAAAGCACGCAGGTGGGCCTCGCCGGCAGGAAGTTCATGCTCGACGTGCTGATGGTGGCGCCGTGCCGTTTTACGGACGCCGTGCGCGCCGCGCTGGAAGCGGAACTGCCGTCCCTGCATCCGGCCGTGCTGCGCTCGCGCTTTCACCTGCATGAAACCCTGGAAGTGGACGGCATCGTCGACCAGCTGGAACGCATCCGCAAGAACGGCAGCCACGGCGTGCTGCTGAAAGCGCCGGACTTGCCGTCGGTGGCCGAGGCGGTGGACCGGCTGGCGGCGGCCGGCATTCCCGTGGTGACCCTGGTGACGGACTTGCCAGCTTCCGCGCGCCGCGGCTACGTGGGCATGGATAACCGCGCGGCGGGCGAGACGGCCGCGTGTCTGATCGGCCAGTGGCTGGGCGCGGGCCAGCGGCCCAGGAAACAGCAAGTGCTGGTCACCCTGAGCAGCAACCGTTTTCATGGCGAGGAAGAGCGCGAGATCGGCTTTCGCCGCGCGCTGCGCGAACGGCACCGCCATTTATCCATCGTCGAAGTGAGCGAAGGCCACGGCATCGATGGCGCCACGGGGGCGCTGGTGCGTGAAGCACTGGCTACGCATCCAGGCATCGCCGCCGTGTATTCGATCGGCGGCGGCAATGCCGCTATCGTGCAGGCATTCGCGCAGGCGGGCCGGCCGTGCAAGGTCTTCATCGGCCACGACCTCGATACGGACAACGTGGCGCTGCTCAAGTCGGGCGCCATCCAGGCCGTGCTGCACCATGACCTGGGCCAGGACATGCGCCGCGCCTGCCAAGAGATACTGCGGGCGCAGGGCGCGCTGCCGGCCCTGGCGCAGGTGCCGCCCTTGTCCGCCATCCAGATCGTCACGCCATGGAACCTGCCGCGCTGAACGGGGTGAATTGACAGTTACCCGGGGCTGGCCGATACTCGCCGCTTCGCTCATCGTTCACCTCAGGAAGGAATCCCCCGATGTCCGTCACTCCGCAATTGTGCAAGACCGTGCTGGTAGCCGCACTCTCCATCGCGTTTACCATGCCCGCCATGGCCGCCGTCCCCGCAACTGCCGGCGCTTCATCGGCCTGGGTTGATGCGAGCAACCGCAACGCGGCCATCGTGCTGGCGGCGCAGGCGCAGTTTTCGCCCGAAGACGCCTCCGACACGGGCTTGGCCCAGTACGACGGCCTGGCCGCCGACCTGGGGCCGAACATCACCGAGCGCCATGTGGCGGCCATGCAGAAGGCGCGCGCGCAATTGCAGCAAAAGCTGGAACTGGAACGCGACGAGCGCATACGCCAGGACCTGGAAATCCTGATCGGCGCCGTCGACCAGGAAATCATGGGCACGCAGCTGGAAGCCAAATACACCCTGCCGTGGGTCGATGTGCCGCAAATGGTCTTTGGCAGCATGCAAAGCCTGCTGCAGGAGCAGCGTCCGGCAGCGCGCCGCGCCAAGGCACTCGAACGCCTGCAACGCTACGTGGGCCAGTTCCCGGGCAGCACGCCGATCACGGCGCAGGCCAAGGCGCGTTTCACGGAAAAGATCGGCCAGCCTGGCCTGGCGGGCCCCGTGCGCCTGCAGGTGGAACAGTCGCTGGAAAACGTGCCGACGTATATCGCCGGCATCCGCAAGCTGTTCGCCGACATGAAGATCACGGGGGCAGAAAGCGCGTTGGCGGCCATGGAGCAGCAGCTGAACGAGTATGCGGCATGGGAAAAGCAAGTGGTGCTGCCCCTGTCGCGCACGGATTTCCGCATGGCGCCCGAGCTGTATGCATTCCGCCTGAAACAGGTGGGCATCGACATCGAGCCGCGCGCGCTGGTCGAACGGGCGCAGGTGGCCTATCTGGAAACGCGCGCCGCCATGCAGGCGCTGGCGCCCGTGGTGGCGGCCAAGCTGGCCTTGAAGGGCGTCGACGGCACGGACTACCGCCAGGTGCTGCGCGCGCTGAAAAGCGATTCCATCCCCAACGAGCAGCTCGAAGCGCACTACAAGGGTGTCAATACGCAGCTGGAACAGCGCATCGCCCGGCAGCGCGTGGTCGATATTCCTGCGCGCGCCATGACCATGCGCCTGGCGTCCGCCGCCGAATCGGCGGCCCAGCCGGCGCCGCATATGCGTCCGCCTCCGCTGATCGGCAATACGGGCGAGCACGGCCAGTTCGTCCTCCCCGTCAGCAATCCGGCCGCCAGCGGCAAGGGCGAGGCGTATGACGATTTCAATTTCGCGGGCGCCGCCTGGACCCTGAGCGCGCACGAAGGCCGCCCTGGCCACGAGCTGCAGTTCAGCGCCATGGTGGAGCGGGGCGTATCGCAGGCGCGCAGCCTGTACGCGTTCAACAGCGTCAACGTGGAAGGCTGGGCGCTGTACGCGGAAGCGGAGATGATTCCGTACGAGCCAGCCGAGGGCCAGTTCATCGCGCTGCAATTCCGCATGCTGCGCGCGGCGCGCGCCATGCTCGACCCGATGCTGAACCTGGGGCAGGTCACGCGCGAGGAAGCGGGGCGCATCCTGACGGATGAAGTGATGCTGTCGAAACCGATGGCGCGCCAGGAGCTGGACCGCTACACCTTCAACATGCCGGGCCAGGCGGGCAGCTATTTCTATGGCTATACGCGCATCCTGCAGCTGCGCGCGGAAACGGAGCTGGCGCTGGGAGAGAAATTCGACCGCCTGGCCTTCAACAACTTCCTGCTGGGGCAGGGCTTGCTGCCGCCGGACTTGCTGGCCAAGGCCGTGCGCGAACACTTCATCCCCGAGCAGAGAAAAACCAAAAGCTGACGCCATGGCACGGGAGCGGCAGGGAAGGGGAATTTTGCCGCTATTCTCCGCGGGCCAGTCGTATAATGACGCTCATTGTGCTGGCCCACCCAGGAGTTCCACTTGCAGCTACCGATCCGTTATCCGAACATGCCGCAACTGCTGCTGAAGGCCCGCGACAGCCTGCTCCAGCATTTCCGCCCTATCCTCAATCACTTCGGCGTGACGGAGCAGCAGTGGCGCATCATGCGCGCGCTGAATGAAAGCCCGACCCTGGAGCCGCGCGAGCTGTGCGAGATCTGCCAGATTTCGAGCCCCAGCATGAGCGGCATCCTGGCGCGCATGGAAGAGATCGGCCTGATCGGGCGCAGCAAGTTCGAAGGCGACCAGCGCCGCCGCAAGGTGCACCTGTCCGAAGCGGGCGCCAGTTTGCTGATGCAGATGGGTAAGCTGATCGACCTGCAATATGCGCATCTGGAAGCGGCTTACGGCAAGCAGGTGTTTGAAGACATGCGCCGCGCCCTGGAAGCGTTTATTGCCCTTGAAACCCTGCCGGTGGCGCCCGCCATCCTGCGCTGAGCGGCAACCCCGCTCCCATCTTTCCCTTTCCGTACGGCCATCAGGCGCGTGTTTTTCAGCATGCGCCGCCGCTGCTTTTCCCATGCCTGTTCCTGTGATTTCCCCGTGCTGCGGGGCGTGCGTCCGCATGTCTGCCGGATTTGCTATAAGACACAAGAAAGTTTTGCTATAAGACTAAGCCCTACAGTCAATCACTTACATGTGAGTAAATAAGCGTATAATTTGCTTCACTTGATCCAGATCAAGAAGAACAGCGGACGCCCATATCCATGGATGGGGCGGCAACGTGGCGCCACGCCCGTATTTCGCCAGATAAAACAGCAAAGTCAGGAAAAAAATGAACACACCATGCATGTGCGCTGCGGCGCTGGCCGTCTCCACGCTCATCGGCGCAAACGTTTGCGCCCAGAGCAATGCCACCATTTACGGCGTGGTCGACGCGGCCACCGCGTACGCGAGCAACCAGGGCGGCAATTCAAATACCTATATGCGCAGCGGCAGCTTGTCCGCCAGCAAGATCGGTTTCCAGGGCGTGGAAGACCTGGGCGGCGACCTGAAGGCGCTGTTCCTGCTGGAAAACGGCTTTGAAAGCGATACAGGCGCGCAAAGTTCGGCCAGCGCCCTGTTCAACCGCCAGGCCTATGTGGGCTTGCAATCGACAGCCTACGGCACGGTGACGGCGGGCCGCCAGTACACGCCGTACTACCTGCTCGTGGGTTCTCTGGCATCGAGCAACGTCTTGACGGGCGCGACCGGCGCCCACCCGGGCGACATCGACGGCCTCGATACGACCGTGCGCATCAGCAATTCCGTCAGCTACAGCATGCCCGCCTGGCGCGGCTTGCAGGCCAGCGCGCAATACGGCGTTGGCGAAGCGGCCGACGGCAATGCCGTGGGCAGCAGCTTCAGCGCCGCCGTCAAGTACAGCACCTCGCCAGCCGAATTCGCGCTCGGCTACCTGAAACTGAAAAATGGGCAGAACGGCGCCGGCTGGAGCGACAACGCATCGGGCAGCTTCGGTATCTCGGCCCTCAACCAGGGCTACGCCTCGGCCGAAAGCATAGCATTCATCGCCGCCAGCGCGCGCTACACCATGGGCAAGTGGATGGTAGGCGCCAATGCCAGCAACGTGCAATACCAGGCGGGCAGCCGCTCGGCCTTCCGCGACACGGCCATCTTCAACACGGCCGGCCTGATCTCGAGCTACCAGCTGACGCCGCAGTGGTTCCTGTCCGCCGGCTACAGCGATACCTTCGCCAGCCACGCCAACGGCATCGCCGACCGCGCGCGCTACCGGCAGTTGTCGTTCGAGCAGAATTACGCGCTGTCGAAGCGCACGGCGATCTACCTGATTGAAGCGCGCCAGCTGGCGCGCGGCCAGACCCTGGGGCAGGACGGTGCGATCGTCAACGCCGTCGCCTCGGTCGGCGATTCGCAAAACGGCACGCCGTCGTCGAACGGCGGCCAGACGGTGGTGATGGTCGGTCTCAAGCATTCTTTCTGAACGGTTGCTGAACTCACGGGAGCTTCAATTGGACGCTACACATAATAAGGAGGGCCGCGGCCCCCTGAATCCCGGCCGCCGCATGGTGCTGGCCGGCCTGCTGTCGGCTTCGGCCGCGGCGCTGATTCCCTGGGCGCTGGCCGAACCGGTCGCCAATGCGGAGCAGGGCGCCTTCCTCGGCGTGTCGGCCATGCTGGTCGGGCGCCAGGTGCTCGACCCCGTGCTGGCCAAGCGCCTGTATGACGCGCTGGTGGCGCAGGACGCCGCCTTCCCCGCGAAGGTGCGCGCGCTGCTGGCGCTGATCAATGCGCAGGGATTGCAGGCGGCCGGCCTGCAGGAAGCGCTCGATGCACTGGACCCGGCCCAGTCGCCGCTGGCTGCCTTGCCGCACCAGATCGCCAGCGCCTGGTACCTGGGCATCGTCGGCACGGGCGAGGCGGCCGTCTGCGTCGCCTACGAGCAGGCCTTGAACGCGGCCGTCGTCGCCGACGTGCTCAAACCTCCCACGTATTCCTACGGCGCCTACGGCAGCTGGGCCAGAAAACCAATTTAAGGAGCCATCATGGCTGAAGAACTCTCCGCCGATTATCTCGTGATCGGCTCCGGCATCATCGGCTCCCTGGCCGCGCGCAAGCTGGCGCTGGCCGGCGCCTCGGTGCTGATCCTGGAAGCGGGCCCGCGCGTGTCGCGCGGCGAAATCGTCGCCCGTTTCCGCAACACGACGCGCCGCAGCGACTGGATGTCGCCGTATCCATCGGTGGCCACGGCACCGCACCCGATCTACCAGCCGAAGGACAACGGCTACCTGGTGCAGGCCGGCCCGTATCCATACCCGGCCGAATACATCCGCCAGTTCGGCGGCACTTCGTGGCACTGGGCTGCGCAGGCGTGGCGCAACGTGCCGAACGACTTCCGCATCCATACCCTGTATGGCGTGGGCGTCGACTGGCCGATCAGCTATGAAGACCTGGAGCCGTTCTATCAGGAAGCGGAAGAGATCATGGGCGTTTCGGGTGCCGAGAACACGGGTTCGCCGCGCAAGCAGCCATTCCCGATGGACTCCGTGACGGAACCGTACGCCATGCGCCGCATCCGCGAGCGCCTCGACCCGTCGTTCAAGGTGGTGGGCAACACGGTGGCGCGCAACAGCGTCAGCTACGATGGCCGCCCGGCCTGCTGTGGCAATAACAGCTGCCAGCCGATCTGCCCCATCGACGCGCAATACCATGGCGGCATCGCCGCGCTGCAGGCGGAAGCAGCGGGCGTCAAGATCGTCTGCAACGCCAACGTCTACAAGCTGGAACACGACGCGCAGGGCCGCATCACGGCCGCCCTGTACTACGACGTCGACAAGAACAGCCACCGGGTCACGGCCAAGACCTTCATCCTGGCCGCGAACGGCATCGAAAGCCCCCGTTTGCTGCTCGTTTCCGCCTCGGACAAATACCCGAACGGCCTGGCCAACAGCAGCGACATGGTGGGCCGCAACCTGATGGACCACCCGAGCACCTCGATCACCTTCGACGCCGATGAAGACCTGTGGCTGGGCCGGGGGCCGCAAAGCCCCAATTCCATCAACACCATGCGCGATGGCGATTTCCGCAGCCGGCATTCGCCGTACCGCCTGGATTTCACGAACATCTCGAGAGTCGATGGCGCCACCAGGGAATTGATCGGCAAGGGTGTGTTTGGCGAAGCATTCGAACAGCAGCTGCGTTTCCGCTCGGCCCGTGAAATGAGCTTGAAGAACGTGCTGGAAGTACTGCCGAACCCGGCAAACCGCATCGCCCTCAGCAGCGAAAAAGACGCCATGGGCATTCCCAAGCCGCAGGCGCATTACGCGATCGACGAGTACACGAAGCGGGGCCACGAGCGTTCGAAGCAGGATTTCGAGCGCATCGCCAAGCTGATGGGCGGCACCAATCTGCGTCACAGCAAGGAAGGCGTGTTCGCCAACAACCAGCACATCTGCGGCACCCTGTCGATGGGTTCTGACCCGGCCAAGGCCGTGTGCGACCAGTGGGGCCGCACATTCGACCATGCCAACCTGTTCCTGTGCAGCACGGGTGTGCTGCCCACGTCCGGCACCTGCAATTCGACGGAAAACGGCCTGGCCGTGGCGCTGCGCACCGTCAAGCATATCCTCGACGAACAACAGGGAGGCACGGCATGATGGCGATCTTCAGACTGGCTGCCGGCGCCGCCTTGCTGTCCCTGGCCTTGCCCGTGCTGGCGGCGCAAGCGCCGGGCGCGGACGTGCAGGCGATCGAACGTGGCCGCTACCTGGCCACGGCCGGCGACTGCATCGCCTGCCACAGCGTGCCTGGCGGGAAGCCGATGGCGGGCGGCCTGGCCCTGGCCACGCCGCTGGGCGCCATCGTCGCCACCAACATCACGCCGTCGACAACGCATGGCATCGGCAACTACACGCTGGCGCAGTTTTCCGCCGCCGTGCGCCATGGCGTGCGGGCCGATGGCGCACACATGTACCCGGCCATGCCCTATACGGCCTACGCCAAGGTGACGGATGACGACATGGCCGCCCTGTACGCCTACTTCATGCATGGCGTGGCGGCGGTGGACACGGCGCCGGCGCAAAAGACGGACTTGCCATTCCCGTTCAATATCCGTTTGTCGATGGCGGGCTGGAATCTGCTCTTCCTCGATAAAAAACCGTTCGTGGCCGATGCGTCGAAAAGCATGGAGTGGAACCGTGGCGCCTACCTGGCGCAAGGCCTGGCCCACTGCACCACGTGCCACACGCCGCGCAACGCCCTGATGGCCGAGCAGCTGTCGAA
This sequence comes from Janthinobacterium sp. BCJ23, assembly GCF_059617945.1. NCBI lineage: Bacteria > Pseudomonadati > Pseudomonadota > Betaproteobacteria > Burkholderiales > Oxalobacteraceae > Janthinobacterium > Janthinobacterium sp. BCJ23. The sequence goes on along the minus strand of NZ_JCAQAW010000002.1, from coordinate 478,804 downwards.
GGAGCTGGGCGGCGCCGACCTGGGCACCTGGTATGCGCCGAACATCACGTCGGACGTCAACAGCGGCGTGGGAGGCTGGAGCCAGCAGGAACTGGCCGGCTACCTGCGCACGGGCCGCGCCGCGCACCGGGGCCAGGCGGCAGGCCCGATGGCCGAGGCCATCGACCATAGCCTCAAGCACCTGAGCGACGCGGACTTGAACGCCATCGCGCACTACATCAAGAGCGTGCCTGCCATCCGCGACAAGGCGGACGTGAAACCGGTGACGCAATGGGGCCAGGCGGGCGACGAGTTGAGCAGCATCCGCGGTGTGCCGCTGCCGCAAAACCTGAACACGATGTCGGGTGCGCAGCTGTACGATGCGCAGTGCGCCAGCTGCCACCAGGCCAAGGGCGAGGGCAGTTTCGATGGCAGCTTGCCGCCCCTGTTCCACAACTCGGCGACGGGCCGCGGCAACAGCAACAACCTGGTGATGGCGATCCTCGATGGCGTGGAGCGGCAGGATGGCAAGGGTAGCCATGCCGGCCACCTGATGCCCGCGTTTCGCCAGACCCTGTCGGACGAGCAGATCGTCACCCTCGGCAATTACGTGCAGCGGATGTACGGCAATCCCGCCATCAAGGTGACGGCCGAGCAGGTGACGACCTTGCGCAACGGCGGCGCGCCGTCCAACCTGATCGGCCTGGCCCGCGCGGGCATCATTGTCGGCGTGCTGGTGCTGCTGGCTTTGCTGCTGTGGTGGCGGGGTCGGCGGCGCAAGGAAACATCGACAGCGTAAAAAGACACCCTGAAGCAAAGGCTGGGGTCAGACCCGACAAGGTCTGACCCTTTTTTTGTGCAGGATTTTGCAACTGGTTTGCATCTGCGTGAATTATGTACTATCATTAGTTACATGAGACGCGACAGCAAACTATCATCGATCCTCCATGTGTTGCTGCACATGGCCCATGCTGGACGCCCGATGACGTCCGAGGAACTCTCCGGCTATCTGGATACGAACCCCGTGCTGGTGCGGCGCGTGATGGCCGGCCTGCGCGAGCGCGGCTACGTGGCGTCGGACAAGGGCCATGGCGGCGGCTGGCGCATCGTCTGCGACCTGCACCAGGTGACCCTGCAAGACATCTATGTGGCTGTGGGATCGCCCACCATCTTCGCCATGGGCAACCGTGTCGATCAGCCGGGCTGCCTCGTCGAGCAGGTTGTCAACCAGTCGCTGGCCGGCGCCTTCGATGAAGCCGAGGCGCTGCTGATCCAGCGCTTTGGCGCCGTCACCCTGGCTGACCTGGCCGACCGTTTCAGCCAACAATACGCCACCCACAAAGGAGCACCACATGCACATTCCTGAATCGCCTGGCATCCCGTTCGATGCCATCATCGTTGGCGGCAGCTACGCGGGTCTGTCCGCCGCCACGCAACTGGCGCGCGCCCGCCGCCGCGTGCTGGTGATCGACGGCGGCCAGCGCCGCAACCGCTACGCCAGCCATTCCCACGGTTTCCTGACCCAGGACGGCAGCGGCACGGCCGCCATCGCGGCCGAGGGCAAGGCGCAGTTGATGGCGTATGCCAGCGTCACCTGGCGGGACGGCATGGCCGTGCAGGCCGCGGCCAGCAGCGATGGCGATGGCTTCGATGTGACCCTGGCGGATGGCTATGTCGTGCACGGCCGCCGCCTCGTGCTGGCCACCGGCGTGATCGATGAACTGCCGCCCGTCGATGGCCTGGCCGAGCGCTGGGGCGGCAGCGTCTTTCACTGCCCGTATTGCCACGGCTATGAACTGGAACAGGGCGCCATCGGCGTACTGGCCACCGGCCCCCTGTCCATGCACCATGCCTTGATGCTGCCCGACTGGGGCACGGTCACTTTTTTCCTGAATGGCGCGTTCGAGCCTGATGCGGCGCAGCTGGCGCAACTGGAGGCACGCGGCGTAACTTTGGTGCGCACGCCAGTGGCGCGGATCGACGCGGTGGCCGACGTGGTCACGGCCGATGGCAGCCGCCACGCGATGGCCGGCCTGTTCGTGGCGACCCGCACCCGCCTGGCCAGTTCCCTGGCCGGCGAATTGGGCTGCGCGCTGGAAGAGGGGCTCATGGGACCGTTCGTGCGCACCGACGAGCAAAAGGCCAGCAGCGTGCCTGGTGTCTTTTGCTGCGGTGACGCGGGCCGCATGGCGGGCAGCGTGGCGTTTGCGGTGGCCGATGGCGCCATGGCGGGCGTGGCGGCGCACCGTTCACTGATGTTCGGACTCGATCAGGCGGCAAAACCGCCATCGATCTTCAGCCCGGCGCCCGTGACGAACGCCGCTTCCGCGCTGGCCAGGTAAGCGACCATGCCGGCGATTTCATCGGCCGTGCCATGGCGGGGCAGGGCCATCAGGCCGTGCATCAGGTCGGCGAAGTCGCCCGTCGGCGGGTTCATGTCCGTGGCGACGGGGCCCGGTTCCACATTGTTGATGGTGATGCCGCGCGGGCCCAGGTCGCGCGACAGGCCTTGCGTCAGGCCGCTCAGCGCCGATTTGCTCATGGCGTAGGCGGCCGCGCCGCCGAACGGCATGCGGTGCGCATTCGTGCTGCCGATATTGATGATGCGCCCGCCCGTCGGCATGTGCGCCACGGCCGCCTTGATGGCGACGAAGACGGCGCGCACGTTGACGTTCAAGGTCTTGTCGAAGTCTTCCAGCGAAAAATCGTCGATGGCGCCAGGCAGGAACACGCCCGCATTGTTGACGAGGATGTCGACACGGCCAAACTGCGCCGCCACCTTGGCGATGGCGGCCGTCAGGGCGGAGGCGTCGGCCGCATCGGCCTGCACGCCCAGGGCCTTGCCGCCGGCCGCCTCCACTTTGGCGGCCAGCGCCTGCGCTTCGGCGGCGGAGCTTTGATAGGTGAAGACGACGTTGGCGCCCTGGCTGGCAAGGCGGCGCACGATGGCGGCGCCGATGCCGCGCGAGCCGCCCGTCACGAACGCGATCTTGTCTTGCAGTGGCAGGGAGGTGCTGGTGGTGGCTTGGGTTTGCATGATGAGCTTTCTGAGTGGGGAGTAGAGGAATTCAGTATCTGCCTTTCATTCCTGCCGCGCTAGCCATGAATCACTACAATCACTTTCAACCTTGAGTATCAAATGAGCGGGTAGAATAGGCGCATGGAAGCCCTCAATCACTTGCAATCGTTCGTGCTGTCTGCCGAGCTGGGCAGTTTTTCGGCCGCCGCGCGCCGCCTGGGGCTGACGCCTGCGGCCGTCAGCAAGAACGTGGCGCGGCTGGAAGCGAGCCTGGGGTTGCGGCTGTTCCAGCGCAGCACGCGCCGTTTGACCTTGACGGAAGGGGGCGAACGCTTTCTGCAGCAGATAGGCGGCGCCCTGTCCACCTTGCGTGAGGCGATCGCCGGCGTGGCGGAAGAGGGCGGCCAGCCGGCCGGCATACTGAAAATCAGCATGGCGCCGTCGTTCGGGCGCAGCTATGTGGTGCCCCTGCTGGGCGACTTCATCGCGCGCTACCCTAGCGTCATCCCCGACTGCCATTTCGACAACCGGCAAGTGGACTTGGTCGGCGAAGGGTTTGACGTGGCCATCGGCGGCGGCATCGAATTGACGCCGGGCGTGGTGGCGCGCGAACTGGGCCACGCCCACATCGTCGCCACGGCGTCGCCCGCCTTCATGCGGGGCAAAACCATGCCCGTGCACCCGTCGGACCTGGCGCACTTCGACGGCGTGGCGCGCCGCTCGGCCGGCAGCGGCAGATTGCGCAGCTGGATACTGCGCGACGGCGTGGGCGGCGAAGGCGTGGCCGAATACCGTCCGCGCGCCATTTTCGACGATCCGGAAGCGATGGCGCAGGCGGCCATCCTTGGCGTTGGCGTGGCGCTGCTGCCCATGCCGCACGCGCTGGCCCATTTGCGCAGCGGCGCCCTGGTCCGGCTGCTGCCCGGCTGGCATGCCGATTCCGGCCCCCTGTCCGTGTACTATCCGAGCAAGAAACTGCTGCCCGCGAAGACGCGCGTGTTCGTCGATTTTTTGCTGGAACAGTTCCGCCAGCGCGATTTCGCCGCGCAGATACGGCCCGATTAATCAATGAAAAATCTTATGCCTGACAACTACAGCCTGTTTTACACCTTTGACCATGATCAGCCGGCCCGCTTCCAGGAAGCGCGCGTGTTCGGCACCACCGTGTGGACGGCCAGCGGCGCGGCCATGACCTGGGGCGAGGAGATGCGCACGCAGTATGCGAGCATAGCCGAAGCGCAGGCCGCCTATCTGGCCCATTGCGATGCGGCTGTCGCCGATGGCCATACCCTGGCGCGCGCCATGCTCATCGACCCGGCCGTCTTTGATTTCGCGCTGCTGCAAACACTGGTTGCGGATGCCGCCCGCAGTGCTTTCGCTGCCGTGCGCCGTACCCATCCGGACCAGCACATCAACGCTTTTGCGCTGGTCAGCGACGACAGCGCCATGACCATCGGCCCGGCGGCCAACAGCCGCGAAGCGCTGGCGGCCTCGGAGTACGGCGAAGAGATGCTGTGGAATCCGGCGGAATGGGTGTTTGAGGACGGGGTCGCGTACTTCGACAGCGCCTACCGCTTGCTGCTGCAGGCGCACCGCGACTTGCCCTTCGACGTCGATTTCGACACCTTCCGCAGCGGCGTGTTCGACGCCTGCATCGCGGCGCTGGCGCAGCTCGATGCCGAAGGCTGTTTTGGTATGGGCGCGCAGCGCGACGATTTCGTGCTGCTGTTCGAGGTCAGTGACAGCGAAGCGGTGGAAGGCGCGATGGAACGATTGAATCCGCCGGCCGTGGCGGCGCGTTTCGCAGCGTGGATGGCCAGTTGGGCCGACTAGATTCTACGCTGCCACCAGCCTCAGTCTCGTGATTTCCGCCGGTGCGCCGATGCGTTTCGGCGGGCCCCAGTAACCGGTGCCGCGGCTGACGTAAATCCACAAGCGCCCTTGCCGGTGCAGGCCCGCCACATACGGCTGCTGCAGCGGCACGAACAGATTCCAGGGCCAGAATTGTCCGCCGTGCGTATGGCCCGACAATTGCAGGTCGTAGCCGGCCGCTTCGGCCTCGGGCGCGCTGCGTGGTTGGTGCGCCAGCAGGATGCGGGGGATATCGGCGGGCGCGCCGGCGATGGCCGCTTGCGGGTCGCTTGCCTGGGCCGGGTCGAAACTGGCCGCGTTGAAATCGGTGACGCCGGCCAGCGCCAGGCGCGCGCCGTCGTGTTCGAGCACCGTGTGCTCGTTCATCAGTACGCGCAAGCCCAGGCGGCGGAATTCCGCCACCCACGGCGCGGCGCCCGAATAGTATTCGTGGTTGCCCGTCACGAGGAAGACGCCATGGCGCGCACGCAGCTCGCCCAGCGGCGCCGTATGGCTGCCCAGCTGCGCCACCGTGCCATCGACCACGTCGCCCGTGATGGCGACGATGTCGGCCCGCAGGCCGTTGGCGCGCGCGACAATGGCTTCCACGTAGGCGCGCTTGATGGTGGCGCCCACGTGGATGTCGCTCAGCTGCACGATGGTCAAGCCCTGCAAGGCGGCCGGCAGGCCGGCGATGGGCACGTCGACCTCGCGCACGCGCGCTACCCTGCGGGCGTTGAGGTAGCCGACGGCGGTGGCCAGCAGTGCCAAGAGCAGGACAAGCACGGCGGACGCCTGCGCGTGCTGGCGGGCGGCGGGAATCAGCAGGGTGAGTTCGCGCAGCACGGTGAGCACGAACAGCGAGGAAAAAAAGCCCATGCACAGCGAGCCGGCCCAGCTCAAGCGGTCGGCCAGGCGCCCATCGTTGGTGACGGCGCGGGCGAAGATGGTCATCGGCATGAGCATGGTCGAGGCCAGCAAGACGGCGCCGCCCAGCAGCCAGCCGGCCAGGCCGACGGGCAGGGCAGGCAGCAGCAGCCAGCCCAGCAGGGCGTGCAGGGCGCCCAGTATCATGGTGATGCGCAGCAGCGGCGTGCGGGTTTTCATGGCGTGATTCCAGTGGTGGGGCGGCCGCCGATTATAGCGGACGCCCTGGCAACACGCAGCCGCCACCGCGCTCACGGTGCGATATGCAATCCCAGCATGGCCAGCTTGCCAAAATCGACGGGCTTGGCGAAGTGTTCGTTGAAACCCGAAGCCAGGGCTGCCTGCCGGTCGTGTTCCTGGCCATAGCCGGTCAGCGCCACGAGCAGGAATTGCTGCGGTATCGGCAGCTGGCGCATTTTGACGGCCACGTCGTAGCCGCTCATGTCGGGCAGGCCGATGTCGAGAAAGACGATGTCGGGCTTGAATTCCAGGGTGCGCTCGGTTGCTTGCGTGCCCGTGTAGGCCGTGCGCACCGTGTGGCCGTACATTTCCAGCAATTCGGCCAGGGTGTCGGCCGCGTCGCAGTTGTCGTCGACGACGAGGATGCGCTGGCTGCCGCCGGCGGCCGTCTCCGGCGCTGGCGCGGCCGGCTGCGGCAGGTTGGCGTCGAGCGGCAGGATGACTTCGAAGGTGCTGCCCAGTCCCACGCCGGGGCTGTGCACGCTGACCTGGCCGCCGTGCAAGGTCACCAGATTGCGCACCAGCGACAGGCCGATGCCCAGGCCGTCCTGCACCCGGTCGGGCGAGTGGCCGCTTTGCTCGAACAGGCCGAAGATGCTGTCGATACTGGCGGCGGCGATGCCGATGCCGTTGTCGCTGAGGCGGATGCGCACATTGTCGCCTTCGCGCACGGCGGTGATGGCGATGCGCCCGCCCGGCGCCGTGAACTTGGCCGCGTTGAGCAGCAGGTTGGCGACGATCTGCGACAGGCGCACGGCGTCGCCGCAGACCCACAGTTCTTCCTTGGGCAGGTTCACGTCCAGCGCATGGCCGCGCGCTTCGACGCTGTGCGAGCTCGTTTCCAGCGCGCTGCGGATGACGCTGGCCAGGCTCACGCTTTCCCATTGCAGCGAGATTTTGCCCTGCGAGATGCGCGACACGTCGAGCAGGTCGTCCACCAGACGCACCAGGTGGTCCGTGTGGCGGCCGATGGTGCGGCGTGCGTTGTCCTGCACGGCCGGCACGACGGGGTCGAGCTTGCACAGCAGGGCCAGCGCCGTGCGGATGGGGCCCAGCGGATTGCGCAATTCGTGCGCCAGGGTGGCCAGGAATTCATCCTTGCGGCGGTCCACGTCGCGCAGCGCGCGCTCGACCCGTCCCAGGCGCAGCAGCGCCTTGACGTTGGCGATCAGTTCATCGGCCTCGATCGGCTCGACCAGGTAATTGTCGGCGCCGCCATCAAGGGCGCGGATCTTGTCGGCCGTGCCGATGCAGGAAGCGGACGTTTGCAGCACCAGGATGGTGTTCGTCTCGGCGCCGCCCTTCAGCTGGCGGCACACTTCCAGGCCGTTGATGTCGGGCAGCTTGACGTCGAGGAGGATCAGGTTGGGGCGGTCCTGGCGGGCGCGCAGCAGCGCGTCGCCGCCGTTCGACGCTTCGATGACCTTGAAGCCGGCGCGTTTGAGGATGCGCGATTTGGCGTAGCGTGCGCCGTCGCTGTCATCGACGTTCAGGATCAGAGCATCGCTGTTGTTATCCGGTAGCATGCGCATTGTCCCATGTGGTTGTGCCTTGCGGCGGAGCCGGCTCTTGCCGGTGATGTGTATTGCCGATCAGCGCGCGCAGGGTCGCCAGCAATTGCTGGCGCGACAGCGGCTTGATGTAGTAGGCCTCGGCGCCCAGGGCCAGGCCCTTGCGCACGTCGTCGATCTCGGTGGCGACGATGACGGGCACCTGGCGCCGCAGCGGGTCGTTTTTCAGCTCGGCCAGCCAGTGCCAGGCCGTTTCGCCGTGCAGCATAATGTCGAGGATGACGGCGGCGGGGCGCTGCTGTTCCCAGCGCTCCTGTGCTTCGCGCACGCTGCGCGCGGGAACGACGCGAAACTCGCTGCCGGCCAAAAATTTTTCATACAGCAGGCGCACGGGCGGATTGTCTTCCACCACCAGCACGGCGACGCGCTGGTCGTTGCCATTGTCGTTGGCCGGCGCGCATGGCGGCAGGCTGCCTTCGGGCGCATGGTAGCTGGTGGGCAGGACGACGGAAAACAGCGAACCGTGGCCCGGTGTGCTTTCCACGGACACCGTGCCATTGAGCAGGGTGGCCAGGTTGCGGCACAGGGGCAGGCCCAGGCCCGTGCCCTTGACCTTGCGCTGCATGTGGTTTTCCACCTGGCTGAATTCCTCGAAGATCAGCTGCACGTCTTCGGCATCGATGCCCAGGCCCGTGTCGGAGACGGAAAAGCGGATGGCGTCCTGCTCCGGCAAGGGCGTGGCGCTGACGACGATGGCGCCGGCCTCGGTAAATTTCAGAGCGTTGGAGATGAAGTTGCGCAGGATTTGCGACAGCTTGCCTTCATCCGTATGGATGTGCAGCGCCGGGTCGGGGTCGATGAAGGTCAGGGTGAGCGATTCGGACACCAGCAGCGGGCGCAGCATGCCGCGCAGGGCGCTGAACAGATCAGCGACTTGAAAATTGTTGGCGTGCACGTCGACCTTGCCCGCTTCGATCTTGGCCAGGTCCAGCAGGTCGTTCACCAGGTCGCTCAGGCTGACGGCGCTTTGCAGGATGAACATCACCTGCTTTTCCTGTTCCTCCGACAGCTCGCCGTCGATGCGGTCGAGCAGCAGCTTGGACAGGGCGCGGATGGAGCTGAGCGGGGTGCGGAATTCATGGCTCATGTTCGACAGGAAGCGCGATTTCATCTGGTCGGCGCGGCGCAGGTGGTCGGCTTTTTCGTCGAGTTCCGCGAACAGCGCCACCACGCCGCGGTTGGTGTCTTCCAGTTCGCGCGTCAGCTGCAGCAGGTCGTCCTGGCGCGTCTTCAGTTCGGCCAGGGTGGTCAAAAGCTCGCGGTTCTGCTGCTGCACTTCGGACAGCGTGATATCCGAAGGCAGCGCCTGCAGGCTGCCGGACAGCGTGCCGATCATGCTCCCGTCGAGCAGGCGCGCGTCGCGCGGGAACAGTTTGTGCAGCGTGATCTGCGTGCCTTCGCCGGGCGTGCTGTGGATATGGCAGCGGTCCATCAGGCGCTGGGCGCCCAGGATGCCCAGGCCCATGCCCGTCGGAGAGCGGTAGGTGCCGGCCAGTATCTTGTCTAGCTGCGCGATGCCGGGGCCCTGGTCCTCGATGCGGATGCTGAGCACCTGCGGCGCCGTCTGGCCGTCGATGGCGAAATGCACCTTGCCGCTGCCGGCGTAGTTGTAGACGTTGCGCGCCAGTTCCGACACAGCCGTGGCGATGCGCACCTGGTCCTGCACGCCGAAGCCGCACAGGGCGGCGATCTGCCGCGCGCGCTGGCGAGCGCCCACCACATCGAGTTCGCTGCCGATATGGGCCGTCAATATGCGTTGCGTCATGTTGTTTCGCTCCTTTCCGCGGTGACGGCCTGGCATTCCTCATGTTCGCGCAGCACCACCACCGTGACGTCGTCGCGCCCGCGCGCAAAATCGCGGTACAGCACGGCGGCGACGAGGCTGGGGTGGCATTGCGCCAGGCCCGGATACTGTTCCAGGTCCCAGCGCGTGTGCAAGCCGTCCGAGTGCATGATCAAGGTTGCACCCTGTTGCCATGGATAGCAGAACTCCTGCACCTTGCGCAGGTTGCTGCCGACGATGCCGTTATGCGACAGCAGATGCCGGCGCTGCTGCGCATCGAAGGCGCAGGCGGCGATATTGCCCACGCCCGCATAGCGCAATTCGCGGCGCGCGCTGTCGATATGCGCCACGGCCATGGCCGCGCCGCGCGTCGTGCGCAGGGCGCCGTGGGCCAGTTCGATGAAGGGCGCGGGCAGGGGCGGCAAGCCGGGCGTGTCGGTTTCCAGCAGGGCGCTGGCGCGTTCCGAGGCGCGCGCCGCCAACGGGCCGTGGCCCAGGCCATCGGCCACCATCAGGCTCAGTTCATGGCCTTCGCAGACCACATTCCAGGCGTCGCCGCACACCTGTTCCGACGCCAGCGGCAGGCACACGGCGCCGATGCGCCAGTTCGGATGGGCGGGGATGGCGCTGCTGGCGTGCTGCCCCCAGACCACCACCATCAGCACCGCGCCCTTGCCGGGCGCCGTGTACAGGTCGAATTCCTGGCCCAGGCGGCGTATCGCGCCCAGCCCCACGCCGTAGGTGCCCGTGGTGGAATGGCCATCCTGCATGTGCTGGCGTACATTGGCCATGCCGGGGCCATTGTCGATGGCCAGTACTTCGATGCCGCTGGTGCCGCCGCGCAGCACCTTGCGCAGCAGGATTTCGCCGCGCTGCGCGTGCTTGACGATGTTGGTCGCCGCTTCGCTGATGATGATGGCCAGCTGGCCCGTGCGCACGTCGTCGAAGCCGATGCGGCGCGCCAGCTCGTTGCCGGCGCGGCGGGCCGCGGCGATCTCGCTCGGTTCGCCGATGGGAAAACTTCTTTGCCTGAGAATGTCAGGCTGTGGTTCCTGGTGGTTCAAAACAGCTTCCATTTCGCGATGGTGACGGTGGTGCCCGCGCCGGGCGCCGTGTCGATGTGAAATGCGTCGGCAAGGCGCTTGGCGCCGCCCAGCCCCAGTCCCAGCCCGCCGCCGCTGGTGTAGCCATCGGTCAGCGCCAGGGGAATATCGTCGATGCCCGGTCCCGCATCGACAAAGCGCAGCTCCAGTCCCTGCCGCGCGCCATCGCAGACGCGCGCGATGCGCGCTTCGCCGCCGCCGCCGTAGCGCAGGGTGTTGCGCGCCAGCTCGCTGGCCGCCGTGATGATCTTGGTCTGTTCGATCAGGCCAAACCCCATGGCGACCATGCTGTCGCGCACCTGCTTGCGCAGCCGCACGACGTCTTCGTCGCTGTGCAGGGGCAGGATCTGCTGCGTCTGCGGCCCTCCCGCCTGCGTCCGCTCCTGTGCCTGCGCGCCTAGCATGGCGCCCCCGTCATGCGCATGCGCCGCCCCGTTCCAGCATCTTGATGCCCAGCTCCACGTTGAGCGCCGTGCTCACGCCTTCCAGGGTCAGCCCCAGTTCCACCAGGGTGATGGCGACGGCTGGCTGCATGCCGACGACGACGGTGCGCGCGTCGAGGATTTTCGCCATCGCCGCCGTGTTGCTGATCATGCGGCCGATGAAGGAGTCGACGATGTCGAGCGCGGAAATGTCGATCAGCACGCCCGTGGCACGGTCCGTCACGATGCGGGTGGTCAGGTCGTCCTGCAAGGTCATCGCCAGGCGGTCGTGCATGTCCACCTGTATCGTCACCAGCAGCAGACGGCCCATGCGTAAAATGGGGATTCTTTCCATAGGCTCCTCAGTGTGCTTGCTGCTGGTAGCTGATGCTGGAGCCCGTGCGTTTCAGGGCCACGACGAAGGCGTCGGCCAAAGTGGCCTTGGTCATCACGTCTTCCAGGTTGACGCCCAGGTGCACGATCGTTTGCGCGATCTGCGGGCGGATGCCGCTGATAATGCAGTCGGCGCCCATCAGGCGCGCGGCGGCGATGGTTTTCAGCAGGTGCTGCGCCACCAGGGTGTCGACGGTCGGCACGCCCGTGATGTCGATGATGGCGATCAGGGCGCCCGTATCGACGATCTTTTGCAGCAGGCTTTCCATCACCACCTGCGTGCGTGCGCTGTCGAGGGTGCCGATCAGGGGCAGGGCCAGCACGTTTTGCCACAGTTGCACGACGGGCGTGGACAGTTCCAGCAATTCCTGCTGCTGGCGCAGAATCACCTGTTCGCGCGCCTTCTGGTAGATGGCGACGGTCAGCAGGCCCAGCTCGTCGAACAGTTTGCTGGTGCTGACGATGGCATCGCCCAGCTGCTCCGGCTGCGCCGTGATCGCCTTGCGCAGGTAGCCGAACAGCGGTTCCTTGAGGGCGAACATGAAGCTGGCCGTGTCGATCGGCGAATAGCCCTGGCGCACGCGCGACTGCGATATTTCCGCGATCAGCTGGCGCGTATCGTCCCAGGCGCCGCCTTCGATGTCGAACGAGTCGCCGCTTTCCAGCGCGCCCGCCAGCAGCGGCAGCAATTGCGATGCCTGCTGGCGCAGCTCGTTTTCCGCGATCTTGTCGCGCCGCACGAGGCGGGCGATCAGGCCGGCCATCCAGCCATCCAGCAGTTCCGTGTGGTGTTCGTTGATGATGCCGGCCAGTTGCTGCGCCTGGCCCGTGCCCGTTTTGTTTTTCATGCTCATCCTTGGCTTGAGTGGAGGGTGCGGCACGGCCGCAAACGGGCCCGCGCTGTGATGAGCAAATTATAGGCAGGCATCGCGGAAGCTTGTGTTCTGTGCCGCACATAGTGGCACATGTCGATTTACATTCCTCCAGGAAACGTTGAAGCTTTAAAGATGCATGTAATTTGCATGTTTATGCCAATTCCGCTACACTGGCTACACTCAACAAGAGAAAAACGCCATGAATATCGACAAATTCAAACAGCAGCATCTGGCCATCCTGGCCGCCATCGACGACTTGCGCCAGCTGGCGCGCGGCGGTGTGGCCGCGCAGGCGCAGGCCATTGCCGAACAGATCATCGCTATGAGCGGCTTGATCAAGCTGCACCTGGCCGTCGAGCAGCGCTACCTGTATCCGGCCGCGCAAGCGTCCGGCGTGGCCAAGGTGGCCCAGCTGGGGCGCCAGTACGAAAACGAGATGCACGGCATCGCCGGCGCCTATCTCGATTTCGCCGGCCGCTGGAATACGCCCGTGCGCCTGGAAGCCGAACCGGAAGCCTTCCGCAGCGAAGCCAATACCGTGCTGCACGCGCTGTTCCAGCGCATGCGCCGCGAAGACCATGAGTTATATCCAGCTGTAGAGACGCTGGCCTGAGACCGCTTACCCATATCCACACAGGAGTTTTACATGCTGACCCAAGAACAACGCGCCATCATCACGGCCACCGTGCCCATCCTCGAGCAGGGTGGCGAAGCGCTGACGCGCCACTTCTACAAGAATCTGTTCCGCGACCATCCGGAAGTGCTGCCGTACTTTAACCAGGCGCACCAGCACAGCGGCGACCAGCAGCGCGCGCTGGCCAATGGCGTGCTGATGTATGCCAAGCATATCGATCAACTGGATGCGCTGGGTGACCTGGTGGCCACCATCGTCAACAAGCACGTGGCCCTGCAAATTCGCGCCGAGCACTATCCGCTGGTCGGTGCCAGCCTGCTGCAAGCGATCCGCGAAGTGCTGGGCGCAGAGGTGGCCAGCGATGCCGTCATCGACGCCTGGGGCGCGGCCTACGGCCAGCTGGCCGACATCCTGGCCGGCGAAGAAGGGCGCATCTACAAGGCGCAGGCGGCCGCGCCCGGCGGCTGGAGCGGCGCGCGCGACTTTACCGTGCGCAGCAAGACGGTGGAAAGCGGCGAGATCACGTCCTTCCTGCTGGCGCCCGCCGATGGCCAGGCCGTGCTGGATTTTGCGCCCGGCCAGTACATCGGCGTGCTGGCCACCGTCGATGGCGTGCCCATGCGCCGCCAATACTCGCTGTCGGCCGCCAGCAATGGCCAGACGTACCGCATCAGCGTCAAGCGCGAAGCGGGCGGCAAGGTGTCGAACCATTTCCACGACCACGTGCAGGCGGGCGACACTGTGCAGCTGACGCCGCCATCGGGCGACTTCGTGCTGAAAGACAGCGACAAGCCGCTGGTGCTGATCAGCGGCGGCGTGGGCATCACGCCGACCTTGGCCATGCTGACGGCGGCCCTGCGCGGCAAGCGTCCCGTGCACTTCATCCACGCGGCGCGCAACCACGGCGTGCATGCGTTTCGCGCGCAGATCGACGAGCTGGCCGCGCAGCACCCGCAGTTGCAGCGCTATTACTGCTATGCGGAACATGGTGGCGAGCACGATGCGCCGGATGCCGTCGGCTTGCTGAATAAAGAGCAGCTGAAAAACTGGCTGCCAGCCTCGCGTGACGTCGACGCCTATTTCCTGGGACCGCAGCCGTTCATGCGGGCCGTCAAGCAATACTTGCGCGAACTGGGCGTGCCGGAACAGCAGACGCACCATGAATTCTTCGGACCGGCTGCCGCCTTGAACTGATTTTTCTGCCTGCCTTGTGTTGTCCCCGCGAGAAAAAACGCTGCCGTAAGGGGCGGGTAAGCCTCGCGCTGTACTGTGAATCCAAGCTCGCACAAAAGAGCACGCTTTTACATAACAGGAGGCAACACAATGCATGACGATCTGGTTCAAAAAATCAAGAGCGACCCCAGCTATCATCAGCTGGTCAAGGTGCGTTCCCGCTTCGGCTGGGCGCTGACGGGCCTGATGATGCTCGTGTACTACGGCTACATCCTGCTCATCGCCTTCAACAAGGAATTCCTGGCCACGAAAACGGGCGCCGGCGTGATGACCTGGGGCATGCCGATCGGCCTGTTCGTCATCGTGTTTACCGTGCTCGTCACCGGCATCTATGTGCGCCGCGCCAACAAGCAATTCGACGACCTGAGCAACGCCATCCAGGCACGGGTGCAGGCATGAGCGCCGCCAAGCATGCGCTGCGCGGCGTGTCCTGTCTGAGCGTCCTGGCCTTGCTGGGTGCCAGCAATGCCGCGTTTGCGGCCGGTGCCGACCTCGGCCAGGCAGTCAAGCAACCGACCAACTGGACGGCGATCATCATGTTCGCCGCCTTCGTCATCTTCACCTTGTTCGTCACCAAGTGGGCGGCCGCGAAGACCAAGTCGGCTTCCGATTTCTACACGGCCGGCGGCGGCATCACGGGCTTCCAGAACGGCCTGGCCATCGCGGGCGACTATATGTCGGCCGCATCGTTCCTCGGCATTTCCGCCGCCGTCTTTTTGAACGGCTACGATGGCCTGATCTATGCCATCGGCTTTCTCGTCGGCTGGCCCATCATCACCTTTTTGATGGCCGAGCGCTTGCGCAATCTGGGCCGCTACACGTTTGCCGACGTGGCCGCCTACCGCTTCAAGCAGGCGCCGATCCGCATCTTTTCCGCGTCCGGCACGCTCGTCGTGGTGGCGTTTTACCTGATCGCGCAGATGGTGGGCGCGGGCCAGCTGATCAAGCTGCTGTTCGGCCTCGAATACTGGATCGCCGTCGTCCTTGTCGGTACCTTGATGATGATCTACGTGCTGTTCGGCGGCATGACGGCCACCACCTGGGTACAGATCATCAAGGCCGTGATGCTGCTGGGCGGCGCCACCTTCATGGCCGTTGCCGTGCTGGCGCAATTCAACTTCAGCCCGGAAGCGCTGTTCGCCAAGTCGGTCGACGTGCACGCCACCAAGGAAGCCATCATGGGCCCTGGTTCCTTCATCAAGGACCCGATCTCGGCCATCTCGTTCGGCATGGCGCTGATGTTCGGCACGGCCGGTTTGCCGCACATTTTGATGCGTTTCTTCACGGTGCCGAGCGCCAAGGAAGCGCGCAAATCCGTGTTCTGGGCCACCACCTGGATCGCCTATTTCTACATCCTGACCTTCATCATCGGCTTTGGCGCCATCGTGCTGGTGAGCACCAATCCCGAGTTCAAGGATGCGGCCGGCAAGCTGCTGGGCGGTAACAACATGGCGGCCGTGCACCTGGCCAAGGCCGTGGGCGGCAACGTCTTCCTCGGCTTCATGTCGGCGGTCGCGTTTGCCACGATTCTGGCCGTCGTGGCGGGCTTGACCCTGTCGGGCGCGTCGGCCGTGTCGCACGATCTGTATGCCACCGTCATCAAGAAGGGCAAGGCCACGGGCGCCAACGAATTGAAAGTGTCGCGCGTGACGACGATCGTGCTGGGCATCATCGCCGTGGTCCTCGGCATCGCCTTTGAAAAGCAGAACATCGCCTTCATGGTCTCGCTGGCATTCGCCATTGCCGCCTCGGCCAACTTCCCCGTACTGTTCATGTCGGTGCTGTGGAAGGATTGCACGACGCGGGGCGCCACCATCGGCGGCTTCCTCGGCTTAACCACGGCCGTCGCGCTGACGGTGGTGTCGAAGTCCGTGTGGGTCGACGTGCTCGGCCATGGCGAAGCGCTGTTTCCTTACGCCTCGCCGGCGCTGTTCTCGATGACGGCCGGCTTTGTCGGCATCTGGCTGTTCTCGGTGCTCGACAAGAGCCCGCGCGCGCGCATCGACCGCGCCGGCTACGAAGCGCAGCAAATGCGTTCGGAGACGGGCATCGGCGCGGCAGGCGCCAGCGCGCATTGATGTTTTAAATAGTCTCTGCAGGAAACAATGCCCGGTTCGCCGGGCATTGTTGTTTTTGGCGCGCCTACTTTGCCACGCGCAGGGGAATCACGCCGGCCGCCAGCGCGGGGGCGCCCGGCGTCGCTTCGAGTATCGACGCCAGGGTCACCGTGTCGAGCACGGCCAGGAAGGCGGCCGTTGCCTGGCCCAGCTTGGCTTTCAGCAGGCAATCGGGTGTCAGCGGGCAGGTATTGTTTTCCTTGTTAAAACATTCCGCCATGAAAAAATCGTTTTCCGTCTCGCGCACGACGGTGCCGATATTGATCTCGGCCGGATCGCGCGCCAGGCGCAGGCCGCCATTGCGCCCACGCACCGTTTCCACGATGCCGGACAGGCCCAGCTGGTGCACCACCTTCATCAAATGATTTTTCGAGATGGCATGCAGGTCGGCGATGTCCTGGATGGTGACGAGGCGGTCGCGGTGCACGCCCAGGTACATCAGGGTGCGCAGGGTGTAGTCGGTATAGGCAGTCAGTCGCATGGGAGTAGAGAGTAAACACCCGACAAAGCTACTGCGCGTCGCGATTTGCGGCCTGCGATGCTCACTGTGCATCCGCACAGCTGCGCATCTCGGCCACAACTCTCATCCGCTCGCTACGTTTTTGTCAGGTGTGTGAAAGATGTGGATTACATCCTTGTTTCATCCGCAGCATACAGGAGAGCGCCGGCCGTGTGTGTTGCGCCGTCACTTTTCCGCCTCGAAAGACAAAAGTTGATTGCCTTTCGCTTAAATGCGTAGTAAATTTTCATATTGTTGCCCTGGCAAACAGCTTGCAAGCCCTTGTTTACCCTTTGAGTAGGATTTTTTTTGATGGAAATCAAGAGGATGGTGAAGCAATAAGGTAAATTTACTACAAATTCGACGATGGGCGTTTCCCGGGCCGGGAAGCGCGAACTACGCAATCTGTGCGGTGCCGCCGTGGCCGCCCCAGGAAATACATACCATGCAAATGAATGAAGTGAAAGACGAGCTGCTGAGCAGCGATATCCGCCAGCTGGGCCGTCTGCTGGGCGACGCCATCCGCAACCATCTGGGCGACCCCGCCTTCGAGCGCATCGAACATGTGCGCCAGCTGGCCATCCGTTTCCGCCGCGACAATGATGAAGCGGCGCGCGCGCAGCTGTCGGACGCGCTGCAAGCGCTGTCGCAGGAAGAAACCACGCAATTGACGCGCGCTTTCAGCTATTTCTCGCTGCTGGCCAATATTGCGGAAGACCAGCATCACATCCGCCGCACGCGCGCCCACTTGATCGCCGGCTCGCCGCCGCGCCAGGGTAGCCTCAGCCATGCCGTCGGCAATGTGTTTGACGCGGGCAAGGCAGATGCATTGGAAACCTTCTTTGAAGATGCGTTCGTCAGCCCCGTCTTCACGGCGCATCCGACGGAAGTGCAGCGCAAGAGCATCCAGAATTGCCAGATGGCCATCGCCCGCCTGTTGAGCGAGCGCGACCGCGTGCAGATGACACCGGAAGAGGCGGAACAGAACGAAGAAGCGCTGGGCCGCGGCATCGTGACCCTTTGGCAGACGCGTTTGCTGCGTACGAGCAAGCTGTCCGTCATGGATGAAGTGGCCAATGGCCTGTCGTTCTACGACCACACGATCTTGCGCGAATTGCCGAAACTGTATTCTTCGCTGGAAACCATGCTGGCCCAGCGCGATGCCCGTTGGGAAGATGCGGAATTACCGAATTTCATGAAGGTCGGCAGCTGGATAGGCGGCGACCGCGACGGCAACCCGTTCGTCACGGCCGACATCCTGCGCAGCACCCTGCAAACGCAGGCCGACAAGGTGCTCGACTTTTACCTCGGCGAATTGCGCAAGCTCGCTTCGCAACTGTCGCTGGCGCAAATACTGAACGCCTGCAGCGAGCCGCTGCGCGCGCTGGCCGAACGCTCGGCCGATGCCTCGCCGCACCGCGTGGACGAGCCATACCGCCGCGCCCTGCACGGCATCCATGCGCGCCTGGAAAACACGCGCGTGGTTCTTTCCGGCAAGGGCAAGCAAGCCGACGGCGTGCAGCCTTACGCCGCGGCTGCCGAACTGCTGGCCGACCTGGACGTGGTCCAGCATTCGCTTGTCAGCAATGGCTTGCGCGCACTGGCACGGGGCCGCTTGCGCCAGCTGCGCCGCGCCGTCAAGGTCTTCGGCTTTTCTCTGGCGCCGCTCGACTTGCGCCAGAATTCCGACGTGCATGAGCGTGTCGTGGGCGAACTGTTCGCGGGCGCCCAGCCGGGCCTCGTCTACCTGGACCTCGACGAAGAGCAGCGCATCAGCTTGCTGCTGGCCGAGCTGGAGTCGCCACGCCTGCTGACGTCGCCGTATGCGCAGTATTCGGAAGAAACGACTTCCGAACTCGACATCTTCCGCGCCGTGCGCGAAGCCCACGTCAAATACGGCCGTGAATCGGTGCCGAACTGCATCATCTCGAAGGCGGCCAGCGTGTCGGACTTGCTGGAAGTGGCCTTGCTGCTGAAAGAAGTGGGCTTGCTGCGCCAGGACAGCCGCGAAGCGGACGTCAACATCATCCCGCTGTTCGAAACGATCGACGACTTGCGCGCCGGCCCCGCCATCATGGCGCGCGCGTTCGGCTTGCCGTTCTACCGCGGCTTGCTCGAGTCGCGCGCGGACCAGCAGGAAGTCATGCTCGGCTATTCGGACAGCAACAAGGACGGCGGCTTTTTGACGTCCGGCTGGGAACTCTACAAGGCCGAGATCGAACTGGTGACCGTCTTCAAGGAGTATCAGATCAAGCTGCGCCTGTTCCACGGCCGCGGCGGTTCCGTGGGACGCGGCGGCGGACCCAGCTATGAAGCCATCCTGGCCCAGCCGGCCGGCGCCGTGCAGGGACAGATCCGGCTGACGGAGCAGGGTGAAGTCATCACGGCCAAGTATGCGAACCCGGAAGTGGGGCGCCGCAACCTGGAAGTGCTGGTGGCCGCCACCATCCAGTCGACCTTGCTGCCGCAGGCCCAGCTGCAGCCGAAGGCTTCGGCCGGTGCCGGCCATCTGGCCGCGATGGAAGAGCTGTCAGGCACTGCTCTGAACGCCTACCGCGACCTCGTGTACGGCACAGAAGGCTTCGAAAAGTATTTCTGGGAATCGACGGTGATTGCCGAGATTGCCGCGCTGAACATCGGCAGCCGTCCCGCTTCGCGCAAGAAATCCACGTCCATCGAGGATTTGCGCGCGATTCCGTGGGTCTTGAGCTGGGCGCAATGCCGTTTGATGCTGCCGGGTTGGTTCGGTTTCGGTTCCGCCGTGCAAGCCTACCTGGCCGCCCATCCCGCCGATGGCGCGGACGTGCTGCGCGGCATGTACACGGACTGGCCATTCTTCACGTCCTTGCTGTCGAACATGGATATGGTCCTGGCCAAGAGCGACATCGCCATTGCCGGCAAGTATGCGGAACTGGTCAAGGACAAGGCCTTGCGCGACGCCATCTTTACGCGCATCCGCGCCGAATACGCGGCCACGCTGGACGCCTTGAAGCTGATCACGGGCCAGGAAGAGTTACAGCAGGCCAATCCGCTGATGCAGCGTTCGATACGCAACCGTTTCCCGTATATCGACCCGCTCAATCACGTGCAGGTGGAGCTGTTGAAGCGCTTCCGTGAGGGCAAGCAGGATGCGGCGGCGCGCACGGGGATTCATTTGTCGATCAATGGTATCGCGGCAGGGTTGCGTAACAGCGGTTAATTTTTAGGGCAGAGCCGCCGAAAATCCGGGGTCAGACCCGCCGGGTCTGACCCCAGCAGTTGCACTTGGGTTGGCTTTATGAACTCAGCAGAAAACATCAAGGAGACAGCATGACCATCAAAGTTGCCATCAATGGCTATGGCCGCATCGGCCGCAACGTCTTGCGTGCATTTTATGAAGGCGGCAAGCAGCAGGATATCGAGATCGTCGCCATCAACGACCTGGGCGACGCCAAGTCGAATGCGCATTTGACGCGCTACGACACGGTGCACGGCAAGTTTCCCGGCGTCGTCACCATCGACGGCGACAATATGCTCGTCAATGGCGACCGCATCCGCGTCTTCGCGCAGCGCGACCCGGCCCTGATTCCGTGGGGCGAGCTCGGTGTCGACGTGGTGCTCGAATGCACGGGTTTCTTCACGACCAAGGAAAAAGCGTCGGCCCACCTGAAGGGTGGGGCAAAGAAAGTCATCATTTCCGCGCCGGGTGGCAAGGACGTGGACGCCACCATTGTGTTCGGCGTCAACCAGCACGTGCTGAAAGCCACGGACACGGTCATCTCGAATGCCTCGTGCACGACGAATTGCCTCGCGCCGCTGGTAAAACCGCTCAACGACGCCATCGGCATCGAATCGGGCTTGATGACCACCGTGCACGCCTACACGAATGACCAGGTGCTGTCCGACGTGATGCATGAGGACTTGCGCCGCGCCCGTTCGGCTACGCATTCGATGATTCCCACCAAGACGGGCGCGGCTGCCGCCGTCGGCCTGGTCTTGCCGGAACTCAATGGCAAGCTCGATGGTTTCGCCATCCGCGTGCCGACGATCAACGTCTCGCTGGTCGACCTGTCGTTTATCGCCAAGCGCGATACGACGGTGGAAGAGGTGAATGCCTTGCTGAAAACGGCGTCGGAAGGCGCGCTGAAGGGCATCCTGACGTACCAGACGGAACCGCTTGTTTCCATCGATTTCAACCACAACCCGGCCTCGTCGAATTTCGATTCGACCCTGACCAAGGTTTCGGGCCGCCTCGTGAAAGTGTCGTCGTGGTACGACAACGAGTGGGGCTTCTCGAACCGCATGCTCGACACGACGGTCGCCCTGATGGCGGCCAAGTAAGAACGTAGTACCGCTGATCCAGCGCACCAGGACGGCCGGCCCACAAGGCTGGCCCTTGTAGCAACTTATTTTAGAAAGCAGCAACCATGACCATGCAAGTACAGCAACGCGCCACCAAGATCGTTTCCACCATCGGCCCCGCTTCGAACGATATCGATACCCTCGTCCGCATGTTCAAGGCCGGCGTCGACGTCGTGCGCCTGAACTTTTCGCATGGCAAGGCGCAAGACCATATCGACCGCGCCCGCATGGTGCGCGAAGCGGCAGCCCTGTGCGGCCGCGAAGTGGCCATCATGGCCGACTTGCAAGGCCCGAAAATTCGCGTCGGCAAGTTTGAAGAAGGCAAGATTTTCCTGGAAAACGGCGCCAAGTTCATCCTCGACGCGAAATGGGGCGAGAACGGCGAACTGGGCAACATCGAGCGCTGCGGCCTCGACTACAAGGAATTGCCGCGCGACTTGCGCACGGCCGACGTGCTGCTGCTCAACGACGGCCTCATCGTGCTGACGGTCGACAAAGTCGTCGGCAGCGAAATCCACACCACCGTCAAGATCGGCGGCGAGTTGTCGAACAACAAGGGCATCAACCGCCAGGGCGGCGGCTTGTCGGCACCGGCCCTGACGGCGAAAGACATGGAAGACGTGAAAACGGCGATGAGTTTCCAGGCCGATTACGTGGCCGTGTCCTTTCCGAAAAACGCCACCGACATGGTCATGGCGCGCCAGCTGGCCAATATCGCCGGCGAAGCGTGGGACCACAAGCCGATGATGATCGCCAAGATCGAGCGCGCGGAAGCCATTCCTGCCTTGCAAGAAATTCTCGACGCGTCCGACGGCATCATGGTAGCCCGCGGCGACCTGGCCGTGGAAGTGGGCAATGCGGCCGTGCCGGCCTTGCAAAAGCGCATGATCAAGATGGCGCGCGCATCGAACAAGCTGGCGATCACGGCCACGCAGATGATGGAATCGATGATCGTCAACGCCGTGCCGACCCGCGCGGAAGTGTCCGACGTGGCGAATGCCGTGCTCGATGGCACGGATGCCGTCATGACGTCGGCGGAAACGGCGTCGGGCCGCTACCCGATCGAAACGGTGGAAGCGATGGCCGCCATCTGCCTGGACGCGGAAAAGTGGGATACCTGCAAGCTGGACGCCGATTTCCTCAACGCCACGTTCTCGCGCATCGACCAGTCGATCGCGTATGGCGCCCTGTTTACGGCCCACCATCTGCGCGTAAAGGCCATCGCCACTCTGACGGAATCGGGCTCCACGGCACTGTGGATGAGCCGCTGCAACATCGACATCCCCATCGTGGCGCTGACCCCGAGCGTGGGCACGCGCCGCAAGCTGGCCCTGTACCGCAACGTCAGTACCCTGGAACTGACGTCCGGCACGGACCGCGACAAGGTCTTGCAGCAGGCGGAAGATTTGCTGGTCGAACATAAAGTCGTGGCCAAGGGCGACACCGTCGTGCTGACCTGGGGCGAGCCGATGGGCAAGGTTGGCGGCACGAACGCGCTGAAAATCATGAAGATCGGCCAGCACTGATCGTATTACGACCCTATCCACCGCAATGGCAGATGCCCAATCTGCCATTGCGGTGGCCGCATTTCCGTGTCAGCATGGTTTTCCTGCCTTCCAGGGCGCCTCCGGAGTTCATGATGACCGAGTACCTGCCTGCCTTGATCTGGTCGCTGTCGGCCTTCGCCTGCCTCTTCATTGCCAAACGCCGCGCCTTACGAATAACGGCCATCCGTGCCATCCTGGTGACTTTCCTGGGGCCGTTTGCCATTCCCTTCGTGCTGGCTGCAAAGCCCGGGATGTACGGCTAAGCGTGTGGCCTGCGCGCATTCCTCTTTGCTATATTCAAACTTTTAGCTAGAGGAATGCCCATGAAGCGTAGCGCCACCTTGCTCCTGATGACTATTTTCCCCCTGTGCGCGGCCACGTTCGCTTCGGCGGCCGAGCCTGTGCAGCGCTTGCAACGCGCCACGGGGCTGTGGAAGGTGACGCCCGCCACCTCGCCATTTTCCTGGGAAATCTGCGTCGACCACGCGCGCGACCGCCTGATCGACGACGACCTGTGGTCCGGCTTCGAGCAGGAATGCAAGATCGAGTCGCAAAGCCGTCAGGGCGACAGCTACCAATTCGCGTCCAGCTGCCCGGACGCCAGGCTGGCCGGCACCTTCAAGGGAGACCTGGCCAAGGCATATACCCTGAGCGCCGACACCACCGTGCAAGTCAATGGCAAGAGCGAAGTGCAGCGCACGGAACTGGCTGCCGTGTTCCAGGGCGCTTGTCCGGCGGGGCTGGCGCCGGGCGCGAAGAAAATGCGCGGCGGCATGGTGATGAAGAGCTTGTATACCGACCGCTAGAAGAGCGCAGCCACGCTGAAACAACAGTTTCCTGGGATAGGCGGGCGCCGGCATTGACGCCGGAGGCAATGATTTGTGATAATGAGAATTATTATCAATTGGCCGCGCCTTGCCTTGCGCGCATCGGAGTCCCAGTGAACATTGCGCAGTCCAGCGAGTCGATAGCCGGTATCTACAGCCACCATCATGGCTGGCTGATGCGCTGGCTGCGCGCGAAGCTGCAGTGCGCCGACCATGCGGCCGACCTGGCGCACGACACCTTCGTGCGCCTGCTGATGGCGCCGCCCGAGAACCGGCAAACCTTGCGCGAACCGCGCGCCTACCTGACCACCGTGGCGCAGCGCCTGCTGATCGACCATTACCGGCGCCTGTCGCTGGAGCAGGCGTGGCTGGAAACGCTGGCGCAGCAACCTGAATTGCTGATGCAATCGCCGGAAGAGCGGCTGCTCGTGCGTGAAGCTCTGCAGCGCATTGATGCCATGCTCGACGGCTTGCCGCCGCTCGTGCGCAGCGCCTTCCTGCTGGCCCATGTCGACGGCCTCGGCTATGGGGAAATCGCCCGGCGCCTGGCCGTGAGCGAGCGCAGCATCAAGCGTTACATGGTGCAGGCGTTCGAGCGCTGCATCCTCTTGATCCTGTGAACGCCGCGATCGACCCACGCGCCGCCCGCGCTGCGGCGCAATGGCTGGTGAGCCTGCACGGCGGTGCTTTGACTCCGGACGAGCAACTGGCGTTCCAGGCCTGGCGCGCCAGCGATCCCGCGCACGAAACGGCGTGGCAGCGGGCCGAGCTGGTGTGCAGCACCCTGGCCAGCGTGCCGCCTGCATTGCGCCAGACGGCGGACGCGTTGCCGCAGTCACCGCAGCGGCGCGCCGTGCTTTACGGCCTGGCCGGGCTGATCGCGGCCGGACCTGTCCTGTGGCTGGCCAGCCAGTCGGCGCCGTGGCAAGCGTGGCGCGCCACCATCCGCACGGCCAGGGGCGAGATCCGCCACATGACATTACCCGACGGCACGCAACTGGTGCTCAATACGGACACGGCCATCGACGTCCACTTTGACCACGCAGCGCGGCAGGTCTTGCTGCATGCGGGGGAAATCCACGTCGCCACGGCGCACGACGCAGCCGTGCCCGCGCGCCCCTTCCTCGTGCGCAGCAGCAATGGCGCCGTGCGCGCGCTGGGCACGCACTTCAGCGTGCGCCACCTTGACAACATGCTGGCGCCACGCACGCAGGTGAGCGTCAGCGAGGGTGCCGTCGAAATCCAGCCCGGCGAAGCTCCTGGCGCCTTGTGCAGGATCGATGCGGGCCGGCAGGGCAGTTTCGATGACCGTGCCGTTTCTGCCTTGACGCCGCTGGCGCCGCATGCGGACGCTTGGCTGCGGGGCGTGCTGATTGCCGAACGCATGCCGCTGGGCGAGCTGCTGGAACAGGTGGCGCGCTATCGCTATGGGGTGCTGCGCTGCGATCCCGCGCTGGCGGCCATGCCCGTGGACGGCATCTTCCAGTTGAGCGACCCCGACAACATCCTGCTGTTGCTGCAGCGCTCCTTGCCGATCCGGCTGGCGTACCGCACGCGCTACTGGATCATTGTCGAGGCGGTTTGAGCTAGCCCGCAGGACTTAAGCCGACAGGCAATACCGGCTGGCCTTGTCGGCTTACGCGCGGCTGTGCCCCGCTAAGCCGACCTACGGTTTGTGCGGATATGAGCAGCTTGGTGTGCTTGTGTAGGTCGGCTTAGCCCGCAGGGCGTAAGCCGACAGGCAATGTGGGCTGGCCTTGTCGGCTTACGCGCGGCTGCGCCCCGCTAAGCCGACCTACGATGTTCCGCCAAGCCGACGCGCGCCGCTTATTTTGCATTTCCCCTGTCCCTTTTTCCGGATTGCTTCGTCATACAAGGTAGACAACGAACAATCCGAACCATCGAAAGGGTCCACATGGCTTTGCAGCACCGTAACTTTACAGCAGCACGCTTGACGCTCCATCCCACCACCGGCGCCGTGCGCGCCGCGCTGGTCCTGTTGCTTGCCGTGGGCGCGGCCGGCGCCAGCTTGCCGCAAACGGCGCAGGCCGCCGAGGTCAGCCGGGCCGCCACCGTGCGCGAGTACAACATTCCCGCCGGCAGCTTGCACGATGCCTTACCCGCGTTTGCCATCGCCGCCGGAATCAACCTGTCCACCCAGGGTGTGGCGCTCGACGGCTTGGTGACGCGGGGTTTGCAGGGGCGCCATGGCGTCACGGCCGGCCTGCAAAAACTGCTGCAGGGCAGCGGCCTGGAAGCGATAGACGGCGGCAATGGCAATTACCTGCTGCGCAAGATCAATGCCAACATGGCCGATGGCGGCCTGGCCAGCATGCCGGCCGTTGTCGTCAGCGCCGAGGCGGACCGCGCCACGGAAGGCACGGGTTTATACACGTCGAGGAATATGTCGACGGCCACGGGACTGAATTTGTCGCAGCGCCACACGCCGCAAACGGTCAGCGTCATTTCGCGCCAGCAAATGGAAGATTTCGATCTGACCACCTTGCAGGACGTGGCGCGCGCCACGCCTGGCATCTATGGCAAGACGCAAGGCGTGTCCGACCAGGAAACCACGTATTTCGCGCGCGGCTTTGCCTTGAGCCACGTCAACGTCGATGGCTTGCCGCTGGACGTCACGGGTTTCAATGAACGCAACGTCTCGGCCGACATGCTGATGTATGACAGGGTGGAAGTGGTGCGCGGCGCCACGGGCCTGATGGAAGGGGCGGGCGCGCCCTCGGGCAGCATCAACATGATACGCAAGCGGCCCACGGCCACGCCCTTGCTGAACGCCTCGGCACACCTGGGCAGCTGGAAGGACAAGCAATTGACGGTCGACGCCAGCAATGCCCTGAACGCATCGGGCAGCGTGCGGGGGCGGGTGGCGGCCAGCTGGCGCGACAGTGACAGCTTCGTCGATGTGGTCAACAACAAGAACAGCACCGTGTATGCGATCGTCGAGGCGGACTTGACGCCGTCGACCACGGCCGGTATCGGCTTTTCGCGCCAGCACAGCCGCACGGACGGCGTGTTTGTCGGCTTGCCGACCATGCTTGACGGCCGTCACATGGAATTGCCCCGCTCTACCTTCCTGAACAATGCCGACTCGTTCCAGAAGCGCGACAACAACGTCGTCTTCGCCGACCTGGAAACAAAGCTGGAGCAGGGCTGGCGCAGCCGCTTCGCCATCACGCGCATCGATGCCTCGTCCAGCACGCGCAACACCACCAACAGCCGCATCGATGGCGAAATATACAAGCTGAGCCAGTCGGAAACGGGTTGGAAGTACAACACGGAACAAGTCGTGGCCGACTGGCGCCTGAGCGGCCCCGTCACCTGGTTCGGCCGCAAGCACGACGTGATCGTCGGCGCCAGCTACCGCCACGACGATTCGGACGCGGGCCAGAGCTGGGAAGGCGCGGCCACGCGCGTGATCGATATCCGCCAGTGGAATCCCTACGCCTACCCGATGCGCGGCGCGCCGTTCGAGCCCTACAACTGGGGCCGCAAGACGGACGAGAAGGGTGTGTATGCGGCCGGCAACTTCAGCCTGGCCGATCCGCTGCGCCTGGTGCTGGGCGGGCGCTTTGGCTGGTATGCGCAGGATGTCACGGGCTGGTATGCCACCAATCCCGCCTGGCGCCGCGGCCTGACGGAAAATGCGAAATTCACGCCCTACGCGGGCCTCGTCTACGATGTGGACCGGCATCACTCCGTGTATGCGAGCGGCACGCAGATTTTCGAGCCGCAAAGTTCACTCGATGTGGGTGGCAACACCTTGCCGCCGTTGAGCGGCACCAACCTGGAGGTGGGCGTCAAGGGCGAGTATTTCGGCGGCCGGCTCAATGCCAGCGGCGCGCTGTTTCGCATCAAGCAGAATAATCGCGCCATGGCCGATGAGCTCAACTGTCCCACGGGCGGCGCCATCTACTGCGCCCGTGCGGCCGGGCAGGTGCGGAGCGAAGGCGTCGATCTGCAATTGTCGGGCTCGCCATTGCCGGGCTGGCAGATCGCGGGCGGCTACACCTATGTACTGGCCAAGTACACGCAGGACAGCGTGGCGGCGAATATCGGCCAGCGCATCGCCACGGACGAACCGAAGCAGCTGTTCAAGCTGATGACGAACGTACAGCTGGGTGGCAGCCTGGCGCAATGGAATGTGGGCGCCTCCGTCTATGCGCAGGACAAGATTGAGCGCCGCGACACGGCTTACCTGACGCGGCAGGGCGGCTACGCCATCGTCGGGCTGACGGCCGGCTACCGCATCAGCGAGCAGCTGCAGCTGCGCCTGAATATCGACAACGTACTCGACCGCCGCTACTACCAGGCGCTTGGCTATGCCTGGTCGGGCGGGCTGGAGCGTTACGGCGCGCCGCGCAGCGTGCTGCTGTCCTTGCACTACAAGATGTAGCCGTTGCGCCAGCAGAGCGCGTCCCTTGCGGCGCCTCTGCTACACTGCCGCCGTCTTTATCTTTTCACTTTGCCATGACCGCTACTCCTGTCCTCACCCCCCTGAAAAGCGCTTTCCAGCAATCGCGCACCGAGAATAACATCGAGCTGATCCTGCCCGAACTGCTGGCCGCGCAATTGCACGTCGTTATCGGCGGGCAGAGCGAGCAGATCGACCTGTTCCTCGTGCCGTCGCCCAATCCCGAACGCCAGTGCGTGACGGTAGCGGAAGACCTGGCCTTCCTGGCCGGCATCGCGTTTCCGAAGATTCCCGTGACGGGCGCGCAACTGGTCGCCTCGATTCCCGCCGAGATCGAAATCGTCATCCTGCACGGCGATGGCGCCAATTACCTGACGCGCGAGCAACTGGCATGGTTCCGCCGCATGCTGGGGCAGAACGCCTGAGCGCAATGAAAATAGCATGACCGGCATCGCTGCCTTGACCCTGCGTCCCGTGTGCACCGCCAACGCCGAGGCCGTCATCGGGCTGCCGCTGCATGCGGCGCAACGCGATTTTATTGCCAGCAATGCCGAGTCGCTGGCGCTGGCCGCCAGTCACGCCAACATGCACCCGCGCGCCATCTATGCCGGCGACGAACTGATCGGCTTTGCCATGTATGCGCTGCCGGGCAGTACGGGGCGGCAGGATACGCACGTGCTGTACCGCTTGATGATCGCGGCGCCGTGGCAGGGCCAGGGATTTGCCCGGGCGGCCCTGGCCCTGCTGCTGGCCGAGATGCGCGCGCGCGGGGCGGGCAGGGTGGTGCTATACTACGTGCCCGCCAACGCGCGTGCCCGGCAACTGTATGCGCAGTCCGGCTTCGTCGAAACAGGGCTCGACGGCGATGGCGAGATGATGGCCGAGCGCCTGCTTTCCTGAGCCTGTCGCATCGCGGCCGCAGAATAGTTTTCTTTTGGCAACTATATTGCTGAAGTCCTATGAATATTTTCGCAAAGCAACTATACTCGTGGCTCTTTAAAAAATCATCGTCACGCTGGCGGCCAGACATCCGCGCCAGAGTTCGTACGCATTCCGCCTGTTCTCTCTGAACGGGCACCTTTCCCCCGCGCGGCAGGCGCGGGCGTGATGACCGAGCCTTGCCCTGGTCGACTGCTACCGTTGTCATTTCCGCTGTATTGCCGCTTTAGTAAAAAGCCTGGCGACGGCGCGCGGTGTGCCGTCATGTTTTGCGACGTTAGGTTTCACTCTCTTATGCCACGACAGTATGTTTAGTTCCATCTTTGCCGTATCGACCGATACCATGCAGTACATCTATGGCACGCACAATGCGTGGCTGGTGCTGTTTTCCATCGGTATCGCCGTCTTTGCCTCGTTCATGGCCTTGCAGATCGCCGGCATGGCGCGCAGCAGCGAGCGCGGCTTTCAGCGCCAGACGGCCATCATCACGGGCGCCATCGCGCTCGGTGGCGGCATCTGGTCGATGCACTTCATCGGCATGCTGGCCTTCGACATCTGCACGCGGGTGTCCTTCGACCCTGGCCTGACCCTGCTGTCGATGCTGCCTGGCATGGCCGCTTCGTGGGTGGCGCTGCACTTGCTGGCGCGTCCGAGCATCAACTGGCGGCAACTGGTGGTGGGCGGCGTGCTCGTCGGCGTGGGCATCGGCTCCATGCATTACAGCGGCATGGCCGCCATGCAGACGTCGCTGGCCCTGCGCTACGAACCCTGGCTGTTCGCCCTGTCGCTGCTGGTGGCCGTGACCTTGGCCATGCTGGCGCTGTGGGTACGCTTCGGCCTGAGCGCCATGCGCCAGCGCCTGAGCCCGCTGGCATCCTTGCTGCTCAGCAGCGTGGTGATGGGCCTGGCCATTTCCGGAATGCACTACACAGGCATGCTGGCGGCGCGTTTTTCCGGCACGCCCACGGCAGGCGAGAACACGATTACGGTGCAAGCTTCGTTCGTGGCCCTGGCCGTGGCCCTGATCACTGTCACCCTGACCGTCTTCGTGGCCGCCGCGAACGGCTTGCTGCGCTATCGCCAGCTGCTGCGCCACGCCAGCGTCAGCGAATCGCGCCTGCGCGCCATCGTCGATACGGCGGCCGATGGCTTGATCACCATCGATGGCCAAGGCAAGGTGCGCTCCTTCAATCCCGCCGCGGAAAGCCTGTTCGGCTGGCGCGAAGCGCAGATCGTGGGGCGCGACGCCAGCGTGCTGCTGCAGCCGGCCGACGCGGCCGAATACGAAGGCTATCTGCGCGACTACCTGGAAACGGGCGCCTCGCGCATCCTCGACAGCGGACGCGAACTCGATGGCCGCCACAAGGATGGCGCCGTGCTGCCCATGCGCGTGGCGATCGGCAAGATCGATACGCCGGGCCAGCCCCTGTTCGTGGCGTTTGTCACGGACATGCGCTCGTCGCGCAGCATGGAGCAGGCGCTGAAAGACAGCGAGCGCCAGTACCGCACCCTGATCCGCAATATCCCAGGCGTGTCCTTCCACTGCAGCTTCGCGCCCGAATGGAAGATGATCTTCATCAGCGACGCCGTCTTCAACCTGACGGGCTGGCTGCCGCAGGACTTCGCCGAAGGGCGGGTCAGGCTGTTCGACCTCGTGCATCCAGACGACCGCCAGCGCGTCAACGACACCTGCGTGCAGGCGGCCGGCGAACGGCGCGATTTCGAGAACGTCTACCGCATGATCCACCGCGACGGGCGCGAGCGCTGGGTGCGCGAAAGCAGCGGTCCCGTGCTCGATAACGACGGCGTGGTGCGCTGGATCGACGGCGTCATCCTCGATATCACGGAAAGCGAATTGCGCAACGCGGAATACGAAGGCAAGGTGACGGCGATCTCGCGCGCGACGGCCGTCGCCGAGTTCGACCTGCAGGGACGCATCCTGGCGGCCAACCAGAACTTCCTCGACCTGACCGGCTACCAGCTCGACGACGTGCTGGGCCTGCACCACAGCGTGTTCTGCGAGCCGGGCTACGTAACCTCGCCCGACTACGTCGCGTTCTGGCAGCACCTGGCGCAGGGCGAATTCAATACGGGCGAGTACAAGCGCATCGGCAAGCATGGCAAGGAAGTGTGGATACAAGCTTCGTACAACCCGATCTTCAACACGGACGGCAAGCCGTTCAAGGTGGTCAAGCTGGCCACCGACGTGAGCGAGCGGCGCGCCATGCAGGAAAACCTGCGCGCGGCGAAAGACCGCGCCGAACTGGCCGCCGAATCGAAGACCAGCTTCCTGGCCAACATGAGCCATGAAATCCGCACGCCGATGAACGCCATCATCGGCTTTACGGAAGTGCTGCTGGGGACTGCCCTGGACAGCCTGCAACGCCGCCACC
This sequence comes from Janthinobacterium sp. BCJ23, assembly GCF_059617945.1. Taxonomy (NCBI): domain Bacteria; kingdom Pseudomonadati; phylum Pseudomonadota; class Betaproteobacteria; order Burkholderiales; family Oxalobacteraceae; genus Janthinobacterium; species Janthinobacterium sp. BCJ23. Next base: position 447,682 of record NZ_JCAQAW010000002.1, on the reverse strand, counting down.
TGGGTACGGTGCGCCAGTCGGCCCGTTCGCTGCTCGAACTGCTCAACGACATCCTCGACATGGCCAAGCTGGAAAAGGGCGCGACCGAGCTGGAACTGGTGGACTTTTCGCTGCCGGACCTGGTCGACCACGTGGCCGCGTCCCTGCGCATCACGGCGCATGCGCGCGACCTCGTGCTGCATGTCGATGTCGATCCCGGCATGGGCCAGTTCTTCCTGGGCGACGCGCGCCGGGTGCAGCAGGTGCTGACGAATTTGATCGGCAACGCCGTCAAGTTCACGGAAGTGGGCCATGTGCGCGTGGCCGTCGGCATGCAGGGCGAGCAGGTGCATATCGCCGTGCACGACACGGGCATCGGCATCCCGGCCGACCGCCTGGACAAAATCTTCGCTCCTTTCACGCAAGCCGATTCCTCGATGAGCCGCCGCTTTGGCGGCACGGGCCTGGGCACGACGATTTCGCTGCAGCTGGTCGAGCTGATGGGGGGCACCATCACGGTGGAAAGCACCCTGGGCGTGGGCAGCGTGTTCCACGTGCTGCTGCCGCTGGCGCCGGGCAAGGCCGTGTCGCGCCGCAGCGAGCAGCCCGTGGTGGCCTTGCCGCCGCTGCGCATCCTGGCGGCCGACGACGTGCCGCAGAACGTCGAGCTGCTCCTGATCAGCCTGGGCGCGGCCGGCCACCAGGTGATCGCCGCCAGCGATGGCGAGAGCGCCGTGCGCGAGTTCAGCAAGGGCAGCTTCGATGTCGTCCTGATGGACGTGCAGATGCCGCGCATGGATGGCCTGGAAGCGACGCGTCTGATCCGCGTGCATGAGCGCGAACAGGGTTTGAAGGCGACGCCCATCATCGCCCTGACGGCCAGCGTGCTGGAACAGGACCGGCGCGCCGCGCAGACGGCAGGCATGAACGGCTTTGCTTCGAAGCCGCTGGAAATGCACAAGCTGACGGCGGAAATCGCCCGCCTGCTCGATATCGCCGTGTCCATGCCGCCGCCGGCGGCCGGCGCGGCGGCGCGTGCGGCCGCCGGCCAGGTCGACTGGCAGCGCGGCATCGCCCTGTGGGGCGGCCGCGAAGCCTTGCAGCGGGCGATTGGCCGCTTCGTGCAGGCCAATGGCGACTGCGCCGCCATGCTGGCGGCCGAACTGGAACGCGGCGGCAGCAGCGTGGCCGGCCATTTGCTGCACCGTATCAAGGGCGCTGCGGGCAACCTGTGCCTGGTGCAGGTCGAAAGCCTGCTGGGCCGCATCGAACAGGCGATCGCGCGCCAGCTGCCGGCGACCGAATTGCTGGTGCAGCTGGCCGCCGCCTTCATGGCGCTGGCCGGCGAACTGGAAGAATCGGGCATGCCGGCCGTGGCAGTGGGTACGCCGGCTGCCGGCGCGCCACTCGATGCCGACGCCGCTGGCGCGTTGCTGCGGCAAGCCATCGCCAGCCTGGAAGGCGGGCAGCTCGACGACGCCCTGATGGCGCAGATCGCGGCCATGCTGGCGCCGCACGGCCAGCAGCAGCGACTGCAGGCGCTGGCCAGCGCCATCGACGACTTTGAATTTGCGCGCGCCGCGGACGTGCTGCGCCAGCTGCTGGCGTGGCTGGAAACGCCTATGCCGGCCGACCTTTCCTGATATTGGGCTAACGATGACCTTACACGAAGACAAACCGATCCTGCTGCTGGTCGACGATGAAGCGACGAATCTGCAGGTGCTGCGCCAGATCCTGCAGGACGATTACCGCCTGCTGTACGCCAAGGATGGCGAGAAGGCGCTGGAGCTGGCGCAGAACAACCCCGTCGAACTGATCCTGCTCGACATCATGATGCCCGCGATGACAGGCTATGAAGTGTGCCGCCAGTTGAAGGCCATGCCGGCCACCGCGCCCATTCCCGTCATCTTTGTTACCGCCCTGTGCGACGTGAAGGACGAGGCGGACGGTTTTGACGCGGGCGCCGTCGATTACATCACGAAACCCGTCAGCCCGCCCATCGTGCGCGCCCGCGTGCGCACGCACCTGTCGCTGGTGGACGCCGAGGAGTTGCGCCGCTCGCGCCTGCAGGTGATCCAGACCCTGGGCCAGGCCGCCGAATACAAGGATAACGAGACGGGCATGCACGTCATCCGCATGAGCTATTACGCGCGCCAGCTGGCGCTCGCGGCCGGCTACAGCGCGGGCAGGGCGGAAGACCTATTGAATGCGGCGCCCATGCACGACGTGGGCAAGATCGGCATCCCCGACGCCATCCTGCAAAAGCCGGGCAAGCTCGATGCGGACGAGTGGCAAGTCATGCGCCGCCACGCGGAAATCGGCGCGGCCATCATCGGCGAGCACGCGAGCGGCTTGCTGAAAATGGCGCGCACCATCGCCCTGACGCACCACGAGAAATGGGACGGCAGTGGCTATCCGCAAGGCTTGAAGGGCGAGGAAATCCCGCATGAAGGCCGCATCGTCGCCATCGCCGACGTCTTCGACGCCCTCACCAGCGAACGCCCGTACAAGCGCGCCTGGACCATCGACGAAGCCATCGCCACCATGCAGCGCGACAGCGGCACGCACTTCGACCCGGAGCTGCTGGCGCTGTTCGTGGAACAGCTGCCAGCCATGCTGGAGATCAAGGACAAGTGGCGCGAGCCGGTATAGGGAATCTCAGCTCAGGGCGGATCCACGCGCAGGCGATCGGCCAGCAACTGTGCATACGCAGCGCTGTCGCCGAATGCCAGCTGTGAGCACGCCATGGTCTGGCCCAAGGTTGCCATGTGGCGCGATGAAATGGCATACGCAAGTTTGCCGGGCTGGCGGCGCGATGGATACATGAAACCGTGAATCGCGCCGGCTTCCTGTGCAATGATCTGATCCAGCTGCCAGCCCAGCCATTGGCACCAGCCGTGATCGGGGCTGCGCAATTGGTCAAAAATGCCGAGCCGGCTGGCGGCAAGCCCTGTCAGATCGAGCAATTGCAGCGGGGCGCTGAATGACAAGGTCGCGATCAGCGCTTGTTCCGCCCTGTGCGCGATGTAAAACGTGCCCGGGCGCGTGACGTCGTTGCGGCAAAGCTGGGCTTCCCAGGCAGCCGTGCAGGTATCTTCCGCGATATAGACCCAGTGATAGGGGAAGCCGTCGGCGTTGGCCAGCGTGGCAGGCGGGCCGAAGCGGTACGTGCGTTCGACCTTTGCAGGCCAGATGGATGCCGCGTTCCACGCTGCGCGTACCAGGGGCTGGCCCGATTGAATGGTGACGATATTGCTTAATAATTCCGTGCGCAGCGATTCGAGCGCTGGCAGATGTGCCGCCACTTCTGGCGGGACGGGTGTTTCTCTCAGTTGATGCGCCATGCTAGCCTATGATATCGGCCATGCCCCTGTGCTGCCACGTTGCCGCCGCAATAACCTTGCGAACCCTCTCGCGTGCCGGCAGATCCAGCAGCGCTTGCTGACTGGGATGTACCTCGGCCCGCGTTTCGAACGATTTTCCTGCAAGCATCTCTGCTGGCGATAATTCGTCGAATTCGTCGGCACTGCTGATCCAGAAGGCATGGATTTCACTACTCGGCTGGTCGGCAAGAATGGCGAGCGCTGGCGCAATCAGTTCTGGCACCGGTTGGACAAATTGCCAAGCCGGAAACTCCTTGCCGATACTGCGCCCTTTGGGTGTCACGCAATAAAACCGCTTGCTATCCACCGCGCGATACAGCGACGCTTGCGAAAGCGCCACCCATCCTTGTTCGATCACATCCGAAACCTTGAGTTTTGACACGGGAAGCTGGACCGGTATCGCAGACGGCGTGGCCCCAAGCGAAGCGCGTGCTTCATTCAGCGCACGCTTGGCCAGATCGATCATGTGGCTACGCTCGGGACCTTGCGCCAAGATATCGAAGCGCGCGGCTACGAGCTGCGAGAATTGTTCAATCACCCGAAGGTCGTTGTCTGTCAATTCCCGATGCTCGGGCGTCAGAACGCCGTAATCCAGATTCGGTGTCATCTTGTTTCCTCAGGCAAAGGCGGGTGGTGCGATCGAAGGATGCGTTGCTGTAATTCGCCAAACCCGCCCGGAGAGCACCAGGCCTTGAGTCGGTACGCAATGTAGCAGTTTTTGCAATGTCGCCACGAGCAAGCGATCTTTGTCGCGCTTGATTAGCAGTCGCATGTAGTACTTCTGCACTATATGCTTGAGGCGAGAACCTTCCGTCGTCATTCTGGCGTTCGTTACTGCTTCAAAAAACCGCAGGTAGCTCTCGCGAAAGCGCTGCATCGATTGCACTGCACGAAGACGTGCTTGCCTGACCTGAGCCAGGACGCCACTTTCCTGCTCGATAGTATCGAGTACGCGCAAGTGTTCGAAAGCATTTTTCAATGCCTGCCGTTCAATGGCGGAAAACAGTTCATATGGCGGCAATACGGTCATGATGATCTCTGTGCGCAAGTGTAATAAGGAATATCATATACAAGATTCTTATGTTTCGCAACTTTATCATTGGCAAGATCGTAAGTCCCGTCGACTATCCGCACGGCCTAATCTGCCCGCACTTCCACATCTCGTTTATAGTGGCGCCCTGACCGTCATCACAGGATTACCCATGGATTTCCAGAACCGCATTGCCGACTTTCTTCGGCAATGGTCGTTGCAAGCCGATGGTTTGCCCTTGCACACGCACGCGGCATGCCTGCTGCCCGTGTTGCACGGTGGCCAGCCGGCCATGCTGAAGCTGTCGACTGGCGACGATGAACGGCGTGCTGGCGCCGTGCTGCGCTGGTGGGATGGCGACGGGGCCGTACAGGTGTTGGCTGCGTCCCCGGATGATGACGTCCTGCTGCTGGAGCGGGTGATTTCGGTTCGTTCGCTGACCGGGCTGTCGCGCTCGGACGAGGCGGGCGATGCGGCTGCGACGCGCATCCTGTGCGCGGTGGCCGCGCACCTGCATGCAGCGCGGCCCATGGCGCCGGCGCTGCCGCCCTTATCCGATTGTTTCGCCGCGCTGGCTGCCGCCGCACCGCTGCACGGCGGCGTGTTCTCGGATTGTCACGGCGTGGCCCGCGAACTGCTGACGGCGCCGCAAGATATCGTCGTGCTGCATGGCGACCTGCATCACGAGAATGTGCTTGATGGCGGTGCGCGCGGCTGGCTGGCCATCGATCCGAAAGGTTATGTGGGTGAGCGGGGGTTTGACTTTGCCAATGTGCTGTGCAATCCGGATGCGGCGATGGCGACGGCGCCGGGCCGACTGGACCGGCAGGTGGCGCTGATCGCCCGTGAAGCTGGCCTTGATCGCGCGCGCCTGCTGGCGTGGGTGGCCGCATGGGCCGGCCTATCGGCCGCCTGGCACCTGGAGGATGGCACACCGCCGGAGACGGCGCTGGCCGTGGCCCGCATTGCGCTGGCTGCCTTGGCTTGATGGCGTTTAAGGGCTGTCCGCCAGCCGCAAAATCCGCCGTATCTCCAGAATCGCCTGCGGGCTTTCCTGCACGCTGTGCCACGAGGGGATGACTTTTTCCGACTGTGCGCCGTCGAGGTGGGCGCTGGCGTAGGGCACGACGCCGTCGCTCGATTCCGCCAGCGGCAGGTCTGGCGTGTCGTTGCCCATGATGGAGTAGTAGCGCACGTTAGGGCTGATGGGCAGGTCGGCTACCAGGCGCACGAACGGGTCCTTGTCGCTGAGGTTATCGATGCTGTTGGGGATGCGCAGCGGCTCGCTGCTGCCCGTGTCGAGCTGCGCCAGGCTGCCGGCCGCGTCGGACAACTGGTCGAGCATGGTGATGGGCAGCGTGACGAGGTTGGCGATCCAGCGCGCCACCTTGTGGTTGGCGAACGAAGTGCCGCGGTGCGGCGCGGCGATGAAGATGGCGCGGTTTACCTGCGGCATGGCCGTGAAATTCAGATAGGGGGCCAGTCCCGCACGGACTTTTTCCGCCTTCTTGCCCTTCAAATTGTATTCTTCCGTGATGGCGTCGAGCAGGGTGTTGCTGGCGTCGGAGACCATCAAGCGCGCCAGTACGCCGCCCATGCTGTGGCCGATCAAGACCATGTCGTTGGCCGCGTCGGCCTTGGCGGCAGGGTCGAACTGCGCCAGGGTCGCGTTCAGCGCCTTGCGGATGGCGGCGTTGTTGGCGGCCAGCGGCGCATTGCTCGGGTAGTACACTTGCCAGATCTGGTAGCGGCGGCGCAGCTGTTCGTCGCCCATCAGTTCATTCGCCACGTTGATCCACGCTTCCGGGCTGCTGGCCAGGCCGTGCAGCATGACGATGGTGCGCTTGTTCGGATCGTAGGGCTGCATCAGGTGCACCTGCGGGCGCGAAATGCCGTCGGCGCTGCCGAACAGGGTGCGCAACGCCTGCACGCCGAAGCCGGAGCGGGCCAGCCACAGGCCATAGCCGGCCGTGAAATTGGCCGCCACGGGCAGTTCCTGTCCCGCCATGCGCGTCGATTCGCTGCGCGTCGGATCGACCAGCATCACCAGCAGCTGCTGCGTGGCCAATACCTCCTGCAGGCTGTTGCCGTCGAAGCGGATCAGCGCCGTGACGACGGGGAAACGCGTCTCCTGGTATGGCACATACTCGCCTTTCGGCGCCCGGGGCTTGGGCATGACGGCCACGAGGTCGGCGCCGAAGCCGTCGCGCCGGTACACATTGCGCAGGCCGGAAAACGACAGCGAGGTGGCCGGCAGCAGTTCGTCGGGCAGGGCGCCGTCGTCGGGCAGGCGCAGGGCAGACAATTCGCTGTCGATCTGCCAGCCGGCGACGCGGATCACATTGCCGTCCGGCCGGTACTCGCCGCGGTGGCGGAACAGATTGCCGACGGCCTTTTGCACGGCATAGTTGTAGTAGTCGCGGATTTGCGTCTGGCGTTCCTCGAAGGCGCGCTGGCCCGGCGTGCGCGTCGTGTAGAACAGGTAGGCATACGCGTAGCGGGCCGATTCGAGCCATGCGGCCAGCGTTTCGGCGCTCGGATGGCCGCCCTGTTTTTCTTCCGCCAGCGCGCTTTCCAGCCACAATTCGGACAGGGTGGCCAGGCGCTGCTCGTCGCTGAGCAGTTCGGAGCGGGCCAGGTCGGCGCGGCAGCTGCCCGTATTGGCTTCGCAGGCGGCGATGTCGCTGCCGATGATGCGCAGCACCTCGCTGGCCGAGGCGCTCAGTTTGCCCGTGGTGAGGATGTCGCCGCGCCGCTGCTGCAGATAGTCGGCCGGTGAAATGGAGCTGACGGTGACGGCGGCGCAGCCGCTCAGCAGCGCCGCCGCGCACAGCAGGGCGCCCAGGCGCAGGCGCCGCATCAGCGTGGCCCGCATGTCAGAACGAGTAGACCAGGGTCAGCGAGGTTTGCGTATCCGTGTTCTTCTTGTCGTCCGGCACGCGCGTGTCGTTGCGGGCGCTGAAGGCGGCCTTCATCTGCATGGTGCCGTTGATTTTCGTGCTGAGGGCCGTTTCGGCGATCGAGTGGGTGTTCGAGGTGCCCCGTTCCACGCTGACCGTCTGCGTGAACATGGCCGACTGGCTGATCTTCCACTTCATTGCGGCCGCACCGCGCACCGTCAGGCCGTGTTCCGACTCACCCGCGTCGTTGGTGCCGCTGAAATAGCCAGGACCGAATTCCACGTCGACGCTTTTGTCTGTCGACTGGTACCAGCGCGAGCCATGACCGACGGCCAGGGTCGAGTACTTGGTGTAGGCGCCGAACTTGTCGTTCACGTGCGAGGCCAGCACGAACAGCTTTTCATGGTCGGCCATCAGCTTGTAGGCCGCCTTGGCGGAGGCGGAAAAGCGTTCGGCCGAGCGTTCGCGCACTTTCTCGCCATCGTCATTCGTCGTTTCGTCTTCCTTGAAATAGCCGCTGAAGATGTACTGGTTGCTCCAGTCATCGAGTTCCTGGCGCGCGTCGATCTTGCCCGTGACGGAAGTGCCGACCGTGTTTCCCGAGGTGGTGATGGCGCCCAGTTCGGCGGAAGTGCTCCAGCTGCCGATGGGGATTTCATCGAACAGCATGCTTTGTTTGGTATCTGCTGCGGCGGCGCTGCCGCAAGTGATGGCCATGGCCAGCGCCAGTGCGAGAGAGTGGGTCGATTTCATGGCTGTATCGGTTTGTGGCGCGCGCCAGGCGCGCCTGATGTTCGTTAGTGGCAGTGATGGTTTGCAGGCCGCGGCAAGCCGGGAGGCGCCGATAAAAAATGCGCGCGCGGGCGCGGCCAAACATTGTCGAGGCTGTATTGTACCCGACCCTGTGATCGCGCGTCGCACGCGGCGGGGCTGGCAAGTGGCGCGCGCCTGGCGTATGCTGCGCCTATTTGCTGCCTGATCTTTACAAGGAATTCCCGTGCGCTGCCTGGTCATCGAAGACGAAGCCGAAACTTCCCGCTATATCTGTGCCGGCCTGCGCGAGGCGGGCCACGACGTTACCGCATGCGACAATGGCATCGACGGCATGCGCCTGGCCTGCGGCGAAGACTGGGATGCGCTGGTGCTCGACCGCCTGCTGCCCGGCGAGATCGATGGCCTGGCCATCGTCGCGCGCCTGCGCGGCATGGGCCGCAACACGCCTGTGCTGGTGCTGTCGGCCCTGTCCAGCGTCGACGAGCGCGTGCGCGGCTTGCGCAGCGGCGGCGACGATTACCTGTCAAAACCGTTCGCCATCGACGAACTGCTGGCGCGCATCGAGGCGCTGCTGCGCCGCGCCGCGCCCGTACCCGAATCGACGCAGCTGCAGGTGGCCGACCTGGTGCTCGACATGCGCACCATGCGCGTGACGCGCGCCAACCGGCAGATCGCTCTGCAGCCGCGCGAATTCCGCTTGCTCGAATACCTGATGCGCCACCAGGGCCAGTCCGTCACGCGCGCCATGCTGCTCGAAGCCGTGTGGGACTACCATTTCGACCCGCAGACGAACGTCATCGACGTGCAGGTGAGCCGCTTGCGCACCAAGGTGGACAAGGAATTTTCGCCGCCGCTGATCCACACGGTGCGCGGCGTCGGCTATACCCTGGGCGTGATCGACAGTGCGTAACTTGCACCGTTCGATCGCGGCCCGCCTGGCGCTCGGCTATGGCGTGCTGGTGGTCGTGTCGATCAGCATCGTCTGCGCCGTGTTCTATTTCGGCACCATCGGCGTGCTCGATCGCAGCGTGGACCGCAAGCTGGCCCTGCTCTCGGAGCGCCTCGCCGCGCTGTACGAACAGGGCGGCAGCAGTCGCACGACGGCGGAAATCGCCCATTTGTTGACTGACCGCACCGACAGCGACACGGAGATTTTTTTGCTGGTGGATGCCGATGGCCGCCGCGTGGCGGGCAATCTGACGTCCTGGCCCGACGTGGGCAGCCCCGTGGGCCACCTGCTGCACCGCGACGTCACGCGCGAAGGGCGCAGGGTGCCCGCGCGCATGCTGATCCGCGACCTCGATGGCGGCGCGCGCCTGTTCGTCGGGCGCGACATGGAGGAGGGCAGGTCGATCCGCGCCCTCGTGCTGCGCTCGCTGGCCTATGGCGGCGGGGCAGCCATCCTTCTCGTGGTGGCCGGGGCCTGGCTGTTCCGCCGCCAGCTCGAGGCGCGCATCGGGCAGATTCGCCGCACGGCGGGCGAAATCGAGGCGGGTGACCTGAGCCGGCGCATTCCCGTCTTCAGCGAAGATGAATTCGGCTTGCTGAGCCGCGACATCAACCGCATGCTCGACCGTATCGAACACCTGATGGAAGGCGTGCGCCACGTGTCGAACGCCATCGCGCACGACCTGCGCACGCCGCTGGGCCGCATCCGCAACAAGCTCGATGGCGCCTTGCGCCAGCAGCAGGGCGTGGCTGGCTACGAGAGCGCGGCGCAGGCGGCCATCGACGACATCGACGACCTCACGCGCGTGTTCGACAAGCTGCTGCAGATCGCCGCGGCCGAATCGGGCATGCGTCCCGAGAATTTCGACGATATCGACCTGCACCAGATCGGCGCCGATATCGTGGAAATGTACGAGGCCACGGCCGACGAGCAGGAGGTGCTGCTGGTACAGATGTATGGCGAGGGCGTGCCGGCGCGCGGCGACCGCAACCTGCTGGGCAGCGCGCTGGCCAGCCTGGTCGACAACGCCATCAAATATGCGGGGCCGGGCGCCACGGTGGAAGTGTCGGCCGGCAGCGATGAGCGCGGCTGCTGGCTGGCCGTGCGCGACAACGGCCCCGGTGTACCAAAGGAAGAACTGCCAAAACTGACGCAGCGCTTCTATCGCCTGGACAAGAGCCGCCACCTGCCTGGCAATGGCCTGGGCCTGTCCATCGTCGCGGCCATCGCGGCGCTGCACGGGGGCAACCTGGAGATCGAGGATGCGGCGCCGGGCTTGCGGCTGCAATTGCGGCTGCTGCGCTAGCATGGCCAGCGTGGCGTATCGGCACATTACCAACTTGTAACCCCCTTCATTTTCACCTCCCCCTATCATCCGCTCTACCCGGCGTGGAGCGGCTGCCAGCGTGCAGCCGCCTGTTCCGGGCTGCCTGCGGCCGTCGCCGTGTCCCGTTCATCAGACCCGTCATAGAGCCGTTCGCATGCGTACTTTTACCGCCACCGGCGACAACGCCGCGCCACAGCAGGCGCCACTGCGCCAGCATGGCCACCGCATCAAGGCCGCGCTGGGGGCCATCGTCTTTCCCCGGCAGCGCGCGCGCTGGCAAGCGTTCATCGCCGCGACGCCGGGACTGCCGGCGCTGGCGCAAGCCCATCCCAGCCTGCTGTACAAGATCTATCGTCCCTACGCCAACCGCCATTTCGGCTGCGCGGCGCGGGTGGACCTGCTGCGCGGGCATTACCGCTTCCTGTGGCAGGCGGGCGCGCGGCCGCTGGTGGAATACGCGGCTCGGCGCGCGCTGGTGCTGGCCGCCATCGAAGGCAAGGATGGCGCCACCTACCGCCTGAAATTGACGGCCATCCGCGACAGCCACCGCGAAGGGGAACTGTGCCTGCGCCTGACACGCGACGGCGTGCCGCTGTACCTGGCCAGTTTCCTGTTCCACCCCCAGCCAGGCGGCGCCGTCATCCAGCTGGGCGCCTTGCAGGGCTTGCGTTCCCCCGCTGGCGCGCAGGCGGTGAAAGAGGCCACGCGGGCGCTGCATGGCTGCCGGCCGAAAAACCTGATGGTGGCCGCCTTGCGCGACTTCGGTGATTTCTTCGGCTGCGGCCACCTGGAACTGGTCAGCAACGCCAACCGCATCGCGCTGAACTGGCGCCGGCGCCGCCATATCTCGTGCGACTACGACCTGGCGTGGCGTGAACTGCATGCGCAGCCCGCCAGCGACGGCAATTTCCGCCTGCCGTGCGGGCCCTGCCGGATGCCGGACCTGGCCCTGGTGCCGTCGAAAAAGCGGGCGGATGCGCGCCGGCGCGGCGCCATGCTGGTGCAACTGGCGGCCGACATGCGCTGGCAAGTGGCGGCCCTGCTGCACGCGCAATGACGGCGCGGGGCGGGTTTTTTGACCTGTGCGGCTTTTTTGCCGGGCGGTCCGGCGCAAGCGGCGCGATCGGCGTATACTTATCGGCGTTGTTAACCTGAAGCCAGTCACCCCATGCCAGCACAATTCCCCACTTCGCGCATGCGCCGCCTGCGCGCGACCCCGCAACTGCGCGAGCTGTTCCGCGAAACCGAGATCAATCCGCGCGACCTGGTCCTGCCGATCTTCGTCGACGAAGGCAGCAGCGATTTCATCGACATCAAGTCCATGCCCGGCGTGCGCCGCATTCCTGAAGCGAAACTGGCGCAGGAAGTGGAGCGCTACGCGCGCGCCGGCCTGCGCTCCGTCATGACCTTTGGCATTTCGCACCACAAGGATAGCCACGGCACGGACACCCTGAACCCGGACGGCCTGGTGGCGCGCATGTCGCGCATCATCAAGGACGCCGTGCCGGAAATGGTGGTGATGTCCGACACCTGCTTCTGCGAATACACGGACCACGGCCATTGCGGCATCCTGCATGGCGACACGGTCGACAATGACAGCACGGTGCTCAACCTGGGCAAGCAAGCCGTCATCGCGGCCCAAGCGGGCGCCGACATCATTGCCCCATCGGCCGCCATGGATGGCCAGGTGGCGGCCATTCGCAGCGCGCTAGACGCGGCCGGCTTCCACGACACGCCCGTGATGGCGTATTCGACCAAGTTCGCCTCGGGCCTGTACGGCCCGTTCCGCGACGCGGCCGGCAGCACCCTGAAGGGCGACCGCAAGACCTACCAGATGGACCCGATGAACCGCCGCGAAGCCGTGCGCGAGTCCCTGATCGACGAAGCCGAAGGCGCCGATGCGCTGATGGTCAAACCGGCAGGCGCCTACCTGGACATCATCCGCGACCTGCGCGAAGTGACGCGCTTGCCGATCGGCGCCTACCAGGTCAGCGGAGAATACGCGATGATCAAGTTCGCCGCGCAAGCCGGTGCCATCGACGAGCGCCGCGTGGTGCAGGAAACCCTGGGCGCCATCAAGCGCGCGGGCGCGGACATGATCTTTACGTATTTTGCGATGGATGTGCTGAATAATCCGTACTGAGCATTCCCGGCGTTTTTCTCACCCCGAAAGCAAATTCCGGGGTCAGACCCGGCGGGTCTGACCCCAGCATTTACGCTGTTGGGGTTCTTTCTGCATTCCCCGCCTCCCATGCCCCTGAAAATCTCCCGCATCCTGCACGCCGGCTATGTCTTCGAATGCGAAGGCACGGCCATCGCCTTCGATCCCATCGTCGAAAATCCGTTCAGCCGCAACTGCCACGCGTTTCCGTCCGTGCGCTTCGACCTGGACGCCGTGCGCCGGCTGCGCTGGGATGCCGTCTTCATCTCGCACTTCCACGACGACCATTGCTCGCTCGACAGCCTCGATGTGCTCGACCGCGCCACGCCCATCTACCTGTACTGCGTATTCGACGAACTGTTCGCGATGCTGCGCGCGCTGGGTTTTACACAGGTGCGGCGCCTGCACGTGGACGTGCCCGTGCAGGTGGGTGCCATCGAGGTGATTCCGCGCCGCGCGCTCGATGACGATGTCGACTCGCTGTTCCAGGTGCGCGCGGACGGGCTGAACGTGCTGAACGTTGTCGATTCCTGGATCGGCCCCGAGACGCTTGAACAGCTGGCCGCCTTTGCGCCGTGGGACATGGTGCTGTGGCCATTCCAGACCATGCGCGAGATCGCCGTCATCGCGCCGTCGCAAGCGCAGCCTGGCCCCGTCGAGCTTCCCGACGACTGGGTGCCGCAGCTGCGCGCGCTGGCGCCACGGTACATCGTGCCCAGCTCTTGCCAGTTCGTGCAGGAAGACTGGTCCTGGTACAACCACGCGATGTTCCCGATTACCTACCGCCGCTTTGCCGATGAAATCGGCGCCGCGCTGCCCGAGGCGCACATCTTCCGCCTCGATCCATCGACGGCCGTGCTGCTCGACGCACACGGCGTGAGCAGCGCTGAACCCTTGCCCTGGGTGGTACCCGTGGGGCCGCAAGACGTGGATTTCGACTACCGCCCCGAGGCGCCGCCGCCCGCCACGGCGGACATCGCGCGCCGTTTCGCGCCCTTGAGCGATGCCGACGCAGCGCTGGTATTCGATTTCTGCCGCCACGGTTTGCTTGAACGCTACCGTGACATGGAACTGCCCGAGGACAGCTACTTCCAGCAACCGCGTTTGTGGCGATTGTCGCTGTACGGCCATGACGGTGCGGCCACCGTCATGCATTACCGCACGCACGGCGACTTGATCGACCTCGTACCGGAGACGGACGAGGCGCCCGGCTGGACCACCGAGGTGCCGCTGGTGAAATGCCATGCGGCGCTGGTGCTCGGTGAATCGCTGACGTCGATGTACATGCGCATCAACGATGGCCCTTTCGATGCCGAAGCGCGGGCGGAGCTGGCGGAAGCCGACATCGTCGACGACCCGCTGATCCGCTGCCTGTTCAACGACGCCATCGGCGCCTACCAGGCGGCGCAGCTCAAGCGCTTGCTGGCCCGCTGAAGAAAGTCGCGTGACAGGGTAAGATAGCTGCTTCTGACTAGATAGAACGGGAAAGAGACCATGGCACAAGACAATGAAACGGCAATCCTGGCCGGCGGTTGCTTCTGGGGCATGCAAGACTTGCTGCGCCGCTATCCGGGCGTGATCGCCACGCGTGTGGGCTACAGCGGCGGCGACGTGGCCAACGCCACCTACCGCAACCATGGCACGCATGCGGAAGCGATCGAGATCATTTTCGACCCGAACACCATCAGCTACCGCAAGATCCTGGAATTCTTCTTCCAGATCCACGATCCCAGCACGGAAAACCGCCAGGGCAATGACCGCGGCACCAGCTACCGCTCAGCCATCTATTACACGAGCGACGAGCAGAAAAAGGTGGCCGAAGACACCATCCGCGACGTCGACGCCTCCGGCCTGTGGCCCGGCAAGGTGGTGACGGAAGTGGCGCCGGCCGGCCCGTTCTGGGAAGCGGAACCCGAGCACCAGGATTATCTGCAGCGCTTGCCGCACGGCTACACCTGCCATTACATCCGGCCGGACTGGGTGTTGCCGCAGCGCGGGCAGTAAGGACGCAGATATGCGTTACTGGCGCGTCGAGCGGCGGCAGGGGGAAGGGCAGCTGGACTTCGGGCGTACCCTGGAGCTGATGGCTGCCATTGGCCATGCCGACGTGAATGCCGTCGCCGGGGCCATCCTGAAGACGGTCAGCACGGTCGCGCCGATTGCCCAGTGCACGATCTTTGCCTATGAATTCGGCAACCGGCCACGCACTGTCGCCGTGGCCGACCGGCGCGGCGGACGTTTCCTGCAAGATATTGCCGACAGCTACGCGCGCCATTACTACGCGCTCGATGGCAACCAGCGCGTGATCGCGCCGGCGCCGGGACGGAAAATCGATCCCGCCATCGTGCTGCACCAGCAGGCCAGCGACGAGATCGACCATCCCGGCTACCGCGCCGCCTGCTACCAAAAACCGAATGTCTCGGACCGGCTATCCCTGCTGGTGCAGCCGGCCGGCGATATCTGGCTATCCGTCAATTTCTATCGCGACAGCAGCCAGGGCCAGTTCCAGGCCGGTGAAGTAGCCGGCATCGAAACCCTGTCGCCGCTGTTTGCCCATGCCGTCAAGCACCATTACAGCCTGAACGGCCAGAATACGCAGGGCGTCGCGCCCATGATGCTGGCAAGGCTGCGCCAGCATTGCCCCGCCTTGAGCAAGCGCGAACTGGACGTATTGCGCTGCGTGCTTGAAGGCCTCACGGCCGTGGAAATCGCCGAGATCATGGGCGTGCAACCGTCCAGCGTGACGACTTACCAGAAGCGCGCCTATAAGCGCCTGGGCATTTCCAGCCAGCGCCAGTTGTTCGCCCTGTGCATGGCGCCAGCGCCTGTCTAGTTCCTTGGACGTAGCAATGGCTCCGCCTTTCTGACTGTTTTGGCCGCAAAATGTCCCCAAAATGGGGACAACCGGCGGCATCGCCGTCTGCATACTGTGTTTCAAGCCGGGATCACCCGGCCGCTCTCACCCAAGAACAATAACAAGGGGAGGGCGACACCTTATGGAGACAAGCATGACCATCGCCACCCCCGCCGCCACCGCGCCCGTTCCTGACGTGGCCGCCAATCAACTGGAACAGCAGGTGATGCGCAAGGTATCGCGCCACCTGCTGGGATTTCTGTTCCTGCTGTTCGTGTTTTCCTTTCTGGACCGCATCAATATCGGCTTTGCCGGCCTGACCATGATGCAGGACCTGGGTTTGTCCGGCACCCAGTTCGGCTTTGCCACCACCCTGTTTTACATCGCCTATATCGCCTGCAGCATCCCCAGCAACATCGTGCTGGCCCGCATCGGCGCGCGTAAATGGATAGGCAGCATGATGATCGCGTGGGGGCTGGCCTCGACGGCGACCCTGTTCGCCAGCGGCCCTGTCAGCCTGTATGCGCTGCGCTTTTTAGTGGGCGTGACGGAGGCTGGCTTTCTGCCCGGCATGCTGCTGTACCTGACGTACTGGTTTCCCAGCGCCTACCGGGCGCGCGCCAATGCCCTGTTCATGATCGCCATGCCCGTCACGGCCGCCATCGGTTCGGCCTTGTCGGGCCTGATCCTGGGGCTCGACGGTCACTGGGGCTTGAAGGGCTGGCAATGGCTGTTCTTGCTCGAAGGCATGCCATCCGTATTCCTGGGGCTGGCCGTGTATGGTTACCTCGACGACTCGCCCAACAGGGCGAACTGGCTGAGCAAGCTGGAACAGCAGGTGCTGGAGCGCATGCTGGCGGCCGAGCACAAACCGGTGGCGCTGCGGCAGAACACCTCGGTGCTGGCGGAAATGCTGTCGCCCACGGTATTGAAATTCGGCGTCGCTTATTTTTGCCTGGTGAATACTTTGGCCATGGTGGCCGTGTGGACACCGCTGATCGTGAAAAGTTTTAACAGCAATGCCAGCAACACGCAGATCGGTCTGCTGGCCGCCATTCCGCAAGTATGCACCGTCATCGGCATGATTGCCTGGGGCCGCCGCTCGGACCGCTTGCAGGAACGCCGCTGGCACATCGTCTGGCCCATGCTGCTGTCGGCCGCCGGCTGGCTCTTCACGGCGTATTCGGCCAATCCCATCGTGCAGTTGCTGGGCGTATGCATGGCATCGACGGGCGCGTACACGGCCATGTCCGTCTTCTGGACCACGCCGGACCGTGCCCTGAGCCTGGGGGCGCGCGCCATCGGCATCGCCGTCATCAATGCGACGGGCAATATCGGCTCGGCCCTGAATCCCGTCGTCGTGGGCTGGCTGAAGGATTTCACGCACAGCTTTGCCACGGGCTTGCTGTACGCCAGCGTGCTGCTGGTGGCGGGCGCGGCCATCGTGCTGACCCTGCCCATCGCCCGTGGCGGCAAAGAACAATCTTGATTGAAGAGGACCTATCATGAGCGACATGTTCCACCCTTATCCCCATGTGCCGAAGGTGTATCCGCCCGGCAAGCCGGCGGGCACTGGCATCCAGCACGTCCCTGTCCTGATCGTCGGCGGCGGCCCCGTCGGCCTGGCTACGGCCCTAGGCCTGGCCCGCCACGGCGTACGCAGCGTGCTGATCGAAGCGGACGATGGCGTCTGCACGGGCAGCCGCGCCATCTGCATCTCGCGGCGCAGCCTGGAAATCATCGAACGCCTGGGCGCGCTCGACGGCTTTATCAGCAAAGGATTGCCGTGGGCCGGTGGGCGCAGTTTTTACCGCGACGAGGAAGTGCTGCACTTCACGATGCCGCAAGACGCGAACCAGAAGCTGCCGCCCATGGTCAACCTGGCGCAATACCATATCGAGCAATTCCTGCTCGATGCGGCCGAACGCCAGCCTGAACTGATCGATATCCGCTGGCAAACGCGGGTCACTGGCGTGGATCGGCGCGCCAATGGCGCCACGGTCACGGTGGCCACGCCTGACGACACTTACCGGATCGACACGGACTGGCTGGTGGCGGCCGATGGCGGGCGCAGTGTCGTGCGCGAGGCGCTGGGCTTGAAATTGCAGGGCACCAGCTATGAAGGGCGCTATGTGATCGTCGATATCCACCTGAAGAGCGACCGCCCGACGGAGCGCCTCGCGTATTTCGATCCGCCGTCGAATCCTGGCTCCACCGTGCTGGTGCACAAGCAGCCCGACGATATCTGGCGCATCGACTACCAGTTGCGCGACGACGAGGATGCGCAGGCGGCCGTGCTGCTGGAAAACGTGGCGCCCCGTGTCGACAGCCTGCTGGCCATGATGGGGGAGAAAAAGCCTTGGCATCCCGTGTGGATCACCATCTATAGAGCCAACGCATTGACGCTGGAAAAATACCGGCACGGCCCCGTGCTGTTCGCAGGCGATGCGGCCCATCTGGTGCCCATCTTCGGCGTGCGCGG
Source organism: Janthinobacterium sp. BCJ23 (assembly GCF_059617945.1). Taxonomy (NCBI): domain Bacteria; kingdom Pseudomonadati; phylum Pseudomonadota; class Betaproteobacteria; order Burkholderiales; family Oxalobacteraceae; genus Janthinobacterium; species Janthinobacterium sp. BCJ23. Next base: position 429,843 of record NZ_JCAQAW010000002.1, on the reverse strand, counting down.
AGCGAACTCCGGCATCGACGATGCGGATAACCTGGCCTGGAAGCTCGCCTACGTGGTCAGGGGCCAGGCACCGCATGCCTTGCTGGACAGCTATTCGGATGAGCGCGTGTACGCCGCTCATGAAAACCTGCGCCACGGCACCAAAAGCACGGAATTCATGGCGCCGCCCACGTTCGCCTTCGATCTCATGCGCACGGCCGTGCTGGGGCTGGCGGGCAAGCACGCGCACGTGCGCTCCTTGATCAACCCGCGCCAGACGAGCGCCATCGCGTATGCGCAGTCGGCCTTGAATACGCCAGATAGTGCGACGTTTGCCGCCGGTCCCGCACCGGGCACGGTCTTGCCCGAGTGTCCGCTGGCGCTGCTGCACAACGGCGGGCAGAAAGCGGGGTATATTACCGATCTGGTGAACCGCACTGATGGCGATTTCACGGGGCTGTACTTCAGCGACGATGGCTGCGTGCCTGCGGAATTGCTGGCGCTGGGCGATACATTGCCGTTGACGACCGTGGCGATCGCCCGCAGCGGGGCGCAAGGGGACGCGTGGGACCACACGGCGCAGGTATTCCCGCTGTTCGATGCCTTGCCAGGCAGTTTTTACCTCGTGCGGCCGGATGGGCATGTGCTGGGGCGCTGGCGGCAAGTGCAGGCGGAGCAGGTGGCAGCAGCGCTGGCTAAATCCGGGGTCAGTCCCTTCGGGAGCGGTACGCGCCCCATTGGGGCGTGCACCCCCGCCGGGTCTGACCCCAGCACTTTGCGCAGCGGGTCAGTAAAAGTTATTAAGGAGATAGCATGACCGACATCGAACTGGACAATCTTTACACCGAGCTATGCCACACCATGGGTGGCCTGGGCGAACAGCGCTCACCCCTGTTCCTGGCACGCTTTGCCTTGCTGGCCATGGGCGCCATCGGCAATGCCGACGTGGTGCAAGGCTTGCTGCGCGACGCGGCCGATGGCCTGGCGGAGCCGGCATGATAGGCGCCGGCTACCAGAGCGGCTTCGGCAACGAATTTGCCACGGAAGCCGTACCCGGCGCCTTGCCACAGGGGCAGAATTCGCCGCAGCGGGCACCACTGGGCCTGTACGCGGAGCAATTGTCGGGCACGGCCTTCACTGCGCCGCGCGCGCAGAACCGGCGCTCGTGGCTGTACCGCATCCGTCCCGCCAGCCAGCATCCGCCATTCACCTTGGTGGAAAACACCCGCATCGTCAGCGATTTCCATGCGATGCCGCCCACGCCACCCAACCAGCTGCGCTGGGATCCGCTGCCGCTGCCCGACAGCGCGACGCCAACGGACTTCATCGACGGCTGGCAAACGATGGCCGGCAATGGCAGCGCCGAAACGATGAGCGGCTGCGCCGTCCACGTGTATGCGGCCAACCGCTCCATGCAGCGTTTCTTTTACTCGGCCGATGGCGAATTGCTGGTCGTGCCACAGGAAGGCCGGCTGGCGATCGCCACGGAACTGGGCTTGATCGAGCTGGAACCGCAGGAAATCGCCGTGATCCCGCGCGGCGTGCGTTTCCGCGTGACCCTTCCGGACGGCACCGCGCGCGGCTATGTGTGCGAAAACTTCGGCACGGCCTTCCGCCTGCCCGACATGGGGCCCATCGGCTCGAACGGCCTGGCCAACAGCCGCGACTTCCTCACGCCGCACGCGGCTTATGAAGATATCGACGGAGAATGCGAATTGCTGGCCAAGTTCGGCGGCCATCTGTGGCGCACAACGCTCGACCATTCGCCGCTGGACGTGGTGGCCTGGCATGGCAATTACGCGCCCTACAAATACGATTTGCGCCGGTTTAACGTCATCGGTTCGATCAGCTACGACCATCCCGACCCGTCGATCTTCCTCGTGCTGCAGGCACCGAGCGAAAATCCGCTGCTGGGCGCCATCGATTTCGCCATCTTCCCGCCGCGCTGGCTGGCGGCCGAACATACGTTCCGGCCGCCCTGGTTCCACCGCAACGTAGCCAGCGAATTCATGGGGCTGATCCACGGCGTCTATGACGCCAAGGCGGCCGGTTTTGTGCCGGGCGGGGCCAGCCTGCACAACTGCATGTCCGGCCATGGCCCCGATGCGCAGACGTTTGAAAAGGCCTCGCACAGCGACACGAGCGCGCCCGTGAAGGTGGCCGATACCATGGCCTTCATGTTCGAGACGCGCACCATCCTCAAGCCGACGCCATTCGCCTTGAACGGCGAACTGCTGCAGAATGACTATTTCGAGTGCTGGCAAGGCTTGCGCAAGCATTTCGATCCGGACCAGGCATAGTCAAACGGCGGTCAAGCGGCCCGCGCCAGCGTGTGCGGGTTGCCGGGCAGGCCACATTGCCGCGCCTTTGCCGCAGCAAGGTTCGGGCCCACGCCCCGCATATGCAAAATCCGGATAAGCTAGCGCGGCACCATTCGTTCACGCCGGGAGATGGAGCGCGGTATAGTCGGCCCATGGAACTCTTAGCCCACAATTTCAGCAGCGATTTCGCGCGCAGCGCCCACCTTGCCCGTGGCGCCGGCGATGACGGCGACAGCGAGGCGCTGGTCGCCTTCCGCGACCCGCAGCAAATGAGCTTGCTGGTGCGCGCCACGGCCTTTGTCTTTGCCGATCCTCGTTCGCGCCAGCTGCACGAACTGATCGAGCGCATCGCGCCCAGCGAGGCGACGGTGCTGATCACAGGCGAAACAGGGACGGGAAAAGAACTGATCGCGCGCCACGTGCACGGCTTGAGCGGGCGCGCCGAACAGACCTTTGTGGCGATCAACTGCGGCGCGTTTTCCGAAACCCTCGTCGAGAGCGAGCTGTTTGGCTATGAAAAAGGCGCGTTTACGGGCGCGCAGCAGGGCAAGCCGGGCTGGTTCGAGACGGCCAGCGGGGGCACCCTGTTCCTCGATGAAATCGGCGACTTGCCGCTGGCGATGCAGGTCAAGCTGCTGCGCGTGCTGCAGGAGCGCGAAGTGGTGCGCCTGGGCGCGCGGCGCGCCATCCCCATCGACGTGCGCCTGATCGCGGCCACCAACGTGGACCTGGCCGAAGCCGTGCGGGCAGGGCGCTTCCGCGAAGACCTGTATTACCGGCTGCAGGTGATCGGCCTGCCGCTGCGCCCCTTGCGCGAGCGTCCGGGCGACATCATGCCGCTGACGCGCCATTTTATGGCCATCTATGCGCAGCGATTGCACCTGGGCGAGGTGGAACTGGGCCCCGATGCGCAGCAGGCCTTGCTCGCTTATCCATGGCCGGGCAATATCCGCGAACTGGAAAATGTCATCCACCGCGCGCTGCTCGTCTGCCGCAGCGGCGTCGTGCGGGACGAGGACTTGAGTTTGTCTGGCTGGCACCGCGCGCCTGCCGCCGCACCTGTCTCTGTACCTGTTCCAGATGCGTGGGCCGGCGGCGCCGATATCGCGTATGCGGCCCATGGCGCGGCCGGCCAGGACGACTTGTTGGCCGCCGAGCGTTTTGCCCGCGCCTGGCAAGCCTTGCTCGACTCGGGCGAAGCCGTGGAGTTCGAAGCCATGCAGCAGGAACTGGTGCGCGCCGCGTGGGAGCGCAACGAGCGCAACCAGGTACGCACGGCCAGGCACTTGAACCTGAGCCGCAACATCTTGCGCACCTTTTTGAAAAAGGCGGGCGCCATCGACTAGGCGCTCGATGGACTTCCCGGAGCCGGACCCGCAGTGATGCGGCTCCGGCTTTTTTCATGGCTGCTGCGCGCGCAACACATTGCTGCCGTGGCTGCAGCCGATTGCTGCGCAAGCAGCAGTTTCGGGCGCCGATGGGTAGCCAGCGCATGGCATGTTTTCTGCGAGGAGGGAAGGGCAGATCGCCACGCACGATGCGCCGCGACCTTTTCTTTGACCCACGACAGGAGTCCATGCATGACCATCGAATTCATCTGGCAATTGCCCACCAGCGGCGATGGCCGTTACGCGGCGCCCGGCATTTCTCGCCGGGGCGAGCGAGCCGCTGGCGCGCCCAGTCCCTTACAGGCGGGCGTGAGTGACCCGCGCGGCGTGCGTCCGCCCTTCAATTATTTCGATTACCTGCACCAGATCGCCCGCGCGGCCGATCTTTCGGGCTTCGATGGCATCCAGATACGCCACGATACGCAGGGCGATGAAAGCTGGATCGTCGCTGGCTACCTGGCCCGCAGCACGCGCCACCTGAAACTGATCGCAGAATTCGACGCGGCCTGGGGTTCGGCCGTGTATGCGGCGAAGAATGCCGTTAGCTTCCAGCGCTTTACGGGCGGGCGCCTTGCCTGGCAGATCGGTCACGGCGGCGATGCGGCAGCGCGCCGGCGCCAGGGCGATACCGTGCCGGACGCCGATATTCTGCCCCGCATCGATGAATTCATCACGGTGGCGCGCGGCGTGCAAAGCACATCACCGTTCAGCTTCAAGGGCAAGTTCTTCGAGGTGCAGGACGGCGGCTTCAAGGGGCCGCTGGCGAACCACCCCGTTAACACCATCTATTTGACCGGTGAGTCGTCGGAGGCGCTGGCCCTGTCGGCGCGCCAGGCCGACGTGCACGTGTTCGATGCGGCGCCCGTGGAGGCCCTGCAGCCTTCCATCGCCAGTCTGCAAGCGCAGGCGCGCCAGCTGGGCCGCACGGTGGCGGCGGGTGTGCGCATCGACGTGCTGGCCCGTGAAACGTTCGAGGAAGCGCTGCGCGACGCGCGCCGCTACCGCAGCGGGGCAGGACTGCCTGACGATGCGCCATTCGATGCCGGTGCCGCAGCCTTCTGGCCAGGCTTTGCGCAAGCGCAGACGGGCGCCCGTGGCGCCCTGGTCGGCAGCTATGCACAGGTCAGCGCTGCGCTCGAGGCCTACGCGCAGGCGGGAATCTCTAGCTTCGTGCTGGCCGCCATCCCCCATTTCGAGGAAGCCTACCGTATCGGCGAACACGTGCTGCCGCTGGTGCGGGTGGCTTTGAACACGCAACGGCAAGCGGCCTGAATCCCCTAATTTGAAGGAGTACCACTACATGGCAATCGATTTTTTCTGGCGCATCCCCACGCATGGCGAACCGAGTTCGCACCGCGCCCGCACGCCGTTTCGCGGCGACTGGTTTCCCGGCAATGACAACCTGCGCCAGGCCGGCCTCGGTGGCGGCGGCGCCGACGGTTTTACGTATATCGACTATCTGGCGGAGATCGCCCGCGCGGCCGAGCTGTCGGGCTTCCAGGGCGGTTTGATTCCGTCTTTCCCCATGACGGATGAACCGTGGGCCATTTCCGCGCTGCTGGCGCGCGAGACGAGCACCTTCCGCTTCATGATCCCGTTCCAGCCCGGTTTTTTGAATCCCGTGGTGGCCGCGCGCATGACGGCCAGCCTGCAGCGGGCTACGGGCGGCCGCGCCCTGTACAACGTGATCACGGGCGGAGGCGGTCCGGCGCAGCTGTGGTGGGGCGATTCGGCCGGTCACGACGACCGCTACACGCGCACGACGGAATTTCTCGACGTGGTGCGCGGCGTGTGGCGCGGCGGGCCGTTTTCCTACCAGGGCAAGTTCTATCAGGTGGAAGACGCGGGCCTGGCCACACCGCTGTCGGAGCAGGATTTCCCCGAGATTTATTTTTCCGGCTCATCCGACGCGGCCCTCGGTTCCGCTTCCAAGCATGCCGATTACTACCTGACGTGGCTGGAACCGTTCGAGCAGCTGCGCGAGAAATTCGCCCGCGTGCATGAAAAGACGGCGCTCTTGGGCCGCAAGATCAAATGCGCCGTGCGCGTCGACATCGTGGCCCGCGCCACGGAAGAAGAAGCGTGGGACGAAGTGCGCAAGGGTTTTGACGCCGTGGACCCCGCCACCCTGCGCCAGTTCCTCGGCGCCGATGGCGGCGATTCCGTGGGCGCGGCGCGCCAGCGGGGCAACCGCCCGACGACCCTGAACAGCTATAAGGACTTGATCACGGCGCCGAACATCTGGTCCGGCTTCAACTTGCTGCGCGGCGGGCAGACGCAGGGCATCGTCGGCAGCTACCAGCAGGTGGCCGAACGCCTCGACGAACTGGTGCAGCTGGGTGCCGACGCCTTCATCCTGGCCAGCACGCCGCACCTGGAAGAAGCGTACCGGGTGGGCGAGGAAGTGCTGCCGCTCGTGCGCGGACACACGTCGGCACTCTTGCGCGCTGCCTGATCCTTTCCCTGTTGGCGCGACAGCAGCGTCACCGCCTGCTGTCGCGCAGGCAGCACGCGGCAGCGCCGCTGCTGCCAAATCAACAGCACTATCATGATGATAGTCTTCCTTTGAAATCAATCACTTGAGCACGATTTTGCTGCGCTGCGGCAGCGGGCATGCGCCTTGCAATACAGGTCATCACCATCTCGCGTTTTGACTTTACTCAAGGATAATTACCCATGCGCCGTTCGACTGCCCCCGCCGCCGTTTCTTCTTTCCCCTTTCATTTGACGCCGGTGCGCCGCGCGCTGCGCTCGGCCTTCGCCATCGGCGGCCTGATGCTCGCTTCCAGCATGGCCCATGCCGAAGCGCCCGGCGCCGATGCCATTGCCGCGGCCGACGCGAACGGCGGGGGCGAGGGCGCCTCCCTGCAATCGGTGACGGTGACCGCGCAGAAGCGCGAGGAATCGGCGCAGAAGGTGCCGAGCGCGATCACAGTCCTCGGTGGCAAGGAGCTGCTCGACACGGGCATCGGCCGCTCGGCCAGCGAAATCCTCAACTACGTGCCGAACGCCTCGGCCGGCACGCAGCAGCATGGCCGCCCCCGCTGGTGGATACGCGGCGTCGGCGCGGGCCAGCAGCAGATCGATTTCCCGAATCCCGTCGGCTTTTACCTCGACGACGTCTACATCAGCAATTCCAGCGCCACGGGCTTTCCCCTGTTCGACCTGGACCGGGTGGAAGTGCTGCGCGGCCCGCAAGGCACCTTGTGGGGCAAGAACACGACGGGCGGCGCCATCAACGTCATTTCGCGCAAGCCTTCGTTCAAGTCCAGTGGCTACGCCAAGCTTGACTACAGCAGCTACGACACCAAGCTGGCCGAAGGCGCCATTGGCGGCGCGCTGGTCGACGAGGTGCTGGCGGGGCGTTTGTCTTTCCACACGGAGCAGCAGGACAAGGGCCGCTTCCACAACCAGTTTACGGGCGAGCGCGATGGAAAACTCAAGGACAGCGCCATCCGCGGCCAGCTCAAGGCCCTGATCGGGCGCGACCTGACGGCGAACCTGAACCTGCATTACCGCGACTACACGACCAAGGGCGCCACGACGACGGTGGCCAGCTATGGCGCCAATGGCGTGTACCGCAATGGCTACATCCCCAGCACCAGTCCCGATGACGTGAGCACGAACGCACCGGCCGACAGCGACGTGAAACAGGGCGGCGCGCAGCTGAACCTGGAATATGCGCTGGGCGAGCTGACATTGACGTCGATCACCGGCTATGAAAATTTCAGGAACGAAGCGACGGGCGACAGCGACAACACGCCGCTGGAAGTGGGCCGCAGCCGCTCGAAGGCCAGCAGCCGGCAAGTGTCGCAGGAGCTGCGCCTGACGTCGCCGCAAAACGGCGCCGTGAGCTGGGTGGCGGGCCTGTTCTACTTCAATGAAAAGATCGATTCCGATTCGGCCGGCGCGCGCCTGCCCAACGGCACCGTGCCGGCGCTGGCGGGCAGCACCCAGCCTGTCGGCTACAACCGCACCATCTACCAGCACAAGGCGCGCAGCGCGGCCATCTTCGGCAGCACGACCGTCAACTTCAGCGAACAGTTCCTGTCCACGTTCGGCTTGCGCTGGACGACGGAAACCAAGGACCTGGACTTGCAGCGCGTGCAGGCCGCATCGAACACGGTGACGTTTGGCGATGCGGCCAGCTGGTGGAACACGGTCCGCGGCGGCAATTACGCAGCCGCCTCGGTGGCCAACAATAACTTCACGTCGAATCCTTCGACCACGTGGAACGCGCTGACCTACGACGTGACACCCGAATACCGCTTCAGCCGCACCTTGCGCGGCTACCTGAAATACGCACACGGCATCAAGTCGGGCGGCTACAACACGAGCGCCACGGACGTGAGGGCCCTGAACACGGTCAAGCCGGAAACCCTGAACTCGTTCGAGGCGGGCATCAAGTCGGAATGGCTGGACGGGCGTTTGAATTTCAACGCCAACGTTTTTCACTATGACTACAAGAACGTGCAGGTCAATATCACGGGCGTGTACAACGGCGACCCCACGCAAAGCGTCAATTACCTGCAGAACGTGCGCAAGGCCCACGTGAATGGCGCGGAATTCGAGATCGAGGCGCAGCCGACGGACAACTTGCACATCAACGCCAATATCGGCCTGCTGCGCACGGAATTCGACGATTTCGCCATCCAGAACAATGGCGGCGACCGCTCCGGCAATGAATTCGTGCGCTCGCCCCACGTGACGGCCTTGCTGGCGGCCGATTACCGCTACCCGCTGGGCAATGGCGCGCAGCTGGTCTTCAGCGGCGACGTACGCTACACGTCGAAGCAGTACTATTATGTCGACCCGCAAAACGCCGCGCGCGACCTGCTGAACCAGGGCGGCTTCGCGCTGGCCAATGCGCGCCTGTCGTATGTGCTCCCGGGCGGCAAGCACCGCATCACGGCGTATGCGAACAACCTGGCCGACAAGGTCTACCGCAACCACACCTTGACCAGCTTCGTGCCGGGCGCCGTCAACGGCGACACCGTCATCATCGGCCAGGGCCGCACGGTGGGGGCGTCCTACACGATCCAGTTCTGATGGCGATTGATTGATGTAAAAATGGCCGGCCTGGCGCAGCGGTAGGTCGGCTTAGCGCAGTGTAAGCCGACAACACCAAACTAGGCCGCCACCCTCAGCAGCGCCTCCAGCCGCCGCTGCGCTTCCTCCAGCGGCCGCCGGTCGATCCAACTCTCGATATCCACGTCGCGGTCAAGAAAACCGTGCTGCAGCTGAAAATCCTTCTGCTGGCGGAACAGCGCCACCTTTTCATCGGACAGGTCGGGCGCCAGGGTCAGATGAAAACCGTCCCGATAAGCTTCGGCCACGGCGCCGGCGCCGGCCCGCGTTTCGCCCTGCAGGATGGCCAGCACGTCGGCCTGGTGGCTGCGGGCCCAGTGCGCGGCGCGCAGCGTCTGCGTCAAAAAGCGCACGACCAGCTCGAAATGCTGTTCCAGCATGGTTTCATGTACGGTGATCGGGCGCGGCGTGCCGTTGTTCACGCGGAAGCGCCGGTCCGGCAGGGCGTCGATGTCGATCCCCACTTCCAGTCCCGCCGCGCGGGCCGCCTCGGCCGCCGCCGCGCCTTTCACGTAGACGGCATCGACTTCGCCGCGCAGCAGCGGCGCGATGCCTTGCCACAGTCCCGCGCCCAGATTGGCCGATGCCTGGGCGTCGGCTCCCACTTCCACCAGCCGTACATCATCGAGCGTGAGGCCGGTCGACGCCAGCACGCCCTTGTAGCCGGCCAGGCTCATGCCGCGCGCGATGCTGCGCCCGCGCCGGTTTTCGCGCAAGTCCTCGGCGCGGAAGACGGGCAGCGCCAGACGCTTGCCCTGCAGCTGCGCCGGCGTCGTGATGCCGGAACCGGGGCGCACGAGGATGGCTTGCCATTCATCGATCCACGTCAGGCCGATCAGGCGCGTGGGCGCCCCTTGCGCGCGCGCGGGCAGGGCCAGCAGGTTGCCGCCTTCGCGCACGAGCGTGGACAGGCCGTGGTCGTAATGGTGGCGCGCCAGTTCGCCGCCCACTTCCTGCAGGGTTTTCAAGGTGATGCCGTCGCGGGCGAATTCTTCGTCCAGCCAACCCAGTTTGTAGGCCAGGCCCGTGGCCGTGGGCACGGGGCAGCGGGTGAACCAGACGGTATCGACAGCGGAAGATGGTGCGGTAGTCATGGGATTCCTTGGTGGTGGGTGAAGCCTTGAGCCGTGCAGGAAACGTGCCCGCGCCGCTTGCTGGCTTGCCGACAGCGCGTGCGCACGCCACTGCTGCCACGCCAGCAGCGGCTGTTGCGCAGGCAGCAGCGCTCCACCATTTCCCCGGCCCTGGCGCTGGCACGCGTCTTGCAAAAGTAGAGGCATGACTGACCCGTATTCCAACCCCAAGCAAATGGAGCATGACATGACGGATGTGGCACAAGCGGAAGCACAACAAGTACAGGCACAGGAGTTGACGGCGGCCGAACTGGCCTTCGTCGAGCAGGTGCGGCGCGATGCGCAGATCGCCTTCGATGGCTTGCGCGAGACTGGCAGCCTGACGGCCAACGGCACGGTGGGCTTTGTCGAGCGCACCCCTGGCGGCGACAAGGTCGTGGTGGTCAACGATCCGGGCCCGTTCCGCCGCGGCCAGCCATTGAAGGCGGCCGTGCTGGCGCTCGATGGCACGGTGATCGTGGGTGACGCGAACAACGGCGGCGCGCGTTACTTAAAACTGTTCCGCGAACGGCCCGAGGTCACGTCTATCTCGCACGTCCACTCGCCGTCCTTGGGCGCGTGGGCGCAGACGCACCGCACGTTGCCGATCCGCTACGTGCCCGTGCAGCGCTTTCAGCTGATCCGCGAAATTCCCATCTATATCGACCGCCGCCAGCCGGAAGTCGATTTCATCCTCGGCGAAATCGCGCGCAATACGCATGCCACTGCCATCCTGGAGGCGAACGGCGGCGCCACCGTGTGGGGCAAGCAGGGCTTGCTGAAGCTGGCCGAATTCATCCTGCTGCTGGAAGAAGGCGCGCAGATACAGATCGCGGCCGAAGCCATCGGCGGTTCGCGCGATTTCGGTCCCGGCGTGCTGCTGCAGCAATGGAAGATGAGCAAGCTGATCGACACGGCGCGCGCCTTGTCGTTATTGCCCGCCACCGACCTGGTGTAACCCTTTCAAGAACAGGCCCCCGATGTCATTGAACTTCTTACGTTTGCGCTGGCGCAAGGTACTCGCTACCGCCGTGGTGGCCAGCTTGCTGGCGCCAACGATCGCGGCTGCCGCCGCGCCGTTGCCGGCCGCCGTGCGCATCGCCGTCGTGGCCCGTACGGCGCCGTCCGGTAAGACCGTGTTTGCCGGCTCGGCCGCCCAGGTGGCATCCCAAGGCTGGCTGGCGGCCGAGCTGGGCAAGCTGGGTGTGAAGCTGGAATGGGTGCCCGTCACGACCAATTCCGTGGCGACGCAAGTCAACGAAGCGTTTGCCAACCATTCGATCGACCTGGCCCAGTATGGCGATCTGCCATCGATTATCGCCAATGCCTCGGGCTTGCAGACGCGGCTGATCTTGCCCGGCGGCAGCGCCAACAATACCTATCTGGTGGTGCCGAACGGCTCCACGGCCAAGTCGATCAAGGACTTGAAGGGCAAGAAGATCGCCCTGCATCGTGGCCGGCCGTGGGAATACCCGTTCGCGCGCCTGCTGGAAGCCAATGGCATGACCCTGCGCGACGTCAAGATTCTCAACCTCAATCCGCAGGCGGGCGCGGCGGCCGTGGCCACGGGTGGCGCCGACGCCTTCTTCACCCTCAGCGACGCCTTTTTGCTCGAAGATAAAAAGGTCGGCAAGATCATCTGGGCCAGCAAGGCGCCGCCGCAGGACTGGAAGATGCGCGCCGAGCTGTGGGCCGACAGCGGTTTCCTGCAACGCTATCCGCAGCTGGCCCAGCTCGTGGTGACGGCCTATGTGCACGAGCACCACCGGGCCGCCGGCGCGGGCGGCGAAGATGAGTATGTGCGCACCGAGGCGGCTGCGGGCCAGGTGGAAAGCGTGGTGCGGCGCGAACTGGCGGGCGACCATACGCCGTGGCAGGCGCGCTGGTCGCCGTTGTTTACGGCCAGCCTGCGCCAGCATTACGTGGGCGAGGCGGCGTATGCGAAGAGCGCGGGGCTGATAGCGCGGCCCCTGCAGGTCGACAGCCTGTTCGCGCCCCAGTTCGTCAACCAGGCGCTGGCGCAGCTAAAATTGCAAACTTACTGGGCGCCATGACTTCCTTGACTATCGCCTTGCCGCGCGCCACTGCGCCAACGTGTGCGGCTTCTGTTCCCTGGCTGCGGCGCTTCGTGCGCTCGCCCTGGTCCGTGTGGGCATCGCCGCTGGTCTTGCTGCTGCTGTGGACGGCCGCCACCACCTTCGAATGGATGCCTGCGCACATCTTGATGTCGCCATGGCAAGTGCTGCTGACAGCGCGCGACCTGGCCGAGAGCGGCGAACTGGGCCAGCACCTGGGTATCAGCCTGTTCCGCCTGCTGGCCGGTTTCGGCCTGGGCGCCAGCGCGGGCCTGGCGTTTGGCGTGGTGCTGGGCTTGTCGCCTGGTTTGCGCAGCTATGTCGACCCCACCTTCAATGTCTTGCGCCAGCTGCCCACGGTGGCCCTGATCCCCCTGTTTATCTTGCTGTTCGGCATAGGCGAGAGCTTCAAGGTGTTTATCGTCGCCAAGGCCAGCTTCTTTATCGTCGCGCTGGCCGTGCATGACGCCATCCGCAACCTGTCTGCGCGCTATTTTGAAGTGGCGCAAGTGTATTGCTTCTCGCGCTGGCAGCGCATCCGCCTGATCGTCTTGCCCGCCATCGTGCCGGCCGCGCTGACGGGCATGCGCATCGCCCTGTCGCGCTCGTGGATGGTGCTGGTGGGCGCGGAATTGCTGGCCGCCGACAGCGGCCTGGGCCAGATGATGGAAATGGGCCGGCAAATGTTCCGCCTCGACGTAGTGATGGTGGGCGTGGTGCTGACGGGCGTGATCGGCTTTGGCCTGGACCGGCTCTGCCACGCGCTGGAAGTGTGGCTGATGCGCTGGAAACGCGGTGGAGAGTCCAAATGAAGCAGCGTTTAGTACTGATCATCAAGGGCGCGCTGCTGCCGCTGGCCTTGCTGGGCGCCTGGCAATGGGCGTCCGGCCAGGGTGCGGCGGCCGCCTACATTTTTGTCTCCTTGGGTGACCTGGCGCACAGCTTGCGCGATCTGGTCTTGACGGGCGAACTGTGGGTGCATTTGCGCGCCAGCCTGGGCAGGACGTTGGCCGGCCTGCTGTTGGGCGGCAGCGCCGGCATCGTCACGGGCGCGCTGATGGCGCAGTCGCCGCTGGCGGACCGGCTGATCGGCCCGCTGTTCCACAGCATCCGCCAAGTCCCGCTGCTGGGCCTGATCCCCTTGCTGGGCTTGTGGGTAGGCAATGGCGATGGCGCCAAGCTGCTGGTGATCGCCATCGCCGCCTTTTACCCGACCGTGCTCAACACGTATGCGGGCATGCGGCAGGTGGAAGGGCGCTTGCGCGAAGTGGGGCAGGTGCTGACCCTGACGCGCTGGCAGACCCTGCGCCAGATTTTGCTGCCGGGCGCCATGCCGGCCATCGTCACGGGCGTTACGCATGCGCTGGCGTTTGCCTGGCTCGCTTGCCTGGGCGGCGAACTGCTGTTTTCGGCTGGCCCCGGCATGGGTTCCTTGCTGCTCAACGGCGAAGTGTCGGGCCGCGTGGACGTCGTCCTGCTAGCCGTGCTCGTGATCGCCTTGCTGGCGCAAGCGATGAACGTGGCGTTTGCGCGCCTCGCGCGTTTGCTGGTGAAGGGGCGCAGCAGTGAGTGAATCGTTGCCATTCCAGCCAGACGCGGCCGCCAGCGCGCGCGAAGACGAGCTGCGCGCCTTCTTGCTGCGCTTCATCGGCTTGACCCTGCTGTCGGGCGTGACCATCGGCATGAACAAGGTGCTGGCCACCTTGCTGGGGTTACATCTGCACGTGAGCAATTTCCAGCTGGCTGCGATCAGCAGCGCGGAAACCCTGGCCATGGCGCTCGGTACCATTCCTGCCGGCTATATCTTGTCACGCGGCAACCCCAAGCATTTGTACGCGGGTGTGAGCCTGAGCCTGGCACTGGCCTTCTGCGTGCTGCCGTGGCTGCCCGGCTGGCAATGGGTGGCCTTGCTGATGTTCTTGGTTGGCCTGTGCATCTCGCTGCGCATTGTAGCCATGAGCACCGTGTTTCTCGTGCGCTTGCCGGAATTGGGGCAGGGCAAGGCGGGCTGGTACAAGGGCACATTGATCCTGGGCATGCAGTTCCTCGGACCCTTGTGCGGCAACTACCTGATCGCGCAGCTGGGGCTGAAGGCGGGCTTCTTCATTTCCGCCCTGATGTTCGCCATCCTGGCCGTGCTGGGCTGGCAAGTGTTGCCTGACAATACAGCACCGCGCAAGCTGGAAGGCCAGGCCTTGTTGCCCGGCGCGGCCAGCCTGCGCGAACTGCTGCGCCTGCCTGTTGTGCGCGTGACGTACCTGTTCGAAATTCTCGCCAGCTTTACGGCCTCCAGCGTGGGCGTGTTTTCCATCTTGCTGGCCATCCGCGTGCTGCACTGGCCTGCGCATCACTCCGTCTGGCTGATGGCCGTGCAGGGCTTGAGCTGCGTGCTCGTGCTGCTGTTCCTGGGGCGCTTCGTGCTGGCCAGCCGCTACCGCGAGCAAATGTATGGCGGTGCGCACCTGGCCATCATGGCCGCCTTGCTGATCCTCGGTCTGTGGCCGAACAGCATTGCCTACCTGGCGGCCTCCATACTGCTGGGCCTGGGCTTGGGCGTGAATAACCTCGTCAACACGGACAATATCGCCCGCGCGCCCGTCGACAAGGCCAGGGTCTCGGCCCACTTGACCCTGTTCGGTATGGTGGGCGGCACGGCTGGCGCGCTGGCTGCGGGCCGCCTGGCCGACCTGACGGGCTTGCGCAATGTGTTCCTGATCTGGCTGGCTCCGTGGCTGGCCGCCTGGCTGGTTTTCCACGGCAGCCGCTGGCTGCGCCGGGCGCCGCCCGCCGCCATTCCTTCCCTCGCCCCCACCGCAGAGAGTGCGCCATGAATGATTTTGTTTCCCCCTCGGCCTTGTCGCCGCAACAGCAGCATCTGAGCGGCGGCTTGCAAGTGCAGCACGTGAGCAAGTCGTTTTCGCTGAAAGGTGCGCCGCTGCCCGTGCTCGACGATATTTCGCTGACCATCGCCCCGGGCGAATTCGTCGCCATCGTGGGCGCGTCCGGTTGCGGCAAGTCCACCTTGCTGCGCCTGCTGGCGGGCCTGGATACGGATTACACGGGCTTGCTGCTGCACGATGGCGTGCCGATCCGTGGCACGGATCTGCACCGGGGCCTCGTGTTCCAGGATCACCGCCTGTTTCCCTGGCTGACGGTGCAGCAGAACGTGGCCGTGGCCTTCAGCAATACCAAGGTGCCGCTGGCCGAGCGCGCATCGCGCGTGGCGGCGGAAATTGCGCGCGTGGGCCTCGATGGCTATGCGGATGCCTATCCGCATCAGTTATCGGGCGGCATGTCGCAACGGGCAGCCATCGCCCGCGCCCTGGTGGGGCGGCCCGACGTGCTGCTGCTGGACGAGCCGCTCGGTGCGCTCGACGCGTTGACGCGCTTGCGCTTGCAGCAGGAATTGCGCCGATTGTGGCAGGACGAGGGCATCACCATGGTGATGGTCACGCATGACATCGATGAAGCCGTCTACCTGGCCGACCGCATCGTCGTGCTCGATGCGCGTCCCGGCAAGGTGCGCCGGGTGCAGGACGTGCCGCTGGCTCACCCGCGCCAGCGCGGTTCGCCCGGTTTTGTGTCCATCCGCGATGGCTTGCATGCGGATTTCAGCGACCTCGACGAATCGCATGCGCCGGTGGCGCAGGAAGAACACCCCAGCAGCTTGTGGGATGGCAATGAATGGGCGCGCAGGATGGCGCTGTAGTTCCCTTTTTGACTGGTCCACCCACTCTGGAGATATAAGATGAGCAATGAAAATCAAGTAGAAAAGCAAGCACTCGACACCCTGTGGTACACGCGCTGCCCCGTTCCCACTGGCCTGGGGATAGCCTTGCAACAAGGCTGGCTGGAAGAAGCGTTGCGCGCCGAAGGCACCAGCTTGCGCTCGCTGCGCGAATCGGACCAGGAAGCCGTGCGCGAATCGCATTTTGACCATACCTTGCAAAATTCCGTGCGTCACGGTGGCAACATTCCCGCCCTGTGGGCGCGCGCGGCGGGACGCGAGACGCGCGTGATCGGACTGTCGTGGTCGGACGAGACGCAGCTGATATTGACCCTGCCCGACAGCGGCATCCAGACCGTGCGCGACTTGAAGGGGCGGCGCTTCGGCTTGCCATTATGGGCCAAGGCGCAGATCGACTTTGCGCGCGCGCAAGCCTTGCGTGGGCTGGAAAACGCGCTGAGCCTGGAAGGGCTGGCGGTTGCCGACGTGGAACTGGTCGATTATGTGGTCAACACGGGCCAGAGCGAAACGGCGCCGGAGAAGGGCGCGGCAACGAATCTGTTCAGCGGTACGCGGCGCGGCGGCCAAAGCCCCGAACTGCTGGGGCTGCTGCGGGGCGAGGTGGACGCCATCTTCCTGAAAGGCGCGTCTGCCGCGCAGCTGGCGCAGCAATTCGGCTTGCACACGGTGATCGACACGGGCATCCATCCGGAACCCTTGATCCGCGCCAACAACGGCACGCCGCGCACCTTGAGCGTCGATGCGCACCTGCTCGACAGGCATTTCAATTCCGCCGTGACCCTGGTCGACCAGGTGCTGCGGGCGGAAGCGTGGGCGCGCGGCCATGCGGACGAGACGCGGCGTTTCCTCGCGCGCGAATCGAATGCCAGCGAGCACTGGGTGCAAGTGGCGTACGGCAAGGATGCCCATCTGCGGCTGGACACGGACCTGGCGGAAACGTCGGTCGCCGGCTTGCAGGATTTCAGCGACTTTTTGTTCCGCTGGAATTTCCTGCCCAGCAAGGTCGACGTGCGCGCCTGGATCGATCCCCGTCCTTTCGAGGCGGCGCTGGCGCAGACGCGCCGTGCGGCCTGAGCGGGAAGCACGTCAACAGTGGCCATGTTCGATGATGAGGAGAATGCGATGCGGCGACGCACGGTGATGGGCGGGCTGGCCTTGCTGCCCCTGGCGGGGCAGGCGGTGTCGGCGGTGTCGGCAGCGAAAGGGGCGGGGGCGCCGCCGGCGGCCCTGCGCATCGCCTCGACGGGCTTTGCGGAAAACGGCAAGGCGCAGCTGGGCGGCATCGCTTACCGGGTACAGCAAGAAGGTTGGCTGGCGCGCGAACTGAAGCAGCGGGGCGTGCGGCTGGAATGGCTGCCCGTCACGGGCGACACGGGCGCGACCATGAATGAAGCGTTCGCCAGTGGGCGCATCGACATGGCGGCGTACGGCGACTTGCCGTCCGTCATCCTCAACGCGGGCGGCGTGCGCACGCAGGTGATCGTGCCGGCGGGGCGGGGCACGGACCAGTTCCTGCTGGTGCCCAGCGGTTCGCGCGCGACGTCCCTAGCCGAGCTGAAGGGCAAGCGCATCAGTGTGCACCGGGGCCGGCCATGGGAACTGGGCTTGCGCCAGCTGATCGCCGACCAGCGCATGTCACCCACGGATTTTCGTTTGATCAATATGGACTTGAAACCGGGCACGGCCGCGCTGGCCACGGGCGCCGTCGATGCCTTGTTCATGATCAATGGCTATCCGCTGGAAGACAAGGGCATCGGCCGCATCATCTGGTCCAGCAAGGGGCTGCCGGAACGCAAGATGCGGGCGGAGCTGTGGGCGCGGCGCGACTTTACGCAAGCCCATCCCGATATCGCCGAACTGGTGGCCACGGCCTGGCTGCGGGCCCAGCACTGGGCTGCGCTCGATGGCAACCGCGAAGCGATCATCAAGGATGGCACGCGCAACGGCACGCCCGACAGCGTGGTGCGGCGCAGCTACGACGATCCGGGCTTGCAGTGGAAGGAGCGCTGGTCGCCCCTGTACGACGACGCCGTGTACCGCCATTACCGCCGGGTGCTGGCGTTTGCGCAGGAACAAAAGCTGATCCGCCAGCCTTTGACGGCGGAAGAATTGCTGGAACCGCGTTTTGTCGCTGCAGGACTTAAAAAGCTGGGGCTGGCCAATTACTGGGAGCCGGCCAAGGTGTAGTGCGGCCGTGGGGCGTGGTTCAGTGCGGCAAGCACACGCGTCCCGCCACATTGATCACGTCGTCGCCCGCATGCGCGCGCAGTTGCAGCAGCATCAGGGCCACGCCCAGCATCAGCGCCGCGGCGCAGAGTTTCTTGTGCATCGTCTTTTCCGTTTCTACGTTCGCTGAAGGTTTGCCGTCATATTATTGCCGAAATTCAGCGTGCGGGCTGAGCATGTGCCAGGCGTGCTTTACAATTATGCATCTGCGCATCCGCGCCATCCGAATTCTATGCATAGTATGTGAAGGGAATGACAAGCCTGTGACTTCCAAGCCGATCAAGATCGCCGCCACCGTCGTCGTGGCGCTCGCCGCTGGGGCCGGCATTTACACGTTTACCCGCCCAGCCGCCACCGCCACGCCAGGCGCCCCGGCCTCGGGCACCCCGGCCGCCGCGCCCCAGTCCACCGTCGATACGGCCGCCGTGGCCAGCCAGTTCCGCGACTTGCTGGGCAATTTCCGCAAGATCATCGTGCTGCTGGCCGACGAGCAAAGCTTGCCCGAAGGCGCGCGCGACGAAGCCCGCAAGGTGGGGCAGGCGCTGTTCCATGAAAACCAGGAACGCATCGCCAAGCTCGATGCCGCGCTCGACCAACTGACGGCGCCCACCAATCCGGGCCGTTTCGAGGCGCTCGACGGTTTATTGACGTATATCGAGTCCGATCCGGGCCTGTACGACGCGGACCGCCTGGCGTTCCGCGAACTGCTGCAAAGCATGCTGGCCGACGTGGCCAAGGATTCGTCCTTGCCGGCGATCAAGCTGCACAAGCGTATTTCCGAAGACCTCGATGCGCTGGGCGAGATCGAGCGCAATTACGAAAAGGAAATCCGGCAGATCTTCGGCAACCTGGGCCAGCGCGCCATCGAGCTCAAGCGAGAACGGTGGGACGATTACGTGGCGCAGCTGAAAAAACTCTACAGCCGCGAGCAGATTTTGAAGGAAAACGGCATCGTCGTGCCTTACACCGTGCCACCGGCCGGTTCCATTCCGGAAGCCAAGCCGGCGCCAAAAAAAGATGAGGCGGAAATCTTTGGCCTCGGTTTGCCGAAGAAAACCATCGTGCTGACCTTTGACGATGGCCCGCACCGTCGCTACACGGAAGAAATCAGCGCCATTTTGAAACAATATGGCGTGCCGGCCGTGTTCTTCAACGTGGGCCGCAACTTGGGCAGCCTGGACGCGGAAGGCCACGCCAAGCTGAACGCGGGCGCGGAAGTGAGCCGCAAGCTGATGAAAGAGGGCTATGCCGTGGGCAACCACAGTTTCAGCCACGCACAGTTATCCAAGCAGACTGGCGACAAGCTGAAAGGCGAAATCCTCGGCACCGACACTTTATTGAAAGCCATCAGCCCCGAGCGGGCCGCGCTGTTCCGCTTTCCGTATGGCGCGCGCAACAGCGAAGGCATGGCCGCGCTGGCCGATGCGCATTTGAAATCCGTGATGTGGAATATCGATTCCCTGGACTGGGCCGATCCCGTGCCTAGTTCCATCACGAACCGGGTGCTGGCGTCCGTCGACAAGGCGGGACGCGGCATCATCTTGTTCCACGACATCCACGAACGCACGGTCAAAGCCTTGCCGGCTGTGCTCGACAAGCTGATCGCCGAAGGCTATCAATTCGCAGGCTGGGATGGCACGAGCTTCCAGGTGGCGAAAAGCACGGCGCCCGCGCCGGAAAAAGTGCCCGTCACCACCGGTTACGCCAATTCCTGGGCCGTCGTGATCGGCATCGACGATTATGCGAAATGGCCGAAATTGCAATATGCGGTGCGCGACGCGCAAGGCATTCGCGAAACCCTGATCGAAAAGTTTGCGTTCGCGCCCGAGCGTGTCGTCACCCTGAAGAATGGCGAAGCGACGCGCAACAACATCCTGGCCGCCTTCCATGACAAGCTGGCCCATGGCGGCGTGCAAAAGAATGACCGTATCTTCGTCTTCTTCGCCGGCCACGGCGCCACGCGCAAGTTGAGCTCGGGGCGCGACCTCGGCTATATCGTGCCTGTCGATTCCGACCCGGCGCAGTTCGCCACGGATGCGATCCCGATGACGGAAATCCAGAATATCGCGGAGTCCCTGACGGCCAAGCACGCTTTCTTCGTCATGGACGCCTGCTATAGCGGCCTGGGCCTGACGCGTGGCGCCGGTTCCAGCTCCTTCCTGCGCGACAACGCCAAGCGCATCGGCCGGCAAATGCTGACGGCCGGCGGCGGCGATCAGCTCGTGGCCGATGGCGGGCCGAACGGCCACTCTGTGTTCACGTGGACC
This sequence comes from Janthinobacterium sp. BCJ23, assembly GCF_059617945.1. NCBI lineage: Bacteria > Pseudomonadati > Pseudomonadota > Betaproteobacteria > Burkholderiales > Oxalobacteraceae > Janthinobacterium > Janthinobacterium sp. BCJ23. The sequence goes on along the minus strand of NZ_JCAQAW010000002.1, from coordinate 409,639 downwards.
CTGCTGCAAGGTTTGGCGGGCAAGGGCGACCTGAACGGCGACGGCCTGATCACGGCGACGGAACTGGCGGCCTACGTGGCGCCGGCCGTGTCCAGCGTATCGAACCAGACGCCCGCGTTTGGCAGCTTGCCCGGTTCGGAAGGGGGCGATTTCGTCTTCGAATTGCCAGGCGAGACGGAATTCCTCAGCCCGAACACGACGCAGCTGTCGACGGAAGCCATTGCCCTGAACAGCAAGCTCGACGCCAAGCCGGCGGCGGCCAGCGTGACGGTCAAGGATTTGCAGGGCGGCGAACAGAAGATCGTCACGCCGGGCGCCGTGCCGAGCTCGACGCGCCAGCTGGCGCAGCGAGCCAACGACCGTGGCTTGCAGCTGTACAAGGAGAAACAGTATGCGGCGGCGGAAGCGCAATTTACGGAAGCGCTGAAATTGCGTCCCGATTTCGCGCTGGCGGCCAACAACCTGGGCTTTGTTTTCTACAAGCAGGAAAAATACCGCGAAGCGGCCCGCTGGTTTGAAAACACGGTCAAGATGGACCCGTCGCGCGCCATTGCCTATCTGAACCTGGGCGACGCGTATGCCAAGGCTGGCGATGCGGCCAAGGCCAAAGCCGCCTATAAAACCTATCTGGAATTGGCGCCGACGGCGGCGACGGCGCCGGCCGTGCGGCAAAAGATGGAGAAGCTGTAGTTGGCCACTACTTTGCCCATCGTCCACGTGTTTGCCGGCAGCGGCCGTTTCCCCAGCTGGGAAGCGCTGCAGGCATATTTGTCGCCCACGTACACGGAAGATGGCGATGCCGTGCCATCGCCATTCATCCTCGAAACGGGCCTCACGTGTTATGAGCCGGCCTGTTTTGAAAGCGCCATGCTGGCGTCGCCAGTGCCGCTGGCGCAGTTGCTCGATGGCGTGTCGTATCCCGACAGCTGGCTGGCGCAGGCGTGCGCGGACGCGGATGGGCAGGGCTTGCTGGCCGACACGGCCGTCTGCGTGTTTGCGCCGAATCAGCTGGCGCACCCGCAGCGCAGTTCGCTCCATTACGTGGGCAGCTACGCCTACGCCGGTGGTTGAACACCATCCTCGCGTTGCTCATGCAGTAACTTGTTGATTGCCGCCAGCAGGCTGGTGCCCGAGGTGGTGATGAAACGGGCACCGGCCGCCTGCGCTTCCGTGCCGTAGCTGGCGACCGTATCCTTGCTGCAATACACGACGATGGGCAGTTCCGGCAAGGTCTGGCGCACTTCGCGCACCGTGCGCACGCCCGCATCCTTGATGCGCCGGCGGTTTTCCACCCTTGCCATGTCCGTGATCAGCAGCGCATACGGTTTCTGTTGCAGCATGGCCAGTGCCTGGCGCGTCGACACGGCCTGGTCCACCTTGATGTTTTCCCGTTCCAGCTGTTCCACCAGCAAGGTATTGTTGCGCGGATGGTCGTCCAGCCACAGCACCAGGCTGGACGGCTTTTGCCCCGTCGGCACGCCGGCCAGGGCCGTGACTGGCGCGCCGCCATCGGACGGGTAGGCCAGCAGCAGCTGCGTGACGGCTTCCTGCATGTCGTCGAGCGACTTTTGCTGCAAGCGGCTCAGTTCCGTCACCTCGATTTCCTTGCCGCTCTCCAGGCGCACGGATTCGTTCTTGACCATGCTGTCGGCCCGCTTGATCATGATGGACAGGTAGATGCGTGTAAGCAGGTAGCCGATCAGGAAACCATGCACGGAAAAGAACAGCATGATGCCGCCGACCACCGCCATCGCCGTGGCCGTATCCGTGGCCAGGCTGGGCGCGATAAAGGCGGCCATGCTGCGTGCGCTGCCGGGTAGGCTTTTGAGTTCGATCAAGCCCACGCCGACGATGATTTTCGTCAGCCAGTCCGACACTTCCACCAGATTCGAATTGATTTCCATGGGCGTGGGCGTGCCCAGGAACAGCGTATTGCTGGGGGCGGCGGCGGCCGTGTCGGTCCCTGCGGCCGGTGGCTCGTCCGTAGGACGGCTCTTGCCATTGTTCCGCTCGTCGGGAGGGGCGGCGCTGACGGTGCCAGAGGGCAGGCTGCGCGGGATGCCGAACAAAAAGCCCAGCAGCATGCCGCTGACGCAAAAGCCCAGGCTCCACAGCAGGGCCGGCACGGCCTGGTAGTAGGGCGGCAGCAGGGCGCCCGCCGTCACGGCCAGCAAGCCCGCCAGCAGGATGAACAGCAGGATGTAGGGGAGCGCATCGCGCTTGCGTACGGCCGCGGCGGCGGTTTTCGTTGCCTTGCCGGCACTGTCGCTCAGTTCCACGGTCGCTCCTTGAAAAATGCTGAATCCAAACAAGCAGCCGGCCGCGTATATATCCGGTAGGCTAGACCAAGCCCTGGACCCATACTGACATCATAAAAACTGGAGACGCGATGCGATTGAGAAAACGCAAACTGGTAGCAGCTTGTGTGCTGGCATTGCTGGGCTTGGGGCGGCAGGCGGCGGCCCAGGCCCAGTCCGAGGCGGCTCCAGTTGCCGATGAAACACGCACCGTGCGCGTGACTGGCCACTACGACAACGCCGTCGGCACGTCGGATGCGGCCAGCCAGGGCGTCATCACTACTGAGTTGATTGTCAACCGGCCCGCCTTGCGCACGGGCGAATTGCTGGAATTCGTGCCCGGGCTGATCGTCACCCAGCACAGCGGCGACGGCAAGGCCAACCAGTATTTCTTGCGCGGATTTAACCTCGACCATGGCACGGATTTCGCCACTTACGTCGACGGAATGCCCGTCAACATGCGCACGCATGCGCACGGGCAAGGCTATTCCGACCTCAATTTCCTCATTCCCGAGCTGGTACAGCGCATCGATTACAAGAAGGGACCGTATTTCGCCGGCGAAGGCGATTTCGCCTCGGCAGGCAGCGCCCGCATCCGCCTGGCCGACAAATTGCCGCAGGGGCAGGCCAGCGTCTCCGTCGGCCAGCACGGTTATGTGCGCGGCGTCGTCGCCGATTCGTTCTCTGCCGGGTCAGGCACCTTGCTGGTTGGCCTGGAAGTGCACCGCAACAGCGGTCCCTGGGACGTGCCGGAGCGCGTGCGTAAATACAGCGGCGTGCTGCGCTACAGCCAGGGCACGCAAGACGACGGCTTCAGCGTGACGGGCATGGCCTATAAAAACAGCTGGAACGCCACCGACCAGGTGCCGCTGCGCGCCGTGGAATCGGGCCAGATCGGCCGTTTCGGCAGCCTCGCGCCCAGCGACGGCGGCGACACCTCGCGCTACAGCCTGTCGTACGCGATGCGCAAGCGCACGGACAACCGGCTGTTCGAGCTCGACGCCTACCTGATCCGCTCGCAGCTGGAACTCAACAGCGACTTCACGTATTTCCTTGCCGATCCGGAACAGGGCGACCAGTTCCAGCAAAGCGAGCGGCGCACGGTGGCCGGCGTGAACGCCAGCGAAAGCTGGACCATGGAGCTGTTCGGTCTTCCCCTGCGCAACAAGCTGGGCGTGCAGGCGCGTTTTGACTGGCTGTCGCCCGTGGGCTTGTACAACACGGTGGAGCGCGTGCGGCAGAGCACGGTGCGCGAAGACCGGGTGCGCGAAAGCAGCATCGGTCTCTACGGCGAAAACACGGTGCAATGGCTGCCCTGGCTGCGCTCCGTGGCGGGCGTGCGCTATGACGCCTACCGTTTCAAGGTGGACAGCAGCATAGACGGCAACAGCGGCTCGGCGAACGACCACGTGGTGTCGCCGAAACTGTCATTGATACTTGGGCCGTGGAGCAAGACGGAATTTTTTATCAACTACGGCAAGGGATTCCACAGCAACGATGCGCGCGGCACGACGCAGACGCGCTTGTCCGACGGCACGCCATCCACGCCCGTCACGCCGCTGGTGCCGACGAAAGGCATGGAATTGGGCGCGCGCACGGAATGGCTGCCGGGCCTGCAAAGTTCGCTGGCCCTGTGGCGCCTCGACATCGCGTCGGAACTGCTGTTCGTCGGCGACGCGGGCGAGACGGAAGCGAGCCGCGCCAGCCGCCGCCACGGCATCGAATGGAACAACCATTATATTGCCGCACCGTGGCTGCTGTTCGACCTGGACCTGGCCGCTTCGCGCTCGCGCTACACGGAAAATGATCCGGCCGGCAATTTTATTCCAGGCTCCATCGACAAGGTGGCGTCGTTCGGCGTGACCGTGACGGACCAGGGGCCGTGGTCGGGCGCCGTCCAGTTGCGTTACTTCGGCCCCCGTCCCCTGATCGAGGACAACAGCGTGCGCTCGGCCTCGACCACCCTTGCGTATGCAAGAGTGGCTTACCAGCTCAACCGCAAGACGCGCGTCTCGCTCGACGTATTCAACCTGTTCGACAAGCGCGCCAGCGACATTGATTATTACTATGCGTCGCGTTTGCCTGGGGAAGCAGCGGAAGGCGTGAACGACCGGCATTTCCATCCGGTGGAGCCGCGCTCCGTGCGCCTGACCTTGTCATATGCGTTCTGACAAGGCTACACTGCGGCATGACAGATCATTTGGTAAATAGCAGTAAATTCCTTTCCCTCATACTGCGCCACGCGCCCGAAAAAATCGGCCTCGCGCTCGATCCCCAGGGCTGGGCCGACATCGGCCAGCTGCTGGCGCTGGCGGCCCAACATGGCCGCCGCCTTTCCCGTGAACAATTGGATGAGGTGGTGGCGCGCGACAGCAAGACGCGCTATGCCATCAGCGATGACGGCTTGCGCATCCGTGCCAACCAGGGGCATTCGCTGTCCGCCGTCGATATCGGCTTGCCGCCGTCCACGCCGCCCGCCGTGCTGTATCACGGCACGGCCAGCCGCTTTGTCGACGCGATCCGCGCCGGCGGTTTGCTGCCGGGATCGCGCAACCACGTGCACCTGTCCAGCAACCACGAAACGGCCGTGGCCGTCGGTGCGCGCCATGGCAAGCCCGTCGTGCTGACGGTGGATGCGGCCGCCATGCTGGCGCAGGGCCACGTGTTTTACGTGTCCGACAATGGCGTGTGGCTGACGCCGGCAGTGCCAGTGGCCTTCATCGGCTTTCCCTGACTAATTAATGACTTAGCGCTTTGGCCCTGGCTTGCCCCTGACGCTTGCGGCGCCAGATCAGCACGCCCGTCACGCTCAGGCCCGCCACCAGCACGCCCATGGCGCAAATGAACAGTTTGAAAGGCCAGCCCCACATCGAGGCCATGTGCAGGGCGCTGATCCAGCTGCGGATGGTGTCGCCGCTCGCTGCACCCGTGGGTAGCCAGGTGGCCAGCTGCCGGCCGCTGGCCGCATCGAAAAAGACGGTGGTCAGGCCCTTGTGGGCGCGCACGTCGCGGCTGCTGCGCACGTTGTAGCTGTACACGCCCAGCGCGCGTTCGTAGGCCAGCGCGTTTTCCTCGATGATGGTGAATGCGTGCTGGCGCGCCAGCGCGTCCATCAACTGGCGGCCCTGCGTGCGCGCGGCAGGCCAGTCCAGCTGCGGCCCCGGCGACGGCGTGTGCCGCGCGACGATTTCCTCGGCACCCTGGTGGGCAAACAGCGGATGCATGACGGCCGCATACGCACCGTACAGGTTGAAGGCGACGCCGCTCCACGCAAACACCAGCAGCATGGCCCACAGCCACAGGCCGCCCGCGCGGTGCAGGTCGAACACCAGTTTATAGCTGCCGCCATGGCGGCGCAGCAGCCATGACGGGCGCCAGCGCAGCAGCCAAGGTTTGCTGCCCGGCGAGCGTTTTTTCAGGCGCGCGGGGAAGGTCAGGGCGGCGCCGATGAAGCAGTCGACCGTCCAGATGATGGCGATCAGGCCGAACATCAGCAAGCCCGTGTCGCCCAGCGCCAGCGCGTAATGCAGGCGCTCGATGAAGGGCAGCAGGTTGATGGCGCCCTCGGTGATCTCGCCCCAGCGGCGCTGGCCCAGCACGGCCCCCGTGTAGGGATCGACGAACACTTCGTCGCTGGCCAGCGGCGCATTGCCGGACTGGCGCAGGTAGAACACCATGCTGTGGCCTTGTGGCGCAGACAGCGGCGCGTAGCTGACCTGCGCCTGGGGAAAGCGCGCGGCGATCGTCTCGCGCAGCTGCAGGGCGTCGAGCGGCGCGGCGTCGTGCATTGGCGGCGCTACGCGGAAGACGGCGGGCAGCATGGCCGCCTCCAGTTCATCCTTCCACGCGAGCGCGCTGCCCGTCACGCCGGTCACGATGAGGAAGCCGGCCATCAGCAGGCCGGCATAGCGGTGCAGCGCCGCCAGGACGGGGCGCATGTGCAGCGATGGCATCAGAAGCGGTACATCGCGCTGACGTTGGCCGTGCGTTCGGCATTGCGGTAGCACAGGTTAGGCAGGTAGCCGCAGTCATACAGGGTCTGCTTGTTCAGTACATTGTTGACGTTGAGGGCAAACTGCCACGGCCCGCGCGACACGCCCAGCGCCGCATCCCACTGCGTGATGCCGCCATTGCGGATGTTCAGGTTTTCGCCATCGGAATTCGAGCGCATGGCGCCGAGAAAACGCATGCCCAGCGCCGCATACGCGGGCAGGCTGCCGGCCAGCGTGAACGATTGGCGGGCCCAGGCCGAGGTGCTATGGCGCGGCGCGCCCGCTTGCTGCAAACCCAGGTCGCCATTGTTGCTCTTTGTGACCTCCGTATCGAGGTAGGTGTATTGGGCGATCAGGCTCAGGCGGCTGGCGAACTCCGTGCGCGCTTCCAGTTCGACGCCGCGCGACTTGACCTGGCCCGTCTGCAGCAGGAAACCCGGATTGCCGATGTCGGACGTGGAGACATTGTCGCGCACCAGGTCGAACACGGCTGCCGTATAGCTGGCGCGCTGGCCTACGGGTTCGTAGCGGACTCCGGCTTCAAACTGCTTGCCGCGCGACGGTTTCAAGGCGCCGCCGCCCATCGCCGTGCCCAGTTCGGGCGAGAATGAACTGGCATAGCTGACATACGGGGCCCAGCCGCCATCGAACAGGTAGACGGCGCCCAGGCGGCCCGTGGTGGCCGATGGCGACTGGTGGTAGTCGGGTTTGACGGCGCCGGTATTGAGGTCCGTGACGTCGCGCGATTGCGTGGCCTTGTCGCGGCGCAGGCCGGCCGTGACGACCCAGCGGTCCCATTTCAATTGATCCTGCGCGTACAGGCCCAGCTGGCGCGAAGGGGCATCGGCGCGCGTGGGCGCCTTGGACGGGACCAGGGGCTGCTTGCCGTACACGGGCTGGTACAGGTCGAGCGGCTCGATGAAGCCCCGCTGGTGGCGGTAGTCGTCCGTGTTGCGGATGTTCGCGTAATCGACGCCCAGCAGCACCTGGTGCGCCAGGCCGCCCGTGGCAAACCGCGCCTGCAGCTGCGTGTCGGCGAACAGGCTTTTCGAGTCCGTGTCGACGGGCCAGAAATATCGATCAACGGTACCGTCGTCGTTCAGACCGCCGGGGAACATGTCCGTGCGGTCGTTCTTCAGGCGCGTATAGCGCAGGTTCTGGCGCAGCAACCAGGTATCGTTGAATGTGTGCTCGAACTCGTAGCCCAGCATGGTGTTGCGGCGCTTGAAGCGGTTATCGTCGCCCATCAGGTTCACACTTGGGTCGACCTGGCCGCGCGGGCCAGGCACCAGCAGCTGATTCGGAAACGCGTACTGCTGGTTGTCCTGCTCGTAGCGGGCCAGCAAAGTCAACCGCGTGGCGGGGCCTGCCTGCCAGGTAAGCGAGGGGGCGAAGTACAGGCGGTTGTCGCGGTCGCGGTCCAGCCGCGTATGGGCTTCGCGGCCCAGCATGACGACCCGGTAAGTCCAGGCGCCTGGCGCGTCCAGCGCACCGCCCACGTCCGCTTTCAGCTGGCGGCGCTGGTAGCTGCCGTACTCAATTCCCACTTCGCGCACGGCGTCCGCACTGGGACGCTTGCTGACGGCGTTGACCATGCCGCCCGGCGGAATCTGCCCGTACAGCACGGATGCGGGGCCGCGCAGCACTTCCAGGCGTTCCAGTCCGTATGGCTCGATCGAGGCGCCAAAAGTGCGGCCCGAATTGCGCAAGCCATCTTGCAGGATGCCGTTCGTCTCGATGGTGAAGCCGCGCAGCAGCGAGGAATCGTCGCTGCCCAGCGGGCGCTGGTTCGGCGTCACGCCGGCCGTGTAGCGCAGGGTTTCGTCGAGCGATTCGGCATTGCGGTCGCTGATTTCATCGGCCGTGACCACCGACACGGATTGCGGGTTTTCATTGAGCGCCGTATCCGTCTTGGTGGCCGAGCCGGCGCGCCGCGCCACGTAGCCGCGCACGGGACCCGTCGCCGTTTCGCGTTCGCTGCTGGCATTGATGGTGATGGCGGGCAGGGTGGCGCTGGCCTGGGCCGGCGTGGCTGCCGGTGCAGGGGCAGTCTCCGCCCGCAGCGCATACGCGCCATTGGCGCCCGCCACCACGCGCACGCCCTGGCCGCGCAGCAGTTCCTCGAAACCCTGGCGCACCGTGTAGCTGCCCGCCAGGCCGCCGCTGCGCTTGCCCTGCAACAGGGCCGCGTCGGCCGACAGTTCCACGCCGGCCGCGCTGGCGAACGTGGTCAAGGCCCGTTCCAGCGGTCCGGCGGGGACCGCGTACTGGCGCTTCGCTTGCGTCGCGTCGGCCGTCTGCGCGCAGGCGGCAGGGGCCGTGACGGCGACGGCGCCCACGGCGGCGCCTGCGAGGAACAAGGCCTGGATGGCGGCGGCGAGGGGAAACGGACGCAGTTTGTGCGCGGGTGCGGTCAGGCGAGGGGGCATGGTGCAAATCCTTGGAAAGTGGCGGGAAAAAATCGGTTCTTCCCGTATTCCGAACGAAAAGCCAAAACCCTCAACGTTTTTTCACTTATTTTTTCAGGCGGCCTGGCGCGGCCCCACGCTGACCCAGTAGCGCGTGCGGTAAACCAGCTGCACGGGCAGGCTGGCGGCCAGGTTGGCCAGCGAGCGTTCCGTGTCGCGCAGCGAATACACGCCCGTCACGCGCAGGCCGGCGATCGATTCGTCGCAGCGCAGCATGCCGTGGCGGTAGCGTCCCAGCTCGGCCAGCAGCTCGTCCAGGGGCATGCGCTCGGCCACCAGGCTGCCATCGGTCCAGGCGGCGGCGCTGTTTTCGACGTTCGTCACATCTTGTACTTCCAGGCGCGTGTAGCCAGCCTGCTGGCCCGCCTGCAGGTGCAGCGAGGGGGCGCCGTCCTGCATCGGCTGCAGGGCGACTGCCCCTTGGAACACGGCGACACGGCTGTCGCCGTCATCGAGGCGCACACTGAAGCGCGTGCCCAGCGCCGTGGCCGTGCCTTGCGGCGTTGCCACCAGCAGCGGACGGTAGACGGGCGCCGTTTCGTGCGCGCTGGTGACGAGGATGGCGCCCGCGTGCAGCACGATGCGCCGTTCATTGGCGCCGTAGCGCACGTCGATGGCGCTGGCCGTGTCGAGCACCACTTGCGTGCCGTCGGCCAGCACGATGGTGCGCGTCTCGCCGACCGACGTGCGGTAGTCGCTGGCGGCGCGCTGCCACAAGTCCGTTTCGTGCGCCAGCAGGGCCGTGCCCCCGCCCGCTGCGATCAGCCCCAGCAGTTGCAGGGCGCGCCGGCGGCCGGCGGCATGGCGCGGCGCCGGCGCCAGGGCGCTGCGCGCCACGTCGCGCGGCAAAGTGTCGAATTGCCGGGCGAAGCGCTGCAGCCGGGCCCAGGCCCGTTCGTGTTCGGGGTGGGCGGCGCGCCAGGCGGCGCAGGCGTCGGCATCGGCCGCGCTGGCGTCTTCCGCCCACAGCCGCGCCATCCACTCGGCGGCGCGCTGCAGCGCGGCGGGGGCGATGGGGGCGCTGTCCAGCTGGGAGCTCATGCGAATTGCGCCGCGCAGCAGGCCAGCAGCGCGCGGGCGATGTATTTTTCCACCGACGAGACGGAAACGTCCAGGCGCGCGGCGATGTCGGCGTAGCCCATGCCTTCGAGCTTGCACAGCAAGAAGGCGTCGCGCACTTTAGCGGGCAGGCTGGCGAGGATAGCATCGATTTCCATCAGTGCCTCGACGATCAGCGCGCGCATTTCCGGCGTGGGTGCGGCCGCTTCCGGCTGCGCGGCGATGGCGTCCGCGTAGGCTGATTCGATATGCCGGCGGCGGAACAGGTCGACCACGAGGCCATTGGCGATCTGCGCCAGGTGCTGGCGTGATTCGTCGCGTCCGGGCGCGCGGCCCCGCGCGAGGATGCGCAGATACGTGTCGTGCGCCAGGTCGGCCGCATCGAAGGCGTTGCCCAGCTTGCGGCGCAGCCAGCCCTGCAGCCAGCCGTGGTGGTCGCTGTAGAGCACTTCGATTTGCCGGTGCAGTTCCAGTTCGGGGCGTAGCATGCAACCTTTCCATGCCATGGTCCGCGGACAAACAGGCCTTGATGCGATTGAGAATTGTTCGTATTGTAGCCCGGTTGTGCGCGCTTGTGGCCGGCTTGTGGCCGGCTAGTGGCTGTCCAACAACGCCATCAGCTTGAAATCAGCTTGATGTCGACCACTCTCTCCACCAGCCAGACGGCCGCCACCAGGGCGATGGCCAGCGAGCCGACGGTCAGCACTTGCCGGTACAGCCACGTCTTGCGCAGCAGCCAGACAGCGGGCAGGAACGCGGCGACGATGGCCAGCTGGCCCAGTTCCACGCCCACGTTGAAGCCCAGCAGGCTGGCCAGCAAGGAACCCTGCGGCAAGCCCAGGTCGCGCAGCACGCTGGCAAAGCCGAAACCGTGGATCAACCCAAACGCGAAGGCGGCTACGGGGCGCTTGCCGCGGAACAGCGGCAGCAGGTTGTTCAGCGCGGCCAGGATCACGGAGGCGGCGATCGCCGATTCCACCCAGCGCGATGGCAGCGAGATGAGCGACAGGCTGGCCAGGGTCAGGGTGATGGAATGGGCGAGTGTGAAGGCGGTGACGACTTTCAGTACGTCGATGAATGCGCCTCTTAACACCCAGCTCAAGACCTGGGGTCGGACCCGCCGGGTCCGACCCCGGCTCTCCGCTGCGGGGGGCAACGGATTCTGCGGCACGTTTGAGCGTGTGGACTGGTGGGCTTGAGGCAGCAGCACGGCTGGCAGCAGCAAGGACAGCAAGAACAGGATATGGTCGTAGCCGATCCAGATATGCCAGACGCCGTGTTTCACATAGGCGCCGAACTGCGCCAGGCGGTCGGGCGCGGCCAGGGAAAGCGTCTGGCGCGGGCTGTCCGGGTCGAAGATGGCCGTTTGCGTATTGCCACCGCTATCGATTTTGACGAGTCCCTTGTGCTGCGGATCGAGGTCGGCGAACAAGGTGTAGCCGATGGCGAGACTGGCCGGCGCAGCGCCGGGGCAGCTGGCCTGGAAGCGCAGCACGCTGTAGGCGCCGTCGGTATGGTTGTCGATCAGCTGCTCGACGGCTTTCAAGGGGCATGCGCCCTGGTCGCTGGCCACTTGCAGGCGCTGCAGCGCGTACGCGGCGATGGCTTCGTGGCGCGCGCGGATTTCATCCCAGGTCAGGGCGTCATCGCCATTGCCATCGAGGCCGATGGCGAAATCGAGGTCGCGCAGGGCGATATCCCATTGTCCTTCGATCTGCTGGCCGTGGACCTCCAGGCTCAGGTAACTGTCGCTGGGCTTGTGGGCTTGTGCGGGAGAGAGCCAGGCGCACAGCAGCAGGATGAACAGGTATCGCTTCACAGTACACCTGCCTTCTTCGCAGCACTGATTTTTGCGCCATCCTGTGGCCCCAGCTGCCTGACGAGGCGCTGCAAGGCCACGTCTTCCACGCCATTGGCCGCGATCCAGGCCAGCACGGGTTGTGCCGCCGTATAGTTGCGCGCGGCCAGCGATGCTTCCAGCAAGATGCGCATGTCGGGCACTTCCTTCTGGATGGCCCAGTTTTTCTGCGCCAGTTGCAGGGCGGCGGGAACATCCTGCTGCAAAAACAGGGCGAAGCGGGCCTGTTCGCGCTGGTGCACGGTGTCGCCGCGCTGCATGGCGGCGTTGAAGCGGGCCGCCAGCTCCGCTTTCGCCGCCAGGAAGGCCGGCTGCTGGCCGGGCAGCGCCTGCAGGGCCAGCGCGTAGCGCAGCAGCAGGGCATCGATGCGCTGCTGCTCTTTCAGCAGCTTGGCGACTTCCTGCGGGCGCTGCCGGTCGAGCAGGAAATCCGCGTAGGCGCCCAGCAGATAGCTGTCGTGCGGCTGCTGCGCCAGCGCCTTGGTGTGGCGGGCTTCGGCCAGCGCCCACTCTCCGCGCCGGGTGGCCATTTCCGCCAGCAGGGTTGCGGCCCAGCTTTCCAGTTCGGGCGCCGCGCCGGCGCTACGCTGCAAGGTCAGGTCCAGCAAACGCTCGCTGGCGGCGGCGCGGCCCGTGACGCTGGCGATGTTGGCAAGGCAGGTGACGGTGACGAGCTGCGTTGTCAAGGCGGACAGCCGGGCGCAGCTGGCGGTCGCTTTCGCATAGTCGCCCTGCACGGTGAGCACGGTGGCGCGCGTCAGCCACGCTTGCCCGTTGGCCGGCTCCTGCGCGATGACGGCGTCGAGATCCTGCAGCGCGGGGCCGAAATGGTGGGTGCTTTGCAAGATGGTGGCGCGCAGCAGGCGCACGGGGACGGGCGGCGCCGGTTGCCGCCACCACGGCGCCAGCGCCGCTTGCGCATAGCCCAGGTAGCGCGGATCCGTGTCGCTGCGGGCCAGGGCAATGTAGCGCTGCGCCAGGCCGCTGGCCAGGGCCAGGTCTTGTGGTTTGGCGTCGAGTTGCTGGCGCAGGCCGCGCAGGGCCAGCTGCGTGGCATCGGCGCGGCGCGGCAGCTGTTCGATGACGGCGCTGCCATCTTTTGGCGTGTAGGGCGCGGCCCATGCCAGCAAGGGCAAACAGGCGCACAGCAGGGAAATCGGTGTTTTCATCGTGGACGCCATCGACGGGAATGGGTACGGGCGCCGGGGAGCTGACTCCCCGGCGCCCGATGGGGCTTACAGAGGCACCGGCTCCGTATTGTCCGGAGACGTCGCCATGATGGCGTCGATGCCGACGCCATCCTTGTCATCGCTGGTGGTCAGGATGACGTTGCTGACGGCCACATAAAATGCGTCAAGCAGGACGACGGGGGGAGGATTGACGCCACCGTCGCCATTATCGCCACCGTGGCTGCTACCGCCGCCACCGCAGCCGGCCAGCAGGGCCGTGAGCGCCAGGGCGCCGCATACATAGAGCTTTTTCATCGCGTTCTCCTGGTTACAGCTGCGGCGAACCGGCCACGGGATTTTTCAGGTAGGGGAAGCCTGCCGTGAACGACGTTTCGTCGAGGAAGGCGCCATCCGTGAAGTGCAAGCCGCCGGCTGGAGCGTCGGCCGGGGCGCAGCCGATGTTCAGGGTGCACAGCTTGCCCATGGCCACGCGCAGGACGACGTCGACCACGTCGTCGCCAGGGCGGCGGCCGTTCGGGAAGCCCGCGTTATCGCCGCCGATGACGCCGAGGCGGTTCTGCGCACCGACGTTGGTGGCGGCGATGGACGTATTGAGGCGCAGCATTTCCGATGCCGTCACGGTGACGGGCTGGTTCACGCCCTTGATGCCCGTCAAAAAGGTGGCGACCAGGTCGTTGCGGGGGAAGTTGGTGGGCGCCTTGGCGCCGGCCGAGCCGTACAGCACCTCCACCAGGGCTGGCGCTGTCGGGTTGGTGACATAGTCGGCAAATTGCGCGTCGCCCGACGGCTTGCTGGCGTTGAAGCGGTCCTTGTCCTTCAGGCCGATCACCAGTTCATTTACCAGCGGCATGCCCAGGCGCGACACTTGCACCCACGCGCCGCCTTCCTTCGACGCCGCGGTGGCCGTGCCGGGAGCAGGATTCAGCAAACGTCCCTGGCGCAGGCTGGCCGTGGTCCAGCCGCCGATGACGGGGTCGGCACCGGCCGTCAGACAGGCGGTCGGCACTTCCATTTCGATGGCCGTGACGTTTTTCTTGGCCAGGTCATCCTTGGCGGCCGACTCCGCATTCGCGGCAAACTCCGTGGCGGGCGCCTTGATGTTGATCAAGTCGAACGTTTCGCCCAAGTTCACGACGAACGGGTCCTTGCGCTGGCCGACGAACAGGCGCGCCGGCGTGGCGCAGCCGGGAATATTGACGGCGTACACATGCTGAGCGGCATATGCGGCGTAGTTGGGAATGGCCTTGTTGCCGATATTGTCGACGGGCTTGTCGAAGGTCGTGCCGCCGCCCGTGGCATTCGTGACGCTGCTGCGCGTGCCCGTGCGGCGGTCGCCCCGCACCACCGTCACGCTGTAGGTTTCGCGCACGTTCAGGCCGGCCGGGTTGACGGAATCGATGGCGCCGCCGTTGATGACGAGCGGAATCGAGACCTTCTTGCCGCCCACGGTGAACTGGCCATCCTTGATGGTGTTGGTGAAACGAAACTGGAAGGTGAGGTCTTCCTTGCCGTCGCCATTGTTGTCGATATGGATTTCGTACAGCGCGTTCGGGTCCATGGCGAAGTAATTCGGCCCGCCGTAAGCATCCTGCAGGGGAATATAGTCGGCCACCAGCGTGGTGTAGGCGCCGCGCCCCGTTTCATAGCTGCGGAACATATAGAAGTCGGTGGCGTCGACCTTGGGGTTTTGCGTGATGAACGGTGCTTCGCGGTGGCTGGAAGCGAAGGCCGATGGCGCAATCGCCAAGGCCAGCAGGTTGCCCAGGAGGGCGGCGCCCAGTGCGGTTTTCGAGTGTAACAATGACATGTCGATTCTCCCTGATTGTTATGTGCATACGTAGGACTAGCGGGAATTACGGGGCTGCATCAGTTGTACGGGGCGCCAGCACGATCGGATTCATTTCTTGCAAATTATTTTTAGGCAGCGGAATGAACGGCCGTCGATCGTCAGGGGGCTGGCGCACGAGGTCGAATCTACGTGGATATTGCACGTCAGTAAGAAAAAATATTTTGTGGACAAGAAGAGACGCCGCCGCCAGTGATGGCGATAGCCTGTTGCGCTATGTCGCAGTGTCTGCGAAGGCGTGCACGGGGCGCGTGGGAATGCTTGAGTATGCGGATATGGAGACGATAGACGCTCGAAATCCGCTTGACCGGCGCCCCGCTTGCGGGGAGAGTGCGCTTACCAGGCCAGCACTTTGGGGCCGATGGCCGCGCCGATGGCAGTCGGCGCCAGCATGCCCAGCACGTACCAGAAACCGACGAAGCTGGCGGCCAGCTCGGGGCAGTGCAGGCAGTACACGAGGGCCGCCATGGCGCCGGCGGCAAACCCGGCGGCAGCGCCGGCCAGGCGCAGGCGCGTGGGCGCCAGCTGGCGCATCAGGCGCAGCACAGCGGCCAGGATGGGCAGCGACAGCAGGGCGATGAGCAAGGGACAGCTGCGCCAGGTGGCGCCCCAGAAAAGCTCGGCGCGTTGTTCGGGCAGGGCTGCCTGCAGGATGATGGCGCCCAGCGCCCACATCAGCAGCAGCGGCATGGCGAGCAGCAGGGGCAGGGCGCGCGTGGCGGCGCCCGGCACGCACAGGCGGCGGCTGACGTGCCAGGCCGCCAGGGAGAGGCAGATGACGAAACCGACCTTGATCCAGAAGTCGGGCAGCAGGGCCAGCTGTTCCAAATTGGGCCGCACGCCCAGCAGCATGACCATCAGCGTCACGCTGGCCAGCAGTCCGGCGCCCAACGTGGACGCGGCACGCCAGTGCGTGCCCGGGGGCGGGGCGGCTGCCACGTCGGGGCCGTTGGCCAGCATGGATATCAAGTCATCGGTTTTCATGGTGTCGTTATCCTCAAGTTGGCTGCCAGTGCCTTCAAGCCGCGATGTACTGCCACTTTGACGCTGGCTTCCGAAATCTGCATGGCCGCGGCCGTGTCGCGCACGGACCAGCCGTCGAGCTTGGTATGCACGATGGCGTCGCGCTGCTGCGCCGGCAAGGTGGTCAGCAGCTTGCCCAGGTCGCGGCTGGCCTCGGCCGCCTCGGCATCGGCGCTGGAAAACAGTTCCTGCGCGCTATCTTCTTCGTCGTACGGCAAGTGCTGCGCCTCGCGCCGCCCATGCCGGCGCAGCCAGTCGATCAACTTATAGCGCGCGATCGCATGGATCCACGACGTCAGCGGCACACCCGTATCGTAGGTCAGGCGCTGGTTGTGGATGGCCAGCAGACACTCCTGCACCAGGTCTTCCACCTCGTCCGGCCAGCGCAGCAGGCGGCGCCGGAAAAACGCGCGCAAGTGCTGGCTGCTTGCCTGCAAAAAACTGCGGTAGGCCGCCGCATCGCCATCGAGCCCGCGCAGCATCAAGCCATGCAGCCGCAATTCCGTGCCATGCAGGTGTTCGCTTACAGGTATTCGTTGCATGCAGGCCTTTGGTGACAGGCGTTGAAAAAAATAAATTCAAAAAATAATGGAGGGTGGCTGTAACCAATCCGCGGCATGCGGCGAATTGACAGGCAAGCACGCTTCTTAATTCAATATACCGGGTAACGACCATGGACATCAAGCACCGCCTTGCAACACTGCTTTTACCCGTACTGAGCATGGCTGTGGTCGCCCCGGCCATGGCGCAAATGGCAGTCGGCCAGCGCTGCGCCGTGCAAAGCGGGCCGCAGACGGCGGCGCTGGTGGAGCTCTACAGCAGCGAAGGCTGCTCCAGCTGCCCACCCGCCGACCAGCGCCTGAGCGCCTTGCGCAAGGAAGCGGGAGCGGCCAGCCTGATCGTGCCGCTGGCCTTGCACGTCACCTACTGGGACCAGATCGGCTGGACGGACCCGCTGGCGCAGGCGCAATTTGATGCGCGCCAGGCCGAATTGCTGCGCCACCAGCCGCGCCACGTGGCCTACACGCCCCAGTTTTTTGTGGGCGGCACGGAATTGCGCAGCTGGGATACGCAACTGCCGGCCGCCATCCGCCGCATCAACGCCACCGCCGCGCCCGTCAACATCGGCCTGTCCGCCACGCCGGGGCCCGGTGGGAAACTGGTGCTTGAAGCCAATGCCAGCGCGCCGGACGCGCAGACGAGCGGCCAACTGTACGTGGCCATCAGCGAAAGCGCCATCGTGTCCAAAGTGCTGCGCGGCGAAAATCGCGGCGCCACCCTGCATCACGATGCGGCCGTGCGCCTGTGGCTGGGGCCAGTTGCGCTGGAGCAAGGCCGTGCCCAGCTGCGCCGTGAAGTCAAGCTGCCCGCCAGCTGGCGCCCGGAGCAGCTGCAAGCGGTGGCCTTCGTGCAGCGCAGCGACAGCAGCGCCATCCTGCAAGCCGTCAGCACGGCATCCTGCGCGAAGGGAGCGATGTGATGAACGGACAAGCAAGCGTGATCCATCCAGCCTGGCTGCGCATCACGCACTGGCTCAACGCCGTGGCCGTCGTGGTGCTGGCCACCAGCGGCTGGCGCATCTATAACGCGGCGCCGTTCTTCCCGTTCGAACTGCCGCGCGTCCTGACCCTGGGAGGCTGGCTCGGCGGCGCCCTGCAATGGCATTTCGCCGCCATGTGGCTGCTGGTGGCCAATGGCTTGCTGTATCTGATCATCAATATCGTCTCGGGGCGGCTGCGGCGCCAGTTCTTTCCCCTGTCGCCGCGCTTGCTGCTGGCTGATTTCATCGCCGCGCTGAAGGGCAAGCTGGCCCATGCGGACCCGCGCCACTACAACATGGTGCAGCGCGCCGCCTACCTGTTCGTCATGCTCGACTGCATCGTGCTGGTGCTGTCCGGCCTGGTGCTGTGGAAATCCGTGCAATTTCCCCTGCTGCGCGAGCTGATGGGCGGCTACGAGAGCGCGCGCAGGGTCCACTTCATCGCCATGGCACTGCTGACGGGCTTTGTCGGCGTGCACCTGCTGATGGTGGCGCTGGTGCCGCGCACCCTGGTCGCCATGCTGCGCGGCCGCTAAGGAGATGAGCATGAAAAAAACCATCATCGTGCAAGAGCAGGGCCAGGCCATGCTGGCCGACGCCTTGCGCCAGATCAAGCAGCCGTCGCGCCGCCTTTTCCTGCAGCGCAGCTTGACCCTGGGCGGCCTGTCCTTGCTGACGGGCTGCAACGCCAGCGACCCGACCGGCATCGAGACAGCCTTGACGGCGGTGTCGCGCTTCAATGACAAGGTGCAAGGCTGGCTGTTCGACCCGAGCAAGCTGGCGCCCACGTATCCCGATTCCATGATCACGCGACCGTTTCCCTTCAACGCGTATTACGGCGAGGATGAAGTGGAAGAAGTTGACGGCGAGGCCTGGCGCCTGGAATTGAGCGGCCTGATCGCCGACAAGAAAGCGTGGACCCTGCCGCAGCTGCGCGCCTTGCCGCAGGAAACGCAGGTGACGCGCCACATCTGCGTGGAAGGCTGGAGCGCCATCGGCAAGTGGGGCGGCGTGCCGTTTTCCCATTTCCTCAAACGGGTGGGCGCCGACACGACGGCCAAATACATCGGCTTCAAGTGCGCCGACGATTATTTTACGAGCATCGACATGGCCACGGCCCTGCATCCGCAAACCATCATGGCCCTGACGTATGACAGCCAGGAATTGCCGCCCAAGTATGGCTACCCGATGAAGCTGCGCATGCCGACCAAGCTGGGCTACAAGAACCCCAAGCACATCCAGGCGATTTTCGTCACGAATTCCTACCCGGGAGGGTATTGGGAGAATCAGGGATACAACTGGTTCGGCGGCTCTTGATTACTTTTGGCAACACCTGTAGCACAGCAACAGCTTTACCACCGGGCAATCTCGCCCATCCCACACTGAGACAAGGACTTATCATGAAAACCACCATCACCGCCATCATCGCTTCCGCCATCCTCATGTCGGGCGCCGCTTTCGCCCAGGACGCCATGAAAAAAGATCCGATGGCCAAGGATGCTTCGGCCGACGCCATGCACAAGGATGCTATGGGCAAGGACGGTATGAAGAAGCCGATGGCCAAGAAACACATGAAAAAGGATCACATGGCCAAGGATGGCATGGCGAAAGACGGCATGAAAAAGGATGAAATGAAGAAAGATGGCATGGCCAAGGATGCGATGGCCAAGTAAGGATAAGTAAGGCGGCTTGCCTTGCGCCGCTGTCAGCCTCGACCGAAGCTGACAGCGACGCTAGTTGCATCAGAGTTCCATTGGGGCATGCTATATTTGCATTATCTTTCTCTCAATGCGGGAATTTTCCGATGCGCTATATCGACGTCACATGGTTCCATGAGAACAAGGCTGATCCGGTGCGCCTGATGTCCGAGCTTGACCGTAATGGTTATGAAACGCGCAAACTGGAATTTTTCATCGGTGGCGGCGTCGGTTTCGCCCATGTTACAGCGGCATCGATGGCTGTCGAACTGGGGAGCGTGCCAGTCCCACCGCTAGACGAGATCAATGCTCATGCCGAGTTTTCCGGGGTGGAAATTTGCCAGGCGGACTTCGAGCAGGCGTGGCGCCAGGCGCTAGGCAATCAATGCTAGTGCGGCGCAAGCTTGCTTGGCGTTGCCAAATCAAGATGATCCGCGCCGATTGGTGTAAGCTGATCGCCTCGTGATTTCCCGCATGTATCGTCATTCATGACCGACCCCTCCGCCACCGCGCTGTCCGCCACGTCCACCGCTACCGACAAGTCCCTGCGCCGCCGTTCGCTGTTCGCCGCCTGCAGCGCGCATGCCGTGCATGACGGCTTGACGGACGTGATCTATGTGCTCTTGCCCATCTGGCAGGCGCAGTTTGCCATCAGCTATGCCATGGTAGGGCTGTTGCGCGGTTCGTACTCGGGCATGATGGCCGGTTTCCAGTTGCTGGCCAGCCGCATGGCCAGGCGCTGGGGACGCGAGCGCCTGCTCGTGGGCGGCACGGCGCTGGCCGGCGTCGCCTACCTGGTCGCGGGGCAGGCGGGCGGCCTGGCCGTGCTGCTGTTCGCCTTGCTGCTGGGCGGTCTGGGCGCCAGCACCCAGCATCCGCTGGCCTCGTCCATCGTCACCGATACGCATGAGGCGGGCGGCGGCGTGAAGGAAGCGCTGTCGCACTACAATTTTGCCGGCGATATCGGCAAGACCTTGATACCCGCGCTGGTAGGCTTGCTGTTATTGGTCTGCAGCTGGCAAGCCAGCGTCTCGCTGCTGGGCTTGCTGGGGCTGGCGGCGGCCGGCTTGCTGTGGTGGCTGCTGCCCAAGCCCGGCGACATCCAGGCCAGCCAGAAAAAAGTCAGCAAGCCCATCGCGAGTAATGGCTCGCCAGCGAGTTTCCGCGCCTTGCTGGCCACGGGCACCCTGGACAGCGCCGTGCGCATGGGTTTTCTCACTTTCCTGCCATTCCTGCTGAAAAGCAAGGGGGCGGGCACGGCCGGCATCGGCGTGGCCTTATCAATGCTGTTCGTGGGCGGCGCCTTCGGCAAGCTGCTGTGCGGCTATCTGGGCGCGCGCATCGGCATGATGAAGACCGTGTGGCTGACGGAATCGATGACCTCGCTGCTGATCGTGCTGGCCCTGTGGCTGCCGCTGGCCGGCGTCATGGCCATGCTGCCCCTGCTGGGGCTGGCGCTGAACGGCACCTCGTCCGTGCTGTACGGCGCCGTGCCGGAACTGGCCGAGCCCGGCAAGCGCGAGCACGCGTTTGCCCTGTTCTACACGGGCAGCATCGGCGGCGGAGCGCTGTCGCCCGTGCTGTTCGGCGCGCTGGGCGACCATACGAGCGTGAACACGGCCTTGCTGGCGCTGGCGGCCGTATTGCTGCTCACTTTGCCGCTGGCGTGGAAGGTGCAGCGGGGTTTGGCAAACTGAGGGGTATGGAAAATTGCCTTTAAATTATCATTTGACGCATTTCAAGAGCTAAACATGCCACAACTCGCTAACATTGGGGATGCCCAGGCTGCTGAACTGGCCTGCGCGCATATACTTGCGCAAAAGGAATTGTTCTACAAAAATATGTTCTTTCATGAGGGCGATAATTTGCTCTGCGGCCGTCTTCTTGCTGCCTTGGGCAGCAAACCGGTATTCGGCAACAGCGGCATCGCGCCTGTCCTGTTGCTGCATTACTCGGACCAGGCCGGATTGGCGGAGTTTCGTGCCGGATCGTTTTGGACGCTCGGCGTTTCGCTGGACAGGGGGCGCATCCGGCGGCTCACGAATGTGCCAAATATGAGCGACATCAAGGCCGTGTATGCGATGCGCTATGCACAGGAGATGGCGCATGCCGATGGCACCCGTTCGGGTGAATATGCAAGCTTTGCGTTCACCAGGCAGGCAGGCGCTGAAGAAGTTACCTTGTTCCAGGACGTCGGCAGCGAATACTTTGTCTGCCTGCCGTTTTCCAATTGAACCATCCGGGGCGATGGCAGCACAGCTTGCCCGCGATCACCCCATCGTCTACACTCGCCGCATGAAAAATTTTGAAAAGCGGCGCGACCGCTATGACTTGTTCCGGGCGTTTGACAATCCCCTCGTCAACATCAACTTCCAGCTCGACGTGCCGGACTTCCGGCCCTGGTGCAAGGAACGGAAAATCCCCGTATTCCACTTTTTCCTGTTCTGCCTGCTCAATACAGTCAGGGAGATCGACAATTTCATGTACCGCATCCACCAGGGCGAAGTGATCAGGATCGATGATTTCCCCGCCTCGTACACCGTCATCAACGGCGACGAGAACCTCAACTACACGCGCTTCGCGATGACGGACCAGCTCGATCTATTCATCGCGCGCAGCCTGGAAGCGAAACGCCTGGCCGAAGCGAGCAGCGCGCTGATCAACACGGGTGAGGGAGAAACCGAGCGCGAGCAGCGCAACAATATCTTCATCACCTGCCTGCCATGGCTGGAACTGGCGGCCATCGAGCACCCGATTTACCGTCACCGAGACACCGACATCCCGACTTTTACCTGGGGCAAGTTCGGCCCCGCGCAGGACGATGGCCGTATGCGCGTGCCGTTTTCCGCGCAAGCCCACCATGGCTTTGTTGACGGTTACCATGTGCAGAAACTGGCGCTGGCGCTGGCGCAGCGCATCGCCGCCATCATCTCCTAGTCCAGATAATCGCTGGGCGTCTGGCCCAGCACACGGCGGAAGGCGGCCGTGAAGGCGCTGGGGCTGGCATAACCGAGGTCGAGTGCGATTCGGGTGACGGCTTGTCCCTCGGCCAGCCGTGTGATGGCGGCCAGCAGGCACGCTTGCTGGCGCCACTGGGCAAAGGCCAGTCCCGTCTGGATGCGGAATTGCCGCGTAAAGGTGCGCCGGCTCATGCCTGCCTGCGCCGCCATCGCATCGAGATTGCTGTCCAGGGTCGGTTGCTGGAGCATATCCATGCATAGCTTTGCCAGCCGCGGTTCCTGCGGCAGGGGCGCACTCAGGGGCAGGGGCCTGGCGGCAGCAATCTCATCGAGCAGCAAGGCCATCAATCGTCCTGCCCGCGATTGTTCCGCATACAGGGCGTCGACGGTCACGGCCTCGGCCAGTAACTGGCGCAGCAGCGGCGGTGTGCCCAGCACTTGGCAGTGGGGCGGCAAGCCGGCCCCGTCGATGGCGGCTGCGCCGATAAACACGTTGTGCATGGTCACGGCGCCATGCATGCGCATGCCGTGGACGAGCTCGGCCGGTACCCAGCAAGCCCGTTGCGGCGGCACCAGCCAGCTGCCTTGCGGCGTGTGCACGCTGATGACGCCGTGCGCCGCATACGCGAATTGCCCGCGTGCATGGCTGTGGCTAGGAAACATCGCGCCTGCACCATAGTCGCGCGCCGTGACGATCAAGGGGCGCGGCACTTCCGTATAAAAATCATCCATGGCCCGTACTCTACAGTATTTGACCTGCCATCGAAGGCGGGCCGACGGCTGGCCGCTTACCATCACACTCTTTTTCAGGAGTGAATATGCACAACACCTATCTTCGCGTGGGCCATGGCCCCCACGCCGTCATCGTGCTGCACGGCTGGTTTGGCGACGCGCACGCGTTCGGGCCGATGGAAGCGGCCCTCGATGGCGCCAGTTTCAGCTATGTCTTCATGGACAATCGCGGCTATGGCGGCATGCGCGGCGCACATGGCAGCTACTCGATGGACGAGGTCGCCCGCGACGCGCTGGCCCTGGCCGATGCGCTCGGCTTTGCCACGTTCAGCGTGGTCGGTCACTCGATGGGCGGCATGGCGCTGGAACGGCTGGCCTTGCTGGCGCCCTTGCGCCTGCGCAAGCTGGTGGCCGTGGCACCCGTGCCCAGCTGCGGCGTGGCGCTCGATGGGGCGGTGCGGCAACTGTTTCTCGACGCCAGTGGCAATGTGCAGGCGCGGCGCGCCATCATCGACCGCAGCACGGGCGAACGCTTGCCGGCCGCTTGGCTGGACTGGAAGGCGCAATACTCCTGGGAAAGTGCGGATCCGACCGCGTTTACCGCCTATTTTCTCGCGTGGAGCGGGACGGATTTTAGTGAAGACATCAAGGCGGCGCGCGTGGAACTACCGTTGCTGGCGCTGGTGGGGGAGCATGACCCCCGTTTTGATGCGGCCCTGATGCGCCGCACGTATCTGGCGTGGTACCCGCAAGCCCGGCTCGAGGTGCTGGGCAATGCGGGACACTATCCGATGAATGAAACGCCGCTGGCCCTGGCGGCCAGCATCGAGGCGTTTCTACTGGCGTAATTACGCGGCCTTGCTGCGCAGGCGCAGCAGGCTCAGGCCCAGCAGGACGAAGGCGCCGCCCGTGATGCGGTTGAACAGCTTGGCGCGGCCCGGCGTGGCCAGCTGGGTTTTCAGCAGGCGCGCCAGGTTGGCGTAGAACAAGTGGGCCAGCATGGCGCAGGCAACAAACGAGGTCGTCAGCACGGTGAACTGGATGGCCACGGGTTCGCCCGGCGTGATGAATTGCGGGAACAATGCCGAGAAGAACAGGATGGCTTTCGGATTGGTCAGCGCCACCGTCAAGCCCTGGCGGAACAGTTTCCAGAAGGAATTCGGATTCGCCGCGCCAGCCACCACAGGGGCATCGGCCACGACGCTGGTCTTGCTGCGCCATTGCTTGATGCCCAAATAGACCAGGTACAGGGCGCCAGCCAGTTTCAGCAGCATGAAGGCCGTGGCCGAGGTGGCGAGCACGACGCCCATGCCGGCCATGGCCACGCCGGAAATGATGAACAGGCCAAAACCATTGCCCATGCTGCTGATCATCGCGCGGCGCGGGCCGACGGCGATGGCATTCGAGATGGCCAGCAAGACGGCCGGGCCGGGAGAAAACGTGACGAGCAGGGCGACGCTGCAGAAAAGCAGCCAGTTCGAGAGGTGCATGGATGTTCCTGGATGGGGCCGAAGCCGGTTTGAGAGTCAAAACACCTGTATTGTACGAAGTTTTCGGCTCCCGCGTCAGCGGCCCCGGCTTGAATCCGGCTCGAGATCAGGCAAACAGGCTGGCGACGACGTGGTTGATGGCGGCGCCACCGGCGATCAGCCAGCAGAACAGCAGGCCGGCCAGCAGCAGGGGCTTGATGCCGGCGCGGCGGATGGCCGACATATGCGTCGTCAAGCCCAGGGCCGCCATGGCCATGGCCAGCAAGGCGGTGTCGAGTTCGGTAATGGTGGCCACGGTGCCCTCTGGCAGCAGGCCCAGCGAATTGAAGGCGACCACGGCAATGAAGATGAAGGCGAACCAGGGGATGGCCAGTTTGGCCGCTTTTTCCTTGCCACCGGCCTTGGCCTTGCCGCGCGCCAGCACGGCCGACAGGATGACGAGGAACGGTGCCAGCATCATCACGCGCACCATCTTGGCGATCACGGCCGCATTCGCCGCTTCCTGCCCGATCGACTTGCCGGCCGCCACCACTTGCGCCACTTCATGCACGGTCGAGCCGATATACACGCCAAAGGCGGCAGGTGTGGCACCCAGTACATGCCAGCCCAGGTTCAGCTGGTACAGCAAAGGATATAAAAAGATGGCGATGGTGCCGAAGACCACGACCGTCGAAACCGCCACGGTGACATCCTCGCTGCGTCCCTTGACGACGGGTTCGGTCGCCATCACGGCCGCCGCGCCGCAGATCGAGCTGCCCGCGCCGATCAAAATGGCGCTGTTGCGTTCCAGCTTGAACACCCTGGTGCCGAGGAACATGGCCAGGCCAAACGTGGACGCCAGCACCAGCGCATCGATGGCGATGCCGGCCAGGCCGACCTGGCCGATATCCTGGAAGGTCAAACGGAAGCCGTACAGGATGATGCCAAGTCGCAATAAAGTCTGCTTAGAAAAGGCCACGCCCGCGCCGCAAGTGGGCGCGAGGCGGCCATACATGCTGTTGCCCAGCACGATGCCCAGCATGATGGCCAGGGTCAGGGCACTCATGCCGTGGCTTTGCATCCATTCCAGCTTGCCCAACTGAATGGCGCCCCAAGCGATTGCGCCGCTCAGCAGCAGGCCAGGCAGAAGGCGGCCATAGCGGTCGCTGAAGCTTGTTGTGTTCGTTGTTGAGAGGGATGACATACCGTACTCCGTGTTCTGTATTCGTATGCCATGACTGTACAGTTCGCTGATTAAATGGTAAAACGGATTGTTTTTGTATGTTTAACTGAAAAAATAGGTAGATGAGATGGCGTTGACCTTGCGGCAGTTGCAGATATTCCTCGCCGTGGCGGACACGGGCAGCACCAGCGCGGCGGGCGACCTGATTGCCCTGTCGCAATCGGCCACCAGCGCATCCCTGAATGAGCTGGAAACCTTGCTGGGCGCGCAATTGTTCGACCGTGTGGGCAAGCGATTGCTGCTCAACGACAATGGCCGCCTGCTGTTGCCGCAGGCGCGGCAGATGCGCGACGGCGCCGCCAGCATTGAGCGCCAGTTTGCGGGTGCCGACCCGTCCGTGCCCGTCAGCCTGCAAATTGGCGCCAGCACCACCATCGGCATCTATTTGCTGCCGCAGATCCTGGCGCAGGCGGCGCAGCAATACGGGCGCAGTATTCCGCAAGTGACGATTGCCAACACGGCCGACATCGCCGCCGCCGTGGCGGAGTTCCGTGTCGATATCGGCCTGATCGAAGGGCCGTGCCACGAAGCGGGCTTGCTGGTCGAGCCGTGGCTGACGGACCAGATGCTGATCGTGGCCGCACCCACGCATCCGCTGGCGCAACTGCGCCATCTGCTCAGCTTTACGGAACTGAACCAGGCAGGCTGGCTGTTGCGCGAAGCGGGCTCGGGCACACGCGAAGCCGTGGAGCAGGCGTTGGTGCCGTATCTGCACTATCTGCGCGCCGCAGGCGAATTCAGCAATTCGGAAGCGATCAAATATGGCGCGGCGGCGGGCTTGGGCATTGCCTGCCTTTCGCGCGTCGTCGTGGCCGATTTGCTGGCTAGCGGGCAACTGGTGGAACTGGAAACCATGTTGCCGCCATTGGAGCGCAACTTTTATCTGATCCGCCAGTCCAAGAAGATACTGTCGCCGCGCCTGGCCGGTTTCCTGGAACTGTGCCGCCACGCATCGCGCATGGCGGGGTAGTGGTGCCGGGTTTTATTTTGGACGTGGAGGCTGGAGTTCCGCATCGGGCGGCGCCAGCGTGCCTGCGTGCAGCCGTTGGACGGCTACCGCCACGGCGCGCGCCACGTTGCGCACTTCTTCCTGCAGATTGGTGTCATGGTCGAGAGTATCGTGGCTTTGCGCGTAACTGTCGTAATAGCCGATGTAGCGGTCCAACCGCGCCTTGGCGCCTGCGTCAACCAGACCCATCCAGTCCAGCCAGTCGGACAGGCCCCGCCGCACGCCTTCGATGCCGGCCACGTCGCCGTGCACGACGAGGCCATACGCGCGCCCGGCCAGGTGTTTCGGGTAATTCCAGCCTTGCAACTCCAGGGCCTTCGCTTCCATGGCTTTCTTGCCGTGCGTGGACGTGGGATCGGGATTGCCGCCATCGGCGCACACGAGCCGGTCTATCATCAGTTTCAGCACGCTGGGCGTCTGGTACCAGTACACGGGCGTGAGGATGATGACGGCGTGCGCGGCAGTCCAGCGCTCGTAAATCTCCGCCATCCAGTCATTCGTCTGCCGTTCGCCATGGTTCGGGTAGCAACTGCATGGCCAGTGGCACAGGGGCATGGCCGTCGAGACACAGCCCTTGCACGGGTGAATGTGCAAATCATAAGAGGAGGTCAGCAGGCTCAGGTCCAGCACGTCCGTTTCGATATTATCGGCCTGCAGTACTTCCCTGGTCCATTGCGTCATGCGCCAGGTTTTCGACATCTCGCCAGGGCAAGAACCGTCATTGCGCGCCGCACCGCAGATCAGCAGCACGCGCGATGCCGTGGCGGGATCTTTCTGGCGCGCTTCGGCGGCCAGCAGGCGGTCGCGCGTGGCTTTCCACTCCACGGACAAGTCGTAATCGGGGTCAAGAAAACCGGGCCCGGCCTTTTGTGTCACGGGCGCCTTGCGGCCTTCCTGGTAATTCTTCCACGCCACTTCTTCCACCTGCACCAAGGCGCCGCGCACGGCGTCGAACGCGGGATCGGCATATGAGCGAATGAACTGCAAATGGAATTCGACCCTGCCCAGCGGCGCGGGCGCCTGGCCCAGACGTGGCTGGGGAGTGGCGGGAGTGGAGGCCATGGCTTTTCCTTGAAGTGATGGCGTATCGTGCCTGGGGAGGGCTTGCTGGTCTGTGCGCTGAACAACTGTGCAGCAACTGCTTGCCAAATTCTCTTTTGTGGGATAAATTCCCATATATGGAAAATCCAACATTGACTGATAACGAGACGGAACAGCGGCTGGCCGCGCGTTTGAAACAGTTGCGCGTGGAGCAGGGCTGGTCGCTGGACCAGCTGGCCAGTGCCAGCCAGGTCAGCCGCGCCACCCTGTCACGCCTGGAAAATGGCGAAGTCAGCCCGACGACTAGCGTGCTGGGCAAGCTGTGCGCCGCGTATGGCCTGGCCATGTCGCGCCTGCTGCGCATGGTGGAAGACGATTTTCCGCCGCTGCTGCGGCGGGTTCAGCAAAGCGTATGGACGGACCCGGACACGGGTTTCCGGCGCCGCTCCGTCTCGCCCCCGTCACGCGCGCTGGTCGGCGAAGCGCTCGAATGCGAGCTCGATGCGGGCGTGACGATCACTTATGCCGCCTCGCCCCGGCCCGGCATGGAACACCATCTGTTGCTGCAGGAAGGCAAGCTGAACGTGACCGTCGACGGCCGCGCGTACGATTTGCTGGCCGGCGACTGCCTGCGCTACCAGCTGCACGGCCCCAGCGCGTTCACGACGCCGCCAGACAGCGGCGCCCGCTATTTTCTCTTTCTTGTCTGAGGTCGCCATGTCCGCATCGCTACGCCATTTTTCATGCACCGATATCCGTGAACGCTTGCCGGAACTGGGCGTCTTGCTGCAAGACTGCGTGCACGACGGCGCCAGCATCGGTTTTATCTTGCCCTTTGATACGGCGGCCAGCCAGGCGTTCTGGACCGATAATGTGTTGCCGGCCGTCACGCGCGGCGTGCGCCTGTTGCTGGTGGCCGAAGTCGATGGCCAGGTGGCGGGCGCCGTGCAGCTGGACTGGGACACCAATCCCAACCAGGCGCACCGGGCCGAAGTGCGCAAGCTGCTGGTCGCGCCCGCTTTCCGCCGGCATGGCATCGCCCGCCAGCTGATGCAGGCGCTGGAAGCACAGGCGCGCCAGTTGCCGCGCAGCCTGCTGACCCTGGACACGCGCAGCGGCGACCATGCGCAAGCGCTGTACTTGTCGCTCGGCTACTTGGTGGCCGGCAGCATCCCCGCTTATGCGCTGGCGCCGGACGGCAACCGCCTGGATGCCACCACCATCATGTACAAGCAGCTGCGGCAATGAGCTGCAGTTACCCGATGCGCGCTGCCGTCTGGCTTGTTGCCAGATAAAATCACCCGCCTGATTACAGAGTCTTCCTACTTGAATGCCCGGCATCGTCCGACTGGCGCGTGCCGGTGCCGCGCCTACACTGTTCCTTGATAGACCCGGCGGCGGGTCCTTTCTTCTTACAGGAGGCTGATATGGCGAATATCCAGGCAGGATCGGACGGTGCGGCAAAACAGGAAATGTCGGCAAAGCGCTTGAACGTGGTCGACTGGATCTCGATGATCCTCTTGATCGTGGGCGGCTTGAACTGGGCGCTGGTGGGCTTGTTCGATATCGACATCGTGGCCAGCATCCTCGGCGCCATGACGGCCGCTTCGCGCGGCGTGTATGTACTGGTGGGACTGGCGGCGCTGTATTCCATTTACCTGTGCCTGCGCAAGTTGCCGGCCAAAACGTAGACGGGAGGGGACATGCCTGTCGGTGCAAGCCCCAAGCGTGAACGCGAATTCAAGAAGCTGGAACGGGATTTCAAGCAGGAAGGACGCTATCCGGGCCGCGAGGAAGAAGTCGCGGCGCGCATCGTGAACAAGCAAAGGGCGCAGTCCGGTGAAGCGAAGGAAGCGCAGGGGCGGAAAAAAGCCGGCGGCGCTGCCTCGGATGCGTCATCGCCGGACTTGCCCATCGCCGGCTACCAGCAATTGACGGTGGCGCAGATCCGCGACAAGCTCGATGGCCTGTCCACCGCCCAGCGCAAGCGGCTGCGTGCCTATGAAGCGGCGCACAAGAAGCGCAAGGGCGTGCTGCAGGCGCTGGAAGCTTGATCCGGCGTCAAAGGCTGGATGCGATGTGCGCCTGTCCGTGCATGCGTTATGGGCTGGGCTTACTGCGTGCGCAGGTAAGCCAGCAAGTCGGCCACCTGCTGCGCATTGCCGATGCCCCAGAAGCGCATGTTATTGCCGGGAATGAAGTCGCTCGGTGCTTTCAGGAAGCCGGCCAGGTTTTGCTCGGTCCAGACGATATTCGCGTTTTTCATCGCCGCCGAATACTTGTAGTCGGTGGTGGCACCGGCTTTGCGGCCGATCACGCCCGTCAGCTTGGGGCCAAAGCCGCCGCGCGCCGATGGTCCCACCTGGTGGCAGGAAGCGCACTTGCGAAACGCTGCCTTGCCTGCTTCCGCATTACCCTTGAGGGCGGCCGGAGCGGCAGCCTGCGCGACGGCGGCTGGCGCCAGCAGCACGGCTGCGGCAGCGAAAGGGGAGAGCAGGCGAAAAAGAAGTGTCGATGTCATCGGTGGGACAGAGTGCGCGATATGGCAAGCAATGACGCATTTTACAGGCGGGCATCAAAACCTGCCTGCCCGTCGAGCACCGCTAGCGCTTGCCGCCCTGTGCGCCGAGCGCCGCCATGGCCGACGCGAACACGATGCAGGCGATGGCCAGCCACTGCGTCAAGCTCAGCATTTCTCCCAGCACCACCATGGCGGCCAGCGCGCTGACGGCCGGCGCCGCGCTGCTGAACATGCCGAACACGCCTTGCGGCAAGCGGCGCAGGGCAAAGATTTCCAGCGAATACGGCAGGGCGCTGGACAGCATGGCGATGGCCAGGCCCATCAGCGCAATCGATGGCGCCAGCAGTGCCGTACCCGAGTACGCGACGCCGATGGGTACCGTCACCATGGCTGCCACCGTCATGCCCCAGGCCACGGCCTGGCCGCCTTGCAAGGTCGATGCCCGCTTGCCGAAGATGATGTACAACGCCCAGCACAGCGCCGCCCCCAGCGCATACGCCGCGCCGACAGGGTCCAGGCTGCCCGGGCTGCCTTGCAGGGGCAGCAGCAAATACAAGCCGAACACGGCGCACGCCACGGCCAGCAAATCGCGCGGCCGGCGCGACGATAGCATGGCCACGGCCAGCGGCCCCGTCACCTCGATGGCGACCGCGATGCCAATCGGTATCAGCGCAAACGCCCGGTAAATCAGCAAGTTCATCAACCCCAGCACGGAACCGTAGACGAGCAAGTTCAGCACATCCTTGCGCGTCAGCCGGTAGCGCCACGGCCGGAAGATAGCCAGCAGGATCAGCGCAGAAAACCCCACCCGGTACGCCGTAATCCCCTCGACCCCGATGACAGGAAACAGATTCTTCGCAATCGCCGCCCCCAGGTTGACGGAAATCTGCCCTCCCAATACGGCCAGGGAAGGGAGCAGGATGCTGTCGGGGAGGGAAGAGGTCGAGGCGGGGGAGGTCATGGGACGCCATTTTAATACGCAACAGGCCGCCAGTCGCTGGTAGACATGCAAGCGACCGTAATTTATTGGCCTGTACTGGCAGCCGATATTGCAGATGGATGGCGATGCCAGTCGTTTTGGTGTTCACTGCCGGCATGGCAGGGTATTTCCCTGCGGACAAAACGAGTTATCCTTCATTAAATATCGACATAGCGAGGCAGCAAGTTCTGCTCGACCAGACGAATCTCAATGGCGTTGGCGATCCTGACATGCTCGGGGTTCTCATCAGAAAAAGGCTCGTCGGTGACACTGACGATGACGGTGCCGATCTGCTGGTCTTCACCTTGCTCGTCCATCGCCATCACGGGGATCAAGGCGCGGGCTTCTGGTACTTGCTGGATCGTCAGTACACGCGGCAAGTACAACATCCAGCCCACACCCGGACGATCCTTGAAGACTTGTTTTTTAAAATACTGATTACGTGCAACCGTGATCAAGACCGGCCGTAGGGAGCCACCGATAATGGATAGCAGTTCTTTCACACCATCAATGCCGAGCCGTCTGGCGGCTTGACCGTAATCGCTGATCTTGAAAGTCCGGGCGGGCCAATCACTGTCGCTGAACCCAAGCGCCATACTTGCACCCTCACCGTCTGCGAGCTCGCCATTCCAAGCACTGAGATATCGAAATTGTTCATCCTTGAACTCGGCCTCGAGTACGGCTTCGGCCGCAGTGGTGAGTTCGCCCGAAGCATCGAAAACCGGATACAGAAACGACTTTGCTTCTGTCTCCTGCGACAGAAACCAATTCTTTCCAAACGCCTCCGTTTTTTGCAAGAAGCGGATAATCGTCGCGATTTTCTGGACGGAAGGTCGGAACGCAATGGATGGGTTTGCTGCATCGCGTTTGAACAAAGATTTTATTATCATAATATTATTTGTGTAATAAGTGGTAATACCCAGTGCACTTAAACTGGGCAGCATGTGTTCATACGCGAGTGGCGTATGAAAGTGCCAAGTCTGCGAGGCCGGCGGGTTACAAGTCCTGCTATCAACCCCATTTCGTGCCAATCAGGCAGCCATTAATCCTTGCTTGCAATCGCGTGCGGCGGGGCGACAGCTTGCGAGAGTCGCTCTCGTGGCGATATTTATCCTTTAATATTGTCACAATGCTTGCAATTGAGAAAGATATATTACAAGATTGTTTTTTGAAAAAGTCTAACACCTCATGCTCAAGCTGTGGTGCGCCATTTGCATTATTCGGAGCACCCTTTTCGCTGCTGCACTGGTCGTCGGGACGGCTGTGCATGTGTCATGATATTGTAGAAAAAGGAGCAGTAAAATGAGTAAGGTTGGAAAAATTGCCGTGGGTCTCGCTGGTACCATCATTTGCGTTAACTCGTTTGCGGCTCAGGGGCGGTGGACTGAAGGTTTTGGGCAGGGAAATCTCGATTACTTTATCGATCAGGATGGAATGCGGCTGTATATTGGCTGTCCAACGCAAGATGGCAGTGCAGAATCCCAATCGAGCGTATCGCTTTCGCAATTGAATAATAATAAGGAAGTTGAGAAATTTACCGTTGACGTCAATGGCATTTCTTATGATGGGCCATTCAGCGCCGACAGCCGCGCAGGTGATAATAACTTTATTTCCTTGCTGGAGAATCTGAGAAAAGGAAATGCCGTTGTGAAGTTTAATGGGAAGGCAATAAAAATCCCTAAAAGTAACGCAGCCAAGATTATTCCTGTTTATGGCAAGAAATTTAGCTGTAATCTTTCCATGTAGACTGTTACTGTCCAGTCCCATTTGATCATGTCCTGCGTCGCGCTCAGCGTGGTATGCAGTGTATGGGTCCGGTGCGAATGGTTTTGTACATCGTCCCGCTTGAGCCACTTGGCAGCCGTGCACGGGTGATATTGAAGACCTTGGCGGCTTCGCGGTCGGACAGTCCGGAGTCCTTGATTTCCTGCCGGATCTTCGGGGTGGTGCGGGCTTGGGCGGGAATGCGTGAGTTCATGGACTGAAGTCTATGCGATGTGCTGCAACCGATGGGACGATCTCGGTGGCAAACCGCCTATCAACTCGTCAAGCACAGCTCCGGCACGTAACAGGGCCATGTTGCGACGAGGAATATGATCACATGGCTAAACAGCTGGCGCATGTCACGGCATGGATGCCGTATGGAATCGGGACCATTTCGCTCGGCAAGACGCGCAGGGAAGAGCTGCTTGCCTATTGCAAGGCCTATGCATTGAACGCTGATGCCGATCTCAGCGAAATGTGAACATATTGGCAGAGCGCTTCGCTAATCTGCTGGCCTGTCGAGCAGTGCATTAACGTGTCAATCAGGAGTAGAAGGGCAATGTATATATTTAGTATCGGCGACACCAATTTTGAAGTGGATGTCGCGAAATCCCGGATCAGCCTTGAGGCGCGCGCCGATGGCATGCGGGAAATTAATATCACGATCGAGGCCGACGACGACGTGTTCATGCGGCTGACGGAAGAGGACGATGCGCCTTGGTCGTGGGCGCTGTATCCGCCGTCCTTCTCTTTGCAGGGCTTGCTCGTCGCGGGACCGGATGCCGCGCCCGTGCAGATGCTTGCCGTCGATGCCGGCAATCCACAGTGTGAATCCGCGCTCTACATGATGAAATACCGTGATGTCGCGGATCTGCGCCTGGAGGAATTGTCGGCACAACGCCTGGCAGTGACGGGCAGCGTGGACTTTTTTGGAAAAAGTCTGCCTTTTGTCATCGATATGCCGCGTACAAGGTAGCGGCAATCTTTAACACTCCTATCGTACATGGGGCAGCCATTGCTAGCCGCCCCATGGTGATTACTCCAGCTTCAAGGCCTTCGCCACATCCCCCCACGCCACATACTTGAAGTTCTGCGGTCCATCAGGCAGACGCTTGTAGCCGTCCTGAATCACCAGCATGCCTTGTGCATATGCGCCGCCCAGGTTGGCGGAGGTCACGTCCAGGCCATCCGTTTCCGAGGTGCCGTCGATGCCGGCAGGCAGGTTGAAGCCCACCTTGAAGCGGCCGCGCACCTTGTAGGGGGCTTTGGCGTCGAGCACCACGTAGCTGTTGTCGCCCTGGCTGGAGACGATCAGGTAGCCGGAATCAGCCTTGCCGCCAGGCTGGCGGTAGATGGCCATGCCTTCCACGTCGGCCGTCAACTGTGCGCCCACGGGCAGGACCATGGCGAGGGCATCGGGTTTGGCGGCGTCGGCCGAGGTGGTCCAGATGCCGCGCGTTTCCTCGCCGAGGAACAATCTGGCGTTGGCGTCGTCGGCCACGCAGCCTTCCGGTTGGGTGGCGACCTTGAAGCTGCGCAAGAGGGTGGCGCTGAACTTGTTGCCGCTCATGCCGCTCATTTCAACCTTGTATTGCTGGAAAGTGCCGTCCTTGTCGTTGATGAACGCTTCCACGCCGCCGCTGGCTGGCTGGTACAAGCACATGCCGTAGATGCTTTTCAGTCCGGTCGGGAAACGGCCCGCTTCCGCCACGACGCCATCGGCATTGATGGTGAACAGCATCATGCTGTTGTCGTCGCGCTGGGTGGCGACGGCCAGGTCGACCTTGCCGCCGCCAAGGCTGATGTTTTGGCGCAAGTCGACGTTGTTCAGGCGTCCCACTTCCAGCAGCTGGGTCTGCTTGCCTTGCAGGTCGTAGACGAGCAGCCCCTGCTTTTTGTTGGTGCCCAGGATGCGCGCATCGGCAGGGTTGCTGGACAGCCAGATGGCCGGATCGTCGGCCGCGTCGCCCTGGCGCGCCATCGGTTCCGTTTGGGCTTGCGGAGCGATGATGGCCACCGCAGGCGATGTTTCCGCTTGGCCAGCCCATTTCAAGGGCCGCGCATGCCAACCGTTCTTGCCGCGCAACATCAAGGAATTTCCGTCGAGCGCCAGCTGGCTGTCGCCCTTGCGCACGTTCAAGGCGACGGCTTGGGCTGGCTGTGCCGTCCATTTACTTCCCTGATGGGAGTACAGGTGCAGTTTTTCCGCCTTGCCGTCGAGCACGGCCACGCCGCCCGGCAGCACGGCCAGGGCGCCGGCACCGCCATCCAGCTGGCCATACGGCTTGCGCAGGGCCACCACTTCGCGCTTGCCCATGCCTTCGGAATCAGCTTCATACGACCACACGCCCATGTTGGCCTCGCTGACCAGCAGGCGCCGGGCGCCATCGTCGGCGCGGCAATGCTTGGCATGGGGCGGCAAAGCGAGTTTGCGAACCAGGCTGCGCTGTTCACCTTGCATCACCCACTGTTCCGCTTGCCCATCCTTGCCGATCAAGAACAGATGGTCGAGTTGCTGGGCGTCGCGGTACAAGCACGATGCTTCCACGGAGAACGTGGGAATGGGAAACGGCGCCAGGCGATTGAGCTTGCCGGCCTGCACGTCGACGGAGACGGGCAGCGGGCGCTGCGTGTCCGCTTCCAGGAAGACGGCCAGCACTTTGCCGCCATTGATGCGCGTGTCGAGCTGCTTGGCGCGCACGGCGATACGGTCCTGCTCCTGTCCGCTGGCGTTGAGCAGGCGCAAACCGTGCTTGTCCAGGGTCAGCCAGCCGCCGCCAGGCAGGCGCGCCAGTTCCTCGGCCTCTTGCGTGAAGGAAGGCAAAGTGTTGGCGGGGGCGGCGAAGACGGCACCGGTGGCGCAGAAGGCGGCCAGCAAGGCGCCGCAGAGTACGTTTTTTTTCATGTTAGTTGAAATCATCATCAGAAGGCGCTGGCTTTCAGGCTCACTTTGAAAGTGCGGCCGTATTGTTCGTTCTGCACGTTGTATTGCTTCGTGCCCTGGTAGACATAGTATTTCTCGTTGTTCAGGTTCGCCGCTTCGAACAGTACCTGGAACTGCTTGTTGATCTGGTACGACAGCGAAAAATCAAGCTGCTTCTGGCTGGCGACGATATGGTCCTGGCTTTGGTCAAGGATATCGTTACCCATTTCCAGCAGATACGGCGACTTGTAGTTGAGGGCCAGGCGGGCGCTGACAGGCCCCGTTTCATAGCCCAGCATCAAGTTCATTACCTGGTTCGACTGGCCCGGCAGGCGGATGTCGCGGTTGAGCTGCTTGTTCGTCGCCTTGTCGAAACGGCCGATTTGCGCGCTCGACGTGCTCAGGGTGCCGTTCACGCCGACAAGAAACTTGTTGAACGGTGCAGGCAGCATGCGCAGCGGCTGCATATAGGCCAGTTCGATGCCTTTCACTTTCGCCGCGTCGCCATTCGCATACGATGTCGCCGTCGTGTAGCCCGCCCACTGGCCCGTGCCGGCCAGGTTCGTCGTGTAAGTAAAATTCTTGATGTCCTTGTAGAAGCCGTAAGCCGACATCACGCCATCATTGCCCAGCACCCGCTCGATACCGAGGTCCAGATTGTTCGCCTTCAACGGTTTCAAGTCCGGGTTGCCGATCACGGCTTCCGTATTGCTGGCCAGGCTGATGCCCGGCGCCAGCTGGCTGAAGTTGGCGCGTACGACGGCTTGCGTCCAGGCAGCCCGCACGCTGGTCTTTTGATCGACGTCATAACGGGTTTGCAGGTTGGACAGCCAGTTGGTGTACGAACGCTCGCGCGTCAAGGGCGTTGCCACGCCGGCGCTGTCCACTTGCGAGCCGGCCGCTTCAAAGCTGGTACGTTCGGCACGCACGCCGCCGAGGATGTGCCAGGCGTCGAAGTCGTAGCTGTTTTGCACATACATGGCGTTGATGTCTTCATGCATGCGGTAGTCGTTGATGATCGATTCCGTGGAAAGGCGCGCCTTGGCGCGGTCCAGTCCCGCGACGCGGGCGCGTATCAGGGCCGGGTCCAGCGCCACGCCGATGTTGCCCAGGTCGTAGTCGAGATTGTGGCCCTGCACGAAATTGCTCATCGACGTGGAA
The DNA here is from genome assembly GCF_059617945.1 of Janthinobacterium sp. BCJ23. Lineage (NCBI taxonomy): Bacteria > Pseudomonadati > Pseudomonadota > Betaproteobacteria > Burkholderiales > Oxalobacteraceae > Janthinobacterium > Janthinobacterium sp. BCJ23. The sequence continues at coordinate 372,867 of NZ_JCAQAW010000002.1, read as the reverse complement.
CCGGTGCCCCAGTAATTGCCGCTGGTCGCCTTACTGCTGTTATACGCCCATTGATCCGTGTCATTGGTCTTTTCGCGGCGGCTGACCTTCGCGCCGAATTTCAGGGTGGCGATGTCGAACTTGCGCGCCAGGTCGATGCGCGCATGGTGTTCATTGTCCTTCGAGTAGCGCTTTTGCAGGGTGATGGCGTTGAGCGCGTAGCTGGCCGGGTCGTACAACGAGGCGGGGCCGCTCAGTTTCGGCTCCTGCGTATCCGTAAAGCTGATGCCGGCGAAATTGCTGGTGCCGCGGAAACGGCCATCGTTCAGGGATTCCGGTGTGTCTTCCGTGGCGCGGCTCATGCCGCCTTTCACGTCCAGGGTCCAGTCGCCCGATTTCTGTTGCGTGCCCAGCACGAGCGAGCGCACTTGCTGCGTGTACTTGCGCTGGCGGATGCGGCGCTCGGCGCGCGCGCTGGCCGTCTGGTCTTCGGCCAGGCTGCCGCCCGCGATATTGCTGATGGTCAGGCGGTCACGCACTTCATTGTCGGAAAATTCGCTGACGAACGAGCGCAAGAACCAGCTGTTGCCCGCTTCGGGGCGGTAATCGAGATTGACGGCCAGGGCGCCGCGCTTGCGCACGGGCAGGTAGTCGCGCAATTCCAGGCTGGACAATTTCCCCTTGCTCCAGGCGCCGCCCGTTTCCACGTCATCGGAGCCGAACGAGCGCTTTTCCGCGCTCAGGCCGGCTGCCACGCCCAGCTTGCCGTCGAGGAAGCGCTGGGCCCACAGGGCGCCGCCGCTGGGGCTGGTCTTGCCCGTCTTTTCATCGTAGCTGGCGCCCACGTTGGCCGACAGCAGCTTGCCCGGCAAGTCGAAGGCGGACAGCGATTTCACTTCGACCGTGGCGCCCAGCGAGTTGGCGTCCATTTCCGGCAGCAAGGTCTTCGAGACTTCCAAGGTTCGGATCAGGCCGGCTGGCAGGATATCGAGCGCCACGGCGCGGCGGCCCGCTTCCGGCGATGGCACGAGGGCGCCGTTGATGGTAACGGCGTTCAAATCCGGGCCCAGGCCGCGCACCGTGATGTAGCGGCCTTCGCCCTGGTCGCGCTGCACGGACACGCCCGGCAAGCGGGCCAGTGCTTCGGCCGCGTTTTTATCGGGCAAGCCGCCGATATCGTCGCTGCTGATGACGCTGATGATGTTGTCGGCTTTCTCTTGTGCCGCGATGGCGTTGCGCAGGCTGGCGCGCTGGCCGCTGACGACCACCGTGGCGGCTGGCTGGCCATCCGCATCTTGCACTTGCGCATGGCTTTGACCGCTGAAGACGGCCATGATGCCGAGGGCCAGGGCCGTCAGGCGCAGCGGGGAGGGTAAGGAAGTGTGCATGGTTTTCATGAAGAGCTCGGTTAGGGGAAGGAACCGGGCGGATTCTAGGCAGCAAATATGACGGTTGCGTGACAGGCAAGGACTTGCCACCCTGAAAACAACGGCCCGTGAACGCTTTCCGGCTGGAAATGGACCGTGGTGAGCTGAAATGACCTGCCACGGCAGGGCGCATGGGCAATGGCTAGCCGGATTTGCATGGGAGGCCATGGTAATGCTGAGCCGTTTGCACCTGCCGCACGGGCGCGGGGCATGTCATCGTGCCGTCATGGGCGGGCGCTATCGTGGCGACAGCACCACTTTTAAAGGTTTTCCCACATGCTGCCATTGCACCGTAACAGCCTGATTGCCGCCGCACTGGCCTTGCCCCTGTTCTTGTTCCTGTACGCCACGTTAGGGCACCCTAAACCGATTGCCATCTGGAAGTGGATGGACATCGTCTGCGAAGGCGGCACGGCCGTCATGGCGGGCATCTGGTTTTTGTTTACCCTCAGCAGCCGCCCGCGCGGGCTGGTGACGAGCCTGATCGCCGGCGGCCTGTGCGCCATCATGCTGGGCTCCTGGGCTGATTGCCTCGACGAATTCTTCGCCGTCGACAAGAGTGCCGTGTGGGATAACTGGCTCGAAGGCTTGATTCCGTTTGGCATGCTGCTGGTAACGATCGGCATGTATTACTGGCGCCAGGAACAGTTCCGCCTGAACGAGCACCTGCAAAAGCGCGAGCGCCTGTTCCGCGACCATCGCGCCTTCGACCGCATCACGCAGCTGGCCGACGCCAGCTACCTGCGCACGCAGATGCGCCTGGAACAGGAGCGCCGGCCCGGCCTCGATTGCGCGCTGGTCTTGCTCGATATCGATAGTTTTCACCTGATTAACCGCGAATACGGCCACCGCGAAGGCGACCGCGTGCTGCAAGCCGTGGGCCACATGCTGCTGCTGAACCTGCGCAATGACGATTTGCTGTGCCGCTATGCGGGTGACCGCTTCGCCGTGCTGATGCCGGGCGTGTCGCGCGAGGATGGAGCCGTGAAGGCGCGCCACCTGTGCGCCATGGTGGGGCAGATGCGCCACCACGCCAACGACAACCGTGAAATCCGCTTGAGCCTGCGCCATGCCTGCTCGCTCACCGATGGCGTGCCGGAAGTGGTGCTGGCCGAGCTGAGCCGTGCCGTGGAAACGCCGGGCCGGAGCACCGGTCCCCGGGCCGGCACCGCCGCGCCTGCCTGATGCCGCTGAACCAGCAAAGCGACCCCAGCATCGCAGCCCACCACCAGCCGGCGCTGGTGCTCGACTACGCGCGCAGCCGCGAGTTGCCCGTGGCGCCGCTGCTCAAGGGCACGGGCCTCGATGGCGGTGCGCTGCCGTCCGCGGAAAGCCAGGTCAGCGCCGCGCAATACCTGCAATTGCTGGCCAACGTGGCGCGCGGCCTGGACAGTGCCGACACGAGTTTCATGCTGGGCCAGCAAATGCTGCCCGGCCATTACGGCGCGGCCAGCCATGCCTTGCTGCAGGCACAGAACCTGCGCCAAGCCTTGACCATCCTGTGCGATTTTCATACCTTGCTGTGTCCGCTGCTGCAACCGCGTTTGCGCGAAGCGGGCGACATGCATGTGCTGTACTGGGTTGACGCGTTCGGTGCACCGAGCCAGCTGCCATTTCTCGTGGAAATGCACATGACGGCGCTGGCGGCCATGTGCCGCTGGCTGGCCGGAGAGTCCTTGCCGTGGCGCTTCTGTTTCAACCGCGCGCGGCCCCGTCACGTCGAGCAGCACGAAGTGCACCTGGGGCAGTCCCTGCGTTTCGATTGCCAGGTCGACGCCATGCTCATCGATTCCAGCTGGCTCGACAAACCCTGGCCGCGCGGCAATGCCACCGCGGCCGCGCTGGCCTTGCGCGCGGCGGCCTTGGCGCCCATACCGGCAGCGAGCCTGCTCGGTGCGCTGTACGATTATCTGCTGGCCAATATCCGCTGCGCGCCAACTCTGGAGCGCACGGCGCACGAGTTTGGCGTCAGTCCCGCCACCCTGAAACGCCACCTGGCGCGCCATGGCACGCATTTTCAGGCCGAGCTGGACCAGGTGCGCGCGCACAAGGCGATTTATCTGTTCCAGGCGCATGGCTACGACAACGACGCCGTAGCAGCCTATCTCGGCTTTCATGATGCCACCAACTTCCGCCGCTCGTTCAAGCGCTGGACGGGGCAAACGCCACAGTTGCTGCGTCATGCGCTGGCACTGTTTATTGCGGGATGAGCGCCGGCGTTGCGCGCCAGCGCCACGGAGAGTCGTTCCTGAGGGAACAATTGCCCGTTCTGCTACATCCATAGTACACTCGATCAGAGAGCGAACAGATGCGCTTTGAGGCGCTCCGGCACGGCGTCGCGCGACGCCGCAATACCGCCATTGCGATGGCGGAGCCGGCGGCAAACGACCGGTATGCCGTGCCTTAACCCAGCCTGGAATCTGGTGTCACCAGTGTGGTGCGCCGGAAACCGGGCAACTTGATAATGCTCAATCGTGTATTCACAATCGCAGATCGATCCAGTCGTCAGTTTCCGCAACACCCAGGGTGAGGCGGTGCGCGGCACGATTTTCAACTTGCAGCGCAATTCGCTGGTCATGGAAATCTACAATCCATACTCGATTGTGCAGGTCAGCGAGGTGCTCAATGACGTGACGGTGAGGATGGGGGCGAAAAACGCCTACGTCGGCAAGGCCGTCGTCATCAGCAGCGTCAATACGGGCCTGACCGCCATCGTTTCCGTGACCCTGATCGACGAGTGGCGCGAATTGAGCGACGTGGTCGTCGTCAAGGGCGCCGTATTGAAAGAGTCCAGCGCCTTTGTCGCCGGCTGGGGCGAGCGCTTCCGCATCCGCCGCGACTACCAGATCGTCGTCAACGAAATGCGCGCCTTTTTGTCGGAAGTGGCGCGCTGGGTCGAACAGGTCGACTTGTCCGACTCGCTGCCCAAGGAAAACGGCCGGCTGCGCCCCGATATCTTCGATGAGCTGGCCTTGCCGCTGATGGAGCAGACCCAGCTTTACTTGCGCCAGCTCGAGGTAGAAGCCTCGCTCGTCGAGGAAGAGCGGGCACCGGCCCACCGCGCATTTGCCCAGGCGGCGCTGCATCCTTTGATCCTGCGCGCGCCGTTCGTCTTCCGCACGTTTACCAAGCCGCTCGGCTATGCGGGCGATTACCAGATGGTCAACCAGCTGCTCGACGATCCGCGCCAGGGTCCGAGCACGTATTTTCAGATCGTCAATGCGGCCTTCTTGCAGGCGGCCGTAGCCACCGCGCACCGCAACCGCATCGATATCCTGACGGAATTCCTGTCGCAAAAGGCGGCCGCAGCGCGCGCCGCCGGGCGTGTGTACAAGGTGCTCAACGTGGGCTGCGGCCCGGCCATCGAGGTGCAGCGTTTTCTCGAGACGTGCCCCGATGCGCAGTGGCTGGCCTTCGAGCTGGTCGACTTCAGCAGCGAGACCCTGGACTGGACGCGCGCGCGCCTGACCACCATCATGCAGCGCACGGGGAGAGTGGTCGAGATCGATTATGTGCACGACTCCGTGCATAACCTGCTCAAGCGCCGCCATGGCTCTGGCATCACGGGCTTGCCCGGCAGTTTCGACGCCGTGTATTGCGCCGGCCTGTTCGACTACCTGTCCGACAAGGTGTGCGCGCGCCTGCTGATGCACTTCGCCTCGCGCGTGGGGCCGGGCGGACGTTTGCTCGTCACCAATGTGCATGCGAATAATCCGGGCAAATTCGGCATGGAGCATTTGCTCGAATGGCATTTGATCTATCGCAATGAAGCGGGCCTGTCGGCCTTGCTGCCCGAGCACGCGACGGATCCGCTGATCTATGTCGACGCGACGGGCGTGAATGTGTTCGCGGAAGTGAGCATTCCTTGATGGATACCCCAGGCCTGCACGCCGGCTACACGGCCGTTTTGCGCGACTTCCGCCTGGAATTCAGCCGCGGCGGGGCGTACACGGGCATCGTGCTGATCCTGCTGGGCATGGGCCTCGATTCGGCCCTGTATCCGGACAAGCAGTCGGCGTTTACCAGCGCGCGCATCGTCGTCTCCGTGCTGATCTTCTGTGTCGTGCTGGCCATGCGCACGCGCTGGGCGCAAGACCGCATCCAGGGGCTGACGTTTGTCTGGCTGATCCTGCCGCAAATCATGATCGCCTGGATGATCGCCATCACGGAAGGCGCCACTTCGATCTATTACGTGGGCATGACCCTGGCCATCTATTCGTCGGGCATCGTGCTCGCTTTCGGCTTGTGGCAAAACATGGTCTTTGGCGCCATCTCCTGCCTGCTGTACGTGGGCGCCTGCGCCTGGCATGCGGGCGGCTTCGACTTGCCGGGCACGTTTGTCGTCAACTGTCTGTTCCTCATCATGTCGGCCAGCATCAGCGCCGTCTTTACGTATTTCAACGAGCGCGCCCGCTTCATGCTGTTCCAGCTGAAGGCGGAAGTGGCGCAAAAGAACACGCAGCTGGAAGAAACCAACAAAAGCCTGGCCGATATCAAAGGGCAGATGCTGCAGCAGGAGAAAATGGCCGCCATCGGCACCCTGGCCGCCGGCATGCTGCATGAAGTCAATAACCCCGTGAATTTCTGCATGATGGCCATCGAAGTGGCCATCGAAGACCCGGTCGCCAAGCAAAGCGCGCTGGTCAGCGAATGTCTGGCCGACGCCAAGCAGGGCATGCTGCGCGTGCAGCACATCGTGTCCGACTTGAAGACCTTTGCCTACCGCAAGAGCGGCAACCAGCTGGAAACGGGACACTTCCAGTTCCGCAGCGCGCTCGACGCGGCCATCCGCCTGGTGGGGCATGAAACGAAGAATGTCAGCATCAGCCACGACTTGCCGGTCGACACCCTGGTGCGCGGCGACGAGGCGGCCATCGTGGGCGTGCTGATCAACTTGCTGGGCAATGCGGTCCTGTCCATGCGCAAGGGCAATGCGCCGCCGTTCGAGATCCGCATCACGGCCCATTGGGATGACAAGCGCCTGCGCATCAGCGTGCGCGACAACGGCCCCGGCATCGCCCCGGAAAACCTGGCGCGTGTGTTCGAGCCGTTCTTTACCACGCGCGAAGTGGGGCAGGGCCTGGGCCTGGGCTTGAGCATCAGCTATGGCGTGATCGAGCGCCACGGCGGAACATTGAGCGCCGAAAGCGAGCTGGGCAAATGGGCCAGCATGAATTTCGACTTGCAGCGCTCCGATTGGGAGGGCCGCTAGCATGGACAGCGATAGCCGCGCCAGCGTGCTGTACGTGGACGATGAAGCGCTCGCCTGCAAGTATTTCGAGCGCGCCGTCGGTCCCCGTTACCGCGTATTGACGGCGCAGAGCGTCGATGCGGCGCTGGCCTTGCTGGAAGACGAGGCCGGCCAGATCGACGTGCTCGTCACCGATTACCGCATGCCGGACCGCCTGGGCAGCGAATTGCTGCAGGAAGTGGCGCAGCGCTATCCGCACATCGTCTGCATGCTGGTGACGGCCTATGCGGACAAGGACGTGCTGCTCGAGCTGATCAATGGCGGCACCTTGTTCCGTTTGCTGGAAAAGCCGCTCGACCTGGCCGCCATGCAAACGGCGCTGCAGCTGGCCGTGCAGACGGGCCGCGAACGGGCCGCGCGCCGCCAGGGCCTGGTGGCGATGGAGGAATCGCTGGCTTTCCTCGCACATGAATTGAATACGCCGCTGGCGGCCATTGCCAATTTTGCGCGCGGCATCGCGCGGCGCGCGCAGGCGGACGCCGCGCCGCAGGCCGAGATCGGCGAAGCGGCCGCCTTGATGCACGACAATGCGCGCTATTGCCTGTCGGTCCTGGCCAGCTTTATCGACACGGTGCGTCTGGCCAGCGCCGGACCTGGCATGCAGGGCGGACGCCGCGCCGGCAGCGCGCGCCAGCTGCTGGACGCCTTGCTCGACAGTTATCCCTTGAGCGCGGCCCAGCGCGCCGCCATCACGGTCGAAGTGGGCGAAGATTTTTCCATAGCCGAGTCGCCCAATTGCGTCGCGCTGATATTATCGTCCGTGCTGGCGAATGCCTTGCGTTCGGCGGGCGAGCAAGCCCGGCCTGCGATCGGCATCCGCATCGATGCCGGCCGCATCACGGTGCGCGACAATGGCGCCGGCATCGCCCCCGAGATTGTGGAACAGCTGTTGATCGACCCCGTCAGTGCCGGCGGCGGCGAGGGCAAGGGCTGGGGCATGGTGTTTTGCCACCGCATGATGCAGTCGTTCGGCGGCAACCTCGATATCGCCACCGAGTTTGGCACGTCCACCACGGTAACCCTGAATTTTCCAGTACATATAAGGAACGAGCATGATTGACGCCAATCTGCGTTTACCGGCTCAGCGTGAGCCGGCGCAAGGCTTGCCGACGATACTCTATGTCGATGACGAGGCCAACGCCCTCAAATACTTCCAGCGCGCCATCGCGCCGCTGGCCGACGTGCTGACGGCCACCTCGGTCGAGGAGGGCAAGCGCATCCTCGACGAGCAGGCCGACCGCATCGCCGTGCTGGTGTCGGACCAGCGCATGCCTGGCGCCTACGGCAACGAATTGCTGTCGTACGCCTGGGACCGCCATCCGCACATCGTGCGCATTCTGACCACCGCGTATTCCGAACTCGAGCACACGGTGGAAGCCGTCAACCAGGGGCAGATCCACCGCTACATCCAGAAGCCGTGGGATATCGCGGCCCTGCGCATGGAACTCAAGCAGGCGCTGGAGCTGGCGCGCTTGCGAAATGAACACGCGCAGTTGCTGCGTGAAAAGCTGATGGTACGCCAGCGGCAAGCCGTCGCCAACCGCATCGGCACCCTGTACGCCCTGTGCGCCAGCCTGGCCGGTCCGGAACAGCAACTGCCCGTGGAAGCGTATTTGTCGGCGGCCTTGACGGCCGGCGTCACGCCGCCCGAGCCGGACTGGCTGCTGATGGATTATGCCGACCTGGTCAGTTCGGAAGCGTTCCGCGGCACTGCCTTTGCCGCCGCCGTACGCCAGCAGCTCGACACGCTCGAGCGCGAGCATCCGGGGCGTGGCGTGGAGCAGGCGATCGACATGCTGCTGCCCGTGTTCGGCGCGGCGCTGCAAAACCAGGGCGGCACGGCGCTGTTCCTCGATGGACGGCTGCTGACGGAATTCCTGGAAACGCCGACCACCACGCCCGTTTCAGCCATCCACGCGTTCTGGCTGGCCAGCTTGCTGTGGCTGGCGCGGCGCGGCTGGTCCCTGCAGTTGAGCAAGACGGAACTGGGCTTGCAGGGCAAGGTAGTGCAGGCTGAACCGGCGCTTACGCCAGACCACCTGGCGGCCTGGATCGAGCAGTTCTGATCAGTCCGGCCCGCAAGGGGCCGGCGCCAAATAAAACAGGGCCACGCGGGCCCTGTTTCCATTTGCTGCGAGCGGGCTTAGCGTTCCGCGGCCGCCTTCAGGTTGTTCAAGCCTTTTTCAAAATCCTTGCCGATCATCCTGTCCATGCTGACGAAGACCGTCATGACCTTGCTGACGTAAGGGCTGGGGCCCGTCATGGTCCAGTTCACCTTGGTGCCGTCGCCCTCGGGCGTCATGGTAAACGTGGTGGTGTTGTGGCTTTCGAAGGGCTTGAGGAAGTCCAGCTTGATGACGGTGCGTTCGGGCTGGGCCGCTTCCGTGATTTCCATGCGGCCGGCGCCCACCTTGTCATTGCCTTGCCATGCATATTGCGCGCCCAGGCCATTGGCCGGACCCGTAAACGTGCGGCGCATGACGGGATCGAGCTTTTCCCACGGCGACCAGGCGGCCCAGTAATGGAAGTCCGTGATCAGGGCGGCGATTTTCTCGGGCGGGGCCTTGATGGTGATTTCGCGCTGGACACTGAAAGTATCGGGCTTGGTGGTGGCATAGCCGAGGATGGCGGCGACGACGACAACGATCAGCAGCAGGGTTTTTTTGATCATATGCTCTCCAAATCTTGAATGGTCGATGCGAACGAATCTAGGCAATCTTAGCAGATATGAATGGCTGTGCGCGGCCTGTTGGCCTTTATTTGCGCCAGCTCTGCGCAGAGCCGCCCGTACGCCCATCTGCACGTCGCGCACAGGTGCGCACGCCAGGTTATGCAGGTTTGTGGTGACGGCCGCCGTCCGCTAGAATGCTGGCCTGCAAAGATTTCACTTAGGGAAATATGATTCAACGATCGATCGCCAGGCTGACCCTGGCGTGCGGCTTGCTGGCTTCCGCCTTTGCCGCGAACCTGGCGCATGCCGATGCCTGTCCGGCCCATTACGTCGATGGCCGCAAGCCGGAAATCACCAACCCCAAGCTGGACGTGGCGACCAAGGAGCTGTGCTACAACGTGTTTGGCGTAATGCACTCGGGTATCACGCGCACGCCGCTGTGGTCGGCCGAGCACTTGACGGCGAACAACCTCGAAGTGGCGCAGGATTTGTCGCGCGAAAACTCCTTCCACGCCGAACGCAAGCTGCCTGCCGCCCAGCGTGCCGAGCTGGCCGACTATGCGCGCAGCGGCTTCGACCGTGGCCACATGGCGCCCAACGGCGACATGCCGGACCGCCAGAGCCAGCGCGACAGCTTTACCCTGGCCAACATGGTACCGCAAGATTCGCGCAACAACCGCTATGTGTGGGCCGGCATCGAAGGCGCCGTGCGCAAGATGGCGAAAAAAGAAGGCGACCTGTACGTGATCACGGGGCCGGCTTTTATTGGCGGCAACTTGCGCAAGGTGGGCCGGGTGATCGTGCCCAGCCATCTGTACAAGGCCGTGTACAGCCCGCGCCAGCGCGCCGGCGCCGCCTACTTCATTGAAAACGTCGATACCAAGACGTATGAAGTGCTGAGCATTGCGCAACTGGAAGACAGGATCGGCATCGATCTGTTACCGTCGCTGACGCGCCAGCAAAAGCTGCGCATGCTGAGTTTGCCCAAGGTGAAGAGCAAGTCCAAAAAATAAGACCGTCAAAAAGGAAATCCCATGTGCGCAAAGAAATTCGTCCCGTATGCCAATGAAAGCGATGTGCTGGAAATCGGCAGCCTGACCATCGAAAACCGGATCGACCGCATCAGCATCAGCGGCGACATCGACCTGACCCTGGACAAGCCGGGCCTGGCCCTGGCCAAACAGCTGCAAAAACTGCTGGCCGACGTGGTGGCGCAGCTGGAAAAGCAGGAACTGCCTGACCAGCTGCCGCCGCCCGAGGTGACGTCGGTGGCCAATCCCTTCGAGTAGTGGTCACAAAAAACGCCTCCCGAAGGAGGCGTTGGTCTCTGCGTGCTGTTAATTAAAACGTATAGCGCGCATTAAAGGTGAAGTAACGGCCATAGGCGTTATGCAAGCCTTCGTTGTAACCCTCGAGTGGGTAGGCTGGATCGTATGGTGCGGCGCGGTCGAACAGATTCTGGATATTGATGCCCAGGCTCAGGTTCTTGAAGCCGGTGTACGTATAGCCCAGACCCACGGTGGTCCAGCTGGCGACTTTGCAGTCCGGGAAGGCTGCTTCATAACCAGGGATCGTAGTATTGCGATCCGGCGCCGCGTCGGTAGGCTTCTTCGTGCCGTAGTAGCAGAAAGGCTGGTCGTAGGTCTCGGCGCCGTCGCGGTTGCGCTTGAGCGATACGCTGCCAACGAAGTTCAGCGAAGCATTGACGCTATGGTCGCCACGCGTCCAGTTGGTGGTCAGCGAAGCCTTGACCTTCGGCATGTCGGTGCCGGTGGACAATTGCCAGTCATAAATGCCTGGACGCGTACCGGTGACGTTGCTGACCGTGTCGCCTTCATGCTGTTCCAGCTTGTAGCTGTAGACGTAGGTGCCGCGCAAGGCGGTGCTGAGCGAGCCCCATTCGCCGAGCTTGTTACGCAGACGCGTTTCAAAGTCCACGCCGCGCAGTTCGGTGGAACCCTGGTTGGACCAAGGAGTCTTGACCGACAGCAAGGTGCCCGTGCCGGGAATCGCATTGCCGTTCGCATCGGTGATGAAGTTGGCTGGATTCGGATCGCGCAGGACGTTTTCCGGCGCGCGGTCTTCGTTCTTCAGCGCTTCGCTGGCCGTACCCAGCGCCACTTCTTTTTCCTTGCGCACGCGATACACGTCAACGACAAAGTCGATGTTGGAAGTCGGCGAGTAGATCAGACCCAGCGAGTAGCTTTTCGACGTTTCCGGCTTCAGGTCCGGATTGGCGCCACCGACGCCAGAGATCGATTTGCTGCAGTCGGCCGTCACGCCACCTGGACGCGGGGTGCTTTCATCTTCCTGGCAGCGTTTCGGATCCCACACGCCGGACAGGAAGAATTGCGCGCCGCCTGGTGTCACTTGCGACAGTGCCGGAGCGCGGAAACCTTCGGCATACGTGCCGCGGAAGGCCAGCGTATCCGTAGCGGTCCATTTGGCGCCCACTTTTGGCACGAAGTTGGTTTTGATGCCAGGGTATTTGTCTACCCGGCCGGCAAAGTCCATCTCGAAGCTCTTGGTGAATGGCGTACGCAGCTCGACGAAGGCCGACTTGACGTTGCGTTGGCCGTCGATAATGGTATTCGACTGTCCGTAGATCTCGCCCTTGGCCACCTTGCTGTCCGGATCTATGCGGATTTTCTCCTGGCGCAGTTCGAAGCCGACGGCCAAGCCCATGGCACCGCCGCCCAGCTTGCCGAATTCCGTACTGGCCTTGCCGTCGAGCTGGAAGATTTCCGCCAAGCCTTCGCTTTTCGGATCGTAGCCGATGGTCGGGTCGGCAGCCAGTTGGGCCAGCGATGTGCCGGTATTGAGTTTGCGCAAGGTAGGCAGGTACAAACGGCCATATTGCGTTTCATCGCGTTCCGAACGGTTCCACAGCAGGCCGGTGTCCCAGCTCCAGCCGAAGTGATCGCCTTGCAGGCCCGTCAGCAAACGCATGTTCTGGTTGACCGTTTCCGAGCCGCCGCGCAGGTTTTCAAAGCGGTAGGCAACCGAGGCGCGGGCATTCGTCAGCGGATTGTCCGGATGGCCAATCGGCAGGATGGCCTGGAATGGATCGGCCAGGCCCGTCGCCATGTAGTTGGTGACGGAGGTCGTGCCGAGGGTGATCGGCACGCCCGTGTACGAACGCGAGGAGCGCGTGTAAGCCGCTTCGGCGTAGCCGGTGACGCTGCTGCTGAGCTTCAAGGTGCCGCGGCTCAGCACGCTGGCATCGCGGCCGTCGCCCTGGCTTTCGAGGAATCGGTCGGCATCGTAATTACAGAAGGTGCGGCCAATCAGGATGCTCGTCGGCAGCAGGCCATCCTTGGTGCCGCCCGTGATGCGTTCCGACGGGTCGCAGCCCAGATTGAACGTCACGCGCTGTGGCGCGTTCGCCTGGGTCACGCCGAAGTTGCGCGAGCCTGGCGACGATTCGCGGTACACGGTCGCGTACTTCGAGATGGAACTCGAGTAGTTGGAGCGGAAGCGGCCGTTCAAGTCCTGGTAGGTCGAGTAGGCGATATCCTTGGCGTCGCGGCGGGCAACGCGGTCGCGCTGCGAGAAGTCGGCTGCGACGAAGACGTTGTAGCCATCGGTTTCGAGGTCGCCCGTGCCGAAGAAGCCGCTGACGTTCTTGCGGCGGAACAGGCCATCGTCGTTGGCGCCCGCGTTACCGGCGATTTGCGCGCCGCGATAGTTCGATTTGGTGATGAAGTTGATGACCCCGCCGATGGCGTCCGAGCCGTAGACGGCCGATGCGCCGTCTTTCAGGATTTCGACGCGGTCCAGGGCGGACAACGGGATGCTGTTCAAGTCATACAGAGTGGAGTTGCCGTTGTTCGGGTCGGCGTAGGCCGATGGCGTCATGCGCCGTCCGTTCAACAGGATCAGGGTGGAGCTTGAGCCCAGGCCGCGCAGCGAAGCGGTGGCGACACCCTTGGCAAAACCGGAACCGCCGAGCTGGTCCTGGTTGGTATCGGTGCCCATGGATGGCACCAGTTTCATCAGTTCGGCAACGGTCGATGCGCCGCTGTCCTTGATATCCTTGGCGGTAATCACGTCGACAGGGGAGGTGCCTTCCTTGTCGGCCCGCTTCAAGTTCGAACCGGTAATGAGAATTTTTTGCAGCGCTGGCTCCTGCGGTGCCAGTTGCGCGTAGACCAATTGCGAGGAAGACAAGGTCAAGGCGACTGCGATCACACTTTGTTTTAAGACTATTTTTTTAAGCAAAATATTCTCCATCGAATTTCAACTGCTGAACACATGGTCGGACATCGTTGTACGATGCGCGACTTTCCCGGTCTAGTGGATCGCTTCAGCGATTTTTGTTGCAAAACCGTATAAACAGTATTGCCTAGACCTTTATCAAAACATTTTCAGAAAAGTTGCGCCATGCTTTTTTCAACATTGTCACGTTGACACAACAGTTTATACAGAATATTTTTATGCTTACATATTTGGTAAAAAATTGATGGCAGGAAAAAGATTTTATGTTAAGAAATGTCTTGAAATTGATAAATAATTAATGAAAAAGACACAACAGAATATTATTAACTTATTGTTTTATAAGGAATAATTTAAAATTATTCTCTGTCATTGTTACTTTTTGTTGTTCTGCGGATGTCCATTCAAGTTGCAAACTTTTACATTTGTAATATGTTGCAGATGCACTATTCTGGTGCGGCGGCAGAGCCTCTATGATGTTCCCGGCGAGGCGAGATAATATCGGCAGATAATCGTAATCTGATGTTGCGATGCGCCATTTCTGTGCATAAAAAAAGCCGCCAGCTTTATGCTGGCGGCCATGATTGCATTTACTTGGTGCGTTATTTTTTGCTGCGCTTACTTCGCGAACGCCTGCGCCGCCGGTGTCACCGTGACGGCTGCCGGCTGGATGTTCAGCTTCATCGCGCCGATGACCTTGTCTTCATCGAGCAAGGCTTGCGGCTTGTTGCCGTCGTACTTGATGGGGGAAAACGCGTCGCTGACGAGCTTTTCCTTCAGGCCGGCCGCATCCTTGGCGACGATCACGACGGACAGGTTTTTCGCCGACAAATGCTGCTTGATGGCGCGGTTGACGTCCGCCAGCGTCAGTGTCGACAAGCCATCACGCATCAGCTTGGTGAACTCGGGCGTGCCATACCATTGCGAATCGAGCGCATAGCCCAGTTGCTGGTCCTGCGTCGACGTCATGACGAAGACGTTCTTCATCAGGTAGTCGCGCGTGGTGGCGAAATCGTCCTGCGTCAGGCCGTTGTCGATCAGCTTGCCCAATTCCGTCAGGGCCACGCGCAGCGCGAAGTGGGCGTTGTCCGGCGCCACGGGGCGGATCCAGATTTCGAACAGCTGCGCCTTGCGGCCCAGGTTCGGGTTCGGAAAGAACTGGAACATGCCGCGCGGGAAGGCTTCAATGTACGCGTAATCGCCATAGTTCATGCCGCGGATTTCACGGATGCGCTGGTACAGATAGGAATTCGAGGCGCGATGCTCGCCCAGCCATGTCTTCGCCAGCCACAAGGCGGGGAAGTCCGGGTGCGTGCGCGTCACCTCCAAAGGCAGGCCGAAGGAAATGGCCGTGGCGCGCGTGTTTTTCTCGATGATTTCCACTTCCAGGCCGTTTGCCTTGCGGCCCGCGGGTTTCACTGTGGCAGGCAAGCCTGGGCCGGCCGGCAAGCTTGCCAGCGCCTGCGTCAGTGACGCCGTCATGGCCTCGGAGACGTCGCCGGAAATGCCCACCTTGACGGCGCCTTGCGCATACGCGCTCTTCCAGAACTGTTTCACGTCGTCGAGGGTGATGGCGTCGATGCCGGCGGCCGTGCCCAGCACCGGGTGGCCGTACGGCGTGCCCGCATACACATTCGTTTGCAGGCGTTCCTTGGCGAATTCCTCTTCGTTATTGTCTTTCAGGTCCAGCAGCAGCGCGTTCTTTTGCGCATCTTTCAGGCGGCGGAAGTCGTCTTCGCGGAAACCGGGCGACAGCAGCAGCGGCAGGGCGATGGTGTTGAACTGCGTCCAGTTATCCTTGTGGATGGAGCCCGTAAACGTCGTCATTTCCTTGTCCGTCTGCTGGCTGAAACTGCCGGCCAGCGGGAACAGGGCCTGGTTGACTTCGTCGATCTTGCGCTCGGACGAGCCGCCGGACGCCACCATGGACGCCGTCAGCGCGGCCAAACCTTCCTTGCCTTGCGGATCTTGCGCGGAACCTGCCATAAACAGCAGCTTGTAGCGGATTTGCGGCAGCGCGGACTTTTGCACCAGCACGTCAAACTTCGCGCTCGAGGCGGCCGGCAGCAGGCTGGCCAGCTTCGGCGTGGTGGCGATGGCGGCGGCCATTGGCTGATGCGACAGGGTCGTGACCACCAGGCCCTCGTCCGTCAGGTATTTGCGCGCGGCTGCCTGCAGGTCGGCCGGCGTGAGCGTATCGATCAGGCGGTAGTACTGGTTGATGGTGGCATACGAGCGGTCGAAATGCACGAAGGAAGCCAGGGTGCCGGCGATCTGCTCCGTGTTGTCGAGCGAGCGTATCAAACCGTATTTTTCAGCCGACTTGGCGTCCGCCAGGTCTTTTTCGCTCACTGGCGTGTCGCGCAGCCGCGCCACGGTGGCCAGGATGGCGTCGCGCACGTAGACGGCGTCATCGATGTTTTTCACGCGCGCGCCGAGCACGGCCAGGGTTGGGTCGACCCGGTCTGGCGTCATCTCGAACAGCTGGTCGACCTTTTGCTCGTTTTGCACGAGGCGTTTATACAGCGGCGAGGTGCGGCCGAACGACAGCGACAGCAACGTTGCCAGTGCCGCCTGGTCCTTGTCCTTCACGGAAAACGCGGGCGCGTGGAAGCCGACGGCCACCCATGGCAGGGTCGGCGTGGGCCAGGCCACATGCTTGTAGACGGGGCCGCGCGGCGAGGGTTCGACGGGCACGGCCGCCTGCTGCTTGCCGCGCTGCCAGCCGCTCCAGTATTTTTCCACCAGCGCGATGGCTTGCTGCGGTTCCACGTCGCCGGCGATGATGATGGTGGTGCGCTCGGGACGGTACCAGCGGTCGAAGAAGATCTTCGAATACGCGTACTGGTTCGGCATGTCTTCGATGTCCTGGATAAAACCCATCGTCGTGTGCTTGTAGGTATGCGTCGTGTAGGCGCTGTCGCGCATCACTTCGAACAGTTTCGAGACGGGATTGGCGCTGTTCTTGTTGTATTCGCCCAGCACGGCCCGCGATTCCGTCTTGAATGCGTCTTCCGCATAGTCGAGGTGCTGGAAGCGGTCCGCTTCCACCTTCAGCACGGTTTCCAGGTCCTGCTTGGCAAACGTCGTGTGGTAATTGGTCAGGTCGTCGCTCGTATACGCGTTCTGGCGTGCGCCGGCGCGGGTGATCACTTCCTGGTATTTTTCGGGCGGATACGCTTTGGTGCCGCGGAACATCATGTGCTCGAAGAAGTGGGCAAAGCCGGATTTGCCTGGCTCGACTTCATTGCGCGAACCCGTCTGCACGGGAATCTGCAAGGAAACGAGGTTCGGGAAGCCGGTCGGCACGATGATGATCTTCAAGCCGTTGGGCAAGGTCTTTTCCGTGGCCTTGAACGGCAGCAAATCGGCCTTGCTGGCGGCGGCGCTATGCGCGGCGGCCGGTTTGACGGGCGCGGCGCCCAAGTTCGACGAGGCCATGGCCGACAGGGCCAGGGCGAAAGCGGGTAATAAAACGGGCATGATTCTTGACACGGGGGCTCCTTCTTTTTTGGAAATGTGGAAAGTGCAACGCCGCAGCATAGAATATTCGTGCCGCCCTGCATAGGGGCTACAAGTCGGGCCGCAGGATGCGGGCCGTGAGATGGCTGAGAAAATCGCGCCGGGTGGGCAGGAACATGCGGATGTACACGATGTCGTGCGCGCGGTCATGGTGGTAGACGACGCGGATCTCTTCGCACAGGCGTTGCCGCACATCCATGCCGACTTCGCGGGCTGCTTCGACGGGCGTGCCGCTGTCGGGAAAGGTTTTCAGATCAGAGAATAATTGCCGGAAAGCGACGATGAACTGCGCATGGGCGGCGGCAGTGTGGCGCGCCCTGAAATCGCTGCGCAGCTCATTGAAATCGGCTTGCGCGCTTTTCAGCACGACGATGCGCGTCATCTCAAGCCTGGTCGAGGCTGGCCAGGAAATCTTCTTCGGACACGACGTCGCCGCGCGCGATGTCCTGGTTGCCCATGGCGATCAGTTTCATGAACGCATGCTGTTCCTGCATCTGCTGCGCTTGCCGCTTGCCTTCCTGATACGCGTGCATGGACAGCACGACCATTTTCGCTTCGCCATTTTGCGTGATGATGATGGGCTCGTCCTGGCCAGCGTCAAAGCCGTTGACGATCTCCGTCGTATTGGCCTTGAGGTAGGAAATCGGCTTGATGCGTTCCTTGAGGTTCATGGCGGCTCCGGATGCGAAAAATTGTGACAGGACCAAATATACACCAAATTTGGTCGTGTTTCCTGATGCTGGTACTTGTTGCTTACGTCAGCGTCGTTTCCGGCAGGCTGATGCGGTTGCGGCCCAGGTGCTTGGCGCGGTAGAGGGCGCAGTCGGCCGTATGGATCAGCTGCCCCAGTTCCGTGCCGGGACCTGGCAGGGCCGTGGCGGCGCCGATGCTGACGGTGACGCAGGCGCCGTCCGGACGCTTGCGCGGCAGTTGCAGCCGCTCCACGCGCTGGCGGATGCGTTCAGCCACGATGGCCGCGCCCTTGAGCGACTGGTTTGGCAGGATCACGGCAAACTCTTCGCCGCCGTAGCGGGCCACCAGGTCGTTGGCGCGCATTTCGCTGGCCACGGCGCCGGCCACCTTGCGCAGGCACAGGTCGCCGCCCTGGTGGCCGTGGCTATCGTTGTATTCCTTGAAATTGTCGACGTCGACCATCAGCAGCGACAACGGCTGCTCCTGCCGCTGGGCGCGCTGCCACTCGGCCAGGATGGTGTCGTCGAAGCAGCGCCGGTTGGCCAGTCCCGTCAAGCCATCGCGCGTGGCCAGGCGTTCCAGTTCCACGTGCGCGCGCTTTTCGTCCGTCATGTCGCGCAGGGTTTCGACGACGGCGATCAGTTCGCCGTGATTGCCGTAAATCGGGCTGGCGTCGACGGCCAGGTAGCGCCGCCGTCCCGTGCGCGGCATGTCGCACCAGTTTTCCGCGCACAGGTTGCTACCCGTGCTGCTGCGGTATTGCTGCTGGGTATGCAGGGCGCGCATGTCGCCGCCGCGCCCGGCCAACAGCAGGTCGGCCAGGGTGGGGCGCTCGTCGTTGTAAAAGCAGCGGCCTGGCTCGCGTGCGCCCAGCACTTCGCTTGCCGGCACGCCCGTCAGCTGCTCGCAGGCGCGGTTCCAGATCATCACCTTGCCATGCACATCGAGTACAAAGGTGGGCACGACCAGCAATTCCATCATCTTGACGGCGAAACCCTGGGCTTCACCATACGGCGATGGGCTGGCATGTGCGTGGCTATCCGGCATGAAAGCATCCTTCTTGGGCGTGAATGGGGCTGGCTCGTTGGCCATGATGCAGCGTGGGGTAGCGATGGTGTTGATATTGAGCAATATTTTCAGTGATGGACCATTGCTTCGTCGTGGCAGACCGGCAGGGGCAGCGACACGCGCAAGGTGGTGCCGGCGCCGCTGCGGCTGTCGATGTGCAGGCTGCCGGCGGCGGCGGCGACGCGCTCATGCATGCCGGACAGGCCGCAACCGAGGCGCGGCGGCGAGCCCGACAGTCCGATGCCGTCGTCGCTGATGCGGCAAGCCACGGTGGCGCCCGTTTGCTGAAGACACAGCTGGACATGCGTGGCGTGCGCATGGCGGGCAATGTTCGCCAGCGCTTCCTGCACCACGTGATACAGCAAGGCGCCATGCGTGCGGCCGGCGGCGGCGTCGAGTTGGTAGTCGCAGCCGCAGCCGATGCCGGTGGTACGCGTAAAGTCGGCCAGCAGTTCATCGCATGCCGCTTGCAGGCCCGCGTCGAGGGCAGGCGGGCGCAGGTCATGGATGACGCAGCGCAGCGCCGCGATGGTCAGGTCGACATTGCGCGCGATCACGGCCAGCTGTTGCGCCAGCTGGGGCGCCGCCTCATGCGTGCTGGTCTGCAGCATGGACAGGTCGATCTTCAGGGTCAGCAGATGCTGGCCCAGGTCGTCGTGAATGTCGCGCCCGATGCGCAGGCGTTCCTGTTCGCGCGCCTGCTGCTGGCCGCTGGTCAGGCGCGCCTGCTCGGCCTCTTCGCGCAGCTGTTCCAGCGCCTGCAGGCGCAGCGCCAGGCGGTGCTGGCGCCACAGCAGCAGCGCGAGCGCGCCGAGTAGGATAGCGCAGGCCAGCATCAAAGGGGAGGGCGCACCGGCCGGCAGCTTTGGCCCGGCCGCGTATCCGGCGTGCAGGGTGGCGAGTGCGCTGGCCGCCAGACAGGCCAGAATGCTCAGACGGTACGGCAGGCGTAGCCAGCGTTGCATCATTTCTCGCTCCCTAAATGTTTTCCAGAAGGCAATCTTATTACAGAAAATATATTAACTGTGGGCTATTTATATTGTCTAAACGCAAAAGCCGCGCAGTTATGCCTTTCGCCGTGGCTTTCTGGTCCTTTGGCGCCGCACGGCCGGGTGATGGGCACGGCATTTGCACGGGAAGTGTCGTGGCGGCATATAATAGAGGGTTGTCAATCGGCTTTTGCGGTTCCGGCGGTATGCGCCGGCATCGCTGCGTACGCCCTGCGCGAGGACGCCAGCCAGCTCTTAGGAAATACAGTGACTTATAGCATCAAAGAGATTTTTTACACCCTACAGGGCGAAGGTGCGCACGCGGGCCGCCCGGCCGTGTTTTGCCGCTTTTCCGGCTGCAACCTGTGGACGGGCCGCGAAAGCGACCGCGCCACGGCCGTGTGCCAGTTCTGCGACACGGATTTCGTCGGCACGGACGGCGAACTGGGCGGCAAATTCAAGACGCCCGAGGACCTGGCCGCGCTGATCGACAGCCTGTGGCCGGCCAGCTACGCACCGAGCAAATACGTGGTGTTTACGGGCGGCGAGCCGCTGCTGCAACTGGATACGGCCCTGATCGACGCCATGCACGCGGTCGGCTTTACCATCGCCATCGAAACCAACGGTACCTTGCCCGTGCCGGCCGGCGTGGACTGGATCTGCGTCAGCCCGAAGATGGGTTCGACACTGGTCGTCCACAAAGGCAATGAAATCAAGGTGGTCATTCCCCAGTTCCAGCAAGACCTGGCCGCCTACGAACAACTGGATTTCGAGAACTTCTTCGTGCAGGCGATGGATGGCCCTTTGGCCGCGCACAACATGAAGCTGGCCATCGAAACGTGCAAAAGCAACCCGAAGTGGAAGCTGAGCCTGCAAACCCATAAACTCCTGCAAATACCTTAACAACACATATGCTGACTATCACACGCAAGCTCGAATTCGACGCGGGCCACCGCATTCCCGACCACAAAAGCCAGTGCCGCAACCTGCACGGCCACCGCTACACGGTGGAAATCACCCTGGTCGGCAAGGTCATCGAAGCGGAAGGCAATTCCGACAATGGCATGATCATGGACTTTTCCGACGTGAAAACCCTGGCCAAGCAGCACCTGGTCGACGTCTGGGACCACGCCTTCCTCGTCTACGAAAAAGACACGGCCGTGCGCGACTTCCTGGCCAGCCTGCCCGACCATAAAACCGTCGTCATCGACCGCATCCCGACCGTGGAAAACCTGGCGCGCATCGCCTTCGATATTTTGAAGGCCGCATTTACCGACCATTTCGGCACGGGCTTGCACCTGCATAAGCTGGTGCTGCATGAAACACCGAATTGCTGGGCAGAAGTCACCGATGACTGAAACGCACGCTAGCGCGCAGGACGCGCGCTACATGCAGCTGGCCCTGGAGCAGGCCCAGCATGCGTGGGACCTCGGTGAAGTGCCCGTCGGCGCCGTTGTCGTCAAGGATGGCGAAGTCATCGCCGTCGGCTACAACCAGCCCATCGGCCGCCACGATCCCACGGCGCACGCGGAAGTGATGGCCTTGCGCGCGGCCGCCGAAAAGCTCGGCAATTATCGCTTGCCCGGCTGCGAGCTGTACGTGACCCTGGAGCCGTGCGTGATGTGTTCGGGCGCCATGCTGCATGCGCGTCTGGCCCGCGTGGTGTATGGCGCGGGCGACCCGAAGACGGGCGCCTGCGGTTCCGTGCTGAACCTGTTCGAGCAGCCGGCGCTGAACCACCAGACGGCCATCGTCGGCGGCGTGTTGGCCGATGAGTGCGGCGCTTTTCTCAAGCGTTTCTTTGCCGAGCGCCGCCGCGCGCAGGCCGAGGCGCGCAAGCTGGCCCATCCGCCAGCCTGACATCAGCCCAAGATGCCAGCCATGCCAGCCCTCCAGGCTGGCATTTTTATAATTGTTGCGAAATAACATCTGTCTAGACCAATTGTCATTCTCAAATGAGAATGATTCGTGTTACAGTATTGTTTTCGCCAGCAAACTTCCCTTGCGCATCGTTATCGATCCGGGTTCAAGAGCCAGCCTTTACTCTTAGACCGGACCATCATGACTACTGTGCTTCCGCAGCGCACCGCTGCACCCGTCGTATCTTCAGCCCATCAGCCTGCCCGCCGCCACAACCTGGTGCTGCGCGCCGCCTTGCTGGGCCTGTTCGCAGCGCCGATGCTGCCTGCCGTTGCGCAAAATGCCGCCATCAACGCGGGCACGGCAGCCCAGGAACCGGCCAAGCTGCCGGTTTTCCCGGAAATCGTCGTGAACGCCAAGCAGGACTACGAACGCCGCGCCGGCACCAAGACGGTCGTCACGGCGGAAGACCTGGAGCGCCGCAATGTCACGGGGATGGGCGGCATCGTGCGTTATTTGCCATTGATCAGCGCGCCGGCAGCGGCTTCGGGCAGCGGCAGCGTGTGGGATGGTTCGGGCAACACTGGCTATAACATCCGCGGCCTGGAAGGCAACCGGGTCAGCCTGGACGTCGATGGCATTTCCTTGCCCGACGCGGCACCTAAGCCCGATGGCAATACCCTCAACGCCTTCGGCACGGGCCGTGATTATTTCGATCCTGAAACCTTCCGCGAAGTACGCATCGATTCGGGCACGACGGCCATCAGCGGCGCCAGCCCTGGCCTGGGCGGTGGCGTGGCCTTTGTCACCAAGTCGCCCGAGGATTATCTGGGTGAAGGGCAAGACCATTACGTGGCCTATAAATACGGCCGCGCCACGGCCGACCGCAGCAATGCGCACACCCTGACGGGCGCCGCCAAGCTCGGTGCCAGCCTGCAAGGCCTGGCCGTGTACGTGCACCGCGATGGCGAGCAGCTTGACAGCCGCGGCAGCGCCAGCGTCAACCCCGACGACTGGCATTCGAACGCCTTGCTGTCCAAACTGGTGTGGGCCTTGCCTGGCGAACAGAAGCTGGACTTGACGGTCGACATGTTCGAGCGCAAGAACAAGCGCGATCTGCGCAACAAGGTCAGCACGTATTATCCGACGGGCGTGCAGCAGGATTCCATCACCAAGCGCACGCGCGTCAGCCTGGGCCACGACGTGGTGCTCAAGGATTTCGCCCTGTTCGACCGCCTGACGTCGAAAGTGTATCTGCAGAATGCGAAAACCGATGACAAGACGCAAGGCCTCTACACCTTCGGCAGCCCGGCACAGCGTACCATCGACACCAGCTTCAAGAACGACAGCATCGGCCTGACGTCGGAAGCGTTCAAGCAGCTCAATGCGGACAACGCGCTGCTGTACGGCGTGCAGCTGGAACAGCTGAAAACGCGCCGTCCGTGGCGCGAAGACCGTGTCATCATTGCCACGGGCCAGCATCAGATCACCAACAAGAACCGCATGGCCGACATGGACACGACCAAGCTGGCCCTGTACGTGCGCGACGATCTCAGTTTCAATCTGGCCGGCAAGAAAGCCGTACTGACGCCGGGCTTGCGTGCCGACTACCGCAAGAACGAGCCGAAAAATCTGCAAAACTATGTGATCGCCGTGCCGAACGCGGCCAAGGAAGTGCGCAAGGAAAGCGACACGTATTTCACGCCGAGCCTGAGCCTGTCCGTGGAAGTGTTGCCGCAAATGAACGCGTATGCCACCTTCACGCGCGGCACGCGCCTGCCGACGGCGGCCGAGCGCACCGGTACCTACGATTCCTTCAGCTACACGGGCAGGGGGACGGGCTATGCCGTGCTGGGCAATGCGAATTTGCGCAAGGAAACCAGCCAGGCCTATGAACTGGGTTTGAAGGGCGACATCGTCAAGGGCTTGAGCATGCACGCGTCCGTCTACCAGACGGAATACAAGAACATGATCGAGTACGTGATGCAGGAAGATGATCCCGTGAACTATCCCACCATCGTGCAGGGTTTGTTCCGCCCGGAAAACATCGGCGATGCCCGTACCTGGGGCGGGGAGCTGACCCTGCGCGCGGAGCTGGGCGCCTGGGCACCCGCCATGCAGGGCTATCGCGTCGACCTGGCCACGGGCGTGGTCAAGGGCCGCTCCTTCAATACCCGGACGGGCGAGAGCGGCGGCCTGGCCTCGGTGGCGCCAGCCAAGACGGCGCTGACCTTCGGTTACGACCACACCAACATGCTGTTCGGCCTGGAACTGACGGCGCTGCATGCCGGCGAGAAGCAGGCGCCGAACGACTTGCTGATGGGTACGACCGCGCCGCGCTTCAAGGTGCCGTCGTACACCATCTTCGACTTGTCGACTTTCTGGAACGTGCACAAGAACGCGAAGATCGTCGTCGGCGTGTACAACTTGACGGATCGCAAGTACTGGGATTACGCGGCTTCGCGCAGCCTGTCCGCCGGCACCACGGCCGCCAGCCGTGCCGAGATCGAGCGCTACGCCAAGCCGGGCCGCAATGTGGCGGCCAGCCTGAGCCTGAACTTCTAAATTTTTTACCGGGGAGGGGTGCTTGCCCCTCTGTTTTTCCATGTTTGATTGAATGGTCTCTCTATGAAGTTATCCAAACTCGTTCTATCCCTGCTAGGCAGCCTGCTGATCGCAAACGCAACCGCGGCCCCAGCCACTTTGGCGGAACGCTGGTCCACCTTGCGCACGGAACAGCCGAAGCTGCAGATCCGCGACGCGGCCCGCGCGCTGGGTGTGTCCGAAGCACAATTGCTGGCAACCAACATCGGCAAAGGCGTCACGCGCCTGCAAGCCGACGGCAACCAGCCGCGCGAAATCATGCGCGCCGCCCTGGACCTGGGCACCGTGCAAGCGATCACGCGCAATGAAAACGGCGTCATCGAAACGACGGGCGTCGCCAGCAAGTTCAAGCAGGCGGGCGACAAGTCGGAACAGGCCGACGCCAAGCAGGATCCGGAAACGGAAGCGCGCCAGCGCAATATCGCGGGTGGCTACCTGGGCGGCCAGATCGACCTGCGTTTCCACTTTGAAAACTGGAAATATGCATTTGCCGTGGAGCAAGCGGGCCGCGACGGCAAGCCGACGCGCAGCCTGCAATTTTTTGATGCCAACGGCACGGCCGTGCACAAGATATACCTGCGCAACGAGCCTGGCGTGCCTGTCTACGACAAGCTGGTGGCGACGTTCCGCATGCCACAGCAAAGCGCGGATTTGAACGTGCTGGCCGTGGCGCCCAAGGCCGCTGAAAAGCCGGACGCAGAGATCGACGTCAAGGAATTCCAGCTGGCCTGGAAAGACATGACGGACGTGCACCAGTTTGCGCAAATCATGCGCGAATTCCATATGTCGCGCGAACAGGCGTTGCGCCTGGCGCCGGCCGGCGTGGTCGAGCGCGTGACGCCGGAAGCGCTGCGCACCCTGCTGGAAAACGCGGCCAAGGACAAGGTCGCCATCATGGTGTTCCTGGGCAATGAAGGCTTGACGCAGATCTACAGCGGCAAGATCGAAAAAACCATGGCCGTCGGCGGCTTCTTCAACGTGCTGGACCCGGACTTCAACCTGCACATCCGCGACACGGCCCTGCGCAGCGGCTGGGTCGTCAAGCGCGGCGGCGTGACTTCCGTCGAATTCTTCGACAAGGAAGGCACGCAAGTGGTCTCCTTCTTCGGCGTGCGCGAACGCGGCAAACCGCAGCCGCAAGCGTGGGTGGACTTGGCTGACAGCCTGCCAAAGGAAAAATAATGTTTTTTGCAAGTTGATGAGTATCAGCACGTGACAGAACCGTAGCGAGCGGAAGCGAATTGTGGTCGAGAAGCGCAACCGTACTTTAGGTACGGTGAGCATCGCAGGCCGCAAGTCGCGACGCGCAGTAGGTTCTGTCATGTGCAAGCAGAGCAACACTTCAGTGTGAGTGCCGCGTGCCGGTCTCATGTCTGAAGCACAATAGTGGTATGCTGGTTGCAAGGCCGCAGCGATCGTGCCTGCGTGCTGGTTCCTGTAAGAGAGGCAATCATGGCAACCATCATGGCGAACGGCCTCAACATAGCTTATGAAAGCCACGGCGACCCCAATGATCCGTGCGTGCTGCTGGTCATGGGCCTGGGCATGCAACTGATTGCCTGGCCGGCGGACTTCGTCGAAGGCATCGTCGAGCAAGGTTTTCACGTGCTACGTTTCGACAACCGCGACAGCGGCCTGTCGAGCAAGATGGCGCTGGCGGGCAAACCGTATCTGCCGCTGGCCTACGTGAAAAACTTGCTGGGCTGGCCCCTGAAAACTTCCTACACCTTGAACGACATGGCGGACGACGCGCTCGGTTTGCTGGCGGCCCTGCGCATTGCGCAAGCGCACGTGATCGGCGTGTCGATGGGCGGCATGATCGCGCAAGTGATGGCGGCGCGCGCGCCGCTGCAGGTGCTCAGCCTGACGTCCATCATGTCGAGCAGCGGCCGGCGCGGCTTGCCCGGCCCGACGCGGGCCGCGCGCAATGCGTTATTGCAACGTCCGAAACGCAATGCCAGCCGCGCCGAACTGATGGCGCAGATGGCGGCCACCGTGCGCGTCATCGGCAGCCCCGCCTATCCCGTGTCGGAAAAACTGCTGTACCAGCGCATCGAAGCGGCGCTGCAGCGCGGCAGCTGCCCCGAAGGCGTGGCGCGGCAGATGGTGGCCATCGCCGCCTCGGGCGAGCGCACGGACTTGTTGCCGAGTATCAGCTGTCCG
The DNA here is from genome assembly GCF_059617945.1 of Janthinobacterium sp. BCJ23. NCBI lineage: Bacteria > Pseudomonadati > Pseudomonadota > Betaproteobacteria > Burkholderiales > Oxalobacteraceae > Janthinobacterium > Janthinobacterium sp. BCJ23. The sequence goes on along the minus strand of NZ_JCAQAW010000002.1, from coordinate 346,425 downwards.
GCGCTGGTGATCCATGGCGCGGCCGACCCCTTGATCCCCGTCGCCTGCGGCATCGATACGGCGGCGCTGATCCCGGGCGCCCGGCTCGAGGTGATCGAAGGCATGGGGCACGACATGCCGCCCCAGCTGATCGAGCGCCTGCTTGCCTTGATCGATGTGCATCTGCAAGGTAAGATGGCGCCCCAGATGCGCTCCCAGCCAGCCTAGGCGCGCCACCATTTTTTTGAAGGCACGGGCATTTTGAAGACACCTGAGATTGGCATCGCCATCGTTGCGCCGGGCGGTTATGCGCCCGACGCGGCGGCTTTGGAACGCGGCATCGCCCGCTTGCAGGCGCAAGGCGCCACCGTCCACAATTACTACGACCCCGACCACACATTCCAGCGCTTCGGCGGCACGGATGCGGGCCGTCTGGCGCAGCTGAACGCGGCCGCCGCCGACCCGGACGTGCAAGTGGTGATCGCCTTGCGCGGCAGCTATGGCATCAGCCGCATCCTGCCCGAGATCGACTTTACTGCCATGGCCGACAGCGGCAAACTGTTTGTCGGCTACAGCGACTTCACGGCCTTCCACATGGGCTTGATGGCGAAAACGGGCCGCGCCAGCTTTGCCGGCCCCATGATCTGCGACGATTTCATTCGTGACGAGCCCGAGCAGTTTACGCTCGATCAACTGTGGTCGTGCCTGGCCGGCCCTACGCACACGGTCACGGGCACGGCGGCGGGCAATCCGCAGGTCGCGCTGCAAGGCAAGCTGTGGGGCGGCAATCTGGCCATGCTGGTCCACTTGCTTGGCACGCCGTATTTCCCCGAGATCGATGGCGGCATTTTGTTCCTGGAAGACGTCAACGAACACCCGTACCGGGTCGAGCGCATGCTGTTGCAATTGCTGCATGCGGGCGTGATTGGCCGCCAGCAAGCCGTGGTGCTCGGTGATTTTTCCGCCTATAAATTGAGTCCGATGGACAATGGCTACGATTTCGACGCCATGCTGGCCTACGTGCGCGAACGCCTGCCCGTGCCCGTGCTGACGGGGCTCGAGTTCGGCCATATCCGCCGCCGTGTCACCTTGCCGTTCGGCGGCCACGCGCAGTTGCAATCGGATGCGTCCGGCTTCAGTCTGCAAGTGACCGACTACCCGACCCTGGCGCGCCCCTGAACGCCTTGAGCTCCATGTCCGCCAAGCCCGGCAGGCTGCTGCAGCTCGATGTGCTGCGCGGCATCGCCGTGTTTGGCATCCTGCTGGTGAATATCTGGGGCTTTGCCTGGGGCACCTTGTCCCTGCGCTACGGTACCTTGCCGGCGCAGCCGCCCGTGCTGGACCAGCTCGTCATTTTCGGCGTGGCGGCGCTGGCGCAATTCAAGTTCTATCCCATCTTCGCCTTTTTGTTCGGCGCCGGCTTTGCCCTGCAGACACGTTCCCTGAAGCGCCAACTGGGCAGCTGGGAGCCGGCGCAGGCGGCCTATCGGCGCCGGCTGCGCTGGCTGCTCGTGTTTGGCCTGCTGCATGGTTTCCTTATCTGGAGCGGCGACGTGCTGACCTCGTATGCGGTGGCCGGCATGCTGATCCTGCCGCTGGCAGCGGCCAAACTGAGCCGCATACGCAACCGCGCCTGGCTGGTGGCCGCCGGTTTCCTGCTGTTCATGTGCTTGCTCATTCCCGTGGGCCAGCAGGGCGGCGCGCCGGACATTGCGCGCGACCTGCAAGGTTTTGCGGACCGCTACGCCATCTACACGCAGGGCAATGTGCTGGCCGTGGCCAGACTGCGCGCCAACGATTTTCTTGTCTCCTTGCTGTACGCCATCGTCATGCTGCCGCACATCATCGTGCTGTTCCTGCTGGGCATCCTGTCCGTGCGCCTGGGCTGGCTGACGCAGCCGCAGCGCCACCAGCTGCTGTGGCGCCGCGTGCGCGCCGTGGGGCTGGGCGTAGGATTGCCATTCAACCTGCTGGCGGCGGGCGCCGTCGCGTGGCAGGTGGCCGATCCGTATCAAACCGTATTCGACACGGCCCTGTTCGAAGTGGGCCTGTTCGCCGGCGGCCCCGTGCTGGCGGCCGGCTATGTGGCGGCGCTGATGCTGGCCGGTCCTTTCATGCTGCGCTGGCTAGCGGTATGGCTGGCGCCCGTGGGACGCATGGCGCTCAGCAATTATCTGCTGCAATCGCTGATCGGCACCTGGCTGCTGCAGGGACCGGGCCTGGGCTGGGGGGCAAGCCTGCGTCCGGCCGAGATGCTGGGACTGGCCGTGCTGATCATGGCGGGGCAGGTGCTGCTGAGCCGTTACTGGCTGCAACACTTCCGCCAGGGGCCGATGGAAGCGCTGTGGCGCCGGCTGGCGCGGTTGCCCGCCTGAGTTAGTCGCCCCAGTCGAACGCGCCTTGCGCCGCGGCCGGTGGCGGCGGCTTGGGTTTGGCCGATGGCACGAGCGGATTGTCGACGGCATGCCATTCGAACAGCTCCACGTCGTGCATGCAGGTGCGCGCCAGGTGCAGCGCCTGCTCCGGTGTCAAAGCGGGGTCGAGCCAGCGGTGCGCGTCTTCCAGGCTGACGGCCACAGGGCGGCGGTCGTGGATATCGACCATGCCGCCGAGGCTGTCGGCCGTCACCAGCACGAAACCGGCTTCTTCGCGGCTGTGCTTGTACGGGCCGAACTGGGCCAGCGCCAGCAGGAACAGGGGCGCGCGGTCCTTGCGGTGGATGTGCCACGGCTGCTTGCTGCCTTTTTCTCCCGTCCATTCATACCAGCCATGCACGCACACGATGCCGCGCCCCGCGCGCAGCAAGGGTTTCCAATAGGCGCCCGCGAGTTTTTCCAGGCGGGCATTGATGGCGATGGGGATTTTTTTCTTGCCGGGCGCGGGCACGGCTTGCGCGGCCCAGGCGGGGCGGTAGCCCCAGAAGACATCGTCGACCCTGTGCACGCCATCCTGGATATGCAGCACGGGCCGGTAAGTGCCGGGCGACACGTTCAGGTGCGGCTCGGCCTCGCTGTCGAATACCGCGTCGGTCCAGCCGAACGATGACGCCAGCTCGGGCGCCGTACCATTTTGATCGAGTCGTCCACACATGCTGAAATCATACCCGATTGCCGGGCGCCGAGAGGCAGGCGCGTGCGTGCTTTCTGTGTGTGGTCAAACGTACAGACTGCTTGCGACAGGCGGCGCACAGTGGAGGCCAGTCAGGTTCCTGACGTTATTCTTGTATCGGAGGAATTATGTCTTTTGAAAATCCCACCATCCACAAAGGTTTTATTATCAGCGCCACGGCCAGCCAGCGCCGCGATGGCCGCTGGGTCGGCTCGTATGTTAGCCAGAACCAGGCGTGCGGCGCCTATGCGGACACCTGCGACTATGACGATTGCAGCAATGAAAAAGAAGCGCAGCAACTGGCCTTGTCGATCGGCTGGCGCCTGGCCGATGGCGTGCCGGCACGCTGAACCGGCCTTAGCGCTTGCCCCGCAGGGCCAACACCAGGCCGGCGAGCGGCAGCAGCAGGGCGGCGCCCAGGCGTACGGAGGTCAGCGATGCGGTCTCGACGCCCAGCACATGGGGCAAGGCCAGCAGTAGCAGGGGAGCGGGCACGGCAATCGCGAAGAAAAACAGATACCACGAGTAGCCGTTTTTCTTGGCCAGCAAGGCGATCAGCGCGCAGCCGACGAGGAAGACCAGCGGTAAATTCACAAATTCCATGGTGTTGAGTTTTCATCCGGGAAAGCGCGTCATTATACGCATCGTCCCGAATAACCGGACGGGCTTGCCTGCGTCAATTGCCGACGAAATCCGGCGGCTGCGGCGCCTGTTTTCCGGCTAGCTGGCCGTCGGCCGGCAGCAAGGCCTTGATGGCGCCGTTATAGATGAGTTCCTGCGCATACGCCGAGGCCTCGATCAAGGCCGCATGCACGGACTTGAAACTGCTCGCCGTTTCTATCAATACGGGCTTGGCATATACCTGCTGCGTATCGCCGCGCTTGCTGATCAAAATCATGCCCCGGTAGCGCCCATCCTTTTCCAGCGCCCCCGCGACATGAAATTCATAGCCCCTGATCTGGTGTTTTTGTCCCTGATCCATGTCTCCCGCCTCCAGACCTGATTGTCATGGCTTTGGACTATCCATTTGATTGGAATGGTTGAGTGTTTGATCTGAATCAATACGTTTACAGAAAAGCTTTAACGAACGTATCGATGCTTGCCGCAAGCGTAGCGAGCGGAGGGGATGTGTGGCTGAGAAGCGCAACCGCACTGAAGTGCGGTGAGCATCGCCAGCCGCAAGGCGCCCCGCGCAGTAGCTTGCGGCAAGCGTCCTCACCCCGCGCGAATGGCTCGGATCTGTTGGGCGGTTTCCTCGATCTCCCGATACGCTTCCTGGATATAGCCATTGATCGGGTGTCCATCCATCCACTCGAAATAGGCGCGCTCGTCGTGTTTGATGGCAAAAGGAACGTGGTGGTCGCGTATCGATTCGGCCGTTTCGCGCACCAGCGAGGCAAAAAGCAGCTCAATAGTTTCCATAATGGTCACCTTGTGAGACAGGAATGCAGAGCATTGAATGTAGCACAAAGCGCGCCGCCGGGGCCGCGCGCATCGGTTGTCCGGACCTCAGGCCGGATGGCCGATATGCTCGTACAGGATCACGCAGCCGATGACGATCAGCACGAGGCCGCCCATCAGTTCGGCGCGCCGGCCCGCCACCGTGCCCAGCACGCGGCCCAGCATCACGCCCAGGGTCACCATGACGAAGGTGGAAAAGCCGATGGCGGCGGCTGTGACGACAATATTCGCGCCCAGCAAGGCCAGGCCCGCGCCCACGACCATGGCGTCGATGCTGGTCGCCAGACCGGTGATGGCCAGTACCCAGAACGAGTGCGACTGGGCCGGCGCTTCCTCTTCGTCGCTATCGCTCAAGGCATTGCGTATCATCAGCAAGCCGATGATGCCCAGCAGGCTGAAGGCGATCCAGTGGTCCCACGCTTCCACGTAGGGCGCTGCCACGCTGCCCAGGGCCCAGCCGATGATGGGCGTGATGGCTTCGATGACGCCAAAGATCAGGCCCGTGCGCAGCGCCTCGCGCCATTGCGGCTTGTGCAGGGCGGCGCCCTTGCCCACGGCGGCCGCGAAGGCATCGGTGGACATGGCAAGCGAGAGGGCGGCGGTGGCGGCGAAATTCATCGTTGGCTTTCAGTAGAACCTGGCTGGGATGGATGGTTGAAAATTGCAAACCCGGCGATTTTACCCTACGTACAGCACCACCAAGGAGGCCAGCAGGCAATACGCGCCAAAGAAATGCCAGCGTCCTTGTTCCAGCCAGCGCGACAGCCAGCGCAGGGCCAGCAAGCCGGCCAGGAACGACAGCAGCATGCCCAGCAGGCTGGGGCCGAGCAGATGCAGCAGGCTGTTGCCGTGTTCCACATGGTCCAGGCTGCCATTTGTCACGGCCTGGTAGAAGCGCCAGCCTTCCTTGGCCAGCACGGCCGGCGTCAGTACGACGGCCAGGGCGAAGCTGAATTCCTCGGCGCGGCGCTGCGGCACGCCCATGGCGATACCGGCGGAAATGGTGGCGCCCGAGCGGGAAAATCCCCGGAAGGGCAGGCACAGGCCTTGCACGGCGCCGATCACCATCGCCTTGCCGATGGACAAGGTGCCATGCTGGCGCGCTTGCTGGCGTGAGGACACAATGATCAGCACGCCGGCGGCGGCCAGCGCGGCGGCCATCAGTTTCGCATTGCCGAACAGGTGTTCGATTTCAAAGCCGGGCGCATCCTTGCTCATGACGTGCGTAATGCCCTTCAGCAAGCCGAAACCGACGATGCCCGTCAGGGCCGTGGACGCTGCGAGCAGCAGGACGTTGCTGCGGAAAGCGCTGGCCGAACTGAAATACGTGGCGCGCCAGGATGCCCAGAAATACACGATGACGGCGAACATGGTGCCTGTGTGCAGCATCACCAGCAGCATGGTCAGTTCCGGCGATGTCGGGTCCAGCCCCATCAATTTCTCCGCCATGATGACGTGGGCGGAGCTGGACACGGGCAGCAGCTCGGCGAAGCCCTGGACGATGGAAAGAATAAATAGTTGAAGAAAACTCATGGGTATCGGTAATCGGGCGGGGAAAGAAGGGCCGCCGATTTTACCTGCCAGGTCCCGTGCTGGCCCCTTGCGCCAGATTACAGTTTGTCCATGTCTTGCTGCCCGGCTGCTTATTGCGGTTTGAACACGGCGCGGAAAGCCTTCAGGGCTGCCGGGTGATAGATCGTGCCATGGGTTTCTTCCGGCATTTTTTCCACATGCCATTGCAAGCCGGACGGCGCCTGTTTCTCCAGCACGTCGGCCAGGCGCTGCACTTCGATGGCGATGCCTGACTCGCTGCTCGACGCCAGGTACAGGCTGCGCTTGCCTGGCTTGCCCTTGGCCAGCAAGGCTGCCGCCTGGCGCGGCAGGGCGCCGCGATTCCACCACAGGCTGGGGTCGAATGCCAGGTAATGGTCGAACAGCTGCGGTTCCAGCAGATACGTTTCCACCACGAACAGGCCCGCCAGCGATTCGCCGACGATGGCCGTTTCGCCCGTCGTGCGGTAGCGGCGCGCAATTTCCGGCATCAGTTCATCGCGGATGAAGGCCCGGTAGGCGGACGCGCCGCCCACCACGGGGGCGATCTTGCGGTCTTCGGCGCTGTTCGTCGGCCCCGTCAAGTCGCGCCGGCGCTGCGTGTTTTGCATGCCGACCAGCATGAAGGGGCGCATCGTGCCATTCGCTACCGACACTTGCAGCAAGCCGGCCACGTGCAGGAAATCTTCCGCAACGCCACCGTCCGGCATGTACAGCACGGGCAGCGGTGCATCGGGCGCGGTATCCCAGGCTCGCGCCATGTACACATTGATGTGGCGCTTTTCCTGCAGCGCCTGCGAATCGATGCTGAAACTTTCACCGATGACGAGCGGCGTGGCCGCGCTGGAGGCCGCGGTAACGGTGGGCGCGGCAGTGGCGAGATGTAAGGGGCTGGACAGCAGCAGGGCGGCGGTGAGGTGCAGTGCAAGGCAGGGGCGGCGCATGTTTTCCTGTGATAATAGTTGGATCGATGGCATGTACGCGTATGAACATGCCATCGGGCGATTCTATCTTATCTTTGATGCAGCATTACTTGATCGTCAAGAGTTGCCGCTCGCGTACGATGCCGGCCTTGTCGACCGTGTAGGCAATCAGCAGCGCGCCATCCTCGGCGCAGGCATGGCAGGTCATCAGGGGCGTGGAAAACAGCAGGCGCTGGCCGCCATCGTCGGTGGCCGTGCTGCCGACGAAATCGGCGGGCGCAAACGGGACAGAGTCCGGATGGGCGGCGGCAAACGCACGCCAGGCCTGTGTGGCGCGGTCTTCCTCGCGCACGGAACCTTCGTCGACGTCGATGGCCGCGCCATCGCTGCCGATCAGCAAGGTGCCTTCGTTCGTGTTGGCGCGGAATGGATAGGTGACGGTAGCCAGGGCCGCCTTGCCCAGCGGGCGCCAGGCCGAGATGAAGCCGGCCTTGTTTGCCTTCACCAGCATCCTGGCGGCGGCGATGGCTTGCGGATGCGCGCCGCTGCGCTGCATGGTGCGCAGCAGGCAGACGTCGGGCGTCGTGGGCGATTGTTCGCTGCGGCAAGCCGACAGCGAGCGTTCCTGCCAGACGGCACGCGCGTCGATGGGGCCGATGGGCGGGAGGCTGGCCGCCTGCGCGGCCGCCAGGTTGGATAAGGCCAGCATGGCGCAGCAAAATACGTGGCGGGAAAATCGTGTGAGCATGGACGTCTTTCAATAGCGGAAACAAGAGTTGCCGATTATAGAAGGGGGCTGGCGTGCAAGCGCGCACGGAACGTCCGGCTTGCGCCTCGATTAACGCTTTTTTGCCGCCGCCTGGCGCAAGGCCTTGGCTTCCTGCTTGTTGGGGATGTGCGGACGCATGGCCAGCTCGGCCTTGACGGCGGCGATGGCGGCGCCGAACAGTTGTTCGGCCTGCTCGACGCTGGCGCCCGCATAGTGCTGCTGGTTGGATTGAGCGGCGCGCAGCCGGCGCAGCAGCGCCAGCAATTGCTTGCCGTGCAGCGCAGTTAAATCTTGCGCCAGCACTTGCGCGCCCAGCGTGACCTCCACATGCTCGGGGGCGAGCATGCGCAGCAAGGCCAGGCCTGCTGGCTGGGCGACTGGGGTCAGTTTGGGCTTGTCCATCGGCAGTTTAGAGCTCCGTAAAGGATTACAGGTATTCCCAGATTTCATCGAAGGTTTCGCGCGCGAAATCGTTGCGCCACGCTTCCGAGTTCTTTTCGCGGCTGACGGCAAACACGGCGCGCCACGTCTGCTTCGGCGAGCTCGTGTAGGTCGCGGCGATCTTTTCCAGGCCGGCCTTGCATTGCTCGACCTTGCAGCCGCTCTTCGCCAGTTGCTGGGCGGCGGTTGCCCATGCCACCGGGACCTTGACGACCTGGCATTCGAAGCTGACGGCGGCCGTCTGCATGCCGTTTTCCACCGTCACAGGGTCCGCCTTGGTGGCCTGGCAGGCGGCGCCATTCTTGGCAGCGATGACGTTCGCGGCCAGCAGTTCAGCGGTCGGCGTCAGGGCCGCGCGCATGTCGGCGGGGAATAGGTCCGCGATCAGCTTGCCCGTTTGCGTTGGAAACTGGGCGTCTGCTTCCTTCAGGGCGCTGTACGACGCATACTCGGCGCTTTGCTGACCCGCCAGACGGGTAGGGCGCAGGTAGGCGTTGAGCTTGGCGACGCTGGCTTCATCCTGGTTGATGATGGTCTTGATGTACAGGTTGGTCACTTCGAGCGGCGCCAGCTCTGCGGCGTCGGCGGCCATGGCGGGCTGCATCAGCGCGGCGGCGAAGGTGGCAGCCAGCAGTCTGGCGGCAGGGAATTGCTTGTGCATGTATTTTCTCCACGATTCAATGTCAGGAGCCAAAAGATGCTCCATAGCAACTCTGGCGCGCGCATTATAGATGGTGAAAGTCATAACGTTGCACACCTTAGGCGTCCCCCTTGCTGGCCGCTTCAAGCAAGGACAGCAGCAGCTCCTTGCGCCGTCCTTCCGCCTTGCGCGCCAGGGCAGCCAGTTTTTCCAGCTTGCCCCAGACGGGATACAGCATGTGTTCCACCAGATAGCCGTCCAGCCCTTGCAGTTGCTGGCAGAACAGCTCCAATTTTTCCATCTCCTCCAGTTCCGCCTGGATCTTGACCTTTGCGTTATCCGTGCATACGCGCAGGCACGCCGCCAGCACCGGAGCGGAGTCGCGCGTGACGCCGTGTTGCTCGGCAAAGGCCGCCGTGAACTGGTCCTGCACGGACTGGTGTTCCTCGTCGACGTTGGCCATGTAGTGCTGCACGAGCGGGAAATAGCGGGCATCGAGCAAGCCCAGCCCAAACACGGCGTAACTGCCAGGCATGCAATTCTTTTCGCCTTCCGTGTCGGCATAGAATTCGAATTGCTCGATGGCCGCGCGCGCATACGCTTCCAGCTGCGGTTGCAGGGACGCATGGGCGAGGGCGTTGGCAAAGAAGCGGTGCGTGTCGGATTTCGCCAGTCCCTTGATCGGCAAATAGGCCTTGGCCTTGGATTTGAGCTTGATCTGGTAGCTTTTCGGGAAACCGGCTTGCAGCAAATGCGTGATGAAGGCCAGCGCCTGCGCATACGCGCCTTCTTCTTCCTGCGTGATGGTGATGTTGATCGTGGCAAACACATCGTTGGCGCGGCATTCCAGCAGCGTATTTTTTACGTGGATGTCGGCATCGGGGAAGGTGCCGCTGCCTTCCTTGAGCATGCGCACGGCCCGTTCGCTGCCCAGCTCGCGCGCGATTTCCAGGAATGTGAGGCCGGTCGATTTGGCATAGCTCGGTTCGTGACGCAAGATCATCACAGCGCCATACAGCAGCAGGTCGATCGCTGGCAGCGCTTGCGCATCGGGCGCCGTGTCCGCTTTCAAGGTGTACTCCGCGCTGCGGTAGCTTGATTTCTGCACATCATAAAATCGCGGCAGGAACTGTTTTTCCGCCCACGCCGACACGGCCCGGATGATATCGCCGCGATGTTCGGTCAGTGCCTGCGGGCGTGACTTGTTCAGCTGCTCGATGCGTTCGAATTGCGCGATCGTCCAGGCGATATCGGGCTGCGGAAACAGCTGGGGATCGAGCAGGTGGCGCGTCAGGAAGAAGGTTTCCAGCTTTTTCGTCGGCCTGCTGCCATGCGTGAGCTTTTGTTCGATATACGCATGTATGTTTTTCAGCAAGGCCTGGCGCTTGCCGTCGTTGACGTGTTCCAGCAAGGTCAGGTGCAGCTTGCCCTGCGCCGTCTGGAACTTTCCGCGCAAGGTGAAGCGGTAGTCGATCATCGGCGTGTCCACCAGCGGCGCCAGGCGGGCTTGCACCAGCGCCACCAACTGTGGCGCGATCAAGTCACGCACTTGCGCATCATCAAGGCGCGCCGGCGTCCGGGGACGCACGTCGTCGCCGAAGCCCAGGTCGATTTCATCGGCAGTGGTGCGGCCCGGTTTGTAGTCGAGTAATAAATCATTGAAGACACCCATCTGCAAGGTGGTCCGGTTCACAGCGTCTTCCAGGTCCGTGCGCTGCAGGCGCTCATCGAACCAGGCGTGGATGGCCGTCGTCATTTCTTGTGTTGCCTGCTCTAACAGTGTGCTCATTGACTTCCTTGCATTGCGCGCGGCAGCGCCACCGGTTGCCGTCACGATCATGTTTAATATAAAGCATTATTTTAGGTGGCCGGACCTGATCGCAACAAGGGCCGCACGGTTGTCAGGAGGGGGCGGTGAGGAAGCGCTCGTCGATTTCATCGGACTGCGGTCCCACGGTGATCGTGGTATGCCAGCCGGAAGGCTTGTCGTTGCCATCAAACAAAGCTATGCGCGTGTGGACGAACAGGACCGAATACACGCCGGATTTCATGTCGCGGTTCAAGTCCCAGTGCATGAGTTCGATCGCTTCGCCCATGCGCGGCAGATGGGCGCCTGGCGGCAGCAGGATGTTTTGATTGATGAATTCCCTGCTCGGGCCCGGTTCCTTGTGGCGCGGATCGATGTAGCGGAACGAGACGCTGGTAACGATGTTGCTCATGCATGGCTCCTGCCTGGTGATGTGTCCGATGACAATAGCATATGGGGATGCCGGATGCGTCCTGTGCGCAACGATATGCGGGTAAACAACTATGTTCGGTAACAGACGGTGGCTTGCGTGTGCTACCGGTAGTCTTGGTTGCTTGTCAGTCATTATAGATAGCAGGAAACAGCATGATGCATTTATTCCTAGCGGATAATCGCGCCGAGCTTGAGCGCCGTTGCCGTGAAAAAGTCGCCAAGAGGCCCTTGCGCTTGCCGAGCGAGCGTCAGTTGCAACATGGCGTTCCCATCTTTCTCGATCAGCTGATCCGTACCCTGAGGGCGGAAGAAGCAGGCAAGATAGCGCAAAGCCTGGCCATTTCCGGCCCCGCCGATGGCAGTGCGAAAGGCACATCGGAACTGGCCCACAGTGCCGCGACGCACGGCGGGCAATTGCTGGCGCTCGGCTATTCCGTCAGCCAGGTCGTACACGACTACGGCGACCTGTGCCAGGCTGTCAGCGACCTTGCCGTGGTCATGGAGGAGCAATTCTCCGTCGAGGAATTCAGGACGCTGAACCGTTGCCTCGACAACGGCATCGCCGAAGCCGTGTCCGAATTTATCCAGCGGCGCGATGTGCTGATCGCTGACGAACAGGCATTGGCACTGAGCCAGCGCATCGGCTACCTGGGCCATGAACTGCGCAATCACCTGGGAACGGCCAGCCTCGCCGTCGCCGCGCTCAAGCACGGTGGCATGGGTCTGTCGGGCGCGACTGGCGCCGTGCTCGACCGCAGTCTGGTGGGTTTGCGCACCCTGATTGACCGTTCCCTGGCGGACGTGCGGGTCGAGGCGGGCCTGACCTTGCAACGTTCGTTTTTTTTCTTGAACAACTTCATTAGTGAACTGAGCTATTCGGCTCGCCTGGAAGCGGACTTGCTACGCTGCACCCTGGTCGTGGAAGAGGTCGCCCCCTTGCTGCGGCTCAATGCGGACAAGGATTTGCTGCTCTCCGCCGTGGGGAACCTGCTGCAGAATGCCTTCATGTTCGGCGCGCGGAATGGCACCGTGGTTCTGCGCGCGTATGCCAGCGGCGAGCGGCTCAAGATCGAGGTGGAGGACAACGGCGCCGGCCTGTCGCCAGAGGCGGCGGATGACATGTTTCTGCCATTTACGCAAGGCGGCGCGAACAATAGCGGCCCGGGATTAAGCCTGTCGATTGTCCGGCGCAGCGTGGAGGCGAATGACGGCGTGTTGAGCGTGGAAAGCGTCCTTGGTCATGGCTGCGTCTTCATCATCGACCTGCCACGGCATGCCGATCCGGCCTCCATGTTTGCCACATGAACGGGAGGTCTGCCCATGCCCTATGAAATTCTGCGCGAAAGCATCGCGCTCGAGCAGGCGGGTGACGCCATCCGCTTCCATTTGTCCGTCTTCGGGGTGGAAAAGACTTGCCGTATCACTGTCACGGCATTGCGCAGCCTGGATCAGGGACAGGGCGGCGACTTGTTGGCCATTTTCGACACCCATCGCCTGCGCATCGGCCAGCGCGCCTTCGCCTACCTGAGCCGCGATTTGCTGGTCAGCGGCGTGGTCTTGCGCGCCCTTGATTTCTAGTCACTTTTTCCTGCGCTGATGCGCGCGCCTTGGCCAGGTATGGTATTTCCGCACAGATCGTCAAGTAAATGCAGGTATGGCTGGACGGAAATGTTACATCTCGGTATTCTGCGCATGATACTTATTTCTATACAGAAAAAGGTAAGAGGGCGGTTCGGGCCGGCGGCAACGCGGCGCGCGCTGCCACGCAAGGTCAGGCATGCAAAGGTGAAGTCGTCCGCTTGCTGAGCGAAACGGTCGTGTTTCGGCTCGCGGCGGGCAGGGAACAGTGCTGTCATCTTTAAAATAGTAGGAGAGGTTGCTCATGGATGCAGAAAAGGATGTTGTGTACGGTACAGAAGATTTGTTGATGAGTTTGTGCAACTCGGTGGTTCGGGTGCTCAACGTTGCAACGCAAAGCAAGGTCAATTATTCGGGCATGGTGCAGCGCATCACCAAGACGGGCCTGAAGCCGGACATCGGCTGCTTCGTGATGTTCGATGGCGGTTTCACGGGCCTGGTCGTGCTCAATTTTGCCGCCGATACGGCGATGGAAATCTACGAGCGCTACATGTTGCACATGGGTATGCCGAAGTCGGAGCTGGCCAGCTTCTACACGTCGGACGAAGTGTCGAACATCATGGGCGAGCTGATGAACCAGATCGTGGGCGACTTCACGGGCAAGGTACGCCGCGAACTGCAAACGAACATCACCCAGAGCCAACCGAAGATGCTGGTGCTGAACAAGCAGGTGATGCTCAGCGTCGACACCCCGCTGGACCGCCCGGAAATGCGCCGCGTCACTTTCTACACGGAAAAGAACAATATTTTCTATCTGGAACTGGCGATCGACCGTACCGAGTTCATCAAGCTGCACGATTTCGATTCGCGCGAAGTCGATGCCGACTCGCTGATGGATGGCGAATTCGCGAACCGCGAACGTAACGCCGCCCCGGCACCTGCGGCGGAACCGGAAGACGACGACAACGCCGACCTGCTCAAGTCGTTGGGCATGTAAGCAGCGCTTGTTGACCGTGGTTGACAATGGCTGGCGGCAGTTTTGCCGCCAGCCATTGCTGTTTACAGCCTACAAGGTCTTGCTCATGAACACCCGGCTCGTCCCTTCGGGGCTGCAGGCAATGTCGCCGAAGCGGCGCCAGCCGCGGCGCTCGTAAAATTCGGGCGCCTGGAAACTGATGGTGTACAGCACCGCCGAGCCGCAGCCGCGCCGGCGTCCTTCTTCTTCGAACTGCCCCAGTATCTGGCTGCCCAGGCCCAAGCCTCGCAAGGCGGCGGGCAAGTAAAACAAATCGAGAAACAGCAGGCCCAGCGAGGTCCGGCCCATGGCGCCGCCCAGCACCCGCTGGCTGTCGCGGTCGCGCACGACCACGCTCAATACCTGCCTGTCCTGGTATCCCGTGATCGCATCGTTATAGGCGTTCAAGCCCTCGAGGATGGTTTGTTCGACCTCCGCGTCGATCGTGGCGCTGACACAGATGGTGTAGGGTAATTCGCTGAGCGGGTGTGCAGGCATGCTGGGCAGGCAAATAGTAAATAACTGTATAAATATACAGTATTTTGACTATTTTCGCCCGCTTATTATTGCAACGTCAATGTGTCCATGCGGCGCTTGCCGACCATGCCGCCTTGCTGGCTGTCGTCGAGCGACCAGTACTCAAGCGCATACGCATAGCTGCCATCAATGATGGTCAGCGTTTCCTTCTGGCGGCCGTTGGGCGCCTTGTAGTACAGGCGCCGCGCGGGCCTGCCATCCACCGTCTGCTTGAACGATTGCGCCGCCATGCTGGCGCGCTTGCCCGTCTTGCCCGCCATCGACATCGCCGTGATCGTCACGTAGGCCCGGTCCGGGCAGCGGGCCAGCAGGTGGGCGCCGCTGAGGACGGTGGGCTGCGCTGGATCGAGCGGGAAACCGAACGGTTGCACGCCGACGATATCCTGGCATCCCATCTGTCGCGCCAGGCCGGTCAGCGTTGCCGGATCGAGCGCGCTCGTATGGTGTTTTTCAACGGCCTGCGCCTGACCCAGCGCCAGGCGGCGCTCCAGTTCGGCCAGCGAGATGTCGCTGGGCACGGGCAGCGGCGCGGGCGCGTCGGGATCGGCCGCACTGGATGTTTCCGCCCGCATGCGCGAGGCGACAGAGTGGCTGCTCCCGGCCGTGCCATCGAGGGCATGGGCGAGTGACGTGGCGCTGGCAAGGGCGATTGCCAGCGATAAAGCTGGGTGTTTCAGCATGAAATGTCCCGGTTAACGTGCAGCCATCGCCGACGCAATCTCGATCGAACTCAGTTTCCAGCCCCACACGCCATGGCGCAGCAGGACCAGCGCACCTTCCTGTGCATTACCATCCTTCGCGCGCACGACGAAGGTGTTCAAGCCGGCATAGCCTGCCGAATACCCGGCCTTTTTCTGCGCGCCGTCGGCGGGTGCATCCGCGTTCGTATTCGCATCCGCCTGCGGGCTGACGGCGCTCTTGTTGACCAGCGCGACGACGCCGGCAGGCGAGACCATGGTGTCGACCATCTTGCCCAGCATGGCGCTGGCGATCGACTGGCCCAGGGCGGCCAGCGGGTTGTCGCTGCCGGCGGTCGCTGCGATGCTGCGCTCCATGCTGGCCTCCAGCTGCGTCTTGACGCTGGCGCGCAGGGCGGGGAAGTCCACGTGTTCGGCCAGGGCTTCGGCGTTGCGCTCGGCCAGCGCAGCCTTGATCTGGTGCAAGGCGTAATACGGCGAGGCATAGGCGGTGGCGGCGATGGCAACGATGGCCACGGCCGCGGCAATGGTGATTTTTTTCAAGTGAAGCCTGCTAGGTGGAGGGTGGAAAATGGATGGCACGCAGCGTATCTGCTAAATGGAAATACGGCAATCATATTTTCTTGCCATTATTTCTCCGCATGCACTCGGGGCGCCCTCGGCGGACCACTATAGAGTGATGAGGGTGGGTGCTGTATAATGGGAGAAAAGTATTTAACTAGCTGTTTTAACTGAATAAAGACCCAATATCACATGCTATCTACAGCAAATATTACGATGCAGTTTGGCGCCAAGCCATTGTTTGAGAATATCTCCGTCAAGTTCGGCGACGGCAACCGCTATGGTTTGATCGGCGCGAACGGCTGCGGCAAGTCGACGTTCATGAAGATCCTGGGCGGCGACCTGGACCCGTCGGGCGGCAACGTCATGCTCGATACCAACGAACGCCTGGGCAAGCTGCGCCAGGATCAGTTCGCGTTTGAAGACATGCGCGTCCTCGACGTCGTCATGATGGGCCACACGGAAATGTGGGCCGCCATCCAGCAGCGCGACGCGATCTACGCGAACCCGGAAGCGACGGACGACGACTACATGCAGGCGGCCGAACTGGAAGGAAAAGTGTCCGAATACGACGGCTACACGGCCGAATCGCGCGCCGGCGAACTGCTGCTGGGCGCCGGTGTCGCCATCGACCTGCATCAAGGCCCGATGAGCAATGTGTCGCCAGGCTGGAAGCTGCGCGTGCTGCTGGCGCAGGCGCTGTTCTCGAACCCGGACATCCTGCTGCTCGACGAGCCGACGAATAACCTGGACATCAACACGATTCGCTGGCTGGAAGACGTGCTCAACGAGCGCAACTCCACCATGATCATCATTTCCCATGATCGCCACTTCCTGAACCAGGTGTGCACCCACGTGGCCGACATGGACTACGGCACCCTGAAGATTTATCCAGGCAACTACGACGAATACATGTTCGCCTCGACCCAGGCGCGCAACCAGCAACTGGCCAACAACGCGAAAGCGAAAGACAAGGTTGCCGAGCTGCAGGAATTCGTGCGCCGCTTCGCCGCGAACAAGTCGAAGGCCCGCCAGGCCACGTCGCGCGCCAAGCAGATCGAAAAGATCAAGGTCGACGACATCAAGCCATCGTCGCGCGCCTATCCGTTCGTGCGTTTCGACGGCGAAAAGAAATTGCACCGCCTGGCCGTGGAAGTCGAGAACATCTCGAAAGGCTTCGACCGCCAGCTGTTCAAGAACTTTTCCATCATGGTGGAAGCGGGCGAACGCATCGCCATCATCGGTGCCAACGGCGCCGGCAAGACCACCATGCTGCGCTGCATCGCGGGCGACATCGCCGGCCTGCAGCCTGACCAAGGCCGCGTGAAGTGGGCGGAAAACGCCAACGTCGGCTACATGCCGCAAGACCCGACGGAAGATTTCGCCAAGGACACGAACCTGACCGACTGGATCGGCCAGTGGACGAAAGAGGGCGACGACGACCAGGCCGTGCGTTCCATCCTGGGCCGCTTGCTGTTCGGCGGCGACGATGTCAAGAAGGCCGTCAAGGTGCTGTCCGGCGGTGAAAAAGGCCGCATGATGTACGGCAAGCTGATGCTGGGCCGCCACAACGTGCTGATGCTCGATGAGCCGACCAACCACATGGACATGGAATCGATCGAATCCCTGAACATCGCGCTGGAAAAATACGCGGGTACCCTGATCTTCGTGTCGCATGACCGCGAATTCGTTTCTTCGCTGGCCAACCGCATCATCGAGATCAAGGAAGATGAAGTGGTTGATTACCGTGGCAATTACGAAGACTATTTGAAGAGCCAGGGTATTGATTAATTTGTAGGGTAACGTTGTGTCGGATTATGCGCTGTGCGCTAATCCGACCTACGCTAGTAGGCAGGCCATGTAGGTCGGATTAGCGGAGCGTAATCCGACAATTCCGGCCAGCGAGGCCACCCAGCACCACACCGACGCGCCGCGGTCCATTCGTTCCGGCGCAACTGCTTTATTGCAATCGTGCCGGTCTATCCCGTTTTTGTTTGACACAGCCATGCAAACTTTAGCCATCAAATCCGTCGAGTACGAACATCCACAAGACGGAGCCAGCTGCACTGCCCACGCCTGGGCACGCACGCCAGCGACGCCGTCCCCGGCCGAGAAAGCCGAACTGATCACGCGCATCAAGCGCCTGCTGATCGAGCGCGAAGCCGTGCTCGTTGCCCACTACTACGTTGATGCCGACCTGCAAGACCTGGCCGAAGCCACGGGCGGCTGCGTCTCCGATTCCCTGGAAATGGCCCGCTTCGGGCGCGACCATCCGGCCAAGACCCTCGTCGTGGCCGGCGTGCGTTTCATGGGTGAAACGGCAAAGATTCTCAGTCCCGAGAAAACCGTCTTGATGCCCGACCTCGACGCGACCTGTTCGCTCGACCTCGGTTGCCCGGTCGATGAATTCACGGCCTTCTGCGACGCCCATCCGGACCGCACGGTGGTGGTGTACGCCAACACCAGCGCGGCCGTCAAAGCGCGCGCGGACTGGATGGTGACCTCGTCCATCGGCCTCGACATCGTGGCCCACCTGCATGCGCAGGGCAAGAAAATCCTTTGGGCACCTGACAAGCACCTGGGTTCCTACATCCAGAAGCAAACGGGCGCCGACATGCTGCTATGGCAGGGTAGCTGCCTCGTGCATGACGAATTCAAGGGCATCGAACTCGATCTGCTCAAGGAAGAGTATCCGCAAGCCAAGGTGCTCGTGCACCCGGAGTCGCCCGCGAACGTGGTGGCGCTGGCCGACATGGTGGGTTCCACGTCGCAAATGATTGCGGCAGCGCAAACCATGGACACGGACACTTTTATTGTCGCCACCGACAACGGCATCCTGCACAAGATGCGCGCGGCCGCGCCAGGAAAACGTTTCATCGAAGCGCCCACGGCCGGCAACAGCGCCACCTGCAAGAGCTGCGCGCACTGCCCGTGGATGGCCATGAACGGCTTGCTGAACCTGGCGCAGACGCTGGAAAATATGCACAACGAAATCCACGTCGATCCTGCCGTCGGCCAGCTTGCCGTGCGCTCGATCAACCGCATGCTCGACTTCGCCACCGCCAAGAAGGCGGGCCTCAAGCCGGGCGCGGACCTGGCAAAAGAAACCACATTGTTCCAAGGAATCGGTCCAGCATGAGTACCCTCGTTAATTCTTTCGCCCCTTTCGATCCGGCCCTGGCGCGCGCGTTCGAAGGCAATTTGCTGGCTGCTTTGCTGGAAGACGTGGGCCAGTGCGACCTGACGGGCGAGCTGGTGCCGCCCGACCACATCGTCACTGCCCGTGTGATCGTGCGCGAAGCGGCCGTGCTGTGCGGCGCGCCGTGGTTCGAAGGCATCATGAAAAGCCTGGATCGCAGCATCGACATTGCCTGGCATTACGCCGAAGGCGACATGATGACGGCCGACAGCGTTGTCTGCACGATTGAAGCGCCGGCGCGCGCCTTGCTCACGGCCGAGCGCAGCGCCCTCAATTTCCTGCAACTGCTGTCCGCCGTGGCCACGGCCACGCGCCAGTATGTCGACGTGATCGCCGGCACCAAAGCGTCCATTCTCGACACGCGCAAGACCTTGCCAGGCCTGCGCCTGGCGCAAAAGTATGCGGTGCGCGTCGGTGGCGGCAAGAACCAGCGCCTGGCCTTGTACGACGGCATCCTGATCAAGGAAAACCATATCGCGGCCGCGGGCGGCGTCAGCCAGGCCCTGGAAAACGCGCGCAATCTCGACGCGGGCGTGCCCGTGCAAATCGAGGTGGAAACCCTGGCGCAATTGCGCGAAGCGCTCGATGCGGGCGCTGTCTCCGTCTTGCTCGATAACTTCAGCAACGACATGATGCGCGAAGCCGTGGCCTTGACCGGTGGCCGCGCCTTGCTCGAAGCGTCGGGCGGCATCAATTTCGACACCGTGCGCGCCATTGCCGAAACGGGCGTGGACCGCATCTCGATCGGCAGCCTGACCAAGGATGTGCGGGCCACCGATTACTCCTTGCGCATCGTCGGCTGATGAAAAAAGCAGGGCGGCGCCTGCTGGCCTTGGCGCTGCTGTGGCCGGCATTTGCCGTGCCCCTGCAGGCACGCGAGCTGCTGGCCGTGGGCGCGCAGTTCGAACGCGTGTTCGAATACCAGGAGGGTGGCGAGTATGGCGGACTGGGCGCGGAACTGCTGCGCCTGATGGCGGCACGCACGGGTAACACCGTGCGTTTTCGCATGGTGCCGTGGGCGCGCGCGCAAGCCATGCTGGTGCAGGGCCAGGCCGATATCTTGATCGGTCCCTACAAGACGCCCGAGCGCATTGCCAGCATGGCCTTTTCCGACAAGCCGTTTTACCAGGACCAGATGGTTTTTTATACGCGCCAGAACGCCAGCTTCAGCTGGGACGGCGACTACGCGGTGCTGAAGAACCGCAGGGTGGTGCTGCTCAATGGCTGGGCCTATGGCGCGGAATGGGAGCGCGTGCGGCCCGGCTTGCAGGTCAGCGTGGCCAACAACGTGGAAAATGGCTTGAAGATGCTGGTGCACAATCACGTCGACGTGTTCGTCAGCAACCGTCGCAATACCGATCCCGTCATCGCCCGCCTCGGCTATGGACGCCAGGTGAAACCCCTGCCCAGAATCATCGAACTGCAAAACGGCTATTTTGCCTTCCCCCGTTCGCCCACTTTCGACAAGCTGCGTGTGCAGTTCGACCAGGAACTGAATAACCTGATTGAGACGGGCGAGCTGAAAAGACTGGGCAAGCGCTACGACGTCAGCTTGCCCTGATAGACGCATGCCGGCCGGCAGGGCGGCATGCGTGGGTCCTCGTGAATCATTTACAACTGGCGTGCCTCGAAGGTATTGCACTGGGCAATCTGGCCGCTCTCGATGCCCTTGGTAAACCAGCGTACGCGCTGCTCCGAGGTGCCGTGTGTAAATGAGTCCGGCACGACATGGCCTTGCGCCTGGCGCTGCAGCGCGTCGTCGCCGATGGCCGTGGCCGCTTTGAGGGCCGCTTCGACGTCGCCCTGTTCCAGGATCTTGCGGTCCTTGTTCGCGTGATACGCCCATACACCGGCAAAGCAGTCGGCCTGCAACTCCAGGCGCACGGACATAGCGTTGGCCTGGCGCTCCGATTGCGTGCGGCGCGCATTGTCGACCTTTTCCGACAGGCCCATCAGGTTTTGCACGTGGTGGCCCACTTCATGCGCGATCACGTACGCTTCCGCGAATTCGCCCGAGACCTTGAAGCGCTGCTGCATCAGGTTGAAGAAATCGAGGTCCAGATAGACTTTCTGGTCGCCGGGGCAGTAGAAGGGCCCGCTGGCGCTCTGGCCCGTGCCGCAGGCCGTCGGGATACTGCCCGAGAACAGCACCAGCTTGGGTTTCACATAGCTGCCGCCCTCGGCCTTGAACAGGGCGCCCCACGTGTCTTCCGTATCGGCCAGCACGGTTTTCACGAAGCGGGCCATCTCGTCCGATTCGGGCGGCTGGCGCGCCGGCGCCTGGCTTTGCTGGGTGCTGACCTGGCCGCCACCGCCGCTGAGCAGATTGAGCAAGGTCAAGGGATTGACGCCCAGTACATACGAGCCGACGAGGGCGATGACGATGGTGCCGATGCCGATCGAGCGCCCGCCAAAACCAAAGCCGCCACCGCCGCCTCCGCCGCCATCTTCGCCACGGCGATCTTCCACATTGTCGCTTTCGCGATTGCCTTCCCATTTCATGATATTTACTCCTGCTGCGATTTGCGATTGATTGGTGACGCCTGAATATGTTTCTTGCGACGAATCTTGTTATTATCGCAGTAAACTGCGTCGCGAAAGAGGTGACAATGTTACCCTTTGCAACTTTCCACCCACTCCACAACAGGTACACGCATGGCGCTTGCCAACGATACACTCATTTCGCCAACGGCGGTGGTCCAGGCGCAACTGGACGCCTACAACGCGCACGACGTGCCGGCCTTGCTGGCCATCTACGCAGATGATGCGCAGCAATTCCAGCACCCCGATACCTTGCTGGCGCAGGGCGGCGCGCAGATCGGCCCCCGTTTCACGGCCCGTTTCGCGGCAAGCCGGCCGCGGGCGCAGTTGCTCAATCGTATAGCCTGCGGCAAGCTGGTGATCGACCATGAAATCGTCCATGGCGATACGGACGATGGCGTGTCGGCACAGGAACTGGTGGCGACGTATGAGGTAGAGCAGGGACGCATCAACCGTGCCTGGTTCAACTTTGGCGCGTTGACGCGCTTGCGCGTGGCGCTGCCGGCCGATGTGCCGGCAATGAATGCGCTGATCGCCCGTTCCGGCGTGGCGCTGAGCGCGGGGTTTTATACGCAGGAACAGGCCGAGGCCGTGACGCGCCACGTGTTCGGCGTCGATACGCAGCTCGTGGCGGACCGGACGTATTTCGTGATCGAACGCGATGGCGCCATGCTGGCTTGCGGCGGCTGGAGCCAGCGCGCCACCCTGTATGGCGCCGACCGCGCCAAGAGCGGGCCGGATCCGCTGCTCGATCCGGCCAGCCAGCCGGGCCGCATCCGCGCCTTCTTTGTCGATCCAGGCGCCGCCCGCCAGGGCCTGGGCAGCATGCTGATGCGCCATTGCGAACGCCAGGCGCTGGCCGCCGGTTTTACCGCCCTGGAACTGGCCGCCACCTTGCCCGGCGTGCCGCTGTATTTGGCCAGCGGCTTTGCCGTGACGGAAGAGTTTCACCTCGACTTGCCCGATGACATCAAGCTGCCGCTGGCGCGCATGCACAAGCAGTTGTAAAGCTGCGGCGGGCAGGCGTTCACCGTGGCTGGTGCTTCAACGCTTCGCGGTAGCTGAGCGGCGATAGTTGCTGGCGGTGCGCGTTGGCAAACGCCGTCACGGCTTCGGGCGCGTGGCGCGCGTAATCGCGCAGGGCCCAGCCGATGGCCTTGCGGATGAAAAACTCGTCTTCATGGGCCAGCGCCAGCGCCGCGCCGAATAGCCAGCCGGCACCTGTGTCGGCGCGCCAGCCCAGCTGGTGCAGCATGGCGATGCGGCGCAGCCAGAAGTCTTCATGGAGCAGCGCGTCATCCATGTGCGCATGGCCGTCGCCGCCGCGCTGGTGCTCCGCCTGCAGCACCTCGCCGACGATACCCGCCATGCCGTCGACGCTGTCCCACCACGCGCGCTGGCGTGCCAGGCCGAGCAGGGCGGGGATTTGCCCGATGTTCAGCTGGCGCCAGTGCAGGGCCAGCATGTCGAGTGCCACGTGCTGGTATTCGCGTTCCGGCTGTTGCCACAGCAGCTGCGCGTGCTCGAGCAAGGTCGCGGCATCGATGCCCTTCAGACCCGCCAGCAAGTCCCTGGCGGCCAGTCGCCGCAGCGGCGCTGCAACGCCCAGGAAAACGAACTGGTCGCGCATATACGCCTGCATGGGCGCCGCGCGGCCCGGTTCGGCAGCAGCTTCGAGTGCGATTTTTAATTCCGTGTGCAAGTCCATGCTGTTTTCCCATGTTCAGACGTAAAAAAAGCGCTCCGTGGAGCGCCTTTTCATCTTCATCCGATATTACTGGATTTTTGCTTTCTTCATCAGCTCATCGCGGTAAGCGGCGAGTTTCTTCTGTTGCAGCGACTCGGCCACTTGACCCTTGACTTCTTCCAGTGCCGGCAGCTTCGTCGGACGGGTTTCTTCCAGCTTGATCACGTGGAAACCGAATTGCGATTGCACTGGCGTTTGCGTGACCTGGCCTGGTTTCAAAGCAACCATGGCGTCGGAGAATGGCTTCACGTACGAAGCTGGGCTAGCCCAGTCCAGGTCGCCGCCATTGGCTGCGGAACCGTCTTTCGATACTTTCGCCAGTTCTTCGAACTTGGCGCCGCCTTTCAGCTTGGCGATGATGTCTTTCGCTTCCGCTTCGGTGGCCACCAGGATGTGGCGTGCATGGTATTCCTTGTCGCCCGCTTGTGCCTTGAACTTGTCGTACTCTGCCTTGATTTCAGCGTCCTTGACAGGGTTCTTCTTGACGTAGTCGGCCAGCAGGGCGTTGATGATGATGCTTTGACGGGCATTGTCGATCTGCGACTTGACTTCCGGACGCGTGCCGTAGCCTTGCTTGTCGGCTTCCTGGATCAGCACTTCACGGCCGATCAGGTCTTTTTTGATGGCTTCGCGCAATTGCGGAGAATCCGCTTGCTTGCCTTGGGCGACGACTTGCTTGACGACCTGGTCGACGCGCGACGACGGGATGGCCTTGCCATTCACGGTGGCGACGTTTTGCGCGAACGCAGGGATCGCTACAACGGCGACCAGGGCTAAGATCAAACGGGCTGGCTTCAAAATCATGTTCATTCCTAATAAATATACTAAAAATCGATACGCGCGGCTGTCGCGCAGTGCGCATTCAGGCGCAGAATACACGACCGGCGCCGAAAAGGGCGCCGGGGAGGTCAGTTCTTACTGAACTTTCGCTTTTTTGATCATTTCTTCCTGATACGCTTGCAGTTTCTTTTGCTGCAGCGCTTCGGCGATCTGTGGCTTGACTTCTTCCAGGGTCGGCAGTTTTGCCGCGCGGGTGTCGTCCAGCTTGATCACGTGGAAACCGTTAGGCGTTTGCACCGGGGTGTCGGTGACCTGGCCTTTTTGCAGTTTCACGAAGGCGTCCGAGAATACTTTCGGGAACGACGATGGGGCTGCCCAGTCCAGGTCGCCGCCGTTGTCGGCCGAACCGGTATCTTTCGATTGCTTGGCCAGATCTTCGAACTTGGCGCCGCCTTTCAGCTTGGCGATGATGTCTTTCGCTTCCGCTTCGGTGCCGACCAGGATGTGGCGCACGTGGTATTCCTTGTCGCCGGTCTGGGCCACGAACTTGTCGTACTCGGCCTTGATTTCAGCGTCGTTGACCGGGTTCTTTTTCAGGTAGTCGCCGACCAGGGCGTTGATGACGATGGCCTGGCGTGCGTTCTCGATTTGCTGCTTGACTGCTGCATCTTTACCGAAACCTTTGTTTTCCGCTTCTTGCATCAGCACTTCACGGCCGATCAAGTCTTTCTTGATCATTTCGCGCAGTTGCGGCGAATCCGGTTGCTGGCCTTGGGCGACGACTTGCTTGACGACTGCATCAACGCGCGACGATGGGATAGGCTTGCCATTAACAACGGCAACATTTTGCGCAAAAACAGGTACCGCGACAACGGCGAGTAGTGCGATCAGCAAGCGGGCTGGCTTAAAAGTCATTATTAAATCCTGTTAGGGAAAGTTTCGTAAAAAACGCATGGGAAGAAAACGCGTGCATGGCGCTTGCGGCAAACGGCATACCAGGTTGCCCCGGTACGCCAAAAACGCCGTCCTTACACTACTTCGGACGGCGCCAGGGCCACAATCGCCAATGCATGTATCTCATTATGCATCATATCGTGCACGGAATCATACACCAGTCGATGGCGCATGACGAGCCTGAGCCCCTCAAATTGACTAGAAATTATGCGTAGATTGTAATGGCCTCCGCCCGAGGCGGCGCCCGCATGGCCCCGGTGGCGCGCCGAGTCATCTTCCAGCACACATTCCAGAGGGGAAAGTGCCGTTTCCAGGCGGGTACGAATGCGCTGCATGCGCGTTTCCGGCGCGGTGTTTTCGGTGGTGGAGTTCATCATGCGTCTTCCTTGATATGTTTTGCCAGGAACAGGGTTTGCGCCACGATAAAGGCAAAGAAGATGCCCGTCGCGCCAAACGCCTTGAAGCTGACCCAGGCGGCCATGTCTCCCTTGTACAGCACGAAGGCCACGAACAGGTTCAGTGCGCCGATGGCGCCAAAGAAGATGATCCATGCGGCCAGCAGCTGGTTCCACACAACTTCGGGCAATTGCACTTGCGCTTCCATGGTCTTGCGGATCAGGTTTTTCTTGAAACCCACGTGGGCGATCAAGAGGGCCAGGCCGGACAGCCAGTAGATCAGGGTCGGCTTCCATTTCAGGAAGAAATCGTCATGCAGATAAATGCTGGCGCCGCCGAACACGACAAAGATGAACAGCGACAGCCACAGCATGCCGTCCACCTTGCGCCCGCGCAGCAGCAGATAGCTGACCTGGCAAGCGGTGGCGACGATGCCGACGAGGGTGGCAAGTATCCACGGCGCCTGGTCGGCCTTGATCAAGCCGCCTGACACGAAGCCGGACAGATATTGCTGCACGAAATCGTGCGTGGCCGCTTCATACATGCCGCCCAGCTTGAAGGCGGCGAAGAAGGCGAGCAGGGGGAATAGGTCGAATAGAAATTTCATGGCGAGACTTTACACGGGTCTTGTTACATTCATCTTAGGAATGGCTTAGGAGCAAGATGCCCGCCCGCCATTCCAGTGTCTCACGGTTGCGGATCGAAGCGCAGCGATGCCGAATTGATGCAATAGCGCAAGCCGGTTGGCGGCGGGCCGTCCGGGAACACGTGGCCCAGGTGGGCGTCGCAGACGGCGCAGACGATTTCCGTGCGCACCATGCCGTGGCTGCGGTCGACGATTTCCGTCACGTTGGCCGGGTCGAGTGCCTGGAAATAGCTGGGCCAGCCGCAGCCCGAGTCGAACTTGGTGTCCGAAGCAAACAGGGGCGTGTTGCAGCAGACGCAGGTGTAGACGCCGTGTTCATGGTGGTCCCAGAACTTGCCCGTGAAGGCCCGTTCCGTGGCCGCGTGGCGCGTGACTTCGTATTGCATCGAATCGAGCATGGCGCGCCATTCGGCGTCGGTTTTCTTGACTTTATTCGTGGTCATAATGACTCCTCAGGATGAGCAACTGACTTCAAGGTGGCTGGCCCAGTCGGGCGGCAGGGCCGCATAGTGCTGGTGTTCGGGCTGTTCGTCAAATGGCTTTTGCAAAACTTCCAGCAATGCCGCCACTTCCGTGTAGTCCTGCTGCTGGGCTTTCTCGATGGCCACTTGCGCCAGGTAGTTGCGCAGCACGTATTTCGGGTTGACCTGGTTCATGGCCGCTTGCCGCTCGGCATCGATGCTGTGCTCCTGCCGCAGGCGCGCGCGGTATTGTGCCGCCCACGTATCGAAGGCGGGGCGGTCGATGAACATGTCGCGCAGCACGGTGTCGTGCTCGGGCGCGGCCACCTGCAGTGTCGCCAGGGCGCGGAAGAAGTTGGTGAAATCCACGTGATTGGCTTGCATCAGCGCAAACATGCTGTCGAACAGCGTCGTGTCGTCGTCTTGCACTGTGCGCAAGCCCAGCTTGGCGCGCAGCAAGGCATTCATCTTCTCCGCAAAAGCGGGCTGGTAGCTGTCCAGCGCCGCCTGCGCCAATGCCACTTCGCCGATCAGGGGCAGCAGCGCCTGGCCCAGCGCATAGCAGTTCCAGTGGCCCACCTGCGGCTGGTTGGCGTAGGAATAGCGGCCTTGCTGGTCCGTATGGTTGCAGATGTGCTCGGCGTCAAACGCTTCCATGAAGCCGAAGGGACCGTAATCGAGGGTCAGGCCCAAGATCGACATATTGTCCGTATTCATGACGCCATGCATGAAACCCACGGCTTGCCACTGCGCGATCATGTGCGCCGTGCGCACGCATACTTCGGCCAGCAAGGCTTGATATGGATTTGATGCGGCGCGCAAGTCGGGGTAGAAGCTGTCGATGACGTAATCGGCCAGGATTTTCAGCTCGTCCGGCTGCTTGCGGTAAAACCAGTGTTCGAACGAGCCGAAGCGCACGAAAGTGGGCGCCATGCGCGTGACGACGGCGGCAGTCTCGACTGTTTCGCGCATGATGCCTTGCTGCGAACCCATGATGGACAGCGCGCGCGACGTGGGAATGCCCAGCGCCGCCATGGCTTCCGAGCACAGGAATTCGCGGATGGACGAGCGCAGCACGGCACGGCCATCGCCCATGCGCGAATACGGCGTGGCGCCGGCGCCTTTGAGCTGCAGTTCCATCGGGCCATCAGCCGTGGCGATATCGCCCAGCAGGATGGCGCGGCCATCGCCCAGCTGGCCGGCCCAGACGCCGAACTGGTGGCCTGAATACACGGCCGACAGGGGCATCGAACGCTCGGCCACGGCATTGCCGCTCAGCAGCGCCACATAGTCGGGTTCGGCCAGGCGCGCCGCATCGAGGCCGATCAGGGCCGCGGCTGGCGCGCTCGCGGCCACGAAATACGGGGCGGGCAGGGGCGTGGGCATCAAGCGCGTATAGAACGCGGGCGGCAAGGCCGCAAAGGCGTTATCCAGTGGTAAGGTATGAGCGGTGATGGCAATTCCAGTCAGTAAGATGGACTGGCACGGTGCGCCAGCCTGGAATGCGATTTTACCGCACAGCGCCAAGGCGCGTGGCGGGCGCGGTAGTGGGTATCCGCACGGCAAAAAACGGAACCGAAAATTCCATGCTGCATCGCAATATCGAAATGCGTTGACGATTTCCGCACGACCGTACGAAACTAGGGAAAATCTTTAATTTCCAACAATAAGCAAGTATCCAACCCAGGAGACACGATGTCGGCATTCCCCTTGAGTCCAGTGATGGGCCAGATGATGAATCAGCCCCTGCTGATTTCCAGCCTTATCGAGTTTGCAGCGCGTCATTATGGGGGCAGCGAAATCATTTCGCGGCGGGTCGAGGGCGATATGCACCGCTATACCTACCGCGATTGCCACCAGCGCGCGCGCCGGCTGGCGAACGCCTTGCATGGCCTCGGTGTCGGCATGGGCGACCGCGTCGCCACCCTGGCCTGGAATGGCTACCGCCACCTGGAAGCGTACTATGCCGTGTCCGGCTCGGGTGCCGTGCTGCACACGATCAATCCGCGCCTGTTTCCCGACCAGATCGCCTATATCTCGAATCATGCGGAAGACCAGGTCTTGCTGTTTGATTTGACCTTTTTGCCCGTGGTGGAAAAGATCGCCGCCGACTGCACCTTCGTCCGCCATTTCGTGCTGATGTGCGACCGCGAACGCATGCCTGCCACCAGCACGATCCCCGATCTGCTGTGCTATGAAGACTTGATCGCCACGCATTCCGACGATTACACGTGGCCCCTGTTCGACGAGAATTCAGCCGCCACCCTGTGCTACACGTCGGGCACGACGGGCAACCCCAAGGGCGCCCTGTATTCGCACCGCTCGACCGTGCTGCACGCGTACGCGTCGGCCATGCCCAGCGCCCTGAACGTGCGCGCTTCGGACACCGTGCTGCCCGTCGTGCCCATGTTCCACGTGAATGCCTGGGGCTTGCCGTATTCCGTGCCCCTGTCCGGCGCGCGCATGGTGTTTCCCGGCGCGGCACTGGACGGCAAGTCGTTGTATGAACTGTTCGAGGCGGAAAAAGTAACGTTCTCGGCCGGCGTGCCTACCGTCTGGCTGGGCCTGCTCAACCATGCCTTGCAGAATAATCTGCAATTTTCCACCTTCCGCCGCACCGTGATCGGCGGCGCGGCGTGTCCGCCAGCCATGATGGATACCCTGATCGACAAGTTCGACGTGGAAGTCATCCACGCCTGGGGCATGACGGAAATGTCGCCGCTGGGCACGGCGGGCGGCTTGCAGACCAAGCACCTGGACTTGCCGAAGGACGAGCAGCGCAAGATCCTGCAAAAGCAGGGCCATGCGATCTACGGCGTGGACATGAAGATCGTCGACGACGATGGCAAGGAATTACCGTGGGATGGCGTGGCGTATGGCCATCTGCTGGTGAAAGGGCCGTGGATCATTTCCGCGTATTACAAGAATGAGGGAGGCGACGTATTGCAGGATGGCTGGTTCCCCACGGGCGACGTGGCCACCATCGACACGGACGGCTATATGCAGATCACGGACCGCAGCAAGGACGTGATCAAGTCGGGTGGCGAGTGGATCGGCACCATCGACCTGGAAAACCTGGCCATGGCGCACCCGGCCGTGCTGCAGGCGGCTTGCATCGGCGTGTTCCACCCGAAATGGGACGAACGCCCCGTGCTCGTCGTGGTGCTGCGCCCCGGCATGACGGTCACGCGCGAAGCGCTATTGCAATTTTTTGAAGGCAAGATCGCCAAGTGGTGGACGCCCGATGACGTGCTGTTCATCGATGCCTTGCCCATGGGCGCGACGGGCAAGATCCAGAAGAACAAGCTGCGCGAGCAGTTCAAGGGACACCAGCTGCCCGGCATGTAGCGCTAGGCCGCCTGCGGCAGCGCCGCCCCCAGTTTTTCCAGCAGATGGTCGCACTGGAAGACGGACAGGGTCTGGCGCTGCGCATCCGTGCCGATATCGATCATCTCATCCATTTCGCTGCGCAAGTCCTCATGTTCTCCCGTGCGGATGATTTGCGGCGCGGCAAAGCGCTGGCTGTCGGAGATGGTCATGATGTTGTCGACGTGGTCGACGAGGAAGCCGTAGCGCTCGGCGCCCCGTTCCACGATCAGAATCTTGCCGGTGCTATCGTCCGGCAAGGCCGGCATCGCGTACAGCTGGCGCAGGTCGATGATGCTGATCATTTGCTGGCGCAAGTTCAGCATACCGCGCATGCAGGCCGGCATGCCCGGCGGCGGCGTGATGGCGCCGCTGAAATCAATGATTTCGCGCACTTGCCCGATTTCCACGGCGAAGCGGGTTTCCACCGTAAACGTAATGTAGACACGGCGCTGCGCCTTGTGCGTGGCGGCCGCCGTTTCCGTCTCGGCCGGATACAGGCGCGCATGGCCGTCGCGCATTTCGACGATCTCGGCCTGCGACAGGATGCCCTTGTGGTCGAGGAAAATGATGTCGCCCAGGCCTTCTTTGGTGATGCAGCCGGCGAACATGGCGGCGCGCGCCTTGCTCAGCAGGGGAATCGGCAAGACCTCGTCGCCAAAGAAATGCACGATGCTGTCGACGGAGTCGACGAGGAAGCCCACGGTCGTATCCTCGAGGCGCACGACGATGACGCGCTGGTCGCCAGTCGCCGCCGTGCCGGATGCGGGCGCCTGCAGCAGGGCGCCGAAGTCGACGACGGCCACCTGGCTGCCGCGGAAATGCATGCGCCCCAGGCACAGTTCGCTGTTCAGCAGGGAGCTGTGCAGTTCCGGCACCCGGATGATTTCCTGGATGGCCAGCATTTCGAAGGCAAACGTGGCGCCGGCCGCGTGGAAGCTGACGCACTGGCGGCGTTCGCTTTGCGCGTGGTAGCGGGCCGTGCTCAGCTTGGCGCCCGTTGCCTGCAGGGCCAGCACATGGGGCACGTTTTCAATGCGCAGCAGGGCGTGCGGGTCGAGCACCTGCAGCAGGCGTGCGCCGCCATCGAGCAGGATCGTGCCGGCGATGACGGCGTGGCTGTCGCCGGCCGCATATTGCAGGGCGCTGCGGGCGCTGGCGGGCACGCGCAGGATCTCTCCCGTATCCTGGAAGACGATGCCGATCAGCACTTGCTGGAAGTCCAGAATGGCGATCTTGTCCGTGGCCATGGCGCGTGGCGCATCGGCGCGGAACAAGCGGCCCAGGTTGACCACCGGGATGACGCTGCCGCGCAAGGTGAACATGCCTTCCAGATACGCGGGCGACAGGGGCAGGGCGGTGACTTTCGCGGGATAGTTCACCACTTCGCGGATGCAGCTGGCGGGCAGGGCGAATTCATCGCCGCCCAGGTGGAAGGAGCCGAACAGTTCGGTGGCCGTGTCGCTTGTGCCCTGCGCTTGCAAGCCCGTCGCTTCATGCATATCCATATGCGCCTTCCTTGCGTGGAATCAATTCAGGTTGCGCCACCACATCGGTGACGGCGTAGCTGTGCCGGGCGCAATCGATCAGCAACTGGCGCCCGTGGCGGCCGCCCAGCGCGCAAAAGCTGACGTGCAAGCCGCACTGGTCCAGGTATTTTTGCGCCGCTTCCGCGTTTTGCCGGCCTATCTGCAGCCGCCCGTTGCGCGGACCAAACATGCTGGCGCCGCCCGCCAGCACCACGTCAATGTCGGCGTAATCGGCCTGGCGCACGCCCATCAGGCGCAGCAGCGAAGGCACGGCCTGGCTCACATAGCGCGCGCCAGGGGCGCTGTCGGCGCCGGGCGCTTCCGGCAACAGACAATGGGCCAGGCCGCAGCATGGGCCATTTTTCCAGATGAAGCCGATGCCGATGCAGGAGCCGAGCAACGCTTGCAGCTGCTCGCCGTGCGTGCCCACGCTCAGTTGGCCCATGCCGACATGGTGCAGCGGCAGGCGATGATCGATGATGATGCTCATGCGGTACCCGCCTTATAAATCATGGGAAACTCGAATTGGTAGCCGGTGCCGAGTCGGGTGATGGTTTCCGATTCGCCCAGGATCAGCCGGCCTTCATCCTTGAGACTCACGCGCGCCTGGCGCAGCACGGTTTCCTGGTGCTCGGCATCGAAATAGATGAGCACATTGCGCAGGAACACCAGGTCGAACTGCCGCGCCGGGCGCAGCGCTTCGAGCAGGTTATGCTGGGCAAAGCTGACGTGTTGCCGCAATTCCTCGTTGACCTGGACGCCATACGGTGCTGGCGTGAAATATTTGCGCAGCAAGTCCGGGTGCGACAAGCGGATGCGCTCGACGGAGCGCCCGCTGTACTGGCCCGCCCGCGCCGCGCCCAGGATCTGCTGCGAAATGTCGCTGGCCAGGATCTGGTAGCGGAAAGACGGCGCTTGCAGCCTGAATTGCTCGCACAGCATGGCGATCGAATACAGCTCCTCGCCGCTGGCCGCCGCCGCCGACCAGATGGCCAGGCAGCCATCCGGATGCGCGCGCGCCCAGGCGGGCAGGTAGCGGTCGCGGAAGTAATCCCAGATCTGCGGCGTGCGGAAGAACAGCGTGTCGTTGGTGGTCACCAGGTCGATGAAATGGGCCACCTCGTCGCGGTCGCTGGCCACGCGCTCCAGGTAAGCCTGGTAGCTGTGCAGGGACAGTGCCTGCAGCCGTGGCTGCAAACGCCGTTCCAGCAAGACGCTCTTGCGCGCCGTCATGGCGATGCCCGTGTGCTGGCGTACCAGCGCGATCAGGGTCGTCAGCACCTCGGGCGTCAAGGTGGCCGCGTGGCTCATCGCCTACACCACGAAGCCGGAGACAGTCTGGTTCAGACTGCCTGCGCGCTCGTTCAAGCCATCGGTCGAGCGGGCGATGCTGTCGCAGTTGGCGGCCGACTTTTCCGTTTCCTCGGCGATGTACTGGATCGCCGTCGACACTTCGCGCGCCGTCAGCAGTTGCTCGTTGGCCGCCTTCGAGATGTCGGAAATGGCCAGGGTGGTCTTCGCCACGCCCGAGACGATCTTGTCGAAGGCGTCGCTGGCCTGGCGTGAAATCTCGCTGCCTGTCGACACGCGCTTGACGGATTCGTTGATCAGCTTGGAAATTTCCTTGGTCGCCTGCGACGAGCGCTCGGCCAGCTTGCGCACCTCGTCTGCGACGACGGAAAAGCCCAGGCCGTGTTCGCCCGCGCGCGCCGCCTCGATGGCCGCGTTGAAGGCCAGCATGTTGGTCTGGTTGGCGATCTCGCTGATGACCTTGACGATTTCGCCGATGTCTTCCGACGAGCGGTTGATCAAGTCCATCGCTTCGATCGATTTGGCGACGGCGCGCGCGCCCGCTTCCGCTTCCTGCTGCGTGGCTTTCGCCAGGGAATCGGCGTTCGAGGTGTTTTCCGCGATGGAATTGATGGAAAACGTCAGGCCGTCGATGGACGCGTTCATTTCTTCCACCGTGGCGCCCAGCGCCTGCGTGCCCACGGCGACGCCCGTGGCCCGTTCGGCGATGGCGTTCGACGCGTCGGCAAAGCCGTTGGCGGCCGACACCACGTTGCCGATCACGCCGCGCAAGTCGACGATCATCTTGCTGATGCCGCCGGCCAGCAAATCGATCGGTTCGCTGCCTTCGGGCACGATATTGCAGGTCAGGTCGCCTTGCGCCGCGCGCGCCACCGAGTCGAGCAGGGCATTGACCTTGCGGCTGTCGTTGGCGGCCTTGGCCTGGATGCTGTTTTCCAGGTTCACCTGGTCCGTGATGTCGATGGCGAACTTGACCACTTTATACGGTTTGCCGTTCAGGTCCAGGATGGGGTTGTAGGTGGCCTGTATCCACACCACCTTGCCATGGTTGCCCAGTCGCTTGTAGCGGCCCGCGTCGAATTCTCCGCGGTTGAGCTTTTGCCAGAATTTCTTGTACTCGGTGCTGCTGGCATACTCGGGTTCGCAGAACATGCGGTGGTGCTCGCCCTGGATATCGCTCAAGTCGTAGTCCATGACGGCGAGGAAATTGTCGTTGGCGTCCAGCACATTGCCCTGCATGTCGAATTCGATCACGGCCTGCGCCTTGCCGATGGCGCTGACCTTGCCTTCGTATTCGACATTGCGTTTTTTCAGGGCTGTGATGTCGGTAGCGAACTTGATGACTTTATACGGCTTGCCGTCCGCGTCGAGGATGGGATTGTAGGAAGCATTGATCCACACTTCGCGCCCATCCCTGGCGCGGCGCTTGTATTCGCCCTGGTCGAATTCGCCGCGTCCCAGCTTGGCCCAGAAGTTGCTGTATTCGTCCGTTTTGACATACTCGGGGTCGCAGAAGATGGCGTGGTGCTTGCCTTGCACTTCGGCCAGGGTATAGCCGACGACGCGCAGGAAATTGTCATTCGCATGCAGGATGGTGCCGTCAAGCTCGAATTCGATGACGGCCTGGACACGGTTCAATGCAGTATTTATCGCTTGTAAGTCCAGATCCTGCGAGTGGCTGACATGGCTGGCTGCGTCCATAGTATTTCCTTCGGGGTGAGAAGAGGAATGGGAACGATAAGGCTGCTGTTATTATTTTTTCCGCTATCGGTTTAAGGCAGGGATTAAGGCGGCGATGTTATTGCATTGCCGGCATCTGGTGATAATCGGTGAGAATGTGCGCGATCAACGGCCGCCAGTGTTCGCCCTGCGGTTTGCCTTTAGTAGATAAATTGTAGAGTATTGATTTGAATCAACAATTTTATTATTCCCCAGCGTCTGGCGAAAAACAAGGGGCGGGAATAAATAATGTAAAAACTGTCGTAATTGCCCCATGTCGGCATATAACAAACCCATTCTTCTACATAATAAAACGTTGTTATTATTGTTGTGGTTTTATTATTTAAATGAATATCCAAGTGATAGCTTCTACAAGAGCTTGCCGCTTGCAGGAGAATCTTTCCGCAAACGATGTTGTACCATGGCGTAGCATGCTGGCGCCGGGCGCGTCACGACAAAAATAATACGAGCGTTCTTTTATGCGGTATAGTGAAGCTTCATCCCTTGCAACCACCTCATCGCTGAGCAAAAATCAATAAGGAAGAGACATGAGTGCTGAATATCAAGTAAACGGCGCCGTTGCCGTCATTACCCTGGCCAACCCGCCCGTCAATGGCCTGGGCCTGGCGACGCGCACGGCCGCCGTGGCCGGCATCCGCCAGGCGCTGGCCGACGAGGCCGTCAAAGCCATCGTCATCACGGGCGCCGGCAAGGCCTTTTCGGGCGGCGCCGATATCAAGGAATTCAATTCGCCCAAGGCGCTCACGGAACCGACCCTGCACACCCTGATCAACGTCGTCGAACAATCGACCAAGCCGGTCGTGGCGGCCATCCACAGCGTCTGCATGGGTGGCGGCCTGGAGCTGGCGCTCGGTTGCAACTACCGCGTGGCCGCGCCTGGCGCGCAGATGGCCTTGCCGGAAGTCAAACTCGGCATCTTGCCGGGCGCGGGCGGCACGCAGCGCCTGCCGCGAGTGCTGGGCCTGGAAATGGCCCTGAACATGATCGTCTCGGGCACGCCCGCCGCGTCCGAAAAACTGGCCGGCACGGCCCTGTTCGACGAAGTCATCGCGCCTGGCGCCGATTTGCTGGCCGCCGCCGTGGCCTTCGCCACGAAAGTGGCCGACGTGCGTCCGCTGCCGAAGGTGCGCGAGCGCAAGGTCGACTACCCGAACCACGAAGCGTTTTTGCAGTTTTCGCGCAATACCGTCAAAGCCATGTCCGGTCCGTTCCCCGCACCGCTCAAATGCGTCGATGCCGTGGCGGCCGCCGTGACGATGAAATTCGACGACGGCTTGAAGTACGAGCGCGAACTGTTCATGCAGCTGGTGCAGTCGCCCGAGTCGAAAGCCCTGCGCCACGCCTTCTTTGCAGAGCGTGTCGCCAGCAAGGTGCCCGACGTGCCGTCCGACACGCCAGTGCGCGCGATCGCCAGCGCGGCCATCGTCGGCGCCGGCACCATGGGCGGCGGCATCGCCATGAACTTCGCCAACGCGGGCATCCCCGTGATGCTGCTGGAAACCAAACAGGAAGCGCTGGACAAGGGCCTGGCCACGATCCGCAAGAATTACGAGAACACGGTGAAGAAGGGCAAGCTGACGCAGGAGAAGGCCGAGCAGCGCATCGCGCTCGTTTCCGGTACCTTGGCCTACGCCGACATTGCGCAAGCCGACATCGTCATCGAAGCCGTGTTCGAAGAGCTGGGCGTCAAGGAAACCGTGTTCAAACAGCTCGACGCCGTCATGAAGCCGGGCGCCATCCTCGCCTCGAACACATCGACTTTGGACCTGGACAAGATCGCCGCGTTCACCAAACGCCCGCAAGACGTCATCGGTACGCATTTCTTCAGCCCCGCGAACGTCATGAAACTGCTGGAAATCGTGCGCGGCAAGGAAACGGGCAAGGACGTGCTGGCGACCGCGCTGGCGCTGTCGAAAAAGCTGAAGAAGACAGGCGTCGTCTCGGGCGTGTGCGACGGCTTCATCGGCAACCGCATGATCGAGCAATACAGCCGCCAAGCCGGTTTCCTGCTGGAAGAAGGCTGTCTGC
This sequence comes from Janthinobacterium sp. BCJ23, assembly GCF_059617945.1. Taxonomy (NCBI): domain Bacteria; kingdom Pseudomonadati; phylum Pseudomonadota; class Betaproteobacteria; order Burkholderiales; family Oxalobacteraceae; genus Janthinobacterium; species Janthinobacterium sp. BCJ23. The sequence continues at coordinate 310,227 of NZ_JCAQAW010000002.1, read as the reverse complement.
CGGAACAGGTCGACAAGGCGGTCGAGAAATTCGGCTTCGCCATGGGCCCGTTCCGCATGGGCGACCTGGCCGGCAACGACATTGGCTGGGCCATCCGCAAGCGCCGCTACGTGGAAAAACCGGACGTCACGTATTCGAAGACGGCCGACCTGCTGTGTGAACTGGGTCGCTACGGCCAGAAGACGGGCGCCGGCTGGTACGACTACAAGCCGGGCGACCGCAAGGCGTATCCATCGGAGCAGGTCAACGCCATGATCATCCAGCACTCCGCCGACATCGGCGTGGCGCGGCGCAAGATCAGCGACCAGGAAATCGTTGAACGCCTCGTGTATGCGCTCGTCAATGAAGGCGCGCGCATCCTGGAAGAGGGCATCGCCCTGCGCGCCTCGGACATCGACATGGTGTATTTGACGGGCTACGGCTTCCCGCTGTTCCGCGGCGGCCCGATGTTCTATGCGGACACGGTCGGCTTGCCGAACGTGCTCGACACGATTGCCGGCTATGCCAAGGGCCGCCACGGCGAAGCGTGGACGCCGGCGCCGCTGCTGGTGAAGCTGGCGGGCGAGGGCAAGGGGTTTAATAGCTAAGCCGACGCCAACAATATTGTCGGATTACGCGCGGCTTTGCCGCGCTAATTCGACCTACGCCTCTACGAGGGCTCAAGAGCCGGGTAGATCGGATTAGCGCGCAAGCGCGTAATCCGACACCACCACGGACGCCAGCAACCATGTTTACTTCTTCTTCGCCACCATCTTGACCGCCTCGTTGACGATGACGGGGTTGTCTTTCTGGATGTAATAGCCGGCGCCCGTGATGCGCTCGATGGCGGGTGCGCCGGACAGGCGCTGCCAATCCTTTTCCTGGGCCCGCACCACGTTCTCGAACGAACCCATTTCCTCGATGCCGAACTTGTCGCGCACCAGAAGCATGGCGGGCACGCGCAGCGGGCTGCTCATGTCGACGTGCTGCAGGCACTGCGTCTGGGCATCGAATTCGGTCGATTCCGTACTGTTGAACATGAGTTTACGCCGCGTTTTGACGAGCATGGCGTAAGTGGACGCGTCCGTCTGCAGGCGGTTCCACTGCTGCGGGTGCGTGGGATCGAGCAGGACCAGCCCGGCCACGTCCTGCGGGTACAACCTGGCATACACATACTGGTACAGCCCGCCCAAGCCATGGCCGACCAGCACATACGGCGGCTTCAGGCCCGCTTGCGCCAGCAGGGCCCGCTGCTGGGCGGCGATGGTGCAGGGATCGCGCGGCGTGGTGGTTTTCTGGCTGTCGCCGTAGCCGGGACGGTCGTACACGAGCACGCGGTGCTGCTTGGCCACTTCGGGCACGACCTTGGACCACACGTCCTTGCCGTCGCCCATGGCCGACTGAAAGACCACGGGCAAGCCGCCCTGGCCGCTCAAGGTATAGGCGATGCTGGCGTCGGGCAGGGCCGCCGTCGCGGGCACGCCTGGCGTGACTGGCGACGATGGCAACAGGGAACAGCCGGAAAAACAGCCTGCCAGCAGCAAGCCGGCGCTGGAGAGGAGCATGGTGCGCGCGGGGCGGCCGACGAATAGATGATGCATGAATCTCCTTCTTTGTTCACGGACCGGTATGGCGTGCCAGCCATTATAGGCAAATCGTCCCGAAGTGGAAATGCCGAACAGAGCCGGGTTTCCCGTCCTGTCAGCCGGCGTCGGCGCGATGGCAGACGGCTTCGATGCGGTTGCCGTCCGGATCGAACAAAAAGGCCGCGTAATAACTGGCGTGATAGTGGCGCAGTCCGGGCGCGCCCAAGTCGATGCCGCCATGCGCCAGACCCGCCTGCCAGAACGCTTCCACGGCCGCGCGCGAGGAAGCCTTGAAGCAGCAATGGCGGCGCGGCGCGTCGTCGGGCTGCGGGCCCAGTCGCACGGAAAAGTAGCTGCGCTCAGGATGCTGCGCGTCGCTGCGCTCGCCGTAGCCTATCCAGGCGTTGGCGTGGTCGCTGCCCACCTTGGGCACGTCCAGCGCGGCGAAGACGGCGTCGTAGAAGCGCTCGGCGCGTTCCAGGTCGCTGACGGTGAGGGAAACGTGATCGAGCATGGGCACTCCGCAGTAAAGAAGACGGCTATAGCATAGCCCGGATCAGGGCGGCCGTGGGCGGGAGTGACCGAGTGGTACTGCCGGCGGACGACTGCCGGTCAAGCGCTGCTGGCGAGCCGGGCCACGATGTTGCGGCTCATCAGCTGCACGCGGGGGGCGAACAGCATCACGGCGCAGAAGGCCACGGGCCAGGCGGCAAAGAAGGCATGGCGCCAGCGGGGCAGGAAATCGGCCTGCAGGCCGATATTGAGCCAGGTGACCCAGGCGCTCATCAGCAGGGTCATGAGCAGCGACATCAGGAAGGCAAATACGCAGCGCAAACGCAGGGCTTCGGACATGGAGCACTTTCAAATGGTGAAGATATGGCAGCGTAACGACTTGCAGCAATCTATACTAGAGCCATATTTTTAATTTCAAATTCCGAAAATGCAATCATGCTCGACGAATCATGCTTGATGACTTAGCCCTGTTTGTCTCCATTGTCGAGGCGGGCAGCCTGCATGCGGCGGCCGTCAAGGAAGACTTGCCCGCCGCTACCGTCACGCGCCGGCTGCAAAAGCTGGAAAGCCAGCTTGGCTACCGCTTGCTCAACCGCAGCGCGCGCCGCCTGCAGCCGACGGCGGAAGGCTGGCAATACTACGAGCAGTGCCGTCCCTTGGTACACGCCTTGCGGCAGGCGACGCAGCAGCTCGACGCCAGCCTGTCGGCCGTCTCTGGCAGCATCCGCGTCTTGGCGCCCGTCAACTTCGCCAGCGGCTTGCTGACGCCGGCCTGGGTCAGCTTCATGCAGCAGTACCCGGACATCCGCCTGGAACTGGAGCTGTCGAACCTGCTGCAAGACCTCGTGGGCAGCGGCGCCGACCTGGCCATCCGCGTTGGCGCGCTCGACGATTCCTCGCTGATGCAGCGCCGGCTGGGCAGCGCTTCGCTGGTGATGGTGGCCGCGCCAGCCTACCTGGCGCGCGCGGGCGTGCCGCGCGACTTGCAGGAACTGGAAAAGCACGAGCTGATCGTGGCCGAGCCGCTGCGCAGCTGGCGCTTGCGCCGGCCCGGCGACGGCGCCGAAATGGTGATCGAACCGCAGGCGCGCCTGCGCGTCAATGAAATGCGCCTGGCCGTGGAGATGGCCGACGCGGGCATTGGTATCCTGCTGTGTCCGCTTCTGCAATGCCGCGACGAAGTGGCCAGTGGCAGCCTCGTGCGCGTCTTGCCCGACTGGATGCCGCAGCCGCGTCACGTGTACGCCGTGTGGACGCAGCGGCGCTATCTGCCGGCCCGCGTGCGCGTGCTGCTCGAGCACCTGGCGGCGTTCGCGGCCGGCAATCCGCTGTTGAGCGAGGATGCCGGCGCCGGTCAGCTCGTTGCGCCGGGAATCCTTTCCATTTAGTAATACCGAGCGCTTGTACTTTCCGCCGGGATCGCGTTAAGATAAAGCTGCTTGCTTATCCAGCGGGCAATCTGGTGTTTTTTCGCGCAATCCCGTTCCTATCCATGAGAGTAGCAATGAAATATCTGATCGTTCCCTTCTTGCTGGCCATGACCGGCTGCGAAGTACTGTATGACGCGAACCGGGACAAGATCGGCGAGTACTGCAACAGCCTCAATAATTTCGACGACCGCAATGCCTGCCGCAAGCGCAACCAGACCAGCTACCAGGAATACGTGCAGCAGCGCGACCAGCTGAAAAAGAGCAAGAGCGACAAGTAAGCTTGCAACCACATAAAAAAACGCCGCTGACCAGTCAGCGGCGTTTTGCTTTGCGGACCCCGGCCTTGCGGCCGGGGCTTGCGCCGTATCAGTCGTCGGCGTAGATATTGTTGTCCTTCGTTTCCTTGACGAACAGGGTGCCGATCACGACAGTCGCCAGGGCGACGACGATCGGATACCACAGGCCGTAATAGATATCGCCCTTGAAAGCCACCAGCGCGAAGGCCGTGGTCGGCAGCAAGCCGCCGAACCAGCCGTTACCGATATGGTAGGGCAGGGACATCGATGTATAGCGGATACGCGTCGGGAACATTTCCACCAGCATGGCTGCGATCGGGCCGTACACCATGGTCACGTACAGCACCAGGATGAACAGCAGCAAGACGACCATCGGCTTGTTGATCTGGTCCGGGTCGGCTTTCGCAGGGTAGCCCGCTTCCTTGATGCCGGCGCCCAGTTCTTTCTTGAGTGCCCCTTCTTTTGCCTTGCTGTCCGCATCGAAGTTCAGGCCGTCCGGTGTCATGACGGCGTTAAACGACGTAAATTCCTTCGTGCCGATGCGTACCTTGGCGATGCTGCCGGCCGGTGCGTCTTCCTTCGTGTAGTTCACCGAGCTGTTCGACAGGAAGCCCGTGGCGATGTCGCACGACGATGGGAATTTCTTCGTGCCCGTCATGTTGAACTGGAAGTGGCAGGAAGCAGGATCGGCCACGACCACCACTGGCGAGTTCTTCAGTGCCGCTTCCAGCTGCGGATTGGCGAAGTGGGTCAGACCGTTGAAGATCGGGAAGTAGGTGGCAGCGGCGATCAGGCAGCCGCCGAGGATGATGTACTTGCGGCCGATGCGGTCGGACAGGCTGCCGAAGAACAGGAAGAACGGCGTGGCCAGCAGCAGGGCGATGGCGACGAGCACGTTGGCCGTTGCCAGGTCCACTTTCAGGGTCTGGATCATGAAGAACAGGGCGTAGAACTGGCCCGTGTACCAGACGACGGCCTGGCCGGCGGTCAGGCCGATCAGGGCCAGGATGACGATCTTCAGGTTTTTCCACTGGCCGAATGCTTCCGTCAGCGGGGCTTTCGAGGTCTTGCCCTCGGCCTTCATCTTGGAAAACGCCGGCGATTCATTCATGGCCAGTCGGATCCACACGGAAATACCCAGCAGGATGACGGAGACGAGGAAGGGAATGCGCCAGCCCCATGCTTCGAAATCCTTCTCGCCGGTCGCCAGGCGGGTGCCCAGAATGACCATCAGCGACAGGAAGAAGCCCAGGGTTGCCGTCGTTTGTATCCACGCCGTGAACGCGCCGCGCTTGCCTTCAGGCGCGTGCTCGGCCACATAGGTGGCTGCGCCGCCATATTCGCCGCCCAGCGCCAGGCCTTGCAGGATGCGCAGGATGACGAGGATGATCGGTGCGGCGATGCCGATGGACGCATGGCCCGGCAGCAAGCCGACGATGAAGGTGGAGCCGCCCATGATCAGAATGGTGATCAGGAAGGTGTACTTGCGGCCGATCATGTCGCCCAGGCGGCCGAAGACCAGCGCGCCGAACGGACGCACGATGAAGCCGGCGGCAAAGGCCAGCAGCGCGAAGATGAAGGTGGTGGTCGGGTCGCCGATGAAGAATTGCTTGGCGATGATGGAAGCGAGCGAACCGTACAGATAAAAATCGTACCATTCAAAAACGGTGCCGAGCGAGGATGCAAAGATGACCTTGCGTTCCTCGGGCGTGATCGGCGTTCCCTTGGTGGAAATTTTCCGTACGTCGGCCGAGCCGGATGGTGATGCCATGGTTTGTCTCCCTATGTTTTATAGTGAACCGTTGCCGCGGTCTTTTTGACCATTCTTGCAACAGCTGGAGGCGAGTGTGTTCTCCGAACCTTACGTCATGCTTGCTTGAAACTTACACCAAGCTTACAAATCGAAGTCCGGCAGAACTTTGCGAACGACCGTACTTAAATGTGCTATTCTCATTCCGCAGATACCCCACCCAATAATATCCCCACAAGGAGACACAGCATGAATGAAGCCGTCATCGTATCGACCGCCCGCACGGGCCTGGCCAAGTCCTGGAAAGGCGCGTTCAACATGACGCATGGCGCCACCCTGGGCGGCCACGTGCTGGCGGCCGCCGTCGAGCGCGCGCGCATCGAGGCGGAGGAAGTGGAAGACGTGCTGGTCGGCTGCGCCTTTCCCGAAGGCGCGACAGGCGGCAATATCGCGCGCCAGGTGGCCTTGCGCGGCGGCTGTCCCGTCACGACGGCCGGCATGACCGTCAACCGTTTCTGCTCGTCGGGCTTGCAGGCCATCGCCCTGGCGGCGCAGCGCATCATCGCCGGCGAAGGCGATATCTATGCGGCGGGCGGAGTGGAGTCGATTTCCTGTGTTCAAAATGAAATGAATACGCATATGTACCGCGAAGTCTGGCTGCAGCAGCACAAGCCGGAACTGTACTGGCCCATGCTGCAGACGGCCGAAACCGTCGCCAAGCGCTACCAGATTTCGCGCGAGCGCCAGGATGCCTATGGTGCGCAAAGCCAGCAGCGTGCCGCCGCGGCCCAGGCGGCCGGCCTGTTTGACGCGGAAATCGTGCCGATGACCACCATCATGGGCGTGGCCGACAAGGCCAGCGGCATGCTCGTGTCACGCGAAGTGACGATTGCCGCCGACGAAGGCATCCGTGCCGACACGACGTATGACGGCGTGGCGAAGATCCGCCCGGCCATTACTGGCGGCGTCATCAGCGCCGGCAATGCCAGCCAATTTTCCGACGGCGCGTCCATGGCCATCGTCATGAGCGCCAAAGTGGCCGAAGCGAAAGGCTTGCAGCCGCTGGGCATCTTCCGCGGCTTTGCCGTGGCCGGCTGTGAACCCGATGAAATGGGTATTGGCCCCGTCTATGCGATTCCGAAACTGCTGAAAAAGGCGGGCTTGACTGTCGCCGACATCGGCCTGTGGGAACTCAATGAAGCGTTCGCCGTGCAAGTGCTGTACTGCGCCGACACCCTGGGCATCCCCATGGACCGCCTGAACGTCAACGGCGGCGCAATTGCCGTCGGCCACCCGTACGGCGTGTCGGGCGCCCGCCTGACGGGCCACGCCTTGATCGAAGGCAAGCGCCGCGGCGTCAAATACGTGGTCGTGACCATGTGCATCGGCGGCGGACAGGGCGCGGCCGGGCTGTTCGAAGTGCTGTGATGTTTGCGTGAACCCAGTCTGCGGGCGGCTTCCAGGGCCGCCCGTTTGCATTGGGCGCCCGGTTCCTGCAAGATGCGCCGATAGCGGTTACAGTAATGCTTCATTAATAAACAAGCAGCCCTGCCACCATGATCAAGCACATCGTTTTCTGGAAACTCAAAGACCACGCCGAAGGCGCCGACCGCGCCACGAATGCCTTGAAGCTCAAGGCCCTGCTCGATTCCTGTTCCGGCCTGGTGCCCGGCATCCTGAAATTCGAAGCGGCCGTGGCCCAGCCGGGCCTGGAAGCGACCTACGACATCGTCCTGTACAGCGAATTCGCCAGCCGCGAAGCGCTCGACGCCTACCAGAACCATCCAGAGCACGTGAAAATCAAGCCGTTCTTTGGGGCGGTGCGTGAAGCGCGGCAATGCATGGATTACGAGATTTAGTCGTTACGCAACAGACACCCGGGGTCAGACCCGGCGGGTCTGACCCCAGTCTTCCGCTGATCTTCTCTATCGTCAAGGAGCACCATGACCACCTACCAACGCATCGTCCTCGCCTCGCGCCCCGCCTCCACGGAGGAAGTCAACCCGGCACATTTTCGCCTGGAAACGAAAGAGATGCCCGCCATCACGGATGGCCAGTTGCTGGTGCGTAACCAGTACCTGTCGCTCGACCCTTACATGCGCGGGCGCATGAGTGCCAATAAAAGCTATGCGGCACCGCAGGCGCTTGATGAAACGATGATCGGCGGCACGGTGGGCGTGGTGCTTGAGTCGAAGCATCCGAAGTTCGCCGTGGGCGACATGGTCGTGGGTACCCTGGGCTGGACGGAAGTGGCTGTATCGGACGGCACGATGCTGCGCAAGGTCGATACGACGCACATTCCTGCTTCGGCTTACCTCGGTTCCGTCGGCATGCCGGGCATGACGGCCTGGTATGGCTTGAACCAGATCATGGCGCCGAAGGCGGGCGAAACGGTGGTCGTGTCGGCCGCCAGCGGCGCCGTGGGCAGCGTCGTGGGCCAACTGGCGAAATTGAAAGGCTGCCGGGTCGTCGGCATCGCGGGCGGGGCGGAGAAATGCCGCTATGTTGTCGAGGAACTGGGTTTCGATGCCTGCGTCGACTACAAGGCGGGCAATCTGGAGGCCGATTTGGCGGCGGCGACGCCCGACGGCATCGACGCCATCTTTGAAAACGTGGGTGGCGCGATCTTCGATGCGGCGCTGGCGCGTACCAATGCGTTTGGCCGCGTGGCCGTGTGCGGCTGGATCGCCGGCTACAACGGCGAACCGACGCCGCTCGACAATGCCCGCCTGATCCTCACCAACCGCCTGACCGTGCGCGGCTTCATCGTCTCGGAGCAGCCAGAATTCTGGCCGCAGGGACTGGCGGAACTGGGCAGCCTGGTGGCGACGGGCAAGCTGAAATTCCGCGAATCCGTGGCCGATGGCCTGGCCAGCGCGCCGGAAGCGTTCATCGGCCTCTTAAAAGGGCGCAACTTCGGCAAGCAGCTGGTGAAGTTGTAAGCGGGCTGTTTTGAAATGACCGAGCGCGCCGCCAGTTCCTTGCCCGGCTGCGCCCGGTAGCACAGCAATGCTTTCAATACATCGGCAGCGTGAAATCCTCGTCGATCCTGCGCGCCCTGGTCTTGGCGTTCGCTTGCAACAGCGACTGGATCAGGGCGCTGCCGACGCACCGTTGCAGCAGATGCGCGATGGCTATGCCGAACCGCGTCCGCACGTGCATGAGCCGGATGAGGCGAGGGCTCAGCTCCTGCTGCGTATGCTCGGCATACGGGCGCAGGATGCGTTCATATGCCTGGAAAGCCTCGGTGTGGGTCGCGCACCTCTTGATTTCCCCCGCCAGCACGTAGGCTCCCATCAGCGCCAGCGCCGTGCCCTTGCCCGTGAATGGCGTCGGGCAATGCGCCGCATCGCCCAGCAAGACCAGCCGGCCCTTTGACCAGGTCGATGCTTGCACCTGGCTCATCGGTCCGAAGTAGAAGTCCTGGACGGTATCCAGCTCGGCGATGATACGATCGGCCACCTTGCCCCGGCCTGCCAGTGCCGTGCGCAACATCTCGCGCGGCAACGGCGCCGTCGGACTCCGCACACCAGGCTCAGCGGCTGGAAAGGTCATCAGCACGGTAGTTTCCGTCAAGCCACCTGGCCGCAGGTTGATCATCGTACCGCCTATGCCGTTGACGGAGCAGGCCCAGAAGTCGTCTTCCGGCCGCCGGGGAATGTTGAAAAACGCCATGTAGGCGCCGAGGTAACGCATGCGCGTTTCAGCGGCCAGCGCCAGGTCTCTGGTCGGCGAGCTCACGCCGTCGGCGCAGATCACCAGCGCGAAGTCCTCTGCCGTGCCATTGGCAAAAGTTGCCCGCACACCATTTTCAATCTCTTCAACGCCGCTGACGGACGTGCCAAAACGGTATTCGCAGGTGCCGTGGGTCGCATCGAACAAAATACGGGCGAAATCGCCGCGCAGGATTTCGAAATCGCAGGTCAGTCCACCGATACTACCTTTGGGAAAAACAGCCACCACCTTGCCGGCCGCGTCGAGCCACTTCTGTCCGCATTCCAGCGTGTCGCGTGCCTCGACCTGTTCCGTCAAACCCATGCGCTTGATGACCTGCTGCGCGGCGTCCTTCACATCGACGTTCTGCCCGCCGACCCTGAGCGCGCCGGCCTTTTCGACGAGCACCACGGAGTAGCCGTACCTGGTCAGCCACCAGGCACACGCAGGGCCGGCGATGCCGCCGCCGCAGATCAGGATTTTCTTTGTTTGTTCCATATGACAGCTTTCGTGGTTGTGATGTCAGCGCCCATCTTAGGCGCGCCACGTGTTGGTCACAATGAGCCAACAGGCCATATTATATTGAATTCTTGCCACTGATTCTGACCCTTGAAAGGTGCCCGATGCCTGTTTTCAGCGACGATTCGTCCAGCGACTGGGAAGATCCCGACTGCGTGCCAAGGCCGGTGGTCACGCTTGGCGCCGTTGGCCGCGAGATGGATAGCCGCCAGGAAAAGGATTTCCATCAGCATCGAAAAGGCCAGTTCCTGCTCTGGATGCGCGGCGTTCTCACCTGCGAGGTCGACGGCGGCTTCTGGCTGGTGCCGCCGGGGAGCGCCATTTGGGTACCAGGCGGCACACAACATCGAATGGATGGGGCCGGCACGGTCGATTGTTATGTCGTGTATGTCGACCCTGCGGTGGACGACGCCTTGCCGCGGGAGTGCTGCACCTTGTCGACCACGCCGCTGCTGCGTGAATTGGTGATCCGTTCAGCGGCATTGCCGATGCGCTATGAAGAGGGCGGCATGGCGTCACGACTGATGACACTGCTTCTCGACGAAATGGCGCTGGCGCAGCCCGGCCAGGTTCATCTTCCCCTGACGACAGACAAGCGGCTACGCAAACTGGTCGAGTGGATCATGGCGCGTCCGTCCGATCCCGGCAACATCGAATCATGGGCGCAGCGGATGGGCATCAGTGCGCGTACGCTGTCACGCCTCGTGTCCCGGGAAACCGGCATGAGTTTCGGACGCTGGCGCAGGCAACTGCATATCCTGCTCGCCTTGCAATGGATGGCCAGGGGCGCCACGGTCCAGCATGTCGCAGAGGGCCTGGGCTACGAGAACGCGAGCAATTTTGTCGTCATGTTTCGCAAAATACTCGGTGAAACACCTGGACGTTACCTGAAATCGAACGCTTGAGCCGCACCGGCTGCCAAGGCGTGGCAGGCCGTGCGACAATGGTGGCCTGTTTCTTATTACCGTACACCCATGACCAAGCACATCATCCGCCTCGGCGACTGGGCCACCCTGGGCCCCGACGCTACCGCCATCCGTTTTGAAGTCTTTGTCGATGAACAGAAAGTGCCGGCCGAGATCGAACTCGACGACATGGATGCCGTCTGCCTGCATGCCGTTGCCTATGACGACTTTGGTGCCGCCATCGGCACGGGCCGGCTATTGCCAGACGGCCACATCGGCCGCATGGCCGTGCGCCAGCCGGGCCGCGGCACGGGCGTGGGCGGCGCCATTTTGATCTTGCTGATGGACAAAGCCCGCGAGCGGGGCGACAAGGCGGTGGTGCTGAATGCGCAAACCGTGGCCGCGCCATTCTATGCGCGCCACGGTTTCGTGCAGCAGGGGGAACAATTTGAAGAGGCGGGGATTGCGCATGTGGAGATGCGGCTGGTGTTTTAAGCAGTGTTTCGGGTGTTGTCTACGCCGACCTGTTACGTCAATGGTAGGTCGGGTTAGCGCAAAGCGCGTAACCCGACGCACCACGTCACAATCAGTTCTGCGCGTGCGACTGGCGCCATTTGTCGAGGATCACCGCCAGCACGATCACGACACCCTTGGCCACATACTGCCAGAACGACGACAGACCCAAAATCGTCAAGCCATTGTTCATCACGCCGATGATAAGGGCGCCGATGACGGTGCCCCAGACGGAGCCCACGCCGCCCATCAGGCTCGTGCCGCCGAGCACGACGGCCGCGATGGCGTCGAGCTCATAGCCCGTGCCCCAGTTGCCGTTGGCCGCATACAGACGGCTGGCCGACATGGCGCCGCCCAGGCCGGCGAACAGGCCGCTGATCGTGTAGACAAACATCAGGACGAGGCCAACCTTGATGCCGGTCAAACGTGCCGCCTGGATATTGCCGCCGACAGCGTAGATATGCAGGCCCAGTGTCGTCTTGCGCAGGATGAACCAGGTCAGCAGCACCACGGCCGCGGCCAGCCAGATCAGCCAGGGCACGGCCAGGAAGCTGCCGTTGCCCATCCATTCAAAGCTAGGGATTTCCGTGTTCAGCACGCTGGTGCCGTCGGCCAGCAGGTAGGCGGCGCCGCGCAGGGCCGTCATGGTGCCCAAAGTCACCACGAAGGGGTTCAGGCCGACGAGAGCGACCAGCACGCCGTTCAGCGCGCCCAGCAGCAGGCCGACGATGAGGAAGGTGGGAATCGAAAAGCCGGCGAACTGGGCCGACAGCGACATCAGCATGCCCGCCACGGCCGAGACGGCCAGCACGGAACCGACGGACAGATCGATGCCGCTGGTCAGAATGACGAAAGTCATGCCGGATGCCAGCACGATGTTGATCGACACCTGGCGGAAGATGTTCATGGTGTTATTGCTGGTCATGAACGTCGACGTGCCGTCGGCAGAGAAATACACGGTCAGGCCATACATGGCCAGGTACAGCACCACCAGCACGGGCAGCATGCCCAGGCGGCGCATCAGGTTCGAGGCATTGAAGGGTTCGCCGGCGCGCGCGGCGCCGCTGGTGGTACTCGTTGTCATGGTTTATCTCCTGAATGATTATGCTAATACTATTCTTGGAACGCCTAACAAAACCGTAGCGAGCGGAAGCGAGTTGTGGTTGAGAAGCGGAACTGTGCGAATGCACAGTGAGCATCGGAAACCGCGACCCGCGACGCGCAGTAGGTTTTGTTGTGCGTTCTTATGCCGCTTCCAGATGGGTGGCATAAGCAAGGATGTTTTCCTGCGTGATATCGTCGCCCGTGACTTCGCCCGTCATGCGTCCTTCGCACATCACCATCACGCGGTCGCAGATGCCGACCAGCTCGGCCAGTTCGCTGGAAATGCACAGCACGGCCGTGCCCGCGTCCGCCAGCTGGTGGATGATCTTGTAGATTTCGCTCTTCGCGCCCACGTCCACGCCCCGCGTCGGTTCGTCGAGGATGAGCACTTTCGGGGCGATGGCCAGCCAGCGCGCCAGCAAGACTTTCTGCTGGTTGCCGCCGGACAGGCCGCCGACGATGCCGTCCGGTCCCGACACTTTCACGTTGAGGTTGGCTATCGCCTCGCGCGTGAGCTGAGTCAGGGCGCCACGGTTGACGACGCCCGCCGTCGCATGCTTGGACAGGATATTCATCGACATGTTTTCCATGGCCGACAATTGCATGAACAGGCCCAGGCTCTTGCGGTCTTCGGGCAGGTAGCCGATGCCGTGACGGATGGCGGCCAGCGGCCGGTGGATGTGCACTTCCTGGCCGTCGAGCCATACTTGCCCCGTTTGTTTCTTGTCCGCGCCAAAGATCAGGCGCGCCAGTTCCGTGCGGCCTGCGCCGACGAGGCCGGCAAGACCCGTCACTTCGCCCGCATGCAGGGTGAACGAGGCCGGCTTGACCTTGCCGCCGCCCACGTTTTCCACGCGCAAGCGTTCGGCGCCGCGCGTGGTGCGCCGCTGGTGCGAATAAAAGTCGTCGGCGGGGCGGCCCACCATCATTTGCACGACTTTCTTTTGATCGAGTTCATCCTTGCCCAGCTCGCCCACATAGGCGCCGTCGCGCAGCACCGTGATGCGGCGCGCCAGGCGTTCCACCTCGGCCATGCGATGGCTGATGTAGAGCACGGCCAGGCCCTTGTCGCGCTGCTCTTCGATGATGCGGAATAATTGTTCTGTTTCCCGGTCGGACAGGGCGGCAGTGGGCTCGTCCATGATCAGGATGCGGCTTTCGTGCACGAGGGCGCGGGCGATTTCCACCTGCTGCTGCTCGGCGATCGACAGCGTCGAGACCATGGTGTCGGCGTCGAAACGGGAACCGAGGTCGGCCAGGATGGCGTTCGTGCGCGCGCGCATTTCGCCGCCCTTGACGGTCCAGAACGGTCCTTTCGGCTCGCTGCCCATGAAGACGTTCTGCGCCACCGTCATGTTCTTGGCCACGCTCAGTTCCTGGTAGATCAGGTTAATGCCCAGCGCGCGTGCCTCGCCCGGGTTGCGGATGCGGATCGGTTTACCGTCGAGTATGATCTCGCCCGCGTCCGGCGTGTACACGCCCGATAAAATCTTCATCAGGGTGCTCTTGCCGGCGCCGTTCTCGCCCATCACGGCATGAATTTCGCCGCTGCGCACCGTCAGGTGCACGCCGCGAAGCGCGCGCGTGGCGCCAAAGCGCTTCTCGATGCCGCGCATTTCAAAAATAATGTTGTCGCTCATGACTGTCCTTCCTTGCTTTTGAAACTGTTGCCCGCCCTTGGCCCGGGGCCGGGGCGGGCAACACGTGGTTCAGGTCAGGCAGATCAGTTCTTTACCCAGCCCGTGTAGGTGGCGACGTTTTCCTTGGTGATGGCCGGGGTCGGCAACAGCACCATCGTTTGTTTCGGCGTGCGGCCGTTCATGATGTCGTAGCCCATTTGCACGGCGTCGGTGGCCATGCGGTACGGGTTTTGCGCCGAGGTGGCGGCAAACAGGCCGGCCTTGTTTTTCAGGGCGTTCTGGCCATCGGGCGCGCCATCGACGGCCGTGATCAGTTTGACGTCCGTGCGCTTCGCTTGCTTGATCGCCAGTTCGGCGCCGATGCCGGTAGGATCGTTGATGGCGAACACGCCGTCGATCTTCGGATAGGCCGTCAGCAAGTTCGACATCACGGTCATGCCGCCGTCGCGGCTGCCGCCCGCGTTCTGGTTGTCGGACAGGATCTTGATATCCTTGAACGCGGCCAGGGTTTTCTTGCAGCCGTTGACGCGGTCGATCACGGACGTGACCGGCGGGCCGTTGAGGATCACGACATTGCCCTTGCCGCCGATCTGCTTGGCCAGGTAGGCGCACGACACGTCGCCCGCCATGGTGTTGTCGGACATCACGGTGGCCGAAGCGCCCACGGCGCCCACGTCGACAGCGATCACGACCACGCCCGCATTGCGCGCTTTCTTGATGGCTGGGGCGATGCCCTTGGAATCGACGGCGTTCAGGATGATGATGTCGGTCTTGTTGGCAATAAAGTTTTCAATCTGGTCCACCTGGGTGTTCAGGTCATACTTGCTGGACACCGTGGTGACTTTCACGCCAGGGCCGCCCAGCTTTTTCGCGCTTTCTTCCGCGCCGCGGCCGATGGCGACAAAAAACGGGTTGGCCAGGTCGCCCACGCTCACGCCGATGGATTTCAGCGGTTTGTCAGCGGCGAAAGCGCCACAGGCGGCGGACAGCAACAGGGAGGCGGTAATGACTTTTTTCATGAGGATCTCCAAGGGTTTTTATTGTCAAAAGCAAACGGTGCTACGGGTAAAAAACTGCGTGCAAACTTATTGATTGCGTAATTTCTCGATCATGGCGTCCAGCTTGCCCGCGTCGACGGCAAAGCCGCGGATGCCTTCAGCCAGCTTTTCGGTCGCCATCGCGTCGTCGTTCAAGGCGTAGCGGAAAGCCGCCTCGTCATACGTGACGGCAGGCTGTGCCGCGCCCAGGTCGGCACCCAGGGCGCGCTCGAATGGCACGTCGGATGCTTCGAGTTTCGCCAGCAGGTCGGGGCTGATGGTCAGCAAGTCGCAGCCGGACAGGGCCGTGATCTGCCCCACGTTGCGGAAGCTGGCGCCCATCACTTGCGTGGCGATGCCATGTTGTTTGTAGTAATTGAAGATGCGCGTGACCGACTGTACACCCGGATCGTTGGACAGGCTGCGCGCCGCTTCGTCCCATGCCGCGCCCATCGATTTCTTGTGCCAGTCGTAGATGCGGCCCACGAATGGCGAAATCAGGCGCACTTTCGCATCGGCGCAGGCGACGGCCTGGCAAAACGCGAACAGCAGGGTCAGGTTGCAAAAGATGCCGTCTTTTTCCAGCTCGCGCGCCGCCTGGATGCCTTCCCAGGTGGCGGCGACCTTGATCAGCACGCGCTCGCGGCTGATGCCGGCTTGTTCGTACAAGGCGATCAGGCGGCGCCCGCGGGCCACGGTGGCTTCGCGGTCAAAGCTCAAACGGGCATCGACTTCCGTCGACACGCGGCCCGGCACCACTTTCAGGATTTCCAGGCCGAAGCGCACCAGCACCTGGTCGACGATATCGTCGAGCGACGCATGTTTGTGGGCAGCGACCGTGCTTTCCAGCAAAGGCGCGTAATCGGGCTGCAGCACGGCTTTTAAAATCAGCGACGGGTTGGTGGTCGCGTCTTGCGGCGCGAAGCGCGCCAGTTGCAGGAAGTCGCCCGTGTCGGCGACGACGGTGCTGTACTGTTTTAGTTGTTGCAGCTGATTCATTACTATTCCTTATCACTGAGTTGGTGCAAGGCTTGCACGGCGGGAAACAGGCTACGGTAGCGAGCGTAGCGGATGCTCAAGGCTGCGCTATGCGCGGCATCGGGCAGGAAAGTGTTTTTGATGGGTAAGCTGGTGGCCAGCAACTGGCGCTGGCCGATGGCGGCAAAGCCCAGCTTGGCCGCGCCCAGGCTGGCCGACAGTTCGCTGTTGTGCAAGGTGCGCATCTCGCGGCCCAGCACATTGGCCAGCAACTGTGCCCAATACTGGCTGCGCGCGCCGCCGCCCACCAGCATGCAGTGGGGAACGACGGCGCCCGTCGACGTGACGGCCGCCATGGCGTCGCGCAAGGCAAAGGCCACGCCTTCGAGCACAGCATAGCCGAGCTGCGCCGGCGTGCTGTCGTGGCCCAGCTGCAGGAAGGCGCCGCGCACTTGCGGGTCGTTATGGGGCGTGCGCTCGCCCGACAGGTAGGGCAGGAACAAGGGCGCGGACGGCGCGACGGGGGCGTCGAGCGGAAAGCCCGTTTCCACGAGCGCCAGCAGGGCTGCCTCGTCGGGCTGGCCCAGTACACCGGTCGACCAGCGCAGGCAGCTGGCGCCCGACAGGATCGCGCCCATCGCATACCAGCGGCCGGGCAGGGCGTGGCAAAAGCTGTGCACGCCGCCGGCCGGGTTGCCCAAAGGCGCTTCGGTGACGGAAACGATGGCGGCGCTGGTGCCCAGCGAGATAAAACTATCGCCGCCATTGACGGCGCCGATGCCCACGGCCGAGACGGGGTTGTCGCCGCCGCCGGCTGCCACCACCACGTCCGATGGCAAGCCGAGCTTGTCCGCGACGGCGGCCAGCACGGTACCCGTGGCGGCGTCGCCTTCGGCCAGCGCCGGCATCTGTTCCGGCATCAAACCGCAGGCGGCCAGCATGGGGGCGAACCAGGCGCGCTTGGCCTCGTCCAGCCACAGGGTACCGGCCGCGTCGGACATGTCGGTGACCTTGTTGCCCGTCAACTGCAGGCGCAGATAATCCTTGGGCGACAGCAGGCAGGCGATGGCATTGAAAGCGTCAGGCTCGTGCGTTTGCAGCCACAGCAGTTTCGGCGCCGTCAGGCCTGCCATGGGCAGGCTGCCCGTCACGTCCGCATAGGCGGGATAGTCGCGCGCCAGACTGGCCGCTTCGGCTTCGGCGCGCGCATCGTTCCACAGGATGGCGGGACGGATCACGTTGTCGTTGCTGTCGAGCAGTACGGCGCCATGCATCTGGCCCGACAGGCCGATGCAGGCGATGCGCGCGTATTCCTGCGGCCAGCCGGCGCGCAGCTGGCCCAGCGCGTTGACGCAGGCGGCCCACCAGTCCTGCGGCGCTTGTTCGGACCAGCCCGGCTGCGGGCGGTTGGTATCGATGCGCACGGAAGCCTGGCCGCATACCGTGCCCATGCTGTCCATCAGCACAGTTTTCAGTTCGGAGGTACCGAGATCGATACCGAGGGAAATCGCTGGATGCATGTTGATCTACTGTAAAAGGTCAGGGGCAGCCGCAGGAATTGCGCACGCGCAGGGTCGGCGACAAGCGCTGCACGTGCCGGGCGCGGCCCGGATTGGCGATGCGGTCAATCAAGAGGTCGACGGCCATGGCGCCCAGCTCTTCGAGCGGCTGCGCCATCACCGTCAGACGGGGGCTGAAATAATCGGCCCAGTCGAAATCATCGAAGCCTGCCAGGGACACGTCTTGCGGTACCGCAATGTGCGCGTCGCGCAAGGCGTGCATGGTGCCGATGGTCATCAGGTTATTGCCGGCAACGATGGCCGTGGGACGCTGTCCGGCGGGCAGGGCCAGCAATTCGCGCGTGGCCGCGCCGCTGCGCTCGAGGTTGGAGTCGCCCGAGCGCAGCAGCGCTGTATCGAAAACGATATTGGCGCGCTGCAAGGCCAGGCGGTAGCCATCGATACGCTCGTCCGTCGTGGACAGGCCGGGCGCGCCCGCGATGAAGCCGATGCGGCGGTGGCCGTGGACGGTGATCAGGTGGCCGACCAGTCCGGCCGTCGCCTCGATATTTTCCACGCCCACCTGGTCGAACGGCTGCGCCGACATGCGGTCGACCAGCACGGAAGCGATCTTGTTGCTGGTCAAATAGTCGAGCGTGCGGTGGTGCGTGTCGCCCGACGGCGCCAGCACGATGCCGTCGACCCGGCGCTGGTGCAAGTTCTGCACCACTTTGAGTTCCTGCTCGGGATCGTCATGCGTATCGGAAAACAGCATCATCAAGCCGTGGCGCGTGCAGGCCGCCTCGATGGCGCGCACGGTTTCGCTGAAGTAATGATTGGTGAAGGCGGAAATGGCCACGCCGATGGTGCCAGAAGAGGAACCGGCGAGGGCGCGCGCCAGCATGTTCGGCACATAGCCGATCTGCTGCATGGCCGCGTTGACGGCGGCGACGGTTTTCGGGCTGACCTTGCGGGTGCCGTTGAGTACGTGCGAGACGGTCGACAGCGATACGTCCGCCGCCCGCGCTACATCTTCCATGGTGGCCATGGTGTCTCCTGATGGTTTTATTATTATTGTGTGCTGCGATTGAGTACGGCTGTGTCGCCGCGTTTGAATCTATCGTAAACAAAAGAAAGCGCTTGCGCAAGCGCTTTCTTTTTTGTGCGTGCGGATGGATAGAGGTTTTTTGATGCGAGTCGGGAAGCGGGCGTAGGTCGGATTAGCGCGCCGCAGGCGCGCGTAATCCGACGTTGGGGACCGTGATGCCGGTTGAGTGTGGTGGTGGTGTCGGGTTACGCGCTTGCGCGCTAACCCGACCTACTGTATCACCAGCTCATGCAATTCGCCGGGAGACTCCGGGAACAGTTTCACGACGGTGGACGTGCGCGTGCCGTAGCCCGGCGTTTCGATGCAGACGGCGGACAGCACGCGCTCGAGGTCGAGCGGCACGCCTGTGTCCGGCAAGCGGAAGTCGGGCGCGCGCGTGGTGTCGGCAAGCATGTCGAAATACGCTTCATCGGGCGCACCCTGGCACAGCAGGCTGGCGAACTGGGCCTTGGTCTTCAGGACCTTCGGCCACGGCGCGTCGAGCAGGGCGTTCGACAGGCCGTAGATGCCCGGTTCCAAAGGCTGGCCATTGCGCGCATCGCCATCACCGCGGTTGGAAAACCAGATCAGGGTATCGGCGTCACCGAGCACCAGATTGAAACCGTTGTAGGCACCGCTGCCGGGGCGGATTTGCGCGATGTAGTCTTGCGGCGACATATTGCCGGCCAAATAGTCGGCCACCAGGGCACCGCGCGAGGGGGCGTCCGGGTTGCGGTCTTGCGGGCTGCGGATATTCGTGATGGCGGCAAAGCGCGAGCTGCCGCCGCCGGCCTGGGTGATGCCCATCCAGCTGCCGCCCGCCTGCAGGTCGCGGCCCGCATACACTTGCGGATGTTCGGGCCAGGCGCCGGCGGGGGCGCTGGCGCGTTCATAGAATTCGTCGCGGTTGGCGGCGGCAATCAGCGGGATGTGCGGATTGACTTTCCAGGCAAAAACGATCAGGCACATGGAGGCAAATCCATGAACACTTCCGTATGGCGCGCGCCAGCCGTCAACGACAGCAAGCCCGCTTCGTCGGATGCGCCGGCCAGCAGCTCCGTAAAACCTTCACCGACGACAGGGTAGATTTCCATCCACGTCTGCAAGCCATCCTTGGCTTCCGGACGGCGCTTCAGCTGCGGCGCCACGCCGGACGCGGCCGCCAGTTTCGCCTGCATGGCGCGGACCCGGGCTTCCAGCGCCTGGGCGTGCTCTTCTTTTACCTGATAGTAAACGTACAGATCTTTCATGGCATTCTCACAAGTCGAGTGCGTCGAGCACGTAAGGCATGGGCAGGAATTGCACGGCAACGCCCTGGGCCGAGCCGTAGCGCACGGCGCCGGCGGCGCTTGAACCTTCTTCGATCGCCCCCAGCTTCATTTCAACGAGGGCGTCGATGCCGCCCACGCCGTTCGGCGCCGCGTTGACGACCATGCCGCACGGTTGCTCGGGGTCGCTGACGGCGAACAGTTCGCCGCCGGCCACTACCGAGGGATCGGCGATGCTGACGAGGGTGGTACGGCGCTTGAGCTTGCCCAGGTACTGGCTGCGCGCGACGATTTCCTGGCCCGGGTAGCAGCCTTTCTTGAAATTGACGCCGCCCAGCAGCTCGAAGTTGACCATCTGCGGCACGAACTGCTCTTGCGTGGCGGCCGTGATCTGCGGGATGCCCGCATGGATATCGGACAATTGCCAGGCGTCATTGCCGCCCTTGGCGAGAGTTTCAGCCAGCTGCGGCCACACGTCCTGCGCCGTGGCGGCGGACGTCAGCCATTCATAGCGGGCGCTGCCGAACGCATCGGCCATGCGCAGCAGGGTACCCAGTGCATGCTCGACCTTGCTGAACGGCGTGGCGGGCAGCGCCGGGAACCAGGCGGACAGGGCCGCGCTGGCTTGCTTGCCGCCGAGGCCCAGGACGACTTGATTGGCATCATCGGCGGACGCATCGTGCAGCTTGGCCTTGGCGCGCAGCACGAACATCTGCAGCCGCTTCTGGATGGCCGGCTGTATGGCGCGCGGCAATTGCAGATAAATGGTGGTGGCGTTGCGCCACATCAGGAAACTGGCCAGCAGGCGGCCTTTCGGCGTGCAGTAGCCGGCCAGGCGCACTTGCTCCTGGTTCAGGTGTTCCACGTCGTTGGTCAGCTGGCCGTGCAGGAAACTGGCTGCATCGTCGCCGTTCAAGCCGATCAAGCCCCGGTCCGTGATGGCCGCGACAAAACCTTCTTGCAGCTGGGGCACTGTCAGGGACTGGCCGAAATCGGCGACAGGGGAGTTTGCGGTGCCGTCAGGCGCGCCATCGGCGGCAACGGGGCGGGCGCCTTGAGCGGTTAAAAATTGATTCCAGTTATTCATAATTTCCATTAGATCAGCGATTAAGCATTATCATTACGGGTTCATTATAGTGATGTCGCGCAAATTGCGTCGGCAGCGGCAAGATTGCCAGTGTTGGCGCCGCTTTGCGCGCACTTGCTTCACAAATGAACGATCATAACAAGCGCGCGCTGCCTGCCAGCGAGCGCATCACAAGAATCGGAACAATGGCTTTCTTTAAAAAACTTGTAGTCAGTTCAGTCATCGCCGCCATCGGCGTGGGCGGTACTTTTGTGTACTGGGCGCAGCAGCCCATCACCACGGACGGCGAAGCGATCCCGTTTACGATCAGCCCGGGCAGTGGCGCGCATGCGGCCGGCCAGCAGATCGCGGACGCGGGCGTGCCCATCGTGCCCATCCTGTTCAACATGCTGGCGCGCATCGAAGGCAAGACGTCGAAGATCAAGGCCGGTTCCTACGAGCTGAAACCGGGCACGACGCCGCAGCGTTTGATCACGCAGCTGGCACGCGGCGAGTTCGCGCAAGAGTCGCTGACCATCATCGAAGGCTGGACGTTCAAGCAGATGCGCCTGGCCATGGCCAATCATCCAGGCCTCAAGCACGATACCGTGGGCCTGTCCGACAAGGAACTGATGGCGAAGATCAGCCCCGAATATGTGCTGCCGGAAGGCCTGTTCTTCCCGGACACGTATCTGTTTGCCAAGGGCGCCAGCGAAATGCAGATTTTCAGGCAGGCGCACACGGCCATGATCGGCCGCCTGTCCGAAGCGTGGGACAAGCGCGATCCGGCCTTGCCATATAAAAACCCGTACGAAGCGCTGATCATGGCTTCCATCGTGGAAAAGGAAACGGGACAAAAGTCCGAGCGCGCCATGATCGCCGGCGTGTTCGTCAACCGCCTGAAGATGGGCATGCTGCTGCAGACGGACCCGACCGTGATCTATGGCATGGGTGACAATTACCAGGGCAAGATCCGCAAACGCGACCTGGAAGCGGACACCCCGTACAATACCTACACGCGCGGCGGCTTGCCGCCCACGCCGATCGCCCTGGCCGGTGCGCAATCGCTGACGGCGGCGCTGGCACCGGCCCGCACGCAGGCGCTGTATTTCGTCGCGCGCGGCGACGGCACCAGCCAGTTCTCGGCCAACTTGCCCGACCATAACCGCGCCGTGAACCAGTATCAGCGTTAATATCATCACAAGATTAAGAGTTTCATGACACAACACTATCAACCCCGCTTCATCACCTTCGAAGGCATTGATGGCGCGGGCAAGTCGACGCATATCGGCTTTGTCACCGACTACCTGCGGCAAAGGGGCGTGAGCCTCGTCTCGTCGCGCGAACCGGGCGGTACCAGCCTGGGCGAAAAGCTGCGCGAACTGCTGCTGCATGAAAAAATGCATCTGGAAACGGAAGCCTTGCTGATGTTCGCCAGCCGCCGCGAACACATCGCGCAAGTCATCGCACCCGCCCTGGAGCGGGGCGAGTGGGTCATTTCCGACCGTTTCACCGATGCCAGCTTCGCCTACCAGGGCGGCGGGCGGGGCATGGACCTGGGCAAGATGGAAGCGCTGGAAGCGTGGGTGCATCCGCATCTGCAGCCGGACCTGACGTTTTTATTCGACGTGCCGCTGGCTGTCGCCCGCGCCCGCCTGGACGCCACGCGCGCGCTCGACAAGTTCGAGCAGGAGCGATCGGACTTCTTTGCCGCCACGCGCAACGAGTACCTGCGCCGCGCGGCCCAGTTCCCCGGGCGCTTCCGCATCATCGATTCGACGCAAAGCATTGCCGACATTCAAGTGCAGCTGGCAAAATTGCTTGATGCTTTGCTCGAACAAAGCTCTGTAACACGCTGATTTACAAAGAATAAAATGAC
This sequence comes from Janthinobacterium sp. BCJ23, assembly GCF_059617945.1. Lineage (NCBI taxonomy): Bacteria > Pseudomonadati > Pseudomonadota > Betaproteobacteria > Burkholderiales > Oxalobacteraceae > Janthinobacterium > Janthinobacterium sp. BCJ23. The sequence goes on along the minus strand of NZ_JCAQAW010000002.1, from coordinate 287,464 downwards.
CAGTTCTCTCTATCCGTGGCAACAGGACGCCTGGCAGCAATTGCAAGCCTTGCGCCCGCGCATGCCGCACGCCATTTTGTTCCATGGCGCGCAGGGCATCGGCAAGGCCGACTTCATCGAGCATTTTGCGCAAGCGCTGCTGTGCGAAGACGTGCGCGCCGACGGCCATGCCTGCGGCGCTTGCGCCTCGTGCGGCTGGTTTAGCCAGGGCAACCATCCCGATTACCGCCGGGTCCGTCCGGAAGCGCTGGAAGACGAGGTGGCCGACGACGGCGAAGAGGGCGAAGGCGCGAAGAAAAGCGCCAAGACCAAGACGCCGTCGAAAGACATCAAGATCGAGCAGATCCGCAACCTGGCCGACTTCATGAACATTTCCACGCACCGCCAGGGCTTGCGCGTGGTGGTGCTGTACCCGGCCGAGGCGCTGAACACGCCCGCGTCGAACGCCTTGCTGAAGACGCTGGAAGAGCCGCCGCCGGGTACCTTGTTCCTGCTGGCCTCGAACAGCCTGGACCGCTTGCTGCCGACGATTCTGTCGCGCTGCAGGAAATTCGCCTTGCCCATGCCCAGCCACGAGCAGGCCTTGACGTGGCTCAAGCAGCAAGGCTTGAACGATGCGGACAGCTGGCTGCGCGAGCAGGGCGGCGCACCGCTGGCCGCGCTGGCCCAGTCCGAGTCGGGCGGCCGCGAAGAGACGGAACAGTTGCTGCAAGTGCTGGCCAATCCCGGCGTCGAAGCGGCCCTGAAGGCTGCCGACAAATTGCAGAAGGCGCCGCTGGCGCCGCTGGTGGCATCGCTCCAGCGCTGGCTGTACGATGTGTTTTCCGTCAAATTGTCGGGCACCATCCGCTACTACCCGCGCCACAGGCGCGAACTGGAAGCCTTGGCAGGACGCATCAACGTGAGCCGTTTGATGGCCGCTATCAAGGCGGCGAACGAGCGCCGGGCGATTGCCGAGCACCCCTTGTCGCCCAAGCTGTTCCTCGAAGATATGCTGCTCGATTACGCTTCCAGTTGCCAATAAAATCAAGTGCTTGCGTTGCTGATTTAATGTAACTTCTCTTTGTTTCGTTTGCCACGCTTGGCCCCTGGTGTTACAGTCAAGGCACTGGACAGCAATGGAGGCGTGCATGAAACGAGTCACTGGCATCGGCGGCATCTTTTTCCAGGCGCAAGACCCGGCCTCGCTGCGCGCCTGGTACCAGCGCCACCTGGGTCTGGACGTGCAGCCGTGGGGCGGCGCCGCCTTTAGCTGGACGGATGCGGACGGCCAGCCCACGGCGGGCACCACCATCTGGTCCGTAGCAGCCAAGGGCAGCGAGCAATTCCTGCCCGGCAAGGCTTCCTTCATGATCAATTACCGGGTCGACGACCTCGATGCGCTGTTGCAAGCCTTGCGCGATGAAGGCTGCACGGTGCTGGACAAGGCGCCCGATTCGGAATATGGCCAGTTCGGCTGGGTCATCGATCCAGAAGGCAACAAGGTGGAGCTGTGGCAGCCGCCACAGGGGCAGTAGGCGGAACCTGCCTCGTTCAGCGATAATACCGGCTCAGATAACGATCCCTATTTATTATGCGCGACATTATTGCTGGATTCCTACGCTTCCAAAAAGAGGTTTTTCCTGAGCGCCGCGAGTTGTTCAAGACCCTGGCCACGGGACAAACCCCGAAGGCCCTGTTCATTTCCTGCTCGGACAGCCGCATGGTGCCGGAACTGGTGACGCAGCGCGAACCCGGCGAACTCTTCGTGATCCGCAACGCGGGCAACATCGTGCCATCGTACGGCCCGGAACCGGGCGGCGTCAGCGCCACGGTCGAATTTGCCGTGTCCGCCTTGAACGTGAGCGACATCGTCATTTGCGGCCATTCCGATTGCGGCGCGATGAAGGCGATCGCCACCTGTGCCTGCCTCGATCACATGCCGGCCGTGCGCAGCTGGCTGCACCATGCGGACGCGGCGCGCATGATCAACGAATCGGTCGACCATCCGACGGAGCAGTCGCGCATCGACGGCATGGTGCGCGCCAACGTGGTCGCGCAACTCAATAACCTGCGCACCCATCCTTCGGTGGCGCTGGCCATGGCGCAACACCGGCTGACCCTGCACGGCTGGGTGTACGACATCGAGAACGGTTCTCTCGACGCGCTCGACGAGTCGACCGGCAACTTCGTGCCGCTCGCGGAACACCCGGCCTCGCAGATGTAATCGGCTGCAAGCCTCCGAACCGCTCCGGCAGGGGATGCGCGCCGCCGCCGTTCCCCTGCCAGTTTTCTCTCCCTCCGGTACAATCCCGCCTTATGTATATCGATTCCCATTGCCATATCAATTTCCCCGAGCTGGCCGCTCGCATGCCCGAGATCCTCGCCAAGATGGCGGAGAACAAGGTGACGCACGCTCTGTGCGTGTCCGTCGACTTGCCGGACTTCCCGCAGGTGCTGGCCCTGGCCGAGCAGTATCCGCATATCTTTGCGTCCGTCGGCGTGCATCCCGACTATGAAGACACGCCTGAACCGTCCGTGGAAGACCTGGTGCGATTGGCGGACCACCCGAAGATCATCGCCATCGGCGAGACGGGCCTCGATTATTTCCGTTTGACGGGCGACCTCGAGTGGCAGCGCGAGCGTTTTCGCACTCACATCAAAGCTTCAAGAATCACGCGCAAGCCCTTGATTATTCACACAAGAGCGGCCAGTGAAGACACGATACGCATCATGCGCGAAGAGGGCGCTGGCGTGGCCGACGGCGGCGTGGCCGGCGTCATGCATTGCTTTACGGAATCCTTGGAAGTGGCGCGCGCCGCCATCGACATGGGTTTCTATATTTCGTTTTCCGGCATCGTCACGTTCAAGAGCGCCAAGGATTTGCAAGCCGTGGCCCTGGAAGTGCCGCTCGAGCGCATCCTCATCGAGACGGATTCGCCGTACCTGGCGCCCGTGCCATTCCGTGGCCGCATGAACGAACCGGGCTATGTAGCCCACGTGGCGGAATACCTGTCGACCCTGAAAGGCATCCCGCTGGAGCAGGTGGCACGCCAGACGACGGGCAATTTCTTCAAGTTATTCAATCAGTTGCCATAACTTCTTAAGGTCAGACATGATGAAAAAACTCGCGCTGGCGATGCTGCTGTGCTGCGCCACCGCCAGCCAGGCGGCGCCGGAACCGGATGCCTTCTTCCGCGCCGTGTCCGTCAACAACGCCAGCGGCGTGCGCGACATGCTGGCCGAGGGCATGAACCCGAACCAGCCCGACGCGCAACGCGGCGACATTCCCCTCGTGCTGGCCTTGCGCGACGATGCGGACCGGGTTTTCAAGGTGCTGCTCGACGCACCCGGCATCGACATCGAAGCCCGTTCGGCCAACGGCAACACGGCGCTGATGATGGCCGCCTATAAACACAAGCAGGATGCCGTGGAAGCCTTGCTGGCCAAGGGCGCCAAGGTCAACCAGAGCGGCTGGACGGCGCTCCACTATGCGGCTTCGGCGGGCGACCTGCCGATCATGAAGATCTTGCTCGACCGCGACGCCGCCGTTGATGCGCGTGCGCCCGCCAACGTCACGCCGTTGATGTTTGCCGCCCGCGAGGGACAGGAGGGCGCCGTCAAGCTGCTGCTGTCCTGGGGTGCGGACGCCAGCCTGAAAAGCGACCATGGCTGGACGGCCGCGCAGTTCGCCCAGGCCGGCGACAAGCCGGGCGTGGTTGCCATCATCGAAGCGGCACAGAAGGCGCGCGCGGCCCGAAAGTAATCTTCTAGCAATATTTTCCATGCCAGCGCTGAAATTGGCATGGAATTGCCTCTCAGCTCAGCCCTTTGTTCTCCGTGCCGATTAACGATAATGATCGTGTCGCATTAATCAGGAGATTTTTCGCATGGGCAATCACATCAACGTCAGGCGCCGGCTGGTTTGTCGCCGCCCCTCGTGCAGCCCGTGCGATAACACTGCTTTCTGGAATGACAAAACCGATCGGCCATCGGAGCCAGACTCCAAGAGGACAGACATGCTGAATGAACGAGAAATCGAGAGTTGTTACCTGGGGCAATTTATCCCCGTCCATTACCACCACAATATGTTGATGGACCAGAACCGCATGCACGGGTTCAAGTCGGCGATCGATTACGCGGTGAAGCCTGGCATGAAAGTGCTGGAGCTGGGCGGCGGCACGGGTGTGCTGTCGTGGTTTGCGGCCGCGCGCGCCGACAAGGTGTGGTGCGTGGAGTTCAATCCTGACATGGTCAAGGAAGCGCGCAAGATGCTGGCGCTCAATCCCAACGGTGAAAAAGTCGAAGTCGTCCACGCGGACGCCTTCGAATACCTGCCGCCCGAGCCCGTCGACGTGGTCATCTGTGAAATGATCCATGTGGGCATGCTGCGCGAAAAGCAGGTGGAAGTGATCGAATCGTTCAAGCGCCGCTACCTGGCCCGCTTTGGCGGCCCGCTGCCCATCTTCCTGCCCGAAGCCGTCATCATGGCCGTGCAGCCGATGCAGCAGGAATACGATTTCGAGGGCTTTTATGCGCCCATCGTGCAATTCCAGGAAACCACGGCCATCCACCCGGGCGTGCAGGAGCTGGCGCCGCCCTCCGTGTACAGCATCATCGACTTCAGCCAGCTGACGGACAGCGTCTTCGGCTTCGACGGCAAGTTCGTCGTCGAGCGCAGCGGCACCTTGAATGCCTTGCGTTTCGTCACCAAGAACATCCTGGCCGTCGTGTCCGAGCGCTCGACCACGATCGACTGGCTGAACCACTACATGTGTTTGCCTCTGGCCACGCCGGTCGCCGTGAAGGCGGGCGACGTGCTGCAAGTGAGCTTCCAGTACCGCGCCGGCGGCTCGATTCCTTCGCTGGAAACGTCGATCCGCGCGCAGGTGATCTATGACGTGAATCTGCAGCCTGTTACGCAGAACGCAGTCTATGCCTGAGTGTCATTAACGTAAAGGCAACGCCGCAGCGATTTCGTCCTGCGGCGTTTGTCCATTCAGGGTATATTTCGTCTTTTACCCACTGGACAGCTTTACTATCATGGAACAGATCGATCAGCGTTACCTCGTGCAACAGAACAAAATCAGCGATGGCGAGACCAAGCCGCCCGTGTTTGCCAAGGTAATGCGCAGCAAGGAAGGCGTGTTTGAAGGCGTGTCCTTCATCAAGTCGAAGGACAAGGCCTCGATCCTGACCATCGAAGATGCCAACCAGGCCATCAAATGGGCCACCAGCAAGAAGCCGAACGCCCATGAATACATCACGAAAGTGATTTGCGTCGGTCAATAAAAGTCTCCGCAGGCGCCGTTCATTCCCGTTTTTGCACCGTTCATCCCCCCAGCACGCAGTTCATCGCAAGGCCGTTGCCGCCGTGGCGGCGCTTGCATATAGTGGCCTCACGGTAGCGGGGCAAGCACGGCTTGCTCCGCACATTTCATTCTAGGGGGACGCAATGCTGGGATTTGTGCTGTGGCTGCTGCTCTTGCTCGTGTGCTGGCCCCTGGCCTTGCTGGCCCTCGTGCTGTATCCGCTGGCCTGGCTGCTGTTGCTGCCATTCCGCTTGATCGGCATCGGCGTCGAAGGCGTGTTCGAATTGCTGCGCGCCATCGTCATGCTGCCTGCCCGCGTGCTGGGTGGCAGCCCGCGATAAATCAGATATTTTCCATAAAAAATGGCGCCCTCGGCGCCATTTTTGTTTGCGGTACTGCTTGGCTTACAGGTCGACCATGAAACCGGCGCCTATCGATTTCTGCGAATAGTTGTAGTCGATCAAGCTCTGGCCATAGCCGGAGAACAGTTGCAGATAGCCTTTCAGGTTGGCCTTCAATGGGAAAGCCCAGCTTGCCTGCATGGAGCCATGCTTCTTGCTGAAATTGCGGCGGGCCGTCACGGCATACTCGTGGCCCTTGTTGCGGTAGCTCACGCGCAAGTCGCCATGCCCCAGGTAATCGGTGATGTCGATATTGTCATTGTCGGTCTTGCCATTGTCGAGGCGGTGCCAGACACGGGCCGTGACAGCCAGATTGTCTTTTTCCATGCCCAGTTCGGCATACACGCGGTTCCAGCTGCGAGATAGCGTCGACGTCTGACCGTTGGACTGGTGCACGAGGCCGAAGTTCAGGTAATTGAATTCCACGCCCGCGAAATTCTTGTTGATCGGCATGATCAGCATCAGTTCCGGCTGGTAATTGGTCTCGCGGAACGGGCTCGAGGCCTTGCGGTTATACGCTTGCCAGAAACTTTGCTGCGTGTAGCCAAACCACATGTCGAGCGGCGTGCCGGCGATGTCTTCCAGCAGCTTCATCTTGAAGCTCAGCTGGAACGTCAGTTCCACATGCTGGCTCTTGATGCCGGCCGGCGTGAAATCCTGGAACGGCTCGTCGTTGGACGCATCGCTGTAATTGGCCAGCAGCAGATAGGTGTCGCGGTGCGGGCGGAAGTTGAACAGGCCGCGTTTCGAGGCCTCGTTCAGTTCCCACGATTGCTGGGTGCGCGAAATCGGCGCTTCCGGCGGCGCCGCGCCTGTCTGTGCGACGGCAGGAATGGCCGCGTTGACAGCGTCCGGCGTGGCCACGCCAGGCGGACTGACGGGAGTGATGGGGGCGGCCTCGGCTGCCGCTGCCAGGGTGACGGCCGCGGTGGCGGAATCACCGCCGGCCGCGATGGTGGCTTTTTCCGCCGCCTTGGCCAGGGTGTCGAAGCACCCCAGGCGGGCGCTGGCGTCGCCAAGTACGGCGCAACGCTGCATTTGCTGTTCCAGTTCGCCGGCCATGGCCAGCGCCGGCGATGCCAGCAGGGAAGAGAGGATTATTTTTCTTAGTTGGATAGTCATAGGCTGAGTAGGGCATGTCGTTCGGTGCGCACCTGGGCTGCATGCCGGCGGCGTCGCCTTGCATGGCCGGATGCCATGCGTATTGATTTTTATTAATCTTTGTTGAATTAAAGTTCAAAAATTAACGTCTGGAAGTATAGCCGAATCCGCAATTAGTCTCCGTGCGCCTGACGTGTGTGCGCCTGCCAGTGTTGCGTGCATGGTAAACAGCCCGCTGCCGTGCCGGCCAAATCGATGTCTGCTACACTGGAAAACCGGGTGCCGGGGCTAGCCATGGAGATTGTGATGACCCGCAAAACACCTATCGAGCGCTACCGCAACATCGGCATCAGCGCCCATATCGACGCCGGCAAGACCACCACCACCGAGCGCATCCTGTTTTATACGGGGGTCAATCACAAGATCGGCGAAGTGCACAATGGCGCCGCCACCATGGACTGGATGGAGCAGGAACAGGAACGGGGTATCACCATTACCTCGGCCGCCACCACGGCCTTCTGGAAAGGCATGGCCGGCAATTTCCCCGAACACCGCATCAACATCATCGATACGCCCGGCCACGTGGATTTCACGATCGAGGTCGAGCGCTCAATGCGCGTGCTCGACGGCGCCGTGATGGTGTATGACGCCGTCGGCGGCGTGCAGCCGCAGTCGGAAACCGTCTGGCGGCAAGCCAACAAATACCACGTGCCACGCATCGCCTTCATCAACAAGATGGACCGGGTGGGCGCGGATTTCCTGCGCGTGCGCAAGCAGATCGCCGACCGCCTGAAGGGCGTGGCCGTGCCCATCCAGTTGCCGATCGGCGCCGAAGACCATTTCACGGGCGTGATCGACCTGTTGAAAATGCGCGCCATCACCTGGGACGACGCCAGCCAGGGCGTGCAGTTCAGCTATGGCGAGATTCCCGCCGAGCTACAGGCGCAGGCACAGCAGTGGCATGAGCACATGGTCGAACACGCGGCCGAAGCCAGCACGGAGATGACGGAACGCTACCTGAATGGCGACACGTTTACGGAAGCCGAACTCAAGCAAGCCTTGCGCGCACGTACCATCCGCAACGAAATCGTGCCCATGCTGTGCGGCAGCGCGTTTAAAAACAAGGGCGTGCAGGCGATGCTCGATGCCATCATCGAATATCTGCCGTCGCCGATGGAAGTGCCGCCCATCATGGGCCATGACGAACACGACAACGAGGTGGAGCGCCATCCGACGGACGACGAGCACTTTGCCGCGCTCGCCTTCAAGATCATGACGGACCCGTTCGTGGGGCAATTGACCTTCTTCCGCGTGTATTCGGGCGTGGTGAACTCGGGCGACATGGTCTACAACCCGACCAAGAGCGCGCGCGAACGGCTGGGGCGCATCCTGCAGATGCATGCGAACGAGCGCAAGGAAATCAAGGAAGTGTATGCGGGCGACATCGCCGCCGCCGTGGGCCTGAAAGCCGTCACCACAGGCGACACTCTGTGCGCCATCGACCACATCATCGTGCTGGAAAAGATGATCTTCCCGGAACCCGTGATTTCGCAGGCGGTCGAACCGAAGACCAAGCCAGACCAGGAAAAGATGGGCATCGCCCTGAACCGCCTGGCGCAGGAAGACCCGTCGTTCAGGGTGCATACGGACGAGGAATCGGGCCAGACCATCATGTCGGGCATGGGCGAATTGCACCTGGAGATACTGGTCGACCGCATGCGCCGTGAATTTGGCGTGGAAGCCAATGTCGGCAAGCCGCAGGTGGCCTACCGCGAAACCATCACGCGCGCGGTGGAAGACGTGGAGGGCAAGTTCGTTAAGCAATCGGGCGGGCGGGGCCAGTACGGCCACGTGGTGCTCAAACTTGAACCCTTGCCGCCAGGCACCGGCTACCAGTTCGTCGATGCCATCAAGGGCGGCGTGGTGCCGCGCGAATTCATCCCCGCCGTCGACAAGGGCATCGTCGAAACCTTGAAGTCGGGCGTGCTGGCCGGCTACCCGGTCGTCGACGTGAAGGCGACCTTGACGTTCGGCTCCTACCACGACGTCGATTCGAACGAAAACGCCTTCCGCATGGCCGGTTCCATCGCCTTCAAGGATGGCATGCGCAAAGCCCATCCCGTACTGCTCGAACCGATGATGCAGGTGGAGGCGGAAACGCCGGAAGAGTTCATGGGCAACGTTATGGGCGACCTGACGGCCCGCCGCGGCATGGTGCAGGGCGTCGACGACGTTCCCGGCGGCGCGGGCCGCATCGTCAAGGCGCTTGTGCCGCTGGCCGAAATGTTCGGCTATTCCACCGGCCTGCGCTCGCTGACCCAGGGCCGTGCCACCTACACGATGGAATTCAAGCACTATGCGGCCGTGCCCAAGCATATCCTCGACCAGGTGGCATCTGCTGGCAAGGCAAAGTAGGTCGGGTAGGTCGGATTAGGCCCTCCGGGCCGTAATCCGACACCATCGTTGGCCTGAGCCGCTGGTGATGGTGTCGGCTTACGCGCTGTGCGCTAACCCGACCTACGCTCAAGATGGCGTACGGGCCTTTCCCATTTTCGGCGCCACTGTTACATTAACTGCCAGTCCACCAACACAGGAGAGAGCATGGCCACCGCAGAACAGAAGCAGGAAGGACAGCACCGCGACAGCAGCGACTTTGTCATCACGCAGACTTTCGACGCACCACGCGATCTCGTGTTCCGCTCGTGGGTGGAGCCCGAGCGCCTGGCGCAATGGTGGGGCCCCGTCGGTTTCGAATTGAGCGTGCTGGCGCTGGACCTCAAACCGGGCGGAGTCTTCCACTACGGCATGCGCGCGGACAATGGCTACGAGATGTGGGGCAAGTTCACCTACCAGTCTATCGAAGCGCCCGAACGCATCGTTTCCATCCTGTCGTTTGCCGACAAGCAGGGGAATGCCGTGCAGCACCCCGTCAGCGCTACTTGGCCGCTGGAATCGTTCAATGTCATGACGCTTAGCGAAGAGAATGGCAAGACGACGATGACGTTACGGTCGACGCCGCACAAGGCGACGGATGAGCAGCATGAGACTTTCAAGCAGGGGTTTGAGTCGATGACGCAGGGGTTCAAGGCGACCTTCGCCCAGCTGGCCCAGTACCTGGCGCGTGTTCAGTGATCGTATTGTTTTGAACAGCGGGCCAGAGCCGCGGGCCTGAGAAAATGCCCATGGCTGCGTTGCTTGGGCTCGCCGTACATGCGTACTGTCTTCGCCCGCGCGCCTTGCCCTGGCCATTTTTCAGGCCCGCTGGGCCCGGGGAGCCTGAGTTTGGGACGGGAGCCTATTCGTATTGATCTTGGATATGTTTTTTGTTGAAGAGCGTTTATACGCCAAAGCACCTTGTTGAAGTAACCAGGTAGCATTTTTGAAGCTCGCGCCGCACCTATAGCGTGATAGCGGAGCAGACCTGGCACATTTAAAATGGGACTTCACCTTCGTAATGGTTTGACACATCAACCATATAAATAATCTGCGATGCGCAAACTGCTAATACGTACTCAGCCACTTCCGCTGTTGCAATACCTCCCGCTGCGCCTCCATGCCCGATTCCATCTCCTCCGCTCCGATATGCATAAATTCCAGTTATGGTTTGAGCAATTGCTTTAGGTACTGAAACGTCTTTTGTTGACGAGAACCATTTCGCTAGGTCTCCCAATGTAGCAGCCTTCGCAGCAGGGAATAGAATTTTCCCCGCTGCTTCGACAGCACAAACTACCTCCTTCACGCAATTTTCATAGTCCGGCTTTGCTGGACTGCGAAAGAATTGCATTGCCTTGTCATAGTGTCGACGAGCACTTGCGAGCCGGCTATCACCGAGAACTACCTGTGCCCTAGTAGTCACCTCAACAGTATGTTTTCTGCCTCTCCTGCGAACTAATCCTTCTGTGAATTCAAAAGCCAATTCCTCTTCCGAAAATAGCCGCTGTAATTCAGCCGTGATAAATGCCTGCACTTCGGACTTTGGAGTGGTCACTTCGTATATGTCGTTGTAGCTATACCCAACTTCCTTTGCCAAGTGGTTATGTAAACGCTCACAAAAGTCATAGTTTTTGTCCCAACTTAGCGTAGCAAGCGCTACCTCAACGTCGATTTTCGCTTGTTGAATACTAGCGGACTTCGAATTGTTATACTCGACAGGTGGTAGACGTGCGATACGTTGGATCTCTCGTGCCAATGGGGCCCACCCGGCAATATAATCACGGTCTATTAAATCTAAAAGAAGATGCAATAGCCCTACTTGCGCACTTTGAGGAAATTCCGTATCGATTTTGCGGTGCACGCCTCTATTTCTAGCCGAAAATGGTGTTTGATCAAAGCTTGACATTCGTATGATTCCGATTTATTTGAAAAGTTCTTGTTGATCTAAATTTCACATCTCACGGCCTCGCCTTGCCGGTAGCACCTGATCTATTTTCGTATTGTTACGCTGGGTGGCACTAAAGAAAAAGTTTAAAGAACTACAAATGCACGGCTTATGCCACCCGCTTCAGGCCGCGCTTTCATCGTTGCGCCTCCATCCCCAACATCCCCCGAACCACCACCAAAATCATCCCCCACGCATTCGACGTCGCCGCAATCTCGTCATAATGACTTGCCCCAGGCAAAATCAGCACTTCCGCATGGTCGCCAGCCAGCGTGGCCTTGGCCGCATAGTCGTGCGCCACGCGGGGAGGGGAGATGGTGTCGAGTTCTCCCGTGGCCAGCACAGTGCGGCTGCCGTTGGGGATCAGGTCGGCGGCGTTGGTGTCGCTGTAGATGTCGGGGCGCGTTGCGCTGGGCTGGCCTGCCAGCTGGGCGATGTCGCGCTCGCAGCTGGTCTTGATCAAGTCCTTTTCATGGCGCAGGTCGGCCAGGCCGCCCAGGCTGACGATGTTTTTGACTGGCAGGAACTTGTCGCGGTACAGGGGGCTGGTCTTTGGCAGTTTTTCCCGTCCGGCGATCCATTGCACCAGCTGGCCGCCGGCCGAGTGGCCCATCGCCAGGATGCGATTCACGTCCAGCTGGTATTGGGGCGCGTGCTGCTGCAGGCTGTCGAGTGCCGCGTGCATGTCTTCGTAGGTGCCCGGGTAGCCGCCGCCCGGCTCGTCGACGCGCCGGTACTCGACATTCCACACGGCGATCCCTTGTGCGACGAGGGCGCCGGCCACGTTGCGCATCTGCTTGATGCCGCCGAAGGCCACCGTCCAGCAGCCGCCATGCACGAGCACGACGACGGGGAACGGTCCGCTGCCTTCGGGCCGGAACAGCTGTGCGTATTGCGACGGCGCGGGGCCATAGGGGATCTGCGCCTTGGGCGGGGGGCCGTTCAGGGCCAGGTAGTCGTCCAGGCTCATGGGGGCGGCGACGGCGCCGTGGACTGAGGCGAGCAGGGCGGTGGCGATCAGGGAGGACGGCAGGGAAGTAGGCATGCTGGAATTCGCTTGAGAAGAGAGCAACACTTTAGCATAGGGGCAGGTGCACGTAGAGATCAAGCGATGCGCTGTTTCCTCCTGCAAGAGGGTTGCCACATGGTATATTCCGGGCATCAGTTTTCCCCTTATCGACACGGTGCACGCAAACAACATTCTTTCCTTGCTGGACGCCGAGCATAGTGCGCTGGGCAGCATCGCGGCAGGCGCCGACCTGGCCCATGCATTGGAGCATTTGTTGCTGGCGCTGCAAGCGCTGGCCGACGGCGGCGCACATGCCTGCCTCGTGCTGATCGATGAGTCCGACCGCTTTTGCGGCTTGTCCGCGCCCAGCTTGCCACAAGACCTGTGCCTGGCCCTGCGCCACGGCGGCGACCAGCCATCCCCGTTCGGCACGGCGGCCTTTTCCGGCGCGCCCGTGTATTGCGGCGACATCACGCGCGACGTGCACTGGAGCGCGGGACGCAAGGAAGCCTTGCTGCACGGCTACCGCGCCTGCTGGGTCGCCCCCGTCTTTGGCGCCAAGGGGCATATCCTGGGCGTGCTGGGCCTGTTTTTCCAGGCGACATGCCACCCTACGCAACCGGAGATCGAACTGCTGGCGCTGGCCGCGCGCGTGGCCGCGCATGTCATCGAGCGGGGCCAGCTGGAACAGGCGCTGCACGACAGCCGCGAACACTTTCATTACGCCATCGAACTGAACACGCAAGTGCTGTGGACGGCCGATATCGACGGCAAGCTCGACTATGTCGCGCAGCGCTGGCGCGAATGGACGGGCGGCAACGGCCTGGGCACCAACTGGCTGGAAGCCATCCACCCCGAAGACATTCCCCATTCCTTGGCGGCCTGGAGCGAAGCGGTGGGCAGCGGCCAGCCTTTCGACCAGGAAATGCGCGTGCGCCAGCAGGATGGCCAGTACCGCTGGGTGCATTCGCGCGCATATTGCCGCCGGGACGAACGCGGCCAGGCCGTGAAATGGTATGGCTCGTGCGAGGATATCGACGAACATTGGCAGGCGCGCAATGCCTTGCTAGACAGCGAGGCGCAGTTCCGTTCGCTCGCGTCCACCATGCCCAACCAGGCCTGGCTCGCGCATGGCAGCGGCGCCACCTACTGGGTCAACGAACAGGTGTGCGAATACACGGGACAATCGATGAAGTCGCTCGTGTCCAGCGGTTTCCGCCACTGCGTGCATCCAGACGACGTGCAGACCACGCAGAGAAGCTGGGACCGGGCCGTCGCCACCGCCAGCGCCTATGAACAGGAGTTCCGCATGCGCCGCGCCAGCGATGGCGCCTACCGCTGGTTCCTCGCGCGCGCCTTGCCCCTGTTCGACGAGGCGGGCAAGGTGCTGCGCTGGGTGGGCACGAATACGGACGTGCAGGAACAGAAGAACGTGCTGGAAAAGATGGCCTACCTGAATTCCTCGCTGGAAGTGGAAATGGCCAACCGCACGGCCGACCGCGACCGCATGTGGCGGCTGTCGACCGACATCATGCTGGTGGCGGACCTGTCCGGCATGATCATCGCCGTCAATCCCGCCTGGAGCAAGATCCTCGAGCGCCCGGAAGTCGAATCGCTGGGCATGGACTTCATCAGCCTCGTGCATCCCGACGACCGCATGGTGGCCTTGCAGGACTTGTCGCGCCTGGCCCATGGCGCGCCCACCTTGCGCATGGAAAACCGCTACCGGCGCCGCGATGGCGGCTACCGCTGGATTTCCTGGACGGCCGTGCCGGCGCAAAAGCTGATCCATGCCATCGGCCGCGACGTCACCGATGAAAAAGAGGCGCGGCTGGCGCTGGTGCGCAGTGAGCAAGCTTTATTGCAGGCGCAAAAGCTCGAATCGATCGGCAAGCTGACGGGCGGCGTGGCCCACGATTTCAACAACGTCCTGCAAATCATTTCCGGCAATTTGCAGTTGCTGAAACTGACGGTGGCCGACAATCCGCAGGCGGCCCGCCGCCTCGATTCCGCCGCCTCGGCCGTCGACCGGGGCGCCAAGCTGGCGTCGCAGCTGCTGGCCTTTGCGCGGCGCCAGCCGTTGAAACCGCTGGTGACGGACCTGGGGCGTTTGCTGCGCCGCATGCATGAGCTGATCCGCCGCGCGCTGGGCGAAGCGATTACCGAGGAAACCTTCATCAGCGACGGCCTGTGGCATACGCTGGTCGACCCGAACCAGATGGAAAACGTGCTGCTGAACATGGCCATCAACGCGCGCGATGCGATGGACAAGGGCGGGCGGCTGACTTTTACCCTGAGCAACGTCACACTCGACGCCGCCTACGCCAGCCAGCATGCGGACGTGCTGGAAGGGCAATACGTGCTGCTGACCATCACCGACACGGGCCACGGCATGGAGCGCGACGTGATCGACCAGATCTTCGAGCCCTTCTTCACCACCAAGCGCGAAGGCGAGGGCACTGGCTTGGGCCTGTCCATGGCGTACGGCTTCATCCGCCAGAGCGCGGGCCACATTAAGGTGCACAGCGCGCCGGGCGCCGGCACGACGTTCAAGATTTATCTGCCCCGTTCGCTGGAAAAACTGGCCGAACCGCCGCCGAGCCTGACGGGCCCCGTGCTGGGCGGTGGCGAGACCATCCTCGTCGTGGAAGACGATGCACCCGTGCAGCACACGGTGGTCGACATGCTGCGCGGCCTCGGCTACGACGTGCTGCATGCCGATGACGGCGCCTCGGCGCTGGCCCTTCTGGGCACGGGCGTGGCCATCGACCTGCTGTTTACGGACGTGGTCATGCCCGGTCCCGTCAGCAGCAAGCAGCTGGCGCAGCAGGCCAGATTGCTGCTGCCGGAACTGGCCGTATTGTTTACCTCGGGCTACACGCACAACGCCATCATGCAGGGCGGGCGGCTGGATCCGGGCGTGGAGCTGTTGAGCAAACCGTACCAGCGCGAAGACCTGGCGCGGCGCATCCGCCATTTGCTGGCCGACCGCCGCCTCGTGGGCGCGCCCGACCCGTCCGGGCGGCGCATCCTGCTGGTGGAAGACAATGACGATGCGCGTGAAATGACGACGGAAATGCTCAATATGCTGGGGCACACCGTGCACGGCGTGGCCAGCGCGGAAGCGGCCATGCCGCTGTTGGCCATGCCGGGCCTGGACGTGCTGGTGACGGACATCAGCCTGCCCACGATGTCCGGCCTAGAACTGGCGCGCCATGCGCGCGCGCACTGGCCGCAGCTGGACGTGGTGTTTGCTTCCGGACACGACTGGGGCGCCAGCCTGATGCAGGACGCCAGCGCCCGTTTCCTGCGCAAGCCGTTTGGTCTGGAAGAGCTGGCCAGCGCACTGAAGGCGCGCCGGCTCGACGTTTACTAGTTTGGTGTCAGCAAGGCTTGCTGCAACTGCTCGACGCTAAATGGTTTGACGAGGAAGCGCGCTTGCGGGTCCAGCACGCCGGAATTGGCCGGCGCATGGCCGGTGGAAAACACCACTTCCAGCCGCGGCTGCTCGCGGGCCGCCAACTGGGCCAGCTCGACGCCCGACATGCGCGGCAGGCTGATATCGGTCAGCAGCAGTTCCAGTCCCGGCGTGCCCAGCAGGGGCAAGGCTTCTTCGGCCGTGCCCACGGCCAGCACCGTGTGGCCCAGCATGGCCAGCAGGTCGCCTGTCATCGCGCGCGCGTCCGCATTATCTTCCACCAACAAAATATGTCGTCCCGCCGGCTGTGCGGGTGCAGCAGGTTGCGGCGGCGCCAGTTGCGCGCGGTACTGGTGCAGGGCCGTCACGTGGCGGCCATTGGCCAGCAGGTGGCGGATGCGCCGCGCCAGGTCTTCGCGCCGGTACGGTTTGCTCAACAACTCCACGCCCGGTTCCAGCCGGCCGCCCTGCATCATGGCGTCTTGCGTGTAGCCCGAGGTAAACAACACGGCCAGCTGCGGCAGCAGCACGCGGGCCTGGCGCGCCAGCGCCGTGCTGGCCACCTTGCCTGGCATCACCACGTCCGTAAACAGCAGGTCGATGGGCACGCCGCTGCCGATGACGGCCAGTGCGCTTTCGCCATCGCTGGCGCGCAGCACGACGTAACCGAGGCCGCGCAGCATGTCGACCACTGTCGTCTGCACCTGCACATCGTCTTCCACGACGAGGATGGTTTCCTTGCCGCCCAGCACGGGGCCGTCCAACTGCAGCGGCAGTTCCGTTTCCGCTTCCAGCGAGCGCGGCAGGTAGATGCGGAAGGTGCTGCCATGGCCAGGCAGACTGTCCACCGTCAGGTGGCCGCCGCTCTGGCGCAGGAAGCCATAGGCCATGGACAGGCCCAGGCCCGTGCCTTCGCCTTCTTTCTTTGTCGTGAAGAACGGCTCGAAAATCTTGTCCAGCAGCTCGGCCGGAATGCCCGCGCCCGTATCCGAGACGGCCAGCAGCACGTAGTCGCCGGGCGCCACGTCCGCATGGCGGGCCGCGTAATCGCTGTCCAGCACGATGTTGCTCAGTTCGATGGTCAGCTGGCCTTGGCCATCCATGGCGTCGCGCGCATTGATGGCCAGGTTGAGGATGACGTTTTCCAGCTGGTGCGGGTCGACCAGGGCACGCCAGCAGTCGTCGGCCAGCAGCCAGCGCGTTTCGATGGTTTCGCCCGTGGCGCGCCGCAGCAGCTCTTCCGTCGAGCGCAGCAGCTGCGCCAGGTCCGTCACCAGCGGTTTCAATGGCTGGCGCCGCGCAAAGGCCAGCAGCTGGGCCGACAGCTTGGCACCCCGTTCCACGGCGGCCGAGGCGCTGGCGATGCGCTTGGCGGCCAGCGGGTCGCTGTCCAGGCTCAGTTGCAGCAACTGCAGATTGCCCGAGATAATTTGCAGCACGTTATTGAAATCGTGGGCCACGCCGCCCGTCAGCTTGCCCAGCGCTTCGAGCTTTTGCGATTGCAGCAGGGCCATCTCGCTGTGGCGCAACGATTCCTGCATGAGGCGCAAGGTGTTTTGCGCCTCTTTTTCCAGGGTGACATGGCGCCCGGTGGCAAATATCAGGTCGCCTTCGGTGGCCGTCACCCACGACAGCCAGCGGTGGCCGCCATCGCGGTGCCGGTAGCGGTTTTCAAAGCTGGGCCTGGCCTCTTGCGTCACTTGCGCCAGCGCCTGGCGCGTGGCGGCCGCATCTTCGGCCAGCACGAAGTCGAACAGGCTGCGGCCCAGCATTTCCTCGGGCAGCCAGCCCAGGATGGCGCCGGCGGCCGGGTTGACGGCGGCAAAGCAGCCTTCGGCATCGATGGCCACCATCAGGTCTTGCGCGCTGCGCCACAGGCGCTCGCGCTCGCTGTTGCGCGCGGCCAGTTCCGCTTCCAGCTTCTTTTCCACGGTAATGTCGCGCGCGCTGCAATACACCTTCTCGCCCTCGGGCACGGCCACCCACGACAGCCAGTGCCAGCCGCCCAGCTTGTGGCGGTAGCGGTTTTCGAAGCGCAGCGCCGGCTGGCCCTGGTTGGCCGCATCCCAGGCCGCATAGGTGCGCGGCAAGTCGTCCGGATGGATCAGTTCAAAAAATTTCGTCGTGCGGATTTCCTCCACGGACCAGCCCAAGGTGGCTTGCCAGGCGGGGTTCGAGTGTTCGAAATAGCCGTCGAGGTTAAGCACGCCCAGCAAGTCGGGGCTGACGTTCCAGGTGCGGCCGAATTCGCGCGTGCGCTCGGCCACTTGCGTTTCCATGCTGGCAGTCAGGGCGCGCAAACGCGATTCCGCCCGAGCCCGCAAAATGGTCGACCAGACGCGTTCCGACACTTGCACGGCCAGTTCGATCTCGTCCGCATGCCACAGGCGTGCCGCGCTGCTGTGCACGACGAACAGGGCCGCCAGCTGGCCATCCTTGGCAATCGGAATGTTCAGGAAGGCACGGATGCCCAGACGCGCGAACGCGGCCAGCGCGGCCGGCATGGCTGTGCGCGGGTCGCTTGCCACATCGCTGACGGCGAGCGCCTGGCCGGCGGCAAGCGCATCGGCCAGGCCTGCCGCGTAATCGCCGAGGAAATACTCGCCGGCGGCGCCCGGCGCCAGGCCATCGCTCCACGCATGCTGCAAGGTGGGGCACTGCAGGGTCTGGTCGATATCGAAACAGGCCACTTGCTGGGCGCCCAGGCGTTGTCCCAGCAGCTGGGCCGACAGGGAAAGGATCTCGCCCGTGTCTTGCAGCAGGCGCAGCCGGCGTTCCAGTTGCAGCAAAAAGGCGACGCCGCTGGCGCCGGCCTGGCTGCGGGGGACGGGGGTGCTGGTCATGCCGGCCTCAGCTGCCGGCCAGCGGCAGGGTGACGCTGAACAGGGCGCCATTGCCGGGCTGGCTTTGCAGGGTGATGGCGCCGCCATGCGCATCGACCAGCTGCTTGGTGATGAACAGGCCCAGGCCCAGGCCGCCCGTGCGGTCCTGGTGGATGACGCGCTCGAAGGCATCGAAAATGCGTTCCTGGTCGCGCGCGTTGATACCGATGCCATGGTCGCGCACTTCGATGACGGCGCTGTTCTGCGTGTGCGCCAGGCTGATTTCCACGGGCTGGCCCTGGCCGTAGCGCACGGCGTTGCTGATCAGATTGACAACGATCTGTTCGACGCGGAAGGCGTCCCAGAAACCGTGGATGGGCTCGAAGGCCATCACTTCCAGCACGCTGCCCGTGGCGGCCGCATACGGGCCCAGGTCGTCTGCCACGCGCCGCACGAGGCAGGTCAGGTCGACGGCTTCGCGGCGGATCGACAGCTTGCCGCTGGTGATGCGCGACACGTCGAGCATATCGTCGATCAGGCGCACCATGCTGCGGATTTGCCGCCCGTCGCGCGCCACCATCTTGCCCAGCTTGTCCGGCTCGAAGGCGGCCAGGTTGCCCCGTTCCAGGTTGACGGTGCGCATCTGCGTTTCCAGGAACAGCGTGTTCAACGGCGTGCGCAGTTCGTGCGCCACCATGGACATGAATTCGTCGCGCAGGCGCAGCGAGCGCTGCAGTTCAGCCTGCGTGGCGCGCAATTCCTTCAATAACGCTTCCTGCTGCTGGCGGCTGTGCTCGAGCGCCTGCACCTGGCGCCGTGTCTCGCTGCGCTGCTGGTGCAGGGCGACAAACACGTTGACCTTGCTTTGCACGGCATTGATGTCGAGCGGCTTGTGCAGGAAATCGACAGCGCCGCTTTCATAGCCCTGGAAGGAAAAATTCATTTCCTTGCCGGCCGCCGTGACGAAGACGATGGGGATGTGGCGCGTCTTTTCCGTGCCGCGCATCAATTGCGCCAGCTCAAAACCATCCATCTCCGGCATTTGCACGTCGAGGATGGCCAGCGCGAAATCGTGCTCGAGCAGCAGGGCCAGCGCTTCTTCGCCGGACGAGGCCTGATAGACGCTGCGGTCGCTCTCGCGTATCAGCGCGTTGAGCGCGCGCAAGTTCTCCGGCAAGTCGTCGACGATCAGCAGTTTGGTGCTTGTTTCATTCATCATGTTTCATTCCTGGCATGTGCCGTCCAGCGTAGTGGGAAGCGGCGTGCGACGGCGCACGCTTGCGGTAGAGCTTTTCAGGACCCGGCAATGGCTCGAAGTCGGGGGCAAAGCGCGTGAAATGCGTGCTTTCCTTGCTGCCCAGTCCCAGGAATCCCCGGTGGCACAGCGAATCGTGGAACAGGCCCAAGGCCCGTTCCTGCAAGGTTTTATTAAAGTAAATCAAGACGTTACGGCACAAAATCAATTGCGTTTCAATAAACACGCTGTCCGTGGACAGGCTGTGGTCGGCAAAGTTGATCTTGTCGAGCAGACGCTGCTGGAAACGTGCCGTGGCATGCTCGACCATGTAATAGTCGGCCAGCTGGCCCAAGCCGCCCGCAGCCAGGTAGTTGGCGCCATATTCTTCAAGCCGGTGCAGCGGATAGGCGCCGCGTGCGGCCGTGGCCAGCGCTTGCGGATTGATATCGGTGGCGTAGATCGTGCTGCGTTCGAGCAAGCCTTCCTCGTGCAGCACGATGGCCAGCGACAGCGCTTCTTCCCCCGTGCAGCAGCCGGCCACCCAGATGGTCGGCGACGGGTAGGTTTTCAGCACGGGCACCACGTGTTCACGCAAGGCGCGGAAAAATGCCGGGTCGCGGAACATTTGCGTGACGGGCACGGTCAAAATCTGCAGCAGGTCGCCAAAGGCGGCCGGGTCGTCCAGCACGCGCTGCTGGAGGGCAGGCACATCTGCACAATGCAAGCGGTCTAGCGCATGATTGAGGCGGCGCCGCTGCGAGGGCAGGGAATAGTCGCGAAAATCATAGCTGTAGCGCTGGTACAGCGCTTCCATCAGCGCCTGCAGCTGCGCGTCCGTGGTGCGCTGGGACATCAGATGCGTTCCATCTTCGGCATCCACACGCGCAGCAGCGAATACAAACGATCAAGGTCGATCGGCTTGGCCAGGTAATCGGACGCGCCCGCCTGCAGGCATTCTTCCTGGTCATTCTTCATGGCCTTGGCCGTGATGGCGATAATCGGCAGCTTGTTGTAGCGGCCATCGGCGCGGATCAGGCGCGTCGCTTCCAGCCCATCCATGCCCGGCATCATGACATCCATCAGCACGAGGTCGATATCGTCCACGCTGTTGAGCTTGCTGATGGCTTCGAAGCCGTTGCGGCCGATTTCCACCACCACGCCTCGCTGTTCCAGTGCATTCGTCAGGGCAAAGATATTGCGCACGTCGTCGTCCACGAGCAAGATCTTGCGTCCTTCAAACACGCGTTCGCGGCTGCGCACCTGCTGCAGCATGCCCTGGCGCTCGCTCGACAGTTCCGATTCCACCTTGTGCAGGAAGAGGGTGACTTCGTCGAGCAGGCGTTCGGGCGAACGGGCACCCTTGATGATGATCGAGCGCGAATACTTCATCAGGTCCGCTTCTTCCTCGCGGCTCAGGTTGCGGCCCGTGTAGACGATGACGGGCGGGAACGAGCACAGCTCTTCATGCTCCATGCGTTCGAGCAATTCGTTGCCCTGGATGTCGGGCAGCTTCAAGTCGATGATCATGCAGTCGAAGATCTGCGTTTTCAGCAATTCCAGCGCTTGTTCGCCCAGCGCCACGGCCGTGATTTCCACGTCGTCGTCGCTGATCAGGTGCACCACGCTTTCGCGCTGGCGTTCATCGTCCTCGACCAGCAGGATGCGCTTCATCTGCTGCGTGAATTTCGATTCGAGCTTGCGGAACACTTCCTTCAGCTGCTCGCGCGTGCGCGGCTTGGTGGCGTAGCCGATGGCGCCCAGCTGCATCGCTTCCTGGATCTGGTCGTTGCCAGACACAATGTGCACGGGAATGTGGCGCGTCAGCGGGTTTTCCTTGAGCTGCTGCAAGACCAGCAAGCCCGGGCGGTCCGGCAAGCCCATGTCGAGCAGGATGGCGTCGGGCAGGAATTCCTCGGCCAGGCGCAAGCCTTCATCGGCGCCGTGCGCCACCAGGCAGCGGTATTGCATTTCATGCGCGAGGTCGAACAGGATGCCGGCAAACGACGGTTCATCCTCGATCACCAGCACGGAACGCTGGCCCGTCTTGGCGGCCGGCACGCTGTCGCGGTCATCCTGGAAGGTGGGCAGCGGCACGGGCTTGGCGGCGGGCGCCGGCTTGGGCGCGGCGGCCGCGATTTTTGCAGGCGCTTGCGGCACTGCGGCCGGGGCCGGCGCCGCTTCCACGGCGCGCTCCGGCATGACGGCCGGCAGTACCAGGGTAAACGTGCTGCCCTGGCCTGGCGTGCTGGCCAGCTCGATGCTGCCGCCCAGCAAGGCGGCCAGGTCGCGCGAAATCGACAGGCCCAGGCCCGTGCCGCCATAGCGGCGGCTGGTGGTGCCGTCGGCCTGGTGGAAGGCGTCGAAAATCTTGTGCTGCTGGTCGTCGGCAATGCCGATGCCCGAATCCTGCACCTGGAAGCGCACCTGGCCATCCGCGCCGCTGCTCACGTGCAAGCTCACGGTACCTGTATCCGTAAACTTGATGGCGTTTGACAGCAGGTTTTTCAGGATTTGCTC
Source organism: Janthinobacterium sp. BCJ23 (assembly GCF_059617945.1). NCBI lineage: Bacteria > Pseudomonadati > Pseudomonadota > Betaproteobacteria > Burkholderiales > Oxalobacteraceae > Janthinobacterium > Janthinobacterium sp. BCJ23. The sequence goes on along the minus strand of NZ_JCAQAW010000002.1, from coordinate 265,290 downwards.
GAGGCGCTGGCGGTCGCTGACGAGCGACGGCGGCGTATCCGGCGCTACCTTGACGCTCAGTGTCAGTTTCTTTTGCTGGGCCTGGGCGCCAAACAGCATTTTCATGCTGCTGAGCAGTTCGTCGAAAGGCACGCTTTCCGGCGTCAATTCCAGCTTGCCCGCCTCGACCTTGGAAATGTCGAGGATATCGTTGATGAGGGTGAGTAAATCGTTGCCGGCCGAATAGATGGTTTGCGCAAACGTCACTTGCTCCGGCGTCAGGTTGCCGCTGGTGTTGTCCGACAGCAGTTTCGACAGGATCAGCGAGCTGTTCAGCGGCGTGCGCAGCTCGTGCGACATGTTCGCCAGGAATTCGGACTTGTAGCGGCTGGCCCGCTGCAATTCTTCCGCGCGCGCTTCCAGCTGGGCGTGCGCCTGGACGATGGCCATGTTTTTCTGGTCCAGCGACAGCGCCTGCACGGCCAGCTGCCCGTTCGACTGCTCGAGCGCCGCCTTTTGCTCTTCCAGGTGGGCTTGCGACTGTTCCAGCACGCGCGACTGTTCGCCCAGCTCTTCATTGGCCGTGCGCAGTTCTTCCTGCTGCACTTCCAGTTCTTCATTCAATTGCTGGGTTTCTTCGAGCACGTTTTGCAGGCGCTGGCGGTACAGGGCCGCTTCCAGCGAGGTGCCGACGTTCGCCGCAATCAGGTTCAGCCACTCCTTGGCGCGGGCGCTGACGGGATGCGTAAAGCCCAGTTCGATGACGCCGTTGACGACGCCTTCATTGTTGACGGGCGCCAGGACCAGCTCCAGCGGCGCGCCGCGGCCCAGGCTCGACGTCACGGTCAGGTAATTCTCGGGCACTTGCTGCACATGCTTGAGGCGTTTTTCGCGCGCCGTCTCGCCCACCAGGCCTTCGCCCAGCTTGAACACCTGTTTTTCCTTGACGCCCTGTTCGTTGAAACCGTACACGGCCGTGCGGCGCAGGCTGCCATCCTCGTCGACGACGTACAGGGTGGCGATGGCCACGTCGAGGCGGTGGGCGAGGAAATCGAGCACGTGCCGTCCCAGTTGCGGCAAGCCCAGCTGGCCGCTCGTGTGGGCCGCCAGTTCCGTCTGCCCCGTGCGCAGCCAGGCTTGCTCCTGCAGCACATCGTTGTCCTTGCCGCGCTGCTCGAGCGCATCGTTGTAGATATCGGACAGGCGCAGCAGTTCGCGCCGTCCCAGGTAGGCGAGCAAGCCCGACAATCCCAAGCTGAGGATGAGGAATACGACCACGGCCAGCATGGTGCGGCTTTCGGCCGTATCGGCCCGTTCCTGGCGCAGCCGCTGTTCCATGGACAGGAAGGCGAGGAATTCGCGGCGGATTTCGTCAAATTCCAGCTTGCCTTCGCCCTGGCGCACGCGCGCAAGGAATTCCTGGTTGTTGCGGCGCTGGGCGATCACGCCTTCGGCGTAATCGAGCCACTGGCCTTGCAACGCGCGGATGCGGCGCAAGCGGTCCACCTGGATGGGGCTGTCGGATACCAGATCCAGCAGGGTGGTCATTTCCACGGCGATCTTGGCCTTGCCCGATTTATATGGCGCCAAAAACGTTTCATCGCCCGTCAGCAGATAGCCGCGCATGCCCGTTTCCAGGTCGACCGACAATTTCATGACTTCATTCGCATTGCCGATCACCCGTTCGGAATGCTCGACCGAGCGCAGGGCCGACAGCAGGTAGGCGATCAGGGCGACGAACACGAGGGCCGTGACGACCCCGATGACCAGTGGCAAGGTCACGTTGCGGGCGAGGATGCGGCGAAAGCTGAAGGAGTCGATCGGGGTCTTGGTATTCATCATGTCCGTGTAAGGCTGTCGCGAAAAAATCAATTTTAATTGAAATGCAAGATTTCTGGTGGTCAAGCATAGCGTGCGCTAGCATAACAGCCTTGGGGCATTTTTCGCAGGCGCAAGGTAGTGCAATGCGGGGCAGCGCACAGATGAAGGTAGAGGAAAAATCAAGCTGGCCACGATTGAGGTAGATCAAAGAGATTGGTTGTTGACATCCTAAGATGCAGGAGGTGGCGACGTCCAAGCAGACGGCCGCCGTGTGCAAACCAGCCCATGCAGGAGGACATCATGGCTAATCAACTGATCCGTCGCGATCCGCAAAACCCGCTGGCACGTTTCGACCCGTTCAGCGACATGGAAGAATTCATGCACGACTTTTTCGCACCCGCCTTGCGCTTGCGCGATGGCGGTTCGGCACGCATGCGTGTCGACATTTCCGAAACCGAACAAGCCTATCAGGTACAGGCGGACATTCCCGGCGTCAACAAGGACGATATCAAAGTCTCCATCGACGGCAACCGCGTCTCCATCAGCGCCGAACTCAAGGATGAGCGAGTGACGCGCGATGGCGGTGGCAAGACCGTGCGCAGCGAACGCGAGTACGGCCAGCAATACCGCAGCTTCGTGCTGCCGCACGAGGTGGACGAGGCCGGCGCGCAGGCCCGCTATGAAAATGGCGTGCTGTTGCTGGACTTGCCGAAGAAGGAAGGCACGGGTGGGCGGCAACTGTCGATACAGTGAGCCGGGCCGGGCCGGGTTTTAGCTGCGTAGGTCAGATTAGCGCAGCGCAATCCGGCCATCTTCGTGGCGGCGCCTGTCGGCTTACGCCCTGCGGGCTAAGCCGACCTACGAAAAAACGCCGGACGGTGCCGGCGTTTTTGGGGTGTTTTTTGGGGTGTTCCGGATGGCGGCGCGCTGCCACCCGGATTGCCTCTATATATATGTCAGTCTATATGTCAGTCGCGGATTTCCAGCGCCCGGTTCAGGCTCAGCGCGGCCAGAGAGGCGACGGCACCCGACAGCAGGTAGAAGCTGACATAGGCGAGGCCGAAGTTGGCCGACAGGCCCAGCGCCACGAGCGGGGCGAAGCCGGCACCGACCAGCCAGGCCAGGTCGGACGTCAGGGCCGCGCCCGTGTAGCGGAAGCGGGCAGGGAAGTTGGCCGTCACGGCGCCGGCTGCCTGGCCGTAGGACAAGCCCAGCAGGCTGAAGCCGACGAGGATGAAGACGTCTTGGCCCGTATTGCCGCCACCCATCAGGGTCGGCACGAAGGCGCTGAAGATGGCGATCAGCACGGCCAGCACGCCCAGCGTGGTGCGGCGGCCCACTTTATCGGCCAGCACGCCGGAAATCACCACGCCGACGGCGGCCAGCACGGCGCCCAGCATCTGGATTTGCAGGAAGTCAGAGGCCGAACGCGTCTGGTAGACGGAAATCCACGACAGCGGGAACACGGTGACGAGGTGGAACAGCGCGTAGCTGGCCAGCGCGGCGAGGGCGCCGATCAGCACGTTGCGGCCCTGGCCGCGGCTCATTTCAAACACGCTCACGGGCTGCAGTTCGCGTTCGTCGAGCAGGCGCGCATATTCATTCGTCGACACGAGGCGCAGACGGGCAAACAGGGCTACCACGTTGATGGCGAAAGCCACATAGAAAGGATAGCGCCAGCCCCAGTCGAGGAAGTCTTCATCCGTCAGGGTGGTCAGCATGAACCAGAACAGGCCGGCGGCGATCAGGAATCCGACCGGTGCGCCCAGCTGGCCCAACATGGCGTACCAGCCGCGCTTGTTTTCCGGCGCGTTCAGTGCCAGCAGCGAAGGCAAGCCATCCCACGAACCGCCCAGCGCCACGCCCTGGCCAATGCGCAGCACGGACAGCCAGATGATGGCGGCAAAGCCCAGGTGGGAATACGTCGGCAGGAAAGCGATGCCGGCCGTCGACACGCCCAGCAGGAGGAGGGCGAATGTCAGCTTGGCGCTGCGTCCCATGCGGCGCTGGATCTCCATGAAGATCACGGTGCCGAACGGACGGGCGATGAAGGCGAACGAAAAGATCAGGAATGCATATAATGTACCCTCCAGGCGTTCTTCAAACGGGAAGAAGACGCGTGGAAACACCAGCACCGAGGCGATGGCGTAGACAAAGAAGTCAAAGTATTCGGAAGCGCGGCCGATGATCACGCCGACGGCGATCTCACCGGGGTCGATATGCGATTCGACCGTGCCGGCCCCGCGTGCGTCGCGCAGGGAGTGGGGGGAAAAGTCGGCGGGTACATCCCCGCTGTGTATGCGCGTGCTGGACATGATGATCGTCTCCAATATAGTTTCGAGTTCGGCCAACGCGTAACATACCCCGGGTGTCTCACGCCCGGAGTAGGACTATTCAATAGATAGCTGTAGGAAAACTCCGCAACCACCCAGTGAAAATCCGAGCAAGGGGGTGGACAAAACGTCCAATTGCCAACGCGCTCCAGTGAGAATACAGTACCATATCTTCATCCCCTGTACTGGACTTTCCTGTATGTTTTCATTAAAAGTTCGTCGCGGACTGCTTCTTTTACCTCTCGCATTGTTGGCTGGTTGCAATACGGTGGTACTGAATGCGTCTGGTGACATCGCAGTTCAGCAAGGCAATTTGATTGTCATCTCGACATTGCTGATGCTGTTGATTATCGTTCCGGTAATCGCCCTGACCCTGCTTTTCGCATGGCGCTATAGAAAAAACAACACCGCGGCCAAATACGAGCCGGACTGGGACCACTCGACTCGCCTCGAGCTGATTATCTGGGGCGCACCCCTGTTGATCATTATCGTGCTGGGCCTGCTGACCTGGATCAGTACCCACACCCTCGATCCATACCGCCCATTGAGCCGTATCGACGCCAACCGTCCTATTCCTGCCAGCCACAAGCCGATGATCGTCGAAGTCGTGGCCCTGGACTGGAAATGGCTGTTCATCTACCCGGAGCAAGGCATCGCTTCCGTGAATGAACTGTACGCGCCTGTCGATCGTCCAATCCGCTTCAAGATCACCGCGTCGTCCGTCATGAACTCGTTCTTCATCCCCGCACTGGCAGGTCAGATCTACGCCATGCCGGGCATGGAAACGCAGTTGAATGCCGTCATCAACAAGCCTGGTGTCTACAAGGGCTTCTCCGCGAACTACAGCGGTGCCGGTTTCTCGGGCATGCGCTTCAAGTTCCACGGTGTCAATGATGCGGACTTCGACAAATGGGTGGAATCGGCACGTGCCGGTGGCGGCGCGCTGAACCGCGACGACTACCTGTCGCTGGCCCAGCCTAGCGAACGCGATCCGGTCCGCCGCTACAGCGCCGTGCCTAACGACCTGTACAAGGCAATCCTGAACCGCACCATCGTTTCCGACGCCCTGTGCGTGACGCCGGTCCAGCCATATAAGTTGACGATGGCAAATAGCCCGGTAGCGGCCGTAACGGCAGTAGTCGCTAGCGATGCAGTGGTTGAAAAGGGCGTTCAAGCCAAGTAACAACTGCATGAATCCCGCAGCGCATTGCGCTGCAGATACTGGCGCCGTTTGCCTGGCGCCTCCCTTTTTTCTCTGAGAGTAACAATGCTAGACCATATTGATCTGACGAAGCTTATATTCGGCCGTCTGACTTGGGATGCAATTCCATTTCACGAACCTATCCTGCTGGTGACCTTTGCCATGGTTGCCCTGGGCGGTATCGCACTCGTTGCGGCACTGACGTATTTCCGCGTCTGGGGTACCCTGTGGCGCGACTGGATCACCAGTATCGACCATAAAAAAATCGGTATCATGTACATGATCCTGGGTCTCGTCATGCTGCTGCGCGGCTTTGCCGACGCGCTGATGATGCGTACCCAGCAGGCCGTCGCCTTTGGCGACAATGCCGGCTTCCTGCCACCGCATCACTACGACCAGATATTCACCGCCCACGGCGTGATCATGATCTTCTTCGTCGCGATGCCTTTCGTGACGGGTCTGATGAACTACGTGGTGCCGCTGCAAATCGGCGCGCGCGACGTGGCTTTCCCATTCCTTAACAACTTCAGCTTCTGGATGACCACCATGGGCGCCGCCCTGGTCATGGCGTCGCTGTTCGTCGGCGAATTCGCCCGCACGGGCTGGCTGGCGTATCCACCGCTGTCGGGCATCGTCGGCAGTCCGGACGTGGGGGTAGACTATTACATCTGGTCCTTGCAGATTGCCGGGGTCGGGACGCTATTGTCCGGTGTCAACCTGATCGCCACCATCGTCAAGATGCGCGCGCCAGGCATGACCTGGATGAAAATGCCCGTCTTCACCTGGACGGCACTGTGCACCAACATCCTGATCGTCGCCGCTTTCCCGGTGCTGACGGCTGTGCTGGCCATGCTGTCGCTGGACCGCGTTGCAGGCTTTAACTTCTTCACGACGGAACTGGGCGGCAACGCCATGATGTACGTCAACCTGATCTGGATCTGGGGCCACCCAGAGGTCTACATCCTGATCCTGCCGCTGTTCGGCGTGTTCTCGGAAGTCGTCGCCACGTTCAGCAGCAAGCGTTTGTTCGGCTACGCCTCGATGGTGTACGCCACCTGCGTCATCATGATCCTGTCGTACCTGGTATGGCTGCATCACTTCTTCACCATGGGGTCGGGCGCCAGCGTCAATTCCTTCTTCGGCATCACGACGATGATCATCTCGATCCCGACGGGCGCGAAGATCTTCAACTGGCTGTTTACCATGTACCGCGGCCGTATCCGCTTCGAACTGCCTATGCTGTGGACGATCGGCTTCATGGTCACCTTCACCATCGGCGGCATGACCGGCGTATTGCTGGCCGTACCACCAGCTGACTTCGTGCTGCACAACAGCCTGTTCCTGATCGCCCACTTCCATAACGTGATTATCGGCGGCGTGGTCTTCGGTGTCTTCGCTGCGATTAACTACTGGTACCCGAAAGCCTTCGGCTACAAGCTCGACGTGTTCTGGGGCAAGTGCTCGTTCTGGTTCTGGTTCGTTGGCTTCTACCTGGCCTTCATGCCGCTGTACGTGCTGGGCCTGATGGGCGTGACCCGTCGTGTCAATCACTTCGAAGATCCATCGTTGCAAATCTGGACCATCATCGCCTGGTTTGGCGCCGTCTCGATCGCACTGGGTATCGCTTCCATGCTGATCCAGTTCTTCGTCAGCTACCGTAACCGTCACGCCCTGCGCGATGTGACCGGTGACCCATGGGGTGGCCGTACGCTGGAATGGTCGACGTCGTCGCCACCGCCAGACTATAATTTCGCCTTCACGCCACAAGTGCACGAACTCGATGCATGGACTGACATGAAGAAACACGGTTACCAGCGTCCGACGTCCGGTTTCACGAAGATCCACATGCCGAAGAACACCTGGGCTGGTTTCGTGATCGCCGCACTGTCCGCACTGGTCGGTTTTGGCCTGATCTGGCAAATGTGGCTCGTCGCCAGCATTGGCTTCGTGATCATGATGGTTACCATCATCGTCCATACCTTTAACTACAAGCGCGATTACTACATTCCTGCGGAAGAAGTGGTCCGTACCGAAGACGCTTATACTAAATTGCTGAGCAGCCATGTCTGATACCATCGCCCATAACACCGGCGCCGCTGGCGCCGCACCAAGCACGCGCAGCTACTTTGTGCGCGAGCACCACCCGGAAAACGGCAGCCTGCTGGGTTTCTGGCTCTACCTGATGAGCGATTGCCTGATCTTCGCCTGTCTGTTCGCCACGTACGCCGTGGTCGGTCGCAGCTACGCGGACGGCCCGACGGGCGCCGCGCTGTTCGACCTGCCGCTGGTGGCCGTCAACACGGCCATGCTGCTGCTGTCGTCGATCACCTACGGCTTCGCCATGCTGGCCATGCAGCGCAAGCAATTGCGCAGCACCCTGGTCTGGCTGGGCATCACGGGCCTGTTCGGCCTGGCCTTCCTGTCGCTGGAAATGTATGAATTCGTTCATCTGATCCACGAAGGCGCCGGTCCGCAACGCAGTGCGTTCCTGTCGTCGTTCTTCGCGCTGGTCGGTACCCACGGCTTGCACGTGACGTTCGGCGTGATCTGGCTCGTGACCTTGATGTTCCAGTTGAACAAGCATGGCCTGACCCCGGAAAACGGCCGCCGCATGATGTGCCTGTCGCTGTTCTGGCACTTCCTGGACGTCATCTGGATCGGCGTCTTCACCTTTGTCTACCTGATGGGAGTGCTGCCATGAGCGACCACCACACACACGGCGATAGCCACCACCATGACAACCACGATCATGGCAGCCTGAAAAGCTACACGATCGGTTTCATCCTGTCGGTGATCCTGACGGCCATTCCTTTCTGGCTGGTGATGACGAAAGCCATCACCAACTCGGGCACCATGGGCCTGGTCCTGCTGGCGTTCGCGGCTGTTCAAGTGGTGGTACACATGGTGTACTTCCTGCACATGAACACCAAGTCCGAAGGCGGCTGGAACATGATGGCGCTGATCTTCACCATCATGATCGTGGGCATTGCCATGGCCGGCTCCCTGTGGGTCATGTACCACATGAACCACAACATGATGCCGGATCTGATGCCTGAGTACATGCATACGAAAACGGCTCCATGATGAGTAATACGCGCCCAAGCAACACCGGGCGCGCCCCTGGCGCCGCATCGCAAGATGCCGCGCCAGGCCCACGCGGCATGGCTGTGCGCTACGCATTAGCCTTGCTGGCGGGGATCTTGTTTGCCGGTTTCTGTGCCTTGGGCACCTGGCAAGTCAAGCGCCTGTTCTGGAAGCTTGACCTGATCGAGCGCGTCGAACAACGCGTACATGCGCCCGCAACGGACGCCCCTGGACCCGCAGCCTGGGCCAGCATCACGCAGCAAACGGACGAATACCGCCATGTGCGACTCTCCGGTACCTATCTCCCCATTTTTAATACCCTGGTGCAAGCAACGACGGCACTGGGCAGCGGTTACTGGCTGATGACGCCCTTGCGTCTGGCCGATGGCAGCACCGTGCTGGTCAACCGCGGCTTCGTGCCGAAACGCGAAGGCATCGCCGCCAGCACGCCGGCCGGCATCGTGCACGTCGACGGCTTGCTGCGCGTCAGCGAAACGGGCGGCGGTTTCTTGCGCGAAAACAGTCCTGCCACGCAGCACTGGTATTCGCGCGACGTGGCCGCCATTTGCGCCTCGCACATGCTGACCAACGTGGCGCCATATTTTGTCGACGCAAAGGCAAAATCGGAAACGGCCAGCGACGCACCGGTCGGCGGCCTGACCGTGATTTCCTTCCACAACAACCACCTCGTGTACGCCCTGACGTGGTTCGCGCTGGCCCTGATGGTGGCCGGCATCACGTGGTGGATCGTGCGCGAAGACAAGCGCCGCCGCGCGCGCCGTCGCGCAGGCACGCAAGAGAGCGACCATGCCGGGCAGGATTGAGATCCTGCCCAACCGCGAAGTGTTAGAGCGCGGCGCGGTGGCGGCCGAGATGGAACATCCGGCCGGCCACCAGAACATGAAGCTGCTGATCCAGCTGCGCTGGCTGGCCGTGATCGGCCAGATCAGCACGATCTTCGGCGTGGGCGTGGGACTGGGCATCGCCTTGCCCGTGCCCTACATGCTCGAAGTGTTGTCCTGCCTCATCGCTTTTAACCTTGCCAGCCTGCTGCGCTGGCATGAACGCCAGCCCGTCTCCAACACGGCGTTGTTCCTCGCGCTGCTGGTCGACGTCACCGTGTTGACGGCCCAGCTCTACCTGAGCGGCGGCATCAGCAATCCGTTTGCCTTCCTGTATTTGTTGCAAGTCATCCTCAGCGCCGTCCTGCTGGAAGTGTGGTCGACGTGGATCATGGTGGCCATTACGAGCCTGTGCCTGGCCGGCTTGGCCTTGCTGCCCGGCCCCTTGATTCTGCCGATCGACCCCGAGCGGGGCTTTTCCAGCCTGTACGTGCAGGGCTTGCTGATCTGTTTCATCCTGAACGCCGCCTTGCTCGTGGTGTTCATCACGCGCATCAACCGCAACCAGCGCGCCGGCGACGCCAAGGTGGCGGACTTGCGCCAGCGCGCGGCGGAAGAAGAGCACATCATCCGCATGGGCTTGCTGGCATCGGGCGCCGCGCACGAGCTGGGCACGCCGCTGGCAACACTCTCCGTCATCCTCGGCGACTGGCGCCGCATGCCGGAATTGAGCAAGAACAGCGAATTGCTGGAAGAAATCACGGAAATGCAGGCCCAGTTGCAGCGCTGCAAGAGCATTGTCAGCGGCATTTTATTGTCCGCGGGCGAGGCGCGCGGGGAATCTTCCGTGAAAACGACGATCAATACCTTCCTCAACGACCTGGTCGACGAGTGGCGCACCAGCCGCCCGATCCAGGGTTTCGAGTACGATAACCGCATCGAGCACGACGTGCCCGTCGTCTTCGATTCGACCTTGAAGCAAACCATCTGCAATGTGCTCGACAATGCGCTGGAAGCATCGCCCGAGTGGCTGCGTTTCGAAGCGACGCGCGAAGCGGACGCCTTGCACCTGGTCATTACCGATGCGGGCCCTGGCTTCGAGCCGTCGATGCTGACGCACCTGGGCAAGCCGTACCAAAGCAGCAAGGGCAAGCCCGGCGGCGGCCTCGGTTTGTTCCTGGTGGTCAATGTCGCGCGTACCCTGGGCGGCACGGTGACGGCACGCAACCGGGTGCAGGGCGGGGCGGTGGTGCACCTGGCCTTGCCGCTGGCGGCCATCAAACTGGAAAGAGAAAGCGACCACCATGCAGGATGACCGTCTGTTACTGATCGTGGAAGACGATGCCGCGTTTGCACGCACCCTGGGCCGCTCGTTCGAACGGCGCGGCTACCAGGTCATCCTGGCCACCAATTTCGACGAAGCGAGCGCCTTGCTGGAACAGCATTGCCCCGACTACGCCGTCGTCGACCTGAAACTCAACGGCAATACGTCGGGCCTGGCCTGCGTGCAGATGCTGCACCAGCACGACCCGGAGATGCTGATCGTCGTGCTGACCGGCTACGCCAGCATCGGCACGGCCGTCGAAGCGATCAAGCTGGGTGCCTGCCAGTACCTGGCGAAACCGTCGAACACGGACGACATCGAAGCTGCCTTCGGCCACGTGGCCGGCAACGCCGACATCGAACTGACGAACCGCGCCACCAACATCAAGACCCTGGAATGGGAACGCATCCACGAAATGCTGGCCGAGACGGATTTCAATATCTCGGAAACGGCCCGCCGCCTCGGCATGCACCGGCGTACGCTGGCGAGGAAGCTGGAAAAGCAGCGGGTGAAATAATCACCGCGCAGCTTGTTCATTGTCGAACGTCAGCTCGACAACGCTGTCATCGCTCCAATCCTGCTCCCGCAATGGCGGCGTGAACGACGAACCGCTGAAGGGCACGGGCGCGCTTTTGCCGTTGTAACTGATGGTCGCGGCCGTGATGCGCCGCGGTTCGGAAAAGCTGTAGGTGCCCTTTTGCGACACGAAATTGCAGGGTCCGCCCAATGCGCCCATCGCCGTGCGCATGGCAAAAGGCAAGGTGTCCTTGTCGATGGCCCAATGGACTTCGCACGCCAGCCGCAGGTCGCCCAGGCGGCGCAACGTGTCGCTGGCCGCCGCGCTCCTGACGTAGGGAATCCACCTGACCGAGCCCGCCTTGCGGTTCACGGTCAGCTCGGCCTTCTCATACAGCAGCCCCTGTTCGACGGGCAAGGTGAAGATATTGCGCTCCCCCAGCGGTATGGCCATAGCCGCTTCATCGCTTTCCAGCCGCAGCGCGATGGCGTGCATGTCGACATCGGCACGGCGCGGCTCCAGGATGAAGCGCAGCTGCGCGCCTGGCGCCAGCGCCTGTTTTTCCTCGAAGCGCTTGACGCCCTTGAGCATGGCACTGTAGGGCTTCCAGTCCGGGTCGCGGATGCCCTTTACATTGACGGACGCTGTCTCATCCTGCACGGATGGCTCTGTGGCTTGCGCCGTATCCGCCTGGGCCTGTACCGCGGCGCCGTATAAACACAGCATAAGACCAGCTATTGCACGCATATTCATCCTGTTCATTTGAATCCCAAGTAATCTCACCTTGGCAGAGTGTAGAAAAAAACACAGGCGCCAGGTGGTTTTTAAGACAGGATGTCAATCGGGATGAATGGAGTGCCTGAAATCGCGTTTATCCGGATTCACCATCAATGATCCGCAGCTTGCACGGCGACGCCCGACGTGACCAGGACTTCATGTTCATAGGCGCCCAGATGGCCGTAATGGCCTTTGGGACTGAGATAACCGGCAATATGCACGCGCGGCTGCTCATAGCTTGAATTGGGCGCCACCAGGCCGACGTCCCGCCACGCGACGCTGCCGAAGGAGTTGAACCACCATGCGCCGGCGTCACCGTCCAGGTCAACATGGGCCGGTTGGAAAACGCTCTTTTCAAAGCCCCGCGACCAGACGCCATCGCGCTCGACGGCACGGTAGCCATAGCCTGCCATGATGTTGGTCCGTTCGGACGGATGATCGCGCCAATAGCGTTGGCCATTCACGTAGGCATCTCGCATGGCGGCCGATTGCGTCACGATGCCGCCGGAGGGATGGGTCAAGCCCTCAAAGAACCATTGCGCGTAGTCGGCTGGCGGCGTGGATGCTTGCTTGTCCGCCGCCTGTGTTTGCGCAAACGCATGGGCATATTCAAGAACGATATCGGGAATATTCGCTGCGCTCGCCTTGCCGGCAAGGGCGGTCAATATCAGGAGTGTGGAAATAGATCGCAGCATCACTTTGCACCTTTGTACTGATTAATACCTATGCCGGCGCCAGCCACTCCATCTTCTGCACCTGGATATGCGGATGGCTTTCCAGCGCTTCCCACTCCGGTAAAAAGACAAAGCCCTGTTTCCGGTAAAACGCGGCCGCGCGTGCATTTTCCGGTGCCACGTCGAGCACCAGCCGACGATGGCCATTGCCGACAGCGCATTGTTTCACGGCGTCGACCAGGCCTTGCGCCACGGCCATGCCCCGATATTCGCGATGCACCCACATGGCGATCAGGTGGCACTCGCCATTGCCGGCCACCACTTGCGCGGCCAGGCCGATGGGGTGTTCTCCATCAAAGGCGAGGAAAAACGTGCGCTGGGGCGTGCTGGTGGCGCGCTGCTGCCAGTCGGCATCGGAAAAACCGGCGGCGCTGGCGTGGCTGGCGCCAAAGGCCGTGGGCGCGTCGAGCAGGGCGGCCAGGCGCGTGGACTTCAGTGCCGGCCAATCGGCGGCGGTGGTGGTGCGTATCAGCATACTCAATTGAAGACGATCGCCGTCTTGTGCTCGATGCTGAGCCGGCATGCCTCGTACGCGGCCAGCCAGGCGACCAGTTCGCGTTCCAGGCCGTCCTCCGCGTCGATGCGCGCATTGATGCGGGCCGCTTCTTCATCGCTCAGTTCGTCGCCCAGCAGAAATATGCCCAGCGCGGGCGCGACCGTGACCAGTTCAGCGCGCAGGCTGTACGAGGAGCCTAGCATGCCACCCAGCAGCGCGTGTTCCTTATCGGCAAAAATGACTTCCTCGAAGACGAGGGGGAAATAAAAACCTTCGCAATCGGAATGGCAGATCAGGTGGCTGTCAAAGTCATCCTGCGCGGCATCGAGCACCGGATCCTCCGTTGCATCCTCGCCGTCGGCCAGTGGCGTGGCACGCCATTGCGCATCGAGGCGTGCATGGGCATACGCGCGGCGCAGCGTGTGCAGGAAGCTGTATGGAAAGGAATCGAGCATGACGCGCGAGTCCAGTTGCGGCAGCGTGGCCGGTTCGTTGTGCTGTGGCAGCCCCGCCTTTTGCAGCAGCAGATTGGCTTCTTCCAAAGCGGTGACGAGCCACTGCGCGCCTTCCGGGTCTTCTTCCTGCAGGTCGGCAAGGGCGCCGACCGAAATTGCCAATCCCATCATGAACTCCTCTAGTTGCGGCTGCGCATCAGTCTAAACCATTTGCCTTTGATCATCATTTACGATTGATCCCACACTTCGATGGTCAGCAGTTGACCGGGTTCACAGGCGGCGATGCGGTCCTGGTGCACGGTAATGCAGCCGGGCCAGCCTGTGAGCCGGTCCTGTGGAAATTCGCCATCCTGCGCCTCGGCGATGCCCGCCTGCAGCAGGGGCACGACGACGTTCGCCGGCGCCGTGTAGCGGTTGGGAAAGCCGTTCGACGACAGCTGGGTTGCCTTGCCATCGTGGCACAGCTGGGCGATCCAGTCGGCGCCGAACAGGCCCGCTTCCCACGTGGCGAGAAAAGCGTCTTTGTTGACTTTCGTCATGTCGGCCATTTGCTCCGGCGTGTCTGTCGAGATAATGGTCCACCAGCCTGACATGGGTTTTCCTTGTGAAAAGTAAAAAATTAACGGGTCATGGCGCGGCGCAGCAGGTAGCTGAGGCCATCGACGGCGGCCACCATCAGCAGCATGGCGACGATGACGGTAGCGGCGTTTTGCATCTGGAACAGCGACAGATGGTATTTCAGCATTTGCCCCAGGCCGCCAGCACCGACGACGCCGAGAATGGCGGCGGCGCGGATATTGTTTTCCCAGCGGTACAAGGTGTACGACATCATCTGCGGCCCGCACTGGGGCAAGGTGGCGTACAGGAACGCCACGGCAGGACGCGCGCCATTGATGCGCAAGGTGGCGGCGGGCAAGGGCGGGCAATTCTCAAACGCATCGGCAAACAATCGGCCCAGCACGCCCATCGTATGCAGCGCCAGCGCCAGGGTGCCCGCGAACGGGCCCAGGCCGGCGGCGATCAGCAGAATCGAAGCCCATACCAGTTCGGGAATCGAGCGCAGCACGTTGAGTATCGCGCGCGTGGCATTGCGCGCCAAGCGACCAAAGCGGCCGCTGGCGGGCAGGGCCAGCAGCGCGCCCACGAGTGTCGCGATCACCGTGCCGATGGCCGACATGGCCAGGGTCTCGAACGTGGCGACGCCCACTTTCATGAGGAAGTTCGGCGCCAGCTCGGGCGGGGCGAAGCCGTGCAGGAAGTCGGCGCTCGTGCGCACGGCGTCGGCGCTGAAGAATTCGCCCCATTTCAGGGGCAGGGTGGCGAAGCTGGCGATGACCAGCAGCAGCAAACCGGCCAGCAAGGCCCAGGTCGACCAGCGCACGGGCGACGGGGTGGGCAGCATGGCGTCAAGGTGATGCTTCATGCCAGCCTCCGGCGCAGCATGGCGGACACGGCGTCTGCACCCGCCACCAGCAGCACGAACACCATCAGCATCGTGGCCAGTTCGCTGCCCGCCATCATCTTCATCGATTCATCCATGCGCTGGCCCAGGCCGCCCGCGCCGACAAAACCCATGACGACGGAGCCGCGGATCGCACATTCCCAGCGGTAAATCGTGTACGACACCAGTTCGGCGGCCGACTCGGGCAAGGCGCCGTACAGCAAGGCTTTCAAGCGGCCGCTGCCGTTGTGGAGCAGGGCGTTGCAGGCGGACGCATCCGACGACTCGAGGATTTCCGCGTAGATCTTGCCCAGCATGCCGCAATAAGTGAGCGCAATGGCGATCACGCCCGCCGTCGGTCCCAGGCCGACGATGCGCACCAGCAGCAAGGCCCAGACCAGTTCCGGCACGCTGCGCAGCAGCACCAGCAGCGCGCGCACGGCGTGGCGCACGCTGGCAGCCAGCGGCGACACTCGGCCAGAGCCGATGCGCGAAATCGACAGCCGCTCAGTCACCAGCAAGGTCAATGGGATGGCGCCCAGCATGGCCAGCGCCATGCCGGCCGTGGCCATGGCAATGGTTTCCCAGCTGGAAATAGCTACCAGTTGCAGGAATTCCAGCGAGTGGGCGGGCGGCACGAAGCTGGCGATGAATTGCCAGGTGGCGGCCAGGCTTTGCGCATCCCATAAGATCCACGGCTTGAATTCGGCCTGCACCAGCATCGGCCACAGCACGAGCAGCACGACGGCAGCGCCGGTCAGGCGGCCGCGCCAGGAGGGGTCGCGCGGCATGGCGGTGCTCTTCAGCAAAGGGGCCTCGCGGCGTCCAGATTTGTTTCCACGGCCTCGAATTGCGGCGCGGGGTCGGCCTTGTTGCGGTACAGCGCTGCGATCATCGCGTCGCTGACCTCGGCGCCAGGCAAGTCGAAGACGATCTGGCCATCGCGCAGGGCGACGATGCGCGTAAAGCAGGCTCGGGCGATCTCCACCTGGTGCAAGCTGCAAATCAGGGTGGCGTTGCGTTCCGTTGCTTCGGCCTGCAGCACATGGATCGTCTGCAAAGCCAGTGTGGGATCGAGCGCGGACAAGGGCTCGTCGACGAGGAAGACTTCCGCGTTCGACACGAGCGCGCGGGCCATGCCGCAGCGCTGGCGTTCGCCGCCGGACAAGCGGTCAACACGCGCATACAGCTTGTCTTGCAGGTTGAATTTACCGAGCGCTTCCCACGCGGTGCGCGGGTCGATGGGCGCCAGCAGCGAGCGGATGGCCGTCCACAAATTCCATTGCGGCAAGCGGCCTGCCAGCACGGCGTTGACGACCCGCTGGCGCGGCGGCAGCGGCGGCGTTTGCGGCGCCAGGAACAGGCGCGCACGCAAGCGGTGGCGCGCGGCGCTGGCGACTTGCCAGGGTGAAGTGCCAAGAATGTTCAATATGCCCGATTCGGGGCGCAGCGCACACGCCAGGGTATGGAGCAAGCTGGTCTTGCCGGCGCCGGAAGGGCCGATCAGGGCGATCTGTTCACCTTGGGCCACGTCCAGGCTAAGCTCGCGCAGGGCCAGCGCATTGCCGGGCGCGCCCGCGTGGTGGACGCTGACCTTGTGAAGTTGGAATGTCATGCGATGTTTCGGTTTTTTTTGGGGCGGTGTCGGATTACGCGGCTGCGCCGCTAATCCGACCTACGCCATACAACGGACAGCGTAGGTCGGATTAGTCCGCAGGACGTAATCCGACAGGTTCGGCAATAAAGTTACTTCAACAGCTTCGCATCGCGCGCGGCCGCTTCGATATCCTTGTAGTTCTCGGCCTTGGTCGGGATGAACTTGGTGGCGCGCTGCAATTCGAGGATTTCCTTGCCTTCGGCCGTAGACGGGTCCAGCGCCAGGAAGGCGTCCGTCAGCTTCTTGCGCACGGCGGGGTTCATGTCGGCGCGCACGCTCCAGTTGTAGTCGTAGTAGCCTGGTGTCGTGTAGAACACGCGCACCTTGCTGGGATCGACCTTTTTCGCTTCGACCAGTTTTTCCCAAACAGAAATGTTCAAGGTGCCCGCATCGACCTTGCCGCCGGCCACTGCCGCCACGGTGGCGTCATGCGCGCCGGAAAACGCGATGCGCTTCATGTCCGTGTCAGGATTGATCTTGGCTGCCAGTAAGTAGTAGCGTGGCATCAAGTGGCCCGAGGTCGACGATTCCGAACCAAACGTGAAATTCTTGCCTTTCAGGTCGGACAACTGGTTGATGTCCTTGCTGGTGGTCACAAAAACCGAGCGGAATTTCGTGTCTTCCTCGCGCTGCACCAGCGGCACGATCTTGCCGCCGCTGCGCACGTTCGCTTGCACGAAAGTAAAACCGCCGAACCAGACCATGTCGAGCTTGTTATTGATCAAGCCTTCCACGGACGCCGCGTAATCGGTGACGGGCGTAAATTCCACTTTCATGCCCAGCTTTTTCTCCAGGTAGCTGCCCAGCGGCTTGAACTTGCGCTGCAATTCCGTCGGCGCTTCGTCGGGAATGGCGGACACGCGCAACACTTGCTGCGCTTGCGCCAGGCCGCTGTGGATGGCCAGGGTGGCGGCGACGGTGGCCAGGATGGCGGGAAATTTCGAGAATGTGGTCATGGGACTGCCTTTAAAAAATTATTCATTAAAATACGGAAACCCCGGTCGTGCCTTCCAGCACGTCGCCAATCACTGTGGCGTCGGCAAAACCTTCTGCGCGGAAAATCGCCAGCACTTGCTCGACGGCTTCCGGCGCGCAGGCCACCAGCAGGGGGCCGGCCGTTTGCGGGTCCGTCAGAATCGCCTTGTCGATGGCGCTCAGGCTGTCGGCCAGCGCCACTTGCGCGCCGTAGCCCTGCCAGTTGCGGCCGGAGGCGCCCGTGATGTTGCCTTTTTGCGCCAGTTGCTGCACTTGCGGCAGCAGCGGCACGGCATCCATGGCGATACGCGCCTGCAACTTGGCGCCGCGCGCCAGTTCCAGGGTATGGCCCAGCAAGCCGAAGCCCGTCACATCCGTCAGCGCATGCACGCCATCGAGCAGGGCCAGTTTCTTGCCCGGGGTATTCAATTTGGTGGTGTTGTCGATCAGGGAAGCGTAACCGCCCGCATCGAGCGCATTCTTCTTCAGCGCGGCCGACAGGATGCCCACGCCGATCGGCTTGCCCAATACCAGTTTGTCGCCGGCGCGCGCGCCCGCATTGCGTTTTACCTGCGACGGGTGGACCAGGCCCAGCACGACGAGGCCATAGATCGGCTCGACGGAATCGATGGTGTGGCCGCCCGCGATGGGGATGCCGGCCTGGGCGCAGATGGTTTCGCCCCCTTTCAAGATGAGGCCGATGGTTTCCACGGGCAGCTTGTTGATCGGCATGCCGACCAGGGCCAAGGCCATGATGGGCGTGCCGCCCATGGCGTACACGTCGGAAATGGCGTTGGTGGCGGCGATGCGGCCGAAGTCGAACGGATCATCAACGATAGGCATGAAGAAATCCGTCGTGGCGATCAGCGCCTGCTCGTCGTTGAGCTGGTAGACGGCCGCGTCATCCGAGGTTTCTATGCCGACCAGCAATTCCTTCGGCAGGGGAAAGCCGCCGCTGCCCTTTAAAATGTCGGCCAGCACGCCCGGCGCAATTTTGCAGCCGCAGCCGCCGCCATGGGCAAATTCGGTCAATCGGATCGGTGTATTAGGTGTTGCTGCGCTATCGGACATGGTCTTCATCCTGCTGAAATAGGTAATTGGGTGGCAAGCCAGGCATCACGCGGCGCTGGCAGTACGGTTGCCGCCGACGATAGCACATAATGCACGCGCGGCTTGCTCAAAGGCATGTTCTGAAATGTCGGGCAGCACCAGCGGCGTCGCCTGGGCGTAGCGGCTGAAGTTGCGGGCGATCGACTGGCGGTAGACGGGGTCGTAATGCTGGACCAGCAATTCTTCCACCAGCTCGGCCATGCGGCCAGAGGTGGCCAGTTGCTGCCAGTGGGCAATTTTCTCCTTGCCATGCAGCTGCGTCAGCAGGGCCAGCTGCACGTTCAGGCGGGCCGGGTCGCCGACGAAATGCGCATAGTCCTGCATCAGCAATTGCACGCGCTGGTCCGTGGCCAGGAGCACGTCCGTGCAATCGGCCGCGCGCATCTTGTCCATCAGCGCATCGGGCACGCGCAAACGGCCCACTTTCTTGCTTTCCGATTCGATGAACACGGGCAGTTGCGGGTCGAAAGTGCGCAGTTGCTGCCATAGCGCGCTTTCAAACGCTTTTTGCGATGGCTGGTCTTCCTCGGGCAAGCCGCCCAGCACGGAACCGCGGTGGGCCGCCAATTGCTCCAGGTCGATCACTTGCGCGCCTTGCGTGTCCAGCACTTGCAGCAAGCGGCTCTTGCCGCTGCCCGTGGGGCCGCACAGCACATTGATGAAGTCGAAGCGCTCGGGCAGGGTGGCCAGCTCGGCGTTCACGTGGCGCCGGTAATCCTTGTAGCCGCCCTCGAGCTGCGTGACGGGCCAGCCGATGCGCGCGAGGATGTGCGCCATGGCGCCGCTGCGGTTGCCGCCGCGCCAGCAGTAGACGAGCGGTTTCCAGTGCTGCGGGTGGCCGAGCAAACCGTCTTCGATATGCCGCGCAATATTCTTCGCCACCAGCGCCGCGCCCAGCTTCTTCGCTTCAAACGCGCTAGTCTGCTTGTATAAGGTACCGACGCGCACGCGCTGTTCGTCGTCGAGCACGGGCAGGTTGATGGCGCCTGGCAAGTGGTCTTCCGCGAACTCGGACGGGCTGCGCACATCGATGATGGCATCGAACTCGCTCAAGCGGGGCAGGATATCGCTGAAAGGCTGAACTGCGGGGTATTTCATCGTGGCGCGGGTGCTGGCAAGGGGAAAGACGTATTATCCCCGATAAACGCCCGTGCCGTCAGTCCCTGCAAGCAATGGACCTCAGGCGGCTCAAGCGGCATCCGTGCCCAGGGTGGCCAGTTCCGTGCTGGCGGCCGTCGCCATCAGGGCAATGACGACCGCGGCATCGCCCGCGTCCAGGTCGCCGCTGACCTCAAGCAAGTCGCTGACGAGAAAATTGACGGCGTTGCGCACGCCCGACATGCTGGCGGCGAGGCCCTGGCAATCCGTGCCCAGCTGCTGGCACGCCGCCTTCATGCCATTGAAGGCGCCGATCTGGCCATTCAAGCCGCCGATCTGGCCTTGCAGGTCGCTGACATCGGACTTCCATTTCAAGTACAGGCCCAGCGCCACGGCCAGGCCGACGAGGCCGAACGGACCCAGCGCCAGCAGATAGTAATAGCGCTTCTGCGCCGCATCGAGTTCGCTTTGCGCGTCGCCCAGTTGCCCCTGCAATGCCGTGACCTGGCTTTGCAAGCCCGCTTCGACACCGGCAAGCTGGTTGAAATAGCCCATCAATTGCGCCGTTTGCGCCGTCAGCGTGCCGGCCGTGCCATTGGCCGTGCCCTGCAGCTGCCGTGCCTGCTGCTGCAGGGCCGACATCGCCGCCTTGATATCGGGCAGCGGCGCCTGCGCCGACAGCATGCTTTGCACTTGCGCCAGCTGCGGCGTTGCCGCCTGGACGAAGGCGGCAACAGCCTGTTGCAGCGTTCGCGTCTGCATCACCATGGGCTGGATCAAGGCATTGCATCCGGCCTGGATCTGCTGGGCGGCTGGCGGCAAGCCACCGAGGGCCGCGATCTGCTGCTGCGCGGCCAGCAGGTTGGCGAGGGTTTGCGTCAGCAGGCCGGCCATGGCGCTCACGCCGCCGCGGCAACGGCCGCTTCGCCCACCGTCTGGCCCTTGGGCGCCACGATGCTGGTGACGCCCGTCATCTGGCCCTTGATGGTGGTGATGTCCGTGGTGACGGCTTGCATTTCCGTGTTGGCGGCCGTCAGGAACAGGGTGCGGATGGTGTCCGTGTTTTGTATGCCTTGCTGCAGGTCGCTGATCAGGCTGCCCAGGTCGCTGCTGAGGAATTCCCACGCGTTTTCCATCTGCGTGGCCGATTGCACGGCCGCCTGCACCTGGTTCGACAGGCTGGCATAGCCGCTGCTGATGCCGGTGGCCAGCTTGACTTCGGCCGTCAGCGACGCTTCCTGCCCCAGCAGGGTCGCCTTTTCATCGTTGAGGTTTTTCAGGGTGATGGCCGACGCCACTTCGCCGCCTATACCGGCGGCCACGACGGCCACACCGGCCACCACCAGCGGCGTCGACGTGCCTGCCGTGACGAAATCGGCCACGCCGCCGACGACGACCATGAAGGTGCCG
This sequence comes from Janthinobacterium sp. BCJ23, assembly GCF_059617945.1. Taxonomy (NCBI): domain Bacteria; kingdom Pseudomonadati; phylum Pseudomonadota; class Betaproteobacteria; order Burkholderiales; family Oxalobacteraceae; genus Janthinobacterium; species Janthinobacterium sp. BCJ23. The sequence goes on along the minus strand of NZ_JCAQAW010000002.1, from coordinate 244,036 downwards.
CCGACGATGGCCAGCCCGCTCAGCACGGTGCCGGCAATGGCGCCGTCGATCTGCCCCTGGATGGTGCTGAGCTGGCTATTGATGGAGCTGAGCACGCCATTGTCGCCATTCACGGCCGCGTTCAAGTCGCTGACGGTGGTGGAAAACGAGGCGGAATCCGTGGTCAGGTTGTCGTGCAAGGTCTGCAGGGCGCTGACGACGCCATTCGCGGCCGTCTGGTATTGCTGGGATTGCTGTTGCAGCGCCGTCAGGGTAGCGATCCATTGCGCCTCCGTCGAGCCGGTTGGCAAGGCCGTCAGCACGGCGTTGTTGAGCGCGTAGTAATTGCCGATATTGGCGATGTTGGCAATGATCGTGGGCTGGATGACATTCAGGTAGGCCGTGGCGTGGGTTTGCGCCTGGCTCAGGCCATCGTTGATTTGCGACTGGTATTTCAGCAAATTGGCGTCGCCCGAAAAATCCACGCTGGGCTGCTCGTTGATGCTGTTGGCGTAGGTTTGTATCAGCAGCGCTTGTGAACACTGCGATTTGTTGGCGGTGCTGATGCCTTGTGCTGCCTGGTTTTGATTCGACATGCGCGGCTCCTGGTCGGATGGGTCATTGTGTGGGCGGTCGGATAAACAAGCGGTGGCGCACCGTTCAGGAAGCGCCTGTCATGGCTTGCTCCAGCGGCGCCAAGCTGGCGGCCAGCAGCTGCCACGCCGTGTTGGCGTAGTCGAGCTGCCCGCCCAGCGTTTCGGTGTCGGCGCTGCTGGCCATGCCGGCGACGGCATCGGCAAAGGCGGCCAGACCGGCGCTGATGCCCGTCGCTGGCGGTGCTTGCGGCGACTGGCCCCAGTCCTCGGCCAGTACCTGGGCCGTGTCGAGTGCGTTGTGAAAGGCGCTGCTGAACTGGCTGTTCTGTACCTGCACCACCTTGGCCACGGCCACCAGCGCATCGGCGCCGGCCAGCTGCTGGTAGGCGCTGGCCAGCAGGGCATTGTTGGCGTTCAGGGCCGCGCGGGCCTGGGCCGTTTCGGCCACGCCCTGTTCCGCCGCATCGATGCCTTGCACCACGAAGTCGCCCGATGGCGCGGTCTTTCCATCACCCTGGGCATCGCTGATGGTGGTCATGGTCTTGACGATCAATTCCGTCACGGCAGCGCCCGTCTTGTTGGCACCGGCGACGATATCGGCGATATTCGTGTTGATGGCGGCTTTCAGCTGGTCGATGCTGGCCGATGACGCGCTGGCGGCGGCGCCGAGGGCGGCGATGGTGGCGGACAGCGCCGTATTGAAGCCCGCGTTGAGCGGCGCCAGTTCGCCGGCGCTGACGCGCATGTCGCCCGTCAGCGCCTGGGCTTGCTGGTTGATGTGCCCCGATTGCACGGCCAGTTGCCGGTAGACCTGCGCGATGTCGGCGCGTGTGCCGGCATCCAGCGCCGCTTGCGCCAGCCGGGGCCGTTGCAGCTGGTAGGCGGCGTTCCATAGCGCGGCAAAGGCCGTCGCCTGGCTCAGCAAACCGATGTAGGCGGGCAAGATGCGGTCGCCGGCGGTCATCGCGCGGCTCTTCATTTGCGACTGGAACTGGCTGACCTGGTAGGCCAGGCCGGCATCGACTTGGGCATCAAGGTCGAGATTGGCCTGCTGCTCCAGCAGATCGGCGGCCGTCTGCGTGAACAGGAACTGGTCGCTGGCGGAAAAATAGTCGACTTGCAGGGCCTGCGGCCCTGGATTGGATGTGCTTGCCATAGGGTTTCCGGGAGGGTGGGCGAACGGGAGTCCGCACACTATCGCCCAACCCGCGCTTGCCGCTTTGACCTGCCGCAATCGAGCCGAGGGAACGTTAAGCTAGCAAGCGCCCCAGCAGCGGCGCCAGCAGCACCGTCACGACACCGGAAAAAATCATCGTCAGGCTGGCCACGGCGCCTTCTTCCGTGCCGATCCGGCGCGCCACGGACAAGCCAAAGCCGTGCGCAGCCGCGCCATACGGCGCGCCACGGGCGATGCGCATGCGCAAGGGCAGCAGTTTCAGCAGCGGTTTGCCCAGCATCAGGCCGAACAGGCCCGTCATGACGACGAAGATGCCCGTCAGCTGGGCCGAGCCGCCCATATGGCGCGACGCTTCCAGCGCGAACGGCGTCGATACGGAACGGGCCAGCAGGCTGCGCGCCATGTCGCCATGCACGCCCAGCAAGCGGTCCAGCAGCAGGGTGGCGGCGACCGACGCGACGATGCCGGCGCAGCTGCCCAGCGACAGGGCCAGCCAGTGCTTGCGGATCAGCTTGCGCTCCTGGAAGATCGGGAGCGCGAAGGCGATGGTGGCCGGTCCCAGCAGCCACGGCAGCCAGTGCGTCTCGCCGAAATACGTGGCGAACGGCGTCGAGGTGGCCTGCACGATGACGATCAGTAACGCCGAGGTGCAGATGGCGGGCGTGAGCAAAAAGTGCGGATGGCGGCGGTGCAGCGCCTGGTTGGCGTAGAACAGCACCAGGGTCAGCAGCAAGAACAGCAGTGACAGGAGCACGGTGTTCATGCTTGGGCCCTCGCTGCGCGCTGGCGCAGCAGTTTTTGCAGGCGCAGCTTGCGTTCATAGCCGCACACCCATTCCACGGTGAACGCCGTGGCCAGCATCACGCTGGCAAAGCCCAGACCGATATTTACGAACAGCATTACACCCTGTGACTTCAACAGCTGCGTAAATTGCACCACCGACACGACCAGCGGGATAAAGAACAGCAGCATATTGGCCAGCAGCCAGTTCGCGCCCAGTTCGATGGCGGCGGGCCGCACCCAGCCTGCCAGCAGCAAGGCCACCAGCACGAACAGACCCACGACGCCGCCGGAAAACGGCAGGTGCAGGGCGGAGGCGGCCTCGTCGGCCAGCCACCAGGCGGCGATCAAGATGCCCACTTGCCACACGGTCTGCGCGGGCTGGCGCCAGGCAGGGACGGAGAGTGGGGCGGTAGTGGAATAAGGGACGGCTTTCACGGCAGGCTTTCTAGCGGCAGGGGGAAGGTTTCATTGTAGGGACCCCGCATCAAAAGATAAAATGACTTAAACTCATGATTATCATTCGAGTTTGGAATGCATCATGGATATCCGCTCCCTGCGCTACTTCGTCGAAGTGGTGGAACAGAACAGTTTTACGCGCGCGGCCGCCAGGCTGCACGTGACGCAACCCACCGTCAGCAAGATGGTCGCCCAGCTGGAACAGTCGCTGGACCTGGCCTTGCTGGACCGCGCGGGCAAGCGCTTTACCCTGACGGACGCGGGCAAGGTGGTGCTGTCGCGCGCGCATGAATTGCTGGCCCTGCACGCGGAACTGAAGGTGGAATTGCGCGACTTGCAGCAGCTGGAACGGGGGGAACTGCGCGTTGGCGTGTCGCCGCAGACGCACTCGACCCTGGCGCCGTGGCTGGCCGAGTACCATCAGCGCTATCCCGGTATCGAGCTGAAGATGTATGAAAGCGGCACACAGGCGATCGAGCGCGACTTGCGCACCGGCACGGTGGAACTGGGCACCATGCTCGACTACCCGGGCAATGCGGCCACGTGGCAGGATTTCGAAGCCTTGCCCCTCGTGCGCTCGCCGCTGTGCCTGCTGGCCGCGCCCGGCTCGCCGTGGCAGGGGCGCGCTTCCGTGGCCCTGGCCGAGCTGGCCGACAGTCCCTTCATTTTCTACGGCGCCGCGTTTGCCTTGAACGACATCGTGCTCGACGCCTGCCAGCGGGCCGGTTTCGCCCCGCGCATCACGGGCCGCAGCGGGCAGTGGGATTTCATTGCCTCGCTGGTGCAGCTGGGCGTGGGCATATGCCTGCTGCCGAAGATGTATTGCGATACCCTGGATCAAACGCAATTTACAGTCATTCCCCTCGATGGTCCCCCTGTGGAGTGGAATCTGATGCTGGCCTGGCGCCGCGGAGGGCGGCTGTCGTTTGCCGCCCGCGCCTGGCTCGAGCTCGTCAGGGTGCGCATGGCGCAGCCCGGGCGATTACAATAGCCGCTCGCCAACCACCGCCAAGCATATGAAGAACACAGGTAAAACCAGACTGAAACGCACGGCAGGCTCGCTGCTGCTGGGATTGTTATGCACGGTGGGACTGATGAGCGAAATGGGCTATGCCCAGGCCGCCATCCCCGTGTATGGCTATTTCGTCAAGAATACCTATCCGCACGACCCCCAAGCATTTACCCAGGGTTTGCTGTTCAAGGATGGCCATCTGTATGAAAGCACGGGCCAGAACGGCCAGTCTTCCTTGCGCAAGGTGGAATTGGCGACGGGCAAGGTGCTGCAGAAAAGCATGCTCGACAAAAAAGTGTTTGGCGAAGGCATCACGGACGTGGGCGATGAAATCCTGGGCCTGACCTGGGTGTCGAAGACCGGCTATGTGTTCGACCATAAAACCTTCAAGCTCAAGCGCACCTTCAGCTACCAGGGCGAAGGCTGGGGCCTGGCCAGCGATGGCAAGTTCGTCTACATGAGCGACGGCAGCTCCGCCATCCGCGTGCTCAATCCGAAAACCCTGGCCGAGGTGCGCCGCTTCGAGGTGAAGGCGGAAGGCCGTGCCATCGAGCGCCTGAACGAACTGGAAATAGTCGACGGCGAGCTGTACGCCAATGTGTGGGGCGCGGACGTGATCGCCCGCATCGATCCGGCCAGCGGTAAAGTTGTCGGCTGGATCGACCTGACAGGCTTGCTGCCGCCGGAACAGCGGGGCACGGCCAATCCCGATGCCGTGCTCAACGGTATCGCCTGGGATGCACGGGGCAAACGCTTGTTTGTCACGGGCAAACTGTGGCCGAAGCTGTTCGAGATCGAGCTGATCGAAATCCAGCGCCGTTGATGTTTCCAATTGGGCAGTGTTGCTGGCGAGGAATCGTTTAGAATTCTGATTCTTCGCCCAGTGCGACCTTTACAGGATGCCATGCTGTCCCTCTCTTTATGCCGCCTGGCGGCCGTCGCCAGCCTGCTTGCCGCCATCTGGCCCGCCGCACAGGCGCAGACGCCCAACATGCCGGTGGTCAGGCAATACGGCGACTTTGCCGTCACGAATGGCCGTTACGACGCTCTCGTCACCTTGTCTTTCCGCCGGCACGGCTACTGGCCCGGCGGCGCGCGCGAAGTGGTGGAAGTGCGGCCCATCAAGGCCACGCGCGAAGGCCAGCCCATGCTGCTGGCCTTTACCAAGGGCTATACGGGCCAGGGCACGATACTGATCGGCGTGCAGAATGGCGAACCGCTGATGCGCCCCATCAGTCCCTTGCAGCGCGACAATATGGTGCGCACGGAGCGCGACCCCGAATGGGGCGTGCCGCAGCCGGGCCGTCCCGAGATGCTGCTGTTTCCCCGCGACGGCCGCGCGCTCGATACGGGCACGGGCGAGCTGCTGTGGTTTGACGTGCCGGGCAACGTCAGCGGCGACTATCCGCGTGCCATGCTGGTTTCCGTCTCGCCAGACGGGCGGCGCGGCGCCTATCTGACGAATGCGCTGACGAAGGTGGGGATTATCGTCGCCACGCGCGACGACGGCGTGGCCGGCGTGCTGGCCTTGCCGCCCGATACCTATCAACGGTGGTTGAAACCCTTGTCCGAGACCGCTTCCGCGCAGGCGGGCGCCGCCATCAAGGCGGGCAAGGGCCGCACGGATTCGATCCGTATCCGGCGCGAGCTGGAACTGGCCTGGTTCGGCCAGCAATTTCAATGGAAACAAGGCAAGAACGGCTTGCAAGTGACGGGGCTGGGCCTCATTTCCGCGCCGCCGGAAGGAAAACAGCCATGACAATATCCAAACTGATCGCCGGCTGCTGCGCCGCCTCCCTGCTGGCCGGCTGCGTGCACGGCGAAATGTTCCCCAAGGATTATCTGGCGCAAGATATCGACAAGCAACAAGCCTTGCTGGAACTGGACGTGGTCTTCGGCAAAGAGCCCGATGACAAGCTGACGTCGCGCGTGACGGCGCGCAATACCGTCGAGTACACGGGCGCGCCGCACATCGTCGTGCCGTTTTACCAGAAGGGACTCGGCTTCGACCAGGGGTTTGCCGGCACCTATATCTTTGGCGTCGTGTATCCGGTTGCCAAGGTCGAGACGGCCACGGCCAGCAGCCGCGTCTTTGGCCAGAAACTGGATGGCCAGCAGGCGGGCAACCCGCGCTACCGCTTCCGCGTGCCGGGCAAGGCGCAGTGGAACAGCAATGAAACCTTCATGCTGAGCTTTGAGCGCAAGGGCCGCCGCGAAGAAATCACTTTCCGCTTCAGCAACGAGCAAAGCTGCTCATCGGCCTTCCTGGCCACCACGCCACACTATGGTTTTCCCATCAAGGTCGTCGCCACGTTCAAGGACAACAAAGGCTGCCTGAAAGTATGCGACAGCCGCGAGCAGTGGCCCGGCTTTTGCGCCTTCCAGCCGCCGCCCGCCGCCTGACTATCACCATGCAAGCCACGCGCCGGCGCCTGCCGGTGCGGCGCTTATACACGCACAGCTTTTGCCGATTCTATTCAATTGTCATCGAATGGCAGCTGAAAACGCCTATTTTCACGGTGTAAGGCGGTCTGCATTGACCCTTGATCAGCGCATAAATCTTGCCGCAAAAGTATCTTTCCCAGGCGTATGATTTCTTGCCGTAATCAGCGCGCGCAGATGGCGCGGTGCGGCCCGATATCCGAAACGCATCCTTCCTGTGGAGAGACAGAATGAAAATGCCCGTTTTAGGAAGCACCCAGCCCGCCATCAGCAACCGTCCGCTCGACATGCTGGCCACCGATACGGCGGCCGTGCGCGCCATCGCCCAGGCGGCCGTCAGCGTGGAACTGTTCACCATTCCCCTGTACATGGCCACCATGTATTCGATCCAGGGCACGCACCAGATCAACTCGAAAGGCATCACGTATTACGAAGGCCGCCAGTGGCCGGGCATGGGCACGACAGCCCGTCCCGAACTGGCCGAGCAGAAAGCCTTCAATATCATCTTCAGCGTCTTCATCCAGGAAATGCTGCACCTGCAGATGGCTGCCAACCTGGCCACGGCCATCGGTACGGCGCCATGCTTCACGGGGTCGGAGCTGCAATCGCAGGAACATGGCTGGACCTGCTACGGCGAGCACTGCACCGTGATCCCGCACATCGTCGACTTGCAGGACACATCCGGCTATCGCCACGTGCGCGTCAACCTGGAAGAACTGAACGACAACCAGTGCGACCTGTTCCTCGCCATCGAGCAACCGGAACAGCAGGCCCGCGCGCAACTGGCCGAGTTCGACAGCCAGGACCACACGAAATACTTCCCGGAAGTGCCCCTGCCGGGCTGGACGCCGGGCAAGCATGTGCACGATCTGCCCCTGTTCGGCACCATCGGCTACATGTACGAATGCTATGCGCGCTACATCAGCATCGAATACACGGATGGCCAGACCCTGTGGCAAAAACTGTTCGTCAACGGCTCGGTGCAGCAGGACATGTTCAACAGCCGGGTCCAGGGCCATGCGCGGGCGGAATTTCCCTGCTTCGACACCTGCTTCGGCCCGCAGGACCAGGATAGCGGCCAGACGGGTTCGTTCAACAAGGCCATCGACATGATGGCGGCCATCACGGACCAGGGCGAGGGCAGCGAAGCGGCCATCCAGCGCTACCGGCGCGACGCGGCGCAGCGCCTGATGGCCGTGCAGCCCGACTACCGCGAGGACCTGGCCGCTTTGCAGTGCGATTACCCGTCCTACGCGAACAACGGCAAGGAGGCCGAATCGCGCGACGCGCAGGCGCGCCACGACAGCGCCCCGTTCGACCATTACGAGCGCTTCGGCAAAGTCAAGTCCATGCTGCCCGTGAAGACCTGGGCCGGCTGGCACAGGGAAGGCCAGCGCTGGAGCGAAGCCATGTTGACCAACGAGCGCTACAATCCGGCCACCGCACCGAAGAACATCCCCGCGCCGGCCGACGTGGCGGGCGCCCTGAACCGCCTGAAGGATACCAGCGGCACCCTAGGAATGCTGAGCACGGTGGCAACGGGCGCCATCTACGGCATCACTTCCGTGCTGGACCAGTACTGGCTGAACCAGCAACTGGACTTCCCGTATCCGTCGATGGTGGGCGCGGGCGACCGCATGGCCATTTGCTGGGCCGTGCTGGGCCAGGCGCCGAACCTGGCGACGGGCGTGCCGCTGGCCGACAAGAGCGTGCTGTACCACGCTTGCCAAGGCATGCACCTCGAGGGCGAAGCGTCGTCCACCTGCGCCGCGCTGGCCGTCTACCATACGTGCCGCGGCTCCAACGGCTGCCACGCCCAGGGCGGCTGCGGCTTTGCCCAGGCCGACACGGGCGGCTCCTCCTGCGGCCATTCGGTCAAGGCCGCCGCAGCGCCGGGCTCGCCATGCTATGTGCCGCCACCTCCGCCGGCGGACGATAAAGTCTACAGCGCGCCCAGCGACAACAAATGCGCGAGCTTCGGCGGCTGCGCCGTGCCGATTTCGGCCTCGCAGCTGTATCCGAACACCACGGGCAAGGAACCGCCCGAGCCCGCCACCATGATCTTGTACGATTTCGGCCCCGCGCCCGAGCACCGCAGCAAGCCTCTGGGCCAGACCATGAGCTTTACGCTGGGCGACAACGTCTATGACAAGGCCTGGGAAGCCTACGGCAAGGTGATGGCGGCGCGCGGCACGCCAGTGGGAGCGCCCCCGGCGCCCACCGACCTGCGCCTGGCCTTGCCGCCGTCGACCTGATGCGGGGCATCCTGCACGAGGCGCGGCCGCGCCTGGGCCTGCCTAATCTGGGCCTGGGCGTGGGGCTGCGCCCGCCGCACTACGAGCACATCCTGCGCCACGGGCCGCAGGTGGACTGGTTCGAGATCATCAGCGAAAATTTCATCGACAACCACGGCTATGCGCGGCACGTGCTCGAGCAGGTGGCGGCGCAGGTGCCCATCGTCATGCATGGCGTGTCGCTGTCGATCGGCAGCAGCGATCCCCTGAGCCTGGCCTACCTGCGCAAGCTGCGCCAGCTGGCCGCCGAGATCCGGCCCATGTGGATTTCCGACCACCTGTGCTGGACGGGCGCCGCCTCGCTCAACAGCCACGACTTGCTGCCGCTGCCGCTGGACGAGGCCAGCCTGCGCCACGTGGGCGCGCGCGTGCGGCAAGTGCAGGAATTCCTCGGCCGTCCCCTGATCCTGGAAAACCCCAGCACCTACGTGGAGTTTGCCCAGTCCAGCATGCCGGAATGGGAATTCCTGGGGCGCCTGGCCGAGGACACGGGCTGCGGGATATTGCTCGACGTCAATAATGTCCACGTCAGTGCGCATAACCACGGCTACGAGGCGGCCGCCTACATCCGCCAGTTGCCGCACGACCACATCGTGCAGATCCACCTGGCCGGGCCGACCGTCTGCGGCGCCATGCTGATCGATACCCACGATGCGCCCGTGCCGGCCGCCGTCTGGCGCCTGTACGCGCTGGCGCAGCAGCTGACGGGCGGCGTGTCGGCCCTGCTGGAATGGGATGCGGAGATTCCCCCGTATCCGCAACTGCTGGTCGAACTGGACAAGGCGCGCGCGGCGGTGCGGGGCGAATTCGCGGACGCCGCGCCAGCCAAGGTTGCCGCCGCCGTCTCCACGCCGCTGGGCTTTCACCTGGAGGCGGCCCATGCACGGTAATGGCGCGCCGCTGGCGCAATTGCAGGCGTGGTTCCTGACGGCCACGACGGCGCCCGGCGGTGCCGTGCACGGGGCGCAGCTGGCCAGCGAGCGCCACGGCCTGACGCAGGAGCAAGTATTGAAACGGGCGCGGGGTGGGCCTGCGCCGCTGCACATCCATGCGGACGGCTACGTGCAGCGCCTGCTCGAATGCCTGCAGGCCGACTATCCCGTCTTGCGCAAGGTGATGGGCGACGAGCTGTTCGCCTTCTTTGCCCGCGCCTATGTGTGGCGCCACCCGTCCGCTTCCCCCACCTTGTATGAGCTGGGCGGCGGTTTTGCCGATTTTCTCGCCGCCAGCCAGCGTGGCGCCGGGGCACAGGGAGACGCCTTGCGCTTTGCCGTCGAACTGGCGCAGCTGGAGCGGGCGCGCAGCGAAGCGGGCAGGGCGCCGGGGCTGGAAAAACGGCCGCCGCCAATCTTGCCTTCCGGCCTGGACTTGATGCTGGGAATGGCGCCGGCCTGGCGCCTGGCGCCGTGCACGCGGCTGCTGGCGCTGTCGTTCCCCCTGTGTGCTTTCTGGCAGCAGGCGCAAGCGGCGCCCGACGACGCCGTGCCGGCCCAGCCCGTGGCCGCTCCCGCCTTTGTCGCCATCTCGCGCCTGCATTACCGGCTTGCCATGCAGGAGTTGCCGCCGTGGCAGTTCTACTGCCTGCAAGCGCTGGCCGGCGGCGCGCCGCTCGCGCAATGCGCGCGGCAGGCGGCGCAGTCCAGTGGCAGGGCGCCGGACGAAGTGCTGGCCGACACGATGCTGTGGCTGCCGATGGCGGCCGCGGCGGGGCTGGTCGCGGTCGATGCGTGAGCGGACGGCGGCGCACGCAAAAAAGGCCGATGAAAATCGGCCTCGATGGTCAGTACAAGTATTGCTTAACGGTAAAACGCTTCGACTTTGCCCTTGAGCTTGATCTGCAGCGGACGGCCGCGGCGGTCGAGCGACTTGGTGGAAGCGACCTTGATCCAGCGTTCGCTGATGCAATATTCTTCCACGTCAAGACGTTCCTTGTCGTTGAAGCGGATGCCGACGTCGTTCTCGAACACGGCTGCAACGTGATAAGGGCTGCTAGGGTCGATCGACAGGCGATCGGGCAATGGGGGTAAGGTGGTGGTATCGTTCATGGCCGTCATTATCGCCCAGAATGCGGTTACAGACAACGGCCTTTCGCGTGCCGGCTATCTGGCCGGACGCGAAATGGCGGGTTCGGCCGTGTGCGTGGAGGGTGACGGTAGTGATGAGGAACCGTGCTGCGTTCCCGTCGGGTCGGCCAGCTGAATGGTCGTGCCGTGCTGCCAGGCATCGGCCCCGTCTATGATGGCGGGCGCGGCGATATCGGCCCGCTGGCGGCGTTTTTCGGCCGAATCGATGCGGAAACGGCGGTCGCGCGCGGCAACCATGGCGGCGTCGGCCTGGCCATCGTTTGTGAATCCCATCATCAGTTGCGGCACGCCCAAGGGCAAGGTCTTGTGTACATCCGTGTGCCACGTATGCCAGGTCTTGCCATACGTGGCGACGAGTTTTTGCATCAAGGCCTTCTCGGCCACGGCGGGAATGCCGGGGGCGATCAGCTGGCCTGATTTGACTTCATGCACGTGGCTGTGCCACAGCGCTTTTTCCGCCGCGGGCAAACCTTCGTACAGCCTGGCGCTGACGATGTATTCGACGCCCATCAGCTTGGCATCTTTGACATTGCCATCGTAGATCACACATTGGATCAGTTCTTCATTGACGATGGCGCAATAATGATGCGCTTCCATCTGGCCGCGCAGATTGCCATTATAGAAATGAAAACCGTCAAGATAGGCGTTCAGCGCCGCAATCGGCGGCCGGGCTTGCAATGCGTCGGCGCCCGCGTCCAGCACGCGCGTGGAGACCCCGGCCGGTGCGCCCGGAGCCTCCACGTTTGATGCCGTATTCCTGGCGCCGCAGGCGGCTAGGCCCATGGCCAGCCCGGCGCACAGCATGGCCGTCAGTGCTTTCATGTTGAGAAGGCGCCTCTGGCCATGTCCCCGGGATCAGGATTTGTCGTCATTCTTGTGGCTTTGACGTCCCGCTTCCACGTGCTGCTCATGCGTGCCGCCGCGCGTGCCGGTGCCGGAACCCGATTGCTGGCCCGACTGTTGGCCCGATTGCTGCGAGCCCGATTGCTTGTCGCCGTCATTCTTGTGGCTTTGGCGGCCTGCCTCGACGTGCTGCTCGTGCGTGCCGCCCTGGGTGCCGCCCGACGATTGGCGGGTGCCGGACTGTTTGTCCGACTGCTGGCTGCCCGATTGGCCCGATTGCTGTTTGTCCGATTGGCCGCCCGATTTGTCGTTGCTGTTCGAAGTCATGGTCATGTCCCCTATGGTTGGTTTGCGTAATCATCCGGTTCAACATTGGCTGCACCGTTGAGACCATTCTCGCTGCCTGCGTCGGGCTTAGCCATAGGGACACGACTTGTCGCCACGTAGGAAAACTCCGTGGTGGATGACAACCATTTCTAGATTGCTACTACAGATGCCGCGTTTCCTGCGGCGGCCTATTCCACTCGTCATGCCGGCCATCGACAAAGGTGACGGGCACTTGCGCCAGCTCGGCCGCCGATGCGTGATCGAGGCAGTTGACGCCGATGCCGACGAACGGGCCGCTGCGGGGCGAATCGCCGCGGCCAAACGGGCGCACGCCGCAATGGCGGCAAAAATAATGGCGCTCGCGGCGAGCGCCGAAACGGTATTCGCTCAGCTCGCCTTCACCGGCCAGCAGGCGAAAATCCGCGGGCGGGACCAGGCTGGCCCAGCAGCGGATTTTCAGGCAGTAGGAACAGTTGCAGCGCAGGCTGGGGGCCGCCAGGTCGATCTCGGCCGCGAAGCGCACGGCGCCGCAGTGGCAACTGCCATGGTAGGTTTTTTTCATGCAGCCCACTTTACAGGGTTGCCGCACTGTCATGCAACTGCTGGAATTGCGACAGCTGCTGTTGCATCAGCCGCGCATACTGGCCGCCCGCGCGCAGCAGCTCGGCGTGCGTGCCTTGCTGGCAAATCCGGCCTTTGTCCATGACGATGATGCGGTCCGCTTTCACAATCGTGGAAAAGCGGTGGGCGATGATGATCGTGGTGCGCCCTTGCATCAAGGTATCGAGCGCGAGCTGCACCTGCTGTTCGCTGGCGGCGTCGAGCGCGCTCGTCGCTTCGTCCAGGATGAGGATTTTCGGCGCGCGCAGGATGGCGCGGGCAATCGCGATGCGCTGCTTCTGTCCGCCGGACAATTGCACGCCCCGTTCGCCCACCAGGGTCTCGTAGCCGTCCGGAAAGGCCGCAATGAATTCGTGGGCATGCGCCAGGCGCGCCGCCGCCACCATCGCTTCGCGCGCCACGACCCGGTCCGGCACGGCAAAGGCGATATTGTCGGCGATGCTGCCGGAAAACAGGGCCGGCTCCTGTTCCACCACGGCCATCTGGCGCCGCAGCTGCGTCACGCCCAGCACGTGCGCATCGATGCCGTCGAACTGCAGGCTGCCCGCGTCTATCTGATAGTGGCCCAGCACCAGGCTGGCGATGGTGGACTTGCCCGCGCCCGAAGCGCCGACGAGGGCGATTTTCTCGCCCGCGCGAATGAACAGGCTGACGCCGTCGAGGGCCGTCACCTGCGTGCGCTCGGGATACGAAAAACGTACGTCGCGCAGCGCGATTTGGCCGGCCAGCGGCGGCTGCGGCGCAGCCTCGGGCACGGCGCGGTGGCTGCGCAGGATCTCGAAGATGCGGTCGGTCGAGCCCATCGTGCGCATCCACGTGTTCCAGAATTCGCTGATGGAGCCGGCCGTGTCCGTCACCATGCTGGCATAGATGACAAAGGCCGTCAGCTCGCCCACGCTCAAGCGGCCCTGGCCGATCAGGTGGGCGCCGAAGCACAAGGTGGTCAGCAGGGCAACGAAGGCGAGCAAGCCCTGCGCGCCCTGGAACACGGCCAGCAGCCGCGTGCCGGCCAATGACACGCCCAGCAGTTCGCGCATCGCTTGCGCGTAGCGCGCCATGGCGCCGCCTTGCTGGTTGAACGCCTGCACCAGGCGCGCATGGGCAAAGTATTCCTGCGCCACCTTGCCGCTGGCGGCCAGGGTGGCGGAAATGGCCCGCGCGCGCTGCCGGTAATTACTGCCTGATAACTTGCCCAGATACAGGCTGATGGGAATGAACAGGGCCAGCGGCAAGCTCAGCATGGGCGACAGATGCAGCAGCATGGCGATGCCGCCCAAAAACACGCACAGCGAGCGCAAGGCATTGGCCGCGCCGATCGTCAGGCTTTCATGCAGGGCCGACACGTCGGACGTGAGTCGGCTGTTCAGCTCGCCGCCATGGTGCTTGTCGAAAAAGGCGATGGGCTGGTTGATTACCACGTCGAACAAGCGCCGGCGCACGCCCATGACGATCATGTGGCCGCCCGATTGCAGCAGATAGAAGCGGGCGGCCGAGGCCAGCGCATACAGCAGGCTGAAGGCCAGCATGGCGGCCACCATGCCCGGCGTAACGCCGCGCCGCGTCAGTTCCGCCACGTTATCGATGAAATACGCGATGGCTTGCGGAAAGGCCAGCTGCGCACCCACGGTGAGGGCCATGCACAGCAGGCCGGCGGCGATGCGCCAGCGCACCGGGTACAGCAGGCGCAGGCGTTCCAGATGGGGGCCGATGTTTACATGGTTCATGCGGCGCGCTCCTGCGACGGTTCGGCGTTCAATTGTTCGGCCAGGGCCAGCCAGTCTTCATCGCCGATCAGGCCGGCCGCTTCCACCGTGCCCTCGTGATTGACGAACACATAGGAAGGCGAACTCATCAGCGGGTTCACGCGCCGGTAGTCGCGTAGCGTCAGCCGCGCCGTGGCTTCCCGCAAGATGCTACTGGGCAAAAAGGCGCGCAGCCGGCGGGCCGGTTCTTCACTGATCAGCCACAGGGCCAGGCCGGCGTCCCGCGCCAGCGGCAGCAGCTGTTCGATACCAGCCAGCTTTTCCGCGCATTTCGGACAACGGCTGGCCAAAAACAGCAGCACGGCCGCCTGGCCCGCGGCACCCGGCTGGAAACGCGCGCCGCCAGCCAGGGGACGGGCTTGCACTGCCGGCAGGGGCTCGCCCGGCACCAGCGCCGCAGGCGCGATGCGTTCGCGGCGGCTGGCGCGCAGCACGGCCAGGGTCAGCCAGATATTGCCGGCGAGGGCAAAGGCCAGCGCTGCCAGCACAAGTTGCAAGGTCGTATCATCCATCAGCCGGCCCTTGCCAACGTGGCGATGTCGTGCAGGGAAATCACGGCCACGCAGACGATGGCCGCCAGTCCGGCGGCCAGGACCGAGGTGGCGACGGGCAGGGATGCCGTCTGCTCGGATGCGAAATAGGCGCCGTTGATGCCGACCGCCAGCACGTTGCGCAGCAGGTCGTATTGCGAGACGGGCCGCGCCGCTTCGCCAAAGCAGCTGCAGCGCACCACGCTGTGCGTGAAGTAGCGCCAGGCCAGGACGGCCGTGAGGGTACTCAGCAGCACGAGCGACAGCAGCATCGGCAGCTGCGTGCCGCCCGCCAGCAGCCAGCCGGCCAGCAGCAGTTCCGCCGCCACCAGGGCTGGCGCAGCGAATTGGGCGGCGGCGGGCGGCACGCCGAACGAGGTGGCCAGGTTGCCGCGAAATTCCCTGTAGCTGCGCAGCTTGCCCACGCTGGCCGCCAGCAACAGCAAGGCGATGACATAGCGTGCGATATCGGACAAAAAGGGGAGTGCTGTCAGCATTGCGTGCTCCACAGCGGCGCAAAGCCGCCCGGACGCTGGCGCCGCAGCTGCACGCCGTCGCGCGACGCCAGCAGGGCATCGTTCCACGGTTCGTCTGGCGCGCTGCGCAGGGCGCCGCCTATGCTCGATTGCAACTGTGTCGAGATGGCCCAGCCCAGCCGTTCGGCATGGGCATCGCGCGTCATGTTCAAGCCCAACTGGGCCAGCTCTTCGCGCGTCAACGCATAGTTATGCGAGTGGTACCCGGTCACCAGTTGCGCGACGATGGCGCGCCGCGCTTCTGGCGTGGCATCGGGCAATTGCCAGGCCAGCAATTCCTCGCCGATCTGTGCCAGCTCCAGGGTGGTACGGTAAAAGGCCGTCAGGGAAGGGGGGAAGATGCTGCCGCACAGCAAGGACAGTGATTGCTGGCGCGCCTCGGCCGCATCGACGCCGAACCACTGCTGCGCCATGTCGCCAAACACCTTGATGTCCAGGCTGGACATGGAGCCACCGTCGGCGCCGTCGAGCTGCGGGTCGATGGGCGAGAACAGGGCCAGGTCGCCGGCGATGATGTCATCGGCGCCCAAGGCCAGCAGGGTGGCGGCCGACTGGCAGTGGAAGGGCACGATAAAGCTCAGGTGGCGCGCATGCTGGCGCAGCAGAAGGGCGATGCGCCGCGCCGCGTTGACGATGCCGCCGCGGCCGTGCAGCACCACGTCGAGGCGCGCCACGGGCCCGATGCCCTGGCACAGTTCATATAGGGCGGGCAGCAGTTCCATGTCCAGGTGCGAGGCGGCCAGGACGATGGCGCGGCTGTCGCGCGCCAGTTCCAGTTCGCGCAGCTGGACGGGGATCTGGCTCAGGTCGGGCTGCGGCATAAGGCTCCTTCGATCAGGGTAGTGGCCACGCTTTCCAGCAGGGGCAAGGCGGGCACCAGTTGTTGTACATACAAAAATTGACCGACAGGATTGTTTTCTAGGAAAACATATTCGCCTTCGGGCGTGACGATGAGGTCCAGCGCGCCATACTCGAGGCCATAGCTGTGCACGAAAGCGAGGCAGCGTTGCCGTATGTCATCGGGCAAGGTCGCGGCTTCATAGCGGATGGGGGCCGACATGTCGCGCGAATCGATGGCCGTGCGCACATCGTCCTGCGAATACAGGCGCGCGGCAAACAGTTGCTGGCCGATTACGGTGACCCGCAATTCATATTGCTTGACGATATATTCCTGGAACTGGCAACTCAGTTCGCTGACGGCGTCCAGGCTGTCAAGCATGGCGTCGTCTACGATGGTGGTGCCGATGCCGGCGCTGACCCTGTCCACGTCTTCGACGGCTTCGGCTGCCAGGCTGGGCGTGGACATGCTCTTGAAAATGATGGGGCCGCCGACGATGGCGCGGAAAGCGCGCACGTCGTCGGGCACGTTGGTGATTACGGTGGCGGGCACGCGAAAACCCATGCGCGCGGCCCGCGCCAGCTGTTCGCCTTTCCATTGGGCGCCGCGCAGGGCCAGCGGATGGCTGAGCCAGTAGCAATCGAGACTGTACAGCACGCTGAAGATCGCTTGCTCCGTTTCCAGCTGGGCATAAGCGCGTTCCTGCGGGGTCAGGTCGGCGCTGACGTAGGCATAGTCGGCCGGTTT
The DNA here is from genome assembly GCF_059617945.1 of Janthinobacterium sp. BCJ23. Taxonomy (NCBI): domain Bacteria; kingdom Pseudomonadati; phylum Pseudomonadota; class Betaproteobacteria; order Burkholderiales; family Oxalobacteraceae; genus Janthinobacterium; species Janthinobacterium sp. BCJ23. The sequence continues at coordinate 227,008 of NZ_JCAQAW010000002.1, read as the reverse complement.
GCGCAGCCAGACGGCGCCCACTTGCTGCAAATCTATCCAGTCGCCATCGGGCAAGCGGCGCAGGCGCGCGCTGGCGCGGCCGTCCAGCAGGCGCTGGCACAGCTGGTAATCGCGGGGAAAGGCGTCGAGATCGATACGGAAGGGGGTATGGCCGCGCTCGGCGAGGATGGCTTCGACCAGGTCGGCGTGCAGATCGCCGCTATGGCTGATAATCAATACCTTTTTATGCATTCAGGGGCCTGCGGGGAAGGAAAGTAAAAGGCCTTGCCGTGGCAAGGCCTTCAGTTGGCTAGGGTATCAGCAATACACGCCCGTATCGTTTGGGGAAAAACGCGAACTGTCGCGCAGATTGTAATCTTCCGGATCGCCGTAATACGTGCAGCCGGCCACGGCTACGCCATCGCGCACCTGCCATGGTTGCTTGACTTCCTTGTCTGCTTCTTTCTCCGCCAGTTTGAAAGCAAACAGCTTGGTTTGATTCTGTTTTTGCATTGTCATCCTCTTGTCGTGGTTAAGTGCCGCTTATTGAGTATCCAGTGGCGCCGGTTTTTAAATGCCGGATTTTAAAATTCTTCGTCGATAAAGAATCAGTTAATGTTGGTATTTATTATGAATGCCGCGCGCAGAAATATACTGCGCCGCAATTGGCGCCAATTCATCAAGTCGGGATTGGAATAAAACCCCGCCAAGGGCGAGGTTCCAGGGTGCTGCGAAGATCAGCAATACTGGCCGCTGTCGTTCGGCCTGAGACGCGAAGAGTCGCGATATTGATCATGGGTGCCGACGGCGGTGCAGCCAGCCACGGCGACGCCGTCGCGCACTTTCCAGGCAGTTGCGGGCGCCGCCTGTTTCTGTACCTGTTTTTCAGCCAGTTTGAATGCGAACAACTTGGTTTGATTTTGCATTGTACTATCCTCTTGTGATGGTTAAGTACTGCTTGCACTGTATGCCATGGTCTATGGCTATTCGATATTAGCGCCGGAATAAATAAGCGTCAATTGAAAATCAATCGTATTCGCGATTATCTTTTGGGAATACTCACCAAATATCACGCGGTCCATTTATATTATTGCAGTGCGATAAATAATAAGGATGGCGTTTTAAATGAACGGCAAGCGGTCTGATTATGGATGGCAAACGGATAGCCTAGGCGCGCGGCCACGCACTATAATGGCGCCTGTTGAATGGACAGGGCAGGAGCCACATGATGGAAATGGCAGTTACCGACAGCCTGCGTCAGCTGGCATATGCGCAGGCCGCGGCCTTCGTGCAGACGCTCGACGGGCGCGATCCTGTTGCGCTGCAACGCGACTGGGGCCTGTCGCCGGCCGTGGCCGACGAGATCATCGAAATGCTCGACAGCTATTTTGCGGCGGACCAGGCGCTGTCCCTGGCGCCGCTGGCGCAAGCTTTCGTACCGGGCAAGGGCGGCCGTCCCGCCGTCGACGTGTATGCCACCGAGGCGGGACCGCTGGGCCTGGAGTGCCTGCTGCTGGCCGATGGCAAGCCTGGCGAAGCGATCCTGCACCTGGAAATGTCCGGCCACGATGGCGCGCTGCGCCTCCATTACCGCTACATCGGATCCTGAGAACAAGATGATGAAGAACCTGACTGAACTGATCAGCGAAAAACAGCTGCGTATCTGCGACAAATTCGGCTTGCCGGCGCAGGCGCCCGAACCCATGGTGGCCCTGGCCATCGGCAGCCTGGACCAATCGCCCATCTACGGCACGCGCATCGAGCTACCGGAAAACGGCACGATCAGCTGGTTTATCCATTGCGGTGAACACGACGACGCCAGCGGCTTTTACCAGCCCCTGCATGCGGAACACCTGCACGAGATGCTGCCGCAGGTGGTCGATTACCTGGCCTTGCCCAGCGGTGCCAAGTTCATTCTCGACCGGGAAGGGTACGAGGATGTGTGGCTGGACGAGTAACTTTCTGACTGGCAAGATTATCGTTGACGTTGACAAATAGGTATGGGATGCTGCGGTTCCGTTTTCTCTTGCCGAAAGCCGCATCGTGAAGCCATGCCTGCCGTCCGTCCTGCTCGTCATGGCGCTTGCCGCCGTTCCCGCCAGCCATGCGCAGGCATCGCGTGCCGAACACGATATTGCCGCCTTCGTGCGCAGCGAAATGCAGGAGCGCCAGATTCCAGGGCTGCAACTGGCCGTGATACAGCATGGCAAGGTTGTGTTGAAGCGCAACTTTGGCCTGGCCAGCCTGCAATACCAGGTGCCCGTGACGGACACGAGCCTGTTTTCCATCAACTCGGCAACGAAAGCATTTGCGGGCGTGGCCGTGATGCAGCTGGTGCAAGAGGGCAAGGTCGACCTGGCCGCACCGGTTGGCCAGTACCTGACGGACTTGCCTGTCGCCTGGCGAGCCGTGACGGTGACGCAATTGCTCAACCATACCTCGGGCTTGCCCGACGTGCTGGACCAGCGCAGCAGCAAGCTGGTGGGTCCGCTGCCGGACGACGCCGATGCGGCGTGGACAGCCGTGCAGGCGCTGCCCGTGGAAGCTCCACCAGGCCAGCGCTACCGCTACAACCAGACCAATTATGTGTTGCTGGCGCAATTGGTCGAGCGGTTAGGCGGCCAGCCCTTTACTACTTTTATCCAGCGCCGGCAGTTCGACGTGGCCGGCATGCGGCACAGCGGCTTTGGCGACGCGAAGGATGTGGTCGCCAACAAGGCCAGTTCCTACGTGCTGGACCGGGGCGGCAAGGGCTACCGCAACGTGATCGAAGACTTTCCCGTGTTCATGCGCGCCGGGGCCGGCATCAACAGCAATGCGGGCGAACTGGCCAACTGGCTCATCGCGCTGCAGTCGGGGCGCTTGCTGGCGCCCGCCGGTGTGGAACGGCTGTGGCAGCCGACCAGCTTGAATGACGGCAAACCGGCGCCGTGGGCGCTGGGCTGGCCCACCATCGGCCGCGATGGCCACCGCGCCGTGGCCGGCATCGGCGGTGGCCGCTCGGCCTTTTATGTGTATCCGAACGATGGTCTGGCCGTCATTATCCTCAGCAACCTGGCTGGCGGCCAGCCGGAACAGCTGATCGATACCGTCGCCGGCTTCTATCTTCCCGCCCTGCGCCAGCAGCGCGGCGGCGCGTATGCCGCGCACTTGCTGCGCAAGCAGGCGGCGAGCGCCGGTTTCGACGGGCTGGACAAGAAACTGGCTGCCATCCTGCGCCAGCACGGCTTGCCAGAACCCACGGAAGACGACTTGAATGCCTGGGGCTACCGCCTGCTGGGGCGGCAGCAGCCGAAACAGGCCGTGGCCGTCTTCCAGCTGGGTGTGCAACTGTACCCGCAAGGGGCGAATGGCCACGACAGCCTGGCCGAAGCGTACGAGGCGGACGGCGCCAAGGCCCTGGCCGTCACGCATTACCGCCGTTCGCTGGAACTGGACCCGGGCAATGCGCACGCCGTGGCGCGCCTACGCGTGCTGGGTGCCAATTAGCGGGCTGCCTGGCCGTGCTCGGCCCCGTGCATGGCCAGGTAAGCGGCCAGGTTGTCATCAGCGATGCCGAGGGCGCGCAAGACTTCCCTGGTGAAGGTGACAGGCGCCGTGCCCGGTGCCGTGATGACGCGCTGGTCGGCCACGGCCCACGGCACGTCCTGGTACAGGGCCGCGCCCGCATAGTCCGTATCCATCAGGTTCTCGGCCGAATTCGAGGTATGGCGCACGGTGTCGAGCACGCCAGCCTGCGCCAGCACGCGCGTGCCGTCGCAAATGCCGGCCAGCACCACGCCCTTGTCGCGGGCCGCGCGCAGCAGCGGACCCAGGTCGGGCGCCTTGCCGCTTTGCCAGAAGCTGCCGCCACACACCATCAGCAAGTCGAGTTCGTCGAGCACGATCTCTTCGAGCGCCAGTTGCGGCGTGACCAGCATGCCGCCGGACGAGGTGACGGGCAAGCCGCTGGGCGTGGCGAACTGCGTGTAAAAGCCGTAGTAGAGCCGCGCCGTGGAATTGAGCAGGGCGGTTTCCCAATCGGCAAAGTTCTCGGTCAGAATGGTGATGGCACGTGTCATGAAAAGTCCTGTCGCAGATGGAGATATCAATAGTACTGGCTTGCTAGCCAGCGGGTGCCGAAATCATAATAAAAAGTACTGACAATTTCTGTCAGGAGCGCGCAGGAAATGATGGCACAAGTTGATGGCACAAGTTGCAATGAAAAGGCCCGGCGCCGCCGCGGGAAGCGGCGGGGCCGGGCCCCTGTATTTGCTGCGAGTTTGCTGTCGATTACTTCTCGGCGAACGCGCGCTCGACAACGAAGTCGCCAGGCGTCGAGGTATTGCCTTCCTTGAAGCCACGCGCTTCCAGCATTTCCTTCAGGTCGCGCAGCATGTCCGAGCTGCCGCAGATCATCACGCGGTCTTCGGCCGGGTTCAATGCCGGCACGCCCAGGTCTTCGGCCAGCTTGCCGTTCTCGATCAGTTCCGTGATGCGGCCCATGTTGCGGAAGTCTTCGCGCGTCACGGTCGGGTAGTAGCGCAGCTTGTCGCTGACCATTTCGCCGAGGAACTCATGCTTCGGCAAATGCTCTTCCAGCAAGTCGTGGTAAGCCAGTTCATCGACCTGGCGCACGCCGTGCACGAGGATCAGCTGGTCAAAACGCTCGTAGATGTCCGGATCGCGCACGATGCTGAGGAAAGGCGCCAGGCCCGTGCCCGTCGACAGCATGTACAGGCGCTTGCCTGGCAGCAGGTAATCGGAGACCAGGGTACCCGTCGGCTTGCGGCCGACGATGACGGTGTCGCCCACTTGCAAATGCTGCAAACGCGACGTCAATGGGCCGCCCGGCACCTTGATGCTGAAAAATTCCAGATGGTCTTCGTAATTGGCGCTGGCGATACTGTAGGCGCGCAGCAATGGCTTGCCGTCGACGCGCAGGCCGATCATGGTGAAATGGCCATTCGAGAAACGCAGCGACGGGTCGCGCGTGGTGGTAAAGGAGAACAGGGTATCCGTCCAGTGGTGCACGCTTAAAACGCGCTCTTCATTCATCGAACTCATAGTATTTGTTGGCTGGTCAAAAAAATGGTTAGTTGCTGGCAACTGCTGGCAAAAGTGAAACCCTGTGTAGGCCCAGACGCTATTGTACCGGCCTCCACACGAAATTGTTACCGTCTATCGCCGCCAATGCTGCCGCACACGGTGCCAACATTATAGTGCGAATGGCAAGGCGGGGCTGGAATTGGCCCGGAAACGGGCCGTGGACATGCGCTCTCTTGACCTGGCTCAGTTTTTTTGCCGGACGCGTCAAGACGCGGCCCGGCGCTGCCAGAAGGGCGCATCGCGCCAGCGCTGCTCGGCGCCGTAGAAGCCGCGCCGCATCTGCAGATAGGTTTCAAACGCGGCGAAGACGCTGCGCCGGTAGCCGGCCGCCATGCCCCGCTCGCCGGCCAGATAAGCTTCCGCCACCCGCGCCGCATGGATGCCCGAGGCCATGGCCTGGCCGATGCCCAGCGACGAGATCGGGTCGAAGCAGGCGGCCGCGTCGCCCGCCGCCGTCCAGTTTTCATCGGCCGGCAGCGACGCCACCCGGCTGTGGATGGCGTAATGGCGCAGGGCGCTCGGCGGGGGCAGGCGCGCGAGGATGTCGCCCACATGGCGCGTGCCCATGCCGGCCTCGCGCCAGGGCGCCGCTTCCTTCAGCCGCAGGCGCTTGAGGATGTCGGCATCCGTGATGAAGGCCAGCGCCACGCGCTCGCCCGGCAGGGGCGCGGCGTAATACCAGCCATGTTCCGTCGTTTCCACCAGGGTGCGGTGCGGCAGGAATTGCGGCTCGTCCAGCTGATAATAGGCGTACAGCGCCACCAGCGAGTCTTCCGTGTGGATCGGACGCTTGCGCTGGCGCACGATGGCCGCCTGCTTGCCGCTGCAATCGATCAGGTAGCGGGCCGTCAGGTCCGTTTCCTGCCCCTCGCTCGCCACGCGCAGACGCCACGGGTCGCCGTGTTCGAGCTGTACCAGTTGCGCCGGGCGCAGCAACGCCACGCCTGCCAGGCGCGCCTGTTCGAGCAGGATGGCGTCATATTGCCGGCGGTCCAGGTGCAAGCCGTGGCCGTGGCTGCTGAAGACGGCTTCGCGCGACATCAGCTCCGCGCTGCCCCACGCGGCCGCATGGGAAAACGCGGGCAGCTGGGCGCCGTCCAGCAGGTCGCGGCCGACGCCCAGGAAGTCCAGCATCGAGAAGATGGACGACGATACCGTTTCGCCGGCCCGGTAATCGTCGAACAGCTGCTTTTCCAGCAAGGCGATGCGCAAGCCCGTGTAGCGGGCCAGGGTCAGGGCGGCGGCAGTGCCGGCGGCACCGCCGCCGACAATGACGACGTCGTAGCCGCGCGATGACGACGTGCTTGGCGTGACACTCAATGGGAAAACCGGCGCCGGTTGGCAGGCTGGATTTTCTTCGGCGTGTCATGCACGGCTACTTGCGCGCCGCCGGTGGCAAACAGCTGCGATGCCTTCTCGGGCGCCGTCTGCGGTTCCTCGTCCTTGAGGAACCAGGCGGGCAGGTAGTTCGAATCGTCGCCCGTGATGAAGCTGCTGGCATTGCCGACCCCGACGCTGGCGGCCACGAACTTGGCGTGATTGCGCTCCTTTTCGACAAAGTACGGGTACTGGCGGCCCGACTCGGCATCCTGGTTCTGGTTCACGATGAAACCGAGGTAGTGCCATGAGCTGATCATTTGCGAAAAACTGTTCATGCCGCGGCTGTACATCACCTGCATGCCGGCCGGCACGCCGGCGAGCGCCTGTTCTTCCTTGGTGGTGGCGCCATTGATCACGTTCCACGGGCTTTGCGGCGGCCACCAGTAGGCGTAATAGGTGGGCGGCACGGGGATGAGCGTGTCGGGATTCTTGACGAGGTCCGGATTGTCGAAGTTGATCATCTGCACGGAACAGTCATAGAAGTCGGCCTGCCACGGGATGGCCATGCGCTTGGTCAGGTCGCCCGGTTCGCAGCCGGTGCCGACGGTCGGATCGTTCCAGTCCAGCGGTTCGCACTCGTCGCGGCCCGCCGACAGGCCGTTTTTTGCGTAGTCGGCATCCACGCGGTGCAGGATGGCGTACGGTTTCGCATAGATGACGGGATTGCGTACGCTCCACGTCACTTCGATGCCGGGGCACATGGGTTCGCCCACGCAATTGCCGATGGCCGCCTGATCGAGCGGGTCGATGCCGGGCAAGGCCAGGCCCGGCGCGTCAGGGGCGAATTTGCCGGCCGCCCATTGCTGCAGGGCAAAGTATTGCGTATCCGTCAGTACGGAAAACTTGCTGATGACGTTGTTGCGCACGGAATTGCTGCCTGAATTCAAGGGCACGAGAGGAATGCCGGCGGCGGGGTTCTCCGTGGTGGCTTCGCTGAACAATTGTCCGCCCTGGCCACCGGTGAATCCGGGCGCCTGCTCCTCCGTGCCGGGCCGGATGGCCGATGGCTTCCTGAAATAGCTGAAGAATTTTTCGCGCTGCGGCCGGTTCGCTTCCGACGCATCGGCCACGTCGAAGTTAGGGCGGATGAAGGCCGTCATCGACGGCACCGTCGCCACCCACTGGTAATCGCCTATCCTGGCAAGGAAGGGCTGAATGTCCTGCCCGTAATTGACGACATAGTCGGGATTCCAGCCATCGCTGCCGCTCCAGCGGGCCGTGTCGTAGGCCTCGGGCAGCGCGTTCTTGTATTTGATGGCCATGTCGGCCACGACGTCATCCCAGGTGGAAATATTCACCAGCTCGGGCGCGAACTTCGGTGAGCCGATGACGACCCACGCTTTCAGTTCCACGGACGGGCTGCCATCCGTGAAATGGATGGTCGCGCTGACGGGGCCATCGCCCACGTCGTCATTCCACGTATCGCCGCCGCCAAAGCCCGTGATGCTTTCGGAGCCGCCCGCGCGGCCATAGGCGCCGATCACCAGCAGGTTGCCGCGTGAATCCGTGCGCATTTCACCGAGCGTGCGCACCGGATAGCCTTGCGTGATGGCGTGCGGATCGGGGAAGGACACGTGCGCATAGGAACCGGCGCCATCCTTGTCGAAATGGGCCTTGCCCAGCGGCGCATCGAGTGTGCGCGGTCCCGGATCGACGATCAGTTTTTGCCGTGCCTCATCTCCCTTGACGGTGTCATTGCGCAGATTGGTCCAGGACGTGGGCGTCAGATTCCAGGCGGGCGGCGTCTTTTCCCAGGTTTCATAGCTGTTGTATGGGCCAAACATCAGGTCGCCCAGCAGGGGAATGAAGTTCCACCACGCTGCCTTCTTGTTTGCCACGTGCACCGTCCACTCGATCTTGGCAATGTTCGGGTCTTGCAGGTCGACGAGGACTTTTTCGCCGGGACGTCCCGCCACAGACTTGTAGATGCGGAAGCCGGCTGCCTGGCGCCGCACGCGGCCGGCCGCATCCTTGAATTGGGTAACGCGGACCGGCTTGCCATCGACAAGCTGCGGATCGTTGTTGCTGTCGACTTCGATCGGCAGCCCGCCGATCGTTTCCGGCGCCAGATAAAACGAATCATGGCTGTTGCCCACGCGGGCAACGCCGATCGATGGGTGTATCGAGTACTGTTCCGTGCTATTCATCAAGTTTTCCCCTGAAAGGTTGGCAATCCTGGTGGCATATCTGGCGGCAGCTACGGGAAAGATACAGAGAAAAATTGACAAAAAAGTCACCCATTGTCACTGCTCAACAATATTTACCGGCACTCTGATACCGCTCAAGTCAACGATTCGGGAATTTCCTGGCACGCGCAGGCGTAACGGAGCAGGGTAGTGGCGCATGAGCTTGTATGATGTTGCTAAAAAGAATTATCACCAATCCACGCGGGCGACCGCCCGCCAGGATGCCTGTCCAGCAAAGGAAATCATGATGTATAAAACAGTGCGCGACCTGTTCCTGCATTTCAAGGAAGCCGTCCCATTCCGCCTCGTCCCCGCCCTGATCTGCACGGCCTTGCTGGTGAGCATGCTATTGCTGCCGGCACCCGATGGCTTGACGCCCAAGGCCTGGGGCCTGGTAGCGATTTTCCTCACCACGATTCTGGCGATCATCCTGAAAGTCATGCCGATCGGCGTGATGGCCATGATGGCCATCGTCATCGTTTCGCTGTCGCAAGTGACGTCGACCTCGTCCAAGGGCGCCATCACGGATGCGCTCAGCAGTTTTTCGAATCCCTTGATCTGGCTGATCGTCGTGGCGATCCTGATTTCGCGCGGCCTGAAAAAGACGGGGCTGGGCAGCCGCATCGGCCTGCTGTTCATCTCCCTGCTGGGCAAGCGCACCATGGGCATCGGCTACGGCCTGGCTATCTGCGAACTGGTGCTGGCGCCCTTTACGCCGAGTAACACGGCGCGCGGCGGCGGCATCGTCCACCCCGTCATGAAATCGATCGCCAACGCCTTCGATTCGGACCCGGCCAAGGGCACGGAAAAGAAGGTCGGCACCTACTTGGCCCTCGTCAACTACCACGCCAACCCGATCACCTCGGCCATGTTCCTCACGGCCACGGCGCCCAACCCGCTCGTGGTCGACTTCGTGGCCAAGGCCAGCGGCCAGAGTTTCCACCTGACGTGGACCACCTGGGCCCTGTGCATGCTGCTGCCGGGCCTGGTCTGTCTGCTGGTGATGCCGCTGATTATCTACTGGCTGTCGCCGCCGGAACTCAAAGCCACGCCCGACGCCGTCACCTATGCCAAGGCCGAACTGAAAGGCATGGGCCCGCTGTCGCCGTCGGAAAAAGTCATGCTGGGCACCTTCGCCCTGTTGCTGCTGCTGTGGGCCAACGTGCCGGCCATGCTGTTCGGCCCCGCGTTTTCGCTCGATGCGACGGTGGTCGCCTTTGTCGGCTTGTTCGTGCTGATCATTACCGGCACCATCGACTGGGACGACGTGCTGTCGGAAAAGAGCGCCTGGGACACTTTGGTGTGGTTCGGCGCGCTCGTCATGATGGCCGAGCAGCTGAACAAGACGGGCGTGATCGCCTGGTTCTCGGCCGGCATGAAGGCGGCCATCGTTGCCAGCGGCATGGACTGGCTGCCGATCGCCGGCGTGCTCGTGCTGGTGTTTGTCTTCTCGCACTACTTCTTCGCCAGCACGACGGCCCACATCAGCGCCATGCTGCTGGCCTTCCTGACGGTGGGCCTGCACCTGATCCCGGCCGAATACCACGTGCCGTTCATGCTGATGATGACGGCCGGCTCGGCCATCATGATGACCCTGACCCACTACGCGACGGGCACTTCGCCCATCATCTTCGGCAGCGGCTTCGTGACGATGGGCAACTGGTGGAAAGTTGGCTTCATCATGTGCGTGATCGAATTGCTGATCTTTGCCGTCGTCGGCACGACGTGGTGGAAGGTGCTGGGCTACTGGTAATACCAGCGGCCAGCGGCCAGCCGCCCCGTCACGGCAGCTGGCCGCGCACGATGTGCAGCAGATACTCGCGCGCGGCGGCCCGTTCCATGCCTTTTTCCATCAGCGGCGGCAACAGGCGTTCAAACAGCTGGCGCCGCTGCAGCGATGCCTCGGAGGTGTCGCGCCGGTCTGAAAAGAAATCCATCAGGGTCGAGCCGCACAGGCAGTTGCGGTAGACCTCGACGATGGCCACGTTGTTGTCGTCGAAGCTTTGTTTCAGCCCCGAGACATTCTGGCGCATCGATTGCGTCTGCAAAATGAAATCGTCCGCCGTGGCGAATTCGCGCCCGCAACAGGCGCAATGCTTGGGGAAGGCGGCTTCGGCCAGCGCGCGCAAGCCTTCGAAGAACAGCTGATCCTGCATGGCGGCTCCTGGTGGCGCGCTAGGCGGCACGGTTGCTGATCTCGATACCATGCGGGCCGACCGGTGGCCGCTGGACGCCCGATTCGAAGCGCACGAAGGCTTCGCGCAAATGGTCTTTCAGCAAGGTCTCGTCCCAGGGCTTGGTGATGAACTTGTACACCGAGCCTTCATTGATGGCCGCCGTGACCGAATGCAGTTCCGGGTAGCCGGACAGCATCACGCGCACGATTTCCGGATAGATACCCTTGATGCGGCGCAAGAGCTCATTGCCGGACATGCCCGGCATGCGCGCATCCGTGAGGATCACGCCCACGGCATGGGCGGCCACCAGTTCCAGCGCTTCCTGCGGCTTGCTGGTGCTGAGTATCTGGTAACCCTCCTTGCGCAGCGAGCGGCGCAGGGCGGACAGGATGTGCTCTTCGTCGTCCACCAGCAGCAGCACGCGCTGCGGCGTTTCGGCATGGCAGCTGTCGGGCGGCAAATGGGTGCCCGCATGCAACATCAGATCCATCTCGGCGCCGGGCAGCGGGCGGCTGAAATAATAGCCCTGCATGGCGTCGCACTGGTTGGTATTGAGAAATCCCAATTGTCCCTCCGTTTCCACGCCCTCGGCCACCGTCGTCATGTGCAGCGACTTGGCCATGGCGATGATGGAGCGGGTCAGCGACGCGCCATCCACGCTGTCGGTCACGTCGCGGATGAACGATTGATCGATCTTGACGACGTCGATGGGGAACTGCTTGAGGTAGGACAGGCTCGAATAGCCGGTGCCGAAGTCGTCCAGCGACAAGGTCACGCCGATTTCCTTCAATTCTTCCAGCGCCTTCACCACGAGGTCGCGGTTCTGCATCAGCACGCTTTCCGTCAGCTCCAGCTCCAGGCAGTGGGCCGGCACGCCGCTGTCGGCCAGCACTTCGCGCACCAGTTGCGGCATGTCGACCTGGCGGAACTGGCGCGCCGACACGTTGACGGCTATCGTCAGGTGCGTAAAGCCGTAGGCATGCCAGACGCCCAGTTGCGCGCACGCCGTGCGCAGCACCCATTCGCCGATGGGCACGATCATGCCCGTTTCCTCGGCCAGGGGGATGAAGCGGTCCGGCGGCACCAGGCCGATGCCGTCGCGGCGCCAGCGCAGCAGCGCTTCCATGCCATAGATCTTGCCGCTGGTAAGGTCGACCTTGGGCTGGTAGTGCAATTCCAGCTCGCCCAGCGCCAGCGCCTGGTGCAGCGCATGTTCGATTTCGGCCCGCTCTTCCACCAGCACGCCCATCTTGTGATTGTAGAACTGGTAGCCGTTGCGGCCCTTGTCCTTGGCGCTGTAGAGGGCCGCATCGGCCGTCTTGAGCAGCATGTCGCCGCTGTCGCCGTCGGATGGAAACACGCTGGCGCCGATGCTGGTGCTGACGTGCAGCGTATGTTCGCCCAGGACGAAAGGATCGGAGAACACCGCCAGCACCTTTTTCACGATCTGTTCGGCCGTCTCGATGTCGGGCAGGTCGGTCAGCAGGATGACGAACTCGTCGCCGCCCTGGCGGGCCACGGTGTCGCCCTCGCGCACGGCCAGCTTCAGCCTGCGGGCCACTTCCCGCAGCAGCGCGTCGCCCACGGGGTGGCCATAGCTGTCGTTGACGAACTTGAAACGGTCGAGGTCCATCATCAGGGTGGCCAGGTGCAAGCGGGTGCGGCGGGCATGGGCGATGGCCTGGCCGATGCGGTCGTTCAGCAATTGCCTGTTGGACAAGTCCGTCAGCGCGTCGTGGTTGGCCAGGTATTCAATGCGCAATTCCTGCAGCTTGCGGTCCGTGATGTCCTGCACGGTACCGCGCATCAAGAGCACTTCGCGGCCTTCGCGCACGGCTTCGGCCTGGTGAAAGACGATGCACTCGCCGCCGTCCGGCCGCAGCACCTTGTGTTCGAGGCCATAGCTGGTGCCGCTCGCATGCAGCTCCATGAAGGCATCGAGCAGCAGGGGCCGCTGGTCTTCCGGCAGGCACTGCAGCAGGCGGTCGAAGCTGGTGGGGCCCGCATCGGCATCCAGGCCCAGGATGCGCAACAGCTCCGGCGACCAGTAGCCGTCGCCGCCGGCGATCCGGTATTCCCAGTTGCCGAGGCGGGCCAGCGCCTGCGCGTGGTTGAGGCTTTCCTGGATACGGCTCAATTCGGTGAGCGCGCTGCTGGCCCGCAGCAGGTAGCGCAGCCGGTGCGCCAGCAGCCGCCATTGCATCGGCTTGGAAATGAAATCGCTGGCGCCCGCTTCCAGCGCCTGCTTGATGGAGTCGTCGTCGTCGTTGCCGGTCAGCACGACGATGGGCACGTGCGCGCCGCCGGGCAGACGGCGCAGCTGCTGGCAGCATTCGAAGCCGCTCATGCCGGGCATGGCGACGTCGAGCAGGATCAGGTCGGGCACGCCGCGCTGGAAGGCGGCCAGCGCTTCCAGGCCGCTGGCCGCTTCCTCGATGCGGAAGCCTTCCGGCTCCAGCGCTTCCGTCACGAGGATACGCGTCATGGTGTCGTCGTCGACCACCAGGACCAGTGCTTGCGGGGACAGTGCGGTATTCATATGGCTTCCTTCTCAATGGCCAGGGCAGCGAGGACACGGTCGAGCTCTTGCTGGATGCCGCGGATATGGTGCAGTGCGCTGCCGACGTCATTACCGCGCGCGTATTGTTCGATTTCACGGCAGGTGGCCGACAAGCCCAGCGCGCCCACGTTGGCGCAGCTCGACTTGAGCGTATGCGCCGCCAGCTGCAGGGCCGCGGCATCGCTGGCTTCGGCGGCCACTTCCAGCTGGCCCAGCAGGCGCGGGGCGTCGCTGTAGAACAGGTCGATGATGCGCCCCAGCACGTCGGGACGGCCGGGACGCCGCATGGCGCGCAGGTTTTGCAGGGCGGCGGCGTCGAGGATGGCGCCGGGCGCTGTCTCTGTCGTCTTCACCGTCTCCACCGTCTCCACCGACTCCGCTGCCGACGGCGCGGCAGGCGACGGACGCCAGCGGGCCAGGACTTCCAGCAGCGCGGCGCGCGTGTACGGCTTGGCCAGGTAGTCGTCCATGCCTGCGTCCAGGCACAGTTCGCGGTCGCCGAGGATGGCATTGGCCGTCAGGGCAATGATGGGCGTGCGGCTGCGGCCTTGCTTGCTTTCCATGCGGCGCAAGCGCCGGGTCGCTTCAAAACCATCCATTTCCGGCATCTGGCAATCCATCAGGATCACGTCGAACGGGTAGCGCTCCCACAGGGCCAGCGCGCGCGCGCCGTTGTCGGCCGGCGTCGCTTCGTAGCCGCTGTCTTCCAGCATGGCCAGGGCGATTTCCTGGTTGATCGCATTGTCTTCCACCAGCAGCATGCGCAGCGGCGCCTGGCCTGCGTTCGCGGTGTCCGCTGGAGCGGGCAGGGCAGGCATGGCAGCACTCGTTGGCGCCAGGGTGCCGTAGCCGCAGACAGCTTCGATGCAGTGGCGCAGTTCCATCGCCCGCACGGGCTTGGTCAGGCAGTATTCCACGCCCAGCGCCGTCAGCTGGCGCAGCTCGGCCGAGGCGTCCAGCGAACTGAGCATGATAATTTTCAGGGCCGCCATGCCGGCGTCGGCCTTGATCGCGCGCACCAGCTCGGCGCCATCCATGACGGGCATGCGCATGTCGATGATGGCCAGGTCGAACGGGCGCCCGCCGCGCAGCGCGGCTTGCAGCAGGTCCAGCGCTTCGGCGCCGTCGGCGGCGCTGGCGGCGGCCATCTGCCACTCGATCGCGTGCTGCAGCAGGATGCTGCGGTTGGTGGCATGGTCGTCGACGATCAGCACGTTCAAGGCGGCCAGCGACACGCGCGGCGCCGCCGGCGGCGCGTCTTCGGGCGCCACGATGCCCACGGCGATGGTGACGGCGAAGCTGGAACCCTGGCCCGCCACGGATTTCAGCACAATGTTGCCACCCATCATTTCCACCAGCTGCTTGATGATGGCCAGGCCCAGTCCCGTGCCGCCGTATTTGCGCGAAGTGGTGCTGTCGGCCTGGCGGAACGGCTGGAAGACGGCCGCTGCCGCTTCCGGCGCCATGCCGATGCCCGTGTCGCGCACTTCCAGGCGGATCTGGCCGGCGGCGGGGCAGCTGACATCGACGGAAATCTCGCCCCGTTCCGTGAACTTGGTGGCGTTATTGAGCAGGTTGGTGAGGATCTGGCGCAGCCGCACAGGGTCGCCGCGCACGTGCTGCGGCACGTCGGAGGCGATGCGGCAGGTAAATTCGATGGCCTTGCGCTGGATGCCGTTGGCAAACAGCGCCACGACATCGTCGATCACCTGGCGCAGGTCGAACGGGATATGTTCGAGCACCAGCTTGCCCGCCTCGATCTTGGAAAAGTCGAGGATGTCGTCGATGATGCTGAGCAGGCTTTCGCCCGAGCGGTGCACCGTGTGCACGAAGCGCTGCTGCTTGGGGCTCAGTTCCGTGCGCTGCAGCAATTCCGTCATGCCCAGCACGCCATTCATCGGCGTGCGGATCTCGTGGCTCATCTTGGCCAGGAATTCCGACTTGGCGCGGTTGGCGGCGTCGGCCTCGGCCTTGGCCTGCTTGAGCGCCAGGTCGCGCTGTTCCACGTGCTCGAGCATGCCGTTGAAGCCCTTGATCAATTGCCCCAGTTCATCGCTGCCATGCTGCGCCACGCGCACCGACAGCGGCTTGCCGCCGCGGATATGGGCAATCGCATGGGACAGGTGCGCCAGCGGCCTGGCGATGGATGCGCTGATCAGTCCCGTGATGGCCACGCAGGCCAGCAGCAGCACCAGCGCGATGCCGAGGATCAGCATGAAGGCATGGCGCACGCCATCGCGCACCTGGGTCACGGCATCCTGCTGCTGCCCCGTGATGCGCGCCACCTGCTGCGCGGAATGGGCGGCCTGTTCGCGTTCGAAGGCGCGTACGTGGTTGATGGCCTCGCCCAGCGCCGCCTGGCTGTCCAGCACGCTGCCCTTGGCTTGCACCAGCCGCTGTCCTGACCGTTCCACCGCGTCCAGGTAGGTGTCGACGCTGCGTGTTTCGGCCAGCAAGCCCAGCTGGCCTATGCTTTGCAGCAAGGTCTGCATGGTGCCCATGTCGCGGTGCAGTGCGCCGATGTGCAGCGCGATATCGGCGCCCAGGCGCTTGACGTCGCCAGCGGCCGTGGCGAGCATGACTTCGCCCACGTCGATGCTGATGGCGTCGACAGCCAGGTTGATTTCGCCGCTGGCGTCCTCGATGCGGGCCGAGGTGCGCATGTAGCGGTTGGCCTGCGCCAACCGGTCGCGTCCGATGGCCAGCTGCAGTTCGATGGGATCGAGTTCCTCGGCCAGGCGCAGGAGAGCGGTGGCCAGGGTGGCGCTGACTTGCTCCTTGAGCGCGGCATAGTGCACCTGCTGCGCCGCGCTGGCGCCGGCCTCGGCCAGCAGCCCGGCGCGCAAGGCCAGCAAGCCGGCGGCGGGATCGAGCATCTGGCGCGCCGTGGCCAGCAGTGTCGTTCGCAGCGCCTGCTGGGCGGGGCTGATGTCGCGCTCGCCGCTTCCCTGCAGATGGGCGACGGCCGCCGTCAGCCGTTCGCGCAAGGGTGCGATGCGGAAGCGGTTCTTCACGGCCTCCGTTTCGGCCAGCGCAATCTGCATGTCGAGGATGCTCTTGCGCAAGTCGGTCAGGTAGCGCGCGTTCTCGTTCAGGCGCTGGCTTTGCAGCTGCACTTCGGCTGCCGTGGCCTGGGCCTGGCTGTCGACCAAGCGGATCTTGCCGCGCGCGGCCTTGGCGGCGGCCTTGATCTGCGCCAGGACCCGGCCCATCTCCATCGCCTGCGCCTTGTAGTAGGCCTCGTTTTCCAGGCGCTTGCGCACGGCGACGCGCATGCGCTGGAATTCCTGTTCGAAGGCCGCGTGATAGCGGGCCGCCTGCGGCTCGCCGTGGCGCCGCAATTCATTGCGGATGCTCTCGGCGGCCTGGATATTGGCGACGATCTTGTCCGACACCTGTTCCAGCTGCGCCAGGTCTTCCGCCTTGCCCAGCTCAAAAAAGTCCGACGCCATGTCCTGCACGGTGTAGCGCAGGCGCAAGACGTCCGTGTACAGCGGCACGGTCCGGTCGGTCAAGCCATGCACATGGGTTTCGATGCCTTTCACCAGCAGCAGGCTGGCCGCCGCCATGGCCGCCACGCCGGCCAGCAGGACGCTGGTACTGATGATCAGCTTGGTCCTGATTTTCATGCCTGGCTCCAGGGCGGGCTGGAAAAGTGGGTGCGCATCACTTCGCGCCAGGCCCCGGGTCCGCCGGCACGATCTTGCCGTCGGCGATGCGGGTCAGGAAAACGGCCGTCGACGCCTGGTGGTTGTCGGGACGCAGCGTCACCCGCATGCCGCCCAGATCGAGCCGGTCGAACGATTCGAAGCTCTGGATCAGGCGCTCGCGCGTGAGGTCCGCGCCCGTGCGGCGCAGCGCCGCCACCATCAGGGTGGCCGAGATGCAGCCTTCGAAACTGACGAAAGACAGCGTGGCCACCGGCACATGCCTGGCCAGCAGCGCGGCGCAGTCGGCGGCGATCGGCAGCTGGCGGTCGTCCGGCAGGGGCACCACCTGCGAAATGACGATGTTGTTGCCTTCCTTGCCCAGCAGTTGCAGCAGGCTGTCCGTGCCGACAAACGATACCGTGGACAGGGCCGCCTTCAACCCCGCCTGGCTGGCTTCGCGCACGAACGCCGCCACCGGCGTGTAGGGGCCGGCCATGACCACCGCTTGCAGGTCGTGTCCGATCAGGGCCGCCAGTCCCGCCTTGACGGCCGTGGTGCCGCGCTGGAACGAACCCTTGGCGACGAGTTCCAGGCCGCGCCGTTGCAGGGCCCGCACGGTGCCGTCGAGCACGGCGTTGCCGAAACCGTCATCCTGGTACAGCACGCCAAAGCGCTTGACGCCCCGGCTGGCGAAATACTGCACCAGGGCATCGGACTCATCGTCATAACTGGCGCGGAAGTTGATGATTTCATGCACCACGGGGCGGCGCAAGGTCATCGCGCCCGTAAACGCGCCCACCAGCGGCACCTTCATTTCCTGGACGATCGGTATGACGGCGTTGGTCGTGGGCGTGCCTACGTTGCCGAACAGCGCGAACACCTGTTTTTCCTCTACCAGCCTGAGCGTTTCGCTGATGGCGCGGTCCGGATCGTAGCCGTCATCGGCGACCACCAGCTCGATGCTGCGGCCATGGATGCCGCCGCGCTGGTTCGCTTCCTGGAACACGGCCGTTGCGCCGTCGAGCATGGCTTTCCCCAGCCCCGAGGCCGCGCCCGTTTGTGCATTGACCATGCCCAGACGGATGTGCGTATCGGTGACGCCCGGTTCGGCGGCGTGGACCATGCCGGCCACGAGGGTGATAGCGAGCCAGCAGCATTCCGGGAAAACGCGCATGAGCTACCTTTATGGAGGTTGACCGGTATCAATTGGCACAGGGTTGACAACGAGTATGGAGCAAATTGCCAACGCAAAACTCACACATAGTCACAGTCATGGTCACGGCGTGGAAAGCAGGCCAGATACGCCTCAGGACACGGGCAGCTGCACCACCACCTTGCCCCGTGCACGGCCCTGCGCCAGGTAAGCCAGCGCCTGTTTCGCCTCAAGAAAAGGAAACACACTGTCGATGACGGGGCGGATGCTTCCCGCCTCGATCAGGGCGGCGATCTGCGCCAGCTGGCCGCCGTCGGGGCGCACGAAGTGGAAGGCATAGCTGGCGCCGCGCCGCCGCGCCAGGCCGATGATCTTGCGGCTGAGCAAACCAAACACCAGTTTCAGCACCACGTTCATGCCGCGCGCGCGGGCAAAGGCGGCGTCCGGCGGGCCGACCAGCGAAACGACGCGGCTGCCGGGCTTGACGATGTGCAAGGCTTTTTCCAGGCCGTTGCCGCGCACCGTGCCCAGCACGGCGTCGTAATCGCGCAGCACGTCCTCGAACGGCTGTTTCTTGTAGTCGATGATGTCATCGGCGCCCAGGCCGCGCACCAGTTCCACGTTCGCCGTGCTGGTGGTCGTGCCCACGCGGGCGCCCAGGTGCTTGGCCAGCTGGATGGCGAACGTGCCGATGCCGCCGGAACCGGCCGGGATGAACACTTTCTGGCCCGGCTTCAGTTGCATGCGCTCATGCATCGCTTGCCACGCCGTCAGGCCCACCATGGGAATCGACGCCGCCTGCACGAAATCGAGGTTGGCCGGTTTCAGCGCGGCCGCCTGTTCGGGCACGATGGCAAATTCGGCCAGGCTGCCGTGCGGCGTGTCGAAAATGCTCGCATACACGGCGTCGCCGACTGTAAAACGCGTGACGCCGCTGCCCACGGCCACGACCACGCCGGCCAGGTCGCTGCCCAGGGTGGCCGGCAAGCGCGTTCTCAAGATCGGCTTGAAGTCGCCCTTGGGGATCAGGTTGTCGATGGGGTTCAGGCCCACGGCGTGCACCCGCACCAGCAATTCGCCGGGGCCGGGCGTGGGGCGGGGCAGTTCCGCAAACGCCGCATAATCGAGGCCGCCGTATTGTTTGAGTTGCAATGCTTGCATGATGTTCTCTCTGAAGACTGAAAAGGCGCCGGCGCTCAGGCCAGGCGCAGGTCCTTGCGCAAGCCGGCATCCAGCAGCGCGGCCGGCATGAAACGGCGCATCAGGCGCAAGCGCGCCGCCAGCGGCCCCGCCGTGTAGCGCAGCTTGGGCTTGCTTGCCTGCGCCGCCGCCAGGATGGTGTCGGCCACGATGGCCGGGTCGTCGGCGCCGGCCATCAGCGTTTGCAGCCGGCTGGTGATGGCCGCGCTCACTTGCCGGTAGGCGGACAGCGGCGTATCGGGCGCCAGCAGATTGGCTTCGAACGTGGTTTTCGTGTAGGCCGGTTCGATGACGCTGGCGCGGATGCCCCAGCCGCGCACCTCATGGTCGAGCGATTCAGTGTAGCCCTCGATCGCGTGCTTGGTGGCGGAATACAGCGCGCCGTAAGGCATGGGCAAAAAGCCCAGGACGGAACCGATATTGAGGATGCGCCCGCCACCTTGGGCCCGCATGTGCGGCAGCACGGCCAGGGTCATGCGCAGCACACCATAGAAATTCGTGTCGAAGATGGCTTGCGCCTGCGCCACGCTGCTTTCCTCTGCGCCACCCGGGGCCACGCCGAAACCGGCGTTATTCACCAGCAGGTCGATGCGGCCTTCGCGCTGGATTACCTCTGCCACGGCGGCAGCGACGGAAGAGTCGCTGGTGACGTCGAGCGCCAGCATCGCATGGCCGGCTGCGGCCGCTTGTCCGCCGCGGCGGCTGGTGCCGTACACCGTGTAGCCCGCTTGCGCCAGGCGCCGGGCCGTGGCCGCGCCGATGCCGGACGAGGCGCCGGTGACGAGGGCAATCTTCTTGTTGTTCATGGCAATTCCTTCAGGGGTTGACAGCGTTGGATATGGTATATGACGATCATCATATTGTTGTTTCAAAAAAAGCCCGGGACAGATCAAGGTCCCGGGCAGGGCAATTAGCTGGGTGTCTGAAACTGCGCCAGGGTGGCCGCGCACAGCGCGTCCGACAGGGCCGGCTCGTCCACGGCGCGCGCGAGAATGGTGGTGCCGATCATGGCGCACACGGTCGCCATCGCTTGCGCATGCGCTTCGGGCTGGCCCCAGTTCGGCAACTGGCGCGCGAACAGGTCGATCATTTCCTTGATATGGATGGTGGCGGCGCGCCGCACCTCGGGTGCCTGGCGCGGCATTTCCGAGCCCAGCGCCGACACGGGGCAGCCCACCTCGATGGCGGCGATGTGTTCGGGTGACAGATACGCGGCCAGCATGGCCTGCAGCGCCTGGCCAGGCGGGGCGGCGGCCGCCACCCTGGCCGCCAGCGCCACCGCTTCGGCGCCCGCACGGTCGCCCGCTTCGGCCAGCAGCGCGTCGCGCGAGGCGAAGTGCGCATAGAAGCCGCCGTGCGTCAGGCCCGCTTCCTTCATGATGTCGGCCACGCCCGTGCCCGCATAGCCGCTGCGGCGGATGGCGCGCGTGGCCACCTCGACGATGCGTTCGTGGGTGGCTTCCTTGCGGCTTTGCGCCGCCGGTTTGTTCGGTGAGTTCTGCATGACGGTCATCATATCGCAGTTTTCAACAGCGTGCACGCGAGGCGCTCAGAACAGCCCGGCCGTCCAGTCGGTGAACGCCCGCATCGCCGGGGAGAGAAAGCGCTGATGCGGGTAGAGCAGCGATACGGGCACGGGCGCCGGCCGCCTGTCGGCCAGCACCTCGACCAGTGCCCCTGCCTGCAACTGGTCGCTTACGAGGATCTCGGCCAGCTGCATCAAGCCATGGCCGGCCAGGCCCAGCTCGATGTACAGC
Organism: Janthinobacterium sp. BCJ23; assembly: GCF_059617945.1. Lineage (NCBI taxonomy): Bacteria > Pseudomonadati > Pseudomonadota > Betaproteobacteria > Burkholderiales > Oxalobacteraceae > Janthinobacterium > Janthinobacterium sp. BCJ23. The sequence continues at coordinate 205,878 of NZ_JCAQAW010000002.1, read as the reverse complement.
TCCGTCTCGTTGACGGCGACCGTGCCGGGGACGGGAATGGCGATGCTGGTGCCGTCTTCGATGAAATGCAGGTCGTTGCCGCGCCGCATGGTGCTGAAAAAGTAGTGGACGGCCCGGTGTCCCGGCAAATCCTCGAGGGTTGCGGGAACACCGTGTTCGGCCAGGTAGGACGGCGCCGCGCAGGTGATCCAGCGCAGCTCGCCCAGGCGGCGCGCGACCAGGGTCGAGTCTTCCAGGCTGCCGGTGCGGATCACGCAATCGACGCCTTCCTGTATCAAGTCCACCTGGCGGTCATTGACGCCGATCATCAGGTAGATGTCGGGGTAGCGCTGCTGGAATTGCGCCAACTGGGGCAGGATCACGGCATGGGCAATGCCGCCAGGCATATCGACGCGCAAGCGTCCCTGCGGGCGCTCGCTAGCGCCTTGCAGGCTCGCTTCGGTATCGGCGATCAGATCGAGGATCTCGCGGCAGCGGTGGAAGTAGCGCTCGCCTTCCGGTGTCAGGCTGAGGTTCCTGGTGGAGCGGTGCAGCAGGCGCGTCTGCAAATGCTTTTCCAGCCGCTTGATGATGGCGGTCACCGACGATGCGGGCAAAGCCAGGGTCTGCGCCGCGCGCACGAAACTCCTGCTCTCGACCACGCGAAGGAATACCTGCATTGCTTGTACGCGGTCCATGTCTTGTCTTCGTCGCAGTAGGGGAAACGGCACTATAACCCAACATTATTCGGATTTTCTGCATGCTGAAAACACACTGCGCTACTTTTTCCGCAGGTTTGCCTGCATTAGACTGCGTGCAACTCATTAGCTACAACAGGAATCAAGCATGTCTGAACAAGATCAACTACTGGCGCCACTGGCCCCGGCACCCCGCAAGATGCTGATCAAAGGCGCCACCATCATCAGCATGGATGGCAGTGTCGGCAATGTGCCCAAGGGCGATATCCTGATTGTCGATGGGGCAATCGCCGCCATCGGCCAGCATCTGCAAGCCGACGGCGCCGAAGTCATCGATGCCGCGCAGATGATCGCCATTCCCGGCATGGTCGACACCCACCGCCATGCCTGGGAAGGCCAGCTGCGCCGCATCAACCCGAATGCGGCAACGCTCGAGGACTATTGCAACGCCACGCATTTCTCGTTCGCCAAATACTACCGGCCGCGCGACATCTACGTGGGCAACCTGCTCACGGCCCTGGGCGCCATCGATGCCGGCATCACGACCGTGATCGACAATTCCCATAACAGCCGCACGGGGGCGCACGCCGACGCGGCAGTCGAAGCGCTGCTCGATGCGGGCATCCGCGCCGTGCACGCCTCGGGGGCGCCCGTCTCGGGCGAGTGGGACAAGGCGCATTGGCCAGGCAACCTGGCGCGCCTGCAAGCCAAGTATTTTACGAATCCCGACAGCCTGGTGACGCTGGCCATGATGGCGCAGCTGGAACCGGAGCAGTGGGCCGTCGCCCGTAAACTGGGTATTCCCATCGTGACCGAGTTTTTTGGCGCTGGCATGGCGGACGAGCTGGAGGGCTTGCACCGGCAGGGGCTGCTTGGCAGCGACAATATCTTCAACCACTGCACCTGCCTGCCGGATTCGGGCTGGCGCATCTTGCGCGAGGCGGGCGTGCGCGTCAATGTATGCCCGCGTTCGGATGCCCACTACGGTATCGAGGATGGCATGAACGCCTGGCAGGCGGCGCACCAGCACGGCATACGCCCCGGCCTCAGTGTCGACAACGAGACTTCGTATAGCGGCGACATGTTCATGGAAATGCGCGTGGCGTTCTACCTGCAGCGGGTGATGGGACATCGCCAGGGGCATCGCCATGCGGCGGCGCCCACCGATGCCTTCCGCTTGCTGGAAGCCGCCACGATAGACGGCGCCGCGGTGGCAGGACTGGAACAGCGCATCGGCAGTTTGAGGCCAAGCAAGCAGGCCGACCTGGTGCTGATACGCACGGGCGACCTCAATGTATATCCTGTCAACAACGCCATCGGTACCGTCGTGCATGCGGCTGAACGCAGCAATATCGATACCGTCATCATTGGCGGGCGCGTGCGCAAACGCGGTGGCGTCGTGCTGGGCGTGGATCAGGCAAAACTGCGCGCCGCGATCGACGAATCGTGTGGACACCTGTTCAGTGCCGCCGATTATCAGCCCGATCTGTTTGCCCAGTCGTTCGCACCGATCCACCAGGCGTAGGCAGCGCCATGTGGGCTCTGCCTACGCCAGCATTTCAGGATCAGGCCAGCTTGCGCTTGCCTGCCGAAACGCGGTTCCAGCCATAGCCGGCGATGATGATGGCCACGATGGCTGCCTGCGCGAGCAGGGTTTCCATGGTCGGCAGGATGCCCAGCAGGTCGATGCGCACGAAATCGACTGGGGTGACGCCGACCCAGCCCGCTTCCTGCAGCGCTGCCACGCCTTTGCCCATCAAAATCACGGCCAGCACGGCCACGAAGGCGGACGTCCACGAGAAGAACTTGCCGATCGGCATGCGGGCGCTCGTGCGCAGCAAGGCCCAGGCGATCACGACCAGCAGCACGATGGCCACGAGGAAGCCGCCCAGCAGGGCGCCGCCATTGCCGTCCGCCGCCAGGGCGGAATAGAACAGCACGGTTTCAAAGACTTCGCGGTAGACGGCGATGAAGGCCAGGGCGAACAGGCCCCAGGCGGAGCGCCGGCTCATCGCGGCCGTGAGTTTCTCGTGCAGGTATTCCTGCCAGCGCCCGGCGCTGCTCTTCTGGTGCATCCACAAGCCCACGCTGAGCAGGACCAGGGCCGCGAATACGGAACCGAGACCTTCGCTCACTTCCCGGCTGGCGCCGCTGATGGTCACCAGATACGTCGCCGCCACCCACGTCAGGCCGCCCGCCACCAGCGCGCTGGCCCAGCCCGCATGCACGTAGGCGAGCACGTCGTGGCGCTTGGCCTTGCGCAGGAAGGCGATGATGCCGATCACGATCAGCAGCGCTTCCACGCCTTCGCGCAGCAAGATCGTCAGCGCGCCGATAAAGGTGGTCATCGGGTCGGCCTTGGCGTCGCCCAGTTCCGCTTCCACGTGGGTAAACAGTTGCTGCAGTTTTTCACCGGCCGCTTCGGCGTCGGCTACCGTGCCCTTCGCCACGGCGGAGCGGTAGGCCAGCATGGCGTTTTCCACGGCCAGCAGCAGGGATTTGTTGCGCGCGCCGACCATCGGCTCGATCGGCTCGAAACCGTCCAGGTAGGCCGACAGGCCCAGGCGCGTGGCGTTCGCGCGGTCGCCCGCGTGCATGGCGGCCAGGCTTTCGGCCAGGCGCAGACGCGACAGGGCCAGGCCGGCCGGCTTGTGCGCTTCGGCCTTGCCGGCATGGTTGCGCAGATACGCCGTCAGCGCTTTGGCCTCGTCCGCGCCCAGCTTGGCGGCAACGGCTTCCTGCGTCAGGGTCGTCACGGCGGCCAAGTCCGCGTACAGCTTCTTGGCCCGTGGATCGTCCTGCCACAGCTTTTCACCGTGCGCGCTGGCCGCCGCATCGTGCGACATGCCGCCGATATAGAAAGCCAGGTCCCAGCGCTCGTTTTCGGACAGCTGGCCGAAACTGGCCATCGACGTGCCGGCCACGCCTTGCGAAATGACCTGGTACAGCGCCATCAGGCTGCGCGACTGCGCCCGTTCGCCATCCGTGAAGGCGATCGGTTTCGGTTCCAGGCTGGCTGCCAGCGGACCATCGCCGCCACCGGCCACGCCGTGGCAAGAAGCGCACTGGGCCGCATACAGGGCCGCGCCGCGCGCCAGGTTGGGCAGCACTTTCGGCGCCACGGGTATCGGGTAGGCGGCAATCAGCAAGCCGTTCGCATGGTGCGCCAGGCGCTTGACTTCCACGCCGTCCCCCTTGGCGACGACGGCTTTGCGCAGGTCGGCGATGGCGGCGGCAATGGCCGCTTGCGAGGCGTGGGCGGGCAGGGCGGCGATCTGCGTCGTCGCGTTGTCCGTGAAATCGAGCATTTCCGCGTATTCGGCCTCGCTGACCACCTTGCCGTGCTCGACGGCGCCGCTGTAATCGACGGCAACGTAATCAATCAATTGCCACAACTGCTTGGCGCCGGCGCCGGGATCGGTTGTTTGTGCCTGCGCGCCACCGGCCAGCAACAGGCTGGCGGCCACGAGCGGATAGCACACGAGCCATTTCTTCATAGAACTGAACATGATTCTCATTCTCATTTGTCGTTAACCCGGCGACTATAGGACAGACCGTGCGGGGTGTCAACGGCGCACGGACCTTGTCCTGGACGATAGTGCGGACCAGGCGCCGGGAGGCGGCAGAGAATGGGACGGCGGAAAACGCGTGCTACTGGCCAGATGCCGGCTTCGCGTACAGGCCCCTGGCCAGGCCATTGTCCGCATCGTCGACTTGCAGGCCGCCCTCGACGACACGCAGGGCCAGCTTCTGGAATGCCTGGCCCCTGAGCCATTGGGGATCGGTGACGGCGAACGCGGCGATGCGCTCCTGCGCGCGCTCCGCTGGCACGGCCAGCCATTGATAGTCGGCTTTCGAGCCCTGGCGGCGCAAGCCCGCCCGCACCCAGCGTTCCGACGCCGGCATGCGGACGATGGCGTCGCCGTTCGCCACGCTCACGGCCGTGGCCGTCTTGCCGCTTTGCGCTTCGAATTTCACTTCCACGCCGGCCATCGGCCCCAGCCGGGGGAAGCCGACGATGGCCACCCACAGTCCCGCTTCGGCCGCTTTCTGGATGCGCATTTCCGATTCCTCGAACACGCGGAACTGCGGTTCCTTGCCGCCATTGCCCGCCACCAGGGTCACCACGTCGCCCGAAGCACGCCACTCGCCGCTCGCTTGCTGGTCGGTATTGCCATAACTGAGCATCCATTCGAACGTGCCGTCCTTTTTCAGCAGCAGTTCGGAGCCCGTTTCCATGACGCCTTGCAGATAATAGTGGCCCGGCAGTGACGACGCGGCTGGCTCGGCCGCGCTGGCCCAGCTGGCCGAAATGGAGAAGGCGAGGGCGGCGCAGGCCAGCAGGCGCGAGAGGGATTGCTTCATCGGTGTGTCCTCGTTGTGTTTTTATGATAAGTCATCATAACAACGGCAATTAAATTGCCGTCGCACGACACACCGGAATGCTGGCGTCGCGTTTACTTCGCGCTGAAATCGAGCACGACGCGCGCGGCAACCTTGCCGTGTTCCAGGCGGCTGAAGATGTCGTTGATGGCCGACAGCGGCTGCAATTCCACGTCGGCCTTGACCTTGCCCGTGGCGGCAAAGGCAAGCGCCTCGGCCATGTCCTGGCGCGTGCCCACAAAAGAGCCGCGTATCGTCACGCAATTGGCGACGACGTCGAACAGCGGCGTCGGGAAGTCGCCCGGCGGCAAGCCCACGAGCACGCAGGTGCCGCGCTTGCGCGTCATCGCCACGCCTTGCTGGAAAGCGTCGAGCGACGGCGCCGTGATCAGCACGCCGTGGGCGCCGCCCCCGGTCGCTTCGCGCAGGGCCGCGACGGGGTCGCCCTGGCGCGCATTGATGGTCACTTCGGCACCGAGGGCGCGTGCGTGCTCCAGCTTGCCGTCATCGATGTCGACGGCCGCCACGCGCAAGCCCATGGCCAGCGCATATTCGATGGCCAGGTGACCGAGTCCGCCAATGCCGGACACGGCCAGCCATTCGCCCGGCCGCGCGCCCGTTTCCTTGATGCCCTTGTAGCTGGTCACGCCGGCGCAGATGATGGGCGCGGCCTGCACGGCGGACAGGCCCGCCGGGATATGCGCGACGTAGCGCGGGTCGGCCAGGATGTATTCGGCAAAGCCGCCATTCTTGGTGTAGCCGCCGAACTGCGCTTCGGCGCACACGGTTTCCCAGGCCGCCAGGCAATGTTCGCAATGGCCGCAAGCCGAATAGAGCCAGGGCACGCCGACCCGGTCGCCCAGCTGCACTTCCGTCACGCCCGTGCCCACGGCCACCACCAGGCCGATGCCTTCGTGGCCCGGAATGAACGGCGGCGACGGCTTGACGGGCCAGTCGCCGCGTGCCGCATGCAAGTCCGTGTGGCAAACGCCGCACGCTTCCGTCTTGACGAGGATCTGGCCGGGGCCGGGCACCGGCACAGGCACATCGCGCAGCACCAGCGGCTGGCCCAGTTGCTCGACAACGGCGGCTTTCATGGTAGTGGGTGTCATGGTATTCCTTATGAAGTAGGTAGGGCGTAGAGCAGGGCGCAAGCCATGATTTGCTGAACAGAAGCTTGCGAATGATCATATTCTGCTGCACACGATACAAAAATTGATTGATCTACATCAACATACTGAGCGGGAAGCCAGCCACCTTGAAGGACGATTCAGTCCGCTGCTGTCGCGTTGAAGGAAAGCCCCGCCTGAGGTATAATGACAACTCGGCGTGTGCTGCGTGCGCCCGGGGCTACCCCGAATACGGAGAACGACATTTTCGTTTTCCGTGAGGTTTTATGATGCGCGCAGCGTTCCATCTCTATTGGCGTCAACTGATTGAAGCACCGCTTTCCGCGGGCGCTGTCTTTTTCCTTTCCCACTCCTCGTCTACGCCTGCCCGGCCTGCTTGTGCTTGCGCTTGTATTGGCACTTCGTCCGTCATTGACCTCGCCGAGCGTGCTTGCGCCCGGAGGGCCTGGTGCGTCGTGGGCATCCATTCGTTCAAGGAGCATGCGGCATGAGCACCACTACATCACCGAAACACCATTCCGTTCTACAGCGCTTCCTCGCCAGTGACGCGGCGGGCGGCATCCTGTTGATGGCAGCGGCCGTTGCCGCCCTGATTATCGCCAACAGTCCGCTGGCCGGCGCCTACCAGCATTTTCTGCATTGGCAAACAGGTCCCGTGCTCAGCGACAAACTGGGCCCGATGACAACCCACCTCTGGGTCAACGACGGGCTGATGGCGGTCTTTTTCCTCCTGGTCGGGCTCGAGATCAAACGGGAACTGGTCGATGGCCGGCTCTCGACGTGGGAGCAGCGACGCCTGCCGGCATTGCCCGCACTGCTGGGGATGGCATTCCCGGCCGCGATCTACGTTTTACTGACTGCGAAACAGCCCTTGCTGATGAATGGCTGGGCGATACCTGCCGCGACGGACATCGCGTTCGCCATGGGAGTGCTGGCGCTGCTGGGACGCCATGCCCCCTTGTCCTTGAAATTGCTGCTTGTTTCAGTGGCCATTATCGATGACATGGGCGCTGTCGCCATCATCGCCGTTTTCTATACCGCCTCCATCAATGCCGGCGCACTTGCCGCCGCGGCCGCCATCGTCGTGGTGTTATTTGCCTTGAACAAGCTTCGCGTGATGAAACTATGGCCGTATCTGATCGGCCTGGCCCTGCTTTGGTATGTCACGCTGCTCTCGGGCGTGCACGCAACGATCGCCGGCGTGGTGGGCGCCTTCCTGATCCCCTACATTCCATCCCCAGGCACGCCGGATGCGCCTGATTCGCCCCTGCACCGGCTCGAACACGCCTTGCATCCATGGGTCGGTTTCCTGATCGTCCCGGTATTCGGTTTCGTCAACGCTGGCGTCTCGTTCGCCGGACTCTCGCCATCAGCCATGTGGGCGCCGCTCCCGCTTGGCATTGCCGCAGGTCTTTTCCTCGGCAAGCAACTGGGCGTGTTCGCTGGTGTCATGCTGGCGGTCAAGAGTGGACTTGCTGGCAAGCCACGCGGCAGCACCTGGCTGCAAATTTATGCGGTCTCGATGCTTTGTGGTATCGGTTTTACGATGAGCCTGTTCATCAGTGGGCTGGCATTTCCTGGCCATCCAGCGTATGTCGAGGAAGCCAAGATCGGCATCCTGCTTGGCTCTCTCCTGTCGGCCATCGTTGCTTGCCTGATTCTGCGTTTCGCCCCGAAGGCAAAAGACCAGTGTGAGCATGAAAGTGTGCAGGCAGACGAAATTCGCCGCGATGGCGATGTTGTGACAATGTAATGCGGCGCTTCGTCGAGGCCTGCACTTGGTCTCGACGGATCCCATGTCAAACAGTCTTTCCAGGTACCAAGTACGCAGAAAAACAGGTTTACATCAATTTCATGTTTCGATTATTATGGAATTATAGAATTAATTATCGCCGCGTTGGCCGGCACTACGCCTGAGCTAATCAAGAAAGGATTTACCATGAATAACTTGCCCAACATCAGCGACGCCCACCTCGATACGCCGACCCTCGATAAACTTGCGCCGCCGACGGTGGCCACGCATCCACCGCGCATCCTCTTGCTGTATGGCTCGCTGCGTGAACGCTCGTTCAGCCGCTTGCTGACCCTGGAGGCGGAGCGGCTGCTCCAGCATTTCGGCGCCGAGACGCGGGTGTTCGACCCGCATGGCTTGCCCATGGTCGACAGCGTCAGCCCCGATCATCCCAAGGTGCAGGAGCTACGCGAACTGTCGCTGTGGTCGGAAGGCCAGGTCTGGTGCAGCCCGGAACGCCATGGCGCCGTGACGGGCGTGTTCAAGTCGCAGATCGACTGGCTGCCGCTGGAAATGGGGAGCGTGCGTCCCACGCAAGGGCGTACCTTGGCCGTGATGCAAGTGTCGGGCGGCTCGCAATCGTTCAACGCCGTCAACGGCTTGCGCGTGCTGGGCCGCTGGATGCGCATGGTGACGATCCCGAACCAGTCGTCCGTTGCCAAGGCATACCAGGAATTTGACGACAACGACCGCATGAAGCCGTCGCCATACTACGACCGCCTGGTCGACGTCATGGAAGAACTGTATAAATTCACCCTGGTGGTGCGCGACCGCTCCGATTACCTGACCAGCCGCTACAGCGAGCGCAAGGAGTCCATGCCGCTAGAGGTGCGCGCCCTTGCCACGGCGGCCATGGATCACGAAACGCCGGGCAAGTAGGCTGTTAATGGCCTATTTTTAATGACCTGACAATAATGGCTTCGGCGCATACAGCGCGCTTTGAAATTCCGGCACGTATTCATATTTCATCATCTTTCCCAGCTTTAATGATTTGAGATAGGTCGAAAAGCTGCCGTCGCCCAGTTGCAGGCCGACCGATTCCGCGCTCGTGCTCGACGCGTGGCTCAACTGGCGGGAAACGGCATAGCCATACGTGAGTTTCCCGGCGCCATCCTTGTTGGTGAAGCTGTTGCTCACCACATCGGCCGTGTGCGACAGGTCGCCCAGTTTTTTGCCTGCAAAAACAAAATCGAGCTTGCCCGTTGCGCTATCGATGACTTCAAAGGAAACGCTTGCGTCCGTTTCCTTCACCTCGATACCGGTCAGCCACTTGGGCAGATTGTAGCCAACCACGCCACGCACCCTGGCCAGTTCCGTGTTGACGGGAAGCTTGAGCACATAGCCCCAGAAATCCTTGGACAGCGATTGGCCCAGCAAGGTGAACGGGCCAAAGCTGGCGCTGCCCGGCTTGCTGGTGACAATCGCCAATGAAATTTCATTGTAGCTGTCGTTGTCGCAATACTCATACGCATAGGCCGTCAATGCCACCGCGCCCCGGCCTGGCCACACTTGCAGCGGCTGGACTTGCTTCAGTATGTCTGCCGGCATCAGCTCCTTCAAGCGCGCGAGGTCGGCCGTAAATACGGCCGTGATCTTGCGGTTCCTGTAATAGAAGTTCGGCGAATACGAGTCAAAGCCGATGGACACCTTTTCTTTTTGCATCTCCTTGAACCAGCTCAGGTCAAGCTCCGGCGCTTCCGCTGCGATGACGGACAAAGGCGGATTCGAGCGAAAGCGGTGATACAGGCCGCCAGCGGCCACCGGGACGGCATGTCCCGCGATATCAATGATGAGCTGCCTGTTTTCGACAGCGTGTTCCGCCCGGGACGGGCTTGTGGCAATACTCAATACCAATGCGGATACCGCCGCGGCGATTTTCATGTTCATTGCTTGCACCTTCCATGTTTGATTGGGAAAAACTCCATTAAAAGCCGCTATGCATCCGGCGGCGATACTGCCGGTTCCGGATGGCGGTGTCCCATTGCTGTATCAATAGCGCCAGCGCAGGTGCCACGTTGGGCCGGGTATGCTTGCCCTGGCTCAGGCGCCGCAGCTGATACTTGACCATTGCCATATAGGCGATGGACGACAGCACCTTGTTTTTCCACGTAATGGCCCGGAGCAAGGGGCTTGCCGATTGATCGGAACGCCATGCTTCAGGCAGTTGCGGGTCTATTGCCAAGGCCGTCCCCATGCCCGCCATGGCAATGCCGCTGTCCAGCACTTGTTGCACCACCTGGTAGCGGCGTATGCCGCCCGTCACCATGATGGGCATGCTTGCCACCGTGGCGATATCCTTGGCGAACTCGAGGAAATAGGCTTCGCGGGCCAGGGTGCGTCCGTCGCGGGTCTGGCCGTGCATGGCAGGGGCTTCATAACTGCCGCCGGACAATTCAATCAGGTCGACGCCCAGGATATTGAGCATGGAAACCACCTGCTTGGCGTCATCCGAACTGAATCCGCCTTTCTGGAAATCCGCCGAATTGAGCTTCACGGCAACGGCAAAGCCTTTGCCGACGGCTTGCCGCACCTCGTTGACGACGTCAACCAGCAGCCGCGCCCGGTTTTCCAGCGAACCGCCCCAGCGGTCGGTGCGCTGGTTGGTCAGAGGGGAGAGGAACTGGCTGATCAGGTAGCCGTGCGCGGCATGGATTTGCACGCCCGTAAAGCCAAAGCGCTCCGCCAGCCGGGCGCTGTTGACAAAGCGCTGCTTCACGTCGGCAATGTCGGCCTCCGTCATTGCGCGCGGCGCCGAAAATTGCTTTGAAAAGTTGCCCAGGTCCATGGGCACAACTGACGGCGCGATGGTTTCCTGTCCCAGGGCGGCGGGCATCTGGCGCCCTGGATGGTTGATCTGCATCCAGACCTGCGCGCCGCGTGAACGGGCGGTGCGCGACCATTGCTCGAAGCGCGCGCCAAATTCGTCAGACTCAAGCACCACGCCGCCTGGGCCCGTCATGGCGCGGCGGTCGATCATCACGTTTCCGGTGATCATCAGGCCCACGCCACCGTCCGCCCACGACTGGTACAGGCGTATCAGCTCGTCCGAGGGAGCGTGGTCCTTGTCGGCCATGTTCTCTTCCATGGCGGCCTTGGCAAGACGGTTCGGAACGACGGTCCCATTCGGTAATGTCAGTGCGGTAAAGGGTTTCATGCTGATCTCCAAGGTTGCGATAGCCTCACGATAAGCTTTAAGCTAACTTGAAGGTCAAGCCCTGAATCGAAAAAATTGCAATCTCCCTTGCGCCATCACCCGTCGCTTGACATTGAAGCTGGCTTCAAGCTTATAGTTGAGCATGGCGTCCTGATGACACGGACAGGCAAGCACAAAAAATCAGCGGGGAAGTGATGAAAATTGGTGAATTGGCCAAGCGCAGCGGCTTGGCGGCCTCCACGATTCGGTTCTACGAATCCAGGGGCTTGTTGAAAGCCGTGAGCCGGCAATCGAATGGCTACCGCGACTATCCTCTGGAAGCGGTGGCGGTACTGTCCATTATCAGCGACGCGCAGCAGGCGGGCTTTTCCCTGGACGAAATCAAGCAAGTCTTGCCCGAGGATAGCTCATCATGGAAACATGATGAGCTGATGGCCGCGCTGAAAAAGAAGATTGCCGATATCGAATCGCTGGAAGTGCGATTGGCGCAGAACAAGGCCCATCTTTTATCCCTGATTCAACTGATCGATGCAAAACCGGACGATGTGGACTGCAAGGACAATGCAGCCAGGGTCATGGAAAGCATGGGCATAGGCAGTAAAAATTAAACCAAGGAAAGATAGTCAAGCCCGCGGCAAGCGCATCGACAAATCAGAAATCGACGGCGGCCGACAATTGCATGGTGCGGGGCGCCGACTGCGAAACGGTGCCATACGAGGCCACGCCGGCCCAGTAATGGCGGTCGAAAGCGTTCATCAAGCCGGCGCGCAAGGTCGTCGCCTTGCCGGCGATGGCCGTGCGGTAGCGCAAGCCCAGGTCGACCTTGGTCCACGACGGCACCGATTGCAGATTCGTCTGATCCACAAACTGCTTGCTCGTGTAACTGACGGCGCCCGTGGCCGTCAGGCCCGGCCAGTACGGCAGATCCCATTCGCCGCCCAGGTTGGCCATCGACGTCGGCACGCCCACGGGGCGCTTGCCCATGGTGGCGGCGTTGTTGGTTTTTACCAGGCGCCCGTCGAGCAAGGTGATGCCGGCCAGCAGGCGCACGGCCTTGCTGGCGGCGCCGGACAGGTTCAGCTCCAGGCCCCGGTTGCGCTGCTCGCTATCCATGCTGTAGACCTTGCCATACAACTGGCCGCTGGGCTTGGTCACCTGGAACACGGCCAGCGTCGCCAGCACGACGCCGAAATCGGCCTTCGTACCCACTTCATATTGCTTGCTCTTGTAGGGCGCGAAGACCTGGCCCGCGTTGTCGGCGATGTTCGGGGCGATATCGCCCTTGCTCAGGCCCTCGATATAGTTCGCATACAGCGACACGTGGCGCAGCGGCTTGACGACGATGCCGGCCAGCGGCGTCAAGGCGCCTTGCTTGTAGTGCGTGGTCAGCGCGCCGCTGATGGCGTTGTAGTTTTTTGATTCGACCAGCTGGCGGCGCACGCCCAGGGTCAACTGCACGCGCTGGTCCAGCATGTCCAGCGTATCGGCCACGGCCAGGCTGGAGATGGTGGACGCGGACAGTTTCGGCACGCGGGCCGGTGCGGCAATGCCGGGGTCGGGCACGGCCACGGGATGGTAGATGTTCGAGGTGATGAGCTTGCCTGAATTGCTCACGCTGCCAAACTCGTCGCGGTAGACATTGCCCATCACGACAAGCGCATGCTCGACGCCGCCCGTGCGAAAGCGTGTGCGCACGCCCGTGTCGCCACTGGCGCGCCGCACGCGGAATTTCCAGTTCATGGGCGTGACCGTCATGTCGCCGGCCGCGCTGGTGATCGTCGGCGTCTGGTCCGAATAGCGCGACACGTCGGAGCGCGTGCCGCCCAGATCGGCGAACACGGTCACTTTATCGTTCACATCGTATTCGATCTTGCCCAAGGTGGCCAGGTCGTTGGACTTCCACCAGCCCCACGACTGGGCGATGTTGCGCCGGCCGTCCGGCGCCTCGGGCACGGGCAGGCGCGCGGCCACGAGGAAAGGGCGCGTGGGCGCGTCGATCCACTGGTATTGCTCGATCACGTCGAGCGAGGCGCGCAGCCGCTGGCCCTGGTAGTCGAGGGCGACGGCCGCCACTTCCGCGCGCGAAGTCTGGTAGTCGAGCGGCGTATGGCCCTGGCGGTGCAAGCCATTGAAGCGGATGCCGAAACGCCGCTCTTCACCGAAACGGCGGCTGACGTCGATGGCCGCGCCAGCCTGCGAGCCCGAGCCGTAATCGAGCGTCAAACGCGTCAAGTCGCGCGGCAGCGAGCGTTTCGGCACGGCATTGACGACGCCGCCCACGCCACCATTCGGCGACATCCCGTACAGCAAGGCGGCCGGCCCCTTGAGCACCTCGACGCTTTGCAGGTATTCCGTAAACAAATGGTAATTGGGCGAGACGCCATACACGCCGTCGAACGCCACTTCACTCAGATTGCCCTCGTTGAGGGGAAAACCGCGGATGAAAAACGAATCCGTGACGCCGCCGATCTGGCCCGTGAAGCGGGTGGACGGATCGCCGCCCAGCACCTCGGCCAGAGTCAGCGCCTGCTGGTCCAGCATGCGCTGGCTGGTGTAGCTGTTGACGCTGAACGGCGTGTCGAGCAAGTCTTTTTCCCCCAGCAAGCCAGCCCGCGCACTCTTGGCAATCTGCCCGCCGGCATCCGCTTCGGCCTGGCCTGTGACGACCACAGTGGCAAGCGGGTTGGGCGCGCTGGACGTTGCTTGCGCGTAGACGGACGGTGGCACGCTGGCAATGAGGAGGCCGGCGAGGATCAGGCGGGCGGCGAGGGGATGATGGGCAGGGAATGGAGTAGGGCGTGAGGATGGCATCGATGGCATGGGCGCAAGGTTATAAGAAGAAAAACTGTGCGCACTATACTATAAATGAGAATCATTACGTTCTATATTTGCTGGCATGAGGTGCTCTGAATGCTGGTCGAGAAGCCGATTTGGCTTCGCTTTGCAAGGATCAACTGTCGGTTGCGCAAGGACCTGAGGTAGTCTTTTTCGTTTGATTGCCGGCGCCTCTCTTCATAGGGGGCATAGTCGGTGTAGCCCGTCGCCGGGCGGCAAATGTATGCACTGCTGCGCTCCATCTGGCAAGGCATCCTGGGGCGCGGCCCGAACGGCGAACAAATGGGGCAAGTCCACGTCCGTGACCCGCATCGTTTCGGCTTCGGCGTGGCCGGCGCGCACAAGATCGCCAGCTACATAGCGAAATACTGCGGCAAGGAAATGCAGTGCAGGGCGCTTGACCAGAAACGCTACTTCCGCTCCAGGGGCATCGTGTGCCGGAAGTCGACGTATGGCGGGTGCCGTTCTGTACAAACATGCTGCGCGCCGCACAGGTCGCATTTCAGGCGCTTTCCGGCCATTGCATGGACGGCTTGCAGACCTGGTGCAACAACAATCTCGGCGTCGTGTACCTGGCGACAGCTCCGGGATTGCCACAAGTGGTGGACGATTGTCCGTTCTGACAGTTTATCCACCTTGATTGATGAGGAGGAGGGACGTGATATGGCAAATTTTGATGCTAATTCACTGCGGATACTTGAGTTAATTGAGGATGAATTCCGCAACCAGTACTGGATCATTCGCAATTCTAGGCGCACCAACTGGCGGGCGGTCAACCGGACTAGGATGCTTGGAGATTTTATGTACATGCTTGGGGTACCGAAATGGGGGGGGCAACAAGCACGTTACTGTTTGCGTCTACGGGTATGTGAGCGATGTTTTAAGGACGAGTTTCGCTGCCATGGAATTTCTGAACGCGCAAGACGAGGTGACTTCAATAAATAACTTTTTTTGCAATTGTATGCATGTATATTGATTTCAATAGAACAACAAATTGTTGCAATAAAACCACCGGTTCATATTTATTTCTTTATGGATTTTGAAATCTGTGCAAATTAAATTATTTGTCTCACGGACTTAGTTTTTTTTCTGATAATATGGATATCGTTACTAAGTAAAATTGAGATGATAGAAATTTTAATGCCAATTTATGAAATACCATAAAGGAAAATTTGATGTCGACAATTCAAGAGGATGTTCATGAATGGCTTTTGACGCAACAGGAGTGGCTTCAAGTCGCAGCTGATAGGCTAATGAGAAAAGGTGTACTCAGTGATGACGATATGTTGGAAATTACGGCCATTCTCAAGACTCCTGCCGGTCAACTCGTCACTAAAAATCGGATATTCGAAGGACTGATTGTCGGAGGAGATGGTGGACATGAACTTCGTCTGAATTCTATCGGTAGCGTTGTCGGCATCGAAAATCTTTGTCCGAGACAGCCGTTGGTTTTTGGGCCAGGAAATTTAACTATAATTTATGGCCACAATGGATCGGGCAAATCTAGTTATTCTCGGATTCTTAAAAGAGCATCTGGGAAGCCTAGGGCAACAGACCTAAAACACAACGTGTTTCAGCCTATACCTATCGATAAAAAATGTACTATTTCTTATAAGTACAGCGGCGAAGATACCGCAATCGAATGGATTGCCAATGGTGAAGTAATTGACAGAATTCGCGCCACGGATATTTTTGATAGCGACGAGGCTGGATATTATTTAAGCAAGGAAAATGCTGCGGCATACACACCGCCTATGGTGGCCATGTTTGAATCGTTGGCTTCCGCAAGCGATAGTATTAAAGATTATTTGCAAGCAGAGCAGGATCGATTGATTAGTGTGCTTCCTAAAGTTCCTGCTAATTTCCTTCCAACTGTGTGTGCAAAGCAGTATCTAGCGCTCCAAGGGATAAAAGAATTAGCGCTCAAAAACCTGCTTAGTTGGACAGAACTGGATGGAAATAAGCTCGATGAACTAGTTGAGCGCTTAAAGGTAGTCGATCCAGCAGCACTTGCCAGGAAAAAGAGAGCAACAAAATTGCAGGTGGAACATTTAATCACCAACCTAAATCACGCCACGAAAAATTATGGTTTGGCTCATATTGAACTTGTGAGAATGCTTCGAAGCGACGCATGGGCTAAACGGAAAATTGCGACTGAAGCGGCGCAAGTTGTATCTGCAAGATTAGATGGTGTTGGATCACCCACCTGGCGCGCTCTCTGGCTTGCAGCAAAAGCATATTCTGCCACCGCATATCCCCAACAGGTTTTTCCAGTAACTAACGATGCATTTTGTGTCTTGTGTCATCAAGAGTTAAACATCGACGCCCAACAACGACTTAAAGATTTTGAGGCGTTTGTACATAGCAAGTTGGAAGCCGAGGCTAAGTCTGCAGAGATACTTTATGGTGACGTACTAAAAAATCTTCCTGTTGCTTTAAATCAACAACAGATTGATACGCAGTGTGAGGCCGCTGGCGTTAGTACTGATGAATGGAAGCAGAATTTTTACAGTTTTTGGACTATGGTTATACAGGTTCGAAATAGTTTATTGACTGATGAAGCAAATGAAATAGCTATTCCTGTTGATGAGCAGACTGAGAACTTACGCATACTTCGTGATTATGTTTTGCAGCTAGAGTCGGAAGCTCAACGCTATGATATGGATGCAATGGGATTTGATCGAGGTCAAGCTGAAAACGCCAAATTAGAGTTGGAAGCACAGAAATGGGTATCGCAACAGGCGGCAGCTGTTCTTATAGAAATCGAGCGGTTGAAGAAAATCAAAATCTATGAATCTTGGAAGGCGCTGACTAATTCGAGGAAAATATCCGTTAAAGCAAGTGATGTTTCAGAAAAGTTCATTACTCAAGCATATGTGGCGAGGTTCAATAAAGAATTGCAAGCACTAGGCGCACGGAGAATTCAAATTGAGCTTGTGAAAAGTCGAACGAGTCGAGCCAAGGTATATCATCAGCTAAGATTGAAGGGCGTAAAAAATGATCAAGCAATGCCTGAGGCCATCCTGAGTGAAGGTGAACGAAGAATTATTTCACTTGCAGCATTTTTAGCAGATGTGGCGGAGAAGCCGCAAATTGCCCCATTTATTTTTGATGATCCTATTTCCTCTTTGGATCATGATTTTGAATGGAACGTTGCTGTGCGTCTGGCTGAGCTAGCAAAAAGTCGACAAGTTTTGGTGTTTACACATAGACTTTCACTGTATGGATTAATGGATGACGCAGCAAAGAAAATAGGCGAAGATTGGAAAAAGAAAAATTTCACTCAGTTATGCATTGAAGCATTTTCGGGTGCTGCGGGTCATCCTGTTGAACAAGCCGTATGGAATGGGAAGACTGAGAAGGCAAATAATATACTAACAACTCGAATTGATGCGGCAAAAAAGATCGGTGATGTGGATGGTGCTGAGACGTATCGCGGTTTAGCTCAGGGGATATGCAGCGATTTCCGGAAGTTATTAGAGCGCACTGTCGAAGACGATCTTTTCAACGAGGTCGTTAAACGTCATCGTCGAAGCATAACAACTGATAACCGGCTTGGGACAATACACTCAATTGAAGCGGAAGATTGCCATCTTATTGATAGATTGATGACCAAATATTCATTTTATGAGCATAGCCAATCTCAAGAAGTTCCAGCTTTCATTCCAGAAGCGGTTGAATTGAAGGAAGATATTGAATTACTTAAGCAGTGGCGCACTGACTTTACTAATCGTCGTAAGTTGGCTGCTGCCTAAGTAGGTTGGTGCAATGGTTCTCGGCCATTAGGTTTTTTCAATGGCTGAGAAATTTTTCTATATTTTGGCATTCTTTAGGTTTTCATGAGGGCGAGGTGGCGCTGGGTGATGATGACAAAAGGTCCAAACGCCTGGCTACTTTTCTTGTGATGCGTAAGAGAGTCTGAATGTACTAAAAGTGTCGCCCACCTCCGCCCATAATTTGACATAATATAAATTATGCGAAGTCATGGATGGTTTCGTCAAATCCCTCATTTTGCAACTTGTATAATCGCAAATGCGATTTCAGCCTTCTACGCACTGCTGTGGTGCCATGGCTTTTTGCACGGTTCCTTCGCGCCTCGATGCACCGCCCAGCTCGAACACAGCGCGTACGTTCCCCGATCTTTGGTATTGGCTGTTCCAGTTCGCTTCCGGCGGCTGCTTTGCGTCGCGCTTCGCAGATCGTCCAGCACGCCCGTAGGCCTGTCCACGCGTGCCACTACGGCTGCGGCTCCCAAACAAACACGGTTGCGCGGCGTGCTCTGGCGTATTCGGCTGGCGATGTGGCCAGGCTGCCTGCGCCGGTAATTTCAATGCTCCAGCGTTTCGCCGGCGCATGCGTGGCCAGGCATAGTGCTGCCGATGCGGCGCGTTGCAGGCTGAGCGCGTTGTTGGCGGCCGGTGTGCCGCGCTCGTCGGCGGCGCCGGCAATCTGCACGCGCTGGGCGTTCGGGGACGCTTTTGTCACGTTCGCGGCGAGCCGTGCGCATTCTTCCTGCCTGGGTGTCGAACTGCCCGTCGCGAAGCTGATTTCGGCTGCCAACGTCCATTTTCCGGAGCCGCCGGCGACGATGCGCGCGCCGCGCTCGTTCTGGCGTTTGATCTCCTGGGCAAGGTCGGCCACGGCGGCGGACAGGCGATCGACGGTCTGCGGGTCTGGCGGGATAAACACCGGGTCTGTCGGCGGCGTCGTGATGTGCCCGCATTTGATGGCCGACGGGCCCATGCAATCTTGCCGCAAGTCCCCTGCCGCCACCTTGGCGTCCAACACGTCGTCGCGCCGGGCGCCGTTGGCGACGGCGGCGTCGAGAACCGGTGCGGCGCTGCCCGGTTTGCCCACGGCCTTGAACATCGCGTTCAAGACGCTGGCTTTTTGTTCCAGCGCCGTTTGATAGGTGTCATAGTCGATCGAACCGCTCCAGAAGCCGACGCAAGCCGAATAACCTTCCTGGACTTTCTCCCTGACCAGCGGCGCAAACGCAACCGGTTTGATGGAATAGGAACCGGCCAGATAGATACCGGTCTTGCCGAGCGGTACCTCAAGCAGCGTCTTGCAGCCATCTTCAAACGCGGCGCGCAAGCCCTGGCACATGTTTTCTGCCAGCGGATGCACGGCCGGTTCGATGCTGCAGCGGCCTTCGTGCTGGAAACCCGCATACAGCGCGAGGGCCGCCGGGATGATCACTTCCAGGTAGGGACTCATTATTTGGCGACCAGGCCGGCGGCCACGGCGTTCTCGCCGCCGGACACCGTGCATGTCACGGCCGGCGCATTCTTGCTGGCGTCGCGGGCGTTGACCAGGCGCTGGCCGCCCGCCTCATAAATCTGCTCGAGCATCAGGCGCAGCGCCTGGGCTTCGTCATACTTTCCCATGCCCAGACCGATGACAATCGCGCGCGTCTGGTCGAGCGCTGGCCGGATGGCGACGGAAAAATCGTCCTTGGTCAAACACACCTTGGCAGCCGAACTTACTGTTTTCGTTCCGCTTGCCGAGCTTCCTTTTTTCCACTCCACATCCACTTCCTTGATGTGCAGGAAATCATAATAAGGAATCGCAGCAACAAGCACGACGGAATCAATCTCATGGCGCTTGTTTGAAAAGCTGGCGTTGACGGCTGCTTTGTGCGCCTTTTTTTGCTCGGACAAGCGCGCCAGCTGCTGCTCGTACTGCGCCGCATCGTAGGCGGGCCAGGCATTGATGCCTTTGGAAATCTCCTCCATATATCGCTCATGTACCTGCGTCATGGCCGCCTGGTCAGGCCGCGCGACAACTTCTTCCAGGATGCACAGACGCTGCGCGAACAGGGTTTTGACGAGGGCTTCGTCACCGACGCCCATTGAACTCCACTTGGACGTGATGGGGTTCATTTCCTTGCCCTCGATGACAGGCTTGAGCTGGAACGCCAGCCGGCCGTCCTTTCCCGTGAGGCCAGGACAACTGCCTTGCGCGTCGCCGACCAGCTTTTTTTGCTGGGGAGTCAACTCGGGAGTCAAACTTGCACAACCGGCAAGCATGGCGCTTGCGGCGATGGCACAAAGCCACAAGATCAGCGGGCGCAGTGTTTTCATTCTTATCCCCTGTGTTGAGGCAATAACAATATGCGCAACGATACGCCGAAGATGAGCGTGGAAATACGTTTATTGTCACAATGAAAATCTACAACAACTGTCACCGTGCCCTGGGCAGACGCTGCCCCAGCCGCTCTGCATGGCGTCCACCTCCCTTCCCCACCCTGCTCCCGGCGCCATTCCTGGCACCATACCAGCACGCCGGAAAACAGCCACTGGTATGGCCCGCATCGCCCGTCTACTGGGGAAAGGTGGCAACTGGTATTGTGATCTTGCGCAAAGAATAAAACCAGTTGACTACCACCTGCAATGCTTGCACTCTGAAAAATCGGACGGTGTCCAGCCGGCCGGCAAAAAAATACACAAGGAGACGCAATGAACCGGACAGTCATGAATACCCTCATCATTACCCTCTTCGGGGGAACGTTGGCAGCCTGCGGCGGAGGCAGCGAAGGATCCAGCGCAGGCGCCAGCCAGCTGCTGGCCGGCGCCACGCAAGCGGTCGCCTGCTACGCGCCGTGGAACAGCGGCACGGCCTACAACGGTGGCGGCCGGGCCAGCTACAACAACGTCAATTACACGGCCAACTGGTGGACGCAAGGCAATAACCCGTCGACCAGCAGCGGCGGCGCCGGCAGCGGCCAGCCTTGGACCGCAGTGGGAGACTGCGGTACGCCGACACCGACTCCTACGCCAACTCCGACACCAACGCCTACCCCAACACCTACGCCGACTCCCACCCCGACACCGACGCCAACTCCGACACCGACACCGACACCTACTCCAACACCGACGCCTACCCCCACGGGCCTGGCGAAACACGCGCTGATCGGCTACTGGCACAACTTCACCAACCCCAGCGGCGCAACGTATCCGATCAGCCAAGTCAGCGACGACTGGGACGTGATCGTCGTCTCGTTCGGCGACAACGCGGGCGGCGGCAATGTCAGCCTGACCATCGATCCGGGCGCCGGCACGGAAGCGCAATTCATCGCCGACGTGGCCGCCAAGCGTTCCAAGGGCAAGAAAGTCATTCTGTCGCTGGGCGGGCAGAACGGCTCCGTTTCCGTCGGCAACACGGCCGAAGCGACGAATTTCACCAACAGCCTGTACGCCATCATCACCAAATATGGCTTCGACGGCATCGACCTGGACCTGGAAAACGGCGTGGCGCAAGGCGCGGCCATCCAGACCTATCTGCCGATCGCCGTGAAAAACCTGAAAACCAAGGTCGGCAGCAGTTTTTACCTGTCGATGGCGCCGGAATGGGTGTACGTGGAAGGTGGTTACACCAGTTACGGCAGCATCTGGGGCGCCTATATTCCCATCATCAACGCCCTGCGCTCGGAGCTGACGGTGCTGCACCCGCAGTACTACAACAATGGCGATATCTATACGCCGTACGCCACGGGGCCCATCAAGGCCGGCTCGGCCGACCAACTGGTGGCCACGGCGCGCATGCTGATCGAAGGTTTCAATTACGGCAGCAATACCTTCGCCGGCCTGCGTCCGGACCAGGTGGGCTTCGGCGTGCCGTCAGGGCGCAGCTCGGCCGGTTCGGGTTTCACGACGAATGCCGACGTCAGCAACGCCCTCAATTGCCTGACGCGTCTGCTCAACTGCGGCACCATCAAGCCGCTGCAGGCGTATCCGGACTTCCGCGGCGTAATGACGTGGTCGATCAACTGGGACCGCCACGACAACTATAATTTCTCCGTGCCGACGAAGACCGTGCTGAAGACCTTGCCGTAACGGAGCATACAGGCCGGACGAGCACTCACCTCCTCCGGCCTGCATACTATATAGATAGGCGTGCTTACGCTACGGGCTGGTACACGAGACGGTCCGGGTCGGCAATCAGGCGGTCCAGCATGCGGTCGCGCCAGCTTGGCTTGCCGTCATGGGCAAGCACATGGCGGGCATAGGCGCAAAAGCAGGCAGCGTCGAGATGCCCGGCGCGAGGAATACCGATACCGCCAAAACGACGGTCCAGCACGAAGAACCGCAGGCGCCAGGTGATGACCGTCGCGCCGGCCACATCGGTTCTTTGCCTGTCTTCACGCGTGACGGCCACGGAAATGAGCTGCGCATGGCGTTGCTGCAGCTGGCAGAACAGGCGCCAGGCCTGCATGTCCGGCTCATAGCGGCAGGTCGACACGCCCTGCACCAGCGGATAGCGGCCGGTGCGGCGCGCAATGCGGTCGCAGGCGAACTTCGCCAGCACCGTGCGGTGATTGCCGCCGCCGTCCGTGTACCAATCGTGGCCATCGATGGAACTGAGCACGATGCCATTGTCGAGTTCGCCGTTGAAATAGTAGTCCGGATTGCGTTCATATTGAGCAAAAACGGCGCGCATCTTGCCCGGTTTGTATTGCGGTGCCAGCGCCGCGTCGCACCACGACTGGCCCGCATAGTGGTCCGACTGGCCGACGACGCTGCGCATGTCCATGAGAGCGTTGCGCCGCAGGCACTCGCGCACGACGAAATCATCGAGATTGGCGCCGTGTTGCGCAGGAAAAACGTCGCGCCACTCGGCAATCACTTGCTGCGACCAGGGCTGTGGCGTGGTCAGTACATCGTCAAAAAGGGTGGGCATGCTGTTCTCCAGAAACCCCAGCACATGCTGGTTTACTGTGTAGGTAGCAAATGCGCGTTTTGGACGGGATCAGCCCGGTTTCGTGAAAATATAATGAAATGCCAGATGTTGATAGTTTATTTCTATTGATTCGGTTAAAATATTTTGCTTCCTTTTGCAAATGAGAATCGTTACTATCTAAATCAAGGATAAGCGAATTCAACAGAAAGGAGCCTCCCTTGTTCACAGCCATCAAAACATTCAGCCAGGTTTGCACGCATATGTCGATCGCCTTCGGCCTCGCCTATTTGCTCACGGGCTCCCTGGCGCTCGGTGGCTTGGCAGCAATCATCGAACCGGTCATCAACGTTGCCCTGCTGCCATGGCATGAAAAAGCCTGGCACGCGATCCGCCGCCGCTACGCCGCCAGCCGCCTGGGCTTTGCCGCCCTTGCCGGTGAAAAGCTCAGCCAGACGACCCTGCACATGGGCGTGGCGTTCGGCGTCATGTACTGGGCCACCGGTTCCCTGGCGTTTGGGGGCTTGCTGGCCGTGGTCGAGCCGATCTGCAATGTGATCGTCCTGCCCTTCCACGACCGGCTGTGGGAAAAAGCCCGCTTTCGCCTGGAAAGCCGCAGCGCGGCGCCGCTGGCGACGCTGCCCACCTGATATTTTTCACCCAAAAACAAGGACTGGGGCCGGACCCGGCGGGTCCGACCCCGGCTTCTTGCCGTAGGCTAAAGCCGATATGGCAGCCGGTTTCAGCCGCCTTCATGGCATGCTGACACCTTGCCCGCCCACACGGGAGGCCTTTTTTGCCCCCACGGCGCCGCCCGCTCCAGCTGTCCCGCCAGCCGCAGCAAGATCCCATCGTTCGCATAACCGGCCATGAATTGCATGCCGATCGGCAAACCGTCATTCGACATGCCGAGCGGCACGGACATGGCTGGCAAGCCCGCCACGTTCGCCAGCGGCGTGTACGGCGAATGCTCGAACAGGCGCGCTGTCCAGCCAACACCGTCAAGTTTTTCCTCCTTTTCGCCATAGCGGCCCAGCTGCCATGGCACATCCGGCATGGTGGGCGTCAGCAGCACGTCGTACTGGCCAAACAAGGCGCCGGCCTGGCGCGTGACCGTGTTGCGCACGTCCAGGGCGGCCACGAAGTCGACGGCCGACACCGTTTGGCCATGACGATAGCAGGCCAGGGTCGCCGCTTCCAGGGTGTCGAGTGACACGGTCCGCCCGCTCTCTTGCGCCAGGGCGTCTATCCACGGCACCAGGTTGGCGCACCAGATGCTGGCGTTCGCCTGCACGAACGCTTCCCACGACACGCCCAGCGCGGGCGGGACTTCTTCCACGTGGTGGCCCAGGCTTTCCAGCAGGCGCACGGTCGTGTCCAGCGCGGCATCGATGGTGGGCACGGGATGGGCGCCATTGCACGCGGCGCGCTGCACGGCGATGCGCAGCTTGCCCGGCGCCACGCTCACTTGCGACAGCCAGCTGTGGCCGGGCGCAGCCGTCACATATGGCTCGCCCGGCAGCACACCCTGCACGCAATCAAGCAAGGCGGCGCTGTCGCGCACGGTGCGGCTCACGCCCAGCTGCACGCCCAGGCCGCTGAAAATTTCATCCATGGCGGGGCCGTTCGAGACACGGCCACGGCTCGGTTTCAAGCCGAACAGGCCCGTCGACGCAGCCGGCACGCGGATGGATCCGGCCGCATCCGTCGCATGTGCCAGCGGCACGATGCCGGCCGCGACGGCCGCCGCCGCGCCACCGCTGGAGCCGCCCGCACTTAATGACACGTTCCAGGGATTACGCGTGACGCCGTAGAGCACGGGTTCCGTGGTGGTGGCAAAGGCCATTTCCGGCGTGCTCGTGCGGCCAAAGGTGATTAGCCCGGCCTGGCGGAACTGCGTCATCAGGTGGGAATCCAGCGCGGCGATGTGGCCGGCGCCCAGGCGGCTGCCCGCTTCGCTGCGCTTGCCTGCCATGGTGACGGCCACATCCTTGATCAAAAATGGCACGCCGGCGAACGGCGCCGTGTGGTCGATGTGTGTGAAATCGGCTGGCCACAACTCGACCACGGCGTTGATGTGCGGGTTGACGGCGGCGCAGGCGCGCACGGCCGCATCGTGCAATTCAGCCGCAGAGACGGCGCCATCGCGCACTAGCTGGGACAGCCCCAAACCATCAAAGCTCGTATATTCATGGAGTTGCATCGGTTAGTTCCTGTAAAAGATGAAGAGTGAGAATCACAGGAACTACTGTAGGGCTTGCGCTATCATAGTGGAAATGAATAGTTAATATACAAGGTATAGTCATGAACAATCTGCATAAGTTGGATTTGCACAAGCTGGACTTGAACCTGCTGCTGACCCTGAATGCCTTGCTGATCGAGCGCAACGTGACGCGGGCAGCCGCGCGGCTGCACTTAAGCCAGCCATCCGTCAGCGTGCAGCTGGGCAAGTTGCGCGCCGCTTTCGACGATCCGCTGCTCTTGCCCGGTCCGCGCGGCATGCTGCCCACGGCGCGCGCGCTGGCTCTGTTCGCACCGTTGCAAGCCGTGCTGGCGCAGCTGGAGCAAGTCTTGCAGCCGGAACAGGCGTTCGACCCGGCCACGGCCGAGGTGCGCTGGAACCTGGCGGCGGCCGACGCCACCGAATATGCGATCCTGCTGCCCATGCTGCCCGCCTTGCGCGCGCAGGCGCCGTTGTCGCGCATGGCCGTGTTCGAGGCCGTGCCGGCGCGCATGGCGCAAGACCTGGAAAATGGCCAGGTCGACCTGGGCTTTCTGGCGCAGGAAGAAGCGCCACCCGGCTTGCGCCACCGCACCTTGTTTACCGAACACTACGTGCTGGCGGGCCGCCGCGACCATCCGCTGCTGCAAACAGCTCCCGACCTCGATCAATTTTGCACGCTGGAATTCATTGTCGTCTCGCCCAACGGCGGCGGTTTCCGCAGCAATGTCGATACGGCACTGGAATTGCTGGGCCGAACGCGCAAGGTGGTGCTGTCCGTGCCGCATTTCCTCATCGTCCCACCCTTGCTGGCAGCATCGGACATGGTGGCCCTGCTGCCGTCGCGCCTGCTGAAAAACGCGCTGGGCGGCCTGCGCACATGGGAGCCGCCCGTCAGCCTGCCCGATTACGAGATGGCCATGGTCTGGCACGAGCGCATGCACCTGGACCCGGCGCACCGCTGGTTGCGCGAGCGCATCATGGCCTTCTGAACCCTAGCCCGCCTTCGGTTTGAGCATGCCTTCCACGATACCCAGCACGGTCTGGCGCGGCAACAAGCGCGGCAGCCACGCCAGCAGCCGGTTGGGTCTGCCCGCCACATGGCTGCTGCGGCCCTGGTCCAGCGCACGCAGCGCTTCATCGACGACGGCTTGCGGATCCATGCGCTTGCCCACGGCCGCTTCGGGCGCGGCCACGACGTCGAAGAAGGCCGTCTCCGTGGCGCCCGGGCACAGGGCCAGTACGCGCACGCCGCGGCTGCGGTTTTCCGCCCACAGCGCTTCCGAGAACGACAGCACGAAAGCCTTGCTGGCGCCATACACGGCCATGTAGGGATCGGGCTGCAGCGCCGCCGTGGAGGCCACGTTGATGATGGCGCCACGCCCTTTGGTCAGCATGTGCGGCAAGGCGCAGTGCGTCATTTCCATGAGCGCAGTGCAATTGACGGTCACTTCAGCCGCCTGGCGCGCCAGGTCGATGCTTTCGAAGCGGCCATGCGTGGCGAATCCCGCGTTATTGATCAGTACGTCGGGCGCCATGCCCAGCGACCAGGCTTGCGCATAAGCTTGTGCAGCGGCGCCGGGCTGGCTCAGGTCGGCCACCAGCGCATGGGCGCGGATGCCATGACGCTGGGAAAGTTCTTTGGCCAGGCTGTCGAGCACGGCGCCGGAACGTGCGAGCAACAGCAAATGGGCGCCGCGCGCGGCCAGGGTTTCCGCAAAGACGCGGCCGATGCCGGACGAAGCGCCCGTGATCAGCACGGTCTGGTTGGTGTAATTGAAAGCGGTCATGGCAGTGGTGTGGAGTAGAAGAAGTTTTCAATGTAAACTGTAGACTTTAGTCCACGGTCAAGCGTGAAATGCAAAAAAGTGCACCTGGTTGCGTTGCATAGGCTTGCCCTGCACATTTTTCGCGTCCCGCAAATTAGTAGAAAGTCAAAAAACCATGCGTATCGGAGAAATCACCCGCCTGACGGGCGTCAGCAAGGACACGGTGCGCTTTTACGAGCGCCAGGGGCTGCTGGATGAAGCCCCGCAGCCGGGCCTGACGAATAACTACAAGGAATATTCGGCGCAAGCCTTGCGGCGCATCGAGCTGATCGGCCACGCCAAGGCGCTGGGTTTCACCCTGAAGGAAATCGCCGACGTGATTGCCGTCTGGCAGGAAAACGCGCTCGATGCGCAGACCAAACGAGCTATGCTGGAAACGAAAATTGCCCAGATCGATGACAAGGCACGCTCGATGGCCGTGCTGCGCGCGGGCCTCGTCGATGCGCTGGCCAAGGTGGAGACGGGTTGCAACGATGTGGCGCCAGTGGAATACAAGAATAAATACAAGGATAATCAATGAGCAACTATTACACGCGCTACCGCCACCTGGCGATCGAGGACGCCAAGCCAGCCCCCACGGCGCGGCAGATCGCCGCCATCGAGGCCTTGCTGGAAGCGCCCTTGCCGGCGGCCTTCCTGGCGTTCTTGAAAGTGGCCAACGGCGCCTGTTTTGACTACACCTGTGATGTGCCGGACGGCAATGGCGGCGTGGAAAAAATGGGCTTCAATACCTTCTTCAGCGCCGATGAAGGCGATTTCTGCGATGAAACACTGGTCGGCGAAATCCGCGCCGCGCGCAAGCACACGGACATGCCCGTGCGCATCCTGCCGTTCGCCCGCGATGGCGGCAATTCCATGGTCTACCTGGACCTGACGGACGAAGGCGGCGGCCGCGTGCTGGCCTATGTGCAGGAATTGCCGGACTGGACGGGCAAGCGCGCCCACGGCCTGATGGAACTGGCGCCATCGTTCGACGCCTGGCTGGACAGCCTGTACATCGACCGCGACACGGTGCTCGATGAACTCGAACACAGCGTTTCGGAACCATCACACCTGGACGCGATGGCAGAATGGCTCGATATCGGCATGCCCGCCTGGCGCCGCGATGCGGGCATCACCGCTTTGTTTGCTCTTAAACAAGTCGAATTGTGCGCTAACGAACAGGACTAGTCCTACGGGCATAATCGCGACTGTCCTATGGGTGTGCGCAGGCTGCTGGCTTAACATTGTCATCAGCTTGTAGAAAAAACCACACCCGAAAGGATTTGCCATGCCTATCCCTACCACCAGTTCCCGTACCCCCTCCCTGAAAAGCGTGGCCATCGGCGCCGCCGTGGCCTTGTTGAGCGGCATCGCCATCAACAGCATCGCCGCTGCCGCACCGGGCGCGTACGACAAGCAATTCCTCAGCAAGGCCGCTGACGCGGGCAGCACGGAAATTGCCGCCAGCAAAGTGGCGCAAAGCAAGAGCTCCAATGCGGAAGTGAAGAAATTCGCCGATGCCATGGTCACGGATCACACGAAAGTCGCTGACGAGCTGAAACAGCTGGCCAGCAGCAAGCAGATCGAGGTCAGCGATCAGCCCGGCAAGAAACACCAGGCGCAGATCGACAAGCTGAGCCGCCTGGAAGGTGCGCAGTTCGACAAGGAATATGCGGCTACCATCGGCGTGGCGGCGCACAAGGACGCGGTGAAACTGTTTACGGATGCCAGCCAAAAGGCCAGCGATCCCGAGATCAAGGCCTTTGCCGCGAAGACCTTGCCAGCGTTGCAACATCACCTGGAAATGGCCAATACCTTGCATGCGGCAGTGGGCAAATAGCCAAGTTGACGGCAATTAGCGGGGACATGCTTGCTGTACGTGCCGTACGGCAAGCATGTCTGCTCTTGACATACAATGCGGCAACTTCGTTTTCGGCCATGCCATGACCTCATGCAGCTACTCAAGAAAACCGGCCTGATCGCCGCCGCCTTCCTGCTCATCTTCCTGCTGGCAGGCTGGCTCTTCATCAAAGTCAGCGCGGCGCGCAATGCCACCGTGTATGCACAGCAGTGGAACAACCAGGGCACGTGCGTGATCAAGACCTATGTGCCGCACTACGGCAACGGCGTGCCGCAGAACATCGTGCGCGCGCTGAGCACATCCACCTTCTTCCGCGTCTACCACAAGGATGGCACCTTGCTGGAAAGCACGGAATGGGTGCTCGACATGCATGAAGACGGCATCCTCGACCATGCACGCTGGGGCGAGAACCAGACCCGCGCCATCTACCCGACCGACCTCGGTGACGAAGGCTGGACCTTGCCTGTATGCGCGTGAACGGTCGATGAGCACGCAAAGACCAAAGGGCCTGCGCAGCCCCTGGGTCGACGTGCCATATGAGCCCACGCTTTACCATTTCCTCGGTCCCTTCGACGTGTATGACCGTGAACACACCCTGGGCGCGGAGCTCGCCACCTGGAACATGAACGACCCGGTCCAGCGCGCGGCGCTGATACGGCGCGACATCACGTCCCAATACAAGGAACTCAGCTACCGCCACCGCCATGCGCTGGTGGCCGTGCTGGCGCAGGCGTTGCAAGACCCCGCTTTCGATTTCCAGGCCATCCTCGAGCACGACCCCGAGAGCACATACGCCCTGCCCGCCTTGTGGGATGAAATGGACGATCCGCGTGCCTTTTTCGCCGACATTTACCGGCTGGTGCAGCAGGGCTGGCACGACGACCTGGCGCGCGCTGCGGCGGAAGACCCGGCCAGCTGGTAGCGCGGCGCGGCCGCCACACTATCGATACGATAGCTTCCAGCCGTTTTTTCCCTCTGTGAACGCGATTGCGGCCATCTGCACGCGACGTTGCAAAAACGCCCCACTCAAAAAAATACTGTTGCACCAGCGCATGTCTGCTGGCATCGCGCTACTATGAAACGTCGGCACTTCGATAGGCGCCGCCTCACCGCACCGGTTCCCCGCCGGCTTCCCCCTGCCGCAATGTGAAGGAGATTCTCATGCCCAAGTTCACCCCTGCCATTTGCCTGTCGGCCATGCTTGCCGCCGCGATGCTGCCCGGTATCGCCAGCGCTGCCGAAGGCGGCGCCACGCGCGCCGATGCCGAAGCGATGGTCAAGAAAGGCGTGGCCTATATCAAGAGCGCCGGCGACGCCAAGGCGTATGGCGAGATCACGGCCAAGTCACCCCAATTCATCCTGCACGACCTGTACCTGGTCGTCTATAAACTCGACGGCACGGTCGCCGCGCATGGCGCCAACCCGAAAATGGTCGGCAAGAACTTGATCGAGCTGAAGGATATCGACGGCAAGGCCTTCGTCAAGGAACGAGTCGACCTGGCCAAGAGCAAGGGGACGTTCTGGCAGGAATACAAATTCACGAACCCGGAAACCAAGAAGATCGAGCCAAAGGTGATGTACTGCGAGAAACTGGCCGATTCCGTCGTCTGCGGCGGCATCTACCTGTAGCCGGCCGCCGCGCGGCCAGCGCCGGGATGGCACGCCGATCTCTCGACGAAGCTTTCAACGAATTTCTCAACGAACTTTTCAACGCTACGGGCCTCAATGAAAATCGCACAGAAGATGTTGATCGTCCCGGTGGTCGCGCTGGCTTGCCTGCTGGCCATGGGTGCCTTGTCCTACTTCGCCATGCAGCAGAATGAGCAGCGCATGCATGAACTGAAAGACGTCACCCTGACGGCCGAACGGCTTGCTAACCAGCAAGCTATTGCCTTGGGCCAGGTACATGCCGACGTGTACGCGAAGATCGCCATCGCGGCCAGCCTGTCCGAAGAGCAGTTCAAGCAATTCGGCGCGCAAACGGATGGCCAGCTGAACGCCATCGCGCAAGGCTTGAAGGAGCTGCAGAAATTCTCGGGCGCCGCCACGGAAGCGGGTCAGGCGCTGCCCGGTGTCGAGCGCTACCGTGCCAGCGTGGCGCAGGCACTGGACCTGGCGTCCATGGACCCGAACACGGGCGTGGCCGCGATGCAAAATGCCGCTGGGCACTATCAGCAAGTGCGCGGACAGCTGCGCCAGGTACTGCTCAACCTCGACCAGCGCACGGTTGTAGCCTTGCAGGAAACAAAAAATGCGGGCCAGCGCGCCGGCTGGCTATCGCTGGGCACCATGGCTGTCGGCTTTGCCTTGCTGGCCCTGATTGCCACGTGGGTGGCGCGCTCCGTGGTAGGGCCCATCGATGATGCCTGCCGCGCGGCCGAAAGCCTGGCCGCCGGCGACCTGACCACGCGCATCGAAGCCCGGGGCGACGATGAGGTGGGCAAGCTGACCCGGGCCCTGGCCACCGTACTGAAGAACTGGAACACTTTATTGGGCGACATACGTCAGGCGGGCTCCACCATCACGGTGGAAGCCAGTGAAATCGCGCTGGGCAATGCGGACTTGTCGGCCCGTACCGAGTCGCAAGCCCATTCCTTGCAAGAAACGGCGTCTTCCATGCATGCCTTGACGGATACCGTGCGCGAGAATGCCAGCCATGCGCACCAGGCCAACCAGATGGTGCTGTCGACGTCGAATGTGGCGCTCGAGGGCGGCCGCGTCGTGGGCCAGGTGGTCGAGACGATGGGTTCGATCAAGGCCAGCTCCGGGCGCATCGTCGACATCATCGCCGTCATCGACGGCATCGCGTTCCAGACGAATATCCTCGCGCTGAACGCGGCCGTGGAAGCGGCGCGCGCGGGCGAACAGGGGCGCGGCTTTGCCGTCGTCGCCACCGAGGTGCGGGGCCTGGCCCAGCGTTCAGCCACGGCGGCGCGCGAAATCAAGCAACTGATCGAGGATTCCGTCGCCAGGATAGAAACGGGCAGCGAGCTGGCCGACAGCGCCGGGCGCACCATGGGAGATATCGTCGCCTCCGTCCAGCAGGTGACGGAGATCATGAACGACATCACGGCAGCCAGCCAGCGCCAGAGCAAGGGCATCGAGGAAGTCAATAATGCCATCACGGAAATGGACGAATTGACCCAGCGCAATGCCGCCCTCGTCGAACAATCGGCCGCCGCCGCGCAAAGCATGCAAGACCAGGCGCATGACTTGCTGCGCGTGGTTGACGCCTTCCGCCTGGGCGATGGCGGCCCGCCGTTGCTGCCGCGTCAGTAACGTTGCGGCATGGCAGCCTTGGCGCAGGCCAGCATTTTCCTGCCCGCCTCGGCCAGCGCGGGGTCCGGGTCCGTCTGCAAGGCGCTGCCCCGGCTGTTCTGATCCTCGTAACTGCCCAGCATGGCCGCATACAGCGAGGCCTGGTCCTGCTTGCGCCAGGTGGCGCTGGGGAGATTGCCGGGGGTGACAGGTATGCCGATGCTGAAGTAGCCATACAGGCCGCCCACCTGTTTCTTGTGCAACCATTCCATCAATTGCACGATGCGGTACTGTTCCAGCAGGCTCAGTGCGTGAACATTGACGCTGGACAAGGCGTAATACAGTTCCAATCGGGCCATCCAGTTGCCTTTTTCGCCGGCCGCCACCAGCGCATCCCAGGCGGGGCCGGCGCGCACCTTGCGCACATCGCCCGGCAATGCCATCCACGCTTCAACAAAGGCCTGTTCCGGCACGGGGCCATAGTCAGCGGGCGCGCGGCAGACGAACTGGCGCGCATCAAGCCCGCCATCCTTGAGCGCGCTGGCAATCTGCCCGGCCACCTTGTCGCCGATGCCCAGCAGGCGCTTGCCATAGCTTTCCAGGGTCCAGTTCGAAGGCAAGCGTCCCAGCCAAGCCAGATCATCGTCGTTGGCGCGGGCCTGCACCGCATAAGCGGCGATCCTGGCCTGCATCTTGACTTCTTTCTGCTGCTCCGCCAGCTTGCGCGCCTCTTGCTCTTCGTCATAGCGGCTCGTGGTCTTGGCCAGTTGCATGCATTGCTGGAAGGCGTCCGGCGCGCCCTGCCAGCATGCGGCGGGCACCTTCAACTGCCAGCGCATGCTGACGGTTTTCAGAATATACGTGTCTTCGCCCTCCTCCCCTTTGACATAGGCGCGGCCGTCGGCCTTCGTCACGCCTTTCGCCAGCTGCTTGCCGCCAGCCGTGCTCCACGTATACGGGTCATCGTCCTGCGGCACGCCGGGCGCGGCGTACAGGGTCAGGTAGTGGCCGGCTGCCGCAGGCGTATCGGCGGCATGGCTGAGCGGCGACAGCAGGGATAAAGCCAGTAAAGTTCTTCCAGGTGTCAGTTTCAGCATGCAGCAATCGTCAATGAAGTTCGGTATGGCAGGCGCAGTCGTGGCCGCTGGCCGCCTCGGACAGGTTTTGCAGGATCGCGCAGTCTTGCGACGGCTGCGGCTGGTCGCACTGGTGGCGCAGGGTCACGAGTTGCTGCTGTAATATCTGCAAATTCGCCATTTGCTCGGCAATGCGCAAGATATGGTGGTCGAGCAATTCATTGACGCTTTGGCACCCTTCTGCCGGATTATTCTTGAATTCCAGCAAGGCGCGGATATCGGTCAAGCCGATCTGCAGCGAGCGGCAATGGCGGATGAATTGCAGCCGTTCCTGGTGTTCTTCGCGGTATTCGCGGTAGCCAGCGCTGTTGCGGCCCGGTTCCTGCAGCAAGCCCGCCTTTTCATAGTAACGCACGGTTTCCACGTCACAATCCGTCCGTTTGGCCAGTTCTCCGATACGCATGGCATCCCCTTTCATTCTTTCGCGCAAATTGCGCTTGACCCTGTAGCGGCTACAGGGTTTCTAATGGAAGCATACACGAAACCGGAAGGACGATGCGATGCCACACGATAGCCACGATCACGACCACGCCCATGCGCACGACCATGAGCACAAGCACGACCATCAGCATGATCACAAACATGAGCACAAGCATGACCATGCGCCCAAGGCGGTCAGCTGCTGTTCCAGCCAGCATGCGTGCTCGTCCACGCCTGTCGCCCCGTCTGGCCCGGCCCTCCCCAGCACCGCCATTGCCGGCGCGAACACGGCCAAATACCGCATCGCCAACATGGATTGCCCCACGGAAGAACGGCTGATCCGCAACAAGCTAAGCAATATGGCCGGCGTCGTGGGCCTCGATTTCAACCTGATGAACCGGGTGCTCGACGTGCATCACACGCTGCCCTCGCTGGCCACGGTGGAAGCGGCCCTGCACGGCATCGGCATGCAGGCCATTCCCATGGAAGCGAACGCTACTGTCGCGCGGGATCCGAACGAAGGCAGCCTGAGCGGCCTCCAAAAGGGCTTGCTGGTCGTCTCCGGCCTGGCTGCCGCCGCCGCCGAAGCGCTGGCGTGGACCACGCATGAAGACAGTTCGCCACTCGTCATCGCCCTGGCCCTGTTGTCGATCGCCACGGGCGGCTGGCCGACCCTGAAAAAGGGCTGGATTGCCCTGAAAACATTCACGCTGAACATCAATTTCTTGATGAGCCTGGCGGTTTTCGGCGCCGTCGCCATCGGCCAGTGGCCGGAAGCGGCCATGGTCATCTTCCTGTTCGCCATTGCCGAACTGATCGAGGGCCTGTCCCTGAACCGCGCGCGCAACGCCGTGCACAGCCTGATGCAGCTGGCGCCCGACACGGCGACAGTGGCCGACGCCAGCGGCGCCTGGCAGCAGGTATCCGTCGCCACGGTGGCCATCGGCGCCTTGATGCGCGTCAAGCCGGGCGAACGCATCGCGCTCGATGGCGTGGTGGCCAGCGGCGAATCGTCCGTCAACCAGGCGCCGATCACGGGTGAAAGCATGCCCGTGGACAAGGCCGTGGGCGACGTCGTGTATGCGGGTACCATCAATGAACGGGGCTTGCTCGACGTCACGGTGACGGCCAACAGCGGCAACAGCACCCTGGCGAAAATCGTCAAGGTGATCGAGGAAACCCAGGGCAAACAGGCGCCCACGCAGCGCTTTGTCGACAATTTCGCCCGTTACTACACGCCGGCAGTCGTCGTCTTCGCCATCCTCGTAGCCGTACTGCCGCCACTGCTGCTGGACCAGCCGTTCATGGCCTGGGTGTACAAAGCGCTGGTGATGCTGGTGATCGCCTGCCCTTGCGCGCTCGTCATCTCCACGCCAGTGACCGTCGTCAGCGGCCTGACGGCGGCCGCGCGGCGCGGCATCCTGGTCAAAGGCGGGCAATTCCTGGAAACGGGCTACCGGATCAAGGCCATCGCCGTCGACAAGACAGGTACCTTGACCATGGGCAAACCAGCGGTCACGGACGTGGTGGCCATGGAAGGCAGCAGCCGCGACACCATCCTGCTGCTGGCTGCCAGCCTCGATGCCAACTCGGCCCACCCCCTGGCCGCCGCCATCGTCAAGGCCGGTCCGCCCGCCGGCAGCCACTTGCCCGTGACCCAGTTTGCCGCCCTGCACGGACGCGGCGTGCAAGGCACGATCAATGGCCAGACGTATTACCTGGGCAATGCCCGCCTGATGACGGAATTGAAGATACTGACGCCGGCACTGCAAGCCATCCTGGTGCGGCTGGAGCAGCAGGCGTACACGGCCATGGTGCTGGCCACCTCCGCCGGCGCGCTGGGCGTGATCGCCGTGGCCGACGTGCTGCGCCCGACGGCGGCGTCCGCCATCGCCAGATTGAATGCGCTGGGCGTCACCACCGTCATGCTGACGGGAGACAATGCGCTGACGGCGCAGCGCATCGGCGCCGAAGTCGGTGTCAGCCTGGTCAAGGCGGAGTTGCTGCCGGAAAACAAACTCGATGAAATCAAGGCCTTGCAGCAGCAGTTCGGCGTGGTCGCCATGCTCGGTGACGGCGTCAACGACGCCCCGGCTCTGGCGCAAGCCGACATCGGCTTTGCCATGGGCGCGGCCGGCAGCGACACGGCCATCGAAACGGCGGACGTGGCCCTGATGGATGACGAACTGGGCAAATTGCCTGAATTTATCAGCCTGAGCCAGCGCACACGCAGCATCCTCGTGCAAAACATCAGCTTTGCCATCGGCATCAAGGCCGTCTTCTTCGGCCTGGCCCTGGCCAGCATGGCAACCCTGTGGATGGCCGTGTTCGCCGACGTGGGCGCCAGTCTGCTGGTGGTGGCGAACGGCCTGCGCTTGCTGCGCAAGAGCCAGCAAGCATAGTCCCTAGCAGAAATATTTCCATCTGGACAATTGCTGTAAAAAACGCTACTTTGGCGCTTGATCTCCACCGCCGCCAAAGTAGCCGATGACCCTCCTGCCCCGCCTGACCCTGCTGGCTACCTTGCTTGCCAGCACCTGCCTGCATGCCGAACCCCTCGTTTTCACGCTCTGCTCCGATACGGCCGCGCCCGGCAGCCTGTGCTCGGGCTTGAACGTTCCCGGCAGCTACGATGCCCAGGGCCGCGCCATCGGCGACGCAGATGCCATGCACGTCTTCGTGCGCAAATTTGCCGCCGATGTGCCTGCCGGCAAGCCGGCCAAAGGCACTCTGTGGCTGGTGGCGGGCGGTCCCGGCGAATCGGGCGCCGCGTTCTACAGCCTGCTGCCCACCTTGCGCCGCAGCTTTCCCGGCTTTGAATTCCTGATTCCCGACCACCGGGGCACGGGCCATTCTTCGCGCCTGTGCAAGGTGGAAGAATCCGAACAAAGTCCCGGCGGCCGCGCCCTGGCCGGGGCCGAATGGGGCAGCTGCTTTGCCGGCATCAACCTGGTGCCGGAATACGCGGGCCAGTTTTCCATCACGATGGCGGCGCGCGACTTGAAAGCCCTGATCGAAGGCGAACAGGGCAAGAAGAAGCCGCCCGTGTATGTATACAGTGTGTCGTATGGCACGCAGCTGGTCTTGCGCACCTTGCAGCTGGGGCCGCTGCCCGTCCAGGGCATCATCCTCGACTCCTTGGTGCCGCCGCAAACGGATGCGCGCTGGGACTTGAGCCAGCGCTCGCACGTGGTCAACACGGTCGGCATGCAGGTACTGGCCCGCTGCGATGCGGATGCGGCTTGTCACGCGGCATTGGGCGAGCCGGCTGCCACCTTGTACCGCCGCGTGCTGGACAAGGCGTAAGCGGACCCGGCCCTGCTGGCGACCATTCCCGGCAAGAACCTGAAAAACTTCCTGGGCGGCATGCTTGACGTGCCAAACGCCCGCGCCCGCATTCCGTATCTGCTGCAAGACCTGGACCGGGGCGGCGAAGCGGAACTGGCGTCCGTGCGCGCCACGTTGACGGACGCGGCCACCAGCCTGGGCAGTTATCCCCAGTCGCCGCTGTCGATTCCGCTGGTCAGCATCATCAGCAATTCGGAAAACAATCTGCAGCCGTCGTTGCGCCCCGGCTGGACGGCCGCAGACATCGCCCGCGAAGAGGCGGACTTGCTGTTTACCAGTCCCCTGCCCCGCATCCTGCTGGGCGGCGGCTTGCCCACCTACCCGCGCGACGCCTATTTCGGCGTCTTGCCGGAGAAAATGCCGCCAACTTTGGTACTGCAGGGAACCCTGGATCCGAAGACGCCATACGCGGGCGCACAGGCGCAAGTGCAGGCTTTGACACAGAGCAAGGCCGGCAAGGTGGCCCTGTCCACCGTGCACAACGCCCCGCATTTCATTTTATGGACGGCGCCCGCCTGCTTTGAACAGGCCAGCACCCGCTTTATTGCCGGCAAGCCGGCGCACGATTGCACGCTGTAGTTCCACCAACTAGTTTGAAGAGGACGAAATGCGCATCACAGGCCTGGCATTGCTGCTGTTATCTTGTTACGGCGTAGCGCAAGCGGCGCCGCCCGCCTCCCCGTCCATCTGCGCCTCGCCCGCACAGCCGATCCGCGAACAAGGCTATGTGCCCATCAATGGCATCGAGCAATGGATCACGGTCACAGGCGCCGCCTGCGGCAATCCCGTAATCCTGTTCATTCATGGCGGCCCCGGCAATGCGTTGAGTCCGTACGCGGATGCCATCTACGCCGGCTGGGAACGCCACTACACCCTGGTGCAATGGGACCAGCGCGGCGCCGGCATGACGTATGCAAAACAGCAGCCGACGGAAGACGTGCCCTTGACGGTGGAACAGATGCGCGACGACGGCATCGCCGTGGCCCGCTATATCCAACAGCATCTGGGCCAGCAGAAGGTCATTTTGATGGGCAGCTCCTGGGGATCGATACTGGGCGTGCACATGGCCAAGGCGCGCCCCGACCTGTTCCACGCGTATATCGGCACGGCGCAGGTGGTCAATGCGCGGGATAATGAAACGGGCATGTACCGGGAAGTGATGGCGCAGGCGCAAGCGGCTGGCGATACCGCCACGGTGGACAAGCTGACGGCGCTCGGTGCGCCGCCATGGCGCGATCCGCGCAACTTCGGCATCTTGCGCCGCTTCGACCGCAAATATGAAGGATTGGCAACG
This sequence comes from Janthinobacterium sp. BCJ23, assembly GCF_059617945.1. Classification (NCBI taxonomy): domain Bacteria; kingdom Pseudomonadati; phylum Pseudomonadota; class Betaproteobacteria; order Burkholderiales; family Oxalobacteraceae; genus Janthinobacterium; species Janthinobacterium sp. BCJ23. The sequence continues at coordinate 167,879 of NZ_JCAQAW010000002.1, read as the reverse complement.
GATCCGCCGCCCAGGCACTGGTGGCAGCCGGCGCCGTTCTATGCCACGCCGCAAGCCCTGGCCGATGCCGAGGCGGCAGACGACTATTCGTACATCCAGTTCATCGGCCTGCGCGGCGACGGCATGTTCGCCAAGGTCGACCTGCCCGCGCTGGGCACACGCTTTGACTTGCCCGTGTTTTTCATCATGGGCGAAGCGGACTTGCTGACCTCGCCCGCTATCGCGCGCACCTATTTCGACAGCATCACGGCGCCGGCCAAGGATTTTACCGTGGTGAAACGCGCCGGACACGACCCCAACCAGGCCGTGCTCAACGCCCAATGGACGGTCTTGCGCGACAAGGTGGCGCCGCTGCTGAAGCGCTGATCCATCAGACCGAGATCGAGATCGCCCGGCGCGCCCGCAGATGCAGGTGGCGGATAGTGACAGCAGCCGCCATCAGGATGGCGGAAGCCGTGGCCAGCACAACAATAAATGCCTTGTCGAAGGCCGAGCGGGCCAGTTCCGACACTTGCAAGCCCAGTTCGGCCGGCAATTGCTCGGCAGCCAGCAGCGCTGCATCAAGCGTGTCATGGGCATTCGGCAACAGGCCCGCGCTTTCCGGTATCACCAGGGTGGCGCTGTAGACGGCCGACAGAATGGTGCCCAGCACCGTCACGCCGATCACGGCGCCCAGTTCATACGACACTTCCTCGATCGACGCGGCCATGCCCGCTTGCTGGGGAGCCACGTTCAGCATCACGGCGCTCGACGCGGCCGTCATGACGGCACCCAGGCCCAGGCCGAGGATCACCAGGCTGGCCACTTGCGCCGAGACGGCGGCGTCATGCAGCACCAGATACGATGCCATGCCAATGCCCGACAGCAGCAGCGAACCCCACAACACCTTGGCCTTGTCGGCGCGCGGCAGCATGAAACCCGTCAACGGCCCCGCAAACACGGACGCCAGCGGCAGCGGCAACAGCAGCAGACCCGCTTCCAGCGGCGACAGTTCCCGCACCAGCTGCATGTGCTGGCTCAGCGCCAGTTCCATGCCGATCAGCGCGGCGGACGCCACCATGGCGGCGGCCACGGCGCTGGAAAACGGCAGTTCGCGGAACAGGGCGAAATCGATCAGCGGCTTGGCTTGCCGCTTCTGGCGGCGCACGAATTTGAGCATGAAGAAGGCGCCCACGGCGAAAGCAAAGGCGGCCAGCGCATACGACGGCTGCGACTTGCCCAGCTCCTTGATCGCATACACGCCACCAAGCAGACCCATCATGATTTGCAGGGAGCCGGCCAGATCCCACGGCTTGTCGCGGTTACCGGCCCGTTTCGGCAGGACTACGGTGGCCAGCACCAGGGTCAGCAGCACGATGGGCACGTTGATCAGGAACACGGAACCCCACCAGTAATGTTCCATCAGGAAACCGCCGAGCACGGGACCGAACGCGGCACCACCGGAAGCAATCGCCGCCCACACGCCGATGGCGAACGAGCGCTCGCGGTTATCCGTAAAGGTCAGGCGGATGATGGACAAGGTGGCCGGCATCATCAAGGCGGCGCCGATCGCCAGCAGCACGCGGGCAAAGATCAGCCATTCGGGCGCGGGCGAAAACGCGGCGCACAGCGAGGCGATGCCGAACACGGCCAGGCCGGCAAGGAAAACGGGTTTGTGGCTCAGACGGTCACCGAGGGTGCCGAAGCCGGGCAACAGACCGGAGACGACCAGCGCGTAGACGTTGATGATCCACAGTTTTTGCGAGGAGGAGGCCTGCAAGTCGCGCGTCAGCGCGGGCAAGGCTGTGTAGAGCACGGTCATGTCGACCACGATGAGGAACAAGGCGCTGGAGACGATGGCCAGCGTCAGCCATTTTTTCATTGGATGCATAAACAACTCATGGATTTTAGTGTAACTTTTAACAACTATCGGTCTGGATAAAGCGGGTGCTGCGCAAATATTTACGTTCCAGGCTGCCACGGGCCTGGGCTTGTCGGGGGCGGCGGGCGTCAGCCACGGTCGCCATCCTTGTCATCCACGGCAGCCGTTACTGCCGGCACGTCGAGTTCGCGCAGCATGACGACGGACACTTGCTTGAAGCCACGGCCCTGGAAGAACTTTTGCGCCGTCAGGTTGTGCGCGCCGCATTCGAGGAACAGCCGGGCGATGCCGTGACTGCGCAGCTCGTCGGCGACCCACTCCACCAGCTGGCTGCCGATGCCGCTGCCGCGCACGGAAGGCAGCAAGACCAGGTCATCGAGCGCAGCGAACGATTTCGAGGCGCGCTGGCGCGTGTCGATGGATACCAACGCCATGCCGACGATGGCTTCGCCCGACGTGGCGACAGCCAGCAGGGTCGAATCGCCATGCGCCCAGTCATGCGACAGGGCGGCGCGGATTTCGCCACGGATCACCTCAGGCAAGTCCGCGCGCCAGTTGCCGGGCGCGTCGGCGCGTTCGCCCTGCAGCTCCGAATGGGAGATATAGTCGGCGCTGACGTTGTCGAGGTAGAGCTTGCACAAGGTATCTTCGGCGGTGGCGTCGTGACACCAGCTGAAGCTGATGGCGGGTGAATTGGCTTGAGCGTTTTTCATGGCGGATCTCATGTTGTTGAAAATGTAAAGACATTTTATGTCGCCCCTGAATGGCATTCAAGTTAAAATCCATCTGTAAAACAGATGGATGGATGCCATGCAATGGACTTTGGAACAAATGCGCTACTTTGAAGCGGCCGTCGCGGCCGGTTCTTTCTCGGGTGCGGCGCGCCGGCTGGGTCGCGCGCAATCGGTGGTCAGCACCTCGATCGGGCTGCTGGAAGCGGAATTCGGCGTGGAACTGTTCGACCGCTCACGCCGCAGCGCCGTACTGACGGAAGCGGGCAAGGTGATGCACCTGGAAGCGTGCGAACTGCTGCGCCAGGCCGAGCGCTTGCAGCTGCGCGCGCAACTGCTGAGCGCCGCTCCCGAAACCCAGCTGACCCTGGCCCTGGACGAAGCCCTGCCCTATCTGGCCATCGGTACTTTGGTGAAAGAACTGGCGGCGCGCTATCCGGCCCTGGAACTGGTGATGCTCAACGCCACGGCGTCGGAAGTGGCGCAATACGTGGAACAGCAGCAAGCCGACGTGGCCTTCCACTTCGACCGCGGCCCGATCTCGCCCGTGCTGGAACAGCAGCACATCGGCAGCGTGGCGCAAGGCGTGTTCGTGGCAAAAGGCCACGCCATGGCGCACGGCCAGGAAGTGAGCCGCAACGAGCTGACCCGCTACCGCCAGCTGATCATGGATTCCGAACTCAACCGCGAACACGCCTTCAGCCCCGCCGTCTGGTTTTCCGACAGCTTCTACAGTATTGCCGAGATGGTCGCGGACGGGCTGGGCTGGGCGATTCTGCCGCTGAACATCGCCAATTACGACAACTACAAGGGATATCTGCAGGAAGTGCCCTGCCCTGCGCTGGCCTTGTCGCGGCTGCCGGTGCGTCGGCTGTCGATACATGGGAAGAAACTGAGCGAGACGAGTTTGTGGCTGACGGACAGGCTGGCGGAGTTGTTGGCGGATGGGCCGCGGGGGTGAATGTATGTAAGTCAATGTGGAAACGCTTGGGTTTTTAACGCTCAATAGAAGCCAGCTCCTGATAGCTGATCCGGTACGACAAGGAACCTGAGTTAAAGGCCGAGGTATGACACAATGATTTGAACTTGAATGATTGAAAACGGCCGCATTAAATGACCAGGGAAAAATGACTATTAACACCAAACTGAAAAAACTCGAAGATAAAGCCATGGCCAAAGGCGAGTATGCGGTCGCCGCAGCCGCAGCCCATCTGTTACAAGATATAGTCTGCGTGGACAAGCAGATTAACCTGGTTGGGGCGATGCACGAAGTTGGCTACCTGCAAAATTCATTTTCTCCATACAGGAAAGAATTCAGAGCTGATGAATCGGCATGGATAGAACGCTGTTTAAGCAGACTTGTCACTGCTGACCATGACTATTGGGCGCTTGCATCGCTTCTGGGCTGCAATGGTCCAACGACCGTCAGCATCGCCATTGGCCTGGGTTTCAAATCCGCCGCAACAAGGCTCTACGAACGTTTTGACAAACCCAAGGTCCATGTCAATACTTTATATTTGACAGCCAATGGAAAAGTGCTGCATCCAGTACTGGAAATCGGCTATGACACAGCTGAAATGAAAAATGTCGACGTGGGAAGAGCGCGGGCGCTTAGTTTGGAAAATGCACAATGGCAACCAGGTGATTGTTTGGGCGTAGGCGCACTGTCACTTTCCATGCAGGCCAAACTTCCGCATGGCGCATGGAGGTCGGTATGGACGGCTTTTGAAACATGGGATGCATAATGACATGATGAAATGCAAGACAATCAATGCATGGCTGGAAATGGCGCAAGATGATGAAGTGCTCATTGATCCCGACGATATCAATCACGAAGCGATAAACAATATGTGGAGCTTTTCGCCCACGGAAGAGGAAACGCCGCAGATCCATGCGGCGGATATCGTTGAATTCATTGGAGAGTTGATCGCGGCCCGCAGCAGCGCGCTCGCTGGCGAAGAGATGCTGTTCTATTGCTGGCATGATGCGCAATGCCGCCAGTTGCGCTTCAGCCTGGTGTCGCGCTCGCATGGACGCTTGCCGTTTCGCTGCGAGCTGCGCGAAACGCAGGATCTGGCGCTGATCGCCGACCGCGTGGTGAACGAGGACTGGCGCAACGAACATTATATGCAAGCACCGTCGGAGGACGGCGATGAGCACCAGCAAGCGCCGTTCGTCCTGACCGTGTTTGTCGTGCCTGTGCCCCAGGAATCAGCACGCCAGGAAGCGCGCGGGCCGGCAAGCCTCCAGGGCTGACATGGGCTGGCCAGTGACGATTTCCTCGCTGGCAAGCTGTCCCACGATGGCCGCCAGCACGACGCCTGGATGCATGGCGCACACGTACGCGCCTTCGACCTGCGGCAAGTAGCCGATGACGGGCACGCCGTCTGCGGGCATGGGGCGCAGGCCGACGCAGGCAAATTCCGGCGCGATAGCCTCGGCGCCCGCAAGTTCGTTGCGGATGGCGCTGGCCGTGCGCTGCGCCATGACGGCGGGCTGGTTGTCCGGGGCGTCGTCCACGTAGTCTTCCGCCGCCAGCATGGTCCCGTCTTCGTCTTGCCGCACTTCCATTGCATGACTGGAAATGATGCCGCGCACCAGGCCGGGCGGCGCCTGGTAGCGCATGAAGATCGCGGGCGAGGCATGAATGGGCAGATTGGCGCCCAGTTGCTCGGCCAGTTTGGCGGTACCTGTGCCTGCCGCCAGCACGACCACGTCCGCTTCGATGAGGCCCACGGCCGTTTCCACACCCGTCACCTTTGCATCCTGGACGGCAAAGCCCAGCACGGGCGTGTGCGTGCGCACGGTCGCGCCCAGCGCCTGGGCCGCTGCGAGCAAGGCGTGCGTGGCGGCAACGGCGTCGAGCGCGCCCTGCTCCGGTTCGTACAGCGCCTGTTCCGGCGGCTGCCGCAGATGCGGTTCAAGCTGGGCGATGCGCGAGCGGCCCACCAAGATGGATACGGGCGACAACCGCCCATCCTGCGTGCCATACGATAAGGCGCCATGCCAGCGCACGGTCAATCCGGGCACCTGCGTTTCCAGCTGGCGCCAGGCGGCGATGGCGCTGCTACGAAGGGCCGCGATGGGATCGGGCCCGGCGCAGGACGTGTTAATCCACGCAAACGAGGTGCCCGTCACGCCGGAAGCAATGTCGCCCGCCTCGACCACGGTGACTTGCGCCCCCTTGCTGGCCAGGTGGTACGCGAGTGACGCGCCCACGATGCCGGCGCCAATGACGACGACGCGTTTCGGGCTCTCATGATTCATATCTGCCAACTTTGTTTATTTATCACAGGGCAGAGTCTACCCCAGCCGCCCGCAAATCCAGCGTATAGGCATGGCCATCGACGACCTTGCCTGCCACGATGGCAATATCGTGCACGGTCGTTCCCTGCACGAAACCGCAGCGTTCCAGCACGCGGATCGAGGCCGCATTGCCATCGATGGCGTAGGCGCACAGGCTGGCCAGCCGCCATTCCTCTTGCGCCAGGCCGATCAGGTAGCACAGCGCGGCCGTGGCCAGGCCCTTGCCCGCCTGATGCTCGCCGATGCGGTAGCCGACTTCGGCCGTTCGGGCCTGCTTGTCGATATCCTTGAGGTTGGCGCGCCCGATCAGCTCGCCGTGCTCATCGACGATGACGCAGGGGTGCATGCGCCCCTGTACGTGCTCGTCAAGGAATTGCGCGACATGCGCCTGAATGCCGTCGACGCTGTAAAAAGCGTCCGGACGCCGGTCGATATGGCGCTCGAACCAGGCCCGGTTAGCTTGCTCAAAAGCCAGCAAGGGCGCGGCGTCGTCCGGACGCAGGGTGCGAATCGTGTGTGTACTCATGGAGACTCCTGCAAAGGCATGAGTCTAGTGAAGCGCCACGCGGCCCGTCAATCTTGATTCCACGAATCAATATACAGATACAATCGCCGCCATGAAAAACGACTTATCCGCCCTCGACGCGGCGCGCCTGCTGGGCGTCAGCCTGCCCACCCTGTATTCCTATGTGAGCCGGGGCTTGCTGGCGTCCGTCAGCAATGGAGCGTCGCGCCGCAAGCGCTATCCGCAGGAAGACGTGCTGCGCCTGGCGGCGCGCAAGAATGACGCCAAGCGCGGCGGCCAGACGGCCGTGGCTGCCATGCACTGGGGCTTGCCCGTGCTGGAGACGCAGATTTCCCACATTCTCGATGGACGGCTGTTGTACCGTGGCCGCAATGCGACATCGCTGGCGCAGCACGCGCCCTTGGAAGCGGCCGCCAGCCTGCTGTGGGACGACGGTGCGAGTGACTATTTCCAGCAAGATGCTCCTGCCCTGCCGCAGGGGCTGGCCAAAGTGCCCGATGCGACGCCGCTGACGCGCGCCATGCTGGCCATGGCCATGCTGTCGTCCCTGCCTGCACCTGTGGACATGCTGCAGTCCGGCCCCGCCTTGATGCGCATCCTGGCCGCCGCTCTGCTGCAGACGGCACCGTCCGCCTTGCCGCTGCACCGGCAGCTGGCGCAGGCGTGGAATGCCGACACGGACCAGACTGAATTGCTGCGCGCCGCCCTCGTACTGCTGGCCGACCATGAATTGAATGCGTCGACCTTTGCCGTGCGCTGCGTCGCCTCGACGGGTGCCAGTCTGCCCGCCGCGCTGGGCGCCGGGCTGGCGGCCTTGTCCGGCGACAGGCACGGCGGCGGCAGCGCGGCGGCCAGGTGCATGTTGATGCAGGCGCTGGCCGCGCCGGACGCCAGGGACGCCATCGGCGCATTTTACAAGACCATCGCGCCGGAATTCGCCGGCTTTGGCCACCCGCTGTATCCGCAAGGCGACCCGCGTGCCGCGTATCTGCTGGATCGCCTGTCGGCGCTGTCGCACAAGTCCCCCCAGCTGGGCGCCATCCTGCCCGTCTGCGCCACGGCGGGTGAGCTGCTCGATGCGCGTCCGAATGCCGACCTGGCGCTCGCGGCCATGGAGCTGGCGTTCGGCTGGCCCGAGGGCGCAGCATTGAGCGTGTTTGCGCTGGCCCGCTCGGCCGGATGGATCGCGCATGCCAACGAGCAAGCCGCCAGCGCGGCCCTGATACGCCCCCGCGCCCGCTACATCGGGTGCCACCAGCGCGACTGACAATATCCGCTTGATTTATTACGCATACGTAGTAGTATACTTCGCATGCGTACCAATACCTCCCCTACTCCAGACGTTCCCGATACCGTAGCCTGCCCGCTGGGCGAGCGTTCGCCGCGGCTGTTCAATCTGCTCAATCTGGCGCGCCAGAACCTGTTTCGCTCGGCCGATGCCGTCTTCACCAGTGAACTGGGATTTTCCGGCACACAAGTGGTCGCCCTGTTTGCCCTGAAGGGCGAGGAAGGCTGTCAATTGAAGGATCTCGGGCGGGCGCTGCAGCTGAAAAATTCGGCCGTCACGGGGCTGGTGGCGCGCATGGAGGAAAACGGCCTGATCGTGCGCGGCCAGTCGGCGCTCGATGCGCGCGCCGGCACCTTGCACATGTCGCCCAAGGGCGGTGAGGTGCTGGCCGCCGCCCTGCCCCTGCTCGACAGCCTGAATGAACAACTGAAGCAAGGTTTCAGTGAGGAAGAACTGGCCGTCGTCGCCCGCTTCCTGCTGCACGCCTCGCGCCTGCGTTTTGCGCAGGACGTCTGACCCATCCCCACACCACCACACACAGGAGTTACCCATGCACCCGAACGACATGACCGGCTTGCAACTGATGCAAGCTTTCGCGCAAGGCCTGTTCCCACGGCCCGGCATTTCCAAGACCATGCCCATGGATGCGCAGACGGTCGAGCATGGCCGTGTCATTTTCACGGCGACGGCAAATGAAACGCACACCAATCCCATGGGCGGCGTGCACGGCGGTTTCGCGGCCACCGTGCTCGACACCGTCACGGGCTGCGCCACGCACACGGTCTTGCCGGCCGGCGAAAGCTACGGCACGACGGACCTGAACATCAAGATGTGCCGCCCCCTGCCCTTCAACGTGACGGTCTACGCCGAAGGCAAAGTGATCAATGCAGGACGCAACCTGGTCATTTCCGAAGGCACGATCCGCGACGAGGCCGGTAAGGTGTACGCGCACGCGACAGCCACCTGCATGATCATCCGCCCCCGGGAACAAGCGGCCGCATGATACGGCCCGGCACCGTTGAGGAAGCCTGGCACGTACTGCAGGCGATACCCGAGTTCGACCAGCGGCGCAGCCTGGCGCAGTTGCAGGAGCGGTTGCCCGCCGATGCGCTGGTGCTGATCGCGGAAGCGGACGGCCAGCCCGTCGGCTTCAAGCTGGGCTATGCCGCCGAGGATGGCTCCCTATACTGGCTGTCGCCCCGGCTTCCCACGCACAGGCATTCCCCGATTTTATTTTTAGGAATTTTCGACCCAACTGGGTTCGAAGTGTCGGTTAAGCGCTACCATTAATGCAGGCATTTCGTCGTAATAGTGAACAAGTATATTCATGGTGGATGCCAGCGCATTTGCACCAACGCTTACACTACTCTCGTCTTTCTTAAGCCCAAGCTCTAGCATAAACTTTTCTTGATCGACCGTTCCGAAGGCACCGAACACGCCGCTGTAGTTTGGGTGGGAGTACTCAGACAAAGTGTCGTACATCTCACGAAAGCCGTTGAACTTCTTATCGAGCCTGTCAATGGAAGACATGATGCTGGATGTATAGAACTCGTCCTTTATTCCACCCTTTTCCTGCCGATTCGCGAACATCCCCTTCATGAGAAACGTGTCCATAGCGCCAACATCCGGCGTCTTCACGAAAGCATCAAGTTTGGCTTGAAGGTCAGCCAATATCGCTACCGTCTCCATTACCGCTCGGGTAAGCAATACACCACTGACGACGTTGCCAGCCTCTAACAGAGTGACTGCTGGGGATGCAAGAGCAGATGCCCTGTGCAGCAACGTTTCTCGCAGCGAGAACACCTTGAACGGTATTTTCGATTGCATCGGAAGCGCATGAATTGGAATGCTTTTGGGTAGTGAACTCGCCACCGCATCAGCCATAAGCCGTGCCTCTACCAACGGGTCCATTTGTTCGATGTCGTCCATTCCACTCCTCCCAGTTGTTGTGTCGGGTCAGTCTACCAGCAGACCCGGCCTACCTTCTCGCTCGTTTCAGATGCAGCATGAAGCGGCCCCAATCGCGCGGCAGATTGGCCACGCTGGCCGGAGTGGCAAGAAAGCCCGCCAGCACCTGTTCATACAGCGGCAGGCTACGGGCGTAATCCGGCTTGTGCATCGCCTGCGGACAATCCAGATGCCTTAGTACGAAATAGTCAGCCAGTAAATCGCCTTGTGCCTTCATGTTGAAATCTGCCAGCATCTTGCTACTCGCGGACGCACCGCATAACCTAGCTGATACTGCCAAACATGTACCATTTCATGAATAAACCATTGCTTGTAACTGACAGACGCCTGAGCGTAATCATCAAGGAAACAGGACGCGTGGAAGTACAGATGACCGTTTGGCGTCATCGCACAGTTGTTTGGCTGGAAGGTATAGCTGGCTCGGCGGCGTACTGCCCGCGCACCGCAAGTCGGGCCTGGCGCAGCGCGTGTTGGAAGCCCAGGAAGCCTGGGCCAGCGCACACGGTTTTGCGGCCGTCACGGTGAAATCGATGAACCGCTATCCCGCCATGCTGCGCTTGCTGATCCGCAATGGATACCAGATCCGGCTGGTGGAGCACTTTGGCGACACGGCCAGGGAGCGCATTCATTTCATCAAGCCGCTGCCTTGAGTGCCTCACAAAGCTGTATCCATATCTCTTACTTGCCAAAGAAGTAACAATGCCATACACTAAACCATGCTGTGTCCCTGAATCGACAGCATGAGATGCTATAACGCAGGCGCCCATGTTAACTCGTCGTTTTGCAATGTAGAACACGTTGGGTCTAAAAAAATGAAACTACCCGTTCAGCTTGAAAAACTGCATCAAGTCGCTGATGCCGCCGCAATTCAGTTTGAAACTTCCGCCGATATGGTCTTCGAGCCTTGTGGCCTTATCCTGGAAACGCCTCAAATAGAACAGCAATACTGGTGCACCCCTGCTAACGTCGTTACCTTTGCAAGCACAGGCGGGGACGGTGTCCATTACAGTTATCTCAAAGACTTTGTATCCGCTAACGGAGTTTTACCGATCATAATGACTCTGCCAAGCGCGGACGAAAACAACGTAGTGATCGCCGAGTCCTTTGAGGAATTCTTTAATTTGGGCTACTACGTCGGCTGGTACTCCCTGGAGCAGTTGGTATATCAAGAGGAAGAGGCAATCGGTTACTTTACAGAACCCGACGAAGAACACCATGACGATGCGGAGTCTCGTCTCGAATACATGCGGGAGGCTTTGCAGATGCGTCCTGTTACGCCGCAGATGGCGCGGCTCGCCAAGCTCCGCGAGCAATATTTCGATCTTCTGCTGATCGCGGAGTTGCCGGAGTAATCGCAGCCAGTCATTCAGCCGGCGCGCTGGCGCGCACCCTCAGCCCGCCGGCTTCTTCTTCCCCTTCAACAAACTCCCGGCCGCATTTTCCTCGAAGCGGCCCGCCTCTTCTATATAGCCATGCACGGTGCCGTCGTGGCGCCAGCCGCCCTGGCGCTTGATGGCCTGGAAATCGGCGCCGGCCCGGTGCGCGCTGGTGGCCATGCCGCGGCGCAGGCTGTGGCTCGATAGTTCCGGCACGTAATCGAGCTCCGCCAGCCTGGCGCAGCCTTCCAGTATCGTATTGATGCTGCTCGCGTGCAGTCCCTTCGCGCCCACATGTCCCCACTGGTTCACCGTGCGCAAGAGCGGCCCCGTGCGGATGTGCGCCCCAGCCAGCCACGCGCGCAAGGCCGTGGCCGGGCAGCAGACGCCGTCGCCAAACGGGATCGCCTTGACGATGCCCTCGCCCAGTTGATCCGTTTTCGAGCGGGGCAAGGTGATCACCATGCCCTGCGGCTCCCAGCTCACGTCTTCCACAGTCAATCCCACCAGTTCGCTGCGCCGGAAACCGCCAAAAAATCCCAGCTGCAGCAAGGCGCTGTCGCGCAAGGCCTTGTTGGTGCCCAACGCGGCCAGTTTGGCAACGATCACTTCCAGATCTTCCAGAGGCAGGGCCTTGGCCTTCTTCTTTGGCTTGCCATGCAGGCGGGCGATGCCGGCCAGGGTCTTCCGCACGGTGGGCGTGGACGCGGGGTCGGCAAAGGCCTGGTACACATGCCATTGCGACAAAGCCGTCAGGCGCAGGGCCAGGGTGCGAGCGTTCAGGCTGTCCGCATAGGCCAGCAGGTAGCGGATGACGGTGGACTCGTCGGCGGGCAGCGCCCCGCCCCAAGCCTGGAAGTGGCGGATGGCGGAACGGTAGGTGCGGCGCGTGTTGTCCGAGGTGGCGGCGGCGAGAAACGCCTGGTGGCGCGCGGCCAGCTCGGCATCGATCAGGGCGCCGTGTAATGGCGCAGGAGCGATGGCGGTGCTTTTTGGCGCAGCGGCACGGCGTTTCGAGAGGGGCAAATCGGGCATGGCGGCGGCGAAATCGCGGTTTTGTACTGGGAGATACGCAGAATAGCATGCAAAGCACCCCCATAGCACGCGATAAGCGATCTTATCGTGACTTATATTTTTCGAAAATCACGAAAATTTATATCGTAATATTATTTGATATTACGTATCATGTAATACATTACTAAATTTCGCTCATAGGTGGTTTTATGGCCCGCACCGGCATTTTGTACTCTGATGTTATGAAAGCAGCCCAAATCGTCGCTGCCGATGGGCGCAATCCCACGGTCGACAGCGTGCGCGAAGCGCTGGGCAGCACGGGCAGCAAGAGCACCATCGCGCCCTTGTTGAAACGCTGGAAAGAGGAGTTCCAGGGCGCGGGCGCCGTGAAAACGGAAGCGGGCTTGCCGGCCGAGCTGATGGAAGCGATGCGCGGTGTCTATGACAAGCAGCAGCGCGACGTGGCGCAGCAGCTGGAAACGGGCATGCAGCAGAACCGCGCCGAACTCGACGCGGCACTGGAAAAATTGAAAAAGACGGAAACGGAGCGGTTGAAACTGACGGACGCGCGCGCCGCCCTCACCCAGGAATTGCGCGCCACCCAGCACGCGCTGGCACAACTGAAGGAAGAGCACCATTTTCGCGCCGTCACCCTGGCCACCCTGCACAGCGACAACGCTGGCCTGACGCAGCGCCTGGCCGACCGGGGCGAGGAAATCGCGGCCCTGAACCGCCAACTGGCGCAAGTGCGCTCGCAGTTCGACCATTACCAGGAAGCGGCCGCCGCCCAGCGCAACGAGGAACGGGCTCAGGCGCAGCAACGCGAGAGCCGCCTGGAGCAGGAGAACGCCCAGTTGCAGCAGCGCCTGCAAGGCCAGCAAGCGACCTTGGTGCAGCAAGACATGCGGCTGGCACAGCTGCAGGCGGAGCACACGCGCCTGACTGATGACGCGGCCGCCGACCGCGCAGCGCTGGCTACCGTGCGTCCCGAACGCGATCAGTTCGAATTCCAGTACTTGCAGGCGGCCGCGTCGGCCGACGCTTTGCTGGCCAAGCTTGATACGGCCTTGCTGGCGCTGAACGACGCCAAAGTAGCGCTGGCGGCGCAAGACCGGCAGCTCGACATGCTGGCGGAAAATGCGCAGGCGTCGCAACTGAAGGCGGAAAGCCTGGCGCAGGAACGCGACGGCTTGCTGCGCGAGAATGCCGGCATGGCGGCGCGCCTGGCCCTGTTTTCGGATAGCAAGGAGAAGCGCGATGTTTGAACCTGTCTATATGGCTGCCTTGCGCGCCTCGCTGAATCTGACGTTTTATTGCCGGTAGCGCACCCGTATCCATGCGCCGATGGCGTCCACGCCGCTGTCCGCCGCATCTTCGACCCAGCCCGCGCGCGCATAAAAGCGCCGCGCGCCCGTATTGCTCAGCTGCGTTTTCAGGCTCAGGCGGGGACCGAAGCATGCCACGACGGCCGCCAGCAGTTGCCCGCCGATGCCCGAGCCGCTGTGCGCCGGGTGCACATACAGGTGGTGCAGGAAATAGTCGGGGGCATCGCCCGTGTACACGGCGGCAAAACCGGTGACGATGCCGCCGCGTTCGGCAACAAGGATGGCTTCGCCCTGCGTCGCCGCCGTGAAAGTAGCGCTGCCGGCGACAGGGCCGAAGGCGTCGCGCCCTGCCAGGGCCAGGATGGCGGTGCAGGACTGCGCGTCCGCGCTGGAGAAAGGACGAATCAGGCAGATGGCTGGCGCACTATCCATTCCTTACAGGCGGCGATTCAGCACGCTGTCGATATCGTGGGTTTTCAGTTCCGCCTGGACTGTGCCGTCCTGCAACCAGTAGCCGTCACCTCCCTGCTGCAGTGCCGCCAGATCGAGCGTGCCCAGGGCTGGCGGGATGGTGCTGGCGAGCAAGGCCGCCACATCGTCCCATTCCCCATAAAACAGTTTCAGATACCAGCCGTCGTCGTGGGCAAAGGCGAGAATGCGGCCTCGCAAGGCAGGCAGCGGCGTGAGCGCGCCGCGGTGGTCGAGCATCGCAGCCACATCCGCATTGAGGGAAGCCTGCGGCGCTCCCTGCCAATCTGCCCAGGCATGGCTGCCGTAGGCGTACAGGTCTTCATGGGCCAGGGCCGGCAGTTGCTGCCGCGCCAAGGACTGGTAGCTGGCCGGTTTCCTCGCCGTCCCCGCGCTGCCCTTGCGCAGCACGATGCCGTCCGCTTCGCCGAGGGCAGCAATACAATCCTTGAATTCGATGCCGGAAGCGACGAGCATGCGCTCGGCCGGGTCGTGCCAGAGGTACAGATAATGTCTCAAGTAGAAGTCCGTTTTGGTTTTGGCGCCGTATTTGCGGCCACGGCGGCGCGTATCAGCGCCTTGAACGCCGCGGCATCGAGATGCTCGTCTTCGTGGATATCGATGGCCCGGCGCGTGTTGCCGTCCAGGCTGGCATTGAACAGGCCGGCCGGATCGGGCAAGGCGGCGCCCTTGGCGAAGGTGAGTTTCACGGCCGATTTGTAGGTTTCGCCCGTGCAGATCATGCCCGCGTGCGACCAGACGGGCACGCCGCGCCATTTGACTTCCTCGACCACCTCCGGGTCCGCCTGGCGGATCAGCGCCCGCACGGCGGCCAGGGTTTTGCCGCGCCAGTCCGCCAGCGAGGCGATTTTCGCGTCGATCTGGCTGGCGGCGGGCTCGGCGTTTTCGGCGTCATTATCGGGCGCCGTGCCCGGTACTGTTTTTTTCATGGCTGACATTTCCTTCCCTGCCCGCTTGCCTTACTGCGCAGGATCAGCCATGCAGCTGGCAAGCGAGGCAATCAATTGTGCGCGCAGCGCCTGGTATTGCGCATCCGTCGCAAAGTCGCGCGGATCGGCCGGCTGGTTCAGTATGTAGGCGGTGGCGACCGTGCCGCTGGCGGCGTGCAGCAGTGTATACAAACTGATGATGCCTTGCGCTTGCGCGATACTGGCGTTATTCAATCCTAGCACTTCCACGCCATCGCGCGCGTCCGTTTCCAGCGGCAGTTGCTGCGGCAGCTTGCCCCTGGCGGCCATTTCCCGCATCTGCGCCACGATGGTCTCGCGGTCGGCCGCGAACTGGCCTTCGGCGCTGCGTTCGATCTTCAGATTCACGAAAGGCAAGCTGCTCTTGCGGAACAGCATCAGCCGATAGCCATCGGCCGTCGATATCTGCCTATCCCCCGCCGCCATCTTGACGATGCGCGTGGTCGCACCGGCTGGCAGCCGGTCCTGCGTCCTGAACTGGAACTGGCTGCGGTTGATGCATTGCGCCAAGGGCGCCAAAGGATCGGCCGTGCGGTCTTGCGCGTGGACGCCCAGTGTCGCAAGCAATACGGGAATGGCAAGCAAATGGCGGTGGTTCATGAGAGGCGTCAGTCATCGAGTCAAGGTGCGGCGAGCATAACCGTCTATATTGCCAGAAGGCAAATGTTTAGTTACCATCCTCTAAATACCCATGGGATAGCTTCTTAATATGAACTTCACCTGGCCCACGTAGCATTCATGTTGGCAAGGCTCTCATTGTGCAGCGCCTGCCCTTTACCGGCAGAACCATGAATGACATCGCGTTAACCCTGCGCCACGGCGCCGCCGTGCCGCACCCGGCCAGCGGCCACCGCCTGAAAGCGGCGCTGGGCGCCCTCTTCTTTCCCCGCCAGCGCTCGCGCTGGCACGCTTTCCTGGGCAGCATGCCGGGCCTGCACTCGCTGGCGCAGCTGCATCCTTGCCTGCGCTTCAAGATTTACCGTCCTTACGCCTCGCGCCAGCTCGGTTGCGCGGATCGCCTGGCCTTGCTGGAAGGACATTACCGTTTCCTGTGGCAAGCGGGCGCGCGCGCCCTGGTCGAACGGGCCGCGTACGCGCCCGTGGTGCTGGCCGCATTCGAAGGCAAGGACGCGGCGCTGTACCGCTTGCAGCTGACGGCCATCCACGACAGCTACCGCGAAGGCGAACTGTGCCTGCGCCTGACGCGCGACGGCCAGCCCCTGTACCTGGCCAGCTTTTTGTTCGTGCCGCGGGCCGATGGCGTCTCGCTGCAGCTGGGCGCGCTGCAAGGCTTGCGCTCGGAAGCGGGCAAGCTGGCCGTCAAGGAAGCCACGCGGGCGCTGCATGGTTGCCGTCCGAAAAACCTGATGGTGACGGCCTTGCGTGATTTCGGCGACTTTTTTGCCTGCAATAACCTGTTCTTGATCAGCAATGACAACCGCATCGCCCTGAATGCGCGGCGCCGGCGCCATATCGCCGCCGACTACGACCTGGCGTGGCAAGAGTTGCACGCCTTGCGTATGCGCGACGGCAATTATCACTTGCCCTGCGCGCCCTACCGTGCGCCAGACCTGGCCGGTGTGCCATCGAAAAAGCGCGCCGATGCGCGGCGGCGCGGCGAATTGCTGCAAGACATGGCCGACGGCATGCGCGCGCAGCTGGCGGATTTTCTGGAAGCGCCGGCGGCTGACAATTGAGCAGGCACAATCATTGCCAAGCCGATAAGCATGTCATAAAACTCAGGCAACCTTCATGTTGGCGCCGTATCCTTCACTTGACATGCCAGATACCCTATCGAGGCGCTGGCGTGCATCCGGCCCACCCAGGACAAGGTTCCCATGACACCCGCATTTACTTTTCTCCCCCTTTGCCTGCTCGGCAGCGCCGCGCTGGCCGCCCCCGTACTGGACGATGCCGTGCGCCAGCGCGCCGAGGAACTCACGCGCACGGGCATGCACGCGAGCATCGTCATCGCCATCATCGATGGCAAGGACAGCGCTGTGTACGGCTTTGGCAGCGTACACGCCGGCAAGAACATCAAGCCGGGCGCCGATACCGTCTACCAGATCGGTTCCGTCACCAAGACCATGACGGGCTTGCTGCTGGCCGACGCCGTCGTCCAAAACAAGGTCAAACTCGATGAGCCGGTCGCGGCATTATTGCCCGGCTATACGGTGCCTGCGTTCGAGGGCAAGACGATCAGCCTGCTCGACCTGGCCACGCACTACTCCTCACTGCCGCGCCTGCCCGACAACTTCGCGCCCAAGAACCCGGCCAATCCGTATGCCGACTACACGGAAGCCAAACAGCGGCAGTTTCTCGCCGCCTATCATCTGCCGTATGCGCCGGGCACGAAACTTGAATACTCCAATATCGGCTACGCCGTGCTGGGCACGGCCCTGGCGGCACAGGCCGGTACCAGCTTTGAAGCGCAGCTGCAAAAGCGCATCGCCGTGCCGCTGGGCATGCGTTCCACTTCGAACAAGCCCACGCACGGCATGCTGGCGCGCCTGGCGCCCGGCCATTTGCTGTCGGGCGAACCGACGCCGGCTTGGGATATGAACGTGGTGGCGCCGGCCGGCGGCGTGTATTCGAGCGCGCGTGACATGATTTCCTACTTGCAAGCGTATATGTTCAAGCCGCTGCGCCCGTACGCGCTGGCGATCCAGCCGCAGCGTCCGCTGGCGCCCGACAGCGGCTCGAAAATCGGCCTGGCCTGGCTGCTGGAACAGCAACAGGGGCAAACCTACGCCTGGCACAACGGCCAGACGGGCGGCTACGCCAGCTATGCGGCGTTCACGACGGACGGCAAGCGGGGCGTGATAGTGCTGACCAACACGGTGCGCGAGGTCGATGCGCTGGGCTTGTCCGCCTTGCTGCCCGGCACACCGTTGCCGCCGCTGAAAAAGCCGCAGGCCGCCATCGAGCTGCCGCGCACAGCATTGGCCGAGTACGTGGGCGAGTATCCGCTGGGCGCGGAATTCACGTTGACGGTGACCTTGGGCAAGAACGGCCTGGAAGCGGCCGGCACGGGCGTTGGGTCAGCCCCCTTGTTTGCCAGCGCCAAGGACCAGTTTTTCTTCCGCGCCATCGAGGCGGAACTGGCATTTACACGCGATGCGGCGGGCAAGATCGCCAGCGCCGTGCTCAAGCAAGGCGGACAGGACGTCGTCTTGCCGCGCAAGCCGTAAAAATCAAGCTGCCGGGTCCTGCATGAATTGCTCGACCCGGGCGACAAACGCCGCCTTGCTGCGTGTGCGAAACTCGCCGAGGAAGGCGTCGCTGCCCTGGACAATCTTGCCATGGCGGTCGTATGCCACCTTGCCCATCTCCAGCACGAATTCGCCCTGCGGATCGTCTTCCGGTTCAAAATGCGAATTGAAGCAGTAGCCGGTGTCGCGGCAGCTGCCCCATAGCAACAATGCGCTGCTGAACCATTCCATGGTATCGGGGCCAGGCTCCACTTCGAACAGGGTGTTGACGGTGATATGCCAGCCGCCGGGGACGCGCAGCGGCTGCAAGGGATAGGGAAAGCGTGGCTGTTTCATGTGGACGACGGGGCGCGGCGCGCCCGGTAAAAGGTGAGGAATTCCGCGGCCGGCAGCGCCTTCGCAAACAGCCAGCCCTGGCCGAATTCTACCTTGCGTTCCAGCAGATAATCGGCTTGCTGCTGCGTTTCGATGCCTTCGGCCACGATCAGCATGTTCAAGGTGCGGGCCATGGCGATGATGTGCGGCGTGACGCTGCTGGTGGCCGCGTCCGTGCCGATGGTGTCGACGAAGGATTTATCGATTTTCAAGGCGTCGAGCGGCAGGTTTTGCAGGCTCGACAGGCTGGAATAACCGGTGCCGAAGTCGTCGATGGCCACGGCATGGCCCCGTGCCCTGGCCTTTTCGATGGTGGCGCGGGCCGCTTCCACGTTGATGAAGCCCCGCTCGGTTGCTTCCAGCCAGATCTGCTGCGCCTCGATGCCCGTGCCGGCCAGCGCGCGTTCCAGCACGTCGAGCACCCGGCCCGTTTCAATGTCACTGGCGCACAGGTTGATGGCGATATGCAGCTCGCGGTCGGCCAGCAGCGCGGCGCGCATGTCGGCGATCACGCAAGCGATGACCTGGTCCGTGATGGGCAGGATCAGTTCGGCTTCTTCGGCCACGGGGATGAACAGGTCGGGCCGTATCATGCTGCCGTCGGGACGGCGCCAGCGTATCAGCGCCTCGGCGCCCACGCACACGCCCGTATCGAGCGCGATGATCGGCTGATAGTGGACAAAGAATTCACGCCGCTCGACGGCCGTTTCCAGTTCACCGCGCAGCGACAGCCGGCGGCGCGACAGCCACACGACGATACCGACGATGAAGGCAGCCATCAGCAGGCCCAGCGGCAAGAGCAGCAGCTGTTCGCGGCGCAGCCTCTCGCTGAGCTTGCTGCGCGGCTCGATCATGACGGCCGTCAAGCCATCGCGGTACAGCATCGCATGGATGCTGTCCTCGCGCGCCAGCGTGTCCGTCCCCCCTTTGCCGGCGAGCAGGGTCTTGACCAGTGCCGGGTCCGGATGGTGCAAGGTGTCGAGCACGCCGCCCTTGCCGATGGCGACGGCCATCTGGATGTCGTTGTCGACGATGACGTCGGAAAAGCGCACGGGATCGATCAGCACCTTATAGGCGCGGTAGGACAAGCCCACCATGCGCTTGCCGCCGCTGACGACGGGGCGCAGGTTGAAATCGAGGCCCATGCCATTGTCGAGGGTAAAGTCGGCGGGCGTGACGGCGATGCGCGCTTCCTCCATGCCGTTCGACGTGCATTTGAGCAAGCCATTTTCGACATAGCCGATATCGTCGATGCTGCGCGTGGTGATGGTGATGCGGCGCAATTGCTGGACATGCGCTTCCGAACACGGCGCCAGGTCCAGCGCATCGGCGCTGCGCAAGGCCATGCTGGCCGAAGCGATCGAACGGTGGGCGCGCTCGAGCGCATAGCCGGCCAGCAGGCGCAGGCGTTCCTGCTCGCCCTGCTCGGCGCGCACGGACGACAAGTAGAAGGCCAGGCTCAGGGGGGCGGCCACGCCGATGACTGCCACCAGCACGCTGGTAATGATGATCCGTTTTCTGCGCATGTGATTACCTGCGGTAGTTATATGATTGCTATGTATTGCTCGCTGGCATCATATTACACGTGCAGGCTGCGCACGCGGATATTGCTGAACAGTTACACTTTTTCCAGCGGCCGCGCCAGCACGAATACGAGCACCGCCACGACTGCTGCCAGTCCGCCCGCCAGGTACAGCACGCTGGCAAAGCCGTCGATGAAGGCGTGGCGCGCCGCTTCCTGCGCCACGGCCTGCATCGCGGGCGGTAGCTGGCCGAAAGCGTCGGCCGCGTTGCCGGCGACGATACGGCCGATCATTTCAGGCGAGGCCTTCAAGCCGTGCAGCCACGCCAGCTTGTCGAACGAGGCTGCCGTGCGCATGGCCAGCACGGCGCCCAGCGCACCGACGGCCAGCACGATGCCGACAAAGCGCGTCGTCGTGCTGATGCCCGAGCCCATGCCCGTGCGCTCGCGCGGGATGCAGGCGAGGATGGCTTTTTGCGTGGTGCCGTTCAGCAATCCCGCGCCCGCGCCCGTGACGATCATGCCCGCCGCCACCCAGCCGTACTGCAGGCTGGCGGCGGCCAGCGCCGTGGCCACGTTGCCGACAGCGACGATCAACAAGCCCGTCACCAGAATGCCGCGGTCGTCCAGATGGCGCATGGCGTGCGGCGCCAGACGGGACAGCACCACCATGGCGACGGCAAACGGCAGCATGGCGCAGCCGGCCAGCACGGCGGAAAAGCCGAAGGCGTTCTGCAGGTACAGCGGCAGGAAGGTCATCATCACCTGCGCGGCGATCGCATAGCCGAACATGCCCAGCACGGCGCCGACGAACACGCGGCGGCCAAACAGCGACAGATCGACCATGGGCGCGCGCTGGCGCCGTTCCACCAGCACGAAAACGGCCAGCAGCGCCGCGCCCGCGGCGAAGCGCAGCATGGTGGCGCGGCTGGACCAGCCCGCCAAGCTGGCGTCGATCAAGCCCCAGATGATGGCGAACAGGCCGGCGGAGAATAATGCCGCGCCAAGCGGGTCGAAACTGGCGTTGGACGCATCTTTCGATTCATCCACGTGCTTGCCTACGAGCCACATCAACATGGCGACGACGGGCAGGTTCAGGTAGAAAATCCAGCGCCAGTTGATGGCGCTCGTGATCAGGCCGCCCAAGAGGGGCGCCACCGTCATGGCCACGCCCATGGCCGCGCCCCACACGGACCAGGCGCGCGCCCGCTCCTTTTCCGCATGGAACGTGTGGCCGATGACGGCCAGCGCGGACGTCAGCAACAGCGCCGCGCCCAGGCCCTTGACGGCGCGCGCCACGTTGAGCACGAACGGCGTCCACGCCAGGCCGCACAACAGCGACGCCAGCGCGAACACGGCCAGGCCAAACAGCATCACCGTGCGCCGACCCAGGCGGTCGGCGATGCTGCCGGCCGGCAGCAGGAACGAGGCGAACGCCAGCATGTAGGCGCTGACCACCCATTCCACGTCGACGAAGCTGGCGTTCAGCGAGCGGGCGATCGACGGCAGGGAGACGGCCACGACGTTGGTGTCGAGCATGATCAGCGCGCACACGCCCGAGCACGTATATAAGGTCCAGTTGGTATTCTTCATGCCCCGATTGTAAGCACGCTTGTATTATTTCCTGTTATAAGACAGGCGCCTTATAATTTACCCATGGTGAATACAGATAAAGAGATGGAACTGCGGCATTTCCGCTGCGTGCTGGCCGTCGCGCACAGCCTGCATTTCGCGCGGGCCGCCGCGGAACTCGGTATTTCGCCGCCCGCGCTGACCAAGCAGGTGCAGGAAACGGAGCAGCTGCTGGGCACGCGGCTGTTCCAGCGCAGCAAGCGCGCCGTGTCCCTGACGGCCGCCGGAGAATTGTTCGTCATCGAGGCCACGCGGGCGCTGGGGCAGCTGGCGCAGGCGCAGGAAGTGGCGCGGCGTGCGGGCCGGGGCGAGCTGGGACGGCTGGAAATCGGCTACGTGGCGTCGGCCGCCTATTCCGGCTTGCTGCAGGACCAGTTTGCCCGCTTTCGTGCCACCCACCCGGGCATCCACATTGGTGCGCGCGAATACGCGATGGATACCCTGCCCGGCTTGCTGGACCAGGGCCGGGTCGACCTGGCGTTCGTGCGCCCGCCCCTGCACCTGCCGGACGGACTGGACAGCGTGGTCTTGCTGCGCGATCGCTTCGTGCTGGCCGTGCAGGCGGACAGCCCGCTGGCTTCGTTTGATGCGGCGGCGCCGGCCGCGCTGGCGCAGCAGGCGTTCATCGTGCCGGAACAGGAATTGGGAACGTTGGAAGTGAGCCGGCGCGGCGGCTTTGCGGCGCAGGTGGTGTCGCGCCCGGGTAGCCTGGTGGCCGTGCTGACGGAAGTGTCGCTGGGCGTCGGTTGCGCCATCGTGCCCCACTCCGTGATGGCCAGCGTGCAATTGCCGGGCGTGGTGTTCCGCGAGCTGGCAGGGCCGCAGATCAGCTCGGAAATCGCCGTGGCCTTCCGCCGCCACGAACAGGCGCCCGCCACGCGCGCCTTCATTGCCCAGCTGCGCGTGGCGGCGCTGGATTGACCTCAGTTCTTCAATACCGCCACGGCGTAGGTGCAGGCGGTGGCCGTTTCATTCTTGAACACGCAGTCGGCGGGCGGACCCAGTTCCAGGCAATCGCTCTCGTCCAGCACGTGGCGCGTCTCTCCTTCAATGAACACGAGGCTGCCGCTGAGCGACCATATCAGTTGTCGCCGCGATACATAGGCGGCGGCCGGCATGGCCACCACGGCGCCCGGCGGCAAGGTAATATGCACGAGGTCGAGCGGCATGTCGGACGCGGGCGACACGTGCCGCCGCAGATAGCCGCTCTGCGGGTCGATCCACACGGGCTGGTCCGCCTTGCGCAGCAAGCGCCCTGCGCACATCTCGGCGCGCGCGATCAGCTCGGACATGCTCAAGTCGAAGGCGCCCGACAGCCGCGCCAGCAAGGTGGCCGTGGGGCTGCAATCACCCCGCTCCACCTTATGCACCATCGCGCGCGACACGCCCGAGCGGGCCGCCAGGTCCGTCAGCGACCAGCCCAGGTTTTCCCGCTCGAGGCGCACCCTGGCGCCGATGCGCTGATTCAATTCGTCTGGTTTAGTGGACATGTATCGGCTTCCATTCGGATTTTATTGGACAAGCGGTGAGCGGCAATCTATGATTTGTCCATTATAGTAGACGCTTGACGAGGAGAGCAACATGCAGATACGCGATGCCCATGCGGGCGATATCGAGGCCATACTGGCCATCTACAACGATGCCGTCAGCAATACCCTGGCCATCTGGAATGAACGCACGGTCGATGCGGCCAACCGCGCCGCCTGGCTGGCTGACCGCCAGCGGGCCGGCTACCCCGTGCTCGTCGCCATCGATGCAGAGGAAAATGTCGCCGGCTACGCCTCGTTCGGCGACTGGCGCCCGTTCGAGGGTTTCCGGCATACGGTCGAGCATTCCGTGTACGTGCGCGCTGATCGCCGGGGCGCCGGCGTCGGCAAGGCCTTGATGGTGGAATTGATCGCGCGGGCGCGCGGCCTGGGCAAGCACGTGATGGTGGCGGGCATCGAGGCGGGCAATGCCGGCTCGATCGCCCTGCACAAACAGCTGGGCTTCGAGGAAGTGGGATTGATGCGCCAGGTGGGCACCAAGTTCGGCGCCTGGCTGGACCTGGCATTCCTGCAGCTGCAGCTCGATACGCGCAGCGATCCGGACGGCATCGCGCCGCCCGGCTAAGCAAGCATCAGGGATCGATCTCCGGCGGTGGACGGCGCAGCGCCATATGTTCCCACACGGCTACCAGTACCAGCACGCAGCTGGTGATGCAGGCCAGGGTCAACGGCGAATACAGGCGGCCGTAGGCCATCGGGATCAGCGCCAGGATGATCAAAATCCCCAGCAGATGCGACAGCGGCGGCGCGGCGCGCTCGCTGCTGACCCATTTGAACAGCGCATTGCCCAGCAAATACAGGATCGGGCCGCCCAGCAAGGCGCTAATGCCGGCGAAGCTCGCTTCGTCCGGATGCACGAGGGCCAGTTCATCGGCCACGGCGCTGACGATCACGCCGCCCACGATCAGCACGTGGATATACGTGTAGGCCTTGCGGGCGATGCGGCCCGGGTCTTTCGAGTGGGCGATGCGGTGGTGGCCCGCCTCGGCGCCCGTGTCGAAATAAATCCACCACATGGCGATGCTGCCGACCAGGGCCGACATGAAGCCCAGCCAGTTGGCGGCCGTCCATTCCAGGCCCGCGAACGTTGCGCCCGTCACCAGCAACGATTCACCGAGGGCGATGATGACGAACAGGCCGCAGCGTTCGGCCATGTGGCTGCCGTCGACGTCCCAGTCGGCCGTCGTCGAGCGGCCCAGGCCCGGCAGGCCGAACTGCATCCAGGGGCCGGCCAGGTCGATCGCCAGTGCCAGCATCCACCAGAAGATGCGCTCTTCGGGCGACGCCATGCCGCCGGCGATCCAGAAGATGCCGGACAGCACGGCCCACAGGGCGATGCGCTGGAAATTGCGGCGGCGCGACAGCGCTTCATGGCGCACGGCCCACCAGGCAAACAGGGGCCGTCCCACCTGCATGGCCACGTAGGCGCCCGCAAAGGCGAGGCCCCGCGTGCCGAACGCTTCGGGAATCGATGCCGACATGATCAGGCCGCCCAGCATCAGCGCGAACAGGCTGATGCGCACGGGAATGCGTTCGGGGTCGAGCCAGTTGGTGATCCACGACGTGAAGATCCATACCCACCAGACGGCCATCAGCAGCAGACCCGTCTGCAGCCAGCCCATGGCGCTCAGGTGGGCCAGCAAGCCGTGCGACAGTTGTGTGACGGCAAACACGAACACGAGATCGAAGAACAGCTCGATCATGCCCACCTTGCCGCTGTCCTGCCCGCCGCGCGTGCGCAACAGCGATTTTCTTAATTCCATAGCTACTCTTTCATTCATGCTTGATTAAAACGGTTGATTCTGGACTTTATGGCTTTACGGGTGTCGGCAAGGGCAAGCCGGCGAAGTGCGCGGCCAGGTTATCGACGACCAGTTGGCCCATGGCGTGCCGCGTTTCCACGGTCAGGCTGCCCACATGCGGCGTGAGCACGACGTTGGGCAAGACGCGCAAGGCATTTGGTACGCGCGGTTCGTCCGCAAACACGTCGAGACCGGCAGCGCCCAGGTGGCCATCCTGCAAGGCGGCGATCAGGGCGTCTTCGTCGATCAGCGCGCCCCGGGCGATATTGATCAGGGTGCCTTGCGGACCGAGCGCGTCAAGAATGGTGCGGTCGACGATCTTGCGCGTGGCGGGCGTGCCCGGCGCGCAGACGATCAGGTAATCGCTTTCCTGCGCCAGGGCCAGCAGCGATTCCGCGCGCGGCACAGTAGTATCGGCAATGGCGCGCGGCTGGAAGTAGCGGACATGGACGCCGAAAGCGGCCAGGCGCAGCGCGATGGCCTGGCCGATCTGGCCGAAACCGAAGATGCCGGCCGTCTTGCCGCGCAGGCTAGATGCGGGGACGATGGCCTCGCGGCGCTCCCAGCCGCCGTCGCGCACGAAACGGTCGAGCGCCACGATGTGCCGCGCGCTGGCCAGCAGCAAGGCCAGCGCCACGTCGGCCACGTCGTCCGTCAGCACGTTCGGCGTGGTGGTGACGGCGATGCCCCGTTCGCGCGCCACGTCGAGCGCCACGCCATCGAGACCCACGCCATTGACGGCGACAATTTCCAGATTCGGCAGCAAGCCCATGTCGGTGGCGTTCAAGCCCAGCGCGCCCGTCGTGACGACGGCGCGGACAGACGGCGCGCGCTTGGCCAGCCAGGCGTGGCGCTCGTCCGCCGGCACTTGCCAGGCGTGATGACAGGTGTATTGCTGTTCCAGCTGCGCGTTGACGGCAGCCGAAGGGCTGGGAGCGAGGATGAGGAGGTCGGGTGGCATGGGCGTCCGGGTCGGTGTCGGCAGGATTTGCAGACGCAACTTAGCATATTTGATGCCACGCCGGGGGTGACTGCCCTATTACCGCCCCTAAAACCCTGCCCGGCGCACGGTCTTTTCCCGCGTGGGCCTACCCCATCGAATCGTAGGTCGGCTTAGCCCAACGGGCGTAAGCCGACGTGCGCCGCCACGCAGCATGTCAGATTACGCTGCGCTAATCTGACCTACAGCTAATCTGACCTGCACAGCCTTCCATCCGACTCAACCCGGGCAAGGCACTCTTTTCACCTTGCCGCCTGTCTTGAACGGGTCGGCGCCCGCGCCCGGGTTCGCGTCGAGACCAAAGCACGTGGCCCCGCCGGCGCTGACGACGCGCGTGGCGGGCCGGCCATCGGCCGTCAGGTATTCCTCCACGCGGATGACGGGGCCGCCGCGCCAGGCTGAGGCGACCAGCTTCTGGAAAGTGCTTTCGCTCTTGAGTTCGGCAGTGGCCAGCCACGGCTTGTCTTGCCTGGTTTCGCCGCGCAAGGCCTTGTCGGCGGCGCCTGCGGCCAGCCGGGCGCGCGTGCGCAAGTCTGTGGTGGATGGCGCCGTGGCGGGTGCGGCAGGCAATTCTTCGGCGGGTACGGTGATGACTTCCGCTGCCACGGCGGGCGGTGGGAAGACAGCGGGCGGTACAGTGGCACGCGCGCGCGGCATGGGAACCGGCATCGGCAACGGCAAGGCCAGCGGTGGCGCCGGCGGCGCTGGCCGGGGCGGCAGCAGGGTCATGAAGGCCACTTCCGTGTATTGCTTCAGTTGCCGCGCCGGCAGCAGCAGGAAATACAGACCCAGCGCATGCATGGCCAGGATCAGCGCGACGGCCGCGCCCTTCAGGCTCAAGCCCCGTCGTATGCGCAGGCGCATGGAAGCGGACGGTAGATGGCGGAGCAATGGCATGCGGATTCCTGTGGGCGCCGGGCGCGATGGCCCATTCTAGCGAAACTTGACCATAGGCATTAATAAATCCACAAGGTACCGTCTGGCGCGCCTTTTTGCGCCAGATTCCGCCACCCTCACTTGCCGCGTGTTGTACAAATGGCGACTTTTTGATCGCTTTCTCACACTTTTCCACGCTGTGCGCCTCGCTGGAATATAATGATAATCATTCTCATTAATATCCAGACAACACCATGCGCTCCTTCCACCTCGTCCCTACCCCGTTCGCCCTGGCCGCCTTCCTGCTGGCCAGCGCCGCCGCCCACGCCCAGAACACGCCGGCAGACAGCGGCGCGCAAACCATGCCGACCGTTGTCGTCAACGCCTCGGCCGATGCGTCGGCGGAAGGCTTGTCGAAGGCGTATGCGGGCGGCCAGGTGGCGCGCGGCGGGCGCATGGGCATCCTCGGGTCCGTGGACATGATGGACTCGCCATTCGGCAGTACCAGTTATACGCAGCAATTCATTGCCGACCAGCAGGCGCGCAGCGTGGGCGACTTGCTGCAGAGCGATGCGGCCGTGCGCATGTCGCGCGGCTATGGCAATTTTCAGGAAGTGTATGTGATCCGCGGTTTCGCCCTCGATTCGGACGACGTGGCCTACAACGGCCTGTATGGCGTGTTGCCGCGTCAATATGTATCGCCGGAATTGCTCGAGCGCGTGGAAGTGTTCCGTGGCGCCAGCGCCTTCCTCAACGGCGCGGCGCCGGGCGGCAGCGGCATCGGCGGCGCCATCAACCTGATGCCCAAGCGCGCCGGCAACACGCCGTTGACGGAATTGACGGTGGGCGTGGAATCGGGCGGCCACGCTTACGCGGCCATCGACGTGGCGCGCCGCTTTGGCGCGAACCAGGAATTTGGCGTGCGCGTCAACGCCGCCAAGCGCCAGGGCGAGACCAGCATCCAGCGCGAAGACCACGACGTGGGCATGTTTTCAGTCGGCCTCGACTACCGCGGCCGCGGCTACCGCCTGTCGGCCGATGCCGGCTACCAGAATTTCGATCTGACGGCGCCGCGTCCTTCCGTCAACACGGGCAGCCTGACGGCCTTGCCGGGCGCACCCGATGCGTCGAAGAACTTTGCCCAGCCGTGGAGCTATTCGAAGGAGCACGACGTGTTCGGCACGGCGCGCGCCGAAGTGGATCTGGCCAAGGATGTGGTGGCCTGGGCCGCGTTCGGCAGCCGCTCGACGAAGGAATCGAACAGCCTGGCCCAACCGACGTTGACCTCGCTCAATGGCGATGCCAGCGTGTACCGCTTCGACAATGCGCGCAAGCAGGAAATCCGCACGGGCGAACTGGGCGTCCGCGGCAAGCTCACGACGGGCGCCGTCCAGCACACCCTGGTGGCCAGCTGGTCCGGGCACTGGAACGAAGCGAAGAATGCGTATGCGATCAGCGACTACGCGGGCTTGCCGACGAATATCTACCGTCCGCTGGAGGTGGCCATGCCGCCCACCCTGGCCGCGAACTCGGGCGGCGTGATGAGCGACCCGCGCCTGACGCAAAAAACCATCCTCAGCAGCTACGCCGTGGCCGACACCATGGCCTTCCTCGACGACCGGCTGCTGCTGACCGTGGGCCTGCGCCGCCAGCAGATCCGCGACGCCGCGTATGCCTACGGTACGGCCGTACAATATTCCAGCTATGACAAGAGCGCCACGACGCCCGTGGCCGGCATCGTTTACAAGGCCAGCAAGAACGTGTCGCTGTACGCCAACTACATCGAGGCGCTGGTCAAGGGTCCCGTTGCCAGCGGCACCTATTTTGATGGCAAGAATGACGTGCCACTGAGCAACAAGGGTGAAGTGTTCTCGCCCTACAAGTCGAAGCAGAAGGAAATCGGCGTCAAGTATGACGGCGGCAGGCTGGGCATGAGCGCCGCCCTGTTTTCCACGGCCAAGCCTTTGCCTGCCGTGGTCGGTTCACGTGCCACCCTGTCGGGCGAACAGCGCAACCAGGGCCTGGAACTGTCCATCTTCGGCACGCCGATGGCGGGCGTACGCCTGCTGGGCGGCCTGACCTGGCTCGATACGGAACAGCGCAAGACGGACAAGCCGGCCAACAATGGCAACAATGCCATCGGCGCGCCAAAGACACAGCTCAGCGTGGGCGGCGAATGGGACGTGCCCGGCGCGCCCGGCTTGAGCCTGAACGCCCGTACCGTCTACACGTCGACGCAGTATGCGGACCTGGCCAACAGCAAGCAACTGCCATCGTGGACCCGCGTCGACATCGGCGCGCGCTACCTGACGCAGCTGGCCGGCCATGACGTAACCTTGCGCGCGCGCATCGACAACGTGGCCGACCGCAGCTACTGGGCCTCGGCCGTCTCCTCGTTCGACGCCGGCAGCCTGGTGCTGGCCGCGCCCCGCACCTTCGTCGTCTCGGGCAGCGTGGCGTTCTAACTGAGCCTGCATCAGCCTGCGACCAAGCTGTCCCTTCCCGGGGCAGCTTTTTTTTCGCGTGCGCGCCTGTGCCGCAAGCGGCGCTTCGGCGACAATGCCCCCATGAAACGATACCCTGCCCTGCTGCTCTTGCTCTGCCTGTCCCTGCCGGCCGCCGCGCAGAAGCAAGCGGCCTGCCCGTATGCCGCCTGGAAAAGCGGCTTCAAGGGCGATGCGCGGGCGCAAGCCACGTGCTTGCTGCGCCCCGTCAAGTTGTATGCGCGCCTGGGCGAGAGCGCGCCGCTGCCCGAGTTTCTTGCCGCCCGCATCGGCCAGCGCACGGGCATCGCCCCGACCCGGCTGCGCGCCTGGCTGGCGCAGCAATCGATCAGCGAAGCGGACGTGGGCGGCGCCGTCGATGCACCGCTGTCGCGCGCCGTGGGCCGGCTGGCCGCGCCCATGGCCCGCTATTTCGTCATCCACGACACCAGCTACCCGAATTTCCTGCTGGAGCCCATTCCCGGCCACATCAACGACGCCAGCTGGGATTTCAACGATTTCAATTTACGTAACCCCGCGCTGGGCGGCGGTCCGAAAGGCCATGTGTACGTGAACCGCCTGGGCGGCTCCCTGGCCGTGCGCGACTTCGGCACGGCCAGCTACGCGAGCAAGCTGGAAAAAGACAAGCCGTCGCTGACGGGCCTGTTCCTGCACGTGGAATTGGTGCAGCCGCGCAACTCCGTGCCCGGCGGCGGCAAAGGCAACGACGGGCTGGCGCCCGATCCCGGTTTTACGCCTGCGCAATACGAGCGCCTGGCCCTGCTGTACATCGCCGCCAGCGTGCGCAAGGGCACGTGGCTGATCCCCGCCTTCCACGCCGTGCTCGATACGGGCTATGCGAATGGCCATGACGATCCGCAGAACTTTTCGCTGGAGCAATGGGATACAACCCTCGGTCATTTGAGCGCCGTCATGACCGGCGCCGACGCGCCGAATTGAACACCACCTGCACGCCGATTTGGAGGATACTTTAGCTCCCGCCGTTGCACCGCGTGGATGCCGAGCTGTCGATGGAGAGCTGCGATGACCTATGCCTCTGACCAGAAAATGCACGTGCTGGACATGCCCGCGCGTACGCGGCGCATCTTCAGCATGCGCGATGCCGTGCTGACGCAATGGGAACACGAGGTGCGCGCCAAGGTGCGCGGTGCCGATGCCTTGCTGACACCCATCTTGATCAATACCTTGCCCGCCTTCTTCGACAACCTGGCCGAAGCGCTGACGCCAGGCTATCCGCGCGACAATGCCACCAGCAATACCAATGCCCCGGCCGTGCACGGCAACGAACGGGCGCGCATGACCAGCTATGGCCCGGAACAGGTGATCCAGGAATACCAGATCTTCCGCGACTGTTTCGCCGATGCGGCCCTCGAAGCGGGCGTGCCGCTGCGGCGCCGCGACTGGCAGGTGATCAATGCCTCGATCGATACGGGCATACGCGAAGCCATCCTGGAATTTACCGCCATGCATGAAAGCTTCCAGCGGCGCATCGCCGCCGGGCTGTCGCACGACATGCGCAATCCCCTCTCCGTCATGCTCAACAGCGCCCAGCTGCTGCAACGGTGCCCGCAGCAGCTCGACGTGCCGGCCCTGGCGTCGAAAATCATCGAACACGGCAAGCGCCTCGACGAGATGATCCAGGAATTGCTTGATACGCTCAGCTACCACCGGGGGCAAAAGCTGCCGCTGGTCTTGCATCGCTTCGATATCCTGCCGCTGGCGCAGCAGGTGGGCGACAGCGTCAATACTGGCCATCCGGGCAAGTGCCTGGTCACGGGCGCGTCCGTCACCGGCTGGTGGTGCGAAAATTCGCTGCGCCGCGCCCTGGAAAACCTGGTCGGCAACGCCCTCAAGTATGGCGACGACGGCCCCATCCATATCCACATCAACACCCTGCGCGAACGCATGATACTCACCGTGCACAACACGGGCAGCGCTATCGCCCCGGAGCAGACCGAGCGCATCTTCGAATACCTGCGCCGCGAACACCAGGGCAGCGCGCCCGGCTGGGGTATCGGCCTGCCCTTCGTGCAAAACGTGGCGGAAAGCCACGGCGGCAGCGCGCTGGTCGACAGCGCGCCGGAAACGGGCACCACGTTTACCATCGACCTGCCCATCGACTGCCGGCCCTTCGTCACGCCGGACGCTTGAGCTCGCCGCCAACTGCCCCAACACCGGCATTTTCCGCGCAGTAACGCACCAATACGGTGCGGATGACGGTTTTACGCCACAAAAATGGTCATTTTTTACATACTTTCGGGTGCGCGGCACTGGCACGATTTCTGCTGAGCTATAGTCAGACACGGCTCAAGGGAAATCACAACATGGCAAATTTTTTCAATGAAATGACTGCAAATGAAGTGGGTACGGACAGCAAGGTACGTGAACACTATCGTGAATTCAGCAACTGGCTGGAGCAGCAATCCCCCGAGACCATTGCCCGCAAGCGGGCCGAAGCCGACCTGACGTTCCGCCGGGTCGGCATCACGTTCGCCGTCTATGGCGACGATGCCGGCACGGAGCGCCTGATTCCGTTCGACACCATCCCGCGCATCATTCCCGCCGCCGAATGGGCGCAGATGCAAACGGGCCTGGTGCAGCGCGTGCAAGCCTTGAACATGTTCATCCATGATATTTATCATGAGCAAAACATCATCAAGGCGGGCATCATTCCTGCCGATCAAATCTACAAGAATGCCCAGTACCGCCCGGAAATGCAGGGTATTTCCGTCGCCTCCGACATTTACGCCCACATCGCCGGCGTCGACATCGTGCGGGCCGGACAGGGCGAATTCTATGTGCTGGAAGACAACCTGCGCGTGCCCTCCGGCGTGTCCTACATGCTGGAAGACCGCAAGATGATGATGCGGCTGTTCCCGGAACTGTTCGCCCGCAACCGCATCGCCCCCGTCGACCATTACCCGGACATGCTGCTCGACAACTTGCGCTCGGTCGCGCCGATGGGCGTCGATGACCCCACGGTCGTCGTCATGACGCCGGGCATGTACAACTCCGCCTACTTCGAACATGCGTTCCTGGCCCAGCAGATGGGCGTGGAACTGGTGGAAGGCAAGGATCTGTTCGTCAACGACAACTCTGTTTACATGCGCACGACGCGCGGCCCAAAACGCGTGGACGTGATCTACCGCCGCGTGGACGACGATTTCCTCGACCCGCTGGCTTTCCGATCGGACTCGTCCCTGGGCGTGCCGGGCCTGCTGTCCGTCTACCGCGCCGGCCGGGTGACCCTGGCCAACGCGATCGGCACGGGCGTGGCCGACGACAAGTCGATCTACCCGTTCGTGCCCGACATGATCAAGTTTTACCTGTCGCAGGAACCGATATTGAACAACGTGCCCACGTACCAGTGCCGCAAGAGCGCCGACTTGTCCTACGTGCTGGCGAACCTGGCGAAACTCGTCGTCAAGGAAGTGCATGGCGCGGGCGGCTACGGCATGCTGGTGGGGCCGGCCTCGAGCGCCGCGCAGATCGAGGACTTCCGCCAGCGCCTGCTGGCCAATCCGGGCGGCTACATCGCCCAGCCGACCCTGGCCCTGTCCGCCTGCCCCACGTATGTCGAGGCCGGCATCGCGCCGCGCCACATCGATTTGCGCCCGTTCGTGCTGTCCGGCAAGACGATTTCCATGGTGCCCGGCGGCCTGACCCGCGTGGCGCTCGGCGAAGGCTCGCTGGTGGTCAACTCCTCGCAAGGGGGCGGCACCAAGGATACCTGGGTACTGGAAGCCACTTCCGCTTTTGCAGGAGAGAAAACATGCTGAGCCGCACCGCCGATCATTTGTTCTGGATGGCCCGCTACACTGAGCGGGCGGAAAACACGGCGCGCATGCTCGACGTTAACATGCAGACGTCGATGCTGCCCCAGTCCGAACAGGACGCGGAGCAAGGCTGGCGCGCCACCCTGGGTATTTCCGAGCTGCAAAGCGCGTACGACCACAAATATGGCCGTTTTCATACGCGCGACGTGCTCGACTTTATGGTGCGCGACCCGAACAACCCGTCGTCCATCCTTGCCTGCCTGACGGGGGCGCGCGAAAACGCCCGCGCCGTGCGGGGGACTTTGACGACGGAAGTGTGGGAAATCCAGAACGCCACCTGGCTCGACATGCAGAAGCGCTTGAAAAGCAATCTGCTGGAAACGGACCCCAGCCAGTTCTTCGAGTGGGTCAAGTACCGTTCGCACCTGTCGCGCGGCGTGACCCTGGGCACCATGCTCAAGGATGAGGCCATCCATTTCATTCGCCTCGGCACTTTCCTCGAGCGGGCCGACAACACGGCGCGCATCCTCGACGTGAAGTTTCACGGCGCGCGCGACACGTCGAAAGACATCACCCAGCGCGATTTCTACTACTGGGCGGCCCTGCTGCGCTCCGTGTCCGGCTTCGAGATCTACCGCAAGGTCTACCGCGATGTGATCACCCCGGCACGGGTGGCGGAATTGCTGATGCTGCGCGGCGACATGCCCAGGTCGCTCCTGGCCTGCATGGATGACGTGGTGGAAAACCTCAAGCATATCCGCAACGATGTGTCGGCTGATACGGAACGGTTTGCGGGCAAATTGCACGCGGAACTGAAATTCGGCCATATCGACGACATCATGAAGGCGGGCTTGCACCTGACTTTGACGGAGTTTCTGGAAAACATCTATGACTTGGGCAACCGGGTCAGCCGCGACTTCCTCGTTCCCTTGGCGGCCTGATGCAGCTCACCATCCGCCACGAAACCCATTACGCCTACAGTGCGCCGCTGGCCTACACCATCCAGCAACTGCACCTGACGCCGCGTATCGAGCCGCAGCAGCGCGCCCTGTCCTGGCAAATCACGACGCCGGGCCAGTGCCACGCCTACACGGATGCCTACGGCAACTTGTCGCACATGCTGACGATTAACGGTAGCCATCACTCCCTGAGCCTGGTGGCGCATGGCGTGGTGGAAACCATCTACCCGCACAAGGGACGGCTGAACCTGATCGACACCTTGTCGCCCTTGCTGTTTACCATGCCGACGCCGCTGACGCAGGCCGATCCCGCCATTCTCGACCTGGCGGCCGCCAGCCTGCCGGACCGGAGCGTGACGGCGGGCACGGGCCATCTGCTGCGCCTGGCCGAGCACATCGTCGGCAAGGTCGCGTATGAAAGCGGCGCCACCATGGTCACCACCACGGCCGGCGACGCGCTGGCCCTGGGACGCGGCGTGTGCCAGGATCACGCCCACCTGTTCCTTGCCTGCTGCCACGCCTGGGGAATCCCGGCCCGCTATGTGTCCGGCTATATCGATCCGGGCACGACGGGCCATGCGGCCAGCCATGCCTGGGTCGACGCGTGGGCCGAAGACACGGATTTCGCGGGCTGGGTCAGCATTGACGTCACGCATGCGCGGCTGATGACGGATGCGTATTGCCGCCTGGCCATCGGGCGCGATTACGATTCGGCGGCCCCCGTGCGCGGCGTGCGCCAGGGTGGTGGCACGGAAACCTTAAGAGTCGATGTGCAGATCGTGCCCGTGTAAACAGGCAGGAATGAGGCTGGCCGGGCCTTGCCAGCGGTATGCCGGGCCCGGCTGGTGTAAAATGCTTCCCCTTTTGATTTGATTTACGACGATGACTTATTGCATAGGCATGCGCCTGAACGAAGGCCTGGTCTTCCTGTCCGACTCCCGCACCAACGCCGGCGTGGACCAGGTAGGCACCTTCCGCAAGATGAGCGTGTTTGAAAACCCGGGCGACCGCATGCTGGTCCTGATGACGGCCGGCAATTTGTCGATCTCGCAGGCGATCCGCCAGATCGTTTCCGAACACGTCGATGCGGACGGGCGCAGCATCTGGAATGTGGCCAGCATGTATGACGCGGCCCGCATCGTGGGCGAAGCCGTGCGCACCGTGCACCTGCGCGAAGCGAAGGCCCTGGCCGACTGCGGCATCGATTTCAATGTCAGCATCATATTAGGCGGGCAGATAGGCGCCGAGCGCTGCCGGCTGTTCCAGGTGTATTCAGCCGGCAATTTCATCGAATCGCACGATGAAAACACGTATTTCCAGATCGGCGAAGCTAAATATGGCAAGCCCATCATCGACCGGGTGATCAACCCGTTCACGCGCCTGGACGAGGCGGCAAAGTGCGCGCTGATCTCCATGGATTCGACCTTGCGTTCGAACATTTCCGTCGGCTTGCCGCTCGACCTGCTCGTCTACGAGACGGGCAGCCTTGCCGTCACGCGCTTCGTCACCATCGATGAAAAGAACCAGTATTTCCGCATGATCCGCGACACGTGGGGCGAACAATTGAAACAGGTGTTCGAAGGCATCGTCGATCCCGTGTGGAACGCGGCGCCGGAGACGACGACGAACGTGCTGTCGTCCGCCAACATGCACAGCAAGCCCGTGCGCGTGGCCATCCCCGAGCACGTGAGCCGCGGCGGCCTGACCGTGGCGCCGCTGCAATCGTTGGCGCAGCAGTTCAGCGACGACAAGCAGCATTGATCTGCCGCGCACCGCCTGCGCGCGGTGCTGGACAAGTCGCTTTTCGCGTGCTTTTATGGCAATATGGGTTGATATTTAATCCAGATTGACCTGAAAGGCAGGTAGCGCATGGACTTGATCACTTCCGCCGTCGTGGCGGCCATCGGGCATGGCGCGCCCGGCCATGCGCCCGAAGCCGTCGCCAGCCACTATGAGCGGCTCAAGCAGGCCATCGCCAAGTTCGACAGCGCCGCCGCCATCCTGGCCGCCATCGCCGCACTGGAAGCCGAGCCTGACAATACCCAGCTGCAACTGGCCCTGTCGGCCGCCCTGTCCAGCGCCAACGTGCCGGACGATATGGAAACCCTGTTTGCCGCGCAAGGCTTGCTCGATGCGGTGCAGCGGCGTTTGCCCCAGGCACCCGACGTGGAAGCGGCGCCCGCCCCGGCCGATAAAAGCGCCGTCGTGTCGAATTATGCGGTGGTGAAAGTGTATTTCGCCACGGACCGCCAGCGCGACGTGGGCAAGCCACCGGCCCAACGGTTCAGCGGCGAACGCAACATCCTGGGAGGCAATGGCCCGCTCAGCTATGGCAGCTGCGACATCAGCATCCCCCGCGACCATCGCATGGGCCAGCTGGAATCGCCGTCGCTGTGGCGCCTGGAATTTCGCGACGACCCGGCCAAGCACGTGGTGGTGCTGTCCGCCGAGGTGCAGGACCGCGACAACTTCTTTGCCGCCCTCAAAACCCAGATCCGCGCCTCGGCCGATAAAAGCGCCTTTCTCTTCGTGCACGGCTATAACGTGAGTTTCGAGGATGCGGCGCGGCGCACGGGACAGATGGCCTACGACCTCGGTTTCGATGGCGCGCCCGT
Organism: Janthinobacterium sp. BCJ23; assembly: GCF_059617945.1. Lineage (NCBI taxonomy): Bacteria > Pseudomonadati > Pseudomonadota > Betaproteobacteria > Burkholderiales > Oxalobacteraceae > Janthinobacterium > Janthinobacterium sp. BCJ23. The sequence continues at coordinate 131,207 of NZ_JCAQAW010000002.1, read as the reverse complement.
GTTCTACAGCTGGCCGTCGCGCGGCGGAGTGGCCGGCTACACCATCGATGAAAACAATATCGAATGGAGCACGCCCCACATGACGGCCTTCCTGGCCGACTTTCTCGCCAGCACGGAAGCGGCGCAAGTCTATCTGGTGGGACACAGCATGGGCAGCCGAGGCCTGGCGCGGGCCGTGGCCGACTTGCTGGCCGCACAGCCGCAGCTGGCGCAAAAGATCACGGAAATCATCCTGTCCGCACCCGATATCGACGCGGCCATCTTCAAGCACGATATCGCGCCGAAACTGGCCGGCGCGCGCAACCCCGTCACCTTGTATGCCTCGTCGCAAGACCTGGCCCTGGCCGCCTCGAAGGCCGTGCACGGCTACGCGCGCGCGGGCGACAGCGGCGCGGGCATGCTGATCGTGGCGGGCGTGGAAACCATCGACGCCAGCGGGGTCGACACGAGTTTCATGAAACACACGTATTTCGCGGAAAAGCGCTCCGCCCTGTCCGACATGTTTTATCTGATACGCAACCATGCGCGCGCCGACCAGCGCTTTCTCGACCCCGTCGACACGGCGGCCGGCCGCTATTGGACGTTCAAACCGTGACGCCGTTCCATCCGGTGCGGCACGCATGCTAAGATACGGCCCAGAGGGTGGCAACGGGCACGGCGATGACGCCGCCAGCCGATCCCCCGCAAGCAGGCCTATCATGTTGACATCATCTTCTACACCGCAAGCCGAATCGCTGATCCGCAACACCAACGCCCGCGTCACCAAGACGCGCGTGAAGGTGCTCGACTTTTTAATGGCGCAAAGCCGTTCGCTGACCCACCATGAAATCCAGCAGGCGCTGTCGCAGGACAGCGATATCGATTCCGTCACCCTGTACCGGGTGCTGGAATGGCTGACGGAAAATGAACTCGTGCACCGCATCGCGGGCACCGACCAGGTATGGCGCTTCAGCGCGGGCGCCGGCCACCAGGCGCACGAGCACGCGCACTTCCAATGCACCAAATGCGCGAACGTCACCTGCTTCAATGAAGTCAAGCTGCCGCCGCCCGTGCTTTTGCCGGAAGGCTTCAGCGGCGGCGAAGTCGATTACCTGATCAAGGGCCTGTGCCCGCGCTGCAAATAGCGGGCGTCACTTAAGCAGCAAGGCCAGGTGATGCTCGTCATGGAACAGCTCACCGACACGCATCGAGCGCGGCTCCGTGCCATACGCGATAAATCCCAGCGATTCATACAGCCGCAAGGCGGCATTGTTTTCCGCATTCACGCTCAAATGCACTTGCATGATGGCAGGGTCCGTCTCGGCCTGTTCGATGCAGGCGTTGACAAGCCGCCGCGCCACGCCCTTGCCCCGCTGCGTCACGTCGACAAACACGCCCCACAGCAAGGCCTTGTGCGACAACTGGCGCATCCTTTCGCGCTGCAATCCGGCAAAACCGACGAGACGTTCGCCATCGAAGGCACCAAAACCGCGCTGAAAGGCGCCGCCGGCAATGCGCTGCGCATGCTCTTCCGGCGTACGGGCCAGCTCATCCTCGCGCGACGAGGAAAACGAGCTGGGCGAATCGAGGATGGCGCGCAGGCGCAGCGCGCAAAAGGCGGGGGTGTCTGCTGACGTCAGCAGGCGGATGACGATCTCGGGTGCGGGCATGGTGGAATCCGGCAGTTTTTTCCCATTATACCCACGCCTCCAGCTCAGGCTCGCACGCGGCGCAAACCCAGCAAAGTCCAGCCGTACAGGGCCGCCATCAGCAGCACCATGGCCGCGCCCAGGGCCGCCGTCCAGCTTTCCGGCAAACTCCACGCCGGGTCGAGCTTGCCGGCCGCCATGTATCCAGCCATCGCCACGCAGATGGCGACGATGGGCCAGCCCAGGCGGCGGCGGAAGGCGCGCACGATGTCCATCTTGCCGGTGCGCATGACCTTTGCCGTGACCCAGCCATCGAAGGTATCGGTCACGCCCATGCCCACGGCGAACACCGTGCCTGTGAGCAAGGCCGGCTGCATACCGCCCAGCGCGACGGCCGCGTAACCCCATGCGGCCGCCTGCAGGGCAGTGTCGAAGACGAGGGCGAACAGCATGCCGACGAGGATGGCGGCGAGCGGTCCCGAAGCGCCCCGCAGCGCCCGCGGCAGCAGCCGGCCGCGCACCTCGGCCAGTTGCGCGCCGGCCAGCAAGCTGCGCGCATTCATGCCGGCGATGAGCAATAGCAAGGCGATGGGCAGCCATTCCAGCCAGCCGAATACTGCCTCCGACGGTGTAAATTGCTGCGACGCGACGGCGGCCACAGCCACGATGGCCAGCACGGTGACGCCATGGCCCAGCGCAAACAGCGCGCCCATCCATGGTGCCCAGCGCGGCGCTGCGGCCTGGCTGCGCAAGGTCAATCCATCGACGGCGGCCAGGTGATCGGGTTCCAGCCCATGCCGCATGCCGAGCAGGAAAATCAGCGCCAGGGCGGGCAAGCCCGCTTCCACGCTCATGCCGCCACCTCGCTTACGCTGGCCGTCACGCAACGGTCCAGGCCGCGTATCAGCATATCCTGCGGCAAGTCGCGGCCGATAAAGATGATCTTGCTGGCGCGCGTCTCGCCGTCGCGCCACGGCGCGCCCAGCTCCGAGCCCATCAGCATGTGCACGCCCTGGAATACGGCGCGGCAATCCAGGTCGGCCACGTACAAAATGCCCTTGTAGCGCATCAGCTGGGTACCGAACAGCTGCACCACGGCATCGAGAAAATTTTCCACCTGCAGCAGATCGAGAGGCTGGGACTGGTGGTAAACGAACGATTGCACGCCATCGCCATGGCGGTGTCCCAGTTCTCCCAGGAAATCCGGCTCCAGCTCGACGATGGCGTTCAAGTTGAAGCCGCGAATATTCAGGATGTCGCGCAGCGGCACATTGCCAAAGCGCACTTTCTGTATGCTGGCGCGGCCATTGATGGCGACCAGGCGCTGGCGCAACGCGGCCAGCTCGTCCTTGCTGACCAGGTCCGTCTTCGACAACAGGATGCGGTCGGCAAAGCCCACCTGCTCCTGCGCTTCCTTGTGCGCCGTCAATTGCTGCTGCGCGTGGCGCGCATCGACCACCGTCAGGATGGCGTCGAGCATGTAGTACTCGCTGACGGAGGGCTCCGCAAAGAAAGTTTGCGCCACGGGTCCGGGCGCGGCCAGGCCCGTCGTTTCGATGATCACGTGGTCGAAGGCAATAATTCCTGCCGCGCGCCTGGCCTGCAGTTCACCGAGGATGCGGATCAGGTCGCCGCGCACGCTGCAGCAGATGCAGCCATTGTTCATTTCCACGATCTGCTCGTCGCTATCTTGCACCAGCAAGCCATGGTCGATGCTTTCGGCGGCGAATTCGTTTTCGATCACGGCGATGCGCACGCCGTGATCGCCCTGCAATATGCGCTTGAGCAAGGTGGTTTTCCCGCTGCCGAGAAAACCCGTGATGATGGTAACGGGGATCAATTCTGTCATAGTGCTTTCCTGTCGGTGGTTAATCTTCGAGTTCTTCCATGCGCTGCCATTGGGGAAACGGGTCGGCCAGCTTGCGCCAGGCGGCCATGCCCTGGCGCGTTTCCGTGTAGTTGAGTTGACATTTCTTCAAGTCCGCCTCGATGGCGGCCTGGTCCATGTCCTGGCCGATGAAGACGAGTTCCTGGTAGCGGTCGCCATATGTCTCGTTCCAGCCCGCTTTAACTTCCGCCAGCGAGGCCGCATCCGTTGGCCAGCGCTCCTTGGGCACGGACGCCCACCACAGGCCCACGGGTTCGATATTCATCAGCTTGCCTGCGCCGGACAGACTGGCTACCCATTCGGGGCGGCTGGCCAGCCAGAAATATCCCTTGCTGCGCACCACGCCCTTGATCGGCTGGGCAATGTAGTCGTGCAGGCGCTGCGCGTGGAACGGCTCCTTCGCCCGGTACACGAAGCTGCTGATGCCATAGGTGTCCGTTTCCGGCGTGTGGATGCCGGCCAGCTCCTGCGCCCAGCCCGGCATGCTGGCCGCCTGCTCCAGGTTGAACAGATTCGTGCCCAGGATGGCATCGAGCGGCACGACGGACTGGTTGGTTTCGATGATGCGCGCGCCGGGATTCAACGCCTTGATGACGGCCAGCACGCGCAGGCGCTCGGCCGCATCGACCATGCCGACCTTGTTGAGGACGATGACATTGGCAAACTCGATCTGTTCCGTCAGCAAGTTGGCCAGCTGGCGGTCGTCGCCCTCGCCCGCCGTCTCGCCCCGCTGCTCAAGGCTGTCTTCGCTATGGAAATCGTTGAGCAGGTTGGCGCAGTCGACGACGGTGACCATGCAGTCGATGCGCGCCACGTCGTTCAGGCTGTCGCCATGCTCATCCTCGAAGTCGAAGGTGGCGGCCACGGGCATCGGCTCGCTCACGCCCGTCGATTCGATCAGCAAATAATCGAAGCGGTCTTCCGCAGCCAGGCGCCGCACTTCCAGCAACAGATCATCGCGCAAGGTGCAGCAGATGCAGCCGTTCGACATTTCCACGAGTTTTTCTTCCGTGCGCGACAGGGCCGCGCCGGCCGCCGCGGCGCCATCCCTGACAAGCGAGGCATCGATATTGACTTCGCTCATGTCATTGACGATGACGGCCACGCGCTTGCCTTCGCGGTTGCGCAGTATGTGGTTGAGCAAGGTGGTCTTGCCGGCGCCGAGAAAGCCGGACAGGACGGTGACGGGGAGTTTGCGCTGGGTCATGGGTATCTTTCGGATGAGCAATTAAGTGAGGCAATGGACCTTGGATTTTAAATGCAAGTAGATTGCGTTTGAATTATAATGCAGCTCAGTTGCATTTGTGCGGCAATCTTTGCCGGCCTGACTCCCGAAAGAATTCCATGCTCCACCTCGCCTCTTTGACCTATGGCTATGACCATGCCAGCCCCGTGCTTGATATCGACGCCTTCCACTTGCCCGCCGGGCAGCACGCGCTGCTGCTGGGGCCGTCCGGCTCCGGCAAATCGACCTTGTTGCATTTGCTGGCGGGTATCCTGGCGCCCCAGGCGGGCCGCCTCGACGTGGCGGGCAAGTCCCTGCCCGGCCTCACGCCGCGCCAGCGCGACAGCTGGCGCGGCCGCGCCATCGGCTTGCTGCCCCAGCAACTGGCGCTGGTGCCCAGCTTGAACGTGCTCGACAATGTCTTGCTGCCCGCCTACGCCAGCGGGCAGCGGCCCGATCCGGCCCGCGCGGCCAGCCTGCTGGGCCAGTTGGACCTGGCCAACAAGCTCGATACCTACCCATATGCTTTGAGCGGCGGCGAACGCCAGCGGGCCGCCATCGCGCGCGCCATCGTCATGCGCCCACGGCTGATCCTGGCCGACGAGCCGACGGCCAACCTCGACGACGCCGCCTGCACCGCCGTCGTGCACCTGCTGGCCAGCCAGGCTGAGCAAGTTGGCGCCTCGCTGGTGATTGCCAGCCACGACGCCAGGGTGCTGGCCGCCATGCCCGACGCGCTCGTGCTGCGCCTGCCGCGCGCCAGGAAGGCGGCATGAACGCGGCCACCCTGGCCTGGCGTGCCCTGCGCCACAAGCCGCTGGCGTCCAGTCTGAATCTGCTGCTGGTGGCCATCGGCATCGCCATGATGACGTTCATTCTTGGCGTATCCAGCCAGCTGGAAGAACACGCCGAACGCGACGCGCAAGGCATCGACCTCGTGGTGGGCGCGAAAGGCTCGCCCTTGCAACTGATCCTGTCGTCCGTGTATCACGCCGATATTCCCACCGGTAACATCCCCGACAGCGCGCTGGCTGCGCTGGCCGCGCAGCCGCTGGTGCAATCGGCGATCCCGCTCGCGCTGGGCGACAATTTCCACGGTGTGCGTATCGTCGGCAGCACCACGGCGCTGCTCGACCATTACGGCGCGCAGCTGGCGCAAGGAAAGTTGTTCGCGCAACCGATGCAAGCCGTGTTCGGCGCCCAGGCGGCCCGTGACACGGGCGCCACCCTCGGTGCCCGCTTTGCCGGCTCGCACGGGCTGGCGGCCGGCGGCGAAGTGCACGATCACGCGCCCTACACGGTGACGGGCATTTTGGCGCCCACGGGCACGGTGCTCGACCGATTGATCGTCACGCCCGTCGCTTCGGTGTGGCGGGTGCATGAAACGGACCCGGACGAATCAGCGGCAACTGCGCCCCAGCGCGAATTGACGGCCGTGCTGGTGCAATACGCATCGCCCCTGGCCGCCATCAGCCTGCCGCGCTGGGTCAATGGCCAGCCGCGCCTGCAGGCGGCCCAGCCCGCTTTCGAGGCGGCACGGCTGTTCAATCTCTTGGGCGTGGGCATCGCCGTGCTGCGGGCGATAGCCGCCGGCGTGCTGCTGGTGGCGGCCCTGTCGCTATTCGTGGCCCTGTACGGCGCGCTGGAAGAGCGCAAGATGGACCTGGCCATCCTGCGCACCCTGGGCGCCTCGCCCGCCAAACTGCTGCGTTTGCTGCTGGCGCAAGGCTTGCTGCTGTCACTGACGGGCGCGGCGCTGGGCTGGCTGCTGGGCCATGCCGGTGTTGGCCTGCTGGAATCGATGGAGCAACTGAATCTGCAAGCGTGGCACATCGCGCCCGGCGAAGCGTGGCTGCCCGTTATTGCCGTGGCGGTGGGACTGCTGGCCGCCGCCATTCCCGCCGCGCGCGCCTACCGCACCGATATCGCCGCCACCCTGGCGCGTCCCTGAAAGGAAACGAACATGCTGAAAATCATGCTATTGAGCGTTGGACTGCTGCTGGCCGGCTCTGCCTGCGCCGCCCCCGCCTACGAACCACCGTCGTTCTTCGCTCCGTTGACGGACTTGCCCGGCGTCGTGTCGTGGAAACTGCTGGGCAAGGCCACCACGGTCAAGGCGAAAAAGGGCCGCATGGTGCCGAAATACACGCCGGAAATCAGCGCGCTCGACAATACGGACGTGAAAGTGCAAGGCTTCATGATGCCCTTGGAACCGGGGCAAAAGCAGAAACACTTCCTGCTGACCGTCACCTCGGCCAGTTGCCCCTTCTGCCTGCCGGCCGGTCCGGAAGGCGTGGTGGAGATCAAGAGCAGGACGCCCGTGAAATTCAGCTATGCACCGTTCATCGTGCAGGGCAAGCTGAAAGTACTGGCCAGCGATCCCATGGGCCTGTATTACCGCATGACGGACGCGGCCGTGGTGCCGCAATGACGCGCTGGCCGGCGCTATTGCTGTTGCTGGCCGGCCATGCGGCTGCCGCGCCGCTATCCTTCGACTTGGCCCGGCTCGATGGCGATGGCCGGCTAAAACTCAGCCAGTTCCAGAACCAGCCAGTGGTGCTGAACTTCTGGGCCAGCAACTGCCTGCCCTGCATCCGGGAGTTGCCGATATTGCATGCCCACGCCGCCCGCCAGCCCGGCTTGCCCTTCATCGGCATCGCCATCGACACGCGGGCGGCCGCGCAAGCGTTCCTGCGGCAGCACCGGGCCAGCTATCCCCAGGCCTTGGCCTCACCCGCCTTGCTGCCCACCTTTGGCAATCAAATCAAGGGCTTGCCGTACACAGTGATCCTGACTTCTCAACATCGGATCTGCACGCGGCGCCTGGGGGCCGTCGATGCGGCCTGGCTGGCCAAGGCCTTGGCCGCCTGCGCGTAAGCCTGTATCCATGCGGCTTGCACGGCTGTCATCGCCGCGTCACATGGCGGCGTTACAGTCGCGTCCTTTGAATCTCTGCGAGGGCGGTAATGAAAACAAATAGGGTCATGCTGGCGGCGCTGGCAAGTGCGGGTCTCGTTGCTTGCAACGGCAGTTCAAACACGGCGCCGGCCATTCCCGAAGGCACGACGGTCACCGTGGCATTGCTGGAAACCACCGATATCCACTCGAACGTCTTGAGCTATAACTATTATGCGCTGGCCGAAGACACGAGCCTGGGCCTGGAACGCACGTCGACCCTGATCCAGGCGGCGCGCGCGGAAAATCCGAACAATGTGCTGCTCGACGATGGCGACGTCATCCAGGGCACCTTGCTGGCCGACCTGCAGGCCGTTGCCGCGCCCGTTCCGTGCAGCGGCACCCTGGCCGTGCATAAAGCCATGAACGCGCTGAAATACGATGCGGGCGGCATGGGCAACCATGAGTTCAACTACGGCTTGCCCTACCTGAGCCAGATCACCAACACGGATTTCGGCATTCCCGGCGTGGCCAAGCCGTCGGGCACGTGCGGCGCGCCCGCCTTCCCTTCCGTGCTGAGCAATGTCGTCGGCGTGGCCAGCGGCAAGCCCATCTTCCAGCCCTACACTGTGCTGCCCCGCGATTTCGCCGCCACGGCGCCCGATGGCAGCAAGCTGACCGTCAAAATCAATGTGGGCGTCCTGAGCTTTGTACCGCCTCAAATCCTCGAATGGGATCAAAAAGTGCTCGCTGGCAAGGTCAGCGTGACGGGCGTGCAGGAAGCGGCGAAACAGTACGTGCCGGAATTGCGCAGCAAGGGCGCCGACCTCGTCGTGGCCCTGTCACATGGAGGCCTGGACACGAGCGCCTACAGCCCGAAGATGGAAAACGGCAGCTATCATTTGACCACCACGGGCATCGACGCGCTGATGATCGGCCATTCGCACCTGATCTTCCCGAAAGGTAAAGAGACGGGCGCGGCCGCGCTCGACGCCTCGTTTGCCGCCTTCCCCGCCAGTGCCAAGATCGACGCCGTCAACGGTTTTGTGAACGGCGTGCCGACCGTCATGGCGCAAAGCTGGGGCCGCCGCTTGGGCATCATCAAGCTGACGATGGTGTATCAAAGCGGCAAGTGGGTAGTGCAGCCCGCCAAGACGACGGTGGAATCGCGCGGCTTCAAGTACACGGATGGCACGACTCTCGTGAAAGCCGACCCGGCCATCGCGCCGCTCGTGGCCACCGAGCACGCGGCCACCATCGCCTACGCCAAGCAGCCGCTGGGCATCAGCACGGATTTCGAGATGTCGGCCTACTTCGCGCTGGTGGGCGACGTGAGCGCCATCCAGCTGGTGAACCAGGCGCAGCTCGACTATGTGAAGAACTTCATCGCCACCAGCACGGACGCCACCTTGGCCAGCTACAAGAATATCCCCGTCATTTCCTGCAGCGCGCCGTTCAAGGCGGGCCGCAACGGACCATCGGACTTCACGGACGTGGCCGCGGGCGCGACGCCGGCCGCACCGGTCGGCTTGCAAGTGCGTAATCCGGGCGACTTGTATTTGTATAGCAATAACAACCTGCAAGCCGTCAAGATCAAGGGCTCGGACTTGAAAGCATGGCTGGAAACGTCGGCCAAGCAATTTGCCCAGATCGACCCCGCCAGCAGCGCCGAGCAGGATCTGGTGCCGTCGTATGGCACGATCTATAACTATGACGTGTTTTACGCGGAAAACAATGCGCTGACGTACCAGATCGACGTGACGAAAAAGCCGGGCAGCCGCATCGTCAACCTCACGTACAAGGGTGCGCCCGTGGCCGACGGCGATGACTTCATCGTTGCCACCAACGACTACCGCGCCGGTGGCGGCGGCGCCGTGCCCGGCATCGACGGCAGCAAAACCATCATCAAGTCGCCCGATGCGAACCAGGCCGTGGTCAGCAACTACCTGGCGTCGCTGAGCACCAAGGGCGGCAAGGTGACCCTGGCGGCCAATGGCAGTGCGCGCAGCTGGAGCTTCGTCAAGACGGCCACGGCCGGTCCCGTGATCCTGCGCTCGGCGCCGGGCCATCTGGCGCTGGCGCAAGGCAGCGGCATCGCCAACGTGGCGGCCGAAGGCGGACTCGACGCCAGCGGTTTCGCCAAGTACCGCATCGACCTGAGCAAATAAGGTCCATGGCCGGAACCGCGGCGGTTCCGGCCTGTCTTGATGAAAGCTGATCCAGATGAAACATCCACTCTCCCTGCCCGCCGTCGTGCTGGCAACGTTCTTGACCGCCTGCCAGTCGTCGCCACCGCCCACGGCGGCCGAAATCGAAGCCGTCGCCATGCATGCGCGCCAGGCGGGCGACCACCAGGCCGAACGCAAGGTACGCAGCTGGGCCGGCAAGGACATGCCCGTCGCCGAACGCGAACTGGCGCTGATTTACCAGCCCCGTCCCGAACGCCGCGCCGAAGCCTTGAGCCTGTTCGAACAGGCGGCCCGCGCGGGCGACACGGAAGCGGCCTTCGAGCTGGGCCAGATGCTGCGCGCGGCCACGCCCGGCCAAGCCTGGCTGTGGTACCGGCAAGCGGCGCAACAAGGCCATGCGAAGGCGGCCCTGATGCTGGGCCTGCTGGCGGCGAATGGCGAAGGCGTGCCCAAAGATCAAAGCGAGGCGGCGCGCTGGCTGGCCAGATCCAGCGAACTGGGCAATCCACACGCCATGTTTTTGCTGTACAACGCCTACCGCGAAGGCCGCGGCGTGCCGCGCGACCCGGCCAAGGGCCATGCGCTGCTGGAAGAAGCGGCCCACCACGAATACCCGCCCGCCATCCAGGAACTGGCCATGACGGTGCAAGCCGACGACGCCCTGCGCGCCGGCCACCTGATGAAGGAAGCGACAGAGCACCGGCATAACAACTGGAACAAGTTTTAAAAACTGGGCAAAAGGCCAGTGGCGTGATCAAAGCCTGCCTTTATATACTTGCAACTTGCAAGCGTGCGGGAGCGGCAGCTACTCAGCGCTTATGATGCAAGGACGCCGCCTGAGCTTGCTCGGGCGGCGCGGCAAGCCATCCCGCATAAAAAAGTTTACACTGGTTTGCATTTTAGAAATTTTACTCTGGACCAGCCCCGGTGAGTGTTCATTCAACCCAGCCAGTGTTTGAGTAGCGCCGGTGCGTCCATTGCTCTGCCTAGCCATGAAAGAAAGAGTCCAATGAAAAAGCTGACCACCGCCTTTGGCGCGCCTGTTCCCGACAACCAGAACATCCAGACGGCCGGCCCGCGCGGCCCCGCCCTGCTGCAAGATGTGTGGTTCCTGGAAAAGCTGGCCCACTTCGACCGCGAAGTCATCCCCGAGCGCCGCATGCATGCCAAGGGTTCCGGCGCGTACGGCACGTTTACCGTCACGCACGACATCACGCGCTACACGCGGGCGAAAATCTTCGGCGAAGTGGGCAAGAAAACGCCGATGTTCGCGCGCTTTTCCACGGTGGCCGGCGAACGGGGCGCGGCGGACGCGGAACGCGATATCCGCGGCTTTGCCCTGAAGTTCTACACGGAAGAAGGCAACTGGGACCTGGTCGGCAACAACACGCCCGTCTTCTTCATGCGCGACCCATTGAAATTTCCCGATCTGAATCACGCCATCAAGCGCGACCCGCGCACCGGCTTGCGCAGTGCCAACAGCAACTGGGATTTCTGGACCTCGCTGCCTGAAGCTCTGCACCAGGTCACGGTGGTGATGAGCGACCGTGGCTTGCCGCGCAGCTTCCGCCACATGCATGGCTTCGGCAGCCACACTTTCAGCTTCCTGAATGCGCAAAACGAGCGTTTCTGGGTCAAGTTCACCTTGAAAACCCAGCAAGGGATTCAAAACCTGACGGACGCCGAAGCCGAAGAACTGGTCGGCAAGGACCGCGAAAGCTCGCACCGCGACCTGTACGAAAGCATCGAAAACAAGGATTTCCCCCGCTGGACCCTGTACGTGCAGATCATGCCGGAAAAAGAGGCAGGCACGTATCACCTCAACCCGTTCGACCTGTCGAAAGTGTGGCCGCATGGCGACTATCCGCTGATCGAAGTAGGCGTGCTGGAACTGAACCGCAATGCCGACAACCACTTTGCCGAAGTGGAACAGGCTGCCTTCAACCCGGCCAACGTGGTACCCGGCATCAGCTTTTCGCCGGACAAGATGCTGCAAGGCCGGCTGTTCTCGTATGGCGACGCGCAGCGCTACCGCCTTGGCGTCAATCACAGCCATATCCCTGTCAACGCGCCGAAATGCCCGTTCCACAGCTACCACCGCGACGGCCAGATGCGCGTCGACGGCAACATGGGCGGCACCCTGGGCTATGAACCGAACAGCGAGCAGGAATGGGCCGAGCAGCCCGATTTCCGCGAGCCGCCATTGAGCATCGAAGGCGCGGCCGACCATTGGAACCACCGCGTTGACGAGGATTACTATTCGCAGCCGCGCGCCCTGTTCCGCCTGATGACCGCGGCGCAGCAGCAAGCCTTGTTCGACAACACGGCGCGCGCCATCTCGGGCGCGTCGGAGCAAGTCAAGCAACGCCACATCGGCAACTGCACCCTGTGCGACCCCGCCTATGGCGCGGGCGTGGCCGAAGCGATCGGCCGCCTGAGCAAATAAGGCAGGCTGCAAGACTGCATGGAAGGCCTGGCAACAGGCCTTCCATCACAACGCTCCGCCGCGGCAAGGTGTTCAGGCCCGCTTGCTGCCTACCAGCGCTGAATATCGATCTGGCCCGTGATGCTCGTTTCCACCGGATAGCCCTCGACCTGCGACGGCACGCGCCGCTTGACGGACGAGTCGCGCAGATACACGACGAGCGCTTCCTTGCCCACGGCCGTCTGCCCCACGCTGACACCTTCCACGCCATCGATGGCCATCAGCGCCCGCTCGTTGCGCCGCTTTGCCGCTTCCAGCCGGCCCTGGGGCGCGGCAGGAGCATATTGCCCCATGCCCTGTCCAGGCGTCTCATCCGGCAAATACGGCATGGCGGCGTCCTCGAAGACGCCATAGGGCGATTGTGCGAATTTACTGTTTGACATGACCCACCCTCCTGATGCCTTCCATGATACACCCGGCCATCGGGCGCCGCAGCGCCGTTCGCCGGGCACATGGCTGCTGCCGCTTATACCATCATCATCGTGCAAAAAACAGCGTTATACAAGGACGAGGCGGCGCGACACCGGCGCCGCGCCGTCTCCTCGAGGGTTCAAGTATACAAATTGATGTCGAGAGCCACCACCACCCGCCGCATCTGGTTGGCAAAGGTGATGTTATTGCCGCCGGCAAACAGCAAGCCCACGGGATTGCGCTGCTGGTTCCAGGTCCAGATGGACGAGCCAGAATCGCCGCCCGCGCTGAACGCCCCGCTCACGCCCGTGATGGCGATCTGGTCCTGGAACAGCGCGATCCTGCCGCCGCCGTAATTGACGTTGATGGTGGCGCCCAGGCCCGTGATGCGGCCTTGCGTCAATTGCGTCGTGCGGCCGGACTTGCCGACCATCATGCCCAGCGCGGGCGCCACCAGCGCATTGCTGATGCGGAAGTACGCGGGCACGCCGCCGCTCAGGTAGACCAGTTCGGGACGTACCCTGTCTGGCCAGGCCCAGCCGGTGGCGCAATCGACGAAATTGACGCCGCCGCTGAAATTGATGGGCACGAAGCGCTCGAGCACGGCCACCTGGTCTTGCGGGCAGCGGCCGCCGTCGATGGGGCCAGGCTGCACGATGCAGTCGTTGAACACGCCGCCGTTGGAATTGGCGAGCACGTGATTGTTGCTAAGTATCATCAAGCGGCTGTTGCGCGGCGCGCTGCGCCCGACGGCCAGACAGCCGATGGTGCCGGCCGTGATGCGGAAATGCCCGACCGACACGCCGCCCGGCGCCGGACGCAAGCGGAAACGGTGCGGCTGCGCGTCGATCACGCCCGTAACGACGATATTGACGGGCACCCTGTCGCTGGACACGGCGCGCACGCCCATGGCTCCCACGATGGCGGCCTTGGCGCGGTCGACGGAAGTGGGTTCGGCCACGTACAGGGTCAGGGCCGGCAAGCCCGGCTCGCCGGACGAGCTGTCGCTGGCGCCCTCGCCCAGGCCGATGGACACGCCCTGGATATTGCCGCCGTCGCTGAAGGCATCGGCCGCGCGCACGCCGCCCGCCTGGGAGATGGACTGGCGCATGCCGTCTTCGATGCTGCGCTTGATTTCCAGCAATTCCATGCTGACGCCGCTCAAGGCATCGGGCATGTCCGAGACGGACGCGCTCTCGATCGTATTGTCGTCTTCGCCGGGGACGGAAAATTGGCCGACGGCCTCTTCATCGTCCGCGCTTTGTCCCCTGCCGCTGCCGCCAGGCGGGGCGCTGAAACCATTCTCGTTGCCAATCATCATGCTCTCCTCGTGGGTCGTTCCGAAACACCAGTGTGGGCCGGCTGCACAGGCCGGTATTGATCTGGGTTGAACCGCGCCGATACATGGCTGCCCTAGCCCAACGGGGGCAGCGAGGATAAAAATAGTTCCATCGTCAAGGTTGAGCGAGATCAGGCGTGCGGGCAGAGGCAGCGCCGTATACTTGGCTGGCAGGCTGGAATTGGGCCTGCTCCACGGCAGCAACGGTATGGATGGGGGAACAATGACGAGCCCTGGTATGACACGCCAATCCGACGACGCGCCTGCGGACCAACATGCCGGTTTTATGCACGGTATGGCGGCCTGGGCGGAGAAACACCGCATCAGTCCCTGGCGCGGCAGTTTTGCCGACTTCATCGAGCAGATCCTGCCCGGCCGCGCGGCTCTGCTGACGCGCAGCGCGCACCAGTACCTGTGGGACATGATGCGCTGGAACGGCCAGACGGACGATGCCGGACGTTTCCGCTGCCGCCTGTTCGACGACGAGCTGTTCGGCATCGACGAGGCGATCGACCGCGTCGCCGCCTACTTCAAGGCGGCCGCCGCCGGCTCCGAAGTGGGCCGGCGCATGCTGCTGTTGCTGGGTCCGCCGTCGGGCGGCAAGTCGACCATGGTGATCCTGCTCAAGCGGGGGCTGGAAGAATACAGCCACAGCAGCGAAGGCGCGCTGTACGGCATCGCCGGCTGTCCCGTGCACGAATCGCCGCTGCACCTGGTGCCGCACAGCATGCGCGCCGACTTTCGCGCCAGCTATGATGCCGAGCTGCACGGCGAACTGTGCCCCCATTGCCGCGCCCGCCTGGAAGAACAGTACGCGGGCGACTTCCTGCGCATGCCCGTCGAGCGCATCCACGTGTCCGAGGCGGGCCGCTGCGGCATCGGCACGTATGCGCCGCACGATCCCACCACGGCCGACCTGGCCGACCTCGTCGGCTCCGTCGACCTGTCGAAAGTGGCGCAGTACGGCGACGAAGGCGATCCGCGCGCCTGGTCGTGGTCGGGCGCCGTGTATGCGGCCAGCCGCGGCATGCTGGAAATGATCGAGATCCTCAAGGTCAAGCGGGAATTCCTCTACCTGCTGCTGACCCTGACGCAGGAAAAGAATGTCAAGGTGTCGCGCTTTCCCCTGATTTACCTCGACGAAACCATCCTCGCGCACACGAATCTGGCCGAATTTCGCAAATTCCTGCAAGAAAGCGAAAACGAGGCCTTGCTCGACCGCATGGTCATCGTGCAAGTGCCGTACACGCTCAATTACCGCGAAGAAGCGCGCATTTACCGCAAGCTGATCCAGGCGGCCGCGCCCGCCTTCCGCGACGTGCACCTCGATCCTCACGTGCTGCATGCGGCGGCCGTGTTTGCCATCCTCAGCCGCTTGCCTGAGGGCGACGACAAGGAAGCCGAGCTGGTCAAGAAACTGCGCGTGTATGCCGACGAAGACGTCGACGACTTGCAGCATGCCGACATCCGCCGCGTGCGCGAGCGCGACAAGGCGCCCGACGAGGGCCTGTCGGGCGTATCGCCCCGTTTCGTCATCAATGCCCTGTCGCACGCCATCATTTCCGCCCAGCGCAACAGCCTGTCCACCATGGACGTGCTGCTGGCCCTGAAAGATGGCATCGAAAGCGATGCGCGCATCGAACCGCGGCGCAAGCGCAAGTGGGTCGATTACCTGGTGCTCACGCGCAAGGATTTCTATAACCGCTGGGTCAAGGCCGACGTGCACAAGGCCCTGTTCGTGTCGTTCGAGCAGGAAGCGCAAGACTTGCTGAACAAATATCTCGATGAAGTCGAAGCCATGCTCGACAACCGCCAGATCCGCGACCCCATCACCAGCGAAGAACGCCGTCCCGACGAGCGCTTCCTGCGCGCCGTGGAAGAGAAAATCCACATCAGCGACTCGGGCAAGCAATCGTTCCGCCAAGAAGTGGTACGCAAGGCCATGAGCGCCTTCAAGCGGGGCGAAGCGTTTGGCCTGGGCAGCCATGCGCAATTGCACGACGCCGTCCAGCAATATCTGTTCGAACAGCGGCGCGACGTGCTGCGCCTGGTGGGCTCGGCCAAGCGGCCCGATGACGACGTGCGGGCCAGGATCTCCGCCGTCGAGCAGCGCCTGGTCGACGAATATGGCTATGACGCCCATAGCGCGCGCGAAGCGCTCAATTACGTGACCACCTTGCTGGCGCAGGAATAGCCATGGCCGCCACGACCTCGCCAGGCAGCGCCAAGCACGATAGTCCAGTGGGATCGTCCGCGCCGGCCCTGGCCCAACCCTGGTACGGGCTGTTCTCGCGCGGCGCGCGCGACTGGCTGCGCCACAACCAGAAAGTGCGCGACGCCGTGCAGGCGTACTTGCCCGAGCTGATTGCCACGCCTGACCTGATCGGCGGCCCGCAGCAGCGCACGGTGCAAGTCCCCATGCACCTGCTCGAACATGCGCGTTTCCGCCTGGCGCCCGCGCGCAACAGCGTGGGCGCGGGCCAGGGTGACGGCCAGCCCGGCGATATCCTGCGCGCAGCCCGTCCCGCCACCACGGGCGAGGCCGGAACGCAAGGCGAAGGCGGCAATGGCGAGGGAGCCGTGCGCCTGCTGCTCGAGTTTGCCATTGACGACATACTCGACTGGCTGTGGGACGCTTTCGAGCTGCCGCACCTGAAACCGCGCCACGCGGGCGCTATCGACGACGTACGGCTCGTGCGTAGCGGCCTGGACCGACATGGCGCCCGTTCGCGGCTGGACCGGCGGCGCACCGTCAAGGAAGCGATCAAACGGCGCGCCCTGCAAGCGCAACCCGTGCCTTTCACCAATGACGACTTGCGCTACCGCCAGGTGCAGCCACTGCCCCGGCCCAGCACGAATGCCGTCGTGTTTTTCGTGCTGGACGTGTCGGCCAGCATGGCGCAGACCGAGCGCAAGCTGGCCAAATCCTTCTTTTTCTTTGCCTTGCAGGGCTTGCGCCGCAGGTATGCGCGCGTGGAAACGCGTTTCATCGCCCATACGACGCGGGCCTGGGAATTTTCCGAAGCCGAGTTCTTCCAGGTCAATGGCATGGGCGGCACCATGGCTTCCACCGCCTTTCGCCTGAGCCGCGAGCTGCTGCAGGAACACTATGCGCCGGGCCGCTACAACGCCTATCTGTTCTATGCCTCCGATGGCGAGAATTTCAGCGAAGACCGGGGAGCGGCCAGCCTGGCCCTCGGTGAACTGGCCGCCTTGCTCAACTATATGGGCTATGTGGAAACCGTGCCCGGCGTGCCGCGCAGCCTGGAAACGGAAATGCACAGCTTGTTTGCCGAGCAGGAACGGCGCGGCTTGCCCTTGCACAGCAGCATCCTCAGCAGGAATGACGATATCTGGGCGGCCATCCGCACCTTTTTCCAGCACGAGGCGGCCGATACGGAGGACACGGCATGACGCCTGACACAGCCAACCTGGACGGCTACGCGGCGCGCATCGAAGCGCTGGCGCGGGAAATGGGGTTGGAGTTTGCGCCCGTCGAGTTCGAACTGGTGCCGGACAGCTTCATGGCAGAGATCGCCATCTATGGCTTGCCCGTGCGCATGCGCCACTGGTCATTCGGCGTGCGCTACATCCACCAGCTCGTGCATCAAAAGATGGGCAACTCGCATATGTTCGAAGTCATGTTTCCCGGCGACCCTTGCCATGCCTACATGGCCGAGCACAATTCCGTGGCCGAGAACACCCTCGTCACGGCCCACGTGCTGGGCCACGCCGACTTTGCCAGCCGCAATGCCCTGTTCCTGCGTTTCGGCGCCATGGCGGGCCAGCACATCCTGGAACAAAGCGCGGCGCGGGCGCAGCGTCTCGAAATGGCGCTGCAACGGCACGGACAGGAGCAGGTGGAAGCCGTGCTCGACGCGGCACTGGCGCTGGAACAGCATGTGGACATCCATGCCGAACTGCACCGCCCGCCCTATGCCGCGCCATCCGGGCCAGCCGGTGTGGCCGGCACGCAGGACTGGCTTGGCGCAAACGATCGTTTTGCGGATCCTTTTGCGCGGCGTTACCAGCGCTTGCCCGGTGAAGCGGCCGCGCTGGCGGCGCACGAGGCGGCGCGGGCACGGCTGGCACAGCGCCCGCTCGTGCCGCCGCAGCCCGAATACGATTTGCTGTGGTTCATTGCGCAATATGGGCCGGAATTGGCTGACTGGGAACGCGACATTTTCCTGGCCGTGCGCGAAGAGTCGTTTTACTTTTATCCCGTGTACGCCTGCCAAATCATGAACGAAGGCTGGGCCTCGTACTGGCATGCGCGGCTGCTGCGCGAAGCCGACTTCCTGCCGCCGGCCCTGTACCTGTCCGCCATCAAGTCGCACTCGGACGTGGTGCGCCCTTACGCGGGCGAGCACCAGCAGGCGCTGGCCGTCAACCCGTATCACCTGGGTTTTTGCATGTGGGAACACATCATCGAGCGCCAAGGACTGGCGCGGGCGCGCCAGATTTGCCGCGACGACGACGACTGCAGTTTCATTCGCAACTATCTGGATGGGGAACTGGCTGACCGCCTGGGCCTGTTCGTGCATGAAAGCCACCGCGATGGCGAAACACGAATGGCCAGCCGCGACTTGCTGGCCATCCGCGAAGCCATCCTGGCGCCCAAGTACAACTATGGCGCGCCATGCATCGCCGCCACCTTGCTCAACGACGACGGCAGCCTGGTACTGCGCCACGATCACCAGCGCGACGGGCGCGGCCTCGACCTGGAGCGGGCGGAACAGGTGCTGGCGTACATCGCCCGCGTCTGGCGCCGTCCCGTCACCCTGCATACAGCCGATTTCCGCGGCACGCCCCGGGTTCTGCGCAGCAAGACCGAAGGCGTACCGGAGCCGCCCGCGTCGCCTGCGTCAACAATGCCGGCAGCGGCGCCTGCGCAACGCTGAACGCTGAACGACAGGCAGTCGGGCGGATATCGGGTTGTACCTGGCCAGCATATGCCTCGCGCGTGGCAAGCTTGCCATTCAAGCCCGTTCAGCCTGCTCCACATACCAGGCGATGGTCTGCCGCAAGCCTTGCGCCAGGTTGTGCGTGGGGACATAGCCGAGCAGGCGGCCCGCCTTGGCAATGTCCGCCTGCGAATGGCGCACGTCGCCGGCGCGAAATTCGCCAAAGTGCGGCGCCAGCGGCACGTGCTGCGGGCGGGCGGCAAGCAGCATCTGCTGCATGGCGGCGTGCAGCTGCGTCAGGCTGGTGCGGGCGTTGACGGCCACGTTGTAGACCTGGTTGACGGCTGCCGGGTCGGTGCCGGTGGCGGCCAGGATATTGGCTTGCACGGCATTGTGCACGAAGCAGAAGTCGCGGCTGGTGGCGCCGTCGCCATGGATGTGCACGGCCTGGTTATCCAGCATGGCGGCGATCCAGCGGGGAATGACGGCCGCATAAGCGCCCAGCGGATCCTGGCGCGGACCGAAGACATTGAAATAGCGCAGCCCTACCGTCTGCATGGCGTAGCAGCGCGCGTACACTTGCGCATACAACTCGTTGACATATTTGCTCAAGGCATACGGCGACAGGGGCGCGCCGATGTGCTGTTCCACTTTCGGCAGGGCTGGATGGTCGCCATACGTGGCGCTCGAGGCCGCATATACGAAGCGCCGCACGCCCGCGTCGCGGGCCGCAGCCAGCATGTTCAGGAAGCCGCTGACATTGACGGCGTGGCACAGCAGCGGGTCTTCCAGCGAACGCGAGACGGAACCGAGCGCCGCCTGGTGCAGCACAAAATCGACGGCGGCGACGGGGCCGCCCGCACCGGCACGGCCGCGCTCGGCCAAGCTGCCGCTGCTGACGCCGCCGCCAGCGGTCGTATCTGTACCTGCGTCTGCCTCACCATCACCACTGCAGGTGGCCTGCACCGGTGCAGGCGCGCCGCACGCGCGCGCGCATGCCTGCGGGTCGCGGATATCGCCTTCGATGAAGGTGAAGCGCTGCCACGCCTGCTCGCCCACGCTGGCGCGCACCTGTTCCAGATTGTGGCGGTGTCCCGTCATGAAGTTGTCGAGGCCGCGCACTTCCTGTCCCAGCTTCAGCAGGGTTTCCAGCAGGTGCGAACCGATGAAGCCGGCCACGCCCGTCACCAGCCAGCGCCGAGGTTCCTTGGCCAGCTGTGCGCAGGCTTGCGCATAGGAGCCGGCAGCCGGATCGCCAGCGGTGACGTTTCGCGCCGCGTTAGCGGCCCGATCAAAGGTATCGGCCGCCATCACAGCCGCCACACGTGCAAGCCGCCGTCTTCCAGCGGCCTGGGGTCGAAATGCGATTTGATATCGATGAAACAGCCGTTTTCCAGCACCTTGGCCTGGAAGTCGGCCAGCGGACGGGCCAGCAAGGCTTGGTGCGAGACGGCGCTGATGATGGCCTCGGCCTGCGGCAGCTGTTCCCAGCTTTCCAGCA
This sequence comes from Janthinobacterium sp. BCJ23, assembly GCF_059617945.1. Lineage (NCBI taxonomy): Bacteria > Pseudomonadati > Pseudomonadota > Betaproteobacteria > Burkholderiales > Oxalobacteraceae > Janthinobacterium > Janthinobacterium sp. BCJ23. The sequence continues at coordinate 110,742 of NZ_JCAQAW010000002.1, read as the reverse complement.
ATAAACCGTATTCTTCCAGCGCTTCGCGGCCATCGGCGACGGGGTCGTGCACGTGCACCTGCACGCCGTACGATTGCAGTTCGTGGATCATGTCGACCACTTTCGAGTTGCGCAGGTCCGGGCAATTTTCCTTGAAGGTCAGGCCCAGCACGTTCACGTGCGAGCCTTTCAATTTGAAGCCGGCACGCACCATTTCCTTGATGGTTTTTTCCGCCACGAACTTGGCCATGCCGTCGTTGATGCGGCGCCCGGCCAGGATCACGTGCGGGTGGTAGCCCAGCATTTCCGCCTTGTGCGTCAAATAGTATGGGTCGACGCCGATGCAGTGGCCGCCCACCAGGCCGGGCCGGAACGGCAGGAAATTCCATTTCGTGCCCGCCGCCTGCAGCACTTCCAGGGTGTCGATGCCGATGCGGTCGAAGATGATGGCCAGTTCGTTCATCAGCGCGATGTTCAGGTCGCGCTGCGTGTTTTCGATCACCTTGGCCGCCTCGGCCACCTTGATGCTCGACGCCCGGTGCACGCCCGCCTCGACTACGCCTTCATACAGGGCGGCCACCTGGTCCAGGGTGGCGTCGTCGTCGCCCGAGACCACCTTGCGGATGCTGTGCAGGGTGTGGTCCTTGTCGCCGGGGTTGATGCGTTCGGGCGAAAAACCCACATGAAAGTCTTCCTTCCAGCGCAGGCCCGAATGCTGCTCGAGGATGGGGATGCAGATTTCCTCGGTCGCGCCCGGGTACACGGTGGACTCGTAGATGACGATGGCGCCGCGCCGCATGTGCCGTCCGACGGCCGCGCTGGCGCCGGCCAGGGCCGAGAAATCGGGATTGTGCGCGCTGTCGACGGGCGTGGGCACGGCCACGACGATGAAATCGGCCAGTTCCAGCTCGGCCGGATCGCAGCCGACGCTCAGCCATTGCGCCGCGCGCAGCTGTTCCGTGCTCACTTCACCGGTCGGATCGACATGGCTGCGGTAGCTTTCCACCTTGCGTGCCGACAAGTCAAAGCCGATCGTGCGCTGGCGCATGCCAAACGCCACGGCCAGCTGCAAGCCCACATAGCCGAGCCCCACCACGGCCACCACGCCGCCCTTGCCAATCACCTTGCTATTCGCGTTGCTATCCATATGCATGTGCTCCGAATGGTTGCGGCACGAGCATCGCCGTCCGGGAAATTCTACGGTTGCCAATCGGGCCATTCTTGAGCGGGAACAAGAAACACGGGCCGGCGGCCAGCATGCACGCGGACAATCAGCAGCTTGTTGAGCGCAATCAAGGAGTCCGGCGGCCATCTTTTTAAGCTAGGCCATGCCCATCGCCCATCGCGAATCGGCTTATCGTCCACGCACGCCGCTACCGGAGACTTCCATGGCCCGTTCCCTGCCCCGCCCTTTCCCTGGCCTGCCGGCCGCCGCACTGTGCTGTACCCTGCTGCTGCCCCTGCTGACGGCTTGCCACGGCACGCAGAGCAGCGAAAGCCTGCTGGCCGATGCGCAGCAGTACCGGCAGAAAGGCGAAGCGCGGGCCGCCATCATCCAGTTGAAGAACCTGCTGCAAAAGGAGCCGGACAACGCGGCTGCCCGCTTGCTGCTGGGCAGCATCTATATCGACACGGGCGAAGCGCTGTCTGCCGAAAAGGAATTGCGCAAGGCAAAGTCGCTGGGCCTCGCATCGCAGCAAGTGATGCCCCTGCTGGGCAAGGCCTGGCTGATGCTGGGCCAGTTCGACAAGGTACTGGCCGAGATTGCCGACGATGCGGCGCAGCCCGCCAGCGTGCTGGCCCTGCGCGGCGATGCCTTGCTGGCCCTGGGCCGCCAGGACGAGGCGCACGCCCTGTACTCGCGCCTGCTCGAAGCCCATCCCGACCAGGTCGAGGCCTTGCTGGGCCTGGCGCGCCTGTCGGCGCTCGACCACCAGGTGCCGGCGGCCGAGCTGCTGCTGGCGCAAGCCTTGAAAAGCGCGCCCGCCAACCTCGACGCCTTGCGCCTGCAGGGCGACCTGCTGCGCCTGCAAGGCAAGAACGGCCCGGCGCGGCTCGCCTACATGCAGATACTCAAGATAAAACCGGACAATACCCAGGCGCACATCGACCTGGCCAATCTCGATATCGTGGAAAACCGCTACACGGAAGCGTCGGCCCAGCTGGCCACGGCACGCAAGACGGCGCCCAACAGCCTGGGCCTGCTGCAAGCCCAGGCGCTGCTCGATTTTCGCCAGGGCAAGAACAAGGCGGCCTTGCAAGCCTTGCAGCTGGTGCTCAAGGCGGCGCCCGACCACATGCCGTCCATCCTGCTGGCCGGCGCCGTGCAGCTGGCGCTCGGCTCGCCGCCGCAGGCGGAAAACTATCTGCGGCGCTTCCTGGCTGTGTATCCCAGGCATTTGTATGCCGTCAAGATGATGGCGTCGATCGAATTGATGCGTGGCAAGACCGACGCCGCCATCGATTTGCTGCAACCGATGCTGGCCGCCTTCCCGGAAGACGTGGAATTGCTGTCGCTGGCTGGCGAAGCCCACTTGCGCGCGCGCCAGTACGACAAGGCAACCGCGTATTTCGAACAGGCGAGTACTTTGGCGCCGGACACGGCCAGGCTGCATGCGGCCCTGGGCATCAGCCGCCTGGGCATGGGCGAAAACAGCCGCGCCATCAATGAACTGGAACGCGCCAGCATGCTCGACAAGAGCACGCCGCAAGCGGGCACCATGCTGGTGATGACCTTGCTGCGCAACAAGCAGAACGACAAGGCCCTGGCCAGCGTCAAGATGATGGAAGAGCAGCAGAAAGGCACGAATCCCTTGCTGCTGAACCTGAAAGGCGGCGTCTACCTGGCCCTGCGCGATTTACCGGCCGCGCGCGCCAGTTTCGAGCAAGCGCTGAGCATGGACCCGGTCTACCTGCCCGCCTTGAACAACCTGGCGCAGATCGACCTGGCCGAGAAAAAGCCGGAGCAGGCAAAACAGCGTTTCGAAAAGGCGCTGACGAAGGCGCCGAAAAATGCCGACCTGTGCGCGGCGCTGGCCAAGCTGGCCGCGTCGCAGGGCAAGACGGAAGAGGCGCGGCGCTGGCTCGAGCGGGGCCACCGCGACAATCCCGATGCCGTCGCGCCAGCCCTGCTGCTGAGTAACTTCTACCTGAAGACGGGCGCGCCCGACAAGGCGCTGGAACTGGCGCGCACCTTGCAAACGGGCCATCCGGGCGACGCCGATGCGCTGGCCCTGCGCGCCCAGGTGGAATACAGCGCCGGCCTGGCGCCGGCAGCGCTCGACAGCTACAACAAGCTGGCCAGCATACAGACCACGTCCGCACCCTTGCAGATGCGCATCGCCAGCCTGCACCTGGCCTTGGGCGACCACCAGAATGCGCTGCAAGCCGTCAAGCGGGCGCAAGTGCTTGACCCGGCCCTGCTCGAAGCGCGCGTCGTCGAAGTGGCCTTGCTGCTGACCCTGAGCCGCCAGCGCGAGGCGCTGGCCGTGGCGCGGCAGGTGCAGGAACAGCAGCCGAAGCTGGCGGCCGGCTACAAGCTCGAGGGCGACGTGCTGATGGAGCAAAAGCTGCCGCAGCAAGCCGTCAAGCTGTACCAGCACGCGTTCGGCATCAGCCCCATCGGCCCGTTGCAGGTGCAGCTGTACCGCGCCTTGCAGGCTTCCGGGCAAGAGCGCGAAGCCGATGCGCGCATGGCCACCTGGCTGAAGGAGCATCCGGAAGACTTGCCGACGCGCACCTACCTGGCGGGCACCCGGCTGGCGGCCAAGCAATACCGCGCCGCCATCGAGCACTTCCAGTATGTCGTCGCCAAGGACACGGATAACGTGGTGGCGCTGAACGACCTGGCGTGGGCGTATCAGCAGGAAAAAGATCCGCGCGCGCAGGCCACGGCCGAGCAGGCGCTCAAGCTGTCGCCCGGCAATCCCGCCGTGCTCGACACCCTGGGCTGGATCGTGCTGCAGCAAGGCGACGTCAAGCGCGCCACAGCCCTGCTGCGCAAGGCGGCGGAACTGGCGCCGAAGTCGCCCGAAGTGCAGTACCACCTGGGCGCTGCCCTGGCGAAATCGGGCGACAAGGGCGGCGCGCGCAAGCAGCTGGAACAACTGCTTGCCGCCAACAAGGACTTTCCACAGCGGGCCGAGGCGCAGGCCTTGCTGACCCAGCTGTAAGCCATGGCTGTGCACGCTGCCATGCCTGGCCTGGCAGCGCGGCCGCTGGCCCTGCTGGCGGGCGCGGCCTGCATGCTGGCCTTGCGCCACTATCCGCTGGGGCACGGCTGGCCCGGCCTGCTGTTTGCCGCCCTGCTGCCTGCGTATTTCCTGCTGCTGTGCTGGCGTCCCGCCTGCTGGCTGTTCTGCGTGCCCGCCCTCCTGCCCGTGCTGGACCTGGCGCCGTGGACGGGCTGGTTCTTCCTCGAAGAAATCGACGTGCTGCTGTTGCTGACCGTGGCCTGCGGCTATTGGCGCCTGGGCGGACCGGCCCACCCGGCAGCGGCGCGGCTTTCTCCGGCCGCCCGCGCCTGTTTGCTGCTGTGCAGCCTGGCCTGGCTGGCGGCGCTGCTGCGCGGCGTCCTGCCGCTGGCGCCGCTCGACCTGAATGCCTGGGATAATTACCTGAGCCCCTACAACAGTTTGCGGCTGGGCAAGGCCTGGGCCTGGAGCATGCTGCTGTTGCCGCTGCTGCTGCGCGATGCGTCCGCGTCCGCCTTGCGCCGCTATGCGCTGCCGGGCATGCTGGCCGGGCTGGCCATGGTGACGCTGTTCGCGCTATGGGAACGGACCGTGTTTCCCGGCCTGTCGAACCTGTCCAGCGACTACCGCATCACGGCACCGTTTTCCGCCATGCACACGGGTGGCGCCGCGCTGGACGGCTACCTGGCCCTGAGCCTGCCGTTTGCCGCGCTGTGGCTGGCGCGCGCCAGCAGCCGCTGGCAGGCGGCGCTGGCCATGCTGCTGCTGGCCCTGGCCCTGCACGCGGCGTTCACGACCTTTTCACGGGGCTTGTACGCGGCACTGGCCGCAGCCATGCTGCTGGGATTCTGGCAAACCCTGCGGACGGCGCCCGGCGCGGCGCGGCGCGTGCCTTCCCAGTCGCCCAGGCGCGGAGTGTTGCTGAGACTGCTGCTGGCCGGCCTGGGCACCGTCCTGCTCGTGTACATGTTCAGCCTGGCCGGCTACCGGGGCTTGCTGGCCGCCGTCGTCCTGCTCGCGGCCAGCTTCGTGCTGGCCGCGCGGCCCTTGCCGTGGAGCCTGGCGCCTGCCAGCGTGCTGTGCGCGCTGTGCCTGCAAGGCTTGCTGGCCGCCTGGTGGCCGGAACCGTCCGGCCAGCAAACGGCCGGCTGGCTGAAAGGCCCGTATTTCCTGTTCCTGCTGGCCGCCGTGCTGCTGGTGGGCACGCTGTGGCCCGGTAGCGCCGGCGGCAAGGCTGGCAAAGGGCTGGACAGGCTGGGGCTGGCGATGATGGCGTGGACCATGCTGGCATGCAATCTCGCCTGGATAGGCTGGCACTGGGCGGGACCGCCGGCCCTGCTGCCGGCCAGCCTGGTCGTGCTGCTGGCCATGCTGATGCTGTGCAATGGACGCCTGCGCCCGCCGCTGTGGCGGCTGGACCGCGCCAGCCTCAGCATCGCGGGCGCGGCCGGCATCCTGCTGCTGCTGGCGATACCCGTGTCGGCCAGCTATTACGCCACCGAACGTTTCGCCACCACGGCCTTCGACATGCAAGGCCGCTTGCGCCATTGGCGGCAGGCGCTGGCCATGCAGCCGTCCGACTGGGGCGACCGCCTGTTCGGCATGGGTAGCGGCAGCTTTCCCGCCACGTATTACTGGCACAATCCCCAGCGCGAGGTGCCGGCCAGCATCGCGTATGCGGAAGACAGGGAAAACCGGTATGTGCGCCTGGCCAGTCCCGGCTACAGCGCCGGCTATGGCGAATTGCTGCGGCTGCTGCAGCGGCTGCCCGTGCAGCCCGCCACGCGCTACACTTTGGCGCTCGACGTGCGGCGCACGGGACCCATGCCCGTGCTGCTGGTGCGCCTGTGCCAGCGGCAATTGCTGTACGCACAGGGCTGCGTGAACGTTCCGCTGCGCCTGCGCCCGCCGCCGCCTGGCAACCCGCCGGAGGGATGGCAGCACTATGAAGTGCCGTTCGACAGCGCCTGGCTGGGCGCGGGCGCCTGGCTGCTGCGTCCGCCCGTGCAGCTGGAACTGGCGGCCAGCGGCACGGCCACCTCGTCCGTGCTCGAAGTCGACAATCTGAGCTTGCGCGCACCGGGCGGCGAAGAACTGATCGCCAACGGGAGCTTTACGCAAGCCAATAATTACTGGTTTTTCAGCAGCGACCACCACCACTTGCCGTGGCATATCAAGAGCATGGCACTGCATTTGCTGATAGAAACGGGCTGGTGCGGCGCCCTGTCCACGCTGGCCCTGCTGGTTCTGGCCGGCCGGCGCCTGCTGCGCCAGGCCGCGCGCGGCGATGCAGGCGCGCTGGCGTGCGCCGCCGCCCTGCTGGGTTTTCTCGTCGTCGGCCTGTTCGACAGCCTGCTCGACGTGCCGCGCATCGCCCTGCTGTGCTACCTGATGCTGCTGTGCGCGCTGCTGCAGCCCGTGCCACCTCCTCAAGTTGAAAGTGCGCCGCCATGAAAGCCCTGCCGTTTACATGCTTGTCCGCCCTCCTGTTTTGCCTGGCCTTGGCCAGCGCGCCGTGCCGCGCCGATGCGCCGCTGGCGCAAACCATCGCGCGCATCAAACCATCGATCGTTGGCGTGGGCAACCTGCAAAAGACGCGCACGCCGCCGATGAACTTCATCGGCACGGGTTTCGTGACGGGTGACGGCCTGAGCGTGCTCACTTGCGCCCATGTGATCCAGAAACTGCTCGACGCCAATCCGAACGAGGTCATCGGCATACTCACAGGCCAGGGCGACGTAACGCAATTTCGCCCCGCCAAGGTCCAGGCGCTGGACACGGAACACGACCTGGCCTTGCTGCGCCTGGTGGGCGCGCCCCTGCCCGCCCTGGCGCTGGGCGACGCGGCCACGGTGCGCGAAGGCCAGGCCATGGCCTTTACGGGATTTCCATTAGGCACCTTGCTCGGGCTGCGCCACGTGACGCACCGCGCCACCGTGTCATCGCTGACACCGGTGGTCATGCCCAGCGAAAACGCGCAGCGCCTCGACGTCCGGCGCCTGGCGCAGCTGCAAAAGGCGCCGTACACCGTGTTCCAGCTAGACGCGACGGCGTATCCGGGCAGCAGCGGCAGCCCCTTGTTCGATCCCGAGACCGGTCTCGTCTACGGCATCGTCAACATGGTGTACGTCAAGGGCCTCAAAGAGGCAGCCATCAGCGCGCCCAGCGGCATCACGTACGCGATTCCAAGCAGCCACATGCAGGCGATCTTGCTGAAGAATAAATGAATCGTCAGTTGCGCCCCTGCCTCAACCGGTCAGTAATACCGGGCTCATCCCATGTCGGAAAAAAAAAGGGGTAAAACGACCGTTCACCCCCATGCTGTTCCATCAGGCCACCGAATTTACGGATCTGGGCCCCCATGTAATCGAGGTCCAGCCGTAGCAGCACGGCCGGCGCCCCCACGCGCGTGCACTCGCGCTCGCCGCCGAAGTCCTGGAAACCCAGCATGCGCTTGTAAAACACCACATGGCGCGGGTTGACTTCGATCACGTAATCCGTAAAGCCGTGAATATTGTGAGCATAGATATAAGAAATATGAATCAGCGCCGCAAACACGCGCTTGCTCACGCCCTTGTCGATGGCCAGGCGCGACGGTTCGCACAGGCGCCGGCCTTGCTCGCGCAGGACGTCGAGCTTGTCGCGGAAGTTTTCATCGGCGGGCAAGCCCGTCTCGTCGTTATCGAGGCACAAGGTCATGGTGCCGACGGTGGTGCCGGCCGTTTCCGCAAACAGCGTGATTTTATTCAGCGCATGCGCCGTGCAAGGATCGACGGCATAGCCGCGCCAGCCGTACATCTTGCGGATCAGCAAACTGGCCGCTTCGCGCCGGCCACGCGAATTGGCCATGCGGATATGAAAACGCTGCAGGTCGAGCTCATGCTCCATGGCCGGGTCGATCTGCCCCTCGCCCACCACCAGATCACTGAAGTTGCCTGGCGTGTCGAAGGAAATTATGGGTTCATCTTCAAAGCTCATCTTGTCCTCACGTTCATCGGCAGCCGTCGAGACGGACTGAAGCCAATGCCTTGTGACAAGAGAAAAACTGGAGAAGTTCCCAGCAATAGCTAAAAAAACAGAAGAAATTTGCCTTGGGATAGCAAAATAACACGATGAAATTTGTCTATAAGTACAAAATGGCAAATATAATTGCTGTTTTGATATTGACGAGCCTGCTGTTAAAAAAAGCTTTCCGGTATCAATAACACGTCGCCCGGCCGCATCATGACGTTGGCGGAAATATCGCCTTCCTTCAGCAAATCGTCGAGCCGCACCCGCAGCTGCTGCTGGTTGCCTTCGCGTACCCGGATGATGCTGGCCTTGTTGCCGGCCGCGAAGTCGGTGATGCCGCCCACCGCGATGAGCACGTCCATCAGCGACATGCCCAGCCGGTACGGCAGCGCCTGCGGCTTGGCCGCCTCGCCGATGACGCGGATCTGCTCGCCATATGGTCCCGAGAAGTTCGTGACGATGACCGTCACCACGGGCTGCTGGATGAACTTGCTCAAGGCTTGCTCGATATCGCGTGCCAGCTGGGTCGATGTCTTGCCGCTGGCGGGCAAATCCTCGACCAGCGGCGTGGTGATCTTGCCGTCCGGCCGCACGGCCACCGTCAGCGACACTTCCGGATTGCGCCAGACGATGATGTTGACGGAGTCGCCCGGACCGATCAGGTAATCGTGCATGGGGGCGCTGTCGTCGGAAGGCGCCAGCGGATGGCGCGTGCGGCAGGCGCCCAGCAGGCTGGCGGCGCCCGCCAGGACCAGCGTGTTGCAGACAAATGCACGGCGAAATGGATTCATGCGGAGCCTCTTTGAGTCGATGCGCGTCCATGGCCGGCCCCGCAGAACCAGCCTGGGCCGCGAACTTCCTATGATTATTAAAACCCGGCAAGTGAACCTTGAGGCGTATCAAGAAGCAATCATCTTGGGAAATCTTGCTCCACAGCCGCCCTATACTTTGCTTACTCAACAAGCAAGTATTTCTTGCAAGACGCCGTCGTTGTCCGCGCCGCCAACCCATCTACCGGGCAGCACCGTTACCTGAAGGAAGCGACATGGAAGAATTGATACAGCAACTGCTTTCCGGCTTGAAAGGCATCTGGAAGTACCGCTGGCATGCGGTGCTGGTGGCGTGGCTGGTGGCCATCGGCGGCTTCATCAAGGTGATCACCCTGCCCGACGATTACCAGACGTCGGCGCGCGTGTTTGTCGATACGCAAACCATCCTCAAGCCGTTGATGGCCGGCATGACCAGCGTGCCGAACACGGAACAGCAGGTGGCCATCATGAGCCGCACGCTGCTCAGCCGCCCGAATGTGGAGCGCGTCATGCGCATGGTCGACCTCGACCTGGACTCGAAGACCGTGCGCGAGCACGAAGCCCAGCTGGACAACTTGATGAGCCGCATCAAGATCACTGGCACCAACGCGTATGACATCTACACCATCAGCTACAGCGGACGCGACCCCAAGCTCGTGCGCGACGTCGTGCAAAGCCTGCTGACCATCTTTGTCGAAGGCAGCTTCCAGGGAAAGAAAGGCGATTCGCAGAAGGCGGTGCAGTTCATCGACGAGCAGATCAAGAATTACGAGGACAAGCTGAGCGCGGCGGAAAACCTGGTGAAGGAATTCAAGATCCGCAACAACCTGCTGCTGCCGCGCCAGGGCATCGACTATGGCAGCCAGCTGCTGATGTCGTCCGATAGCCTGAACAATGCCAAACTGGAACTGGTCGAGGCAGAACAGGCACGCAAGGCCATCCAGAGCCAGATCGAGGGCGACGAGCCCGTGCTCGACCTGGAGCCCAGCGCGTCGGCCATCACGAATCCCGAGCTCGACGAGCGCATCGCCTCGATCAACAAGAACCTCGACAGCCTGCGCATGCAATTTACGGAACTGCATCCCGACATCATCGCCTCGAAGCGCCTGGTGGCCCAGCTGGAAGAACGCAAGATCGAGGAAAACAAGCTGAAAGCGGCGTCCGGCGACCCGGGAAAGAATTACAGCCCCATGCTGCAGCAGCTGAAGGTGGCGCTGACGGATGCGGACGCCAAGGTGGCCGCCATCCGCGCCCGCGTGCAGGAATACAGCGCGCGCAACGAGCGCCTGCTGGCGCAAAGCAATGCCGTGCCCGAGGTGGAATCGCAGCTGGCGCAGCTCAACCGCGACTACATCATCAACAAGGAAAACTATGAAAAGCTGATCGGCCGGCGCGAAGCGGCCAAGCTGTCGGGCGAACTCAGTTCCACCACCGACATGATGGCCTTCAAGATCATCGACCCGCCCACGGTGCAATATGCGCCCGTCGGCCCGAACCGCCCGCTGCTGTTCAGCGCGGCGCTGGGCGCGGCCCTGGTGGCCGGCGTCGCCACGGCCTTGCTCATCAGCCAGGTGCGCCCCACCTTCCTCAGCCCCTCCGAACTGCGCGATGCCACAGGCTTGAACGTGCTGGGCACGGTATCGATGAACTGGACGCCGCTGCAGCAGGTACGCCGCCGCCGCGCCCGCTATGGCTTCGGCGCCTGCCTGGGCAGCCTGTTCGTCCTGTACGGCGGGGTCATGACGGCCGCGCTGCTGAAATTCTAGATCCAAGGGAGCGACGATGAGCAGCAAGGACAGCGGCAAGCACGAACCCACGATCCTCGGCGTGGCCGAGGCCAGCGTGCCTTATACGGTGAACGGTACGGATGGCGCGGACGCAAGCCGGTCGCCCCGTTACCGGCCCCTGAACCTGGCCCGGCTGGCCGAGCAAGGCATGCTCACGCACGATGGCGGGCGCAGCGCCGTGGCCGAGGATTTCCGCATCATCAAGCGCCCGCTGCTGCGCCAGGCGCGCGCCAGCGGCAGCGACGCCATCCGCCACGGCAACCTGATCGTCGTCACCAGCGCCATGCCGGGCGAAGGCAAGACCTACTGCGCCGTCAACCTGGCCATGAGCATCGCCATGGAACTCGATATCACGGTACTGCTGGTCGATGCCGACGTGGCGCGCCCGTCCGTGCTGAAAGTGCTGGGCCTGCCGCCGGAGCCGGGGTTGATGGACGTGCTGCTGGACCCGCAACTGGCCATGGCCGACGTGATCCTGAAAACCAACGTGGCCAATCTGAGCATCCTGCCCGCCGGGCGCAGCAACAAGCACGCGACGGAATTGCTGGCCAGCCGAGCCATGAGCCGCTTGCTGGCAGAAATCGCCAGCCGCTATGGCGACCGCATCGTCGTCTTCGATTCGCCGCCCCTGCTGATCACCAGCGAAGCGCACGCGCTGGTGGGTCAGATGGGGCAAGTGGTGATGGTGGTCGAGGCGGAAACGACGACCCAGCACGCCGTCAAGGAAGCGCTGCGCCAGATCGAGTCGTGCGAACACATTCATTTGATCTACAACAAGACCAAATCGTTCCCCGGCAACGACTACTACGGCTATGGCCATTACGACTAGCCGCCGGGGCTCGCTACCGCTGCTGCCCTTGCTGTCGCTGCTGCTGCCCGTGCCGGCCAGTGCCATCGACTGGCTGGCAAAACCGTCGCTGCGCCTGCGCGAAAGCTATACGGACAATGCCTTGCGCGCGCCGCCCGGCAAGGCGCAATCGGACTTCATCACGGAAATCGCGCCCGCCATCGCCCTCATCGGCACCGGCCCCCGCCTGCGCGTCCACCTCGATTACAGCTGGCACAAATACCTGTCCGGACAACGGGCCGATACCGACAACCACGAACTGCAGGCCTCGGCCGACGCCGAGCTGGTCAAGGACTGGTTCTTCATCGATGCCAACGCCAGCGTGAGCCGGCGCAACATCTCGCCGTTCGGCCCCCAATTGATCGACGACCTGCCCGACACGGACAATGCCAGCACCGTGCGCACCACGGGCATCAGCCCGTATCTGCGCCACCGTTTCCGCGGTCTGGCCACGGCCGAGCTGCGCTATACGCGCAACACGGTCGACAGCGGCGGCGACTTGCTGTCCGTACACAGCGATGAAATGGAATTGCTGCTCAGCGGCGAGCCGCGCGGCACCGGCTGGACGTGGAACGCCAGCCACGACGTGCGCCGCACGCAGGACAGCAAGCTGGCGCCCGTGCGCATGCAGCGCAGCAGCGTGGGTCTGCGCTATCCGTTCAGCAGCAAATGGTCGGCCACGGCCAGCGGCGGCATGGAAAAGGAAGGTTATATCTCGGCCAGCGGCAAGGCGCCCGAGGGCCGCTTCTGGTCGCTGGGCGGCGTGTGGACGCCATCGCCGCGCACCAGCGTGGCCTTCAGCACGGGCAAGCGCTTCTTTGGCACCACCTACAGCCTGGACGCCACGTTCCTGCAGCGCCATACCAACTGGCAACTGAACTACAGCGAAAACATCACCACCATGCCGACGCAGTTTTCGCGCCTGGGCAACCGCGACGCGGGCCAGTTGCTCGATCAATTGTGGCGCGGCATCTTTCCCAATGCGCGCGACCGGCGCCTGCGCATCGATGCCTTCCTGCGCTACGCCAACAGCCTGGGGCCGGAACGGGGCGCCATCAATTACTTCAGCCACCGCTATTTCCTGCAAAAGCAGCTGAAGCTGACGATGGCGCGCGCCACGGCGAAAAGCACGATGATCGCCGGCATCACGGCCGTCGACCGCACGGCGCAAACGGCCAGCGGCATCGACAGCGGCTTGCTGCCCGGCGTGGAATTCGGCAGCGAAGACCGCACGCGCCAGATCAGCGGCAATGTGGGCTGGAGCTGGCAAGCCAGTTCGCGCACCAGCGTGAATGTCAATGCCGGCTACGCCAGCGTGCGCTCGCTGAGCGTGCCCCGGCGCGACAACAACGTCACCATGACGGCCGGCTACACGCGCATCCTGCAGCAGAACATGACGGCCAGCATCGACGTGCGCCATACGCGGCACGCCAGCAACCGCGGTGGCGACTACCGCGAAAACGGCGTCAGCGCCACGCTCACCATGCAATTCTAAGGAGCCCGCATGTCCGACCCCTCTCTTGCGTCCGCCGTGCCGGCGCACCTGCTGTGCGTGGTGGCCGCGCGCCCCAACCTGATGAAGATGGCGCCCATCCTGGCCGCCCTGGCCCGCCAGGCGCCCGCCGTGCGCGTCACCTTGCTGCATACGGGCCAGCATTACGACACGGCCATGAATGGCCAGCTGTTTGCTGACCTGGATCTGCGCCCGCCCGATATCTGCCTCGACGTGGGTTCCGGCAACCACGCGCAGCAGACGGCCGAGATCATGCGCCGCTTCGACGCCGTGCTCGACGCGCATCCGCCGCTGGCGCCCGATGGCGTGCTGGTGGTGGGCGACGTCAATTCCACCTTGGCTTGCGCACTGGTGGCGGCCAAGCGCGGCATGCCCGTGATCCACGTCGAGGCGGGCTTGCGCAGCGGCGACCGGCGCATGCCCGAGGAAATCAACCGCGTGCTGACGGATCAGTTATCCAGCCTGCTGCTGACCAGCGAGGAAGGCGCGCGCGCCAACCTGCTGCGCGAAGGCATCGCCCCCGAACGCATTCACTTCACGGGCAACGTCATGATCGACAGCCTGCGGCGGCAACTGCCGCGCGCCGTACCGCCCGCCGCCACCCTGCGCGCCCACGGCCACGCCTGCCCACCCGCGTATGGTCTGTTGACCCTGCACCGGCCATCGAATGTGGATGCGCCGGCGCAACTGGAAGCGCTGCTGCGGGCGTTGGGGCAATTGTCGCAACAACTGCCACTACTGTTTCCCATCCATCCGCGCACCCTGGCCGGCTTGCGCCTGGCGGGCCTGGAGCCGCTGCCGGCGCGCCATGCCATCGTCTGCCTGCCGCCGCTGGGCTATTTGGAAATGCTGGGCCTGATGCAGGACGCGCGCCTGGTGCTGACGGATTCGGGCGGCGTGCAGGAAGAAAGCACGGCCCTGGGCGTGCCCTGCTTGACCCTGCGCGACAATACGGAGCGGCCCGTCACCGTGACCGAAGGCACGAACACGCTGGCAGGCACGGACCCGGCCAGCATTTTGGCGCTGGCGCGGGACATCCTGGAGACGGGCGGCAAGCATGGCCGCATTCCACCGCTGTGGGACGGCCACGCGGCCACGCGCATCGCCGCCGTCATCGCGCCCTGGCTGGCGGCGCGCCGGGGCACGCCGTGACGCCGCCGCTGATATTGCGCAACGCGCTTACCATCGACGTGGAAGATTACTTTCAGGTGTCCGCCTTCGCGCCGCACATCGCGCGCGCCGACTGGCCCCGCCTGGAATGCCGGGTCGAGGCGAATATCGAGCGCATCCTGCTGCTGCTCGACAGCCGGCGCATCCACGCCACCTTCTTTACCCTGGGCTGGATCGCCGAGCGCTATCCGGCCATGCTGCGCCGCGTGGCCGACGCCGGGCACGAAGTGGCCAGCCACGGCTATGCGCACCTGCGCGCCAGCGACCAATCAGCCGCGCAGTTCGCCGACGACGTGCGCCACAGCAAGACCATCCTCGAGCAATTGACGGGGCTGGCCGTGCGCGGCTACCGGGCGCCCAGTTTTTCCATCGGCGCGGCCAATCTGTGGGCTTTCGACGTGCTGCAGGAAGCGGGCTACCGCTACAGTTCCAGCATCTATCCGATCCGCCACGACCACTACGGCATGCCCGATGCTCCCCGCTTCGCCTGGCGCCCGCGCGGCCCGCACGGCGTGCTGGAACTGCCCGTCAGCACCGTGCGCCTGCGTGGGCGCAACCTGCCGGCCGGCGGCGGCGGCTACTTCAGGTTGATGCCGTATGCACTGTCGCGCTGGCTTTTGCGACGCATCAATTCGCGCGACGGGCAAGCTGGCATATTCTATTTTCATCCCTGGGAACTCGATCCCGGCCAGCCGCGTCCGCCGGGCCTCAGCGCCAGGACGCGTTTTCGCCACTACCTGAACCTGGGGCGCATGGAAGCACGGCTGGGGCGTTTGACGGGCGACTTCGCCTGGGACCGCATGGACCGTATTTTTCTGGAAAGTACATGATGCACGAGGCCAGCCTTGCTCCCGACCCGGCACCATCGAGCGCCGCCATCGCCGTGCGGTCCCTGCAGGGGCACGAGCATGCGCGCTGGGACGCCTTTGTCGACACGTGCCCGGAAGCGACCTTCTTTCACCGGGCCGGCTGGCAAACCATCATGGAGCAAGGTTTCAAACACGACAGCCATTTCCTGTACGCGGAACAGGATGGGCGCATCGCCGGCGTGCTGCCGCTGGCCCACCTGCGCAGCCGTTTGTTCGGCTCCGCCCTCGTGTCGCTGCCCTTTTGCGTGTATGGCGGCGTCGCCAGCGGCAGTTCTTCCGTGCGCCAGGCGCTCGACAGCGCCGCGCTGGCACTGGCCCGGCGCCTCGGCGTGGGGCATCTGGAATACCGCTGGCGCGAAGTGCCGGAGGAAACCTTGGACGCCTCCTGGCTGCAGAAACCCCTGTACGCGACCTTCCGCCGTCCCTTGCTTCCCGACGCGGAACAGAATCTGCTGGCGATTCCCCGCAAGCAGCGCGCCGTCGTGCGCAAGGCCATGGCGGCCGGCCTGCACAGCGCGATCGACTATGACATCAGCCGTTTCTACCCGATCTATGCGGCCAGCGTGCACCGGCTGGGCACGCCCGTCTTCGCGCGCCGCCATTTTGCCCTGCTGCGCACGGTGTTTGCTGACGCCTGCGACATCCTCACCGTCTACCACGGCCAGCAGGCGCAAGCGAGCGTGCTGCTGTTCTATTTCCGCGATGAAGTGCTGCCATATTACGGCGGCGGCAGCGTGCTGGCGCGCAGCACGGGCGCCAACGATTTCATGTACTGGGAAGCGATGCGCCGCGCCTGCGCGCGCGGCTACCGCCTGTTCGATTTCGGCCGCAGCAAGCTGGGAACCGGGGCATACGACTTCAAGAAGAACTGGGGCTTTGCGCCGCAGCCGCTGCCGTATGCCTACAAGCTCGTGCGCGGCAAGGCCTTGCCGGATGTCAATCCCCTGAATCCGAAATACGCGCTGTTCATCCGCGCCTGGCGCCGCCTGCCGCTGCCGCTGGCCAACCTGCTGGGGCCGCACATCGTGCGGCAACTGGGCTAAGCAAGGAACCTCCATGCGCGAACTGCTCTTCCTCGCCCACCGCCTGCCGTATCCGCCCAACAAGGGCGACAAGATACGCTCGTGGCACATGCTGCAATATCTGAGCCGGCATTTCCGCGTGCACCTGGGCTGCTTCATCGACGATGACGACGACTGGCAGCACGCGAAAACCGTGGCCGCCCTGTGCGCCAGCACGCGCTTCATCGACTTGCGGCGCGGACCGGCCCGCTGGCGCGCCATGCAGGCGCTGCTGTCGCGCCAGGCCATGAGCGTGCACTATTACCGCGATGCGCGCCTGCTGCAATGGGTCGACGGCTTGCTGTCCGGCGGCAAGGTGCGCCATGCGCTGGCGTTTTCCGGGCCCATGGCGCAATACATCGACGGCAGCGCGGGCCGCGCCCTGCACCGCGTGATCGATTTCGTCGACGTCGATTCCGACAAATGGCGCCAGTACGGCGACAGCAAGCCCTGGCCCATGTCGCAGCTGTACCGGCGCGAAGCGCAGCTGCTGCTGCAGTACGAGCGCCATATCGCCCAGCAGTTCACGGCCGCCAGCTTCGTCTCGCCGGCCGAAGCGGCCCTGTTCCGCCAGTGCGCCCCGATGGCGCGGCGCAAGACGGGCTACTTCAACAACGGCGTCGACACGGCGTATTTCACGCCCATGCCGCCGCAGCCTGGCGTGTATCCGGCGGGCGTGCAGGCGCTGGTGTTTACGGGCGCCATGGATTACTGGCCGAACGTCGACGCCGTGCAATGGTTCGTGCGCCACGTCTGGCCCGCCCTGCGGCGCCAGTTTCCCCAGCTGCAGTTCTATATCGTCGGCAGCGCACCCGTGCCCGCCGTCACGGCGCTGGCGCGGGTGGCCGGCGTGGTCGTGACGGGCAAGGTGCCCGATATCCGGCCCTACCTGGCCGGCGCGGCGCTGGCCGTGGCGCCCCTGCGCATTGCCCGCGGCGTGCAAAACAAGGTGCTCGAAGCGATGGCGATGGGCAAGATCGTGCTGGCCACGCCGCAGGCGCTCGAAGGCATCGCGGCCCAGCCGGGCCTGGAACTGCTGCTGGCGCGCGACGACGCCGAATTCATTCACCATGC
This sequence comes from Janthinobacterium sp. BCJ23, assembly GCF_059617945.1. Classification (NCBI taxonomy): domain Bacteria; kingdom Pseudomonadati; phylum Pseudomonadota; class Betaproteobacteria; order Burkholderiales; family Oxalobacteraceae; genus Janthinobacterium; species Janthinobacterium sp. BCJ23. The sequence continues at coordinate 93,429 of NZ_JCAQAW010000002.1, read as the reverse complement.
GGCGCGCGTGCTGCGCAATGCGCAAAGTGGCGCGGCCGAGGGGAGCGGCGCGGCCATCGGCGCGGCGGCACGCCAGCTGGTGTTGCAGGATTACGACTGGGAGCGCAATCTGCGCGGCCTTGGCGCCATGCTGGGCCTGCCAGCCGAGGCCAATTCCGAGGCTGCCGCCAGCGCCGCCTCGCCTTTGCAGCCGGTGCGGGAGCCGTCCACATGAGCTTGCAGCTCGACCAGGTAGCCCGCTTGCCGGATGCGGCCGTCCTGCCGCACGGTCATCCGCGGCGCCAGGCCGCGCTGGCGGCGCTGCTGCTGTCCCTGGCCGCCGTCGTGCTGCTGTACCACGCCACTTTCTGGTCGATGGTGGAACTGTGGGCCCGCTCGCAAACCTTCGCGCACGGTTTCCTGATCGTGCCCATCAGTTGCTGGCTGGCCTGGCGCCAGCGCGCCCGCCTGGCCGCACTGGCGCCCCGGCCGTCGCGCCAGGGCTTGCTGCTGCTGGGCGTGCTGGGCCTGACATGGCTGCTGGCCGACGCCGCCAACGTGCCCGTGGTGGAACAATATGCGGCTACGGCCATGCTGCCCGCCTGCGTGCTGGCCATCCTCGGCTGGCCGGCCGTGCGCCTGCTGGCCTTTCCACTGGCCTACCTGTTCCTCGCCGTACCGTTTGGCGAAGTCTTCATCGAACCCCTGATCGACTTCACGGCCGCCTTCACGGTGACCGCGCTGCAATGGTCGGGGGTGCCCGTGTTTCGCGATGGCAGCAATTTTTCTCTGCCTACCGGCAACTGGTCGGTGGTGGAAGCGTGCAGCGGCTTGCGCTACCTGATCGCCGCGCTGGCCCTGGGCGCCCTGTTCGCCCATGTGAATTGCCACAGCACGCGGCGGCGCGTGGCCGTCATGGCCGCCGCCCTGCTCGTGCCCATCCTCGCCAACGGCGTGCGCGCCTACCTGATCGTGATGCTGGGCCACCTGAGCGACATGCGCCTGGCCGTCGGTGTCGACCACCTGATCTATGGCTGGCTGTTCTTCGGCCTGGTGGCGCTGCTGCTGTTCTGGCTGGCCGCGCGCTGGCGCGAATTGCCGCCGCCACGCGCCGTACCGTCAGCCCTGCCCGTGCGCCTGAGCGCCGGCGCGGCCAGCCCGCGCGCCGCCGTGCGCGCCGGCGTGGCCTGCCTGCTGCTGGCGGCCGTGTGGCCGGCACTGGCGCTGGCCAGCCAGCGCGATGATGGCGCCACGCTGCCTGCCATGGTGCTGGCCTTGCCCGATCCGCCCGCCTGGCGGCGCCTGCACGACGCGGTACCCGACTGGCAAGCGCCATATGCGGGCACGCCCGCGCGGTTTGCCGCCACCTATGCGCGCCAGGACGGCGACGGCGCGCCCGTGGGGCTGCAACTGCACTGGTATGCACGCCAGGCGCGCGACGCCGAGCTGCTGACGCACCAGGCCTTGCCGTACGGCGCCCGCTGGATGCCGCTGGCGCAGCGCGTGCGGCACGTCAACCTGGTCAACGGCAAGCTGGCCGTGCGCGAAAGCGTGCTGGCGTACGGCGGCGAACGCCTGCTCGTGTGGCGCGTCTATCGCCAGGGAGGCATCGTCACGGCCAGGCCCGTGCTGGTAAAACTGCTGCTGGCGCAAGCCAAGCTGCTGGGCAGGCGCCAGGATGGCGCCGACATCATCGTCTTTGCCGCCTACGACGAGCTGGCGCTGGCGCCGCGCGCGCGCCTGCAAGCGTTCCTGCAGGCGGCACTGCCCGTCATCGAACAACGCTTGCAGGAGCTGCCGCATGGCCCTTGACTTCGACACCGGCGGCACGGAAGCGGCCAGCGTCGCGCCCCTGATCGTGCACGTGATCCACCAGCTCGACGTGGGCGGGCTGGAAAACGGCCTCGTCAACCTGATCAACCATTTGCCGCCGGAACGCTACCGGCACGCCATCGTCTGCATGAAGAACGCCACCGCGTTTCGCCTGCGCCTGACCACGCCCGGTGTCGATGTGATCAGCCTGGACAAGCGCGAAGGCAAGGACTGGCGCCACTACCTGCACCTGTACCGCGTACTGAAACAGCTGCGGCCGGCAGTGGTGCACACGCGTAACCTGGGCTGTCTTGAGGCGCAGCTGCTGGCCTGCCTGGCCGGCGTGCGCCTGCGCGTGCATGGCGAACACGGGCGCGACATGAGCGACTTGCACGGCACCCGCCGCAAATACCGGTTGCTACGCAAATTGATGCTGCCGCTGGTGCAGCACTTCATTGCCGTCAGCGCCGACCTGGGCCACTGGCTGGTGGACGCCATCGGCGCGGCGCCCGCGCAGGTGTCGCACATCGGCAACGGCGTCGACAGCGTGCAATTCCACCCACGCCTGGGGCCGCCGGCTGCCGTGGGCCCGCCCGGCTTCCTGTGCAACGGCGCCTTCGTCATCGGCAGCGTGGGCCGCATGGCGGCCGTCAAGGACCATGCCTCGCTGGTGCGCGCGTTCTTGCTGTTGCTGGCGCAGCCGGGCGCCCGCGCGCGCCTGCGCCTGATCATCGTCGGCGACGGTCCGTGCCGCCAGGCCTGCCTGGAACTGCTGCAGCAGGCCGGCGTGGCGCACCTGGCCTGGCTGCCCGGCGCACGCGACGACGTGGCGCAACTGCTGCGCACGATGGACCTGTTCGTGCTGCCCTCGCTGGCCGAAGGCAGCTCGAACACCATCCTCGAAGCGATGGCGACGGGGCTGCCCATCGTCGCCACGCAGGTGGGCGGCAACGCGGAACTGGTGCAGTCGGGCTGGAGCGGCACCCTGGTGCCACCCGGTTCGCCCGAGATGCTGGCCGACGCCATGCTCGACTACTACAGCATGCCCGAACTGGGTCCGCGCCACGGCGCGCGCGGCCGGCGCCAGGTGCTGGCCGAGCACAGCCTGCCCGCCATGGCCGGCGCCTACCTTGCCGTGTACGACCGCCTGACGGGCGCGCGCCAGCCATCTCCCCTGTCCACCATTCCCTGAAAGGCCTTCCATGTGCGGCATCAGCGGCATCTTTGATTTGCAGGGCCAGCGCGACATCGACGTACTGCTGCTGGCGCGCATGAACCACAGCCTGCGCCACCGGGGGCCGGACGAAGGCGGCTTGCACCGCGAACCGGGCCTCGGCCTGGCGCACCGGCGCCTGTCGGTGATCGACCTGGCCAGCGGCCAGCAGCCGCTGTTCAACGCCGACCGCAGCATCGCCATCGTCTTCAACGGCGAAATCTACAACTACCGCAACCTGATGGCGGAACTGCGCCAGTTCGGCCACCAGTTCCGCACCAGCAGCGACACGGAAGTCATCGTCCACGCCTGGGAACAATGGGGCGAACAATGCGTGCAGCGCCTGCGCGGCATGTTCGCCTTCGCCCTGTGGGACCGCCGCCGCCACCTGCTGTTCCTCGCGCGCGACCGCCTCGGTGTCAAACCGCTGTATTACGGCGAGGCGCAGGACGGCACCGTGCTGTTCGGCTCCGAACTCAAAGCCCTGCTTGCGCATCCGGCCATGCCGCGCGCGCTCGACCCGCTGGCCGTGGAAGAGTATTTCGCCTACGGTTACGTGCCCGAGCCGCGCAGCATCTTCCAGCATGCGCGCAAGCTGCCGCCCGGGCATACGCTCTCCATCCGCGCGGGCCAGCCGCTGCCGGCGCCGCAATCGTACTGGGATATTCCCTTCGCGCCGAACCCGCCCGCCAGCGAGACGCAGGCGGCCGACGAACTGCTGGCGCGCCTGCGCGAAGCCGTACGCATCCGCATGGTGGCCGAAGTACCGCTGGGGGCATTCCTGTCCGGTGGCGTCGATTCGAGCGCCGTCGTGGCGCTGATGGCCGGCGTCAGCAGCACGCCCGTCAACACCTGTTCCATCTCGTTCGGCGACCCGGCATACAACGAGGCGCACTACGCCGACCTGGTGGCGCGCCGCTACGGCACGGCGCACCATGCGCGCCAGGTCGAGCAGGACGACTTTGAATTGATCGACCTGCTGGCCAACCTGTACGACGAACCGTTCGCCGACAGTTCCGCCATGCCCACCTACCGCGTCTGCCAGCTGGCGCGCCAGCGCGTCACGGTGGCCCTGTCGGGCGACGGCGGCGATGAAAGCCTGGCCGGCTACCGGCGCTACCGCCTGCACACGCGCGAGGAAAAAGTGCGCAAGGCGATGGACCCGCTGCTGCCGGCCGGCTTGCGCCAGTCGCTGTTCGGCACCCTGGGGCGGCTGTATCCGAAGGCCGACTGGGCACCCCGCTTCCTGCGCGCCAAGACGACGTTCGAGGGCCTGGCGCGCGATACGACGGACGCATATTTTCACGGCGTCAGCCTGCTGGGCGACGCCATGCGCGCGCGCCTGTTCAGCCCAGAGCTGCGGCGCAGCCTGCAAGGCTACCGCGCCGTGGAAGTGCTGCGCCGCCACGCGCTGGCCAGCCCTGCGCAAGACCCGCTGTCGCAGGTGCAGTACCTGGACCTGAAAACCTATCTGCCCGGCGACATCCTCACGAAAGTCGACCGGGCCAGCATGGCGCATGCGCTGGAAGTGCGTTCGCCCCTGCTCGACCATGAACTGGTGGCGTGGATGTCGGGCTTGCCGCCGCAGTTCAAGCTGCGGCGCGGCGAAGGCAAATACCTGCTGAAAAAAGCCCTGCGCCCGCTGCTGCCCGATACCCTGCTGTACCGCCAGAAGATGGGCTTTTCCGTGCCGCTGGCCGACTGGCTGCGCGGCCCGCTGCGCCAGCGCCTGCAACAGCGTCTGCTGGGCCCCACCCTGGCGCAGTGCGGCCTGTTCGACATGGATTACGTGCGCCTGCTGCTCGATCAGCATGCGAGCGGGCGGCGCGACTACAGCGCGCCGTTATGGTCGCTGCTGATGTTCGAAGCGTTTTTGCGCCAGGTGCTGCCCGTCGATGGCCGCCACGTGCCGGTGCCAGCGCCGGCCATGGCCATGGACTGAAGCCATGCGCATCCTGCACATCCTCGACCACTCGCTGCCCCTGCACAGCGGCTATACCTTCCGCACCCTGGCCATTCTGCGGCAGCAGCGCGCGCTGGGCTGGCACACGACGCAGCTCACCAGTGCCAAGCAGGGGCCGTCCGATGGCGCGCAGCAGCTGGTCGACGGCTGGCATTTCTACCGCACGGCGCCTGATGCCCGCTGGTGGGCGCGCCTGCCCGTGCTGCGGCAAGTGGCCGTCATCATCGGCCTGGCCATGCGCCTGCGCCGGCTGGCGCAACGCCTCAAACCGGATATCCTGCACGCCCATTCGCCCGCGCTGAACGCCATCGCCGCCCTCAACGCGGGGCGCGCGCTGGGCATCCCCGTCGTGTATGAAGTGCGCGCCTTCTGGGAAGACGCGGCCGCCGACCATGGCAGCAGCCGGCCCGGCGGCCTGCGCTACCGGCTCACGCGCGCGCTGGAAACCTATGCGCTGCGCCGCGCCGACGCCGTCACCACCATCTGCGACGGCTTGCGGCGCGAGCTGTGCGCGCGCGGCGTGCCTGCGCATAAAATCACCGTGATTCCGAATGCCGTCGATGCGGGCGATTTCAATGTCTCTGATAATCCAGCACTGGCCCACACGCTGGGTTTGGATGGTCATCCTGTCATCGGCTTCATCGGCTCGTTCTATGCCTACGAGGGACTGGCCCTGCTGCTGCGCGCCATGCCGCGCCTGCTGGCGGCGCAGCCGGCATTGCGGCTGCTGCTGGCCGGCGGCGGTCCGCAGGATGCCCAGCTGCGGGCGCTGGCGGCGCAACTGGGCATAGCCGACGCCGTGGTCTTCGCGGGCAGAGTGCCGCACGCGCAGGTGGCCGCCTATTATCAGCTGGTCGACATCTGCGTGTATCCGCGCCTGCCGATGCGCCTGACGGAGCTGGTGACGCCCTTGAAACCGTTAGAGGCGATGGCGCAGGGCCGTCTCGTGGTGGCGTCCGACGTGGGCGGCCACCGCGAACTGGTCGACCATGGCAAGACGGGCATGCTGTTTCGCGCCGGCGACACCGAGGCGCTGGCGCAGGCCATACTGGCTTTGCTGCTCGCGCCCGCCAGCTGGCCGGCGCTGCGGCAGCAGGCGCGCGCGTTTGTCGAGACGGAGCGCAGCTGGGGCGCCAGCGTGGGCCGCTATGCGCCCGTGTATGCGCGCGTGGCGGCGGAAGCGGCGGGAGCGGCGCCATGATCTTCACGGGGCTGCGCATCGTGCTGGTCGGCCCGCTGCCGCCGCCGGCCGGCGGCATGGCGAATCAAACGGCGCAACTGGCGCACAAGCTGCGCGAGGACGGCGCACAAGTGCAGCTGCTGGCCGTCAACGGTCCGCATCTGCCGCCGTGGCTGGCGCGCATCCGCTACCTGCGTGCCGCGCTGCGCCTGCCCCTGCTGCTGTGGCGCTTGTGGCGCACGGCCAATACGGTCGACCTGTTCCACATCATGGCCAATTCCGGCTGGTCCTGGCATCTGCAGGCCGCGCCCGCGCTGTGGATCGCCAGCCTGAAAGGCAAGCCTGCCTTGCTCAATTACCGGGGCGGCGAAGCGGCCGTTTTTTTCGCCCGCTCGCCGCGTCTGGTAGCGTTCAGCCTGCGCCGCGCCAGTGCCATCGTCGTGCCGTCGGCCTATCTGGCCGGCGTCTTCGAACAATACGGCCATACGGCCCACATCGTGCCGAACATGGTGGACTTGCAGCGATTCAGGCCAGCCACGCGACGCACAGCAGCCGCAGATGGCCCGTGCATCCTCGTGGCGCGGCACCTGGAAAGCCTGTACGACAACGCCAGCGCCGTGCGCGCCTTCGCCATCGTGCGCGAGGCGTTTCCCGCGGCGCGCCTGGTGCTGGCCGGCGGCGGGCCCGAGCGCGCGGCGCTGGCGCGCCTGGCAAGGTCGCTCGGCGTGACCGACGCCGTGCGTTTTACCGGCCCCGTCGACAACGCCGCCATGCCGGCCCTGTACCAGGCCAGCGACATCGTCCTCAATCCCAGCCTGGCCGACAACATGCCCAATTCCGTGCTCGAAGCGCTGGCCTGCGGCGTGCCGGTCGTCAGCACCAACGTGGGCGGCATCCCTGCCCTGCTGCAAGACGGCGTGACGGCGCTGCTCGTGCCGCCCGGCGACCCTACCGCCATGGCGCACGCCATCCTGGCGCTGCTGCGCGACCCGGCGCGCACGCGGCAGCAAGTGCAGGCCGGCCTGGCGCACGCCGCCACCTTCGGCTGGCCCGACATCGCGCCCAGGCTGGCCGCCCATTACCGCCGCATCCGCGCCGCGCCGCGCCCCGGCGCCTACACGCGCCTCGTCGCCCGCTGGCTGTTTCCCCTGCATGAATGGTGCAAGGGCCACCACAGCGCGCGCCTGCTGCGCCGGATGGAACGCTCGCAGTGGTGGAGCACAGAGCAGCTGCAACAGTGGCAGCTGGCGCGCCTGCGCGCGCTGCTGCGCCACGCAGCCGATCACGTGCCCTACTACCGCGCCCTGTTCGCCCGCAGCGGTTTCGATCCCGAGCAAGTCAGGCAACTGGCCGACTTGTCCCGCTTGCCGCTGCTGAGGAAGCGCGACATCGCCGCCGCGCGCGACAGTTTCAAGTCGGCCCGCGCCGTGGGCCTGCGCCCGTTCGCCACGGGCGGCTCCAGCGGCGAGCCGCTGCAGTTTTTCCTCGGTCGGCGCAGGGTCAGCCACGACATTGCCGCCAAGTGGCGCGCCACGCGCTGGTGGGGCGTCGACATCGGCGACCGCGAAGCCGTGCTGTGGGGTTCGCCCATCGAGCTGCACGCGCAAGACCGCGTGCGCCGCATGCGCGATGCGCTGCTGCGCACCACCCTGCTGCCCGCGTTTGCCATGTCGCCCGCGCGCCTGGACGGCTATGTGCAGCAATTGCGCCGCTGGCGTCCGCGCATGCTGTTCGGCTACCCGTCGGCCCTGTGCCGCATCGCCAGCCATGCCGCAGCACGCGACCTGCCGCTCGACGGCCTGGGCGTGAAAGTGGCGTTCGTCACGGCCGAACGCCTGTACGACGAACAGCGCGCGCAGATCGCGGCCGCCTTCGCCTGCCCCGTGGCCAACGGCTACGGCGGGCGCGACGCGGGCTTCATCGCCCACGAATGCCCGGACGGCGGCATGCACATCACGGCCGAAGACGTCATCGTGGAAATCGTTGATGGCCAGGGCCGGCCGCTGCCCGCAGGCGCCACAGGCGAGATCGTCGTCACCCATCTGGCCACGCAAGACTACCCGTTCATCCGCTACGCCACGGGCGACGTGGGCGCGCTGGGCACGCAGCCGTGCACCTGCGGCCGCGGCCTGCCCCTGCTGCAGAAAATCGAAGGGCGCAGCACGGATTTCCTCACGGCGGTAGATGGCACCGTCATGCATGGCCTGGCCCTCGTCTACATCGTGCGCGAACTGCCGCAAGTGCGCAGTTTTAAAATCATCCAGGAGAGCCTGCTGCGCACGCGCGTGCTGCTCGTCTGCCTGCCACGCCTCGACGACACCACGCGTGCCACCATCGTGGCCGGTTTCCAGGCCAGGCTGGGCGCGCAGGTCGACATCGCCGTCGAGGAAGTCGACGAGATCGCGGCGGAGGCGTCGGGGAAGTACCGGTATGTGGTGAGCAAGGTGGCTTGACGCCGATACGTTACGACAAAAAGTTGTTTTGGTTGTCAATATCAGGTTCTGGAGTAGAATTTGGTATCGCAACTGGAGGGTGTCATGGCAAAGTTGGAAGTTTCAAAGCCGGAGAAAGCGAAGAGCACGCATCGAATGGCGGTACCTGACCCGAGCAAGGCCTTGGGTGATTCGATCCGGAAAATCGGGGCGAGAGGAATCGACCTTGGCGATGGCTACGTATTGGTCAAGATACGACGCACCAAGCGGGCAGCCCAGCATGCCCGCGGGGAGGAAGTGGCGTTTGTACCGCAACAGCTGCCGGGAGTGCCTGTCGTTTCCAATGCCGACCTCCAGGAGTTGATCCAGCGATACCAGCATATACAAGCAATACAAGGTGCGGCAAGCACGGTTCCGCCAGCGAACCAGGCATTCCTTGATCAGTTTGCCCATCAGGAACTGGAAAAATACGCGAGCCTTGAAAAGAAAGGCGAACTGCTCACCTCACAGACGCTGGCCGAGCAAATGGGAGTGACGCGGCAGGCGATCAGCAAGGCGGTGACGGAGCAGCGGATGTTTTCCTTGGACAGCGCAGCCGGCAAGAAACTTTACCCTGCCTTCTTCGCCGATCCCACCCTGAACCGTCGCCAGCTCGGCAAAGTGAACAAGGAACTGGGTCACCTGGCCGGTTCCAGCAAGTGGCAGTTCTTCACCCATCCACGCATGTCGCTCAACGGCATCAGCCCGATCAATGCCTTACGGAAAGGAAAATTCGCCGACGTCATTGCCGCAGCGACAGCGTTCAGGGAGACGTGATGTGGCAGCGACCCGGCTGAAGCCGCCTCCAAAAGTGCTGGCAACGAGCGCGACGCTTCCCGTCGTCGGGCTGCCAATGCCCGGTCTGTACCGCATCTCGGGCCATGCGGCTGGCGAACCCTATTTCGGCTGCAGCGGCGGGAATCGCTTTGATGCACCCGGCTGCAAGACAGGCAATCCCGAATACAGTACCTGCTATCTGGGCCCGAGCTTTGATGTCGCGCTTGCCGAGTCCCTGTTACATGATGCAGTGCCTATAAAGGGCGCCTTTCCTATCGCTAAGTCCGAAATTGATCGCCGATGGGTGCATCAATTCAGTGGCAATTTGAGATTATTTGACCTGACCGGCCATTTGCTCAAGCAGATGGGCGGTCATGCGGGATTGGCAGGTACATCAAGTTACACCTTGCCTCAACAATGGGCGCTGGCCATGTATCGCAATCCGCTCCGGGTCGATGGCTTCCTGTATATGTCTCGTCATTTCACCAACGAAAAAGCCATCGTGGTATATGACCGCGCCAAAGCCAATCTCACAGCAATGGGCAAACCTGTCCAACTTATCATGGCAACGGAAATGCCGAATGCCATGCGGCTGTTTAATATCGTTCCTGCTTGATATCGCCAAAAGTCCAGTAAAAACGAAAAAACCTGCCTGCTGTACGATAGCTCAGTTCTGTCATACGCACACTGCCAAACTGCTTCGCGCTGTAGGCACGACAATCAGTCGACATCGATCTCTCGTATGCACAGAGCCATAGCGCAATCCTACATTTCCTGCTCGTTGCGTACCTTGGCTGGCCAATCGATCAACGCAAATGCCCACAGGGCAAAAAAACCGATGACTGGAATGAATGATAGCAAACTCCACCAGCCAGAAAATCCAGCCTTGGAGACGATTTTCCAAGCTGGAAAAATAACAGTGAACATAATCAAGAGAATAATCAACCAATGCCAGATACTGAAACTGCCCATCTTTTTCTCCTAAATTATTCAAAAAATGACGACGCTGGCTGTCATAACGTTGCAAGAGTATATAGAGATTTTCCAAACGGAAACTATCCAATAATTGCAAACTGGCCCCATAGGAATTCGTATGCCTGGAACTTGACGTCCAAATAGCCTGCTTCAGCAACGGTCCCAGCCGCGGCTGATCCCCGCCGCTACAAACCACTGCCAGCGCTGCGTGGGGTGCTAGATGCTAGGATCAGGTCCGCCTTTCAGACCATGTTAGCTAAAATTGATAGGGGGCCGGATCCTCGAAGTTGCGCTCAAGGCCGCAACACGTCAACATGCCGTTTAGATAGCCAGCAGATTTACTGATCCAGTTTTTCCAGCGGAAGAGACATGAATCCGCTCTTGACGCATTGGCCAACGGCCTCGCGGGAACCCTTCGCTTCGCAGGCATCGAGAAAACTCCGGATTTGGAGCGGGATGCCGGTTTTTTGGAACGGCACATAGACTGCCTCGCCAAGGGCAGCCTGGCAGGACACTGCAACGTAACTGCCTTTGGTGTAAGGTTTATAGCCAGGAAGCTTGTCGACGAGGATAGCCCATGGAACCAGTAATTTTAACGTCGCTTCATCCGCTTTCTCCTTGAAGGTCAAGTTCAAAACAGCTACTGCTCCGGTAATACTATCCTGCCGGGATTTATTCGCATCTGTCCCTTCGGTAAAACTCTCGGCGAACAATGCCGCCCGTGCGCAAAAGAGCAAGCTGGCATTGTCCAGTGTCGCCGAGTGGGCTGCGCCAGACAGCAACAACGCCGCTAGCGGCGACAGTAAAGCAACTTTCACCATATTCCTGAAAAATCCTTTTTTAACAACTACTAAAAATCCTCGCATAGTTGCCCAAACGGCCAGCGGCGGCTCTTAGTGGTTACATCACGTGGATATCGCGGGGTTCTATTGCTATCGTGGCTGTGATATCTGATGCGCATCCGTCCATATAGTCATCGCGGATGTCACGCTGCGTTGCAGCAGTTTAGCGCTCAATTACAAAGCTGGTGAAAGTCCTCATTATTTTTCCCTGGTGCTCAAATTCTGTCGACGACATAACAATGCCCAGGTCTTCCAGATAGACCTTATAAGTTAGTCGTCCTTCAGTCATTCGATTAGAAGTCCAGCACTGCAATTTAATCGCGCGCCCCGTCAAGGCAGCGTACATCGTTTTCGCGTCAATTTGGCTAGTCGCTTCACACTGCTCATCAATGGGCGACGTCGGCTCACATTGTTCAGCAGAAATGGGAGTTAACACGTATTGCACACGCAGCTTGGAACCAACCTCCAACACAGGAGGAAGTTCCGCCTGCAACCGCGAAATAACGGATCCAGAGCACTTTTTATCGTTAGCTGGTTCGCTTACGATAACCATTCCACCAAATATTGTTGTTGTTTTAATCGAAAAATTGGCCATCGGTGTAAAGGTCGTTACCAGCAGATCGCCTTGCGTGAATATCTCCGTTTTAGCCTGTTTTTGATTCTTTTGTTTCGGATGCCCGGGAATCATAATTTCATTTTTAAAACTGTAGCTCAGCCGTTTAAAGCGAGGCACACCAAAGGTACTATTGCGCCGCGCGGCATCGAAAGCCGCCTGCACCGCATTGGACATGCCGCTGCCCTCTGTTTCCGCCGGTACTGATTGATCCGATGTAGCAAGTTCTGCCGCTTCGGGTAAAGCCGAGGCTAGCAAAGCGGAGAATAAGAATATTGCCTGAAATTTCATCTGTATAGTCGAGTTCTTGAGTAAATAATTATGTCGAAATAAGTGTCTTCTGCCGGGCCAATAGCTTATGACCGCAATAAACCAGTGTACGGGATTGTTTCTTTTAGAGCAAATATGAGCTTATGCGAAGCGTTTTAACTCGGCAGTAGGAAATCGATTAATTCAAGGAAAAAGAGGAATCATGACTGCGTGAAAATCTTCCCGGCCAGTGCTGCATCCTGGCCGCCACAAAAGCACGGCATCTGCCAGCGTTTTATGCGCCGCGCCAGGGGCCTATCGATCAGTCTGATACATCACGGCCTCCCCAGCGGCGAAACGCGGCGGCATCTCGGGAGTCGCCGCATTTCCTGATTAACGGCATCACGGAAGGCTATTCCGTTGGCGCAGCGCACGCCTTGACGGTCCTCGCGCTATAGTCAAAATTGATGCTATTCGTGCCCTGGCCACGGTACATGCTCCCGCCTTCCCCGATGGTCACCTGCGCGCCCATCTTGCACATTACGGCCGGTGCACGCTGCACCCAATCCAGCCTGCGCAAGGTGGCGATATTCCTGTCGCGCAGCGCAGCGCTCCAGCCCTCGTCCTTGAAGCGCACCGAATAATCCACGCTATGCAGCTGCACCCTGCTGATCCGGTCTATCACATTACCGCCGTTCTGCAGCACTTCCGCCAAGTCGCTCTCGATGAACAGCATGACGTCGGGGCCGCGCCTCGGCGCGTCATTGCTGCCAAGCCGGGAAACAACGAATATCGCGAACATGACAAACAGCGTCAGATAAATTTTTCCCTCAAAAAAAGACTTCATTCGCGCTTTCCCATGCTGATTAGTATGTGCACCTGCCCCTGACCGGCAACGTCAGGCGATCTCAAGCAGCCTTGCCAGCCTTTGCTGCTCCCCCGCCGCCACAAACCACTCCCCCTGCCACCGCTGCGTGCGCAGCGCCTGGCCGGATTCCGGCGCGCACCACGGCGGATATACGCGCAGCGCGCGCTTGCCGCCCTGGCCGGCGCGCGACATCACGCCCCGTTCCAGCAGCACCTTGCGCGTAAAAATGAAGAAACCGTGCTGCGCACCGTCGTCGTTGGCCACGGCGATGATGACGACGTCGACCGGGTCGGTGTCGTCCAGCGGGGCGATCTCGGCGTCGGGATGGGGGCGCTTCCAGACGGTGACGAACTGGCCGGTTTTCGTCGGGGTGGTTTTGGCCACGCGCAGGATCAGTCGCTTGCCGTCCAGTTCGGCGCGGCAGGCGCCGTAGTCCGCGCTTTCCGCTTCCGGCACGGGCGCTTGCGGCAAGCCCAGGAAGGCCCAGGGACTGGCCTTCATTGCGCGCTGAATTCGGCTGCGGCCTTGGCCGCCCACAGCGCTTCGGCGTGGCTGGCGAACGGACTGTCGTAGCCGTCGATGCTGCCATCCTCGTCGACAAAATACAGCCACCAGCCGTCGGCCTGCTCGCGGATGGCCGTGTGGCCCGGTGCGCAATGGGTGTCGACGGACTGGCCGGCCGTCAGGGTGGTGATGGTGATGCCGCGGTGAATGATATGCTGGGGTGTCATGGGGTGAAGCCGTGCAAAAAAATCAATGCCCGTAGTGTAGCCGCACCGGCCCATCCTGGCCAGTGCGCTACACTGATCGTTCACACGGAGGACGACATGGCATCACAGCAAGGCACGGTGGATTTTTTGCTCGACCAGATGGCGGGCGCGGGCAGTATCAGCGCGAAAAAAATGTTTGGCGAATATGGCCTGTATTGCGACGGCAAGATGTTTGCCATCGTCGCCGACGACCAGCTCTTCATCAAGCCGACGGATGCGGGCCGCGCCTGGATCAGCGCGCAAGGCACGCTGCAGGAAGCGCCGCCCTATCCGCAAGCCAAGCCGTACTTCCTCATCGATGGCGGGCTGTGGGACGAGCGCGACTGGCTGAGCCAGCTGGCGCGGCGCACGGCGGACGCCTTGCCGATGCCGAAACCCAAGCCGCCGCCCAAGCCCAAAAAACAGGCGTCAGCCAGCTAACACGCTGTTCTCGCATTGCTTGCCTTCACGGAAGCATTGCAGGTTGTGATACGTGATGGCGGCGATTTCGCGCAGCGCTTCGCTGGTGAAAAAGCCCTGGTGGCCCGTCACCAGCACGTTCGGGAACGTCATCAATCGCTGGAAGATGTCGTCGTCGATGATGTCGGACGAGCGGTCCTGGAAGAACAGATTGCTTTCCTGCTCGTACACATCGATGGCCAAAGAGCCCAGTTGGCGCGATTTCAATGCTTCGATGACGGCGCCCGTGTCGATCAGGCCGCCGCGCGAGGTGTTCACCAGCATGGCGCCCTTCTTCATCAGCGGCAAGGTTTCTTCGCTGATCATGTGGCGCGTGCTGTCCATCAATGGGCAATGCAGCGAGACGATGTCGGACTCGGCCAGCAGCCGCGGCAGTTCCACCATCGTGCCCAGTTGCGCGAACGCGGGCGCCGGATACGGGTCGTGGCCCAGCACCGTGCAGCCAAAACCCTTGAAAATGCGCGCCGTGGCCAGGCCGATCTTGCCCGTGCCGACGATGCCCACCGTCTTGCCGTGCAAGGTGGCGCCCAGCAAGCCATCGAGCGAGAAATTGCCTTCGCGCACACGGGCATAGGCGCGGTGCGTGTGGCGGTTCAGGGTTTGCACGAGGGCCAGGGTGTATTCGGCCACGGCTTCCGGCGAGTACGCAGGCACGCGGGCGACGAACAGGCCCAGGCGCTTGGCCGCTTCCAGGTCGAGATTGTTGTAGCCGGCGCAGCGCAGCAGGATGGCGCGCACGCCGTAGCCGTGCAGGGCTTCCAGCACAGGCGCGTCGAGCACGTCGTTGACGAAGACGCAGACGGCATCCGCGCCTTGCGCCAGAACCACGGTTTCCTGGCTCAGCAAGGCGCTGTGGTAGACCAGTTCGATGCCGGCGGAATCGGGCTGGGACGGCAAGGCTTCATCGAAGAAACGGCGGTCGTAGGGCTGGCTGGCAAAGAAGGCGATTTTCATGGGGCGTCCTGGAACTTGCTGGATGGCAAAACACCATCATAGCGCAAGCGCCCTGCCCCACGGTGTACGCCTGGCTCTCTTGGCCGCCTATTGGGGTTCGCGGGGCAAGGTCAGCACGTGGCGCAGATACGCCGTTTCCTCGGCGTGCTGCGCATGGTAGCGCTCGCGCGCAACGCGCATGGCCGCCTGGTGCGCCGCGATGCCGCTTTCCGTCAGCTCGACGCCGAAGTCCGCCGGCGGCTGCTCGGGGCCGCCGAACAGGCGCGCCAGGATGAAGCGGCCCACATTGTCGCGGTAGTGCGACGCTTCCCAGTAATAGCGCATCGCGCCCGCGCCCGTCACCTGCGGGATAGGCTCGCTGGTGACGCTGTTGAAGCCGGAAAAATCAACCAGGCGCACGTCGCAACCCAGGCGCCGGTAGCGTCCGGCCATCTGCGCCAGATCGCGCTGCCAGGCTTCCATGGCGTCCCACTTGCCGCGCCAGTACAGGGCGTCGAGCGTGAGCGCGTGCGTGGGATTGATGTACAGGCGCAGGCGCGTGCCGCCACGGCACAGCTTGCCGACGCTGGCATCGAAGGCTTGCAGCGCGGGTGCGGTCGGGCCCAGGCCGTCGCCGAATTCCTGCAGGCGCGGCTTGAACGCGCGCGCCGTGCCGACCCAGACCCGGTTGCGGCTGGTAAGGCAGGACTCGTCGCGCTGGCCGTACAGGGCCAGGCTCGACAGACAGACGCCGTCATAGGTGCCGCTGAGGATGCGCCAGCTATCCTGGGTCATGTCCACGGTCAGGCCGCGCTTGATGTTGAGCAAGGCGCGCCGCGCGAAAAACGCGGGAGCGGGATCCGTCAAGCCCGGCTCCACGCCGGCCGAGCCCAGTTCCAGCGAGAACGAGGGCGCGTCGATGCCCCACACCATGGTGTCGACATGGCTGACCGTGGCCGCGTGTTCTGCCAGGCGGATGGCCTCGCCGATCGAGGCGCCCGAGACGGCGCTGTTGAACACGCTCTTGCCGTCGAACAAGGTACGCATGCTGCTCGTAGGCAAACCCATTTCCGTGCGCGAATTGCCGATGTAGACGATGGCGGGCCGGTAGCGCGCCACCGCATACGTCTTGCTCCACACGCTGAGTTTTTCGGTCGTCGGCCGCAAGCGCTGCAGCAGCGGGCTGTCCCACTGGTGCAACAAGTAGGGATCGACGTGGTAATTGACGGCGGAAACGAGGGCCAGCGCGGCCAGCGCGCAGGCAAGGAAGATGGCGAGGTAGCGGCGGGCGGTGGTATCCATGGTCGGCATTGGAAGTAGAAAAATGGCGGCGTTTTGCATCAACGCCGGATCAGCGGCCCGTCCAGCACCCGCTCCGTATAAGCCGCTTCGCGCGCATGTTCCACCCGATAGCGGTCGCGCGCGGCGCGCGTGGCCGCATGGTGGGCGTCGACGTTGGCCTGCGTGAGCTCCACGCCGAAATCGGCTGGCGCCGGCGTGTCGCCGCCAAACAGGCGCGCCAGGATCAAACGGCCCACATTGTCCCGGTAATGCGACACTTCCCAGTAATAATGCATGTCGGGCTTGCCAGTGACGAGCGGGGTCGCTTCCGTCGTGATGCTGTTAAAGCCGGAAAAATCAACCAGGCGCACGTCGCAGCCCTGCTGGCGGTGGCGCTCGGTGATCCGCACCAGGCCGCGCTGCCAGGCCTGCATGGCATCCCACTTGCCGCGCCAGTGCAGCGCGTACAGGGTCAGCGCGTGCGTGGGGTTGATGTACATGCGCAGACGCACGCCGCTACTGCACAGCCTGCCTATGCTGGCGTCAAACGCGGGTATCGAGGGCGGCGTCGGCCCCTGGCCATCGCCAAATTCCTGCAGCCGCACGGGTATGGCGTCCTTGGTTCCCAGCCAATGCCGTATGCCTTTCAGGGTGCAGGTCTCGTCGCGCTGCCCATACCGGGCCAGGTTGGAGCGGCAGACATCGCCCGCATTGCCGGTGAGGATGCGCACGCTGTCCTCCGTCATGTCCAGGGTCAGGCCGCGCTTCAGGTTGACGAGGGCGCGCTGGGCGAAAAAGCCGTGCCGGGCGCCCGTCAGGCTGTCTTCCACCCGCGCCGCGCCCATGTCCAGGGAAAACGTGGGCGCGTCGATGCCCCACACCATGGTCTCGACGCGGCTGACCCTGGCCGCATGCTCGGCCAGGCGGATGGCGTCGCCGATCGAGGCGCCGGACACGGCGCTGTTGAAGATGCTCTTGCCGTCGAACAAGGCACGCACGCCCGTCGGCAAGCCCAGTTCCGTGCGCGAATTGCCGATGTAGATGATGGCCGGCCGGTAGCGCGCCACGGCATAGGTCTTGGCCCAGGCGCCCAGCTTTTCATTCAACTGGCGCGGGCGCTGCACCAGGGGACTGTCCCACTGGTGCAGCAAATAGGGATCGACTTGGTAGTTCAGAAACGAGATGCCGCCCAGCACCAGGAATACACAGGCGAGGAAGCAGACAAGATAGCGGCGGCCGGCGGTGTCCATGGTCAGAACTGGAAGTAAAGAAATTCGGTGACCCGGTTCATGCCGAAGATGCAGGCGACAAACAGCGCGGCCAAGCCCACGCTCCAGCGGGACGTGGGCCGCCAGCTGAAGGACCAGCGGCCTGTGGGTTGAAAGATTCTTTCAATGGCAGGCTCGTAGCGAAAGAATATTTCTTGCGTATTGGGCGCCTTGAAGGCCAGCAGGATCGCCGCCAGCAGCACGGGCAAGCCTGGCCCTGCCAGTTCGATCCAGCGGATGCCGCCAAAGGCGGGATGCAAGCCCCACTGCGCCAGGCTGGACGCATGGCTGGCCAGGCCGCGCGGCAGGCTCACGCCGTTCGCGCCCACCAGCGCGCCCGTGATATCCCAGGCCGTGGCCACGTCGGGCGCGCGGAAGAAGACCCAGGCCAGCATGACGGCAAGAAAGGTCAGGACGCCGGGCCACCAGCGCAGCCAGCAGTACCCCGGCGCCGCGCCAAACACCCGCTGCCACGCCTGCTGCAGCACCAGGTACAGGCCGTGCAAGCCGCCCCAGATGACAAACGTCCAGCCGGCGCCATGCCACAGGCCGCCCAGCAGCATGGTCAGCATCAGGTTGCGGTAGCGCATGGCCTCGCCGCGCCGGCTGCCGCCCAGCGGGATATATAAATAGTCGCGCAAGAAACGCGACAAGGTCATGTGCCAGCGGCGCCAGAAGTCGGCGATATTGGCCGCCTTGTACGGCGAATTGAAGTTCAGCGGCAATTTCACGCCGAACAGGCGCGACAGGCCGATGGCCATGTCGGAATAGCCGGAAAAGTCGAAATACAGCTGGAACGTGTAGGCCAGCACGCCGATCCACGCTTCGATCAGGGTCGGCTCGGCGCCTGCCGCGAAGATGGGGATGGCCAGCGGCGACAGGTTGTCGGCGATCAGCACCTTTTTTGCCAGGCCTATCGTGAAAATCGACAGGCCGATGGCGAAATTGGCGGCGCGCGGATGGGCATTGGCCGGGTCGGCGAACTGCGGCATCATGTCGCGGTGATGCAGCACGGGACCGGCGATCAGGTGGGGGAAATAGCTGACGAACAGCACGTAATGGATGAAACGGTATTCACGCACCTCGCCCCGGTAGCAATCGACGAGGAAGGCGATCTGCGTGAAGGTAAAGAACGAGATGCCGATCGGCAGGATGATGTCGAGGCCATGCCATGGCAGGCTGTCAGCGCCAGCACCAGCGGTCACGGCGATGGCATTGACGCTGTCGATGAAGAAATTCGCATACTTGTAGTAGGCGAGTAGCCCCAGATTCAGCACCAGCGCCACGACCAGCGCCCGCTTGCGGGCCGCTCCCGCGCGCGCGCCGATCAGCCGCCCCGCGCCGTAATTGACGCAGATCGACGCCAGCAGCAGCGGCAGGTAACGCACGTCCCACCAGGCATAGAAAAACAGCGAGGCAAGCGCCAGCCACGTCGCGGGGGCCAGGCGGCGCCAGCTGGCGGATGTGCCGGCGGCCGGCGCCAGGCGGTCCAGCAAAAAATAGCCGGCCAGCACAATGGGCAGATAGCCGAACAGGAAGGCGAAGGAATTAAACAGCATGTTGCCTCCTGGCAGGCAGCGACTGCGCCTGGTAGTAACAATCGGCAATCTGGGCAGCCACCCGCTCCCACGTAAAACGTTCCACGAGGGCTTGCACGCGCGAGCGCTCGGGCGGCAGCGCCAGCAGTTCGAGGATGGCCTGGCGCTGCGCGGCGCCGTCGTCCCAGCGCACCTTGCGCAGTGCAAACGCGGAATCGGGCAAGTCCAGCGCGCTTTGCGCCGTCATGACGACGGGCGTGCCGGCCGCCAGCGCTTCGAGCACGCTCAGGGGAAACACCTCGCCCTGGCTGGGCAAGGCCGCCACGGCCGCCGCGTGATAGGCGCTGGCCAGCAGCGGGTCGGCGTGGTCGAGCGCGCCCAGCCAGCTGACGTGCGGCAAGTCCAGCAGCAGTTGCAGATATGCCTGCTGTTCGCGCGGCGCGGCGCCGATCAGCACCAGGGGCAAGCCGGCGCCCGCCAGCGCCTGGGCCAGTCCCAGCTGGTTTTTATACGGTGAAATACTGCCCACCATCAGCACGAACGGCCCGGCGATACCCGTTTCGCGCAGGAACAGGTCGCCATTGGCCGTGAAGAAATGCGGGTTGATTCCGTTGGGCAAGACGCGGATGGCGTCGGGTCCCATGCCGAAACCTTGCACGATGGCGTCACGCTCGGCCTCGCCCAGCGCGATCACCACGTCGGCCAGTTGCAGGGCGCGCCGGGTTTGCGCATAGCTCGTTTGCACCATCCATTCCGTCAGGCGCCCCGCCAGCCGGTCGGCGAGCCGCGCGCGCCAGGCGCTGGCACGGTTCCAGCTGGGCGCCAGCAGCGGCGACAGCACCACGGGCACGCCTTGCTCGCTGGCCATTTCCATGATGCGGTAGGTGCCATTACTCGCCGAAAACACGTGCAGCACGTCGAAATCGGCCAGCCGCTGGTGATTGGCGTCGACCAGTTGCACCTCCAGAGGCCGCGCCGGCTGCTGGGGCAGCCGGTTTAGCGCGGCAATGGTTTCGCGTACCTGGATCTGCAAGCCGCCGTCGCGCTGGAACAGCATCGGATAGGACAAGATACCGACACGCATGGTCATCCTTTCGTGCATTTGACTGCCAGCCATCGGCCAGCGAGCTTGCGTTGCAACAACAGAAACTCGCCAGCGAGTTCATGTTTCAACAGGAACAGACCGGCCAGCCAGCACAGCAAGGTAGCCAGCGCCGTGCCCATCAGCGCCAGCAGCGCCGGGGTGTCCGTTGGCAGCCACAGCAGCGAAGCGACGGGCGCAACGGCGCTGACACCGCAGAGCAGCGAACTCTTGCGCACTGCCCGCGCCAGGATGCGCCAGTCGAGTGCGCTCAAGCGCCGCAGGCAGTTGTAGTTCAGCCAGCTGCGCAGCACATTGCTGAGCACCACGGCCCAGGCCACGGCCACCAGACCGAACGGCGCTGCGGCCAGCAGCAGCGCTACTTTGATGACGCCGGCGCAGGCATCGAGCCGCACCTGCGCATGCAGCTGGCCCGTCGCCACGAACAGGTAGCGGGCCATGCTGAACATGCTATACACGGCCGAGGACAGGCACATGATGCGTATCAAGGGCACACAGCCTAACCATTGCGTGCCATACAACACCTTGACCAAGGGCAAAGCCATGCAGGAGAGAAAGAGAAAAAACGGCCATGCCAGCGCCGTCATGTAACTGATCGTGCGCAGATACACGAGCTCCGCCCCGCCCTGCCCCCCTTCCCCCCTTGCGCGGGCCGCGAACAGGGGAAACACGACGGGAGAAATCGCGCTGGTGATGGCCTGGTTAAAGATATTCAGTACGCTTTGCGCCTTGCCGAACAGGGCCAGGCTTTCAATGCCGATCAACTTGCCGATGATCAGGTCCGGCGCCGCCACGCCCGCCTCGTCGACGAGGCCGCCCCCCGTCGCATACGCGCCAAAGCGGGCGATATCGCCCATGCCGCGCCGTCCCGGCAACCATGGTAACTCTGCAGGCCGCACCAGCAGGCTCACCAGCAGCGACGCGCAGGAACCGGCCAGCGCCGCCCACACCATGCTCATGTAGCTGTAGCCCTGCATCGCCAGCAGCACGGCCACCAGCAGGTTGACGACGCTATTGGCCGCATTGATGGCATAGATGGCGCGAAAGCGCAGTTGCCGGCGCAACATCGGTAACGTCAAGGCGCTGAACGGTATCAACAGGAAATTGATCGCCAGCAAGCGCAGCACGAGGGTCAGCCGGGGTTCGCCATAGAACTGCGCGAGCGGCGCGCTGGCCAGCAGCACCAACCCTGCCAGCAGCCAGGCGACGAGCAGGCTGGTGGCCAGCGCGGCCCGCAATTTCACCGTATCGAGCTGTTTTTCCTGGATCAGGTATTGCCCCACGCCAAAGTCGCGCACCACTTGCGCCAGCGCCACCAGCACGGCGCCCAGCGAATACACGCCCACTTCGGCCGGCGTCAGCAAACGCGACAGCACCATGGTGGCGACGATGCCCAGCAGAAGCACCGTGTATTTTTCGGCG
This sequence comes from Janthinobacterium sp. BCJ23, assembly GCF_059617945.1. Taxonomy (NCBI): domain Bacteria; kingdom Pseudomonadati; phylum Pseudomonadota; class Betaproteobacteria; order Burkholderiales; family Oxalobacteraceae; genus Janthinobacterium; species Janthinobacterium sp. BCJ23. Next base: position 71,714 of record NZ_JCAQAW010000002.1, on the reverse strand, counting down.
AACGAGAAGAAAAACGAGTGGCGGGTGGCGCTCATGCGGGCTGCCCGCGCCTACACGAGGCCGGCGTAAAACGCGCGCAGCTGGCGTTCCAGGCGCGGCATCGAATAGCGCTGCACGGTTTCTTCGCGCGCCAGCCGTCCCATGCGGGCGCGCCGGGGCGCGTCCATCAGCAGTTGCGCCACGGCAGCGCAGGCGGCGTGCTCGTCCTCGAGCGGCAGCAGCAGCCCGCCTTCGCTATCATGCAGGATATCGTGGGTGCCCGGCACGTCCGTCCCCACGGCCGGCACGCCGCAAGCCATGGCCTCGATCGTGGCGATGCCGAAGCCTTCGTTTTTACTGAGGAGCACATGCAGGTCGAAGGCCGGCATCAGCAACTCGACACGCTGCTGGAAGCCGGCAAACACGATCCTGTCCTGCAAGCCCGATTGCTGCGCCTGCAGCCGCAGCATGGCTTCCAGCGGCCCCGTGCCCACCAGCACTAAATATAGATTGGGAAATTGCTTGGCCAGCCTGGCGAACAGGGCCAGCAGCGCCTGCGGGCGCTTTTGCGCGGAGAGCCGGGCCACGCAGCCGAGCACGAGCGCGTCCGGCGGCAGCCCCAGCTGCTTGCGCGCCAGTATCCGCCGTTCGGGCGAGGCGATAAAAGTATCCGTATCGACACCGTTGGGAATGACGGCCAGCCGCGTTTCCGGATTCAGCATGCCGCGATACAGCGCGAGAAAATGCCACATGGCCGACGGCGACACGGCATACACGCCTTTGACGGTGCGGAACGCTTCCTGCAGCCGGGGCCGCTGCCAGTCGCTGAACGCTTCCAGCGGGAACGCATTGTGCACGCTGATCACGGCCGGCAGCCGGCATTGCCGCGCCAGCCACAGGATGGAAGCGCCATAGCTGGTCCAGCAAAACGCCACGTGGACGAGGTCGGGCCGCAGCCGCCGCAGCCGCCACGCTCCCGTGACCCTGGCGCGCAGCCAGTTCCAGCGCCGCCAGGCCCAGTGTTCGAGAAACAAGGGCGGCTCGTACACGCGTACTTGCAGATGCTGCGCGCGCAAACCTTGCACCCAGGCAGTAAAACCGGGAAAGCGCCGCAGGGCCAGCACGCTGTCATAGCCGCTCGCACCCAGCACTTTCGCCTCTTGCGCCATGCGCAGCTCCATGCCGCCCAGTTCACCCGAATAACTGCTGATGACGATGCGCGGCAAGCGTTTGCGCCGTCCGCGCCACGCTTCATGGAAAAAGCCGCGCAGCCAGGCCCGTTCCCAATGGTGCAGGAACAGGTCGGCGTGGTCGCGCCGCAGCCAGGCCCGCACGGCGCCGAGGGAATCGCGCACGTATCTGCCCAGCATCCAGCGCGGTACGCCCAGTAACTCCACGCTCGGTGCAAATGTCGCCAGCCGGCATTGGCCCCGGCCAAACAGCATGGCGCGGCGAAGTATCCAGGCTCGCTGCACTTGCGGGGCGCGGATGATGTGCGCCACCCTTGCTTGCGGACAGAACCAGGAAGGATTGCCGGCCGCATGCATCTCCAGGTTGAGCCGGGTCTCGCTGCCCATGGCGTAGTTGGCGCCCTGCGGGCCGATGCTTTCGTCATAGCGGGCGCCCGCCTCGAAGATGCGGCGGCGTATCGCCATGTTGGCGCCCCAGACCAGGCCCGGATAGATGGGCGCGTCGCGCAAATCGGGGCTGGTGATGCCCCACGTCAAACCAACGGGAGTCAGTCGCAGCAGCCAGTCTTCCGGCTTTTCCCGCCAGGCAGGCACGATGGCGCCGCCGAACAGGGCGTAGCCGGGGTGAGCGCGCGCGCTGTCCTGCAAGCGGCACAGCCAATCTGATGCGGGCATGGCGTCGTCATCGCCAAACACGAACAGCTCGCCGCCATCGCCGCTTGAACGCAAGGCGTGTTCGACGGCCCCGTTCAGGGCGGGACTGCGGCCGCGCCGCGCCACGTAGACGGAACGCAAGGGCAAGCGGCCGCGGAAGGCGGCGATCACCTGGGCCGTGGCGTCCGTGCTGCCATTGTCGGCGATGATCAGGCGCCAGCCGCCCACGGGGGCTCGCAACCCCATGTAGGCGCGCAATACCTGGGGCAAGGTGCCGGCGCCATTGTAGGTCGCCATGAGAACGGTCAACAAGGACATGCCTCCTTGGTCTTACCATGACAAAACTATGTACTCAAGCAGTGTTGATCCAGTGTACTGAGCCTGCCCGCCAGCCCGTTGACAGGCATCAAGACCTTGCCAACCCGGGCACAACCAGGAGCGTCTCCCTTCATGCGCGACATACTGATTACCATCATCATCCTGGGCTCGCTGCCCTTCATCCTGAAGGCCCCTGCCACCGGCGGCCTGATGTGGGTCTGGGTCAGCGTGATGAACCCGCACACGCAGGGCTGGGGCTTTGCCACGCACATGCCGTTCGCCTTCATCATCGCCATCGCCACCCTGATCAGCCTCGTCATGACGCGCGAGCCGAAAAACCTGCCGCTCACGCCCGTCAGCGTGCTGCTGCTGCTGTTCGTCATGTGGATGAATGTCACGGCCCCGTTCGCCCTGATTCCGGAATCGTCATGGGTGCAGTGGAACAAGGTGATGAAGATCATGCTGATGAGCTTTGTCATCATGATGGTGATACGCACACGGCGCGACATCGTGCGCCTGATCTGGGTGCTGGTGGGGTCGATCGGCTATTACGGCGTGAAAGGCGGCATCTTCACCATCCGCAGCGGCGGCACGGACCGGGTATGGGGGCCGGAAGAAACGTTTATCGGGGATAACAATGCGCTGGCCCTGGCCCTGATCATCACCATCCCCCTCATGTATTATCTGCAGCAAAACACGGATAAACGCTGGGTGCGCCACGGCTTGTCCGCGGCGATGCTGTTGTCGGCCCTGGCGGCGCTGGGCTCGTATTCGCGCGGCGGGCTGCTTGCCATTGCCGCCATGGGCCTGTTCATGTGGCTGAAAAGCGACCGCAAGATGGTGCTGGGCGCACTGCTCGGCGCCGTCGCGCCGCTGCTGCTGGCCTTCATGCCCGAGCGCTGGGCCGAACGCATGGACACCATCAACACCTATCAGGACGATGTCTCCGCCATGGGCCGCCTGAATGCCTGGCGCATGGCCTGGAATTTGGCACGCGACCGTTTTCCCGGCGGCGGCTTCGACGTCTCCGACGCGGCCATCTTTGCCCGCTATGCGCCCAACCCCATGGACGTGCATGCGGCGCACAGCATCTATTTCCAGGCACTGGGCGAACACGGCTTTGTCGGCTTGCTGATTTACCTGGCGCTGGGCATCGCCACCTGGCGCACGGCCGCCGCCATCATCCGCCGCACGCGGGGCAAGCCGGAACTGCGCTGGGCGCATGGCCTGGCCACCATGAGCCAGGCCAGCCTGATCGGCTTTGCCGTGGGTGGCGCCTTCCTCAGCCTGCTGTATTTCGACATGCCGTATTACCTGATGGCCGCCCTGATCGCCACGCGCATCATCGTCGAGCGGCAGGTGCCCACCCTCACCTCTACTTCCCGCCAGGCCAGGCCCCGGGCCGCCATCGTGGAGCAGCCATGACAGCCACCTTGTCCATCCTGATCTACCACCGCGTGCTGGCGCGGCCCGACCCGCTGTTTCCCGGCGAAGTGGACGCCGTGCTGTTCGAGCGCCAGCTGCGCCTGCTGAAACGCTTCTATACGCCGCTGTCGCTGAGCGATGCCGTGCAGCGTTTGCAGAATGGCAACCTGCCGCAGCGCGCCGCCTGCATCACCTTCGACGACGGTTATGCGGACAATGCGCAAGTCGCCCTGCCGCTACTGCAGCGCCATGGCATGCACGCCACGTTTTTCATCGCCACGGGCTACCTGGACGGCGGGCAGATGTGGAACGACACGGTGATCGACGCCGTGCGCCAGGCGGCCGGGCCCGTGCTGGACTTGCGCAAACACGAGCTGGGGACGTTCCCCGTCGCCAGCCTGGCGCAGCGGCAAGCGGCCATCGCCACCCTGCTGGGGCAGCTCAAATACCTGCCGTTCGCCAAGCGCCAGCAGCTGGCCATGCGGATACGCCGCCAGGCGGGCGTCCTGGCAGGTCCGCCCGCCATGCTGAACACGGCGCAGCTGCACCAGCTGCATGCGGCCGGCATGGAGGTGGGCGCGCACACGGACAGCCATCCGATTTTGTCCACCTTGCCGGACCACGCGGCGCGGCAAAACATCGCCGACGGCAAGCGCCAGCTGGAAAGTTTGATCCAGGCGCCCGTCACTCTGTTTGCATATCCGAACGGCAAGGCCGGGCGCGACTATGGCGCGCCGCACGTGGCGATGGTCAAAAGCCTCGGTTTCCAGGCGGCCGTGGCCACGGACTGGGGCGTGGCGCGCCCCGGCGCGGGGCTCGACCTGCTGCAGTTGCCCCGCTTTACGCCGTGGGATCGAGGACGGCTGGCGTTTCTGTGGCGCATGCGGCAAAACCGCCGGCAAGCGCACCCAGCGCGCCTGGATGCTGGCTGAGCCACTGTTCCAGCATCAGCAGCAGCCACACCATGGTGCCGTGATAGGCCGGATGTTCCGCCAGCAAGCGCCCTTGCAGATCGTCGATGAAGGCGGGCCGCACGATGCCGCGTCCGCGCAGCTGCGTGAGGTTGTCGAATGCAAACTCGCGCAGCGGCGGATGACTGTGCAGCCACAGGCCGAAAGGCAAGCCGAAGCCGTGCTTTTTCTTGCGCACGATGGCGGGCGGCAAGATTTCCGCCAGCGCCCGCTTGAAGAAGGGCCGCAGCCGCATGCCGTCGAGCTTGTCGCGTGGCGCCAGGCGGGCGGCAAACGCCACCATCGCATCGTGCAGGAAGGGAAACGCCGCTTCCACGCCAGCCAGCTCGCAGGCCTTGCGCACCTTGAACAGGTCGTTGTCGGCCAAAGTAAAACGCATGTCGAGCGCCAGCAGCTCATTGATTTGGCTCAAGCCCTGGCCTTGCCGCTCCCAATACGCGCCATTCACGCAACCGGGCGCCATGCCCGGGTCGATGGTGTCGATGAACCCCGCTTCCAGCACCGTGCGGTGGCCATGGCGCAGCAGCAGGTTGTAGCTGTCGAGCCGGGCCGGCAGCGGCAGGCTCGACAGCTCGATGTAGCGGCGCGCCTTGTCGCCCAGCCGCCACGGCTTGCCCGTGCGCTCGCGGAACAGCAGCGGCTCGATGATGGCCTGGCGCAGCATGGCGGGCAAGCGCTCGTACTGCGAAAGCAAGGCCTGATGCGCATAGCGCTCATTGCCGCCAAACAATTCATCGCCGCCGTCGCCGCCGAGCAAGCGCGTTACGCCATCCTCGCGCGCCATCTGCGCGCAGTAAAAGGCGGGAATGGCCGAGGCGTTGCCGAAAGGCTGGTCGAAGATGGCCGCCATGGCGGGAATGGCGGCCAGCACATCGGCTGGCGTCACGTAGCGCTCGTGGTGGATGCTGCCCGCGTGACTGGCGGCCAGGCGCGCATACGCCATTTCGTCATAGCCGGGCGCGTCGAAACCGATGGAATACGTGCGCGCCGGCCGGCCCGTCACTTGCCCCATGATGGCGGCCACGGTGGAACTGTCCGTGCCGCCGCTGAGAAACGCGCCCGTGTCCGCGCCATCCGCGCCCAGGCTGCTTTCCACGGACTGGCGCAGCAGGCGCAGGAATTCCTGCTTGTTGCTGGCAAAGCTGGCCCGCGTGCGCGCCGCGCCCGGCTCCTGGAAAGCCAGCTGCCAGTAACTGCCCTTGCATTGCTTGCCGCCGCGCACATGCAGGTATTCGCCGGGCAGCAAGCGCTGCTGGCCCAGGTAAGCCGTGGCCGGGCCGGGCACCATGTGGAAGAACAGGTAGTGATACAGCGCTTGCGGATCGAGCGCGCCCCGCACGGACGGATGGGCCAGCAAGGCGTCATGCGAGGAAGCAAAGAACAGGCCTTGCGCGTTGCTCGCATAACTGAGGGGGTGGATTCCGGCGCGGTCCACTGCCAGCAGGGCCGAGCCGGAAAAAGAGTCGAGGATAGCTATAGCAAATGGCCCGGACAGGCTGGCGCAGGCCGCCACGCCCCGGCTCAGCCAAAGGGAAGCGAGGCGGCTTGCCACGTCATCGGCCGAACCGTCAAGCATGGGCCGGCCCCAGATGGCGACCTGCAAGCCATCCTGCTGATACACATGGCGGCTGCCGTCGATGGCGGCCACGGCCACGCCGCCCACTTCGCTCACGCAGGCAGTCAGGGGGGCCCTATCGAAACGCGACAGGGGCGCGGCCATGCCGGCCAGCGCGGCGCCACTGGCATCGGCATCGGCAGCGACAGAACCCGCAGCCCCGCCAAGCGCCGCCAGCCAACCGCACAGGCCGCTCATACGAGCACCTCGGCCGGCAGCGGATGGCCGAGAAAGGCCGTCGGGCTGGCCGTCAATCCATACGCGCCCGACTGGAACACCACCACCAGGTCGCCCTCCTCGGCGCGCGCCATCTCCATCTGGTCGGCCAGCAAGTCCAGCGGCGTGCACAACGGTCCCACGACGGAGGCCACTTCGCGCGCCCCGCCGTGCAGCCGGTTGCCGATAGCGACCGGATAATTCTTGCGGATCAGCTGGCCAAAATTGCCCGAGGCCGCCAAGTGGTGGTGCAAGCCGCCATCCGTGACAAGAAATACTTGTCCATGCGACACCTTGCGTTCGAGTACTTTGCATACATAAATACCGGCCTCGGCCACCAGATAACGGCCCAACTCCAGGTTCAGGCGCGCGCCGGGCGCCGCCTGGGCCAGCAGATCGAGCTGCCGCTGCAAGCCGTCCGCCACGGGCGCCAGGTCCAGCGCCTGGTCGCCGGGAAAATACGGCACGCCGAAGCCGCCGCCGATATTCAGGGTGCGCAAGGGCGACGGCGCGCTGTCGGCCAGTTGCAGGGCCAGTTGCACGCTCAGGGCCTGCGCTTCAGCCAGGGCCACCGCCGACAGGCTTTGCGAACCCGCATACAGGTGAAAGCCGTGAAAATCCAGCCCCAGCTGACCGATGCGGCCCAGCAGCGCCGGCACGAGGGCCGCATCGACGCCAAACGGCTGCGCGCCGCCGCCCATGCGCATGCCCGTGCGGCGCAAGGCGAAATCGGGATTCACGCGTACGGCCACCTTGGCCGTCATGCCCAGCCGTTCGCTGGCCAGTGCCACCCTTTCCAGCTGGGCGCCCGACTCCACGTTGATCAATACGCCAGCGGCCACGGCCCGCGCCAGTTCGCCATCGCTCTTGCCCGGTCCCGCAAAACTGATGCGCTCCGGCGCCATCGGCGTATCGAGCGCCGTGGCCAGTTCGCCGCCCGAGGCCACGTCGATGCCGTCGACCAGGCCCGCCAGCCATTGCACCACGGCCGGCATGGGGTTGGCCTTCATCGCGTAATGCACATGCACGCCGGCGGGCAAGGCGGCGCGCAATTGCGCCACGCGGCGCGTGATATGCGCGCGGTCATAGGCATAGAACGGCGTGCCGCCCACCCTCTGCGCCAGCCGGCGCAAAGAAATACCGCCGACCTGCAGCATGTTGCCGTCCATGGCAAACTGCTGGCCCAAGGCCGAGTGCAAGGGCAATTCCGTACTGTTCGAGCGAATCAAGTCCTTCATGCCGCGTCTCCTGTTTGGACCGCATACGCGCGCGCCAGTTCCCGGGCCAGCAAGGGGCGGTCGATCTTGCCGTTCGGATTGCGCGGCAGCACGCCGTCGCGGATCTCCACCCACAGCGGCACCATATAGCTGGGCAAACGCGCGCGGCAGGCGGCCAGCACGCTGTCGCGCTGCAATTCCACACCGGGCGCGGGCGTGACGAGCAAAGCGATGGCCTGGCCCAGCACGGCATGGGGCAGGCCCAGCGCGGCGGCATCGCCCACCAGTCCGCTCGCATACGCGACTTCCTCGATCTCGGCCGGGCTGACCCGGTAGCCCGACGTCTTGATCATGTCGTCGCTGCGCCCCACGAAATACAGATAGCCTTCCGCATCGCGGCGCACCGTGTCGCCCGACCAGACGGCCAGCTCCGGCAGCACCAGGCCGCTTGCCTGCGGCGGCAGCGGCTTGAAGCGTTCGGCCGTGCGCGCCGCGTCGTTCCAGTAGCCGAGCGCCACCAGCGCGCCACGGTGCACGAGTTCGCCCGGCTCGTCGGCGTCGCACACGCTGCCGTCGGAACGCAGCACCAGCACTTCCGCGTTCGGGATCGCTTGCCCGATGGAATCGGGGCGCCGCTCCAGCTGTTCCGGCGCCAAATAGGTCGAGCGGAACGCTTCCGTCAAGCCATACATCAGGTAGACTTGCACGCGCGGCAGCGACAGGCGCAGCCGGTCGAGCGTGGAACGCTGCATCACGCCGCCCGAATTGGTGATGTAGCGCAAGGGCGTGGACAAGGGCCAGCTCAGCTGCGACAGCTGCACCCACAGCGGCGGCACGGCGGCCAGACCCGTGATGGCTTCCTGCTCGACGGTTTCGACGATATCGCGCAGCAGCAGGTAATTCATCAGCACGGCGCAGGCGCCGCTGGCGAACGCCGTCGTCAGCTGGCTCAGGCCGTAATCAAAGCTGAGCGGCAGGACGCACAGGATGCGGTCCTGCGGCGTGTTGCGCAAATAGCCCGACACGCTGAGCGCGCCCGCCAGCATGTTGCGGTGCGACAGCACCACGCCTTTCGGCCGTCCCGTGCTGCCCGAGGTATATAGAATGGCGGCCATGTCCACGTCGATCGCCGCATGGGGCATGGGCGCGGGCACGCTGGCGGCGGAGACCGCGCTCCACGGCAGCACGCGCACCTTGCCCAGGCTGGACTCCGCCTCCGCTTCGCCCGTCAGCAGCACCGTCCGTAAGTCCGGACAGGCGGCCAGCGCGGGGCCCAGCTGCGCCAGGCGTTCGCGCGACGTGACGAGGATGGCCACGTTGCAGTCGGCCAGGATATACGCCACCTGGTCAGGCTTGAGCAGCGGATTGACGGGCACGAACACGCCGCCGGCCGCCGCCGCGCCGAACATGGCGCTGACGTTTTCCGGGCGTTTCTCCAGGTACACGGCCACGCGCGCGCCACCTTGCAAGCCCAGGGTCAACAGGGTCGCGGCCGCCTCGCGCACGGACTGCGCCAGCGCGGCATAGCTGAGCTCCTCGCCCTGCCACGACAGGGCCGGCGCGTGGGGCGCGCGCTGCGCCGTTTCGAAGATCAGATCGTGTATCAGTGTCGCCATCGTGTCGCCCCAGGGTTGCCATGATTGCCATGCATCCCCCTATGATTGGGATAAACGGGCGCGGCAGTGTTGATTTTTATCAAGCAAGCACCTCTCCCGACGGACGGTGGCCTATCTGGCGCAATGCTTGAGGCTGCGCAACATCGGCCACAGGCCGCTGCGCTCTAATGGACAGCGTTGGCTGCATAGCCGCCCCGTCCGTTACTACCATGGCCCTGTCCCCGCAATTTCCCTTGCTGCAACGGCTGGCCGCCAGCGTCACCCAGCTGGGCTGGCGCGACAGCGCCTGGCTGGCCGTGGCGCGGCTGCTGGCAACGGTGCCGGGCGGGCGCTGCGCGCTGTACCGCTACCAGTTTGTGGCGCAAGCCGTGGCGCCCGGCTCGCTGTGCCGCGGGCGCGGCAAGTCCATCGCCGTCACGCCCTGCGTGGCGGAAGCGGACTTGCCGCCCGGTCCCGAGCGCCGGCCTGGCGCGCTGCGCGAGCGCTACCGGCAAGGTGCGCAATGCCTGGTGGCGCGAGACAAGTCCGGCATGGTTGGCTGGATCTGGCTGCTGCGCCACGGCTGCCAGGAAGATGAGGTGCGCGCCCGCTATGCGCTGGCCTCAAACCAGTCGTCGTGGGACCTCGACGTGTGGGTGCATCCCGAACAGCGCGGCGGCCTCGTCTTCGCACGCCTGTGGGAAGAAGCCAACGCCGTGCTGTACGCGCAGGGCGTGCGCTGGTCGTGCAGCCGCATCTCGCGTTTCAACCGCGCCTCGCTGGGCGCCCATGCGCGCCTGGGCACGCACGCGCTGGGCACGGCCACCTTCATGCGCTGCGGGCGCTGGCAATGGATGGCCGCCAGCCTGCCGCCCTATGTACACCTGTCGCGCCTTTCCGACGACATCCCCTGCCTGGCCTTCGATACCAGCCGCCTGCCGCACTACCCTTCCCTGGAGCTGACATGCCGCATCTTGAAGCAGTAAAGCACATCCTCGACACCACCCTGGGCTTGAACGGGCGCACGCTGGAAGCCCATACGCCGCTCCTGGGCAGCGTGCCGGAACTCGACTCGATGGCCGTGATCGGCGTGATCGCCGCGCTGGAAGACCATTTCGGCATCATGGTCGCCGACGACGACATCCACGCACGCCACTTCGCCACCGTGGGCACCCTGCACGATTTCGTGTTTGCAAAGCTGCGACCATGAACCGCGCCCTCACCGACGCGCTGCCGCTGCTGCCCTTCTTCCTGCCCGCCAGCGGCGGCCAGCGCTATTGTTTGCTGCACCTGCCGCCGCCGGGACAGGCCGCGCGCGGCGGCATCCTCTACGTGCATCCGTTCGCGGAAGAACTGAATAAAAGCCGCCACGTGGCCGCCGCGCAAGCGCGCGCCTTTGCCGCGGCCGGCTACAGCGTGCTGCAGATCGACCTGTTCGGCTGCGGCGACAGCAGCGGCGACTTTGGCGAGGCGCGCTGGAATATCTGGCACAACGACCTGCACCTGGCGTGCGCGTGGCTGGCGCAAAGGGTCGACGGTCCCTTGACCGTATGGGGCTTGCGCCTGGGCGCCCTGCTGGCCCTCGATTTCGCCAGCAACCCGCCGCTGCCCCTGGCGCGGTTGCTGCTGTGGCAACCGGAACTCGACGGACGGCGCGTCATCGACCGCTTCCTGCGCCTGCGCCTGGCGGCCGGCATGCTGGCCGGCGGCGGGCAGGAAGCCCCCGGCCATGCGCGCGCAGTACTGGCAGAAAGCGAAGCTGTGGAAGTGGCCGGCTACCTGCTGGCGCCCGCGCTGGCGCACGCCATCGATGACGTCAGCGCGTCCGCGCTGCAGCCTGCCGTTCCAGTCTATTGGCTCGATTACCGGGGACCGGACCAGGCAGCCGCGCCCTTGCCGCCGCTGGCACGGCAATGGCGGGACCAGGGCGCCGCCGTCCACGTGGCCAGCTTCGGCGATGGCCCGTTCTGGCACAGCGGCGAGCTGCTCTCTTGTCCGCAACTGCTGGACGCCACGCGCGCGCTGTGCCGCGACTGGCTTGGCGAGGAAAGGACGCCGCCATGAAACGCGACAGCAGCCAGCAGCACCTCGCAGCACCCGCCGTACGCGAACTGGCCCTGCGCTTTCGCAGTGCCGCTGACGACGGCGAGGCGCAGGCACGCATGGCCGGCATCCTCAGCCTGCCCGACGCACCGGGTCCGCGCGGCGTGTTGATCGTCACGGGCGGGCCGCAGTACCGGGTCGGCAGCCACCGCCAGTTCGTCTTGCTGGCCCGCGCCCTGGCCGCGCAAGGCTGGCCCGTGCTGCGTTTCGACTTGCGCGGCATGGGCGACAGCGAAGGCAGCGCGCGCGATTACCGCGCCGCCGGTCCCGACATCGCCGGGGCGCTGGCGCAATTCTTCGACGCCGTGCCGGCCTTGCGCGAAGTGGCGCTGTGGGGCTTGTGCGACGGCGCCACGGCCGCGGCCTGCCATGCGCCGCGCGACGCGCGCATCAAAGCCCTGATCCTGCTCAACCCGTGGGTGCGCAGCAGCGCCGGCCTGGCGCGCGCCACCTTGCGCCATTATTATCTGCCACGCCTGCTGCAAGGCGGTTTCTGGCGCAAGCTGGCCAGCGGCGGACTGCGGCTGGGCGCCAGCCTGGCCTCGCTGCGGCAGGTGGCGGCCGCCACGCACAAACCGGCAACGCAAGAAGACGATGCGCCCGCGCCGGCCATGCTGCGGGCCCTGGCGCAATTCCAGGGCAAGGTGCTGCTGGTCCTCAGCGGCGACGACCTCGGTGCGCGCGAGTGGCAAGCCCTGCTCGATGGCGACACAGCCTGGCGCGCCGTGGCCGCCCGCGCGCAATGGACGCAGGCGCAGGTCGCTGGCGCCAACCACACGTTCGCCAGCGCCGCCTGGCGCGGCGAAGTCGAACAGCTGTGCGCACGGTGGCTGCAGTCATGGTAATGACCTCGCCGAACGCGGCCCGACCGAACGCGGCCCGACCAAAACGGGTGCTGATGGTCGCCTACCATTTTCCGCCGTTTGCCGGCGGCAGCGGCATCCTGCGCACCCTGGGCTTTGCGCGCCATTTGCCCGACTGCGGCTGGCAGCCGCTCGTGCTCAGCCCCTCGCCGCTCGCGTATGCGCAGCGGGGCAATACGCAACTGGCGCAGATCGGCACACAAGCCACCGTGCGGCGCACCCTGGCGCTCGACGCGGCGCGCCATCTGTCCATCGCCGGGCGCTATCCGCGCTGCCTGGCGCTGCCCGATCGCTGGAGTTCCTGGTGGCTGAGCGCCGTGCCGGCCGGCCTGCGCATGATCCGCGAATACCGCCCCGACGCCATCTGGTCGACATACCCGATCGCCACGGCGCACCTGATCGCGATGACCCTGCAAAAACTCAGCGGCCTGCCGTGGATCGCCGACCAGCGCGACCCCATGCTCGACGACAGCGACCCGCTGGCGCCGTATCCGACCGAGCCCTGCCTGCACCGCATGCATGCGTGGATCGAACAGCGCATCGCGGCGCGCAGCGCGGCCATCGTCTGCACCACGCCGGGCGCCATGGCGGCCCACCAGCGGCGCCTGGCGCAAGTGGGGCGCGAGCGCTTCTGCCTGATCGAAAATGGCCACGACGATGACGCAGACGCCGCGCCGTTGGCCGGGCAGCGCGGCCACCGCAGCCGCTTCCTGCTGCTGCACAGCGGCGTGATCTACCCATCCGAGCGCGATCCCCAGCCGCTGTTCGAAGCCCTGGCCCGCCTGCGCCACGACGGCGTGCTGCACGCCCGCAATTTCCAGCTGGTGCTGCGCGCCACGGGCCACGATGCGTGGCTGGCGGACCTGCTGGCGAAATACGGCATCCTGGATCTGGTGAGCCTGGAACCGTTGCAGCCGCACGAGGATGCGCTGCGCGAAATGCTGGCCGCCGACGGCTTGCTGCTGCTGCAGGCGGCCAACTGCAACGAACAGATTCCCGCCAAGTTGTATGAATACCTGCGCTGCCGCCGGCCCATCCTCGCGCTGACCGACCTGGCCGGCGACAGCGCGGCCAAGCTGCGCCACTGCGGCATCGATACCATCGGCCAGCTGGCGTCCAGCGGCGATTGCACGCGCGCCCTGCTGCGCTTTCTGGAACTGGCGCGCCAGGGCCGCGCCCCGCTGGCCAGCCCCACGGCCATCGCCCTGCAATCGCGGCAAGCCCGCAGCAACGCCCTGGCCGATTTGCTCGACCAGGTCAGCCACAGGAGTCCGACATGAAGCATTGCTTGTTAGCCTGCACCCTCGCCGCCTGCTGCGCCAGCGCTACTGCCGCCGAGTGTCCGCCCTACGTCAAGCGCACGCCGGGCGGCGACTACACGAGCGCGGAAGACCGCGACGGTCTGTCCGTGGTCGAGAAATTCCATTTTTCACGCGCCGTGGAAACGCTCACGCAAGGCATGACGGGCAGCCTGGGCGCCGACATCAGCTACACGCTCGAACACTTCCCGAACCACCACAGGGCGCTGGCGTCGATGGCCAAGCTTGGATTACGGCTGAAAAGCGCGCAGCCGGTGGGCGCCCGCTACACGGTCAGCTGCTACTTCGAACGGGCGATCGCCTTCGCGCCGCACGACGTGACGGCGCGCATGGTGTATGGCAGCTATTTGCTGTCGACGGGCCAGGATGCGATGGCGCTGGAACAGCTGGACGCAGCCAGCCGCCTGGCGCCGGACCAGGCCACCATTCAATACAACCTGGGCCTGATGTATGCAAAGAAGAAGGAATACGAGAAGGCCAGCGCGCACGCGCAAAAAGCCTATGCGCTGGGTTTCCCCTTGCCGGGACTGAAGAACAAGCTGAAAGCGGCGGGCAAGTGGCGCGAGCCGCCGCCGGCGCCCGTCGTCGTGGAGGCGAAGGAAGCGCCGAAAGCGGAAGAACCGGAAGCACCAGCTGCCGTGCCCGTGGAACCGCCTAGCGGGGAATGACGGCCGGCCGCTGGGCCACGCTCCAATGCCCGGCCGGCGACGCGGCCAGCGCGGCGGCCAGGTCGCGCCGCGCCTGCGCCTTGTCTTCGGCCTCGCTGATGTATGCCAGTTCGGCCGGCTGCAGCACGGTGAGCGTCAGCAGCATCACGTCGCCAAACGGTGTGTCGAAGGATGAGGGGATGGTACTCGCGCCCTGGGCCAGCAGCACGCCCACCTGTTCATTCTCGTCTTCGAGGCCCTTGGGCGCATCTTGCAAGTCCAGCGCCATCGACACGCTGCCGTGGCGCTGCACCAGCAAATCGATGGAGCCGTGGTCGGCCACGTTCTGGCTGACCTGGTAGACCAGATCGAACAGCCACGATGCCTGCACCGGATCGCCGTCGAAGGCGGACAGCGGCGCCTCGATGCACACTTCCAGCAGGTGGCCGCGCGGGACAAAAACGTCGTCGTCATCCTCGAACGGGTCGCTCAAGCCATCGCTGGCGATGAGGATGGAATCATTGCGGCGGATCACCCGCCAGGCCTGACGCAACGATGGCCAGCGTGGGCCACCCATGAAGGCCGGGTTGACCAGCGGCGCCAGCACGTCGGCGTCAACGGCGCCCAATGTGGCATAGAAGGCGTCGCGCGCGGCGCACGCCGTGGCCAGCATCTGCGCGCCCGCTTCCTTGCCGACGACGGCGTCGTCCGGTTGCGGCACTTGCGGGATATCGTTTTCAGGCATGAGAGAGTCTTTGAATTAGTCGGCGGTTGGGAAGTCGTGATAATTGCGGGGCAAATAGCCCCAGATGCGCGCCACCCTGTCCCGCACTTCGAAATCGAAACCGATGCGCTCGAGCTCCGGCACGATCCACACGCCGTGGTCGATGATTTTCTTGGGCAGCAGCATGGCCACGTGTTCTTCCGAGTACAGGCTGATATCGAACCATTCCACGCCCAGGAACGGGAACGGCGGATGGTAATCCCATTCCGTATCCCAGCGCGACACATAGCCGGTGACGGAGCCGTAACGGTACGACGGCGCCCAGTCGGTGCGTCCGCGCATGAAAGCCAGTAGTTCGTTCCACTTGCAATCGTTGGCGGCGCCGGCCAGGTTGCGCCGCGCGATGTGGCCGCGCAGCTTGCGCTTGATGTCGTCGCCACCGGCGTCGGCCTGCGGCAGGCTGGCCTCTGGCATCAGCGGACCACCGGCTTGACTTTCGACGCAGCCAGCACGGCGCGCGCGCGGGCCGTGTCGATATCGTCGGCCGTGGCCAGCGCCACGCCCATGCGGCGGCGTGAGAACGATTCCGGCTTGCCGAACAGGCGCAAGTCCGCGCCCGGCACGCTCAAGGCGTCGGCCACGCCTTCGAAGGCGATGCCTTTCGCTTCCAGCTGGCCGTAGATGACGGCCGATGCACCGGGCGAACGCAGCGCCACGTTGACGGGCAAGCCGAGGATGGCTTTCGCGTGCAGCTCGAATTCGCTCTGCACCTGGCTGGCCATGGTGACCATGCCCGTATCGTGCGGACGGGGACTCACTTCCGAGAACCACACCATGTCGTTCTTGACGAACAGCTCCACGCCGAACAGGCCCAGGCCGCCCAGGTTGTCCGTCACCTTGCGCGCGATGTCGCGCGAGCGCTCGAGGGCCAGCGGCGACATGCGGGCCGGCTGCCACGATTCCACGTAGTCGCCATGCACCTGCAAGTGGCCGATCGGCTCGCAGAACTGCGTCTCGATCTGTCCCGAAGCGCCGACGGCACGCACGGTCAGCAAGGTGATTTCGTAATCGAAGTCGATGAAGCCCTCGACGATGACCCGGCCCGTATCGACACGGCTGCCGCTGGCCGCATACGCCCATGCCGCGTCCACGTCCGCGGCGCCATCGAGCTTGGACTGGCCCTTGCCCGACGACGACATTACGGGTTTCACGACGCACGGAAAGCCGATCTCCTGGCAGGCAAGCTGCAACTCCTGCAGACTGCTGGCGAAGCGGTAGGGCGACGTGGCCACGCCCAGGGTTTCGACCGCCAGCGTGCGGATGCCTTCGCGGTTCATCGTCAGCACGGCCGCGCGCGCGTTCGGGATGCACGTGATTTGCCCGGCCGCTTCCAGCGCCGCCAGGGTGTCGGTGGCGATGGCTTCGATTTCGGGCACGATCAAATCGGGCTTTTCCAGTTCGATCAGGGCGGCCAGGGCCACGCCGTCGCTCATGTCGATCACGTGCGAGCGGTGCGCCACCGGGTGGCCCGGCGCGTTCGGATAGCGGTCGACGGCGATCACTTCCACGCCCAGGCGCTGCAGCGACATGATCACTTCCTTGCCCAGTTCACCCGAGCCCAGCAGCATGACTTTGATGGCGGTGGAAGACAGGGGCGTGCCGAAGGTACGGGGCGCGATGGTGCTGCTGGTGCTAGTGGTCATGGCAGGATCTGTAGGCGGTGGAAAGATGGCTGGGACTATAACAAAAGCCGGCCATCTTGGACAGGGCGCACCGCTGCCTGACGGACCAGGCTAGCCCGCGTACGCCCGCTTGATCTCGTCGATGTCGATCTTTTTCATGCCCATCATGGCTTTCATCACGCGCTGGGCCTTGACGGGATCGGGATCGCCCAGCAGCTTGACCATGATGGTGGGCACGATTTGCCAGGACACGCCAAACTGGTCCTTGAGCCAGCCGCACTGCTGCGCTTCCGGCGCCCCGCCTTCGGACAGCTGGTTCCAGTAGTGGTCGACCTCGTCCTGGGTTTCGCAATTGACCTGGAACGAGATCGCTTCGGAAAACTGGAACAAGGGACCGCCGTTCAGACCCGTGAACGTCTGGCCGTCGAGTTCAAACGCGACAGTCAGCACGCTGCCCGGCTCCTGGCCGTGGATTTCCTTGCCCTCCTCGCCATAGCGCAGGATCTGGCCGATCTTCGAATTGGGGAATATCCCCGTATAAAACAGGGCCGCCGCCTCGGCGTGGCCGTTGAACCATAAACACGGGGTAATCTTTTGTATGCTGTGCATGATGTCTCCCTTGGCCGGTGTGTGGATTAGCTACGCTAATATAGTCACAATTGCGCCGGCATGGCGCGCGGAATGCGCCTGTTAGCGACCTGCAATGGCCTCCCGTCCCAGCACGCCGGCGCTGGCCAGCAGACGCAGCCGGGCCGAACGCCATTCCGCCTGGCAACGGATGCGTTCCTGCTGCGCCTCGAGCAGCGCCGACTGGGTGTTCAGCATTTCCAGGATATCGGCCGCGCCCAGGCCGAACTTGCGCTGCACGCTGGCCTGGGCATCGCGCGCGGCGTCCAGCCACGCTTGCGAGGCGGCCAGGTTGGCCAGCGCCGTGCTCGCTTCCGCATGCGTTTTCACCAGTTCCATCAGGGTCTGCTGCTTTACGTCTTGCGCCTCGGCTTCCCTTTGCCCGGCCTGCGCCAGCGCGCCGCGCACCTTGTAGTGGCGCGCAAAACCGTCGAACAGGGGGATGTTCAATGAGATGCCCACCAGGGTTTCGCGCATGGACGCGGCGGACAAGCCCTGGTTGGGGCGGCCGTTCTGGTAGATATTGGCCGTCAGGTCGATGCTGGGACGGCCTTCCGACTCGCTCACGGCCACCCGTTCGCGCGCGGCCGCCAGCTGCGCCTGCGCGGCCACGATGGCCGGGTGACGCGCCTGGGCCAGCGCCAGCCAGGTGTGCAAATCTTCACGCAGGCCAGCCGCCGGTTCGGCCGCATCGTCGTCCAGCACCACGCCCGCCTCGGCCGGCAAACCCAGCGTATAGACAAGCACAGCGTGCGCCTTCTGGAACTCGCCATCGGCGCGGCTGGCGCCCAGGGCCGCCTTGGCCTGCGCGCTCGTCGCCTGCAGGGTGTCGCTGTGCGAACCCAGTCCCCGCTGCGCGCGGCGCTGCGTGGCCAGCACCGTTTCATTGGCCAGCGCCCGGTACTCCTCGCGCATCCGCACGTTGGCCCGCGCCGTCTGCGCGTCGAAATACGCGCTGACGGTGGCCGCCAGGGTCTTTTGCAGCACGGCGTCGCGGTTGGCCAGGGCCGCGTCGAGCAAGGCTTGCGCCGAACGCTGGCCCGCCGCGCGCCCGCCGAAGTCGAACAGACGCCAGGACAGATTGAGCGAGCCCGTATTGCTGTTCAAGCTGCCGGACGGCGTACTGGCGCCCGGATAGGCCGTGCGGTCGTGCACCCGGCTCAGGCCCGCATTCAGGGTCGGCAGAAAGGCGGCTCTGGCCTCGCCCACGCCGGCCGCCTGCAGCCGTATGCCGGCCCAGGCGCCATGCACCTGCGCGTTGCGGCACAGGGCCAGGTCGACGGCCGCCGGCAGGGTCAAGGGCACGCCCGCCTCGTAATCGGACGGGCATGGCGCGGCCTCGAACTCGCCCGCCTGCGCCGCAGCACTGGCCAGCAGCAAGCTGGCGGCGATGGCAATGGCGGTCATGGCGCGGCGTCTAGCGTTCATGCAGCGCCTCCTTCTGGTGCTGTACCAGCGGCGAGAGCACGTACTCGATCACCCTCCTCGTCCCCGTGCGGATTTCCGCGCGCACGGCCATGCCGGCCGACAGCGGCGCCAATCTGCCGTCGACGACGATCGACGGCTGCCGCAGCGTGATCCTGACGGCATACACGGGACCCTTCTTTTCATCCTCGACAGCGTCGCGCGAGACGCTGCTGACGACGGCGGGCACGGTGCCATACTTGGTGTAGTCAAAGGCGTCGACCTTGATGGCCACCGCCTGCCCGACCTGCACGAAGCCGACGTCGCGGTTTTCCAGCACGGCGTCGATTTCCAGCTTGCCCTGGCGCGGCACGATCTGCATCAGCGCCTGCGCGGCCGGCACGACGCCGCCCACCGTGTGCAGCTTCAGTTGCTGCACCGTGCCGTCGACGGGCGCCGTCAGGCGCAGCAGGCTGCCGCGGGCGCCCGCACGGCGCGCGTCCTGGCCGCTGGCCGCCGCCACTCTGGCCCCTTCCGCCAGCGCGTCGTAGGCGTCCTTGCGCGTCTGCGCCACCAGGGCCGCGCGCTCGCTGCGGGCCGACGCCAGCTGGCCTGCCAGGTCGATGCGCGCCTGTTCCTTTTCCAGCCACGCGTGTTCGGCCACGTCACGCGTCGCCAGCAGCGCCTTGTAGTCGCCGGCGCGCTGCGTGGCCAGCGGCAACGCCTGGGCATAGCGGGCAATCTCGCCATCGAGATGCGCGAGCCTGGCGCGGAAATTCGCGTACTGGCCATCGAGGTGGCCCTGCGCTTCCTCGCGCTGGGCGGCGGAAGCGCCATCGGGCGCCGCCAGCTTCGGCAGCGTCAAGCTGTCGATGGCGGCGATCAGCGCGCGCGAACGGGCCATTTGCAGCGCGGCCGCCACGGCGTCGCCGGCGGCCTTGTCGCGTTCGGCGTCCGGACCGCGGCTGTCGAGTTCCACCAGCAGCTGGCCCGCCTTCACGGCTTGCCCCTCGCGCACGTGCAGGGCGCGCACGGCCGCCACGTCGACCGAGGCGATGGTCTTGGTGTTGCCGGACGGAATGATCTTGCCGGCCGCGTTGACGATGATGTCGACCTGGCCAAAGACCGCCCACAGCACGACGCAGCCGACCAGCAGCATCAGCACCCTGGCCGTCAGGCGCAGCGACGGCGACACGGGACGCTCCTGCAGCGCCAGCGCGGCCGGCAAGAAGGCCGCCTCGTCTTCGCTGAGGACGGGGCCGCTCAAGGCGGCGCGCTGGCGCCAGCTGTGCCGCAGCACCTGGCCGTAACGTTGCAACAGCTCGCCATAAGCGGCCAGGCGGTGGCCGGCGCTCATGTTGCGTCCCCTGTTGCGCTCCCGTGCGTGCCCTGCTGCAGGCTGTACAGATGGGCGTAGATGCCGCCCGGCTGCGCCAGCAGCGCGTCGTGCGTGCCCAGTTCGGCCACCTGCCCCCGCTCCATGACGACGATGCGGTGCGCTTCGCGCACGGCCGACAGGCGGTGGGCAATGATCAGCACGGTGCGCCCCGCGCAAATGCCGCGCATATTGTCCTGGATGATCTTTTCCGATTCGTAATCGAGGGCGCTCGTCGCTTCGTCGAAAATCAGGATGCGCGGATCACCGATCAGGGCGCGGGCGATGGCGATGCGCTGGCGCTGGCCGCCCGACAGGCCCGTGCCGTGCTCGCCCACCATGGTGTCGTAGCCTTCAGGCAACTCGCAAATGAAATCGTGGGCGCCCGCCAGTTTCGCCACGGCGATGACGGCGTCAATGGGCAGCGCCGGGTCGCTCAGCGCGATGTTGTCGCGCACGGAACGGTTGAACAGGATATTTTCCTGCAGCACGACGCCGATCTGCCGCCGCAGCGAGGCCGTGTCGATGACGGCGATATCCTGCCCGTCGATCAGCACCTTGCCACGTTCGGGGATATACAGGCGCTGCGCCAGCCGCGTCAAGGTGCTCTTGCCGGAACCGGAACGCCCGACGATGCCGATCACTTCGCCGGGCGCAATGGCAATCGACACATTGCGCAGCACTTCGGCCGCATCGGGCCGGTAGCGGAAACCCACTTGCTGGAAGTCGATGGCGCCCGCGATGCGCGGCAGGCGCGCCTTCTGGCTGCCCGCTTCCACGCGCGCGTTGAGGATGTCGCCGAGCCGGCTCATCGAGATGCCCACTTGCTGGAAATCGTTCCACAGCTGCGCCAGGCGCAAGATGGGCGACGCTACCTGCCCGGCCAGCATATTGAACGCGACCAGTTCGCCCACCGTCATCTTGCCGTCGATGACGAGGGTGGCGCCCCACCACATGATGGCCGCCGTCACCAGCTTGCTCACGAGCGTCACGCCGCCGCTAGCCAGCATGCCGATGTTATTCGCCGACAGGCCCGCCGAGACATAGCCGGCCAGCTGCTTTTCCCACTGCTGCTGCCAGCGCGGCTCGACGGCCATGGCCTTGAGCGTATCGACGCCGCTGATGGTTTCGACCAGGAAGGACTGGTTTTCCGCGCTGCGGTTGAATTTGTCGTTCAGGCGGCCCCGCAACACAGGCGTGAGCAGCATCGACAGGGCCGCATAGACGGGAATCGAGACCAGCACGACGACGCTGAGCGCCGCGCTGTACCACAGCATGGCGGCAATGAAGATGAAGGAAAACAGCAGGTCCAGCACCAGGGTCATGGCGTTGCCGGTGAGGAAAGAGCGGATATTTTCCAGTTCATGGATGCGCGCCACGGAATCGCCCACGCGGCGCGCCTGGAAATACGCGATCGGCAAAGCCAGCAAGTGGCGGAACAGGCGCGCGCCCAGTTCCACGTCGATCTTGCTGCTGGTGCGCGCAAAAACATAGGTGCGGATGAGGCCAAGCACGGCTTCGAAGACAATGGCGCACACGAGGCCGATAGCCACCACGTGCAGGGTTTTCATCGCGTGGTTGACCAGCACCTTGTCCATCACCACCTGGAAAAACAGGGGCGTGGCCAGGCCGATCAGCTGCAGCACGAAGGAGATCAGCAGCACTTCGCCCAGCAGCCTGCGGTATTTGACGACGGCGGGAATGAACCAGCTGAAGTCGAAACGTGCCGTCTCGCCCGCATAGCTGGCCTTGCTGGTGAAAAAGATCAGCTCGCCCGTCCAGGCGGCAAGGAAGGCTGCCCGGCCGAGGATTTGCGGCGGCTGGCCCGGATGCTGGACCAGCACCTTGCTCACGCCGTCAGCGCCCGTCTCGACCTTGCCGAGGATAAAGAAACGGCCATCCGTATCGATGGCGATGGCCGGCAGCGGCGCTTGTGCCAGCCTTTCGGGCGCCTGGCGCACCAGTTTGGCCGTCAAGCCAAGTTGCCTGGCGGCCAGCAGCACGGTTTGCCGCGTGAACACGGCCTGGCCGAAAGCGTGCTTGAGCTGGGCGCCATCGGCGGCGATGCCGTGCAGGCTGGCCATCAGCAACAGCGACAGCAAGCCCGAGTCGGGCGCGGTTTTTTCCAAGGACGGCGTATCGTTGCGGTGGGAGAGGACTGTCATCGGGCAATATCAGAGATTCAATGGCGCAGCCAGGCCGTGACAGGTCGCCCCGGCCCGGCTGCGTGAGGGTGGATCTGGCTATGTCAACTGATTAATGGACTGCCGCCAGCTGGATCTGCGTCGACGGATTGCCGTGGCCTGACCATGGCGCCGATGCAGCCGCCGGCACGGCAAAGCCGGCCATCGCTTGCACCAGCTGCGCGGAATCCGCCTGCCAGCCGCCGAAGCCGCCCTGGCTGGCGGCAAGCGCTTGTTGCGCGGCGCGCCAGTTCTGCGCCAGCACCGGCGCCAGGATGGCGGCCGTGCCTGCAGGCAAGGTCAGCTGGCCAGCCGCTGGCGGCGTCAGGCCCGCCATCGCCTGCACGAGGTTCTGCACCTGGCTACCCAGCAAGACCCGGCCATCGGCCATGCGGAATTGCTCGATGTTCGCCCCCGCTGCCGCATACCAGCCATTGACGGTGATCTTGTCCGTGGTGCCGATGGTGCTCACTTCGAGGTTCGTGCCCACCTGGCGGAACCACAGCTGCTCGGCGCTGACGCCGGCCAGGAAGGACACCACGTCGCGGCTGCCCACCTCGTTCGCCTCGGAAATAATGTCGGCGCCGTCGCCGCGGGCGAAGACATAGGTGTCGTTGCCCAGCGTACCGGCCAGCGCGTCATCGCCCTTGCCGCCTTGCAGGATATCGTTGCCGAGGCCGCCCAGCAGGATGTTCTTCAGTTCATTGCCCGTCAGCACGTCATCAAACTTGCTGCCGATGACGGCATTGAAATTGGCCAGCACGTCGCTGCCCGCGCGCGCCGTCATCGGGCCGCCAACGGGCGCAAAGGCGGCCGTCACGCCCGTAGTGGAAGTGGCGTAGGACAGCGAATTGCTCGCCCCGCCACCGTCGAGCACGTTGCCGCCGGCGGTGCCGACATGGAAGACGTTGTTGGTATAGGCGCTGCCCGTCACCGTCAGGCCGGGGCCGCTGAGGCGCACGTACTCGACGTTATCGGCCACCGTATAGTTGACGCTGGTGTACACGGTGTCGTTGCCGCCATTGCCCCGTTCATCGATGAAGTCGCCGCTGTGGTTGACGTAATACGTGTCGTCGCCACCGAGGCCTTGCAGCAGGTCGGCGCCCGTGCTCCCATTGATGACGTCGGCGCCCGCCGTGCCGACAAAGGTTGGACCCGTCGGTTGCGTGGGACCGTTGAAGTGCCAGGCCTGGGCCAGCGCGGGCGCCAGGGCGGCGGCCGTGCCAGCCGGCAGGGTCAGCTGGCCCAGCGGCGGCGGCGTCAGGTTCGCCATCGCCCGCACCAGCAGCTGCACGTCGGCGCCACGCATGACGTGGCCGGCGGCCGTGCGGAATTCCTCGATGTTCGGCACAGCCGCGTTCCAGGCGCGGATAGTGATCTTGTCCGTGGTGCCGATGGTGCTCACTTCCAGGTCATTGCCCACCTGGCGGAACCACAGCTGGTCGATGTTGACACCGGCCAGGAAGGCGACGGTGTCGTAATTGGCATCGGCGGACGATTCGGTAATGACATCGGCGCCGTCGCCGCGCGCAAAGACATAGGTATCGTCGCCGAGGCCGCCGGTGAGCACGTCGCTGCCTTTGTCGCCTTGCAAGGTATCGTTGCCAAGGCCGCCAGCCAGGGTATTGGCCAGCTCGTTGCCGGACAGTACGTCGTCATAGCCGCTGCCCGTCACGCTGGAAATATTGACCAGCACATCGCTGCCCGGGCGGGCCGCATGGGATTCATTGATGGAAACGATGCTGGCCGTCGCGCCCGCCTTGGAACCCGCATAGGTGGCCGTGCTGTTCGTGCCGGTGCCGCGCAGCACGTTGCCGCCGGCGACATCGACGTGGAACACGTTGTCATTGCCGTTGCCCGTCACCGTCAGGCCGGCGGCGCTCACATGCACCTCTTCGACGTTGGCGGCCAGCGTGTAGTTTGCGCTGGCATAGACGGTATCGCGGCCGCCGCCGGCCTGCTCCACCACCACGTCGCCGCTGTGGTTGACGTAATACGTGTCGTCGCCGGCCAGGCCCGCCATCACGTCGGCGCCCGCCGTGCCCAGGATGATGTCCGGGTTCGCCGTGCCGGTAAAGACGCCATTGCCGGGCTGGTTCGGTCCTTCCGTGCGCCAGTTCTGCGCCAGCGCCGGCGCCAGGGCGGCGGCCGTTGCCGCTGGCAAGGTCAGCTGGCCAGCGGCTGGCATCGCCAGGCCCGCCATTGTCTGCACGAGGTTTTGCACGTCGCTGCCCAGCAGCACGCGGCCTTCGGCCGTGCGGAATTCCTGGATGCGCGGCGCCGCACTGGAAAACCAGGCGTTGATGGTGATCTTGTCGCCGGTGCCGATGGTGCTCACTTCCAGCGCCGTGCCCACCTGGCGGAACCACAGCTGGTCGGCATTTACGCCGGCCAGGAAGGAGACGACGTTATGGCTGGCCGCCTCTTCCCCTTCAACGATGATGTCGGCGCCGTCGCCACGGGCAAACATATACGTGTCGTCGCCCTGCATGCCGGCCAGGGTATCGTCGCCCTTGCCGCCGCGCAGGATATCGTTGCCAAAACCGCCCACGAGGGCGTTTTTGAGCTCGTTACCGGTCAGGACATCATCGAACTTGCTGCCGGCGATGTTGGCGATATTGAGCAGCACATCGCTGCCGGGCGGCGCCGTCACCGGGCCATTCGCTCCGGACAAGGTCGCCGTCACGCCCGTGCTGGACGCCGTGTAATTGACCATGTTGCCCGTGCCGCCGCCATCGATCCTGTTGCCACCGGCCGCATCAACGAAAAAGACGTTATTGGTATTGGCGCTGCCCGTTACCGTCAGGCCGCCTGCGGCCAGGCGCACGTTCTCGACGTTGTCGGCCACCGTGTAATTGACGCTGGTGTAGACGGTATCGCTGCCGCCGTTGGCCAGTTCGACGATCACGTCGCCGCTGTGGTTGACGTAATACGTATCGTCGCCGGCCAGGCCTTCGAGCACGTCGGCGCCCGTGGTGCCGCTAAGGATATCCGCGTTCGCCGTGCCCGTGAAGCGCTGTGCGGCGGCTGCCGAACTGTTCAGGTAAGCGTCGATGGCGGAGACGCTGGAGCCAGATGCATTGTTTTCAGTCATGTTGCAGTTTCCTGTCATTAAACTTAAAACCAAGATTGAATATGCCGGCGCAAGCCGGCATGCAAGGCAAAAGTTCCGGCCGCATCCACTTGCCATTCAGCGTGCACCTTCAACGGTCCGGCACTTTTGGCGCATGGACGGCGAGCGCTTGAGCGTCGCCTCGCATGCACGCCTTAATGACGCGCAATCGGGACAGGCACTGTTATTTGTCATGCAAATGTCACACTGCATGGAAGAAAGAAGATGAGATTTTTGCCAAGTTTTTTCTGTCACCGCTGTAGCCATTGTGCGAGAATGCCCCTCCCCCCTCGATGGTGCGCATGATGACCAAACTCGCCGCAAGCATCACTGTAATGACACTGCTGCTGGCAGCTTGCAAGCCAGCAGCCACGGCATCTGCGCACGACATTCCTGCGGCCATGCGCCAGACCGCGACCACTTTGCTGCAGTCACCATTGCTGCACGCGACCTCGATTGCCGTCGTTTATCGCGGCAAGGAATTCATCCTGCATCAGGGCGAGCTGGAGACCGGCAAAGCCAATCCGCCGAACGATACAACGCTGTATGAAATCGGCTCAGTCAGCAAAACTTTTGCTGGCCTGCTACTGGCGAACGCCGTGCTGGACGGGAAGGCGGCGCTCGACGATCCCATACAAAACTACCTGCCGGGGACCTACCCGAACCTGCAGTGGCAAGGCCAGCCCGTGCGCTTGCGCCACTTGATCACGCACACCAGCACCATGCCGGGCATGCTGCCATTGCAGGTGAACGCCATATTGCAGGATTTCACGGCACACGCCACGCCGGCAAAGCTCAATGCAGCGTATGCCAACTACGGGCAACAGCAATTCTGGCAGGATTTACATACGGTCAGCATCAAGGGTCCGCTTGGCAAGGACTACGCCTATTCCAGCGCCGGTACCGAACTCATTGCGCACACGCTCGAAACAATCTACGACATGCCCTATGCAGACCTGCTCGCGCAATTCCTCGCGCGCGAAGCCGGCATGCGCGATACCGGGCTGAAAATCGCAGCCCAGGATGCCGGCCGGCTGGCGCCCGGCTACCACAGCGACAATCCCGTCATCACGACACCGATGCCGCAACTGCCCTGGGGGGCGGCCGGCAACCTGAAGTCAACCATGCCCGATATGGCGAAATACCTGCGCCTGCAATTGGGCACCCATCGCGCGGTCGCCGAATCGCACAAGCCGCTGGTGCGCTTTCAGGATGACTTCAGCATTGGCTATTTCTGGAACATCGGCAACAACCGCCAGTTGGGCACGCATTATGTACACCATGGCGGCGTGCCACGTGCGCAAAGCTACGCCTACATCGTTCCCCAATATCAGCTTGGGGTCTTCATCATCACCAACCAGAGCGGCGACGCGACCGCCGGCGCCATGGAAAGCGCGCTGGCGCCTATTTTCGACACAGTGGCATCCATGGAAAGCGCGAAGTAGGCCGCCAACAATACGTACGGCGCCACAGTTTGGGGAGATGGCGCTTATTTGCCAGGCGCTGCGGCCTGCAAGGCGCGCAAGGCGGCCATGCGGGAAGTAAATTGCGCGAGCGCGTCGTCCAGCGCCAGGCCCGGGCGGCTGGCGGCGAAACCGGTCCAGGCTGGCGCGTGGCGGGCCGCCTCATCCCGGCCATGCTGGCCATCGAGGTAGGCAATGGCCGCCATCGCTTGCTCCTGATCAAAGTGCAACTGCGGCTGGCAAAGGTAATGTGCAAGATAACGGTGCAGGTAGTCGCGGCTGGCTGGCGTGTCGAAAACAGCCAGCGCCAGACAATACGCGCTGCCCGCGTAGCAGACCTCGCTAGCCAGCAGCAGGCCGCCCAGCTGGTCCGTGAAAGCGGACTGTCCGGTCAGTGCGGCCAGGTAGGCGCCCGCCGTGCGGCTGCGCCAGTCGAATTGCCCCAGCAGGCGCGCGATGACGGTGGCGTCGGCCTGCGCCAGCCGCTGCGCGCACGCCAGCGCCTGGGGCTGGTGCAAGCCCATGTACAGGGGCCGCACCCAGCCGTCGCGCAGGGCCGCCGTCAGCGGTTCCTGCGGCGGCAGCGCCGGCATGGCAAACGGGTGGTCATGGCGCACGGTGGCGCCAGCCACATGCAATTGCAAGGGCGTCAGGGAAGCATCCTGTGTCATGGCAAAGCTCCAAAAGTTTGATCCTGTAATTGCTGCACCAAGAAATCGATGAATACACGCAAGCGCGGCGGCAGGTGGCGGCTGGCTGGCCACAGCAGCCAGAATGCCGTGCGCGCCTGCGTATGCTCGTCCAGCAGCGAGACCAGTTGCCCCGCCGCCAGCTCGCGCTGCACGGCAAATGCGGGCAGGTAGGCGATGCCCTGCCCCTGTACGGCCAGGAAGACGCGCATCTCCACGCTGTTGCACACCATGCCGGGCACCGGCTGGGCAGCCTCGTCCATCAGCGGCCACTGTTCCACACGGCCCGTGGCGGGAAAACGGTAATCGAGGCGCTGATGCCGCATCAGTTCGGTGCCATCGGCGGGCCGGCCGTGGCGCGCAAGGTAGGCGGGCGACGCCACCAGCAGGCGCCGGAACGTACACAGTTTGCGCCGCATCAGGCTTGAATCGGCCAGTTCGCCCGTGCGCACGGCCGCGTCAAAGCCGTCGCTGACGATATTGACCATGGCGTCGGAGAAATCGAGGTCGAGGTCGATGGCGGGATAGGCTTGCATGAACGCAGCGATGGCCGCTTCGAACAGGCCGCCGTAGCGTGGCAGGCTGATGCGCAGGCGGCCGCTGGGCGCGCCGCCCGATTCACCAAGTTCGCGCTCGGCCGCTTCCACCTCGGCCAGGATGCGCTTGCAGCGCTGCAGGAATTTTTCCCCTTCCGCCGTCAGCGCCAGGTGCCGCGTGCTGCGCTGGAACAGGCGCGCGCCCAGCCGCGCCTCCATGCGCGCCACGCTTTTCCCGACGGCCGACGACGACAGGCCCAGCAACCGGCCCGTGGCCGAAAAACTGCCGCTGTCGGCCACCTGCACGAACATGGCGATGCCACCCAAGCTATCCATGCGAACTCCATTGAAGACATTCTTGTCCGATATGTTGATCAGTTTAGCCCATTTTTCTTCAATGATGGGCGCGCCATACTCGCCCCTCTTTCTTTCATATCCGACACCCATGTCCTCTTCCTCACCTCTTTCACTCCCGCTGCAAGTGCTGGCCGCTTGCCTGACGGGCTTGCTGATACCCCTGTGCTTCACGGGCCCGGCCGTCGCCTTGCCCGCCCTCGGCGCCGAATTGCACGGCAGCGCCGCCGCCCTGAACTGGGTCATCAATGCGTATATCCTCAGTTATGGCAGCGCCATGATGGTGGCCGGCAGCCTGACGGACGTGCTGGGACGGCGCCGCGTCTGGCTGGCGGGGCTGGCGCTGTTTTGCCTGGCGACCCTGGCCATTGCCGTCGCGCCATCGGTGGCATGGATCGCCGCGCTGCGTTTCGTGCAGGGGCTGGGCGGCGCAGCTGCGTTCGCCGCCGCCATGTCGTCGCTGGCGCCATTGTTCCACGGCACGGCGCGCAACCGCGTGATGAGCGTGCTGGGCACGACGTTCGGCCTGGGCCTGGCCTTCGGTCCGCTGGCGGCCGGCGCCATGCTGGCGCTGGCCCGCTGGCCCGCCATCTTTTATGCCACGGCCGCACTGGGCGCCATCGGCATGCTGCTGGTATGGGTCAGCGTGCCGTCCGATCCGGCGCGCGGCCAGGGCCGGCTGGACTGGCCTGGCGCCATCAGCTTCAGCGCCGCGCTGGGCCTGCTGACCCTGGGCATGCTGCTGGCGCCCGAACACGGCTGGCGCAACGGCGCCGTGCTGCTGTCCCTCGCCGCATCCGTGCTGCTGTCCCTCGCCTTTGTCGCCATCGAGCGCAGGACGGCGCGGCCCATGCTGGATTTGTCGCTGTTCCGCCAGCGCCGCTTTGTCGCCGTGCAAGTGCTGGCCGCCTCGCCCGCCTTCCTGTTCATCGTGCTCATCGTCATGCTGCCGGGGCGTTTCATCGGCATCGATAACATGTCCGCGCTGGCGGCGGGCCGTCTGATGATCGCCCTGGCCGCGCCGCTGCTGCTCGTGCCCGTGTTGGCGGCGCTGCTGTCGCGTTGGGTCAAGACGGGCGCCCTGTGCGCGGCGGGACTGCTGCTGGCCGCGGCGGGCCTGGCCTGGCTGGCGCAAGTGCTGGGCCATGGCGGCACTGCGGCGCTGGCCGGCCCCCTGCTGCTGATCGGCGTGGGCATCGGCTTGCCGTGGGGCTTGATGGATGGCATGGCCCTGAGCGTGGTGGAAACGGAGCGGGCCGGCATGGCGACGGGCATCTTCAATACCGTGCGCGTCAGTGCCGATGGGGTGGCGCTGGCCCTGGCGGGCTCTTTGTTGGCCGGCCTGATCGGTGCAGGCCTGGCGCAGCAACTGCCGGCCGATTTACCGGTGCTGGCCGCCGCCAGCCGCGCCGCGCTTGGTGATATCCAACAAGCAACACAGCTGCTGGGCGGCCAGGAAGCGCTGCTGCGCGCCAGCTATGACGCCGCCTTCCGCCAGTTGCTGGTCGGCCTGGCGCTGCTGGCCGTGGCGCTGGCGGCGCTGGTGCCGTACTTGCTTCGGAATGGTGCGACTCAGGCGTCGAGGCCGTAGAACACGGCGATAAGGATGGCGATATTGTTGCAGGCGCGCGCAAACGCCGTTGTCGCGTAGGCAACGGCCACGCTGGGGCCGCGGTAGCGCAGGTAGACAAAGCTGAACATGGCGCCGGACCCCAGCGCGACGATGGCGTGCAGCAGGCCGCCACTGATGAAATGCACGATGGCCCACAGGATGGCGCCGATAAAAACGCTGAGCTGCCGGCTGGCGCCCAGGCGACGGAGGATTTCCAGCGGCAGCAGCTGGCCGAGGAAGGTTTCCAGGATGGGGGAATAGATGACGACCCAGAACACCAGCAGGGGCAGCGACATTTCGCGCTTGAACTTGGACAGGCCCGTGTGCGCGCCCCAGTATTCGGGCGGCAGCAGCCATTTCGTGACGAACAGGATGGCAAAGCACAGCATGCAGGTGAGCAAGCCCCAGCCAAGACCGGCAAGGGCCAACTGCAGCACGGGCGGCGCCGGTTTGTCGTCGTCCGGGCTGGATAGATCATGGCTGCTGCGCACTTGCATGAGTCGTCCTGGCGGTGATCCAGCGCTCATTGTAGCGCGGAATATGCCGGTTGGCGCGCGCCGCGCTAAAGCGCCATCGGCCTCAAGCCGCCAGGCGCAGCGGTCCGCTGGCCGGCTTGGCCAGTTTGAAGATGCCCACTTCCTGTTCCAGCTGCGCCGCCTGCTGCTGCAATTCCTGCGCGGCGGCGGCAGCCTGCTCGACCAGGGCCGCGTTTTGCTGGGTCACCCGGTCCATGTCGACGATGGCGCGGTTGACTTGCTCGATGCCGGCGCCCTGCTCCTGCGTGGCGTGGCTGATCTCGGCCATGATGCCCGTCACCCGGCCGATACCGGCCACCACGTCGTGCATGGTGACGCCGGCCTGCTCGACGAGCAATGTCCCGGTCCCCACCTTGCTGACGGAGTCGTCGATCAGGGCCTTGATTTCGCGCGCGGCGGCGCTTGAGCGCTGCGCCAGGTTGCGCACCTCGGTGGCGACGACGGCGAAACCGCGTCCCTGCTCGCCCGCGCGCGCCGCTTCCACGGCCGCGTTCAAGGCGAGGATATTCGTCTGGAAGGCGATGCTGTCGATCACGCCGATAATGTCGACGATCTTGTTCGACGAAGCATTGATCAGGCCCATGGTGTGCACCACTTCCGCTACCGCCTTGCCGCCCTGCTCCGACACCTTCGACGCTTCGCGCGCCAGGCGGTTCGCCTGCTGGGCGTTGTCCGCATTCTGGCGCACGGTGGAAATCAGTTCTTCCATCGATGACGCCACTTCCTCGAGCGAGCCGGCCTGCTGCTCCGTGCGCTGCGACAGGTCGCGGTTGCCCGTGGCAATCTCGGTCGACGCCGTGGCGATGCTTTCCGTTCCATGGCGCACCTTGCCGACGATGGCGGCCAGGTTGTCGCGCATGGTCTTGATGGCAAACAGCAGGCTGCTGTCGTCGCCGTGGCGCGTGTGCACGTCGATGGCCAACTCCCCCAGCGCGATGCGCCCGGCGATCGCGGCCGCATACGCCGGTTCACCGCCCAGCTGGCGCAGCAGGCCGCGTGTGATGACGGTGGCGACCGCAATGCAAATAAGCACGCTGAGCGCGGCCAGCACGCCGATCCAGCGCAAGGACTGGCCGTAGATGGCGCGCGCGGCCACGCTGGCCTGCTCCGATTCGCGCTGCACGGATTTCAGCACCGTGTCGATGTCGGCGACGATCTGGCGCCGCAGGGGGCTGCACTCTTCGACGAGGAAGGTGCCGTACTGGTCCATTTGCCCTGCGGCGCGGAACTGGCGCGGACGCTGCAATTCCTGCGCCATGGCTTTCAAGCCCGTGCTGACTTTCTCGAATTGAGCATCGCCAACAAACTGCGGCGCCAGCCGGGCCAGCGCGTCCAGGTACAGCGCCTTCTGGCTGTCGAGGATGGCCAGCTCTTTTTCGGCGGCGGCCTGGTCATGGAAGATATACGCGTTGCGGGCGGCCAGGCCCGTCTGATCGAGCGCTTCGCGCGCCACGTACAGCGGTTCGAGTTTTTCCAGTTGGACTTTTTCTTGCGCGTCCATGGCGCCGGAGATGGCGCCGATACGCAGCAGCGCGAAGGCGGCCAGTACCAGCATCAGTAGCACCAGCAGCCCGAAGCCTGCGCTCAGGCGCGCGCCTATCGTCAAACGATTGAATGACATCATTGTTGTTATTGCCCTGTATAAAGTTGATTTTTTGCCGGTTCCGCTAGAACCGGGCGATCTGCTCGCCGTCGTGTGCCTTTCCCGCATGCTGCGGGATGGGTCTCTAACTGGCGTTTTTTGGGCAGTCAGCTTCTAATGTCAGGCAATGCAGGCGCGCGGGACTTTCCGCTACGCCATACAACAGCACACTGAATTATAAGCGAACAGCGTTTTTTATGATTTCACGCGCTCGCTTTTCATGCCTTGATGCAAGTCAAGAGCTGCCGTATCAGCCCGCGCCCGGGGCGTCGATGACGGCCATGGTGATGCGCGAGATGCAGCACAGTTTGCCGTCGTCGCCCGTGATGCGGATTTCCCAGACCTGGCTGGTGCGGCCCCGGTGGATCGGCGTGGCGCGCCCCGTCACGTGGCCGCCGCGCACGCCGCGCAGGTGGTTGGCATTGATTTCCTGGCCCACGCTCACGTGGCGGCTGGAATCGAGGCAGGCATTCGCGGCCATGCTGCCCAGGGTTTCGGCCAGCAAGACGGAGGCGCCGCCGTGCAGCAGCTTGAATGGCTGCATGGTGCGGTGGTCGACGGGCATGGTCGCTTCGATCCAGTCGGGGCCGAAGGCCGTGAATTCGATGCCCAGGTGGCGCATGGCCGTGCCCTCGCTGGCGGCGTTGAGGATGGCCAGGTCGAGCGGTGCGTGCCAGATTTCCATTGTTACCTCGGATAAGTGTGTAGAAAAGGCCATTGTAGGACAGAGCGTCCACGCGTGCCGCTTCATCTTTCCTTCACCGTGGCCCGGGGTGGCCATGGCATTAACTGGTTATAATTGCCCCATTCTTAAAAAACGAGGTTGTGTATGAAGTGGGCCTTGCTGGGCATTTTTGTGTTTTCTGTTTTACATATTCATTTTCGGGGCAAGGTGCGCCTGCCGTTCCGCCGCCAGATCTTCGATCACTCCTCGTTCATGGCGCCGCTGAACCTGTTCATGCACACCTTTTCGAAAGTGCCGGCCACGCCGTATTTGGCCGTCGATCAATTCCCGGAACTGGCGCCGCTGCAGCAGAACTGGCAAATCATCCGCGATGAAGCGCTGCGCATGCAGGAAATGAAAAAGATCAAGGCCGCCGAAAAGAACAATGACGTCGGTTTCAATTCCTTCTTCAAATATGGCTGGAAGCGTTTCTACCTGAAATGGTATGACGCGAACCACCCGTCGGCGCAGCAGATGTGCCCGCAAACCTATGCCTTGCTGCAATCGATTCCGTCGATCAAGGCGGCCATGTTCGCGGAACTGCCGCAAGGCGGCAAGCTCAACCCGCACCGCGACCCGTTCGCGGGCTCCTTGCGTTACCACCTGGGCTTGCAGACGCCGAACGACGACCGCTGCTTCATCGACGTCGATGGCGAGCGCCACAGCTGGCGCGATGGCCAGGCCGTGATGTTCGATGAAACGTATATCCACTGGGCCCGCAACGATGCCGACAGCGACCGCATCATCCTGTTCTGCGACATCGAGCGCCCGATGCGCTACCGCTGGGCGCAAGGCTTGAACCGCTGGCTGGGCCGCACCCTGATGACGGCCGCCGCCTCGCCGAACGAACTGGGCGACCAGGTGGGCGGCGTGAGCAAGCTGTTCCAGATTTCCTGGACCATGGGCCAGTACCGCCGCCGCTTCAAGGCGTGGAACAAGACGGCGTACCAGATCACCCGCGTGGCGCTGGTCGTGGGCATCATCGCACTGATCTATTTTATCTAAGCGCTGCAGTACCGCGTTAGAAAACCGCCTTCGGGCGGTTTTTTTTATAATGCGATACCACTGCCCAGGAGAATGCTGAAACATGACGCAACGCGACCATCAATACGATATCCAGATCGGCGACGATGCATGGATCGAATTCATCGGTCTTGACGGCCGCTATGAGCAAGCCATCGACATCGATCCCTTGCTGGCGGAACTGTGGCCGCTGATCTGCCTGCTGGAAACCCATTGTGTCGCCGACTGCTGCGGCATGGATGCCTACGATTTCACACGCGAAGCCGTCAATACGGCGCTGCTGGAACTCGATCGGGCGCAACTGCATGCCGCCTGCGCGCAAGCCCACAGCGCCGTGGCAGCGGCCGCCAGCGATGTATTGCTGAGTAACACGATGAATCACTACGCCGATAAACGCGTGTTCCTGCAATTGCTCGAGCATCTGGACGCGTGCATCGTTGCGCAGGATGCCGCAGGGGCTTGACCTTGCCAAGGCGGGAAGGTCCACAGTGGCGGCATTGAAGGATAAACGAGGAGAATCCCGCATGCCAAAAATCACCGTCCTGCCCCATCCCGAGCTGGCCCCGGAAGGCGCCGTCTTCGACGCGCCGGAAAACATGAGCATTTGCGACGCATTGCAGCGCAATCAGATTGACATCGAACACGCCTGCGGCCAGGTCGGCGCCTGTTCCACCTGCCACGTGGTCGTGGTGCAGGGTTTCGACTCGCTCAACGAGCTGGGCGACAATGAAGAAGACATGCTGGACCAGGCCTGGGGCTTGCAGCCCCACTCGCGCCTGTCGTGCCAGGCGCGCCTGGCCCAGGAAGACCTGACGGTGGAACTGCCCAGGTACACGCTGAACCACGCCAAGGAATAGTCCCCGGCGCGGTTGCGCGACTGCCCTACGGGTTTACCACGTGATTTACCACATGATCACACGCTGCTCAGGCGGCAGATACATCGGGTCGCCCGGCTTGATGCCGAACGCTTCGTAGAAGCCGGGCTGGTTTTTGACCGTGCCCTTGGCGCGGAATTCGCCCGGCGAATGCGGGTCGCTCTTGATCTGGGCGATGGCCGCTTCGGGACGCAGTTTCGCGCGCCATTTCTGCGCAAAACCGATGTACAGGCGCTGTTCGCCCGTCAAGCCATCTAGCACGGGCGACGGCTTGCCACCGAGCGAGCGCTGGTAGGCCTTGTAGGCGATCGACAGGCCGGAATTGTCGCCGATGTTTTCGCCCAAGGTCAGCTCGCCATTGATGTGGTAGCCGGGCACGGGGCTGTAGGCACCGTATTGCTTGACGAGGCCGGCGGCCAGCGCCTTGAAGGCCGCCCGGTCTTGCGCCGTCCACCAGTTGCGCAGACGCCCCTTGGCATCGTATTGGCTGCCCGAATCGTCGAAGGCATGGCTGATTTCATGTCCGAAGGTGATGCCGAGCAAGCCGTAATTGACGGCGTCTTCCGCCTTCACGTTGAAGAATGGCGGCTGCAAAATGGCGGCGGGAATCGTGATGGCGTTCAGGGCCGGGCTGTAGCTGGCGTTGACGGTTTGCGGCGTCATCGACCATTCGTCGCGGTCGACCGGTTTGCCCAGCTTGGCCAGGTTTTGCTGGCGGCTCCACGCGCGTGCCGCGCGCACGTTGGCGATCAGGTCGTTCGGCTGCGTCTGCATGCTGCTGTAGTCGCGCCAGGTATCGGGGTAGGCGATCTTCGGCTTCAAGGCTGCCAGCTTGAGCTGGGCTTCCTTCTTGGTTTCCGGGCCCATCCAGTCAAGCTGCTCGATGCCATCCTTGAACGAGGCGACAAAATTGTCGAACATGGCCATCACGCGGGGCCGGGTTTCCGGCGGCAGATACATTTGCACGTAGCGCTTGCCGACGGCGTCGCTGATGGCGTTATCCGTGAAGCGCAGCGCCAGTTGCCACTGCGGTTCGCTTTGCGGCACGCCACGCAGCACCGTGCCGTCGAAGGCGAAGCGTTCCTTGACGGTTGCGCTGTCCAGGTAGGACGCATAGCTTTCGATGATGCGCCAGTTCAGATAGCTCTTCCACGATGCCAGCGGCACGGCGGCCGCGGTCTCGGAAAAGCCTGTCATGAAGCTGGGCTGGCGCACGACGGCCGAGGATGCCTTCGGCGCCAGGCCGGCGGCCGTAAAGTAGACGTTCCAGTCGAAGGCCGGCGCCAGTGCCGCGAATTTGTCGAAATCGACGCGGTTGTACGATTTCACGGGGTCGCGCATCTGCACGCGCGTCCACTGCACTGCCGCCAGGCGCGTCTCGATGTCGAGGATCTGCGCCGCGTGTTCGGCAGCGGCCTTGTCGCCGCTCATCGCCAGCATGGTCTCGATATGCTTGAGGTATTTGGCGCGCACGGCTTGCAGCTTGGCGTCGTCGTCCTTCAGGTAGTAATCGCGGTCGGGCAAGCCCAGGCCGGACTGGCTGATATTGACCGTGTACTGCTCGGGGTCTTGCGCATCGGGCGCCACATAGGCGGAAAACGGCGTCGCAACGCCATTACCTTGCAGATAGGCCAGCAGCGCCGGCAAGTCTTTCTTGTCCTTGACGGCAGCCACGCGGGCCAGTTCGGCATGCAGGGGCTTGAAGCCGGCCGCATTGCGCGCCTTCTCGTTCATGAAGCTCGTGTACAGGTCGGCGATCTTGTGCGCCTCGCTGCCGGGCTTGCCGGGATTTTTCACGGTGGCGTCGATCAGGCCGCGCAACTGGCCCTGGGCGATTTCGCGTAATTCGATATACGTGCCCCAGACGGATTTGTCGGCCGGGATTTCCGTATTGCGGGTCCAGACACCGTTGACATAGCCGTAGAAATCATCCCTGGGACTGACTGCCGGGTCCAGGGTTTTCAGGTCGATGCCGGAGACGGGTGCGGCGGGATTGGTGGCTTGGGCGTACAGCGAGGGCGAAGATAAGGCGAGCAAGGCGCAGCAAGCGGCGCTGATCAGTGAACGTTTCACGAAGATTCCTTTAATTGTTTTCACTTCATGTTGGGGAACATGCTTGTCCAGGCATGGGAGGCCGGATTATAGTCCGCCAGCCTGCCCCGCAACAATGACAGTTGAACAATTCCAGGTATCAGCGGATCAGGAGATCGAACAGGTCCACGGTCTTTTTACCCTGATTTTTCAGCAGGTCCGCAAGCGAGCCCGGCGTTGGCCCGCCATCGCCGGCCGCATGATTGAAATAATTAAAATCGAGCTTGATCTTGTCTTCCAGGTCGCTCGCATAATTGGCGGGATATTGCGACTGTTCCAGCTGGGGCAATGTATTGAAATGCCCCAGCACCGACTTGAAGAAATTGGTCATCTTGCCGGTGGTATTGTATTCCTGCATGGCTTGCGCCACGACTTGGGTGCGCCAGGCCTGTTCTTCATCGTATGCCTGCGTAAAGGCAGCACGCCGCTCGTTGATGGTAAAGGTCCCGCTGTCATCGTTCGAAATGGTGGACAATTGCTCGCGCAACAAGCCAGCAAAGGGATTGGGCCCCTTCCTGTCGACAAACGCGGTAGCGGCAGCGGCCGACTTTGCCGAGGCCGCGTCATTCGGTTCCGGCACCTGCCTGGCGGCGGCCGCCTTGTGTTCCGCGTCCAGCGGATAGAGAATCTCCGTCGTATTGTCCTTCACCCACACACCCAGCCCCGCATGATCGTAGCCCTGGACGGTGGCGCTGGTGGCTGTCGCGGCCTTCGACAGGCGCCCGGCCAGGGTGGAAATCACGACGTCGTCGGCCACGGCGCCAGCGCCAGCCGGTGCCCGGGTGGCCTGCGCCTGGTCCGACGATGTCTTGTCCGATGATGTCTTGTTGCCTTGCGCGACCGATAATG
This sequence comes from Janthinobacterium sp. BCJ23, assembly GCF_059617945.1. Taxonomy (NCBI): domain Bacteria; kingdom Pseudomonadati; phylum Pseudomonadota; class Betaproteobacteria; order Burkholderiales; family Oxalobacteraceae; genus Janthinobacterium; species Janthinobacterium sp. BCJ23. The sequence continues at coordinate 34,101 of NZ_JCAQAW010000002.1, read as the reverse complement.
CCCCAGGCTGGATTCCCACCGTGCTGATATTCATCATCGCCCGCCCCAAGTTAAGTAAATGTTACTATAGCACAATAAATATCGGGTTATGTCACGGCGCTTTACGCAATGCTTCCTGTCGCGGCACATTCAAACCATTTGTTTTGTTGGCGCAGACTGATGCAGGAATTCAGATTCAATGTTTTCGGCACGCTGATTGGCATCCGGGGGATGCCGGGAGCATGGCGCGCATTCTATCTCGGCGCGGAAGGCAAGCGCCGGCCCGCCGATTTCATTATTCCCGACGATATTCAAGCCGATGCGCTGTGCGAATACCTGGCTGACCTGTTCCATGAAGAGGCGACGCCGCGCAATAACACAACGATACAGCTTAATGAAGGATCGCCGTGAATCGATGGACGCAATACCTGTTCGAGGAACATGACGAAAAAAAGCTGCGCAAGTGGTCGCGGCGCCTGAAGTTCTTCCGTTTTTTCAGGGCGCTTGGGGGACATGCCAATGACGGCGACTCACTGGATGTCGCCTTTGCCTACGTCGAACCCGCACAGCTCGACACATTCTTGGCGGGCCTGGGCATCAAGCTGGTGAAATTTGACGCACCGCCACCGCAGCCTTTACCTGGCGTCGCCTACCCCGGCGATGCATACTTGCAGTTTCCATCGCTGATTGATGGCACCTTGTGGCAACAGCCCGGGCGGTGTGACATCATGGGTATCGAGGTCTTCATCTGGTGCCATGCCGGGGTGCTGAAAATTTCTCTACATGATGGCTATGCGGTGTCAGAGCAGAATGTGCGCGACGCCGAGGCCATCGAAAAGCTGCTCGCCCGGGTGGTTCTTGAGCGGATAGAACCGCCTGCCGACAGCCTTCATTACATTTTCCCGTAACAGCATCCTGGTGCAATGCGCCCCTACTTCACCGGCTCGAACGTCACCGTCAATCCATTGCTGGTGGTCCTGAGCTGCGTCGGCACGAATTGCACGCCTGCATAGCGCAATTCTTCGGGTTTGAACGTGTAGATTGGGGTTTCATGCATGAGCTGGTCGGCCACTAGGCTGGCCACCTTGGCGAATTGGCGCTGCTGGGCTTCATCCATGCCGTCGATGGTCACCTTGTCCACGCTCGCCTCGCTCAGGTAGACGGCGTTGCGCTGGGCGTCCAGCACGAGGCGGCCCGACATGGCCAGGCTGCCGCGCCAGCTCTGGCGAATAAAAGGCGGCAAGACGCTGGCATCCACGCTGAGAGCCACTCTTTCGCGCTCGGGTTGCAAGGACAGTTGTGGGTGGGTCAGCTTAACGTCCAGCACGGACAGCACGCGCTTGTCGATGGGAAAGCGGCGCTCCAGGCCTTGCTGCATCTTGCTCAGCGACACATTCACGTCGCGCGGGCCGATCAGGGTGGAACACGCGGCCAGCACAGTACAGGCAAAGGCGGCGATCGTGGCGGTTTTCAGCAAGGGACGTATGGAGGTCACGTTCATGGATGGTCTCGGAGGAAAGATGGCGCCATCTTACACATGCGCCCGCTTTCACGCAAAAACCGGCGCCCACCTTTCAGCGGGCACCGGTTCTTGTGTTGGCCTTGTCAGCGGACGAACAGGGCGATCAGTATGACGATGGGCAATGGAATGCCCAGCAGCAGCAAGAGGATGGAACGCATGGAGGACTCCTTGATTTATATAGTTTATAGAGACAGGGTTCAGATGGTGACGTGGCGCAGCACGCGCTCATGGTCGCGCTGGCGGCCGCCAAACGTTGCCGCTAGGCTGGCCACGAAAGCGCCGAGCAGCAAGGCAACGAACATCCACAGTGCCGTGTGGGCACCGGCCTTGCGGGCCGTGTCGGCCGCCTGCTGGGCACGCGCCTTGGCATCGGCGGCGGCCTTGGCTGCGCGGCCGTAGACGGCGTCGACCCGCGCTTCCGCTTCGGCCTGCGTCAAGCCCGTGCGGCTGGCCACGACCTGGCCCAGGTAGGCGCGGTCATCGGCGGCCAGGCTGCCTGCGGACAGGCTTGTCGCGAAGATCCTGCCGGTTTCCATGCGCTGGTCGGCCGTGCTGGCATTGGCCGTAGGTACCGCCAGGGTGCCGGTGGTGGCAGCAGCGGTGGCAGGCACGGCAGGTGCGCGCAGCAGCATGTCCGAGAAATAATCGAGCGGATTGGCGCCGCCGCCCTCGCCCGCCTTCGCACCAGCCGCACCCGCACCCGCCGCCGCAGCTGGGGACACCGCCGCCGCCACGCCGCTGCCCGCATCGATGGCGCCGCTCAGTACGGCGCGCGTGCCGCCGGCCATCACGGCCACGGTGATCAGGGTGGCCACGGCCCAGGCCAGCAAGCCGTGCGCCGTATCGCGGAAGTGCACTTCATCCGTGTGGATGGCACTCCATTTCACGCGCAACCGGCCCGCCATGTAGCCGCCGATGCCGGAGGCGGCCAGTTGCATGAAGGCCAGCCAGGCGATGGTCGACACGCCGATGGCCGTCGCGTTGAACGACCATGGCGACACGGATGACAGACCCAGGCCCACGCCGAGGATCAGCAGGATGAAGGACAAGGCGGCCGCAGCGGCCGCGCCCGCCAGCACGGCGCCCCAGGAGACGCCCGGATTGTTCAGGTCCGACACGGACAATTGTGTAGCTTGCATGGAATACTCCCTTGGTTGTTGATTTTTTTAAGCCGTTCAGGCGGCCACGCCCGTCAGCTGTTCCTTGCGCGCGGCCATTTCCTGGCCCAGCGCGTCGAGGTCGACGGCCGTCTCGCGCACCTTCGGAAACATGTCGCCCTCCTCTTCCTTGACGTGGTGCTCGATCTGCTCGGACAGCACCTTGACCTTGGCGTCGTACAGGTCGTCGGCCGGGTCCATGGCGGAGATTTGCGCGATGAGCTCCTTGGCGCTCGCGTGCTCGACGAGGGCTTCATCCATCAGGTCGCCGTCGTGGATGGGGCGGCGCACGGCCGGGTAGAAGATTTCTTCTTCCAGCTGCGTGTGCACGGTGAGTTCCTGGCAGATCTGGTCGGCCAGCTTTTTCTTGGTGGCAAATGAGCGGTCGCTCAAGCCTTCATATTGGGCAAACAGGGCCTTCACGGCCTTATGGTCCTGCATCAATAGATTGATCGCGTTCATGGCGCCTCCTTGTTGTAGATGAGGCAAGGATGCGCCATGGCGGCGCCATCGTATGTGCGACGCCTTACACAATCTTGATTTTTAATACACTCAGCTATTCACCTGCGACTTGATGCCGTGATGACCCATCAGGTCGTACAGGGTGGGCCGGCTCACGCCCAGCAGTTCGGCCGCCTTGGCAATATTGCCGTCGGCCCGCGCCAGCGCGCGCACCATCACCTTGTATTCGGCCCCGTCGCGGGCCTGGCGCAGATTCAGCGGTTCATCCTGGGGCGCAGCCTGGGCGCTGGCGGGTAAGCCCAGGTCGTCGGCGGCGATCTGCGGCCCGTCGCTCATGATGACGGCCCGCTTGATGCAGTTTTCCACTTCGCGCACATTGCCGGGCCAGCCGTAGCTTTCGATCAGCTGCAGCGCGCCGGTGCTGAAATGCAGGTTGCTGCGGCCTTCGCTGGCGCAGAACTTGTTCTTGAAATGGTGGGCCAGCAAGGCCGCGTCGCCGGCCCGCTCGCGCAGCGGCGGAATGCGCAGCACGATTTCGCTGAGGCGGTAAAACAGGTCTTCGCGGAAACGTCCCTGCTCCGCCAGCACTTTCAGGTCCTGGTGCGTGGCGCAGACGATGCGCACATCGACGGCGATCTCGGCGCGCCCGCCGACGCGCTCGATGACCCGCTCCTGCAGGAAACGCAGCAGTTTCGCCTGCAGCCCCATCGGCATGTCGCCGATTTCATCGAGAAAGAAAGTGCCGCCGTGGGCCAGTTCGATCTTGCCCAGGGTTTGCCGGGCCGCGCCCGTAAACGCCCCCCGCTCATAGCCGAACAGCTCGCTCTCGAGCAGGTTTTCGGGGATGGCCGCGCAATTGATGGCAACAAAGCGTTGCGCATGGCGGCTCGACAGCGCGTGCAAGCCGCGCGCAATCAGTTCCTTGCCGCTGCCCGAGTCGCCGAGCAGCATCACGCTGGCCGACGAGGGCGCTACTTTTTCCACGCTGCGGCACAGCTTCAACATGCCCGGATCGCGGCTGACGATGCCGGCCAGCGGCGAGTCCGCCTGCGTCTGCAGCATGCGGCGGTTTTCCTGCTGCATCGCGTGCAGAAAGAACGCGCGGGCGATGACCAGGCCCAGCATGTCGGCCTCGAACGGTTTCTGGTGAAAATCGTAGGCGCCCAGGGCGATGGCTTTCAAGGCATGCGCGCGTTCCTGGTTGCCGGAGAGGATGATGACTTTCGTGTCCGGCGCCAGCGCGAGGATTTGCCGCAGGGTGGCCAGGCCTTCCGTGGCGCCGTCCGGGTCGGGCGGCAAGCCCAGGTCCATCGTCACCACGGCCGGCTGGTGGCGCCGCACGAGCGCCAGCGCCGCCTCGCGCTCGCCCGCCAGCAAGACGTCATAGCCGTCAAAACTCCAGTGCAGCTGCTTTTGCAGGCCGGGATCGTCTTCGATGACCAGCAGTTTTTGTTTGCCCATGGCACTCCTTTGCTATGCCGCGTGCAGCGGCAGGACCACGCGAAACGTCGTGCCCACCTGCGGCTCGCTGCGCACCTCCAGGCTGCCGCCCACTTCGCGCAGGTATTCGCGGCTTTCGAACACGCCGATACCCATGCCCGCCGTCTTGGTCGTGTCGAACGGTTTGAACAGGCGTTCGCGGATGAATTGCTCGCTCATGCCCTGCCCCGTATCGTCGAGCTCGACGACGGCCGTGTGCTGCTCGCGCCGCAGCCGCACGGCCACCTTGCCATCGCTGGCCGTCGCCTCGATGGCGTTCTGGATCAAGTGGCCCAGCACCCGCTCCAGGCGCGCGCGGTTGGCCAGCACCGTCAACTCGCCATCGACGATTTCCAGCCGGGGCGCCGGGGCCAGGCTTGCCTTGGCGGCCACGGCCTGGCGCAACAAGCCGTCGAGCAGCAGCGGCGCCGGCGCTTCCGGCGCTTCGCCGCGCGCCAGTTTCTGCAGCAAGGTCTTCATTTTCTGCACGGAATGGTCGAGGGTGCCCAGCATGTCTTCCTGGAAGGCGGGATTGGCGCGGTGCTTTTCCGCATTACTCAGTAGCAGCGACAGCTGGAACACGAGGTTTTTGAGGTCGTGCACGATGAAAGTGGACATGCGGTTGAACGAGTCGAACTGGCGCGCCACCGTCAGGGTGTCGAGCGATTCGCGGTGCGCCAGGTAGCTGGCGGCCTGGCTGCCGGCAATTTTCAGCACGTCGAGGATTTCCCAATTCAAGCTGATATGCGTGCGGGGCCGCGCCAGCGCGACAAAGGCGAACAGCTGGCCATGCAGCATCAATGGCACCAGCAGCCACACGCCGGGCAGCGCCAGCAGCGCCGGCGGCAACTGCAAGCCGCCGTACTGGCGCGGGTTTTGCTGGCAGTCGGGCACGTCGATTACCCATAACCTTGCCTCCAAAAACTGGCACAAGGGACCAGATGCCGGCTCGCTCCACCTGCTCGGCGGCCAGTTCCAGCTGGCGGCCGGGGCAAACTGCCCCTGTTCGCGCAAGATCCACAGCGCGCCGGCGCGGCTTTCCACCAGTTGCGCCATCGCTTGTATCGTGCGTTCGCCCAGGGCCGGACCATCTTCGGACAAGGCCCGCGTAAATCTCAGCCATTCCTCGCGGTAATCGAAGATGGCATTGTAGAAATGTTTATTGATATACACCTTGAGCTTGGCGCGCAGGCTGCCGGAAAACAGCACGCCCGCCAGCAGCAAGGCCGCGCCGCCCAGGTAAGCCATCTGCATCAGGGAACCCCAGGTGCCGCCGAAATAGCGCAAATAATAGGCACTGGCCGCCATGGCCAGCAAATAGATGGCCGAGCCCAGCAAGGCGGCCGAGCGGTACAGCATCTGGCGCGAGACGGACAAGCCCAGCGCCCAGCCCGGATTGCGCGCGGCCGAGACGGCCAGCAGCGGCGCGCACAGGGCGTCGACGATGCCGCGCGCGGCCCAGATGTCATCATTGACCGCGCGAAACAGCAAGGCGTCGCTGTACAGATAGAAATCATAGGCGAACAACCCGCCCACGCCCAGGCACGCAAACTTGATGCCCCAGCGTTTCAGGGGCGGCGTGTTGCGGTACCACTGTTCCACCAACAACATGCCCAGCACGGCCAGCAGCAAACGGCAGACACTGGCGATGAACCGCGCCGGCAAAGGCAGCGCCAGCCAGGATGAGGCCATGGAGAGCAGCCACGGTGCCAGCGCCGTGAGGACGATGCCGGCCAGCACGAGGCGCAAACGGGGCCGCGACGGTTCGATCAGCAGCAGCAGGAATACCAGCCAGGCCAGGGTGCGCAGCAATTCGAGCGCGTCGCCGGCCAGCGCGATGCGCTGCCCCAGCAGTACCAGCACCACCGTGCCCGTCGCCCAGCCGCCCGTCGCCAGGCACGCCACCAGCAAGGCGCGCACGTTTTGCCGCGCGCGCCAGTTGCTGATCAATAGCAGCGCCAGCACGAAGAAGGCCAGCGACGCCAGGCCATGGCTGAGAGCCGCCGCGTCGGGCGCCGCCAGCCAGTCCGACTGGTCCCGCATCATCGGCTGCCCTTGCCAAACAGCACCACCTGCACCGTGTCGAGCAGGATCAGCAGGTCGAGGAACAGGCTATTGTTTTTCACATAATACAAATCGTATTGCAGCTTCTTGACGGCATCTTCGACGGAAGCGCCATACTGGTAGCGCACCTGCGCCAGGCCCGTGATGCCCGGCTTGATGCTGTGACGAATGTTGTAGTACGGCACCTGCTCCTTCAGCTGCTCGACAAAATACGCGCGTTCGGGGCGTGGTCCCACAAAACTCATCTCGCCGCGAAACACATTGAGCATCTGCGGCAGCTCGTCGATGCGCAGCTTGCGGATCAGATTTCCCACGCGCGTGATGCGCGCATCGTTGGCCAAGGCCCAGATGGGCGTGCCGTCGCGCTCGGCGTCGCAGCGCATGCTGCGAAATTTCAGCACCTTGAATGGCTGGCCGTCGCGCCCCACCCGTTCTTGCTGATAGAACACGGGGCCACCGTCTTCCAGGCGGATGCACAGGGCGGTCACCAGCATCACGGGCAGCGACGCCAGGCAGATGACGCCGCTGGCCGCCAGGTCGAACAAACGCTTCGAGGTAGCGCGGAAAAAGCTCTGGTCGAAGCCGCCGCCATAGATCAGATAGCTCGGTTGCAATGAATCGATGCGAATCTGGCACGCTTCGCGCTCGAAAAACGTGGCCGCGTCGATCACCTTGACGCCGCCCAGCGCACATTCAAGTAGTTGTTTGGCAGGAAACGCGCCATTGCGCCGGTCGCTGACGGACACGACGATTTCATGCGCGGCATGGCGCTGGGCCGTGGCCAGCAGGGACGGTCCGTTCGGCAGCAAGGCCGAGGCCGGCACGCAGCATTGCTCGCCTGCCACATCGATGCAGCCGACGACCGTAAACTGGTGAAAACCGATCTTGCTGGCCGCCAAGTCCATGCACTCGCGCGCCAGCGCCCCGCCACCCACCAGGATCAGCCGGCCTTTCATCAGCGCCGATTGCGAGGATTTGAATACCAGCAGGCGCGCCAGCAGCACGCCGATGGCACCCAAGCCGAAGATCAGCACGCTGCCGCGTCCGAAATGCAGGGCTGGAATAAAGCGTATCAACACGCTGAGCACGGCAAAACCGAGCGCGAACGAGGGCAGGATGCGTAATAACGTGTTGCGGATGTCTTCGCGCGAGCGGTGCTGGTACATGCCCAGCGCGCTCATGCTCAAGACAATGACCAGCGCAAAGATCGAGGACGACAGGTAGACCTCGCTCGCCCGCACCAAGTGGCTGCCATCCGCCAGCCACAGCAAGGACGTCAGGGTGGCCGACAGCAGCAGGATCAGGATTTCCAGCAACAGCAGGATAAACGCTGTTTTCGACACATAATGGCTGAAGATGCGGATCATGGTTCCCCCTGCGGCAAAAAGCATCAGGCCGCGCGCAAGGCGGCCCGCTGCTGGTCTTGCCATCATGGCGAACTGTTCCAAGAAGACATTGATGCGCCACAAGCTACAGCCCCGGCTATCTTTCGCTTGCAGAATTTATCTCAATACATTACCGAATGAGGGGAAATGGCATATAGTATGCTTCCCCTAAAAAAAGATAAATGTCATGAAATTTGATGTAGCGATTGTCGGCAGTGGCCTGGCGGGTTTATCGGTTGCACTGCATTTAGCTGAGACGCGCACCGTCGCGATCATTTCCAAACGCGCGCTGCTCGATGGCGCCAGCAACTGGGCGCAAGGCGGGATCGCGGCCGTGCTGGACTCGGGCGACAGCCACGAGCAGCACATCGAAGACACCCTAATCGCCGGCGGCGGCCTGTGCGACGAGAGCGCCACGCGCTACATCGTCGAGCACGGCCGTGAAGCCATCGAATGGCTGATCGAGCAAGGCGTGCCGTTTACGCGCGACGCCACGGCCGAACTGGGTTTCCACCTGACCCGCGAAGGCGGACACAGCCAACGCCGCATCATCCACGCGGCCGACGCCACCGGCCACGCCGTGCAAGTGACCCTGGAAGAAAAGGTCCGCGCCCACCCGAACATCAGCCTGTTCGAACACCATTGCGCCATCGACCTGATCACCTCCGACAAGCTGGGCATGAAGCCGACCCAGCGCAACGCGCAACCGCATTGCCACGGCCTGTACGTACAGGATGAGCAAACCGGTAAAGTACTGACGTTTGCCGCCGAGCACACCGTGCTGGCCACGGGCGGCGCCGGCAAAGTCTACTTATATACAACGAATCCTGACACGGCCAGCGGCGACGGCATCGCCATGGCCTGGCGCGCCGGCTGCCGCGTGTCGAACATGGAATTCATCCAGTTCCACCCGACTTGCTTGTACCACCCGTATGCCAAATCGTTCCTGATCACCGAAGCCATCCGTGGCGAAGGCGGCTTGCTGAAACTGCCGCCTGAAGCGGGTGCGGCCGCTGGCACGCGCTTCATGCTGGCCCACGACGAGCGGGCCGAACTGGCGCCGCGCGACGTGGTGGCGCGCGCCATCGACTTCGAGATCAAGAAACGCGGCCTCGATTACGTGCACCTGGACATCAGCCACAAGCCGGCCGAATTCCTCATTGAACACTTCCCGACCATCTACGCGCGCTGTCTGGAACTGGGCATCGACATCACCAAGCAGCCTATCCCCATCGTACCGGCCGCCCACTACACATGCGGCGGCGTCGTGACGGACCTGGCAGGGCGCGCCGACTTGCCGGGCCTGTACGCGGTCGGCGAGACGGCATGCACGGGCCTGCATGGCGCAAACCGCCTGGCGTCGAACTCTTTGCTGGAATGCATCGTCATCGGCCGCGCTTGCGCACAAGACATCGAAAGCAAGGAAAAGCTGGGCACGCCGTATCTGCCCGACTGGGATGAAAGCCGGGTCACGGATGCGGACGAGGAAGTGGTGATTTCCCACAACTGGGACGAGCTGCGCCGCTTCATGTGGAATTACGTGGGCATCGTGCGCACGACGAAACGCCTGGAACGGGCCCAGCATCGCATCGCGCTCTTGAAGGAAGAGATCGACGAGTACTACCGCAACTTCCGCATCACGCACGATTTGCTGGAATTGCGCAACCTCGTCGACGTGGCCTCGATGATCGTCAACAGCGCCCTGTCCCGCCGAGAAAGCCGCGGCCTGCACTTCAGCCGCGATTATCCTGAGACCTTGCCGAAGGCGATCGCCAGCGTGCTGACGCCGCCGCACCGGTAATGTTACGCCTCAGTCCTAGACTATTTGTAAGCCGATAGCATCACCGAACCCTCAGGCAAAGAGCCGGGGTCAGACCCGACGGGTCTGACCCCAGTCCTTGTCTTGGGTTAATTGACGTGCCTCACTGCTCCGGCATCTCAAATTCAATTCCATCCTCCGTGTACGACATCTTCGCGGACGCCCCCGTGCACTCCCCCTGCGGCTCATCCGCCACATAACGGCACTCGCTTTCCACACTACCGTCAGCACGCCAGTGCCGCGTCCAGCCCTGGCGCTCGCCATCGATATACTCGATCAGCTGCCGCGGCTTGCCATCGGCATACCAGGAACGCAATGCGCCCTCCTCGCGCCCGCCTGCATTCCACTGCTTGTCCACCATCAATACGCCAGCCCGGCTGAAACGCTGTTCGCTGCGCAATACGAAGTGGCCGCTGTGCGTGCGCTTGCTGGCGACTTTGCCGTCCGGGTAATATTCGACGCTGTCGCCGGCCGGCTTGTCGTCCACGTATTGCGTTGTACGCTGCACCTTTCCATCCGGGAAGTAGCCGGTGCTCGGTCCTGACTGGATGCCGTTCTCGTACCGGCTGCGGCTTTCCACCGTGCCATCCGGATAGAACAGCAGCAGCTCGCCCTCCGTCTGGCCCTTGACCTGGGTCATGCGCGTGCGCAGCTTGCCGTCTTTATCAAAAGACCCCACCACGCCATCGGCGCGGGCGCCGTTCACGTACTGGCTGGCCTCGTTCAGCTTACCCGTATCGTGGTAGGTCCGCTGTTCGCCTTCCTGCACGCCATTGCGCCACGTGTTGCGCATGGAAATCTGGCCGTCAGGACGATACAGGGTCTGCACACCTTCCTGCACGCCGCGGCCATCCTGCTCCACCTGCATTTCCAACTGGCCATGCGGGTAGTACATGCTGTAGTTGCCCACCAGCTTGCCGCGCAGGTAATCGGGATCGTTGACCTGGCCAATCAGCCGCTTCGGCTCGCCTTCGCGCACGTGATAGATCTCGACTTGCCAGGTGGCGCGCGTCTTGCCTGGCGGCAGCGGCACGACCAGCGCATAGCGCGCATGTTCCTTGACTTCGCCGCGCGTCAGATTGTGATTCAGGTACAGGCGCGCCTTGCCATCGGCACAGGCTTGCGGCTCGCAGCCGCCCAGCTTGCCGACATCGGGCATGCCAAGCGCCCCCACATTACCTGGCGCAGGGCAGAATTTGATACGCATCAACAAGGGCGTTTTGTCACGTATCAGCTTGGCCAATTGCTGCTTCATGGCGGCGTATTGCTGCGCGTCCAGGCCCACGGACACGGCATCCATCAGCACCTGCCTGCCGCCGCAGCCGCTGTCGCTGGCCAGGGTCAGCACATCGCCGTCGGGCGTCGCCTTGATCGCGCTGACTACTTGCCGCTGTTCGATCTCGGCGTGGGCCAGCACCGGCCACAGCAGCGTCGCCAGCAGCACATGCTTCACAAGGCGCGCCATGCCTGCTCCTTGCGCTGCAGTTCCGGCGCTGGCGGCGCTTCGCCGCAGCCGCCCTGGGCCTTGCCGGCCACGTACTGGCATTCGCCCTTCAAACTGCCATCCTCGTGCCAGCTGCGGCTCCAGCCGTCGCGCCGGTCGTTCACGTAGTCGATGGCTTGTTCCGGCTTGCCGTTCTCGTACCACGAGCGCGACGTGCCCTGTTCGCGCAGTTGTGCATCCCATTTCCGTTCCAGCACCAGCACGCCCTGAGGGCTGTAGCGCTGGATACTGAGCAGCCCGCCCTTGTCTCCATATTGCTGGCGGCTTTTCACCTTGCCGTCCGCATAAAATTCCATTGCCTCGCCCGTGGGCAAGTCGTTAACCTGCGTCATCCTGGCTTGCACGGCGCCATTTGGGTAGTAATTCGTGCTCACGCCATTGAACTTGCCGTGTTGCATTTCCGCGCGGCTGGAGATTTTTCCATCAGAAAAGTATGTGAGCATCTCGCCTTCCATCTTGCCGCCGCGCAAAGTGTAGCTGCTACTCAGCTTGCCATTTTCATCAAACGTCTGCACTGGCCCGTCGAGCTGCTTGCCATCGCGGTAGATGCTCGTTTCACTCAACTTGCCGGTCGCGTGATAGCGCTGATGCTCGCCTTCTGGCAAGCCATGGCGCCAGTCACCGCGCAGCTCCAGCGTGCCATCGGGAAAATACTTGCTGCCGATGCCATGCTGACGGCCTTGCCCATCCTGCGCCACCTGTTTCTCGATCTTGCCATTCGGGTAATACGTGACATAGCCGCCCACCAGCTCGCCCTGCGCATAGTCTGCGCGGTTGACCTGGCCGGACAGGCGCAGCTTGTGACCGGCCACGCTATAAATCTCCACCTTCCACGTGCCAGGCTGCTTGCCTTTTGGCAAGGGCAAGATCAGCACATTCGGCGCCTTTTCCTGCTCGATGGGGTAGAAACGCTCGTGCAGGTACAGCCGCGCCCGGCCATCGGCACAAGTGCCGGGCGTGCAGTCGGCGATCTGGCGCACGATGGGCACGCTCGTATCGTCCGGGCATTTTTTCAGGGTAACGAGCATGGGCGTCTTGCTGCGGATCTGCTTGGCCAGCCCGGCTTTCAGCGCCTCGTACGGCGCCTCGTCCAGGTTCACCGAGCGCGCATCCATGCGTATCTGCTTGCCGCCGCAGGCCGTCGTGCCCGCTATAGTGAACACATCGCCGCCTTCGCTATCTGGTTCGGCCGCCATGGCCGTCACTACCAGGCGCTGCACGATGTCCGCCTGCGCCATGCCTGAGGCCAGCAAGGATGCGCCCAGCACGGCGCATATCGTCTTCATTTTCATGCTATTCCTTTAATTATCCGCCGTGACGGCCACACCGCCCGGCTCGAAGCTGACCCGGCCATCGCGGTAGCGCACGAGCACCACCACCTTGGCATCCTGCAATTGACCGTGCTGCACGGCCGGCAAATAGGTCCAGCGCTTGACGCTGTCGAGCAGCACCTTGTTGAGCATCGGCTCCATCGGCAACTCGGCCGCCGCATAGCTCAGGGTGCCGTCGGCCGCAATGGTCAGGGTCAGGCGGTTTTCACCTGTTGCGTGCTTTTCGTCCAGCACGCCATAGGCAACCGTCGTCATCGTCTCGCGCTGCACGCCGCCGACTTGGTCGCGCAAGGGCGGCATGGCCTTGAGTTTGGCTGCCAGCAGCGCGCCCTCGGCCAGCACCTTGTCCCAGCGTTTCTGGTAAGCACCCGGCTGGGCCAGGCGCAGCACCTTGGCGTTCAGATCCATGCGCTGCGTCATGCGCGCCACGCCATTGTCGGCCGGCTGGCCCGGCTCGGTTGGCAAGGCATGCTCCACGGCGTAGCGATAAGCCGTCAGCTGCGCCAGCGCCACCAGGTTCACGGCATCGCGCTCGTCGCCGCCGCGCAGCTGCGCCGCGGCCGCGATGCCCAGCCAGGCCGTGCCATCGGTCGGGCGCGCCCACACGGCTTGCTCGAAGTACTGGCGCGCCGCCTGCGGTTCGTTCAGGCTCAGATGCATGCGGCCCATGGCCGCCGCCACCAGATGGTCGCGCGGGTTCGCTTGCAGCAGGTCAAGATAGGTCGCGACCAGCGCCGGCTCATAGCCGGGCGCCCAGCCCAGGCCCTCCAGCAACGAGGCGCGCAGCTGCGCCTGCGTGCGGTCGACGCCGTAGCCGGACGGCTTTTCCTGGCCGGAGCGGTACAACAGCTGCAAGCCGCGCGTAACGGCGTCATCGTCGCCCTTGCTGATCGCTTGCGACAGGCTGCGCACGGCCTTGCGCGCATCGGACGGCTGGAAGCCGGTCGCCTTGCGCGAACGCCAGCGAAATACTTCCAGGCCAGCCGCCTGGTCCGCTTGCGCCTGCAGGCTGGCCTTGGCCTTGGCTTCATCGGGCGACGAGGTCCAGGCCGTAAAGCCGATCAGGAACAGCACAATCAGCAGCACCACCACGGCCCAGCCCTTGCCCGTGATGCCGCCGCCAGTGTTGCCTGCCACTGGAATGGCGGCGGGCGCCTGCCCCGGCGCCGTGCGCCGCGTACTGCGCTGCGGCGGCAACGATTGCTGTTGCAACTGCATCTGCTGCGCCTGCACCGAGGCTTGCGCAGCCGCGACAATGACCTTGTCGCGCGCACAGGCCGCGCAGCCGAGGCCCGCGAAATGCTGGTGCTCGGGATTCGCGGTACACACGACGAGCTTGCCGTCGCTGCGCTGCGCATAGCCGCGCAGCAACTGCGCCCAGTCGGCCGCCGAGGGCCGCTGCGGTTTGGGGGACTGGGAAAAAGCGCGGTCGAACATGGCGCGCAGCTCGGGTGGCATCAAGGCATGGCCGCTGGTCGCGTTCGGCGCCAGCTGCTTGTGGCGTTTGACGCCGTACGCATAGCAGGCGTCGCGGATGCGGCCGGGAATGTCGGTCGCCACTTGCGCATTGCCGGGCCGCCCGCTGTACGGGTGAATGCCAAAGTTGAGCAACTGGAAGATGACGACGGCCAGCGCAAAGCGGTCTTGCGCCATTTCCGTGCCCGCCGGCATGCCCTTGCGCTGGAATTCCGGCGCCAGGTAGTCGGCCGTGAATTGCTCCGCAGGAAAACGCTCGGCATGGCCCTGGATGCTGAAACCATCGCAATCGAGCATGGCGATGTACAGCGAATCGCGGTAGAAGCGCAAGTTCACGGGTTTCAGATCGACCACGTAATGCTGCTGCTGGTGCAGCGCATCGATGACGGCGGCCAGGTTGGCGGCCAGGGTCAACTTGGGCCCGAGACCCGTGGGCAAGCCGGCCGCGCGCGCTTGCCGCTCCTGCATGATCTGTTCCAGCTCGGCCGTCTGCGCCATGTCCAGCAAGGGCATGACGAAACCGGCAAAACCGCCCTGGCCGTCGAACACGGCCGCTTGCGGCCAGGCGATCTGCACGTAGCGCTTGCCGTTTTCCAACTGATCGGGCAGTTTGGGCGTCAGTTCCAGCATCGCTTCAAGCTTGCGCCGGTTGGCGGCCCGGTCCAGGTGCGGGTGGTACAGCTTGGCCACCTGCGTGGGCGCGCCCGGCAGCAGATACACGCTGCCCGCGCCGCCGCTCTTGATAAGTTTGCCCAAGACAAGGCTACGGACTTTGTCGAGCCAGATTTTTCCACCCGGACTCAGGCCCGGTGTCACGCCCTGCTTCCGGCTCATGCGCGCAAAGCCAGCAGCAGGGTCTTGTCGTCGCCCGTGATCTGGTGCGTGCGCGGGTCGGCCAGGGTGGACGCCAGCGCCGTATTGCCCAGTTCGATGCTCTCGACCGTGCGCAGATAGCCTTGCACGGCATCCATGAACGGCGCGTACAAGGCCGCATTGTTCTTGCTCATGGCAAAGGGCATGCAACCATCCGACATCAGCACGACGCCGTGCACGGACTGGGGTATCGGCAGCAGGCGCAGCTGTTCGCGCCAGCGCTCGCCGCTGATAAAGTATGTTTCGTTCGCGTATTCGCCGTTCGCGGGCAGCGAGATCAGTTCGCCGCCATCGCCCAGTTGCGCCACGCCCAGGCCATCGCCCAGGTGGAAGAAGAAGCCGGTATCTTGCCCCATGACCACGCCGACAACTGTGGCAGCGTAATCGTCGAGAGTGGCGTTGGCGGCGCGAGCGATATCGTCCAGCGCGGCGCGGATCTGCGCCAGGGTGCCTGCCAACGCGCCGTCATGTAAATCCTGCACGGTGGCGCCCTGCTCCAGCCGTCCGGCCAGCGCCTGCACGGTTTGCGCGGAAACAAACTGTGCGCCCTGCTCGCTGAGCCTGGCCGAACCGGCGCCATCGCAGACGATGGCCACCAGGACGTCGCCCACGACGGCGTGCGCATGCGCATCCTGGCAAGGGATGTCTTTATCCAAATGCGCCTTGCCCGTGACGGAGGCGCCGAACGTGCGCCAGGAATCCTGTGTTGCTTGCACTGCTGCCATCGATCAGGTGCTCACGACAGACCAGCCGTCCGTCGAGGCCAGTTGCGCCTGCGCGCCGGGACGCGATTGCGACACCACCTGCATGCTGGCGCTCAGCCACAGGAACAGTTCGCGGAACTGCAAGCCCTTCAGCTGCTTCACGCCGCGTTCGCCACGACTGGAAAACTGCCCCAGGGAATCGATGTTCGCGTTGTCGCCCACGGCGATGGGGAAGATCGCCACTTTATTGGCCTGCTCGGCCGCGCGCGCCTGCTCGGCGCCGTGCTGCCAGCGGTCCGTCGGTTCGCCGTCCGACATCAAAAACAGCCACGGCCGCGTGTACGCCACGCCCGCCTGGCGGAAGCGCTGCTTTTCCTGCTCGATCTCGGCCAGCGCCAGCTCGACGGCCGCGCCGGTCGGCGTGGTGCCGTTCGCTTCAAGCCGGGGCGCCGTGAAATCCATAGCATCGCACCAGTTGCTGGCCACCACGGCTTCATCGTGGGCGCCATATTGAATCACGAGGATGCGCACGCGCTTGGCGGCGATCACGTCGGACTTGAGTTCCTGTTCCAGCAAGGCCAGACCTTCGTTCAGCAGGGCGACGGGCTCGCCATCCATGCTGCCGGAGCAGTCCAGCACGAGCACCAATGGCGTGCGTTGTTCGGTATTGTCGACCAGGGCGACGTCGGGAATCATTATTGAACTCATGGGCTATCGGTAAATGTGAAATCGGTCATAGTGCGAATCTTACATCATGGACGTGTTTTGCCCGTGCAAGTTTCCTACAGAACACTATCCCACCATATTATTGCAAACCATTGCAGCACTGATGTCTTTGTACTATCTTGATAGTTGCCCAGGCCAGATGGCGGCGGCCAGCCCCTCCTCACAAAGGCGGGGCTGGCCGCTGCGCAACACCGCCCTTACCCAGTTCCGCACCTGCACGCCTGCGGCACGCTGATCTAATCAGGCTATGGGGGCAAGCATGGGCACAGGTAGCGCGGATGTGGGCAAACTGATTGCCGCCTTGTACGAGACGGCTTGCGACACGGACGACTGGCCGCAGCTCGACAGCGCAGCCCTGAACAGCCGGCAATGGCAGGAACTTTTGCCGCATCTGCAACGGGCCCTGTGCTTGCAGCAGCGCCTCCGCGAGGCACAACTGGCCAGCCGCTGCGCGCTGGCGGCGCTCGACGCCATGGGCGCTGCCGTGCTTGTGCTCGACGCGGGCCTCGGGCTGCGCTTCGCCACGCCCGCCGGCCACGCCCTGCATGCGGCGCAGCTGGCACACGGCGTACCGCCGGCCCTCGTGCGTGCCGTGCACCTCGTCATCGCCAGCGCCGGCGGCGCGCCGCAATGCCAGTCGCTGCGCCTGGCGCGCAAGCAGCAAACGCCGCTGGCCCTGACCGTCACCCTGCTCGCCGCCTGCCAACCGCCATGCGCACTGCTGATTGCGCGCGATCCCACACAGGCGAGCACCTCCGTCCCCGCCTTGCGCCAGCTGTTCGACTTGACGCAAGCCGAAGCGCTGGTGGGCAAGGAACTGGCGCAAGGGGCCACCATCGAGGAAATCGCCGCGCGCAGCGGCATCAGCGTCAATACCGTCAAGACGCATCTGCACCACACCTATCTGAAAACGGACACACGGCGCCAGGGCGAGCTGATCGCGCTGATCCATGGCGCAACGGCGCACCTGGCCGTGCTCGACGCATGAGGCTGTCTCATCCGATCGGATGATGTACAGGACAACTTGCCTGCCTACACTGGCAAGACCGGTCGCCCGCTCCTTGCCAGTGTCACCACGGCGCGTGCGGACAACCGCTTCGGTTTCCCTGGTATCGACAACCATATCGCCGCGCCGGCAGCGGACGGCACCAAAGTTCAAGGATGGGTAAAAAAATGAAAACATGGATAGTGGCCGGCACCCTGGGCGTCTGCGCCCTGCTGGCAAATGCGCAATCGCTTCCCGACAGCCAGACCGTCGTCATTCCAGGCGGACGCCTGCAGGCGATCGAACTACCGGCACAAAAACATTTCATGACTGCAGAAAGGTTTGCCCCGTTCCGCGGCGGCTATGAGCTGGCGAACGGGCAAGTGCTCTACCTGCGCAATGCAAGCAGCATCGGCGCCATCATGTATGCGCGCATCGACAACCAGGAAGAACACCGTATCGTCGCCACCGACAACAACAGCTTCGTGGCGCTGGACCGGCAGCTGGCCATGCGCATCGACTTGCGCGACGATGGCAGCGTGGGCGGCGAAGTACTGATGCTGGTGCCGGCCGAAAAACTGGCCAGCGGCGACATCGTGCCGGCCCACGTGCAAAGCATGGGCCTGGCATCTCGCTAAGGCAGCAAGTCCCCTTCAGCATGGGTGGCAGCCATGAGCAGACAATATTCTGTCCAACAACAAAACGCGCAGACCCTGGCCGCCATCAAACAGACGGCGGCCTGGTGGCGCGCCCGCCCCCTGCCCGACGCCCTGTGCCAGTACGCGGCCAGCCATGGCGTGGCGCTGAGCGCGGCCCTTATGCTCGACCTGCGGCTGGCCTACCCCGGCATGCCCGCCGTGTACGGCAAGCTGCTGAGTGCCGACGGCCACTTCATCCACTTCGAAATGGATCTCGACGATGCCTTGTGCCCGCTGCCCGGCAGCGTGGCCTGGGACGACATCAGCGCCAGATATGACTTGGCCGCACACAAACACGGCACTGGCGTGGGATACGGCGAGCTATGCAAGAAGGTGCTGCAAGAAATGAATCACGCTGCGCGCTAGTGCATAAACCACCGCCATGCGATGGCCTACCACGCAAAATATCAAGGCCGTCTCCACCGAATGAACGATGCGCAGCGCCAAACCTGTGCCTAGACTGGTTCCTGCCCCATGCCCGCCCGCATCACGCGCCAGAGGCCATCAACCAACGAGGACAACACCATGAAAACCATCATCCTGGGCACACTGCTGTGCCTCGCCGCCGCCAGCACGGCAGCCACCGCGCAAACCCTGCCTCCCGAACACACCGTCACCGTGCCGGGCAACACGCTGCGCATTGATGTGCCCGAACATCCGCGCTACATGATGCGCCGGGATTTCAAGAAATTCGTCGGCGTCTATGATCTGTCGAATGGCGACACCCTGGAACTGCGCCTCGCCGGCGCTGAAAAGTATGCGCGTATCGGCAAACAGGAAGAGCACCGCATCGTCGCCACCGACCGCAACGCCTTCGTCGCGCTGGACCGCCAGATGAAGGTGCGCATCAACCACAACGATGACGGCAGCGTCGATGGCGAACTGGTGATGGTGGTGCCGTCGCAGAAGGTATCGAGCGGCGGCATCGTGCCTTCCCACGTGCAAAACATCGGCCTGGCGTCGCGTTGAGGTGGCGCACAGGCGCGGCAGGCACAGGCGCTGCCATCGCGTGCTATCATCGCCGCCAAATTCCTTAAACGAATGGCAACGGCCCATGGAGCGCAATGCAGACACCTCGCAGTAATCCGATATTCACCGTGCTGCGCGGCGGCCTGCGCCTGCTGGCCTGGCCCTTGCTGGCCCTGGTCAGCGCCGCGTGCACCAGCACCACGCGCCATCCTTCCAGCGAGCCCACGCAAGTCGTCCTGCGCTTTACCTATGACGACGGCAAGCCGATGCGGCATGACAATTACGTGGCCAATGCGCGCCAGCAAACGTATATCAAGCACTGCAGCAAAATAGGCAGCACCACTGTCTGCGACATCGGCTCGGATCCCCTCTTCATGGGCGGCGACGCGCCGCTGGACGCCAACGGCGAAGTGCGCGTCACCCTGCACTCGACCGGCCCCATTGGCAACAATCCGAACCAACACTGCATCAAGGGCAAAAGCTACGTCTTTGATTCCGGCGACTGGAGACGCGGTCCGTTTCACCATGGCCAGGTGATCGAGATCCGCTACAGGATCAGCGAAGTGCAAATGGCGTGCCCCTGGTCGTCGGGCACGCCGCCGTGGTGGGACAAGAGTTAAGTCTGGCCAGCCGTGGCCGGCTGGCTTAAAAGTTACTGCAGCTCGAACTCGCCTGGATTCAAGCCCAGTTCGCGCGCGATCTTGCTGGCCACGCGCTGCTCATTGGCGTCGAAATTGCCGTCCGACGAAGCGACAGCGATAATCATGCGCACCAGCAGGCGCGACGCCTCCACATTCGACTTCATCTTGCCCAGCGCTTGGTAGGCCTTGGCTTCGCCGATATCCTTGTCGAACTCCAGCTGACCGACATAGTCCTGGAAAGCCTTGATCACGTCCGTGGTGGTAAACACCGACAGAGCGTCATTGCTTTCAATAAACTTCACCATTTTCTGCTTCTCTTCCGCACTGACGCTGCCGTCCGCCATGGCGATCAGGGCCGAACCCGCCATCGCGGCGTTCAGGAAATCCTTGTTCTTGTACTTCAGCGCTTCGGTTTTCAGTTCGCTGGCTTTGGTCTTCAGTTTGGACAGAAAGGAATCGAAACTCATGGTGTACCTCCGGGTTGTTGGGTCATGTCGAGCGGCAAGTCCTGCCGCCACCCAGGATAGTTGAGGGTGCAAGCTTGAAATACAAGCAAGGAAACCAGTCAAACGCTCACTGGCGGCATTTATCTCACCCACAGGCAAAGGCCGGGGTCAGTCACTTCGTGATCGTAATGTCCCCCATTGGGGGACATTACCCCTGTAGGGTCTGACCCCAGTTTCTGCATTGGGGTGAAAATACAGCCAATGCCACATTACCGCCCATAAAACACCACAAAAGCTAGATCACGTGATAATTAACTTATTTGCAGTTGAAAAATAAATAATTCCATGGCAGGATGGAATTACATTTTCCATACTGCAAGGTTGCGATGGACAAGCAATTGCTGTTGATTTGCGCGCTGACGTTCATCATCCACATCATCGGCACCCTCGCCTCCCGAGCGCATCGCCGGCATCCGCACGCGGCGCATCGCCGTCTCGCTAGCCCTGTTCAGCATCCTGATGCTACTCTCGCGCACCTCGAACTCTTTCCTGGGCCCCTTCCTTGCCAAGCGCGTCGAAACGGGCATAGACCAGCATGTTGCCGCCAGCACGCTATTGGTAGATTTCCGCTGGCTACTGTTCTCCGCCAGCCTGGCAACCATCCTCTGCGCGATCCTGATCCCCACCTTCCAGCACGTCTTCTGCCGCGCCGTCGACCACTTTCAAGTACATCGTTTCATGCCCAAACTGCTGCTGCACGCCGTCTTCAAGGGCGGCTTGTCCTACCTCAAGACCTCCGCCAGCCTGCCAAAGCCCGCCAACGTCACAAGCCTGCGCAAACAATCAGGCGTCTCCGTCTCCATGACGGCCATGAACGTCATCGCCACGGCCCGGTGGACGGTGGGCGTCTTCGCCGCACTGTACGCAGGCGTGCTGGACCCAGCGTGCGCGTCACCTCCAGCACGCTTTCATCGATCATCAACGGCGGCGCCACCATCATGATGGCCATCTTCATCGACCCGCACATGTCGGGCATGACGGATGACGTCATCGAGGGAAAGATCGAAGAATCGCAGTTCCGGCGCGCGGTGGTGTGGCTGGTGGGGAGCAGATTGACAGGGACGCTGCTTGCGCAGTTTTTGCTGGTGCCGTCGGCGGTGATGATTGTGGGGGGGCGAAAGGATTGTAATTACAAAAACATATCAGGAAGGGAAAAACACCCACAACACTAACTTAAATACAAAATTTCAGAAAATCATCTAGAAAACAAGGCGAATAAAAATGAACTGGGAAAAGATTGCGAATCTAAAAGAACCTTACAACGATGCCATAAATTATCGAGGCAGACAATATAAGGAATTCTTCCAGAGGATATTTCTTACCACAGAAGAATTAGAACGAGTACTCCATCCTCAAGTTTATTTTTTAATGGGAGAGAAAGGCGCTGGGAAAACTGCATACGCAGTTTATCTAGAAAATAATGAAACAAAAAACCACAAATGCAAACTAACAACAATGACGGAGACGCAATATAAAAGGTTTATTGCGATGAAACGTCAAGGAAAACTCTCATTTAGCGATTATTCCAACATATGGAGATCAATGCTACTCTTTATAACTGGGCGAATGTTAGTCGAAAAATCAAAGACACCTTTACACTTCGTCACAGGAAAATTTTCAAAAATTGAAAAGGAAATTCAAAAGTGGTCAAAAAATGCATTGAATCCAGAAGTTGAAAGCGCGTTTGAAGTACTCAACTCTGAAATATTAAGTGCAAAGATAAAAAATGAACAGATTGGCGAAGCCGGCGGCGAACAGAAGAAAGAAAGTTCAGAAAAAACCTCCACCTTTAGACACCACTTAATGGAAACAGAAGCATCTTTAAAAGAGGCAATTTCCTCTTTAAAACTTGATAATGGACATATACTTTTCATAGATGGCATAGACTACAGACCAGAAACGGTGCCCTATTTAGAATATATAGAGTGTATCAAAGGCTTAGGAGAGGCCGTATGGCAGTTAAACACAGAATTCTTTAACAATATTAGAGATTCAAAAGGTCGAATAAAAGTCGTTCTTCTAGTGCGCCCAGATGTCTTTCATGCCTTAAATCTGTACAATTCAAACTCCAGACTTCAAGACAACTGTGTTTTCCTCGATTGGTCTACAACAGAACGAGAGTATGCGTCATCAAAATTATTTGAAGTTAGTGGAAAATATTTTTCATCTCAACAAAATTTTACGACAACACCATCTGACGCTTGGGATCAATACTATATATCAAAAGGAAATTCCGGCCATACCTTTAAACACCTACTTAAAAATTCATTTCATAAACCGCGAGATATTTTAACATTCGTAAAGATAACACAAAAATATTGCCTAAAAGGAAGAAATAAAAATGCGACACAATTCCCTGCAGGGATTGCAAATGAACCTGCGATCACTAGAGAGTTCTCCGATTATCTGTTAGGGGAAATAAAGAATTACTCTGCCTTCTACATGGCTCAAGACGATTTCAATAAATATTTAAAATTCTTCCAGTATTTAAATGGAAAAAGCAAATTTTCCATGACTGAATTTAATTCTGCATTTAAACTTTTTAAAGCATGGGCAGACGGTGAATCTTTTAGCGCCACGCTATACCTTCGCGATTCAGACTCTTTACTCCAGCTTCTTTATGACATTAATGTCGTAGGATACAGTGAAAATGTAGAAGGTGGTGGCGGCACATTTTTTCACTGGTCTTATAGGGAGCGTTCCGCAAATAACATTGCACCAAAAGTAAAAACAACTGGATTACTGATATTAAATCCAGGAATTGCAAAAGCACTAGATATTGGGAAGATTATGGTTGATGCGCAAGGCACTCCGTCTGGGCCTAGATCACTACATGCAGCCCATCGCAAAAACAATAGAAGATACAAAGGGAAGAAAAATATATCCCCTTCAAATGTTAAAACACAAAACAACAAGAGCACGAACAAAGTCACAGCATCTTGACAAAAAAAAGCCGCTGTCTCCCGACAGCGGCTCTCTCATTCCTACCCCAGCAGCAGCGCCTTGAACTCCAGCGCTACCCGGTAAGCTAACTGATTACCCCACAAACTTCCGCGCATTCCTGAACATGCGCATCCATGGCGAATCCTCGCCCCATGCTTCAGGGTGGTAGGACTGCTGCACAGAACGGAACACGCGCTCCGCATGCGGCATCAGCACGGTGAAGCGGCCGTCTGGCGTGGTCACGGAGGTGATGCCTTCCGGCGAGCCGTTCGGGTTGTACGGGTAGGCTTCCGTGGCGGCGCCCTTGTTGTCGACGAAGCGCATGGCTTTGGTGACCTGGGTGATGTCGTCCGTTTGCGAGAAGTCGGCGTAGCCTTCGCCGTGGGCGATGGCGATGCCGGCTTGGGTGCCGGCCATGCCGTTGAAGAAGATCGATGGGGAATCCATCACTTCTACCATGGCAAAGCGGCCTTCGAATTTCTCCGACTTGTTGCGCGTGAACTTGGGCCAGGCGTGGGCGCCAGGGATGATGGATTTCAGATTGCTCATCATCTGGCAGCCGTTGCAGATACCCAGGCCGAAGCTGTCCGTGCGGTTGAAGAAGCGCGCGAACTGTTCCGCCAGGCTGGCGTTGAACAGAATCGTTTTCGCCCAGCCTTCGCCGGCGCCCAGCACGTCGCCGTACGAGAAGCCGCCCACGGCGATGACGCCCTGGAAGTCGTCCAGTTTCACGCGGCCCGCGATCAGGTCGCTCATGTGCACGTCGACAGCGGTAAAACCTGCCTGGTGCATCACGTAGGCCGTCTCGATATGCGAGTTGACACCCTGCTCGCGCAGGATGGCGACACGCGGGCGCACGCCGGTGGCGATGAATGGCGCGGCGATGTTCTCGTTCTGGTCGAAGGTAACGATCGGCGACATGCCCGGGTCCTGCACGTCCAGCAGGCGGTCGTATTCGGCGTCCGCGCAGGCCGGATTGTCGCGCAGGCGGGCGATGCGCCAGCTCGTTTCGCTCCACAGGCGGTGCAGTTCGGCGCGCGGCTGGGTGTAAATCAGCTTGGCGTCGCGCGTGAATTCGATCACGTCGCGGTCGTTCAATTTACCGATGATATGGCTGCAGGCGCCCAGGTTGAAGGTGCGCAGCACGTCCATGACGAGCGATTTTTCTTCCGCGCGCACCTGGATCACGGCGCCCAGCTCTTCGCTGAACAAGGCGCGCAGGGTCAGTTCGTTGCGGCGTTCCGCTACCTGGCCGGCCCAGTTCTTGGCGTCGCCCCAGTCGCTCGAATGCTCGCCTTCCATGGTCAGCATGTCGAGGTTGACGGACATGCCCGTGTGGCCGGCGAAGGCCATTTCCGTCAGGGTCGCGTACAGGCCGCCGTCCGAACGGTCATGGTAGGCCAGCAGCTTGTCGTCGCTGTTCAATTTCTGGATGGCGGCGAAGAAGCCTTTCAGGTCTTCCGCGCTGTCCACGTCCGGCGTGGAATTACCCAGCTGGCCCATGACTTGCGCCAAGGCAGATGCACCGAGGCGGTTCTTGCCGCGACCGAGGTCGATCAGGATCAGCGACGTGTCGCCCTTGTCCGTTTTCAGTTGCGGCGTGAGCGACTTGCGCACGTCCGTCACTGGCGCGAACGAGGAAACGATCAGCGACACCGGCGACGTGACGGATTTCGCCGCGCCCGTGCTGTCGTCTTTCCACGTCGTGCGCATCGACAGCGAATCCTTGCCGACCGGGATGCTGATGCCCAGCGCCGGGCACAGTTCCATGCCGACGGCTTTGACCGTGTCGTACAGGGCCGCGTCCTGGCCAGGCTGGCCGCAGGCGGCCATCCAGTTGGCGGACAATTTGATGTCGGAGATGTCGCTGATCGCTGCGGCGGCGATGTTGGTGACTGCTTCGCCCACGGCCATGCGGCCCGAGGCGGCGGCGTCGATGACGGCCAGCGGCGTGCGTTCGCCCATGGCCATCGCTTCGCCCAGGTAGCCTTCAAAGCTCATGGTGGTGACGGCGCAATCGGCCACCGGCACTTGCCATGGTCCCACCATCTGGTCGCGCACGGTCATACCGCCCACGCTGCGGTCGCCGATGGTGATCAGGAAGGATTTGTCGGCCACGGTCGGCAGCAGCAGCACTTTTTGCGCCACGTCCTTCAAGTCCATACCCGTCAGGTCGATTGCAGGGAAATCGTTGGCCACGTGGACCACGTCGCGCTGCATCTTCGGCGGCTTGCCCAGCAAGACGTCCATCGGCATGTCGACCGGCTCGTTACCGAGTTCCGGGTCGATCAGTTTCAGTTGACGCTCTTCGGTGGCCACGCCCACGGCGGCGAACAAACAGCGTTCGCGTTCGCACATGGCTTTAAATAATGGCAGGCTTTCCGGCGCGATGGCGAGAACGTAGCGTTCCTGCGATTCATTGCTCCAGATTTCCTTCGGCGCCATGCCCGATTCTTCGAGCGGCACTTTGCGCAGATCGAAAATCGCGCCGCGCTTGGCGTCGTTGGTGATTTCCGGGAACGCGTTCGACAAGCCGCCCGCCCCCACGTCGTGGATCGAGATGATCGGATTGTCAAGCCCCATTTGCCAGCAGGCGTTGATGACTTCCTGGGCGCGGCGTTCCATTTCAGGATTGCCGCGCTGGACGGAATCGAAGTCCAGGTCGGCCGTGTTGCTGCCGGTGGTCATCGACGAGGCGGCGCTGCCACCCATGCCGATGCGCATGCCCGGGCCACCCAGCTGCACCAGCAGGCTGCCGACGGGGATGTCGTTCTTGTGCGTGTGCTGTGCCGAGATATTGCCGATGCCGCCAGCGATCATGATCGGCTTGTGGTAGCCGAACACGGCGTCTTTATCTGTACCGACGTTCTGTTCATACGTGCGGAAGTAGCCGCCCAATACGGGACGGCCGAATTCGTTCGAGAACGCGGCGCCGCCCAATGGGCCTTCGATCATGATTTGCAGCGGCGAAGCGATGCGCTCCGGTTTGCCGTATTGGTCCGCGTCCGCGCGGCCAACCAGCGGCGCCGTCACGGAAGCTGCCGTTTCCCAGCTGCGCACGGCGTCCGGCAGCGACAGGTTCGAGACGGTGAAACCGGTCAGGCCAGCTTTTGGCTTGGCGCCGCGGCCCGTCGCGCCTTCGTCGCGGATCTCGCCGCCCGCGCCCGTGGAGGCGCCAGGGAACGGGGAAATCGCCGTCGGGTGGTTATGCGTTTCCACCTTCATCAGGGTGTGCGTCAGTTCCGTCGACGCCGCGTATTCGTGCTTGTCACCGCGCGGGTAGAAGCGCGATACGGTCGCACCTTCCATGATCGAGGAATTGTCGCTGTAGGCGACGACGGTGCCCTTCGGCTGCAGTTCATGCGTATTCTTGATCATGCCGAACAGGGACTTCGGTTGCGCCACGCCGTCGATGGTCCAGTCGGCGTTGAAGATCTTGTGGCGGCAATGCTCGCTGTTCGCCTGCGCGAACATCATCAGTTCCACGTCGGTCGGGTTGCGGCCGGCCTTGGTGAAGGCGGCGTCCAGGTAGTCGATTTCGTCTTCCGACATCGCCAGGCCCAGTTCCGTGTTCGCCGTTTCCAGCGCGACCTTGCCCTGCCCCAGCAAATCGATCGATTCGAGCGGGCGCGCTTCCAGGGTGCGGAACAGGTCCTTGGCGTCGTCGGCGCTGCGCAGCACGGATTCCGTCATGCGGTCGTGCAGCAGGTCGGCCACGGCTTGTACCTGCTCGTCCGTCAATTTGCCGGCGCCGATGGCGCTGCCCAGGATGCCCGATTTCAGGTTGATGCGGAAAGCGATGCCGCGTTCGACGCGCTTGATGTGCGCCATGCCGCAGTTGTGCGCGATGTCGGTGGCTTTCGAAGCCCACGGCGAGATCGTGCCGAAACGGGGGATGACGAAGAATTCTTCGGCAGCGCCTTCCGTATTGTCAGCCTGGGCCGGCTCGCCGTACGTCAGCAAGGCGCCAAGGCGCGTGCTGTCGTCGTTGGTGAGAGGCGCGCTGGCATCGATGAAATGGACATAGCGTGCTTGTACGGCAACAATCGCAGGCGAGACGGCTTGCAGTTGGCTTAACAGACGGTGGCTACGGAAATGGGACAGGGCATTGGAACCCGGCAGTATCAACATGATTGGAAGGTGGTTGATGCAGCGTGGCTGCGGGTTAAAGGTAGGTATGACAATATCTTTCGTACGGCAAATTTCCTTTGCGCGCATTATACCCGTTTTACCCCTGCCTTATGACCGGAACTTGGCCCTTTGCCACCGTTTTGCCCCGCACAGCGGCAGTTTTTGACATGGCAACAACACCCTCAGCCGGTCATCAGGCGATCACATAGCGGTTCTTGCCTTGCCGCTTGGCCAGGTACAGGGCCTCGTCGGCCAGCCGGTAGCTGTGGCCCAGCTCCTTGTTCCGGTCCAGCTCGGCCACGCCCACGCTGATCGACACGAACTGGGCGGCCAGGAAAGCCTGGCTGACGGCTTCGACCAGGGAGCCTGCAAAGGCGCGCGCGTCATCCCGGTCGCCCGCGTAGACGATGCCGAATTCCTCGCCGCCCAGGCGGCCGCACAGATGGCCTTGCGCCTTGTCCGCGATGACGGCGGCCGTGCGCACGAGCACCGCGTCGCCCGCATCGTGGCCCTGCTGGTCGTTGATGATCTTGAAATTGTCGATGTCGATCATCAGGAAATGCAGCATGCCGCCATGGCTTGCGCCATGCATCTGCTGGGCGCGCTGCGTGAACATGCGGCGGTTGTTCAAACCCGTCAGGCTGTCCTGGAAGGCCAGCCGCGTCAACTCCACCTTGGAGTGATAGTTACGCAAGCGCAATAAACTGAAGCTGACATTCAGTGCCAGCCCGAACAGCACGCTGACGGCGATCATCAAGGGCGCCCAGGATTGGTCGGGCAAGCCCGCGTTGACGGGATACAGGCCATGGCCCACGTTCCACCAAACGCCGGCCACCACGGCCAGGTAGCTGAGACCGCCATTGAAAATGGAGGCGATGGCCAGGGTCATGAAGACGCCCACCGGCAAGACCCAGAAGCTGGCGTGATGCACGGCGTCGGCCATGGTGCGCAAGCCGAAAGTCAGGGCCAGCACGGCGCAGGCGCCGGTAATCGTCAGCACGGGCAAGGTGGTGCAGCGGTAGCGCACGACCAGGCTGATCAGCATGCCCAGCAGCGCCAGCACGGCATGCGTGAGGTTCGGATGGTAGGTAGGCGGCATCAGCAGCCACGTCAAGCTGAAGGCGATGATGCCCAGCACTTGCGTGACCATGCCGACCCGGTGCAATTCCGCAAAATAGGTATGCTGCTGTTCGCTGTTGCCGCCAAATGCGAGGGGAACGGCAACGCGGCGCAGGGAAGAAAGATCAGGAACACGCATACGGGTATCGACACCAGAAAGAAGAAAAGCGCCCGGTACAGCCTTGCGCATGCCTGGCCGCAAGGTTGTGCGGCATCCAACATTAGTTGTAATTAGGATACTATCATGCTAGTCAACTATGTGCTGGAATTTGCGGCACCGGCACTGGCGCACAGCACAACGGCACCATGAAATACAACGCTGCGCGCCACCGGATGCACCTTGCACCCTGCCCCGCACCCGATTGCACGCATTTTGCTGGCAGTGCCGGCCAGCTTTGCAGTATGCTGATAAAAAACAATACTGCCAGGCCGAGACATATAAGAAGAGTTCCCGCAAATGACCGAACAGATGAACGAGAGCTGAACAATGCCAGAAACTAGCGACTTATCTGTCCTGATCGTCGACCCGAACCCCAGCATGCGGGGCAACCTGCACAATATGCTGAACCAGGCGGCCATCACCAAGGTGGAATATGCCGTCAATGCCGGCACGGCCATCCGCTTGCTGACGAAGAAACCGTTCGACATCATCCTGTGCGAATACGATCTTGGCAGCGGCACCGACGGCCAGGACGGCCAGCAATTGCTGGAAGACTTGCGCCACCATAAGCTGATCGGCCTGTGGACGATCTTCATCATGCTGACCTCGGAAGCCATCCACAGCAAGGTAATCAGCGCGGCCGAGCTGACCCCGTCCGACTACATATTGAAACCGTTCACCGTCGACGTGCTGAGCGGACGCATCGCGCGCGCCATCGAGCGGCGCGCCATTTTCCTGCCCACGTATCAGCTGATCGACAAGGGCGACTTGCGTGAAGCCGTGAAAAGCTGCCGCGCGGCCGAACTGCAGCACCCGCGCCTGGCGGCCGATTTCGCCCGCCTGCGCGCCGAGCTGCACATCGCCCTGGACGAATGGAAGGAAGCGGAACAGCTGTACGCCGACATGCTGGCCACGCGCCCCATGGCCTGGGCCCACCTGGGATTGGCGCGCACCCTGTTCGAACAGCAGCGCCATGAGGAAGCGCAGGACGCGCTGCTGGAACTGGTGGAGGTCTATCCCCGCTTCATGGCCGCCTACGACCTGCTGGCGCAAAACCATGAAGCCATGGGCCAGCAACTGCAGGCGAAGAAAATCCTCGAGGACGCGGTGGCCATCTCGCCGCACATGGTGCGCCGCTTGCGACACCTGGGCGGCATCGCCTTCGACACGGGCGACATCGGCGCGGCCGAACGGGCCTACAAGCAGGTGGTGACGAAAGCCAAATACTCGGAATTCCGCGATCCGGAAGACCACGTCAACCTGGTGAAAACGCTGGTCAAGAAAGGCGATGCACCGCAGGCGAGCGGCGTGCTGCGCGACATGGAGCGCTCCTTGCGCGGCGGCGCCAACGTGGAAGCGTGCCGCGCCATCTCGGCCGCCATGCTGCATGAATTGTCGGGCAACGACATCGCCGCCGCCACCGAACTGCAGCTTGCCGCCGCCGCGCTGGATACGGCGCGCGGCCTGTCGACGCAGCTGAAGGTGGGCCTCGTACAGAGCTGCCTGAAAAACAACCTGGAACAGGCGGCGTCCGACGTCATGATGAAACTCGTCAACGAAGCCGACAGCGACGTGACGATGGAAGCGGCCGTCGATGTCTTTGAAAAGGCGGGCCGCCACGACCTGGCGCAAGGCATGGGCCAGCAGATCACGAACCAGGTGCAGGAACTGATGCAGGATGCGGCCAGCAAATCGGAAAGCGGAGAGCTCAAGGGAGCCGTATTCGTGCTGCGCCAGGCCTTGCGCAAGACTCCAGGCAACCTGCCCGTGCTGTTCGCCTCCGTCGACGCCATCCTGCGCCAGCTCAACATGCTGGGCTGGGAAGCCCCGCTTGCCGAACAGGCGCAGCACCAGATGCAGGTGATCCGCAAGATCGACCCCAAGCATCCGAAACTCGAGTCGCTCAAGCAGCAGTACGAGGCGACGCAGCACAAGTATGGTATTGCGACTTGAGCTCAGGGACGCACTGCAAACCTGCGGCGCAGCCCACTCTCGGGTCGGCGTTGCTCGCCGTACTAAAGTACGGCTGCGCTACTCAACCCGACATTGGGCTTGCTCGCGACGGTTTTCAGAGGCGTCGTGGCGTGCGTTGACGTCAAAAACACACAGCCCATTTCCGATCATTCACGTAGGTCGGACACGTAGGTCGGATTAGCGAAGCGTAATCCGACACCATTGTTGGCTCAGTAGTGTCGGATTACGCGGCGTGCCGCCGCTAATCCGACCTACGCCCCCACGCCGCCACAAGCTTGATCAGCTCCGCGATATCAACGCTCGCCCCTGAGCGTGTAGACCGGCTTATCGGACTCCCCCTTCTCCGCCATCGCCAGCACGCGCTGCAGTTCCTTGCGCTCGTTGCCCTCCTTGGCCGATGACACCAGGTTGCGCAGGATGGCGACATGCGCCGTCTGCAGCGCCTGTGCCGCCGGCACGGCGATGTCCGGTTTCACGCCGACGTGCTCCCAGTTGGTTTTGGTGACGGCATTGGTCGTGCGCGCGGTCGGAATCGCGACAATGATGTCCTGCCCTACGTTGTACCAGCTCACGGGATTGGAGCCGCCGCCGGTGGTTTCTCCGACCACCGTCCCCCGTTTCTGCGCCTGGATGCCATAGGAGAAATCCTCCCCGCCGGAAAACGTGCGGGCCGAGGTCAGCACGTACACGGGCTTGTCGTAACGCTGTGCGACCGTCTTCACGGTCCAGAACTGCCGCGTCGTACCGGTCGGGCGATCGTACATGTCGATCAGGTGACGCTCGTCGCCGAACGGGAAGAAATGACTCATCAGGTAAGCCACGCTGGCCGGGCTGCCGCCGCCGTTGCGGCGCAGGTCGAGGATCAGCGCATCCGTCCCCGCCATCAGCGACATCGCCGCCGTGTACGCCGCGGCGACGAATTCCGGTCCGCCGAAGCCGCGCAGCTCGATGTAGCCGACGTTGCCGGGAAGGCGTTCGATCTTCTCGATGTCATAGCCGCGCCGCGCGGTCTGGTCGCGCCATTCGTCAATCTTGGCGCGACTGGGCAGTTCATCGGCACCGCTGCGCTCACGAAGACCTTCGTAAAACGCGGCGCCGAAATGCAAGTCACCGCTCAATTCCCGCAAGTCCTTCGCCAGCGCCGCACTGAACGCCTTCACGCTGGCGGCGGTCGCATAGCCTCCTTCGGCATTTTTCCTGGTAATCGCAATGCCGACCCGTTCGGCCACCGCTGGCTCGATGTAATTCGCGTTCATTTTCACTGCCAGTGTCTGCACGATCGCCGTGCGATCGGCCGCGTTCAACGCGGTGTCCTCCGCCGCAAAGGCGTGCAACGACAACAACGTGCCCAATACGATTGCTGCGGCAAGCTTCTTTCTACCTGACATACATTCCTCCAAGTTGGACTACGAAACGTTTGATCGTTGTGTGAAAAGTGTGCGTGGCTGCATCATTCAGGTTACTCGCCAGGTGTTGTCGTCGCTGCGTCAGAGCGGGCATCCAGGCGCAGCCTGCCATCGCGGATGCGCGCGCCGAAGGAGCGCGTCTCGAGTACGGCGATCGCTTGTGCGAGGCAGTCGGACAAGGGAAACGCCAGCTCCGCATCGAGGCTGTCGGCCGCAGATTTGGTCGCCTGCCAGCACAACCGCAGGCGCGGCAGCAGCGCTGCGCCAGCGGCGCTGAGGCGCACCACGCGCTGCCTGCCGTCTTCGCCGCCGGCGGCCACCGTCAACAGGCCTTTCTTCACCATCAAAGCCACTGTCTGGGTCGCGGCGGGCTGCGTGAGGCCGCCCAGGGCCGCCAGCTCCCCAATGGTCGCGCTCGGCTGCTCGGCCAGCACCCGCATCACCGGCGTGTAGCGGGGCCGGTAATCGAGCCCCGCTTCCACGTAGGCCTGCTCGACCGCGCCGTCGAGCAGTTCGATGAGATGTCTTAATTGCGTGCCCAGTCCAGGTTTCATGCAACCATCGTAGCACTATTTATATAAGAGCTTATATAAATATTTGAAAACTATTGAAGCGGCCCACCATCCAACCAAGGTGGCCTCAGCGAAGCGCCTGCTTGTGCACGTTATAAGTTAGCGACGATTGGTACTTGGCAATGGGTTCGCTGCTACTGCAGCGCCTGCATCAGCGCGGGAGTTTATACCGTACCAGCAGCGTGGCTCCCTTGCCGCCAGGTGGCGTCAGCAGTATCTCGTCACCCGGCTGCATCTCTTCATACATCACCGTGCAACAGGTCGGCATCGAGTGGCCGCGCGCCGGATAAACGCCAACCTCGGTGTGCAGGTTCGCAGCGCGTACGTCCACGCTGGACTTGCCGGCCTTTGCTTCGTCTTGCAGCAGCTTGCGCAGTACGGTGACAAAGTCCCCTTTGCTGAGCCTGACAGGTGCCTGGTTTGCTTGCGGGCGAGTGGTTGCGTCGTTTTTCATGGCAGTTTCTTTCAGTAAATAAATTTTCGCCACTATAACATTCGCTCCTGGCGCAACACGACCAAGGGGCACAGCGAGGCCATCACATCCGACCGAGGCAACCGCGGCAGAGTGCCTGCGATGGAGCTGCCATCATGATCGGCGCGACATGGCATCTGGCGTCTGGTCAAAGCAGAAGCTACGCTGGCCGCTTACGTGCTCTAAGTGATGAGGCGACCAGCCATTTTTGGGTAAAGTGCTGCATCCAGCGAATTGACCCGCCGGTTTGAATTGCCAACGGCAGTAGCCAACAGCAGGCATTGCAAACGTTAACATCTTGTGCGGTTCAAGGCACCTAGAGGAAAATCATGGCAGGAAAATTTTTGAGCCGAGGCGCGCTAGTCCACCTTATCAAGAGTCAGGAACGAACTAATGCTATTCAAAAGCGCGATGGATTAACCCAGCACCCGGTGCGAACAACTGTGTGTGGCTGCCCTGACCCTGATTGCGGTGGCTGGCATACCATACTGACCGAGAAAAACGTGCCGACCGAAGACGAATGCAGGTCGATTTTGCAACGTGAAAAGACCAAAAGAAAGGGCTAGTTGCGTGTGGCCGAATCGGGCCAAGAGCGGAAGTTCACAACGTTATTGAAGTGCAGTTTAAGGTTGCCCTATGATTAGTAAAGAAAGCGCTCCTGCAGCATGGGCCACACTGATGTACGAACTTGAAGATGCGCAAGAGCACTTGACTACGCTCATATCGGAGATGAGTAGCCAGGAGGACTACGGTGAGGTAAATCTTCGCATTGACCTCGGCCATGTGTTTACGCACTTGAACAGGGCTTGGCATCTGCGTGACTTGACGGAAGACCTCGATCAAGAGCAGTGGCAGCGAGCCAGCCAATTTCCCAAGGACTTAGACCCGGTATAGTTCATGGACGATGGGCTGGATTCGGCCTATTGTGTTGAAAAACTATTGGTCAAGACCTGTCACAATGCAATAAATGTACAGGAAAATTGTACGCAGTGGCGGTGTTCGGCTCGCTTAGCTCATCACTAGTGTCGCCTTCTGTTTTGGCGG